>CAVQHH010000001.1:0-180142 GCA_963712225.1 uncultured Alphaproteobacteria bacterium
GACGGGCACCCGACGGCCCCTTCTACGCGCCGAGGTGAACCGTTTGCATCGCCGCCTCGTGATGACCCTGGAGATGATCCGCGAGGTGGAAGCCGAACGCGAGCAGGCGCTCCAGTCGCAAGACGATACGGCCAGCCGAACGATCCAGGCTCTGCGGCGAAATCCGCAGGGCATCGGCGACAATTTCGCCGCGGTTCTGACGCGAAGTGTTCTATCGCTCGTTCGAGAACCGCCAGCAAATCGCCAGTTATCTCGGCCTTGACACCTTCCAGAGCGGCGGAATGGATCGCGATCGGCGGATCAGCGAAACGGCACTGCGAGGGCGCGCAAGACGCTCATCCAGTTCGCCTGGCTCTGGCTGCGTTATCACCAAGACGGCAGCTTGGCATGCTGGTTCCGGGAAAGTGTCGGAAATTTGCAAGAGCGCGCTCGCCGCATCGCCAACGGTGCCATGGCGCGCAGACTGTTGATCGCAATTTGGCGCAACGCCACCGATGGCATCTTCCGGAGGGGGGCACAAATCTGCGCGATGTGACCGTCTTCGTCATTGGGAGCTTACGCTGCCCGCGTTTCGGGTGGGTCGCATTCAACCCGGGTCAACGCCTCGTGCATGAGGATTCTGGTTGCCGGGTCACAGACCCCGGACCGTATGTAAGGTGATGTAGCTTGTACTCGATCTTACAGACAGTGTCCTTTTGGAGGTGGCATGTTCAGTGCCGATGGTGGTCAGGCAGGGATCATTTTTTCCCTCGCAATCGGGATGCCGTCAAGGAATGTTTGCAGCGGCGTCTTGCCGAAGCACCGGCGGCCTTGATGCGGTCTCTCCTTGTTGTAGCTTTGACCCATAGATCGAGGTCGTCCTGCAAATCCTCGGTCGACGCAAAGAGCCTCTTTCGGAAGGCGATGCGATAGAACTCGTCGAGGACTGTCTTGTGGAAGCGCTCAGCGATGCAATTCGTTTGCGGGCTCTTCGTCTTGGTCCTGGAATGGTCAATATCTTCCACCGCGAAATAGAGCTCGTATTCGTGATGCCCGGGATTACCGCAATATCCGGTGCCGCGACCAGTTCGGAAACGGGAGAGCTTCACTTCCTTTTCATCAAGGAACGGCACGACCCGGTCATTCAAGAGGCCGGGGGCGGTGATCGGCGTCTTCAGAGCGCGTCCCGGATCCGGAGCCTGGGCGCTCATTCCGACCAGCCACGCGGGCGATGCCAGCAAGCACCCGCGACCAAACGACAGATCAGCATAACGGCAGTGGAAAATGGACCAAAAAAGGAGGCCGCTTGCGTTGCCCAAGCGGCCAAGTCTAGGGAGGAAACACCCAAGGAGGGCATCGGCGGCAAGAGGCTTGCCGCACCGCAACAATATGCACGTGCGGTGCACAAAAAGCAAGAGGGCCTGTCCGGTTTTTTTTGGAAAACTGGATAGGACTTTAGGTCCTTGTTTTTATTTTATTTTTTTTGAGGAAAGAGGACGGGACGATCCTTGAGGAAAAATGGTTCCGGATCCCGCAAGACGGGCGGATACGCAACTAGCGGGTCATCCGGAATCGGACAAAGCAGGGCGTTGCGCCGGAGCTGCGCTAAATTGACCTCGCGCGGCGCTCGTATTATCTCCTCGCACATGCCTTTACGGACCATAATCACCCTCCCCGATTCGCGTCTGCGCCTTGTGGGCGCGCCGGTGCCCGAGGTCAACGAGGGCGTCCGCGCGCTGATGGACGATATGCTCGAGACCATGTATGCCGCGCCCGGCGTCGGCCTCGCGGCTATTCAGATCGCCGTGCAACAGCGAGTGATCGTTCTCGACGTGGCCAAACGCACCGACGAAGCCGCCGCGCCACAGCCGCTTTGTCTCGCTAATCCAGAAATTCTCTGGGCTTCGGCGGAGCTTTCGACCTGTCAGGAGGGCTGTTTGTAGAGATTCCGGACGTTTTCGAGGACGTCGAGCGGCCGACCCGCGTGCGCGCCCGCTACCTCGATCGCGATGGCCGCGCCCGAGAGCTCGAGGCGGACGGCATTTTGGCGACCTGTCTCCAGCACGAGATCGACCATTTGAATGGCGTCTTGTTCATCGATCATCTTTCCAGGCTTAGACGCGACCGTATCATGAGAAAATTCAGAAAGAACGCCAAGCACGGGAGCCCAGCCCGCAAGGATGGCGCAGGCAAGGAGCGCGCGCCCGCCAGCACCGAGGCCTAACCCGCTTCGCTCCGCCGCGGGGGAGATTGGCGCGCCCTCGATCCCCGAACTCCCGGCCGTGATCTGCGCGTCCTCAAACGGATAGCGGAGATAATTAATGGATGATGGTGACGGGGGAACTCTATCCTGGACTGGTCGGCTGGGCCGGATGCGCGATTACAAGATGACAGTTTATTGCAGCGGGCGGACAATGCCGACGCCCCCTAAACCCAGTATGACGAATAGACGATTGTCAGAGCATTGCTGACCGCCTGGTCGCTGGGCGCGCCTTGTCCTAAGGAGGCCGCCGACATCACCGCCCCCTTGAGCTGCGCGGAGACCACCTCCGCCAGCCGGTGTTCAAGGGTGTGCAAGGCTGGCCAATAAGCGCGCTGATTCTAAAAGATATTCTTGCCTTTCTGTGCAAAACTGTGCAAGGCTGGTTGCCACAAGCCAATGCTCGATACTAGGACATGGCTTAGGATAGGCGAATGAGGCGGAACATGGCGAGGCAGCTTAAAAGACTGACAGCGCGGACCGTCGCGACAATGAAAAAGCCGGGCCGCACGCCGACGGGGGCAACCTCTATCTCACAATTTCCAAAACCGGCGCGGGCGCCTCCCGGCGCTGGACGTTCCTCTATTCCCTCGCCGGAAAGCAGCGTGAAGCCGGGTTCGGTCCGGCCGCGCGGTGACCCTCGCCGAGGCGCGGGAGAAGGCCGCCGGCTACCGTTCCATGCTCGCCAAGGGCATTGACCCGCTGGACGCCAAGAAGGCCGACCAGGAGCCGCGGCGGCGCGCAAAACGTTCGGCCAGTGCGCCGATGAACTCATAAAATCGAAGCGGCGTGAATGGCGCTCCGAGGTACACGCGGCGCAATGGCGCACAACGATCGATGATTATTGCGGGCCTATTCTCGATAAGCCGGTCGACGCGATCGACACACAAGCCGTACTCGGCGTCTTGCAACCGCTTTGGCACGGATCCAGAAACCGCGTCGCGGCTTCGCGGCCGGATCGAAGCGGTGCTTGATTACGCGAAAGCCAACGGCCTTCGATCCGGCGAAAATCCGGCGGCCTGGCGCGGACACCTGGCCTTGATCTTGCCGAAGCGGCAAAAGCTTTCCCGTGGTCACCACGCAGCCATGCCCTATGCTGAAATTCCGGAATTCATCGGCAAGTTGCGCGAAGTCGAAATCCATCCCGGCTCTGCCCTCGAGTTCCTGATCTTGACGGCTGGCGAGTCCGGCGAGGTTTTGGTTGCAACGTGGATGAGATCGAAATCGACGCCCAGGTCTGGGTCATTCCTGCCTCCCGCATGAAGGCCGGGCGCGAGCATCGTGTTCCTCTATCGGCGCGCGCGCTGGAGATCGTCGAACGCATGGTCGAGATCCGGACCGGCGATCTTGTATTTCCCGGCCAGCGGCGGCGGCGGCCATTATCCGATCCGACGCTGGCGCGCTCGTACCGGGGCAACGGCTCATGGATTTCAGATCGACCTTCCGGGATTGGGCGGGCGAAGAAACAAGCTTCCCGCGCGAGATCGCCGAGCGGCGCTGGCGCACGCGACTGGCGGTGCGTCGAACAGGCTACAGGCGTGGCGATGCACTCGAAAAGCGGCGCGGGCTAATGGACGCATGGGCGAGTTATTGCGAGCCGCGCGACGCCGGGAACGTTATTAAAATGAGAAAGGCGAACTTGAAGTGAGAAACGCACATTCTAAGAAAGCAGTGCCGCAAATTGCGGAGGAGCTGCTACAGCGGCCACACCCATGGCTCGACGCACGGCCCGACGCAGAGTCGGGTATTGGAGAAATCCCGCTCAACATCCTGTCGAGTAAGGAGCGGGCCGAAGCGCTAGCGGACGCTGCCAAGTCTGCAAATAGGGTCATGTCGCTAGAGGACCAAATCGACGAGTACGTGCGGGCTGGCCGGCAAGTAATCGAGAAAATTCAATATTTGTCGGCATGCGACCGTCATCACATCGAGACCGGCCTTATGATGGAACGGAAAAAAGAGAACGTGAGGGACTACTCGCCCGACGTGCGCGCCACGATCGGCAGGCTACTGGCCGAAACAGCCGCGCTATTCACGACGATTGGAATTCCCGACTGTGCCCACGAACTGTTACGCCGGCGAAGGGCCTCGGCCGGCGGCCGGAACAAGCCGCTGAAAGAGTGGCGCGCCTGGGTGGACGAGAAACTAGAGGAATACGTTGTTGAGGCCGATCCGGAATTAGCTGCCGGACTGCAGCACTCAGGCTTGAAAAGGACGGAGCCATCAGAGGTATGCCGGCTGATGAAGGTCTGAGAAAGTACGTCGGAACGGCGCTACCGCAAATCAAGGCCAAGCTACGCCCGGTTATACGTGTGGGCATTTAAGTATGCTTAAATACCCAGTATTCCATCAATATAGTTCTATATGCCTAGTCATCCAAGTGAACTCAAGGATGACTAGCACATGCCGACTGTGCCCTCCCGTATCCATCCGGAAATACGGATGTACTCCATCAACGACGCCGCCGAGAGATCGGATTTGGCGCGCTCGACGCTGTATAATTTTATCAAATCAGGACGTCTAAAGACCGTCAAGGTCGAGGGGGCCGGCGACTTGATCGCTGACGCGGCTCTTCGCAAGCTCCTCCAAATCGAGGAGTCCACCGACGGATGACTCAAGACAAGCCGAACCCGGCGAGCGCGGCGGCGCAAATTGGGTCCGGGGATGCTGTTTGCTTGTTGTCTAGCTCCGCAGCTGACGTTCGAATAGATAGCCGCCCGGCCCAAATCCGCAAGAGGATAATCGCGCAGCTGAATTCAGCTGCGCGAGCCGCGCGCGGCCGAACTGCGTGGCGGCCTCATCCGCGAAATCTCCCTCATCATGGCTATCGGGCTGCAAGCCCAAGCGGCATTGCTCGATGGCGACGACGAGGCAGCGCTCGGCCATTTAAGACGTCATTGGATTGTAATGCGGGCGGACGTCACTCCGATGGCGTCTGAGCTGGGTAGCTTGCTCAAGGAGTCGCCATGACCGGCGCCCCTTCCCCGCACCCATACCTCCAACTCGTCCAGCGAGACCCGCCGCCCCGCCGCCGCTATGAAACGCGCATTGTCGTTTTGTCGGCACGCACGCCTATCGGCCGGAGCCGGACATTTCGTCTCACCGAACGCGATGTTGAGAATCTTGATGGCCGCAGCCATGCGAATGGAGGAGGGTCTATGAGCCTTGAAAAAATCGACGCCGAAGAATTTTCACAGACATTGGAGCAGATCGGGGAGGGCTGGTTTCGCCAGCTTGCGCTTGAAATCAAGCTTGGAGTGCCGGAAGCGCTTGGTCTGACTCGGCGGCAATGGTCAGATAGGATTGGAGTGACCGTTCGCGGTGCGGCTGAACGTCGTGGCGCAGTCACGGAGCTTTCGGCCGAGGGGCTGTCGAACCGCGCAATAGCGGACGTGCTGGGGGTCGATAAGCGGACGATCGCCCGTGATCTGAACGGGGCGAATGCCCCACCCGGCGACGTCGAGCAAGAGGGCGGCGAGGGAGATGCTGGGGCAAATGCCCCATATCCCGGCGCCTATTCGCTCATCAACCTAGAAAGCCCCGCAGTCAAGGAATTGCCGGAACACGACAAACGCGCCCTTGACGCGGCTGTTTACGAGCTTTGTTGCGTAATAGCCTTCCTGGAGTGGTTTGGTGAGCAGCCTCATGATGACGAGGTGGGATCATGGGGCGCCCTATTCGAAATAAGCAGGCGCCATAGATTGGCCGCCGTCACTTTTTGCAGACTGTTCCCCGGCCGTGCGCGGTTGACTGATGCGCTGAAACTTGCCGGGGCATTTTGCGTCGGAACGGCCCGAGAGTTACGCGCGGCGAAGCGCCTTGTCCGGGGGCGCGCGCCATGACCGCCCCCTCCATCAGTTTCACGAAGCCACAACGCTTCGCGAAAGCGGCTGTCCTGGTCACAACCCAAAACAGCCGATCACATGGCCATTTTTGGCCAAGAAGGTCTTACCCAATGAGACTAATAGTAAAGCAAACCGAATGCGCCGGCAAGATGTTTTGGATCGTCCGAGACATGGAGCACTCGTGGTTTTACCACGGGCCACTCGAAGATGAAATCGCGGCGCAGGCCTTTGCACGGCAGGAAGCCGTCGATGACTTGAAAAATGCGATCCGCGCCAGGCTAACGCACCTAAGGCTGGCTCGCGAACGAAGGAGGCTGCTCGCGCAGCGTAAGATACGCGGCGGGGACCGTCGTGGCGGCGGCCCCCGCATGTCCAAACCAACCACTTTTCGAGAACACGATATTGTGTAGCGAATTCAGCGGTGGGCAGCCGCTTTTTAATGCATTGCACGAAACACGTCAAGAGGCGGACGGCGTGCATTTGAACGATTTCGTCGCGTACATGCCGCAACACTCCTACATCTTCAAGCCGGACGGCGGAATGTGGCCCGGATCAAGCGTCAACGCGAGAATCCCCCCGATCAAGCCGATCGGAGAAGATCAGGCAATCCCCGCCGCAGCGTGGCTCGACAAGAACAGCCCGGTCGAGCAAATGACCTGGGCTCCCGGTGAGCCGCAGTTGATCAAGGGCCGGCTGATGGCAGAGGGCGCATGGATCGATAGGGAAGGGCTTACCGCCTTCAACCTATACCGGCCGCCGATTGCCGGTAAAGGGAACGCAGCCGGCGCCAAGCGATGGATCGACCTTGCCCACGCAATCTACCCCGAGGATGCCGGGCATGTCGTCGAGTGGCTGGCGCACCGCGTCCAGCGGCCCCAGGAAAAGATCAATCATGCGATCGTTTTGGGAGGCGTTCCAGGCATCGGCAAGGATACGTTGCTCGAACCCGTCAAGCGCGCCGTCGGACCTTGGAACTTCGTCGAAACCAGCCCGCAGCAGGTCAGCGGACGGTTCAACGGGTTCCTGAAATCCGTCATCCTCCGAATTTCCGAGGCGCACGATACAGGCGACGTCAACCGCTACCAGTTCTATGAGCACCTGAAGTGCTACATTGCAGCGCCGCCCGACACCCTGCGCATCGATGAAAAGCACCTGCGCGAATACTCGGTCATGAACGTCACCGGCATAATTCTGACGACAAACCACAAGGCGGACGGGATTTTCCTGCCGCCGGACGACCGACGACATTACGTCGCCTGGTCGCCGCTCGATAAATCGCACCTTTCCCCGAAAGGATGGACCGAGCTTTGGAATTGGTACGAAAGCGGAGGGTTTGGCGACGTGGCGACATACTTGCGCGAACTCGATATTTCCGCGTTCAACCCAAAAGCGCCGCCGAAGAAAACAGAGGCATTCTGGAAAATCGTCGACGCCGGACAAGCCCCAGAGGACGCCGAACTCGACGACCTTCTCGATGAAATGGACAACCCAGATGCGTTCATGACAAGCAAGCTTGTCTATACGGCGGCGCCCGGGAAATCGGCGAATGGCTGCGCGACCCGGAAAAACCGCCGGATAATACCAAAGCGACTGGAAGCTTGCGGATATTCGCCGGTGCGGAACGACACCGCAAAGGACGGAATGTGGAAAGTCAGCGGTAAGCGCCAAGCGGTTTACGCCCGCTTTTCCCTCCCGAAACGAGACCAGCTCAAAGCCGCATCAAAGCTTACCGGCGTAAGTGCAGTCGGTGCAGTCAGTGAAAATCCATTGCACCCCACCAGCACCAATATCCGCCACATCCACCCTAAAGCTTAACAGGTATTTTATGGCAAAGCGTGACGCGCGAGGGGGTGCAATGAAAAATCACTGACTACACAGCTTCCACCGATCGGGGGTCTCGACGGGTCTCGACTTCCTTCGAAAGACAAAAAAATGTTTCAGTCTGGCAAAGCGTTGCCTTTGGTGGCTTTCCTCCAACCAGGACATCGCTGGCCCACAGGTAAATCGCGGAGTGCGTTTCCGCGCTGTAATTAACGTACTGCGTTGATATAAAGCGACTAATTGCGGCGGCGCACGTTTCATCCTAGTTCATGTCCTAATTTAACGGTTGAATTCGTGCTCTTTTCGGGCCATAGGCTAAGCCATGGAAACCGCCGAAACTATCGCGCCGGTAGCCGGCCGCCAGCGGGCGCATAGGTCCGCGGTCAGCAACGGGACGCGGTTATTTTGCGTCGATGGCCTGGACGGCCGCTCGCAAACGGCGCGGCGGTTCCGGGATCTTGTCGAGAGCATCGGCAATATTGGCGGCGGCGATCACCTTTCGAAGGCCAAAGGCAGATTATGCCGGCGCGCGGCAACGCTTTCGATAATGGCAGAGCATGGAGGCCGATGCGGTTCGCAACCTGGCTTTCGACGGCGAGGCCTACGGCGTCCTTGCGACCGCCTTGGCCGTTGCCTTCAGCGGCTTGGCCTTGAGCGCAAGGCGCGGGACGTGACGCCGACGCTGCAAAGCTACCTTGCGGCGAAGGCTCAGCCGTGAACATCCTCGAGGCTCTCGACGATCCGTCGCTGTTTGGGCCTCACTTTCGCGGGCCGTCCTGGGCCGCGTGGCGGGCCTTCCTGACGGCGGCTTTCGGCTTGCCGATGGATGATGCCTCCGAGAGCTGTTTGCGCCAGTGCACGGGGCGCGCTGCGATTCCTACCGCGGCCAATCACGCGAGGCGGCGCTTGTTGTTGGGCGACGCGGCGGGAAATCCCGCGTTCTGGCGCTGATCGCCGTCTATCTCGCTTGCTTCCGAGACTATGCGCCTTACCTTGCGCCGGGCGAGGTAGCGACGATCGCGGTGCTGGCGGCAAACCGTCCGCAGGCGCGGTCGATATTTCGGTACATATCGGGCATGTTGAAAGCCGTCCCGCTGTTCGCGCCGATGGTTCTCGACGAAAACCAGGAGAGCAAGCTATCAAATCGCGTCGTGATCGAAGTCGCGACGGCTAGTTTTCGGACCCCAGGGGTTATTCATTCGCGGCTGTGTTGGCCGATGAAGTCGCGTTTTGGCGCAGGACGAAAGCAGTGCCAATCCGGACATTGAGATCATGCGCGCTCTGCGTCCCGGCATGGCGTCGATCCCGGGTTCAATACTCATGTTGGCTTCGTCGCCGTATGCGAAGCGCGGGGAGCTCTATGCGGCCTTTCGCCGGCATTTCGGCAAGGACGATGCGCGCGTGTTGGTTTGGAAGGCCGACACGGCGACGATGAATCCTAAGATTGACCCGGCGATAATTGCCGAGGCGTATGATTCCGATCCCGAGGCCGCGCGTGCGGAATATGGCGCTGAGTTCCGCGACGATTTAGCCGATTATATCACTCGTGAAGCCGTCGATGCGGTGATTATGTTGGGGCCGGAGCTGAGTTACCGCCATAGCCCGGTATTACATATTCGGCTTTTGTTGATCCGAGCGGCGGCGTCAACGATGCGATGACGCTTAGCCGTTGCACATTTAAGCGGCGGTGCAATTTGTGTTCTTGACGCGGTTCTCGAAGTCAGGCCGCCTTTTGATCCCGAGGTTGCTGTTGCCGCATGCACCGCCGTCCTGAGGCGATTTGGTGTCACCCGGGTTATCGGCGATCGCTATGCGGGTTAGTGGCCGGCGGCTCGGTTTGCCGAGCATGGGATTGCGTTCGAGCAGTCGGCGAGGCCGAAGTCCGACTTGTATTGCGATTTGCTGCCGCTGCTGAACGCCAAGCGGGTTGAGTTGCTCGATAATCCGCGCCTGGCGGCTCAACTGGTTGGGCTGGAGCGGCGGACGGCGCGATCCGGCCGGGACACGGTTGATCACACGCCTGGTGGGCATGACGATTTGGCGAATGTTGTTGCGGGCGTGCTTGTGGGGCTGGATCTCGATCGGCGGCCGGCTTTGGTCAAGCAATCCGACATGTTGGACGCGGGCAAGCCGGTTAAAATTCCAGACGTTATCTCTACTTTTGTGGCCGTGCTGTGTGTTGATAAGGCTGGCATGTGTGCGTCGGTGCGCGCGGCGAAAACGCTATATGGCTCGTGTTCCTTGATCATCTTGGACTTCGAGGCGGGTCCGCTACACCATGAGCGCGCTAAAGGGGCTGACGGACTTCGGCCAGTTTGAATGTCGCTGCAGAAACGGGACCCTCGCGGTTGTCCCCGAGGGTTTTGCGGCAGGTGGCTCGTTCAATGGCTGTGTGGCGATTGAGATTGTCGACGGGCGTTTGCCTGAATTGCAGTTATTGGCGGCGGCGCGATGGATACATAGCGGCGCTGTGAAGCTTGGTTCGCTGGCGCAAGAAAAGGCGCGGCTTTTGCCGTTTGGGGCGGCGTTGGATTTTCGCGCTGGTGAGAACATTGAGGATCCGCTTCGCTGTGCGATTTTGACGACAATCGCGGTTGCGTTTGAAACAGATTCTCGTTCGTTAAAGGTGGGATAGATGGCAATCTGGGAACGATTTGAGTTTTTGATTCTTGAATTCATGGAAGCCAGGGTAGCGGAGTGCTCAGCCAGGGCGACGTCGTCGCCACGCCTAACTGGTTGCTCGCGTTAGGGATGACGCCGTGTGGGCGGCCGAGCGCGCGATTGCCCGATTTCAGGCGGGAAATGGTGTGAAAAAACCGGGGAAAATGGCGCAAAATCATTGAATAAGGCTGATATCGTCTATATTGAAGAGATGAAACAAGACTTGTCAACAATCGTGCCAAAGCCCAAGCCAAGCCAGGCGCCGAAAAAGGGGTTCATCACCATCCAGATGGACCGCGCTTGATTGCACAAATTGAGGCGTTCGCGCGCTCGACGCAAGTCAGCCGGTCGTGGCTCGTCCGGGCCGTTTTGTCTGGTTGGCTTGCCGATAAAAAGGGCGCGCCATGATCAACGAGCTGCAAGTCGCCGAGCGCATCGCGGATGGCACGCTGCCAAGTCCGCAGCAATTCGGCGCCAGTTGGTATTGGGCGATCCGAATCAGCGGCACTGGCGCCGCGTGGCGCGAAAGCGAGGACGAGTTTTGCTGGCGGAGCCGGAAGATTTGGTTGACGCCGGAAATGTGTGCTCGCGCCGCGCCGTTGCCGGTTCTGGTCGATCACCCTGAGAAGCGGCACGCTGAACAGCCCAGAGTTTGCGGCGCAGATGCGTCGGCGTGACGGTCTATGGATATGTCCGCGGCGACGAGCTTTGGGCGATCGCGCGCATTTTGGACGCTGGCGCGAACGAAATTTTGCTCGCTGGCGCTTATGAAGACACGTCGTCCGGCTGTGACTTTCGCGCCGGGCACCGGGGCGCGGATCGAGATCGACGGCAAGGCGCTCTTGATCGAACCGGAGCCGATGCTGCTCGACCACATTGCGCTTGTGGCCAAAGGCGTATGGACGCGAGACGGTCCGCCAGGCGTAGAAAATACTGAAGTACGGAAACGAACCTTAGACACATGAAAAGGAGAGCATAATATGAGCGAAATGGAACGTGCAAAAGAAATTGACGAAGCGGTGAGGGCGGCGGACGCAAAGAAGCGCGCCGACGCCGAAGAGGCGGCCATGGCCGGCGAGAAGCTCGATAAAATTATCAGCGCATCTCGAATTCTCTTGGCAAGCGCATGGATGCGTACGAGAGACGGCGAGCAAGGACGAGGAAGGCGAAGGCGAAGGCGAAGGCGAGGATCGAGATCGAAAAGGGCAAGCCCAGAGCGCTTGGCGCCGATTTGCAGGTCCGCAAGGATAGCGCCGAAACCCTGGAAGAGATCGAGAATTACAAGCTCGAGATTGGCGCCACTCATAAGATTGCGGCTGACTCCGTTCTCGCCGAAATTCAAAGCGACGCGGACCGGGCCGCAACGGCATGGGGCAAAGACGCCAAGCATCCTTGGGAAGGCGAGTCAATCACTGCCTATCGCCGCCGGACAGCAAAAGAACATCAACAGCATTCTCCTGCATGGAAAGACGTTGATCTCCACACGCTGAGCGGACAAGCGCTTCGCAACGCGACGGCGCAGATTTTCGCAGACAGCATTGCGGCAAGCGAGTCGCCGGCGAGCTACCCCGAAACATTAGTGGAGCGCGTTCGTCACGATCCCGTTTCCGGCCAGAAGCGCATCGAATTTTATGGATCTCCCAGCGCATGGACAAATCAGTTTAAGAGCGGCCGCCCATGCTACGTGACGAGGTTCAAAACCGGGGCGCGGTACGATAACGATTGATTGCATTCCGTCCGGCAATTTTGATGCTCCTTAGTTGCCGGTGGATCGGGGCGTTGATACATAGCGGCGCGGTTCTCAGTCCCGTTAGCCGCGGCGATCCGCCTCACGGCGCCGTCCCGGTTTTCCCTTTCTGAGCGGGGCGGCGCCATTAACTTATTAGGAGGCCGGAATGTTTGATTGCTCGCTTTACTCGGCCGACGGCATTCGTGAGGCCGCGGACGTGCGGCATGAGATCATCGAGTATCAGATCGAGCAATTATCTCTGCTCGGCTACAAGAGGGACATCAAATTCATCTTTCCCGATGGCTACAGCACGCCAGATTTTGATTTACTCGGACGGGCTCCCAGAGGAGGCGCAAGAAATTGTGCGCGAAAATTTATCTTCTTCACGAGGACATCGAGCGCGCCGAGCGTGAGTTGCGATTGAGGGCGAGGCCGAACTGATATGGCAATTTCCAGCAAAATAGAGATCGACGTTGACAGCGCCGCGTTTAGCGCCTCTTCGGGTTTATCCAAATGGTAATTGTTCCAAGTCACTCGCGACTGGCGAGCTATGCCGACGGCAAGCCACCTGCCGAAGTCGGCTACAGCCATGCGCCGGCCAAGCGGGATCGCAAGTCATTCGGCCATCCGCACGTCGTTGGTCATCATCCAGCGACGATCGATCGCGCGCAGAAGACTTTGACGATCGAGGATCATACCGGCGGCCTGGTGGGTGGTGCCGCACTAGCCTCCCGTGACCGGCGCGGACGCCGGCCAGAGGAAGATCAACGATTAGAAGTGTACCGCGCCTTTAGGCTCCTTTTTCGGCGGGGGTTCGCTATCGGTAACATCCTGCCAATTGCCGTCCATGTCCTGCATGGCGGTAGTTTCCGCCCCGGTATCGAAGTCTGCGCAAACTCGAATGTCTTCCTTCTCGTTTAATTTGCATACTAAGCGATTAATCGTCGCGCCGTGAATGTCTCTGTGGACCTGAAGAGCAACGCGCAAGCCATCGCTATTTTTATACGCTATGACATCGGAGCACTCTTTAAATTTGGGTTCGCAGAAGTGTAGATAAAGAGGCGTGCCGTGGTTTTGCCTGGAAGATAGCGCGGTAACTCTATCAACCTCGGCATCCCAACTATCTTGCGGATGTTGCGTCGCGGCATTAGCAGCGGCGCGTTCGGCACGTTGGGCCGCTGCTTCAGCGCGGGCGGCTGCCTCGTCGGCTTCTGAACGGCTTTCTCGCAATGTCCGCGGCGCGGCCATCGCCGCTGTTTCGCTTACGCACTGGTTCAGCACGACGTCCTTGCCATTTGTCCAGACAATGCTTGAGTGGCCATCGTTAGAAAAGAAGGCCGTGATTTTCCCATACTTCGTTATTCCGCTAACAATTGTGCGGTCATTCTGCACATCGACTTTAGTGATAGGATAATCGCGGTCTTTCTTAGGAGCATGCGATGTCAAGCTACCCGGCGAGAATACGACGTTATATCCTTCGCAGGTCATGGTGAGAATCTCCGCGTGCGCAGATTCAGCAGTTGTCGCTGCTGCCATCGCTGATAAAATAATTAGGCTTGAGATTTTCATGTTCAGGACTCCTTAAGCTGGCCGCTGCTGCGTTCGCGATCCGGTTCGCGCAGTGCCGTATATCAAGTGTTCATCGTTGGCGCCGCTCTCGCAGGCTCAGGACGAGTGACCGCCATGAACTTGGCTGGCGGGCATTCCCGCGCAATCCGATTAATCGAACCGGATCACGCGCGGAAGCATGCGCCTTTTAGGGAGATGCGGAAGCACGCGCTTGCAATTGGAAAATGCGGGCCTTGACCGAGATCATGCCGCTGTCGTCGCCGATGGTCAGCAGCCACAAATCCCCGCGCCCGCGCGGCGCCGTTTCCGTTGCTATTGTTGTTATTACATAAAATATACCTCCCCTCGATTATCCCGGCATTATTTTCCAGACCGCCGGTTTCAGCCTCGTTAATACCTCCTTTCCGCTCCCCTGACAATGCCGAGCCGATGCGCTTCAGGGCGATAGGGTGAAACGTTCCGTCATCCTGAGCGGAAGGAATCCTGCGGTTTCATTGCGAGCGAGCGATTTGCAAAGCGAACGCACTGTTTACGGATCGCATCGTGCTCGCATAGGAACTCGCCGGTCTTCGTGCAGCCGAAGTAACGTTGGCCCTGAAAGTGATAGATGTGGGAGGGGGTGTTACACCATACGAGCCCTATCGCCGGGGCAGGACATGCCCGCGGGCGGATCATGACATATGGTCTGGGCGAAGGCCGGGGACCACGCTAGCAGTGCGAAGGCGGCGGCGCGACGCCTGCGCAAGCCTTGTACATATTGGGATTAATTCTCCCGCCGAAGACGGCGGCGTGACGATCCGCATCCGCTACCGCATTCTGAACGCGCGCTTGGCGGCCGGAGCGGTGAGCGCAGGGCGGCGGAGTGGATCAGGCTTACGACGGATGGCGGGTAGTGCAGTTTGAATTTCAGCAATGGGGTGGAAAGCGGTCGTTCGCTCAAGCCCCCTGAATGACGCCAGTGCGCCGTAAGAGGAAAACGCGACGATCGCTTTGTGCGAAAATCACATAAAGCGACACAACAGCGGCGAGGAAACGCTTGTAGAAATTGCCTGCAGCTACAACGTTAGCGCGGACGATTTTGCGGCTAGCGGGTTGAGGTGGTCAATGGACCGGTTGAAGGAAATTTTCTCTTATTTTCTAGCCGCGATGGCGATGCTCTCGCTTCTTTGTGCCGTATACGAGGCCAGTGAATTAACGAATAGGTTCATCTCGAGTGCCGGCTGCAATATTCACAGCGACCGCTTTTCTTTTGTATTTACCTCAAATTGGAGACCTTTAAGGCGTTCTCCGTAGTAGGTGCGAATGCAGAAAAACTTGGATCGCGCACAGGAAATATTAGACAAATTGCGACAGGCCTCAATTGCAAGTGTCAAGTCTGCTTATTTGAGCTTCTGCTTGGATCTGCCGTTGGGTGGAATGTCGGAGCGCGAGAAGCAAAAGGCCCTCGACTCTGTAACTGAGCAGCTTCGCGTCGTTGGAGATGAAAGACGAGGAGTGGCGGGAAGTCATACAACCTCACATCGAGATTATTGGTTACGATTTTTACAACTTATTCTACAACTCGGTGCGCGGGGTGCTTTTGCATTATCGCACGCGGGTTTCTGAGATCGAGGGAGCGAAATTGATTGATGAGTGGGAAGGAAAATGGAGGCCAGTCGGGCTGGATTTAATCCGGCCATGGCTAACTGACGGCCAGAAGTTGACTTCCTATATGAAACTACACATTTTGCGTTCATTCATCGATGCGCCTGAATACGACAAACTGGCGAGCCTTGCAGACAAAATCGGCGAAATATACGAAAATTGTCGAATTCGTGGTGGTTACACGGACGAGGCTTTCAGCTTTTTTGAATCTTACCGTGACAAAGCGTCTCGCGGAATGCCTGGTGTTTACTACGATATTTTGATGGCAGAGCCGTGAGCCACAATTGCCACACTTCATAATGCGCTGTTATGCGAATTTGCGCCGCACAATCAACTGGTAGCGAAGGGCCGCTTTGGGTCGGAAGCGGAGATTCAAACTGAGACATTACCGTAAAGCACCGGCTAAGGCCATTGCGGCGGCACCCGAGCGTCCGGTGAGCGGATATGCAATGTGAGCGGCGCAAACTCATAGCGCGCTGGCATCGCGATGAACTGGGAGCCGAGCGCAACGCAGCGCGGCGGCTCAAAAGCGTTAGCACCGATTCTCGACATTATCCGCAAGTACGCGGTGCTGCACGCTTCGCTGAAGGCGGTGGACGCTTCACGGAAATGCCCCGCATGACGCTGCGCCTTCGCTATCTCACCTTGAAGCTTCGCGCGCTGTGCTGGGTTTTGCGGCGGCTGCGCGCGGGGCAACGCGGCCGAGTGGAATACAAAAAGGCCCCTGACCTGGCCGCGCGAAGGGAGTTATGCGGCCAGACTAGGGGCAGGCGTCGCAAACTTGGAGGAAACCAAGCCAGAATGAACAAGCAATATTCAGGCCAATTTTGGCGGCTGGCACGGCCGGAGCCCTAATACGGCAATTCCGTTCAGCAGTCGTAAGACCTGATTAACCATGTTTCCGGATTTCATATTCGTGGTCAAGCATAATGGTCGTGCATGTGCGTTCCGCGACAACAGCGAGACTGCGCAACAAGAGGCGGGGCATCGAGGTGCAAACATGGCAAAACCCACAAGACAAACGTTCGGCGTGCCGTCACAAGGTGTGCTTATCGAGTCCTCGGACAAGGTCGTGCGACTATCGGAGGCCAGATATGCCTGCGAAACCCGGCTGTGGGAGCTTGAGCAGCAATTCGAGGTGAAGGCGGGCAAAGTGCGCGAGGAGTATCTCGCGGCGGTGCTGGAGATCCATGCTTCCGAGGCGAACGGAAACCAACATGCTCACCACTCGTGACCTCATTCGCATCCGCTATATCATATGGAAAGTTCGCGCGTGGTGCTGGCTGGTGGAGCGGTTCAGGGCGCGTGGCGGATGGCGCGGCCGGAGTGAGCAGGCGTCCCGCAATGTCTCTGACTTCTCCCGGCGATCCGGAGAAGTTCCTAAATCGGTCCGCTGCCCGAAGGAGAGCCAGCCACAAGCAACAGGCGACTTCGCGGGGCGGCGGGGCGACGGAACCTTAAGGCTTCGTTCCGATTAGAAGTTTAATTTCGACGTAGACCACATAAGGAGGATCATCCAATGCGCATGTATGCACTCGCCATCGTTGCCGCAGCGGCTCTTTTTTCCCCCGTTCCGGCATCCTCTCAGGGTATCGAGATTGGACCGGGAGGCGTCCACATCGACCCTGGCCGTGACCGGCAGGGTCGGCAGGGGGATTGTGAAGAATTGCGGAGGGCGTGCCTCCACAAGGATGAGTTAGGCGAGGAAGGCGAGGGCAATTGCCGTCGATACCGCGAGACGTGCGAAGAGCCGGATTAAAGAAACGGCAAGACCCGGGGGCGCGCTCCAGTACTCCAGCGTGTGATCGCGGCCACGGCGCTGGCGGCGGGGGGCGACCCTATTGCCCATTGCGCGTCGGCTTCACGGACCGCATCGCGCTCGCATTGGAACTTGCCGGTCTTTGCATCGGGGCGCTGGTTTCGTGTTTGATCCTTATCTCGACGCCCGGCGTCTCGGCGAGATGCGGGATCGGCCCAGCACGGCGGCGTGAGCAACGCGAGGAAAAGGCTGACCGCGAGGCGCGGCCGTGCGCCGCACTTCATATAAATCCATGCCGGCATATTGGCCAAATCTTGGACAGGCGCCGCGTCTTATATCGTAACTTATTGATTTCATTGGCGCGCCCAAGGGGAATCGAACCCCTGTTTTCGCCGTGAAAGGGCGACGTCCTAGACCGCTAGACGATGGGCGCGGAAATTTCTGGCGGCGGGCTCTTCCCTCGGCCGCGCGGACATATAACCGCCGTCGCCCGCGCGGGCAAGTTTACGCCAGGCGGTGGCCCGGCCCGGCCGCGAGGGCCATATCGAGCAGCCTCAGTTGCACGCGGTCCTTGCCGCCAAAGCAATTGTTGGTCAACGTTCCAGCAAGATGAACGAGGCCGCCGCGCGCGGCATAGAGCGCCCGGCCCATTGGCTCCGAGGCCGCGCGGAACGCGATGCCGTCTATTTTGGCCCCGTCGCCCGCCACCGCTCGCAGCCGCACATGGCCGTTGCCAACGTCGGCGACATCGGCAAGGCGGTGCGCGGGCAAGGCGAAAACCGGTTCGGGATTGCCCGCGCCATAGGGGCCGCCGCGCGAAAGACCGGCCAACAGATTGGTGTTGGCTCCGGCCGCGGTTAGCACCGCGTCGATCAACAGAGTTTCCCCCGCACGCGCGGCCGCGACCGGCGCGGCGAGGTTTTCTTCGAGGAACCACTTAAAATCGTTCAGACGTTCCCGCGCGACAGTAATCCCCGCTGCCATCGCATGGCCTCCCCCCTTTATGAGAATCCCCGCTTCGGCCGCCGCGCGCACCACGCGGCCAAGATCGACACCGGGAATCGAGCGGCCGGATCCGGGGGCCACCCCGTTCGCATCGAAAGCGATCGCAAAAGCGGGACGCCGGAACTTCTCCTTGAGGCGCGAGGCGACAAGCCCGGCTATGCCCGGATGCCAGCCGTCGCCCGCCGTGACGATCACGGCGGAACTTTCCATGGCGAACCCAGCCAGCACCTGCGCCTCGGCTTCTTCGAGCGTCGCGCGCTCTAGCTCCTGGCGCTCGCGATTTAGCCGGTCGAGTGCTTCCGCGATGCGCCGGGCTTCGACCGGATCGGTCAGGCTCAAGAGCCTGGCGCCAAGCGCGGCATCGCCGATCCGTCCCCCGGCATTGATGCGCGGACCGATCAGAAAACCAAGATGATAGGGCGTTGGCGGTCCCGCGAGCCCGGCAATGTCGCACAAAATTCTGAGACCGGGACGCCCCCGCGCGCGCATCAAGGCGAGCCCCTTGGCGACGAAGGCGCGGTTTAGCCCGGTCAATGGCGCGACGTCGGCGACGGTCGCAAGCGCCACCAGATCGAGCCCGGCGAGAAGGTCGGGCATCGGCCGGGAGGCCGAAAAAAAGCCGCGTTCGCGCAGACCGCGTTGCACCGCGACGAGCGTCATGAAAACGACGCCCGCGGCACAAAGATATCCGAGGCCGGAAAGATCGTCCTGCCGGTTTGGATTGACGACAATCGCGTCGGGCAAAACTTCCGGTGCTTGATGATGATCGAGCACGATTGGGTCGAGGCCGAGCCCTGCCGCCTCAGTGAGCGGCGCATGGCTCATCGTCCCGCAATCCACCGTGACCAAAAGCTTCGCGCCGTCGCGCGCAAGGTTCCTAATTGCCTCCACATTAGGGCCGTAGCCTTCGAAAATACGGTCGGGAATATGGATCAGGCACGGCGTGCCGCAAGCCTGGAAATAGTCATGAAGCAGCGCCGAGGCGGCGGCGCCATCGACATCATAGTCGCCAAAAACCGCGACTGTTTCGCCGCGCTCGATCGCCCCGGCGATTCGTTTTGCCGCCGCCTCCATGTCCTTCAGGCAATAGGGGTCGGGGAGAAGATTTTGCAGCGTCGGCTCGAGATAATCTTGCGCATTGCCCGGCGTGAGGCCCCGCCCGGCGAGAACGCGCGACAAGAGGTCGCCGGTTCCATGAACTTGCGCGATGGCGAGCGCCCGCGCCTCGCCCGCTGCGTCGAGCCGGCCGCGCCAAGGGCGCCCAAGCACGGAACGCTCGACCCCGAGAAACGCGCGGGCGGCGAAAAGCAATTCACTCATGCCGAATGATAGCCGGAGGTTTCGCAGATGGCGAGCGTGGCTTGCGTCATGTACACAGGGATCTGACGACTGCCACCGGCCAACGCGGCCGGGGTTGGTTGAGGGCAGAAACCCGCATGACGGATGAACGTTCGTCTTGCAATCGTCGTAAATATCTGTAATTCTAGATATATGGATAATTTAGAAACCGTCGCCGCTCTTGCGGCGCTCGCACAAGCAACCCGGCTCGACACGTTCCGGCTGTTGGTCAGCCGTGAACCGGACGGTGTGCCAGCTGGTGAGCTGGCGCGCCTCGTGGAAGTTCCACAAAACACCATGTCGGCCCACTTGGCCGTGCTCGCACACGCGGGCTTGGTGAAGGGAGAGCGGCAAAGTCGCTCGATCATCTACCGCGCCAATCTGGCGCGCTTCCACGAGGTCGCGCTGTTCCTGCTTAAAGACTGCTGCGGCGGTCGTGCCGATATATGCGCGCCTATAATTGCCGATCTCACGCCGTGCTGCTCGCGGAAGGTTCGCGCCCATGACTGATCCTGTCTTCAATGTTCTCTTTCTCTGCACCGGCAACAGCGCCCGCTCGATCATGGCCGAAAGCATCCTTCGCAAACTGGGAGCGGAGCGCTTCAATGCGTACTCGGCGGGAAGCCATCCGAAGGGTACGGTCAACCCGTTGGCGCTTAAAACCATCGCGGCCTTCGGTTGTCCGACTGAAGGTTTGCGCTCGAAAAACTGGGACGAGTTCGCAACACCCGAAGCACCGAAATTAGATTTTGCCTTCACACTCTGCGACGACGCCGCAGGTGAAACCTGTCCTGCATGGCCGGGACAGCCGATGACCGCACATTGGGGAATCGAAGACCCGGCAGCGGTCGAAGGCACGAATATCGAGAAGGAACGGGCGTTCGTCCAGGCCTTCCGATATTTGCGCAACAGGATCACGGTTTTCATCGCTCTGCCAATCCGAAGTCTCGACCAGCTATCACTGGCGAACCGCCTCAAGGAAATCGGCCGCATGCAAGGGGCTTCTCATGGCGAAAAGGCAGGCTCATGAGCGAAACGGCAGCCGTCGCGGACGGCCGAGGAAAAGCCCCGTCCATGGGGAAAATCGAGCGATTCCTGACGCTCTGGGTCACGCTCTGCATTATCGTCGGAATTGGCCTCGGGCAGGCAGTGCCGGGCGTGTTCCATGCGCTCGGCGCTGCGACAGTGGCGGAAGTCAATCTGCCGGTCGCCGTGCTGGTCTGGCTGATGATCGTGCCGATGCTGCTGAAAATCGACCTTGCCGCGCTCGGTCAGGTGCGAAATCACTGGCGCGGGATCGTGACGACGGTCGGGGTCAACTGGCTGGTCAAGCCGTTCTCGATGGCGCTGCTCGGCTGGCTGTTCATCGCCCATCTATTCCGGCCGCTCCTGCCTGCCGATCAGATCGACGGCTATATTGCCGGGCTGATCCTGCTGGCGGCGGCTCCCTGCACGGCCATGGTGTTTGTCTGGTCGAACCTCGTGGACGGCGAACCGCATTTCACACTGTCACAGGTTGCGCTCAATGACACAATCATGGTGGTGGCCTTCGCCCCGATTGTGGCGCTGCTGCTCGGCCTGTCCTCGATCACGGTGCCATGGAATACGCTCATTCTGTCGGTCGTGCTCTACATCGTGGTGCCGGTGATCGTGGCGCAGCTCTGGCGGCACATGCTGGTCGCGCAAGGCGGGCAGGCGGCGCTTGCCCGCACCCTTCGCGCCTTGGCTCCTCTGTCTCTTTCGGCGCTGCTGCTGACGCTCGTACTTCTGTTCGGCCTGCAAGGCGAACAGATCATGCGCCAGCCAATCGTCATTGCACTCTTGGCGATGCCAATCCTGATACAGGTGTATTTCAACGCGGGGCTGGCTTACTGGCTGAACCGCCAATTAAGGGTCGAGTGGTGCGTGGCTGGGCCTTCGGCATTGATCGGAGCCAGCAACTTTTTCGAGTTAGCCGTGGCGACAGCTATCGCCCTTTTTGGCTTCCAGTCAGGCGCGGCACTCGCAACGGTCGTCGGCGTGCTGGTGGAAGTGCCGGTCATGCTGTCGGTCGTTTCCCTCGTCCGCCGCTCGCGTGGATGGTATGAGCGAGCCGCCCCGCCACGCGCGCATCATTAGGCGACCGCTTGTCGAGACCAAACATTTTGCAGGGAATTGCTTCAAACGGAGCTGCGCTTTTTCAACAGGAGAAATTCCCATGAAGCTAAGACTTATCGCCACTGCGCTTGCCGCGAATCTGGTGGCGATAACCGCGGCAATCGCGCTGGATGCAGACCTTCCGGCCTATCAGGCCGTCAGCGGCATCTCCGGACAGCTCAAATCGGTTGGATCGGATACATTGAACAACGAAATGGCGCCATGGGCCAAGGGATTCGAGGGTCTGTATCCCGACGTGAAAATCGAGATCGAGGGCAAAGGCTCGGCTACGGCACCGCCGGCGCTCCTCAAAGGCGCTACGCAGTTCGCTCCGATGTCACGCCCGATGACAGCCGATGAGATCGGCGCCTTTGAAAAGGAGTATGGCTATAAGCCCGCCCACTTCCGTGTGGCGGCCGATGCGCTGGCTATCTACGTCAACAAGGACAATCCCATCCTCTGTTTGACGTTGCAGCAACTGGATCAGATTTTCTCTTCGACGCGGCAAGGCAGTGGAAGCCGGAGCATCGATACGTGGGGTGACGCTGGAATGACCGGCGAATGGGCCAAAAGGCCGATCTCGATTTACGGCCGCAACTCCCTTTCGGGAACCTACGAGTTTTTCAAGAGCACTGTTTTATACAACGGTGACTATAAGGAAGCGGTGAAGCAGCAGCCCGGTTCGGCAGAGGTCGTTCGGAACGTTGCTGGCGATAAATACGCAATCGGCTATTCAGGCCTCGGCTACAAGACGGAAGGCGTCCGCACGGTCCCGTTGGCTGCATTTTATGGCGCACAATGCTACGCTACGACCACTGATGCGACCTATTCGGGCAAATATCCGATCGCCCGCTACCTGTACATTTATTTGAACAAAGCGCCGGACGAGCCGCTCGACCCGCTGCGCGCCGAGTTCATAAAATACATTCTCTCCAAAGACGGCCAGACGCTAACTGAAGAAGGCGGGTATTTCCCGATCAGCAACGAGATCCGCGAGCACGACCTGGAGGTGTTGGGAATTTCGACCCTTGCAAACTAAGCGCTCTTCAAGGTCTATTCACGCGAACGGAGCCCACACCCCGAAACCGCCGATCACTCCGGGCGGCAACGGGAATAGCCGCTTTGGGTCCACTCCCGTCATCGAGAACTCCGGGCTGAACTTCCGCACCGGGCCGGAAGGCGGCGTTTGCGAACGGCCTGAGTAAATCGACGCCAAAATTCAAACGGAGACACTACCCGTTCCGATAGAGTCTTTTCACGCCGGGCGGGATCGCCTAAATCCACACGCATGCCGCGCGTTCAAAATAAGCGATTAAACTCCCCGCCCGCGCCGGAGGATCCCGGCGCCCCCCCGCCCCCGGACGATCCGGACGGCGGACAGGATTTGGCCGTCGATGGCGCCCCCGCCTCGGTCCGGCATGGCGCCGCCACCATCCGCCGCTTCTGGGAACATGCTCCGGCTGGACCAGGCGTCTACCGGATGATCGCCGCCGATGGCGAAGTTCTCTATGTCGGCAAGGCAAACAGCGTCCGCAAACGGATCGCCAGCTACATGCGGCCTTCCAGCCATACCACGCGCATCGCAAGGATGATCGCGCTGACGGCGTCGATGGTCTTTGTCTCGACCGGAACCGAGACCGAAGCCTTGCTGCTCGAGACGAATTTCATCAAACAGATGAAGCCGCGTTTCAATGTCTTGATGCGCGATGACAAGTCGTTTCCCTATATCTTGCTTACCGGCGATCATGCCGCGCCGCAGATCACCAAGCATCGCGGCGCGCGCAACCGGAAGGGAGAGTATTTCGGCCCTTTCGCGAGCGTGTGGGCCGTCAATCGCACCCTGAACGCCTTGCAGCGCGCATTTCTATTGCGCTCCTGCGCGGACAGCTTTTACGCCAATCGCACGCGGCCGTGCCTGCTCTACCAGATCAAGCGCTGCTCGGCCCCTTGCACCGGGGAAATCGGCGAGAGCGAATATGCCGGGCTTGTGGCCGAAGCCCGGGCGTTTTTGTCCGGCAAGAGCCGCGCCGTGCGCGACCGTCTCGCGGAGGAAATGGCCGCGGCCTCGGCCGCGATGGAGTTCGAGCGCGCGGCAAGGCTGCGCGACCGCATCGCCGCGCTCTCCGCCATCCAAGGTGCCCAAGGCATCAACCCCAAGACCGTCGAAGAGGCGGATGTTTTCGCCATCGTCGAACAAGCCGGACAGTTCTGCGTCGAGGTCTTTTTTTTCCGGACCTATCAGAATTGGGGCAATCGCGCCTATTTTCCGCGCGCCGACAAGAGCCTCGCGCCAGACGAGGTCCTCGATTCCTTTCTGGCCCAGTTTTACGCGGACAAGCCGCCGCCGCGCCTCATTCTGCTTTCCCACGAAATCGAGAATCGCGGCGTGCTAGAGGAGGCCCTGCGTGAACGCTCCGGCCACAAAATCGAGATCGCCGTGCCTCGAAAGGGAGAAAAAAAGGACCTGGTCGAACAGGCAAGGCAAAATGCCGGCGAGGCCTTGGGACGCAAATTGTCCGAGGCCGCCTCGCAGACGAAGCTCCTCGCCGCGCTCGCCGGGGCGTTCGGCCTCGCCCGCCCGCCGCGCCGGATCGAGGTCTATGATAACTCCCACATCATGGGAACGAACGCGGTCGGCGCGATGATCGTGGCGGGCGCGGACGGGTTCATGAAAACGCATTATCGCACGTTTAACATCCATGACAGCGACACGATTCCAGGGGATGATTATGCCATGATGCAGGAAGTCCTGCGGCGGCGCTTCGCGCGGCTCACGAAGGAAGACCCCAACGTGCCCGTCAAGACAGGGAATACCGGGACAGTGGGCGATGACGCGGCCGCGTTCCCAGGCACGCCAGACCTTATCCTTATCGACGGCGGCCAGGGACAATTCGACGCCGCGCAAGGTGTTTTGACCGAGCTTGGTGTCACCGGCGTGGCGGTCGCGGCGATCGCCAAGGGCCCGGATCGCAACGCCGGGCGGGAGAGTTTCTTTATGGCCGGGCTGGAGCCGTTCAAGCTGTCCCCGCGCGATCCGGCGCTTTATTTCGTGCAGCGGCTGCGCGACGAGGCGCATCGTTTCGCGATCGGAACCCATCGGGCGCGCCGCAAAAAGGAGTTCACCAAAAGCCCGCTCGACGAAATCCAAGGGGTCGGCCCGGCGCGCAAGCGGGCCCTGCTCCACGCTTTCGGCACCGCCAAGGCGATTTCCCGCGCGGCCCTATCCGATTTCGCGAACGTCCCGGGGATAAATGCCGCAACCGCACGGCTGGTCTATGATTTTTTTCACGAACGTGGCAGACAATAGGCTCACCATACGTTATCGGCGCGGCCGGTTCGGCGTGGCGGTGCGCGTGTGACCTATTGACAGAGCCTCGGAGAAAGTGTTTCCCCGACCATGGCGATCACAATCCTAGCGAGAAGTCCGGGCCTGACTTGGAGCGTGCCCAATATCCTGACCTACGGGCGAGTGGCGGCGGTGCCGGGCGTGGCCGGTTGTCTCTTTTGGCCGGAGATCGCTTGGATGCGCTGGGTCGCGCTCGGCATTTTCATTGCCGCCGGGATCACCGATTTTTTGGATGGTTATTTGGCCCGCGCGTGGTCGCAGCAATCGCGGCTCGGCCAGATGCTCGATCCGATCGCCGACAAACTGCTTGTCTCGGCGGTCCTGATGATGCTTGTCGCCGATCATACCATCGCCAGTTATTCGCTGTCCGCCGCGATCGTCATACTTTGCCGCGAGATTCTCGTGTCCGGGCTGCGCGAGTTCTTGGCCGAGCTTAAGGTCTCGATTCCGGTGACCAACGTCGCCAAATGGAAGACCGCGCTACAGCTCGGCGCGCTCGGCTTTCTCATCGCCGGCCCCTCCGGCGACGAAATCGTTCGTGGAGTCACAACAACCGGCTTGGTCCTGCTTTGGCTTTCCGCTCTTCTGACGCTCTACACTGGCTGGGACTATTTGAAAGCCGGCTTGAAGGAAGTGATCGGCGAGCCATCATGAAAGCCCTCTATTTCGCATGGGTGCGCGAACGCATCGGCAAGGCCGAGGAAGAGATCACGCCCCCCGAAAACATCAAAACCGTCGCCGAACTCATGGCCTGGCTGAGCGGGCGGGGCGAAAACTATGCCGCCGCCTTCGCGCATATCAAGACGATGCGGGCGGCGCTCGACCGCACCCATGTCAAGCACGACGCCTTGATCCAGAACGCACGGGAGATCGCCTTTTTTCCGCCGATGACCGGGGGGTGAAGGCGTGGGTGTCCGGATTGTTGTGCGCGTTCAGGCTGAGAGCTTCGATGTTGCGGCCGAATCCGCCAGGCTGACGCAAAGATGTACCAATATCGGCGCGCTGGTAAGTTTTACCGGGCTTTGCCGCGACGAGGGCGGCGCTCTCGCGGCGCTCGAAATCGAGCATTATCCCGGCATGGCGGAGGCCGAAATCCACCGCGCCGCGCTTGAGGCGGCGGCCCGCTGGCCGCTCGAAGCTGTCCTCGCCGTGCACCGATATGGTTTGATCCGGCCTGGCGAGGGAATCGTTCTCGTCATCACCGCGAGCCAGCATCGCACCGAGGCTTTCGCGGCGGCGTCTTTTCTCATGGATTATTTGAAGACCGAGGCGCCGTTCTGGAAGAAGCGGCATTTGGCGGGTAAGGGCGCGGGCGACTGGGTCGAGGCGAAGCCACAAGACCACGCCGCCGCGCAAAAGTGGCGGGGGTGAGAATTTTGGCGCTGCGTCATTTTGAATTTCAGCTTGCCGCCGTCTTGGGGCGCTTAAGTGGCTGTCTAAATCATAAGAGCAAAATTTGGCATATATAATTATTGACAACTGTTAACACATATGACTTTTAGTGCAGGCACTTGGACAGCGCAGATACACAACAAACACCGGACGACGGATCATTGGTGTTTCTTCCCCTTCCGGCCAAAGAGCAAAATAGATCGACCGATGACAGACGAAGTCGAGCTATCCAAGGCCGATGCGGTCATGATGCAGGCGTTGGAATGGGGATATGAGCATGCAACGGCAGCAATCCTCCCTGGGTTGGATAGTGCGGTCGTTCTCGCAGAGAGCCATCTTAAGAGTTGCGCAGGCAACCGGGAGAAGGCGATCGACCACCTGATCGCAAGGTATGTGGTTTACGCCGGGGCCGTCGGCTTCGCCAGCAATGTCGGCGGATTCATCACGATGCCAGTCACGGTTCCCGCAAACGTAGCCTCGGTTTGTCTAATGCAGCTTCGTATGATCGCAGCGATCGCTCATCTCAGGGGCTATCCGGTCAAGGATGAACAGGTGAAGACGCTGGCTTTCATTTGCCTCACAGGCAGTTCAGCGACGACATTTCTGCAGGAATTCGGCACCAGCCTCGGCACGAAGCTCGCCGCCCGCCTGATAATGCGGATTCCCGGTGCAACACTCCGCAACATCAATAGGGCGGTAGGCTTTCGGCTCGTCACCAAGGCGGGCACTACAGGAGCAATCAATCTGATCAAATTTGTCCCGTTTGTCGGCGGACTGGTAGGCGGCGCGTTCGACGCAGCAGTGGCGCATGGGATCGGCACGGCAGCGAAGAAAGCATTCAAGCCAATCCATGATGACCCATCCGCCGATCCGGCCGTCATGCCCGAAGCCCCGCCGGTAGCGGGTTCCGAATTCGGCACGTTGATCTGAAGCAAGACATTAAGCCGCTTGTTCCCCGCCTTCGCGTAACTAGGAGTTCCTGTGTCCCCCGAATTAGAAGAATTCCGGCAGCGAGTTATTTCACATGCAAAGCTAGTCATTAGCAGAGCCTCCAAGGTTGAGTTGGAGGCAAGCACCAACGCCTCACTTGTCCAGCCCTTTTTGACGACACTCGGATATGATGTTGGGAATCCCGACGAGGTGTCCCCTGAGCACCACGCGGACTTACGCTGCGAGAAGACGGCAACAAACGATGCCTCATTCCTCGCAATCGTCTGCGGCTTCATCTTGATCAAATCCGTCCACACGGCCTAGCGTTCACGGGCTTTTGGGTTTTGTCCACCATTATTGAAATCTTATGGTCCTGTCGTCGTACCCCAGATAAATTTGTTTCATCCCCGGATGACCAGACCTTTCGCTTGCGGTCCACGGCGTTCTCGGATCAAATTGCGCTGTTGCGGGGCGGGGCATGATGAAGCAGCCAAGGTTGCGCGCATGGCGGCTGGCGCGGGCAGCGCGGCGGGCCGAACGTAAACCCGTGCCCTCGGCGGCACCGAATTTGCCCGCCATCGTCGCCAAGGCCGACGATCTCGAGGAGATCAAAAAATCGGTCGAAGACGCCGCCTCCGTCAGCGGCGGCCTGTGGCTCTCCTATCTCTTCGTCCTCTCCTACATCGCGATCGCGGCGGGCGCCGTCGCCCATGAAGATCTTTTGTTGGTTCGCACCGTCAAACTGCCCTTCCTCAATGTCGAACTGCCGCTAAAAGCCTTTTTTCTTTTGGCGCCATTTCTCGTCCTCATCATGCACGCCTATGCGCTGATGCATTTTATTATGCTCGGCAAAAAAGCCTCGCGTTTCCACAATGAGTTGCGGCGCCAGTTTCCCGATAGCGAGACAAACATACAAAACAGCGGCGCGGCGCCAGACGGCGCTCATAAGGAAATTCGCGACAAGCTGCGGCGGCTTTTGCCGAGCAATATCTTTGTGCAAATCCTCGCCGGCCCGCCAGAACTCCGCCACGGCAGTTTTGGGTTTATGCTGAAGGCCATCGCCTTGACCACCCTGGTCGTCTTCCCAATTCTGGTTTTGCTATTGTTGCAGATTCAATTCCTGCCTTTTCACGATGTGAGTATCACCTGGGCACAACGCGCCGCGCTTTTTCTCGACATTGTGCTTTTGTGGCTGCTACGCCCGCCTGTCTTCGCGGGTTTGGGCGGCGAACGTTCTGGGTACCCACGCGGATTAGTTCGGGCGCTGCGAGGGTTCGGGTTTGCCCTCGCAGGAGCTTCGAGCATCGCGGCCCTCTGGTTTTCCATTGTGGTCGCAACCATTCCCGATGAGCCGCAGGAAACAGCGCTCGCCGCGCTGGATCGGCCGCGATGGCGGATCGCCTATGACAACTTTGGCAAAGAAGAAACCAAGCTCGTGTCAACTCACGACCTCTTGTTCGCGGGCGAGTTGGACGAAACAACACGGAGGCGAAAGAGCCTGTTCTCGAACACCCTGGTCCTCCCCGGGTTCAATCTTTACGAGGCGCTGAAGATCGACGATCCAAAAAAGCTCGCATGGAAGGAACATCTTTTTGATTTTCGCGCCCGCCACTTGGAACAAGCCGTGCTCCATGGCGCCGATCTCACGAAAGCCGATTTAACTGGCGCGCGGCTGCAGGGCGCGGCGCTCGATGATGCACGGCTTCAGGGCGCGTCGCTCGATGATGCGCAGCTGCAGGGCGCGGCGCTTATTGGGGCACAGCTTCAGGGCGCGTCGCTCGATGATGCGCAGCTGCAGGGCGCGTTTCTCGAATCTGCACAGCTTCAGGGCGCGGCGCTCGATCGTGCGCAGCTGCAGGGCGCGAGGCTCGATACTGCGCAGCTGCAGGGCGCGTCGCTCGATCAGGCGGAGCTGCAGGGCGCGTCGCTTTTTGGGGCACAGCTGCAGGGCGCGTGGCTCGAATGGGCGGATCTGCGGGGCGCGAAGCTCAGAGATGTGCAGCTTCAGGGCGCTTCGCTTCAGAATGCGCAACTTCAGGGCGCAACGCTCGTCGGCGCGGCCGTCAATGCGGCTGACTTTTCATCTGCCTTCCTATGGCGCACAAACTGGGGAGAGATAGACCCAGCGGAACTTGGAGCGGTCCGGCTTGATGCAGCATTGCAGCGATGGAAGCCCGTTTGGCGAGAGGACATTTCGTCTGACCCTGTCCCATGGGGCGCCGAGGCTTATGCCGAGCTTCAGAGCTTGATGAACAGCATCCCCTTGTTCTTCCCTTCGATCCCCAAAGGGACGAACCCGAGGGACGAGGCGCTGAAGCTGATCGAAACGCTCGACTGCGGTAACCCAAGCAAGACTCTGGCCTCATGCGATCCCGCCGCCGAACCGGCGTCTGAGGTTTTGGAGTGGCAAAAAAAGCTCCTCGAAGCCAATGTCGATAATGCGGCTTTCGCAAAAGCCCTCGCCACGGGGTTGCGCAGCCTCGTCTGCGCAGAGTCAGGCCAACGCGATTTACATTTTACGCGGCATAAGTGGCATGGTGGAGGGCACAGCCGATGTAGAAAACTTGCCCAATCTCATAGTATCCGGCTTGCTGCGACCGGTCGCGCAGCCCCTGCGCTCGTGGATTTGATCGTGAGCAAGGATTGTCCGGTTTCCGCCTCGCTGTCCGACAACGACAAGGCGAAGCTACTGAAAATCAAGCAAGACGCGGAGCAAATATTCCCGCCTCCGCCAACATCGAAGAATGAGAAGTGAACCGTCGACTGGTCCTTCGCCCGCCCACCTTCGCGCTCCGGCTATGCGGAGCGACCGTAATCCGCGACAAAATTATCAGTGCTCAATACTCGCTGCTCAAAGAACTATGCACGCTGAAACAATTTCTTTTGCTGCCACCGCTTATAACACTCTTTGTGAAAATATCGCGTGCCGTAGCTACAACGCACATCGCCTGCCGCGAACCGTTCAAGGCACTCATGGCAGTATGAACAACGTTGTTTCCTATCATCATTCTTGATCCGTGGCGGATCGAGCCGGAAGTGTGTCATGATCTTCACCTAAATGCCAAGCCGAATATAAACACTAACAATGTGACAAAAATTGCACTGAAAAGCATAAGCTTCCATTCGCGTTTTCTATAGGCCACATCTTTCTTCACCGCATCACCCATACGAGGGACGACAATACCGCTTGCTGACGCTGCAGAAGCGGCCGTGCTCAAGCGCATTCGTCTGGATTGTTAACGGATGTTTCAGCAAAATTCGTGCTCGCAAACATTTGCGCAATTGCCTGCCACGCTTCGAGCATCGCACTGTATAACCAGCGTGCTTTGTGCCAAGTCTTGTTGTTAATGACTCTTGCGTCAAGTTCGGCCGTTGAAGCTGTCTGAGAATGTTCGTTGATTCCTGAAACAACCGGTTTCTAAAGAGCAAGAATTCGCGCCTCCACCGGCAGCGAAGAAAATGAGGTGAACAGGCAGCCGCCTCGCACGCGCGCCTGCTCATTTTGGCAACTGCGAAGACCAGTTCCGGGGTTCGCAACTCTACTGGGGCCCTGCGGCGACGGATGCCACGCCATTGATCCAATCCTGTCGCTGGGGCGAAAAGAAATCGATGTCGATCATGTCTTCCGTGCAAATAAATTCATGGGGCACATTCGGGGGTATGATGAAAATCATGCCAGCCTTCATAGCGAATTTTTTACCCTGGGAATACACATCGCAACCCCCCTCGACGATCCAAGTGATCTGTTCATTGTGATGATGATGCAGCCGGAAGATTCCTCCCTTTTTTGCGATCCACTTTACAAAAGTGGACTGTACGCCGTGCAACATCTGCCGTTGCACTAGGGACGAGATTTGCTCAACCGGCTGCGCGTCGAGCTCATAGAGCATAGGCAAAGCGGCAGAGTGCCCGCTGAAGTGAGGCAAAATTCCGCGGCCCGGCGCATCAGAAACGGTTGGGGTGTTGCAGAGTGAGTGGGCTGGTTGGTGTTGGGTCATCCGAGCATACTCAACGGGAGTCGGGAACGGCAATGGGGCAAAATCGCATTTGAGAGTTGCTCGATCGGTTTGGAGTTAAACTGCTGCCCACTCAGCATCGCCGGGCTGAGGTCACGTTAGCAAGGCACTGTACCAAAATGAAACAATAAAACGAATATTACCCAAATGGGCAACGACACGATTTTTGCCATTGCCTCGGGCGCGGGCCGCAGCGCGATCGCGGTCCTGCGCCTGTCGGGGCCGGCCGCGCGGGCAATTGTCAAGAGTCTTGCTGGAAAACTCGCCGAACCCCGCACGGCCGCGCTCGCGACCTTCCGCGATCCCACCACGGGCGAAGCCATCGACAAGGGGTTTGTTATTTTCTTCCCCGCGCCAAAAACTTATACGGGCGACGACTATGCCGAATTCCATGTCCACGGCGGCCGCGCCGTCATGGCCGCCATGGTCAAGGCCATCGGCGGCATCGCGGGCACTCGCCCAGCCGAACCGGGGGAATTCACCCGCCGCGCGCTCGTCAACGGCAAGATGGATCTGGCGGCTGTCGAAGGCCTCGCCGATCTCATCGACGCGGAAACCGAATGGCAGCGCCGCGCAGCCTTGCGCCAGAGCGAAGGCGTGCTCGGGCGTCAGGCCGCGATCTGGCGGGGCGCGCTCCTGGAGGCGGCGGCGCTCCTCGAAGCCGAGATCGATTTCCCGGAGGAAGAGGGCGTGCCGGGATCTACCGGAAGGCGGGTGGGAGAAATCCTCGCCCCCGTTCTTGCCGGGCTCCAAGCGGAACTCGCCGCCGGACGCGCCGGGGAGCGGCTGCGCGAGGGCGCGATCATCGTCATCGCCGGGCCGCCCAACGCGGGCAAATCGACGTTGCTCAACGCGCTCGCGCGCCGCGACGTCGCGATCGTTTCCCCCTTTGCCGGCACGACACGTGATATAATTGAAGTATATCTCGATCTTGGCGGCTGCCCGGTCAGTTTAATCGACACGGCGGGCTTACGGGAGAGTTTTGACGCGGTCGAAGAGATCGGCATTTTCCGCGCGCGAGACAAGGCCGAGTCTGCCGATCTCGTTTTGTGGCTCTCCGAGGCTTGCGCCCCCGTGCCGCCCGGCGTTCAGGGCGGCGAGGTCTGGCCTATTTTTACCAAAAGCGATCTTTTGCCGGCCGCCGAGAGGCACAGCTTGCCGCAAGGGCTTTATATCAGCGCGGAGAACGGCGAAAATCTCAATCTCCTGCTCAAAAAAATGGAAGAGTTTGCAGGCGCGGCGATGAGCGGCGGCCATCCGGGCTTGATCGCGCGGGAGCGCCACCGCAAGGCCTTCGAGAGGGCCGCGCTTGCGCTCGCCCGGATTTTGGACGATCCCGGCGCCCCGGCGGAATTGCTGGCGGAAGACTTGCGCGTGGCGATGGTTTCGCTGCAAAGACTAACCGGCGTGGTGGACGTCGAGGATATTTTGGGCGAGATTTTTGCGCGATTTTGTATCGGCAAGTAAGCGCGAGCCAAAATGATCATGCGACATATTGGGCTGCGTTCGGTGCTCGAAATGTCCATACCTTTTAGACGACTTGGTTTGTTTCGTCTGTGCGGTATGTCACATTGCCCAGGGTACCTCGCACCTGGGCATTCTCCGAAAATCTGTAACAACTTTCGGCGTGCGCAAATATGCTTGCAACTCGGGGGCACCATGCAAACGGCCGCGATTGCTTGACGCGCGTCCGGGAATGACTGGGCCCGGGCGTGACTGCCCCGCGGCAAAATGTTTGGAGACCTGTGCGCGGCGCCGCCTTGGCAAGGCGGTGGGGGATTGGAGCGCGCTTGCCAGATTTTGAGAGGCAGCATCATTGCTGCGGCGAGTGAAGATCACAAGATTGGCGCTTTGGCGATGGGTTTGCAACGGTCGATTTTGCTGGCCCGCTCAGGCCATTTGCAGCCGCCAGAAGCGTTTGCAATTGTAAGCGATCACGGCGAGATGGATTTGCAGCCTTGCCTTGGCGAGGCCGATCCATCGCATGGAGCGAAAATGATAGCTGCGCTTCCACGTGCCAAAGATTTTCTCGATCCTTGCACGGACCGGGCGCAGCGGGCGGTTGTGCGCTTCGAGCGTGGCGGCTCTCAGCCAGCGGTGGCCTTTGCGCATCAACCGCGGGGTTCCGCCCTTCGCTGCGATCGCCTTTTCGACCGAGAGCGCGTCGTAGGCTTTATCGCCATAGACCTCGCCCGGCTCATCCGGAACGATCGAAGGGGCGACATTGACATCGGGCTCGTTGGCCGCAGTGATTGCGACATCGCGGATGATTCCACTGTCCTTATCGACGGCAACATGCGCCTTATAGCCATGTGCCGGCGCGCGGCTTTTGTGCTTCACCCAAGCCGCGTCTTTATCGCCTTTGCTGGCCGAGCCGATGATCGTTGCATCAATGAGCGTGCCTTTGCGCACGCAAGCACCCTTGGATTCGAGATCAAGGGCGATGACCTCGAAGAGGCTGCGGTCGAGCCCATGCGCGGTAAGCTCGCGCCGAAAGCGCACAAAGGCGGTGCGCTCGGGCGTTGCTTCGTTCCGGGCAAAGCCGCAAAAGCGGCGGAAGCTCGCCCGGTCCGAGAGCGCCTCGGCCAGCATCACATCGGAAAGATCATACCAGGTGGCCAGCAACAGGGCTTTGAACATTGCAAGCGGCGGCCAAGCCTTCTCGCCATTGGCGGCATTATAAAGCCGCGCCATAACGGACTGCGCATGCGACCAATCAATCAATGCCCCAAGCGCGTCGAGGCTCGTTTGGCGTTCGGCCATTGCGCCGAAGCGAAACATCTCCTGCCCGATCCACCGGTGTGCCATGATCCACTCCCAGTCGTTGCAGGCAAAAAGAATCATGCGCAGCGAGCCAGCGCAAGCACCCGGAAGCACTTGCGCACAGGTCTCGTTTCACGTGAAACGTTTTTAGACGAATTCTAAGGGAGGCGGGAATATGGCGGAGGGGTTTGACGTGATCGTGGTGGGCGGCGGCCATGCCGGCTGCGAGGCGGCGGCGGCGTCAGCGCGCATGGGCGCGAGCACCGCGCTCGTCACGCTTTCATTTGCTACGATCGGCACAATGTCCTGCAATCCCGCCATCGGCGGGCTCGGCAAAGGGCATCTCGTGCGCGAAATCGACGCCCTCGACGGGCTCATGGGACGCGTCGCGGACAAAGCCGGAATTCAGTTTCGCGTTCTAAACCGCGCCAAAGGCCCCGCCGTGCGCGGCCCGAGGGCGCAAACCGACCGCAAGCTATACCGTGAAGCGATGCGCGCGACAATCCGGGACACCGCAAATCTCAGCGTGATCGAAGCCGAGGCCGCCGATATTCTCTTGAAGGACAACCGCGTGGAAGGGATCGAGACCGCATATGGCGAAAAAATCCGCTGCGGCGCGCTCGTCCTGACCACCGGGACTTTTTTGCGCGGCGTCATCCATATCGGCACAAAGGCCTTTCCGGCGGGGCGCATGGGGGAAAGCCCGGCGATCCGCCTCGGCCAGAGACTGCAGGAACTAGGCCTTGGCCTCGGGCGTCTCAAGACCGGAACGCCACCAAGGCTCGATGGCGGCACGATCGATAGGGACAAGCTCGAACGCCAGAGCGGCGATGCCGACCCAGAGCCTTTTTCCTTTTTGACCGAGGCGATCCTCACGCCGCAGGTCGATTGCTTCATCACCCACACGACTGCAGAGGGCCACGCAATTATCGAAAAAAATCTTGGCCAGTCGCCGGTCTATTCCGGCGCGATTTCTGGCCGGGGGCCACGCTATTGCCCCTCGATCGAAGACAAGGTGGTTCGCTTCAAGGAGCGCCAAGCGCATCAGATTTTCCTCGAACCGGAGGGACTCGACGATACCACCATCTATCCCAACGGCATTTCGACCTCCCTGCCGGAGGAGATCCAGGAGCAATTTCTCCATACCATTCCCGGGCTTTCCAGGGCCCGGATGCTGCGGCCCGGTTATGCGATCGAATATGATTTCATCGACCCGCGCGCGCTGCGCCCGAGCCTGGAAACAAAAAAAATTCATGGGCTTTTTCTCGCCGGGCAGATCAATGGCACGACGGGCTACGAAGAGGCGGCCGCGCAAGGCCTTGTCGCCGGGCTCAACGCCGCGTTGCGCGCCAGCGCCAAGGACCCGCTCATTGTCAGCCGCTCGGACGCCTATATCGGCGTCATGATCGACGATTTGGTGATGAAGGGGGTGAGCGAGCCTTACCGCATGTTCACCTCGCGCGCCGAATATCGCCTGTCGCTGCGCGCCGACAACGCCGATCAACGGCTGACCGCGCGGGGCGCCGATCTCGGCTGCGTTGGCGCGGAGCGGCGGCGGGCTTATGCCATGAAAGAGGCGGCTCTCTCCCGCGCGCGGGCGCTCCTCCAAAGGTTGAGCCTCACCCCGAGCGAAGCGGCGCGGCAGGGCCTCAAGGTCAATTGCGACGGAACCCGCCGGACCGCTTTCGGCCTCCTGGCCCTGCCAGGCGTTTCGATTGGAAGCCTGCGGGCGATCTGGCCGGAGCTTGGCGAGATGGCGCCAAAGGCCGCCGCGCAAATCGAAATCGATGCCAAATACGCGGTCTATCTCGACCGCCAGACGAAAGACATCGAAGCCTTCCGCCGCGACGAGGGGCTGGCCATCCCCGATGATGTCAATTTTGCTCTGCTGCCTGGCCTTTCCAACGAGATCCGGGCGCGGCTCGACCTCATCCGGCCGCGCACCATGGGGCAGGCCGCACGAATCGAGGGAATGACGCCCGCCGCCATGACCCTTCTGGCCGCAAAGCTTCGCCGTGCGGGTGCGAGATCTTGAGCGTTGCCAAAAGCAAAGAGAGCTTTCCACGATCCGCGCACCCTCTCCTCGCGGACCTCCCGGGGGAGACGCTGCGGCGCTTGGAAATCTACGCAAATCTCCTCGAAAAATGGCAGCGCGTCGTTAATCTCGTCGGCACATCGAGCTTGGACGATCTCTGGATCCGGCATTTCGCCAATTCGCTCCAGGTCGCGGACGCGGTGCTCGAGGCGCGGCGTTGGCTCGATCTCGGCTCGGGCGCCGGATTTCCGGGGCTTGTGACCGCGATCAAATATGCGGGCGAGCCAGGCGCGCTGGTGCATCTCGTCGAGGCCAACCGGCGCAAATGCGCCTTTCTGCAAAATGTCATACGCGAAACATCGGCGCCCGCGATCGTCCACTGCGGCAGACTCGAAAAGATCCTGCCCGCCCTCGACGAGCAGATCGATGCGGTGAGCGCGCGCGGATTGGCGCCGCTCGCAACACTCCTCGGCTACGCGGAAAAATTCATCGACCAAGGCGCCGTTGGGGTTTTTTCCAAGGGAAAACTCTTTGAGGCTGAATTGACCGATTCATTAACGGCCGGTAAATACTTAATCACGACGATAGCGAGCCAAACCTGTTCCGCGGCGCGCTTGGTGCTTGTCAGGCGGCGAGCCGGGTGACGATCGCGCCTCGATTTGCTGGAGTGATTTTGGGAATTGTATATTCGACTCCCTCGTCCGGAAATTGTTAAATACCGCTTGTTGAATTGGCGACTGTGGAGAAGTAGGAATAGTCAAAGGATATAAATCACTTACATCCTCTTGATTCTACATGATATTTTGTTTATAGTTTCGTTGGTAGATGATTCGCGGAGCAAAGCAACATGTTGTCTCCCAACGAGTTTCTGCGTATGCAACGTGAGCAGTTTCATCACGATCAACGGAGATCATTTCGACATCCTTTGTCTGCCCAAGTCCGACCGGCTGAAGCATTATGGTTTGCACTTTGCCAAATATGTCGGTCGCCTGGCGCGAGGTTCCGCCGAGCCGAAACCGCAAAAACAAACTTTGGTCGATGCGCTCCTAATCAGTCTCAGCGCGGCGAATACGCTACATCAGGATTTAGCTTCGATCGGAGGAGAGACGACCAGCCGATCTGATCAGATCGATCCGCTTTGGATGTTCGCTGATGCCGTCGGCCGTTTTGCAGATGCATGTGAAAAGCTTGATCACCTGGAGGATTCTTTTTCCTTAGCGCGGAACGCCAACATCGACATACTACACTGGCTGATCACTACGGCTGATGAACTGCAATTTGACCTCGTTGACGCATTGTGCGAGCGACGAAAGGAGCTGGCGGCGCGGCAGTTTTACGTTACCGAATGATTGGCACAATGGCCTTTTGGAGCGGCGAAAAACTTTTACAGAATCGAAACGTCATCATTCCGTTTTCGGACGGGCAAGTTGACTGCAATTCGTACACGCTACGCATGGGGAACTGTTACTATCGAACAGCCGACCGGGAAACCGGCTACGAGCAAAAGAAAACTTTCTTAACAGACGGAGAGTCTTTTCTCATTCCCGCCGGCCAATTTGCTTATTTGCTTACAAAGGAGGAAGTCAACATTCCTCATTATGCAATGGCATTTATATCGATGAGAACTCCTATGAAGTTCCAGGGCTTAATCAATGTTTCTGGATTTCATGTAGATCCTGGATATAATGGAAAATTGGTCTATGCTGTGTACAATGCAAGTCCATCACCAATTCAAATTTGCGAAAATGACAAAGTATTTAAGATATGGTTTTGCGACATTGACAGCGTATCGAATCAAACCTACCATGGAATTCCCTTAGATGACATTTCTAACGACATTATTAAGGGTATGAGCAAGGAAATTTTTTCGTTGCAAAGCGTTGCTAACAAGAATTCGCGACCTCGAAAACGCAATGAATGCCAAGCTTGCTGGGTTGCAACCGACAATAGAATTTCTGACTAATATATATAGAGCAATTCTGATCGGTATAGTTCTCGCATTTGTGGCTTTTGTGTTTCCAGTAGCCTTAAAATCGGGGCAAGAGTTTGTTGGATGGATATGGCCTCCGCGACCAGCCATATTTTCGCCCTCCCAACCGTCTCACCCGCCAAGCCCACCAGTTCCTTCTCAGTGATTATTGGCCTTGAGATCGACCATAAGGGAGTCAAGCGTATAATTCCCTTTCCTAAAGGAGCTTGACCACATTCGTGGTGACATTCGCGGCCATTGCGGGCGTTGTTCGAAGCGTCCTAAGTATATGCGAACGAAATTATAATAAATCGGAAACAAGGCCATTGAAGGAGAACGAGGTGCCTGCCGCCGCCATGCGCATACTCGTGCTTGCCAATCAAAAAGGCGGGGTCGGCAAAACCACGACCGCCATCAACCTCGGAACCGCGCTCGCCGCGATCGGAGAACGGGTGCTCGTCGTCGATCTCGATCCGCAAGGCAATGCCTCCACCGGCCTTGGAATCGACCGTGCCGACCGCAAAATTTCGACCTACGATGTCTTGAGCGGACAACAGCGCCTCGGCGCCGTTCTCCGGGAAACCGGGGTTCCCCGCCTCTTCATCGCGCCTTCGACGCTCGATCTCGTGGGTTTCGAGCTCGAAATCGCGGCGCGCCCGGATCGCGCCTTTTGCCTCAAGAAAGCGCTCGATGGGTTCGCGGAAGAGCAGAACGCTGTCCCGGCCGAGGAGCGCTTCACCTATGTTCTCGTCGATTGCCCACCTTCCCTCAATCTTCTGACCATGAACGCGATGGCCGCCGCGCATGCCGTGCTCGTGCCGCTCCAATGCGAGTTTTTCGCGCTCGAAGGGTTGTCGCAGCTGTTGACCACGATTGATGAGGTCAGGAACAGTCTCAATCCCGGACTGACAATGCACGGGATTGTTCTGACGATGTTCAATTCGCGCAACACGCTGGCCGCGCAGGTGGTGGCGGACGTGCGGGGTTTTATGGGCGACAAGGTCTATGAAACGGTCATCCCGCGCAACGTCCGGGTGTCCGAAGCGCCGTCACATGGCAAGCCAGTTCTTCTTTACGATCTTAAATGCAGCGGCAGCCAAGCCTATCTAAAACTGGCGACGGAAGTGATCCAGCGCGAGCGAGGAAATGGCGCGGCCGCCGGGGGCGGGGGCACGGATGGGCGAGACAGCCCTTCGGGCTTTCTCAGGGCAAAGGCGAAGGTTGTCGTATGCGGGCCTTTGAAACAGACCGAGTTCTAGGGCCGGCACCAATAGAATTATTCTTAACCGGGGTATTTCAGCATGAAGCCAGCTAAATCCGCCGAAGCAGCGCCGCCGCGGCTCGGGCGCGGTCTTGCCGCCCTGCTTAGCGGCCAGGAGACGCTCGCCGCCGCCACGCGCGTTCGCGGCCAGCAGAAAATTCCGATCGAATTTCTCCGCCCCAATCCACGCAACCCGCGTAGAAATTTCAGTGAAGAATCCCTCGACGAACTGGCCGCCTCGATCAAGGAAAAAGGCATCATTCAGCCGCTTCTCGCGCGCCCTTTGGCGGGGATCGCGGACACTTACGAAATTATCGCAGGTGAGCGGCGCTGGCGGGCGGCGCAGCGGGCCGGATTGCATGAGGTGCCGATTATCAGCTTCGAGGCCGATGACCGGCAGGCGCTCGAGCTCGCGATCATCGAAAACGTCCAGCGAGCCGACCTCGATCCCCTCGAGGAAGCGGCTGGTTACGAAAGGCTGGGCGATGAATTCCTCTATACGCAGGCCGATCTTGCCAAGGTGATCGGCAAGAGCCGCAGCCATGTCAGCAATTGCTTGCGGCTTCTAAAACTGCCCGAGCGCACCAAGGCCCTGCTGCGCGAGGGCAAGATTTCCGCCGGGCACGCGCGGGTCTTGCTGTCGGTCGCCGAGCCGGACGCGCTCGCCGAAAAAATCGTCGCGCAAAACCTCTCGGTCAGGGACGCAGAAAAGCTGCTGGAGGGCGCCTCCGAGGACTCTAGCGCCAAGGGGCAGGGACCGCGCAAGCGCGGCGCCAAGGAAAAAGACGCCGATACGCGGGCGATGGAAAAGAAGCTGATGGAACAGCTCGGAATGAACGTGAGGATCAACGACAAGGCGGGCGAGGCCGGCGAAGTGGTGGTGCGCTACAAAACCTTCGACCAGCTGGAGTTTCTGTGCCGCCGCTTGCAGGGCGATTAGCAAAGCGGCAAACGTCGCAATGCCCGGGCAAGCGCGCATGACCCACCGACCCTCCCAATGTCATGGCCTGGCTTGGCCCGGCCATCCAGACGCACGCCTTCCGTGCTTGGATGCCCGGCTCAAGGCCGGGCATGACGGTAAAGTCACGAACACCGAGAGTCGGTATCAGGGCCGCGGCTTACCCCGCGCGCCGCAAATATTGGCGCGCCTCGTCTTGTTTTTGGCTAAGCCAGATTTTTGTGCCTAGCTCGGCGGAATTGTGAACATCGAGAGTCTGATAGAGCCTTTTCGCGTGATCCGCGACCGAGGAGAGTTGGATGCCGAGTTCATCCGCGATCACTGGCTTCGGCTTGCCAAGGGCAAGTTTAATGCCGACTTTGATCTGCGTTGGCGTGGCGCCGCTTTCGCGCAGCACGCGAGCGGCATGGGCAATGGGGTGTTCGTGGAGTTCCATCGTTACAGCTATGAGACAGGATTTCGGATCCCTGGCGGCGTCCGCCGGAAGCGTGCCCGCAGGCGCGAGCCATTTCGCTTCGAGCGTCAGAACCCCAAAGGTGGTCGAAATCCGCATGCGTGGCGGCGTGTTGGAAGTGCCGTTCGCTGCGCCGGTGATCGCTTGCAGGAGTTTTAGGACCGGCGCAGGCACCTGGTCGTGGTCAGAGCTTCGGTACCTTTCTTCAATCGTCCGTTGGTCGATATATGTAAGCAGGAGCCGGGTGTCCCGTGTCTGATAGATGACCTTTGCGTCAGCCGTCAGAACCATTTGTCCGCTGAGCACCGGCGTTCCCGTCACGCTCGCGCAAAGCAGATCTTGCGGCCCACTCTCGGGACGGGATTGGCGAAAGGCATGCGCGAGCCAGGGACGCAGCGGGTCGACCTTTGCACAACGTCCGTGGTGAAGGGGCGGGCGCTGCGCGGCCGCGTCAAGTGCACGGAAGCGATGGTGCGCGCGCCATCGCCAATCATCGCTTCGAGCCACCAGCAAGAATCGGCCGGGGCCTCTATTTCCCGGTACCAGTCGCTGTCCAGCCAGCCACGCCCTTGACGACGCAAGGCCCAGCCGATCCCAACGGCCTTAAAGTTGGGTAGGTAAAGGGAGCCAATTATGTTCGTGGGGTCATGCAAAAGCTCGAGAAAGCGCACCAGTTGGAGCGCCATCGCTGGGTTTTGCGAGTAGCCGTGGCTCAGCGTGGAGTCTGGCTCGATGAAAGCCATCCGCGTCCAGCCGTGCGGGATGATCTCATGCAGCAAGGGCGTGACGGCAACCATTGCGCTCTCGGGCTTGAGCCCCAGGCAGCACAAGGTTTTGAGATGCTCGACCGCCCCCATCGGTCCCTCCGGCGCCGCCGCACACCCAAAACCAATAGCACCAGCCGCTCCCCCTGAACAGGGGGAGCGAACGAAGCAGGTTTGTGATAACCAGCCCTGGCGATCGTTATTCCCAGACAACCAATCATGTGGAGGAGAACTAATCATGTCGAGACACGAAATATCCGAGCCTCAACGCCGCGATTGGCGGATGCTCTCTTATGGCGCAGCGCTGCTGGCGCCGGCCGTTGTATTGTTGGTTGCTTGGCCCAGGCTGGCGGCCAATCTTTTTTCAACCGGCTTCGCAGAGCAGTTGTTCATGCCCCACGGGATGTGCTACCTGTGGGTGCCGCAGCTATATTTTTTGCACGTAAGCTCCGACCTCCTGATCGGGCTCTCCTACATTGCGATCTCGTCTACGCTTATCTATCTCATCTATCGCGCTCGCCACGACATGCCTTTTTCATGGATCTTTGTGGCCTTCGGCGTATTCATCTTCTCCTGCAGCATTACCCACTTCATGGAAGTGTGGACGATCTGGAACGCGACCTACTGGCTCTCAGGCTATGTCAAACTCCTGACCGCAGCGGCTTCGGTGGCGACCGCCGTGGTGCTTCCTTTCCTCGTTCCCAAGGTTTTGATGCTGATTAAAGCCGTGAAACTCTCGGAAGAGCGAAGGGCGCAATAGGAGAAAGCGCCACGACATTGAAAATCAGGACCACCGACTATCCGGCGCGCCGAAAATTTGGCGCGCCGCGTCGTGTTTTTGGCCAAGCCAGATTTTCGTGCCGAGCTCGGCGGAATTGTGAACATCGAGAGTCTGATAGAGCCTTTTCGTGAGATCCGCGACCGAGGAGAGTTGGATGCCGAGTTCGTCCGCGATCACAGGTTTTGGCTTCCCGAAGACAAGTTGAATGCCGACCTTTATCTGCGTTGGCGTGGCGCCGCTTTCCCGCAAAATGCGAGCGGCATGGGCAATGGCATGTTCGTGCAATTCTATCGTCACTGAGATGAGACAGGATTTCGGATCCTTGGCGGCGTCCGGCGGAAGCGTACCCGTGGGCACGAGCCATTTCGCTTCGAGCATGAGAACGCCATAGGCGGTTGAAATCCGCAGGCGCGGCGGCGCGTTGGAAGTGCCGTTTGCAGCGCCGGTGATCTCCTGGAGCAGTTTCAAAACCGGCGCAGGCAGCCTGTCGCGTGCGGGCACGCAGCGCGTTAGATTGAGCGGCTCTCCCGCGAGAATTCCGAGCAGAAATTCGAGGCCATTAGTCTGGAAAACGACCCTCGCGTGGGGCGCCAAGATCATCTGCCCGCTCAGCACGGTTGGTCCTGCCGTGCCTATTGGAGCTCCATCCTCCGGGCGCGCGTCAGATGCGGGCCGCCGGAATGCGTGTCCGAGCCAGGGACGCAGCCTGTCGAGGCGCTGAACGTCGTCCACAGTAAACGGGCGGGCGCTGCGCGGACGCGTGAGGTGAACAAACCCGATAGTCCGGCCTCCATCGCCGACCATCGCGTCCAGCCACCAGCAGGCATCAAGCGGAGCCTCTATTTCGCGGTAATAGGAACTGTCGAACCATTTGCGGCACTGCCAAGGCAAGGTCCAGCCGATCCCTAACGCACGAACAAGAGGGACCCAAAGGGAAAGAACTCCTGTTGGATCATTGAAGTGTGTCCACAAGCGCTCGCGAGCGAGCGCAGCCGCTGCCGGATGTTCGGCGTATAGGGCGGCTATCGTGGCATTGGGCGCACAAGGCCGAGACGCGACCAGCCATGCGGAATGATCTCGTGCAGCACCGGCACGACGGCAACCATCGCGCTCTCGGGCTTGAGCCCGAGGCAGCACAAGGTCTTGAGATGCTCGACCGCCCCCATCGGTCTCTCCCTCCGGCATTGCCGCGCACCGAAGCAATATCACCAACCGCTCCCCCTGAACAGGGGGAGCGGAGGAAGCGGTTTCGTGACAATCAATCCGGGCGATGCGGGTTTAGCCTCCGAGGGAGGCCACCTGCACAGCACAACCCTAGAGGAGGGTGATATGCTTAGAGGAAGTTTGGTTTTGCTGGCTGGCATTGTGGCGGTAGCCGGCCAGGCGCGCGCAGGCGAAGGCGAAGGCGCACGCGTTGTCTGCTCCAACGGCACGATACAAGGCGAATATACATTCACCGTTCACGGGAAAACCCTAAATCCCCCGGACGGAAAAGTCACCGGATTGCAGGACGCGATTGGGATCATAAAGTTCGACGGTTTGGGCAAATTTACCCAAGAGGACTATGTTCTCATAAACGGCGTGCAACCGCTGCCCAAAGGCAGCCCTGCCGGATTTCAACACGAGAGCGGCACCTACAAAGTCAACCCAGACTGCACGGGGATGATGCAAGTCGTAATTGTCCCGGGCAAATTTACCCGCGATAAGGCGCTCGTGGTTTCGAAAGACGGACACAAAATCCACGCCATTGTCACGAAGGCTGTTTCGTTCGGTCCGGATCTCGTCGAGCTTTACAACGACTTCGAGAAAAGTCTCCCGTGAAGAACAAGGCTCGCGCCGCGACGGAGTGATTTTCTGAGCGTCTCGGGTTAAGAATGCGCTTGAAGGAGTGGCAGCATCGCAATAATCTTGCCGCTTCAACGAGATCAGCATTCCGAGCCCCGCCGCCGCCCGCTGCGGGGTTCGTTTTTGGGCCATAGGTCACGCGTCCTCGCGAACGAGGGGCAGCGATTGAAGGAAGCTCTGGTAATCCTCGTCGATGATGACCGTGCGCCGTCCGCACTTTGCGGGCCTTGAGCAGGTGGACGGAATATCGAGTAAACAACTCACAGATGAGGGAGATATTGCGCGAATTAATGCTGCTGTTGCGGCGCTTCAAGCAGGCAAATCAGGCGAAGCACCGGCTCTGACGGCGGTCGCGGAAAAGCTCCAGCTCCCGCCGGGCGTCGGGGGCTGACGTCTCGCCGCTGCCTGCCCAGGGCACCGCTCCTGCCGGTGACCGGCGAAACGGCAATTCATTCCCGTCAGGCCGCCTTTTGTTTTGGGCGCACCTCGGCGGAATAATCGTCGATCAGCGCGCGGGACATCGTGCCCGGCGTGAATTTGCAGGGGCCGGCTTCGGAAACCGGAGTGACCTCGGCGCCGGTGCCGGTGATAAAACATTCCTCGAAGCCGGACAGCTCGTCGGGCATGATGCGGCGCTCGATCACCTCGATGCCGCGCCGCCTCGCGAGGTCGATCACCGTGCGCCGCGTGATCCCATCCAAAAAGCAATCGGCGATCGGGGTGTGGATCGCGCCCTTCGCGGTAAAGAAAATATTGGCGCCGGTGCATTCGGCGACCCGCCCCTGCCAATCGAGCATCATCGCGTCGGCATAGCCGCGCCGCTCGGCGCGATGTTTTGAGATGGTGCAGATCATATAGAGCCCGGCGGCCTTGGCGCGGGCCGGCGCGGTCATCGGATCGGGCCTCCGGTAATCGGCGATATCGAGCCTGATGCCTTGCATTTTCTGCTCAATGCCGAACATGCTCGGCCAGTCCCAGACGGCGATCGCGACGTTGATGGTCGAGTTCTGCGCCGCGACCGCCATCATTTCGCTGCCGCGCCAAGCGACCGGCCGCACGTAGCAGTTTGGCAGATTGTTCTTATCGACGACGAGCTGCTTCGCCTTGTCCAGTTCCGCCGCGGAATAGGGAATTTCGAAATCGAGCAGCTCCGCCGAGGTTCTGAACCGCTCCGAATGTTCGGCGGATTTGAAAATGCGGCCGCCGTAGGCGCGCTCGCCCTCGAAGACGCAAGAGGCATAATGCAGACCGTGGGAAAGCACATGAAGCGTTGCTTCCTTCCACGCGACCAGATTGCCGTTCATCCAGATGAAGCCGTCGCGCTGGTCGAAGGGCAAAGCCGACATTGCTCACTCCTGGGCTTGTGGCCGGGCCCGCGGTGAGGTTTCGCGGCAAAGCGCGGCCTTGCTGGTTGGCCTAATATGGCAGGGCGGGGATCGCAAAACCATGGGCCGTAATGAAAAAACCGCCGCCGGGCGGGGGCTTGACGTGTACGGATCTTCCTGAAATATGTCAATATTACTGACATAAAAGGCCCTGGATGTGCACCCGATAGTTCGCCGGCGAGACGTTTCGCAAAACCTCGCGGAGAGGCCTCCTTTCGCGGCCGCCGCCGAACCGGGCGCGCCGATGTTCGAATTGATCGAGCTCATGTTCTTCGCCTATCGCGATTTTGTCGGCGATGCCGATCATCTCCTCGTTACGCTTGGGTTTGGCCGGGCGCATCACCGGGTGTTGCATTTTGTCTCCCGGCGACCGGGCCTCACCATCGCCGAATTGCTGGACATTTTGAAAATCACCAAGCAGAGTCTCAATCGCGTCCTCAAGGAATTGATCGGCCGGAACTATGTCGAGGCCCGCCCAGGCATGAAGGACCGCCGCCAGCGCCAATTGTTTCCAACCGCGCGCGGACAGGCTCTTGCGCGGGATGTCGCCGTCGTGCAGTCGCAACGGTTCGCGCGGGTGTTCGGAGAGCGGCCGGCGGGAGCGCGCGCGCAGGCGATTGACTTTCTCCTCGCCATGATCGACGTGGGCAGGCGGGACAAGATTGCGGCGATGACCGGCGCCGGCCCGGTTTCGGGGCAGCAACGGTGAGCCAGGATGCGAATGGCTCATCGAATGGTTCTCCGGCGCTGGCCGCGCCAGCCGACGACGCCGCGCATCTTCTGATTGTCGATGACGACCGGCGCATCCGGGCGCTGTTGTCCCGCCTGCTGAGCGAAGAAGGGTATCGCGTCACGACCGCCGCCGATGCCGCGGAAGCAATGGCCCGCCTCAAGAGTCTTTCCTTCGATCTGATCGTCCTCGATGTCATGATGCCGGGCGAGGATGGTTTTTCTTTCGCGGCGCGGCTGCGGGCCGGCGCCACGAAACTCGCGCACGTGCCTATTTTGATGCTGACCGCGCGGAGCGAAGCGGAAGACCGGGTGCGCGGTCTGGAAACCGGGGTCGACGATTATCTCGGCAAGCCCTGCGAGCCGCGCGAACTCGCTTTGCGGATCGCCTCCATCCTGCGCCGCGCGGCGCCGCGCGCGATCACGGGACCTCCGGCTTTTGTGCGTTTTGGCGATTTCAGCTTCGATCTTGGCCGCGGCGAACTTCGCCAGCGCGACGAGATCGTAAGGCTGACCGACCGGGAGCGCGACATGCTGCGGCTTCTCGCCGAAAACGCGGGCGGAACGGTCGCGCGGGAAACCCTCGCGGGTTCAGGCGTCGCCGCCAACGAGCGGACAGTCGATGTTCAGATCAACCGGCTGCGCCGCAAGATCGAGCGCGACCCAGCCAATCCGCTGCATTTGCAGACCGCCCGGGGCGCCGGCTACCGCTTGCTGGTGGACCGCTGAAACAGTTTTACTGGACCGGTGGCGCAGGCGCCTGGTTTTGACCCAAAGGAGACGTCGGCACTGCGCTGAGCGCTGGGCCATACCGACCGCAAGGCTTTCGCGCATCCGCGATGCTGTCCACGCCGAGAGAAAGCGAGCCAGAAGATGCGATGAGCCCTTGCGACCCGTAACTTATGGAGCGAAACCGGCCCCAACAGCGATACTGAAAGGCCTACCGACGTGCCGTTTGTTATTTCAAAAATTTCCGACCACGGGACGAATCACCCCGTCGTCGCCCGATTGCACTTACAGACTTTCGATCTGCTGCAAGCCAGTACATTTTCGCCAGAGCTTCAAGATGAGACGAAACGCATTTATTTTGAAGCGGGACGCCGGCTCCTCCGCTGCTTCGATACCTGGAATGAGCTGAAGCGGAAACAGAACGAACTAGAGGCGGAGGCTTGTCCGTCCGGCAACCCCCAAACCACCCATATTCCCCATTTGGTTGACCTGGACCGGACCGCCGAGATGTTTCTCTATGAGGCCAAGAACTTTCTTCGCGACATATCGATAGTGTTCGTGCCGTTGGGTCCAATTAAGTTCACCAAAGAAAGCAAAGCAAGTCACCTTGGCAAGGAGGCTATCCATTGGGCAGAATGCAATTTCGGGAATAGTGATCGGCTTACAAAATTCCTCCGCAGATATCAGTCTTGGATCGACCATGTGATACGGATGCGGAACGCCGTGGAGCATCCGGGTGGGCGCTCGGGCCGCCTGTACGTCGAGAATTTCAAGCATGTGGGCAATACGGTGCAGCGACCGACATGGCGCTTAAACGGCGATCCTCCACTTGAGGTGATCACGGATATGGGCAATTTGTGCGAGGGACTGTTGCTCTACGCCGAAGACTTGCTGGCATTACTTGTTGAGAAGCATCTACCTGAAATCGTTCAGATAGTTGAAATACCGGAATTAGAACGGAATTGTCAAATTCCGAAGAGGTTGAACCTCCATATGAAACCTGCGTGTTACGAGAAATTTCTTGAGGCAACCGTCCTAAAGTGACGTCCAGGTTTCTGACGTTCGCAGCGGTTTGGAGATCGATATGTCGGCTTCCGGCGCACGCGAACCAAATTCGAAGTGCCCACGAATGAAACACAGTTGACCTGGGCCGCGCTATGAGCCTTTCCCTTCCCATCTCATTCGCGCAATCCCGCTCCTGGTGGCGGGTGTTCTGGCGCAAGGTGGCCGCAATCCTACCCAAAGGTCTCTACGCGCGGGCGCTTCTCATCGTCATCGTGCCGATGGTGATCCTGCAATGCGTGCTCACCTATGTTTTCATGGAGCGGTCTTGGCAGCTCGTCACGAAGCACCTTTCCACCGCCTTGACCCAGGATATCGCGGCGATCGTCGAGCTTCATCAACTTTATCCGGGCCGGACAAACGACCAGATCCTAGCCCAGATCGCCCAGCAGCGGTTGAAGATCGACATGGAGTTCCTCCCGAACGGCGAACTGCCGCCGGCGCTGCCAAAACCTTTGTTCTCGATCCTCGATGCCGCCTTGTCGCACGAGATCCGGCGCCAGATCGGCAAGCCCTTCTGGCTCGATACGGTCGGGCGCTCGGATTTCATCGAGATCAGGGTCAAGCTCGATAACTCGATCCTGCGCGTCGTCGCCCTGCGCGGCGCCGCCTATGCGTCCAATTCCCAGATCTTCCTTTTGTGGATGATCGGCACTTCTTTCGTCTTGACCGTCGCGGCGATCGCCTTTCTGCGCAACCAGATCAAGCCGATCCTTTGGCTTGCGGGCGCGGCGGAAGCGTTCGGCAAGGGGCGCGATCTTGAATTTTATCCGCGCGGCGCGCGGGAGGTGCGGCAGGCGGGCCAAGCCTTCATCGAGATGAAACGGCGGATCGAGCGCGCTTTCGAGCAGCGCACCGCCATGCTGAACGGGGTTAGCCACGATCTGCGCACCATCCTCACGCGGTTCAAGCTTTCGCTCGCCTTGATGGGCGAGACCGAAGAGACAAGGGATTTGCAAAAAGACGTCGAGGAAATGCAGCGCATGCTGGAGACCTATCTTGCCTTCGCGCGGGGCGATGCCGGGGAGAGCGCGGCGAATATCGACATGGAGGAATTTTTGGAGGATTTGCGCCTCGACGCCGAGCGCGCGGGGTTCGATGCCAAAGTCTCGTTTTCCGGGGAGCCGCTGGTCACCGTGCGGCCCGATGCGTTCAAGCGCTGCCTTGCTAATCTCATTGGCAATGCGCAAAGCCACGCGAACCGGATTTCCATCGAAGCGGTCAGGGATCGGCGTTTTTTGACGATCCACGTCGACGACGACGGCCCCGGCATTCCGCCCGGCCGGCGCGAGGACGTGTTCCGACCGTTTTTCCGCCTCGACGCCGCGCGCAACCAGGACGAGGGCGGCACCGGGCTCGGACTTGCGATCGCCCTCGACATTGCCCGCTCGCATGGCGGCGATATTACCTTGGGCGACAGCAGGACGGGGGGCTTGCGGGCAACGGTCAGGGTGCCGGTGTAGCCTCAAGCTCATTTCGCAGCGCTTCGAGCAACACGAGGAAGATGGGGAACCAGCTTTCCTCATCCCGCTTTAAACTGTTGAAATCGAACATGGCGATTTTGGATCGATTCAATCCGAAATCAGCGCGATCTATGTGCGAGCGCGGAAAGGCTTTCGATCAAAGCCATCGCTGCAGCCGGCGCTTTCGGCTTAAAGCCGTCGATGAAGTAGATGAAAACGTCTCGTGACTTTGGCGGTTTCTTCTCGGGAGCGGTGAGCGGTTCGATGTCGTTTGGGACGCTCCCCCGCGACCAGGCGAATGCCCGCTCGGCCCATACGTCGAGAGCATCCACCGGATAACCGTTCTCCTCATCCTCCGACGAGCGCTGCAGGCGGGCATAGACGAATGAAGACGTGACGTCGGGAATGTGCGGAAACCCGTCCTTGTCTGTGAGGACTATGCCAATTCCGTAGGCGCGCAGGAGGTCGACAAACTCACCGGTGCGAAAACTGTCGTGCCGAACCTCGACGGCGTGCCGGACGCGGCGGCCTTCGATGCTCTTCGGCAGCAGCTTGAGGAAGGTTTCAAAATCGGCGGGATCATGCTGTTTCGTCGGCAGCAACTGCCAATTTACCGGGCCGAGCTTCTCTTTGAGATGCATGACACCGCTCGCGAAAAAGCGCTCGATCGAGCCCCCTGCCTCGGCGAGGATGCGCCGGTTCGTGGTGAATCTCGGGCCCTTGAGCGCGAACACGAAGCCCTCGGGCGTCTCCTCGCGCCATCGCGCGAAGCTCTCCGCCTTTTGCGTGCCGTAATAAGTTCCGTTGATCTCGATTGAGGTCAGCCGCCGGCTCGCATATTCGAGCTCCCCCTTTTGCGCGAGACCTTTTGGATAAAAGGTTCCGCGCCAAGGCTCGTAGGTCCAGCCGCCTATGCCAACCCGGATCTTTCCATTCATTGGCCGGCGCTCCGCTGTCCCTATGCCTATTGCGAGTCGCGCTTGTGGCTTTGGATGAAGCGGCCGCGCGAATTGCGTAATGTCATTCAAATGCACACTCAACTCAAGTCGCGCAGCTGGCGTTAGACGAAGACGCTGGAGCGAAGCGGGTATCCGCCCGGACGAGCGGCACCGGGCTCGGCCTTGCGATCGCCCTCGACATCGCCCGCTCGCACGGCGGCGATATTACCTTGGGTGACAGCAGGGCGGGGGGCCTTCGGGCAACGGCGCGGGGGCCAGTGTAAGGGCGGTCAAGGTGGGCTATCAACACCGCAGCGACCGGATTTATCACGGTGGCGACCGGTGCTACCCGAATAAGCGCTCATGATGCTTGGGGCTTACGAAAGCGGCAATTGTAATTGCTGCGTTAGCGCAAAGGCAAATCTTAGAGTGTCTTAAGGAAATTGACCAGGTCCTCCTTCTGTTGGTCCGTGAAACCGCTGTTGAAGCGCTGGTCGTAGAAGTTCACCGCGTCGAAACGCGGGGCGTTCGTCGTGGGTCGGCAGGTGTAAGAGCCGCTTCTTCTGGTAAAGTCAAGCATCAAAACGGGTTCTTCGATACGTCCGAGCGGACCGATTTAACTCAAAGGCCATTTTCACTCAACGGCGCATAATCCGGGGGCCAATCGCAGATGGTTCGATCGCGAGAGGTGGCGACGCTCTGGGCGGCGATCGCCGCCGCCCAAATCATTGCGTCAGCCCCGATGAGCCGCCTAATTCACGGTAATTGTAAAGCTTGCCCCGCTCGCCTGCCCAAGGAAGGGTTGCGTGAAGGATGAGCGGTCACAGCCGCCTGTCTGAGGATCGTTGATCCCGCCGCACGCGATGCCGCCGGGATCGACGGCGACGAACTCGATCTTATGGCCGTCGGTGAGCTTGATGATGACGGGCGAGGCCGCCGCCGGACAGGAGCCGTTCGAATATTGCGCCTGCGAGGATCCCTGTTCGACGAACGGCGCGCCGGTGGTGAGGTCGCGGGTCCAGTAATGCACCGTCCTGTGATCCGTATCGCAATTGAATATGGCGAGTTGGCTGTAGCCAGTCGGCGGCGGCGGCGCGGCCGCCACGCAGATGGCTCCGGTCGTTTGCACCTTAAGCGAAGAGATCAGGTCGTTTTCCGCTATATAGGAACTTTGGCTCGTATATTTCGAACAGGCGACGCCGAAGTTCTCGCCCGTACAAATACACGCCTGCGCGCCGGGACCGACTTGCAGCGCGGAAATCGACTTGTCGTCGAGCCCGATCGCCGTATGGTTTGCGTAGGCGCCAATGCCCAACACGACGCAGGGCCCGAGATAGTCGGCGTGCATGAAGAAAGACGCCTGACTGGCTCCGGGCACGCACTCCCGCGTACCCAATGCCTGCACCTTCAAGGCGGTGATCGAATCATTGGGGACGCGGGACCCGTTCAAGAACGGCGTGTCCTTCGTCACCAAAATGCAGTCGCCTTTGTACTGCACGTCGGTACATATCTCGACCTGCGTTTTGTTGCCGACCCTGATCGACGAAATTAAATCATTGGGCAGGCCAATCGATTCAGCGGTGGGAAATTCCCCGATATTTTTCACGACGCAGGAACCCAGGAAGTCCGCGTCTATGAAAAACGCTGCCTGATTGGCCCCCGGCTGGCACGGCGTGAAGCCGCGGGTCTGAACCTTCGCCGATGAGACCTGATCATTGCCGACGCGGTTATTGTTAAGAAAACCGACGCTCGATGTCAGCAGGATGCAATCTCCCTGAAAATTGTTGTCTTTGCAGATGACGACCTGAACATTGCTCCCGACGCGGATGGCCGATATCGAGTCATTAGGCAGCCCGATTGCGCCCGAATTCGGATAATCGCCGACATCCTTGACGACACATGTCCCCAGAAAATCTGCGTTCACGTAAAATGAGACCTGTGTTGAGCTGGGCATGCACGAGGCGAAGCCAAGGGGTTGCACTTTCACGGACGACGTCTGGTCGTTTCCCACGCGATTGTCGTTAACGAAGGATTGGCTGGACTTCAGAAGGATGCAATCTCCCTGAAAATTATTGTCTTTGCAAAGCACAACCTGCGTGTTGCTGCCAAGTTTGACCGAAGAAATCGAATCATTTGGCAGCCCAATTGCGCCCGAGTTGGGATAATCGCCGATATCCCTGACTACGCACGAATTTCCAAAATTTGCGTCTTTGAAAAATGCGGCCTGGTTCGCTCCAGGTTCACAAGCAGCGTGTGCAGCGGTCGCAAGGAAAATTGTAAATACCAACGACAGGAAATAAAGTGAGATATTGTTAAGTCGTTTAAACTGTCTAACAACCCGAAGTAAGCTTATATGATTATTGGCTCGATCTTGATAGCGGTATTTCATGGCTTTCTCTTCGGAAGCTGAAGAGAATCCAACGCTCGGATCAACAGTCACAGGGTACGTTGTTCCCGCAACACCATCGTCGTGGGAATAGTAGCCGTTATCGCTGTAGTCGTCATCGACATAGCCGAGCTTCAGAATGAGGGGTGGGGAAATACCGGCGGCGACGGTCAAAGGCATTCCAATCACGTCGGACAGCGGGCGACAGATCTTAAGCGGTTTCAGATGGATTTCCATCTTGCTCATCCTCCTTGAGATTAAGCCCAGTAATACTAGAACCGGGATCGGGAGTGCCCCAGCGCGAATGGGGCTGCGAAGTCGGGACGCCGATAACGCTCGCCAAGTAAGTCTTACGTTCATTTCCCCTAAAGCTTAAGGAACAACGGTAAGATAACTCGCGTCTTCGGCCCTGGCGTCATCCGAACGGATGATGCCGGGCTCAAGGGAGTTCATATTTTTGAAAAGTCAGGCGCCGCCCGGCGAGCCGGGCAAGGCGGTCTCGAAGAACCGGCGGATGAGTTCCGTCTGACGGTTGGTTTCGGTTTTCGCGAGAACGTGCTTCGCGTGGGTGCGCGCCGTCGCCTCGGTGATTTTGAGCCGCGCGGCGGCAGCAAGGAGGCCGTTTCCGGCAATGATTTCGGCGAGAACACGTGTCTCGCCGGCGGTTAGCCCGAACCGTGCGGCAAAGTGCAGGATTTGGGTGCCGAGGCCAGCGGCGGGGTCGACGATGAAGACGGCGGCGGCCGGCCGGTCGAGATCGAAGATGGCCATCGTCCGGATCGGGGCGAGCGGGATGACATGGGCGACAAGCGGCGGGTGATCCTCGCCGCGACGAAGCTCGAGCGTTCCGCCGGCATGGTCCTCGCCTGTTTTGGGAGACGCCGCCTGGCGCGCGAGGGCATGCAGGCGCGCGGTGAACGCAGGGCTCGTGGCCGCAAGCCGCCCGTGCTCATACCGCAGGCCCATCCCGTGCCGCACGAGGTCCTCGGCTTTGGCGTTGGCGAAGACGATCCGGCAGTCCCCGGTCAAGAGAAAGACGGCGAAACCGGCGGCCGCGAGCGCCGCGCCGAGCGAGCCGGTTGTTGCTCTCGTCCGGGAAAGGAGGTCCTGGATCGCCGCAGCGCGCTGCAAATGTGGCCCGAGCTTTTCCAAGAGTTTCCATTGTTCTGGTTCCAGCGAAATCGAAGCTGGCGATCTTTGAAGCGCCAAATATCCGGCGGTAATGGGCGTGCGAACAAGACCAATGCCGACATTTTCGGCTTGTCCCTGCGGCCGCATGAATTCATTGTAAAATGCGCAGGCTTTGAAACTATCGGTCTGTGTAATAAAGGTGGAGCTCTCGCCTTGCCTGGCATGGCTGCCAGCACCTGCACGTCGAGTGGGTTATTTTTATGATAGTTTTGGACAAATGCATCAGACCAAAATGGATCAATATTATACATGGCCGGAACGAGGGCCGAAACAATTCGATGAGCCGGCCGGTCGACCTGATGAATACCGATGACGCCGCTAACCGATCCTGTTGCCTCGACGATGCGCTTGACGACCTCGTCCCAGCCGGACGGTTCGATAATGGCGTCGTAGATTGCCGCGATCAGATCGCCGTCACCGTTTGATCTCGCCATTGTGACGCCCCCCATCGCCAGCACGGCGATCCTAGAAGATCCCGCGCGCGATGTCACCCCGCGCCGGAAACCGCCGGGCCTTGGAGCGGCGCCAGCGTTCGCTTTGCCTAACTTTTCCTCTTGCAATCGACTCTCTCACCATCCATATACCATCTGTACGGATGGTAACAGGAGGCCTGTTTTGGCTGGAAATGTGCATCGGCTGCGGGATAGGCCGGGCGAGACCGAGAAAATCACGGTCAACGTCGGATATGTCGATCTTGGCCATATCGATGTGCTGGTCAACGAAGGTTTTTACGCCAATCGCACCGACTTGATCAGGACAGCAATCCGCAACCAGCTCGCCACCCACGCGGATGCCGTAAAAAAATCAATTGTGCGGCACACCCTCGAGCTTGGCTCGCGATTCTATAGCCGGGCGGACTTGGAGGCGGTCAAGGCCGCCGGCGGCAAGCTTAACATTCAGGTCGTCGGGCTTGCGACCATCGCCGGCGATGTCACGCCCGAACTCGCGCTGGCGGCAATCGAGTCGATCACCGTCCTTGGCGCGCTTCAGGCCAGCAAGCCAGTCAAGGCGGCGCTCGAAGGCCGGATCCGGTGAGGGCAGTGTCGGCGTTTGGCAAAGGATTCGGCCCATGAAGCCCATTTTCACCGATGCCATGCGGAACGCCGCCAAACTCGCGCAAAGCCAGCATGTGGTTGAGGCGACGCGGGCGATCCGGCACGCCCTGGAGGGACGAGATTCTGCCCGCTCGCCCCGTCCACAACCGGCCGGCAATCTGCGGCGAATTGAGCCGGAGCCCGAAAATGCGAGCGCTGCTTGGGGGGAGTTACGCCCACCACGAGGGCTCGCCCGCGCCACAAGGCCATTGGGGGAAGTGCTGACGGCGTTGCGCCGGGCCAATCGTCCGCACCTCGCGCCGAGCGCGAAGCCGTTACGGAAATCTCCCATCGCACCGCCTGTGCCGGAAGGGGCAGCGTTTTTGACCCGGACCTTTAGCTGCGCGGCAGGCTCGCGGGATTATAAGGTCTACTTGCCGAGCCATGTAATTGGCCGCAAGCGTCCTTTGATTGTGATGCTCCACGGCTGTACCCAAGATCCCGACGATTTCGCGATGGGCACGGGTATAAATCTCCTGGCGGAAGAACAGGGCTTCATCGTCGCCTATCCAAGACAGCCGGCGACAGCCAATCACTCCGCATGCTGGAACTGGTTCGATCTCAAGGACCAGAGGCGTGGCGAAGGAGAGCCCTGCATCATTGCCGGAATTACCCGCGCCATCATGGCGGAGTACGATATCGATCCCATGCGGGTCTATGTGGCTGGCCTTTCGGCCGGCGGCGCCATGGCCTTGATCATGAGTGCCACCTATCCCGAGCTTTATGCCGCGACGGGAGTTCACTCCGGCCTCGCCTGCGGGTTGGCCACCGACCTGCCGTCCGCGTTCGCCGCCATGGGTGGCGACACGAGCCCCGTGGCGAACGCACAAAGGAAGGCTCGTCCGAAGGGCGCGCGTGTTCGCACGATTGTCTTTCATGGCGAGTCCGACCGGACAGTGCATCCGTCGAACGCCGAATTAATTGTCGCGGACGCTCGCGCGGGCTTCCCCGGCGCCGCGCAGGAGACGCAACACGGCCGCTCGGCCGGAGGCCGCGCCTACACACGCACCTTGATCAGGGGCGCGCGGGGTGTTGTTTATGTGGAACAGTGGGCCATTGAGGGGCTGGGGCACGGTTGGTCGGGAGGCAGGCCGGAAGGCTCATATACCGATCCGGACGGACCCGATGCGTCGCGCGAAATGTTGCGGTTCTTTTTAAGTAGCGCAAGCCGGTCCTGATCTCGCTGTTCATGAGAACCTGCTGCCAATGGCGAAAGGAACTTTCGGCCGATCCACAGCGTTGCTTTTTGCAGGCGCCTGGGAAAAGGAGATCGAAAGTGAAACTGTGTTTTATGGCGACGGTACTCTTCGTTGCGATCCCGGCTTTTGCACCGGCGGATGAGCTGAGTTGCATCAGCACGACATTTAATTTTCTCTCGCCCAACGATAAGGTGTGTGTCGCGGATTTTGACGATCCAAAGGTCCCGGGCGTGACCTGCCACATCTCGCAGGCCCGGAAAGGCGGATGGGGCCAGCCGCTTGGTCTCAATGAAGATCCGTCAAATTTCTCGGTTGCCTGCCGTCAAACCGGCGCCATCAACGTCGACATGTCGAAGTTAACGGACGATGAGGAGGTGTTCAGCGAGAAGACGAGCATCATTTTCAAGGCCACCCGCATTTACAGGGTGCTGGACAAGAAGCACAACACGCTGGTTTACGTCGCCGTGAGTTCGAGGATCGTCAGCGGTTCGCCAGCCAACTCCATCAGCTCGGTGCCGATCATGCCATGGGGATCGCAATGACCGCGCGAGAGCGATAAAGACGCAAGCCGAACCAAAGTCGTCGCGAGTCCGCTCAACGCAAGTCCTGCAAATGGCGGAACACAATCACCCGCGAGACAAAGCCGGTGACGATCGCGACGCCCGCCGCGATGAGCGCGATGGCGGCATAGATATTCCCCCCGAGCGAAAAATCGCCGAACATGGCTTCCATCTGATCGCCGCCGGGGGTCGCCCGCAGCCAGGCTGCCGCGGTTCCTGACGCGAAGAAGGCGAGGATCGCGAGCCCGCCGCCGATCGCGCCCCCGCGCAGTCCCAGCTGAAAAAAATGCCGCTGGAACTGGCGCGAAATATAGCTGTCAGCGGCGCCGACGAAATGCAAAATTTCGATGATCTCGCGGTTGCCCGCCATGGCGCCTTGGGTCGCGAAAGCCACCGCCAAAATCATCGCGGCGAGCACCAGGGCAAAGATCACCGCGGCGGCGAAGACAACGCTTTTCGCCATGATCGCGAGACGCTCCAGCCAGAGGTGATGGTCGTCGATAGTGGTGCCTGGGATGGCGCCGGAGAGCGTTTTGCGCAGAACGGCGATATCCAAGCGTTCCTCTTTGTCGAGTGCGACGACGATGAGGCGCGGCACCGGCAACTCGGAAAGATCGAGACCGGAACCGAGCCAAGGCTGCAAGAGCTCCTCGGATTGCGCCTTGGTGTAGGCGCGGACCGCGGCGACCCCCGGCATCGCTCGGGCAAGCTCGACCGCTTTTGCCGCATCGGCATCGAGGTCGCGGCCCGCCGTTGGGCGGATTTGAATGGTCATTTCGCGAGCGACCTCGTCCTGCCAGCCGCGCGATGCGTCGCTTATCAGAATTGCCGCGCCGGCGGTCAGCGAGGCAAGAAAAGTCATGATGGCGACCACGGTGACAAGCGCGCGCCCGGCGATGGAGGCTTCGGGGACAAGCGTCATCTCGCTTTTCATGCCGCGTTTGAGGCCAAGCCACATGGTGCCGCGCGAATTCAACTGCCACCCGTTTCCCACCCCGCTTGGGCGCGCCCGTCCGAAATGCTCAAGCCCAGCCTCAATCGTAAATATGGAGGCGGCCGTCGCCCAGAACCAGCCGGCGGGCGCCGTCGAACTGGTCCATCAAGCCGAGATCGTGCGTCGCGATCACCACCGACGTCCCGGTTTTGTGGAGTTCGGTGAAGAGCCGCAAAAGCCTGCGCGCGAGACTTGGATCGACATTGCCGGTCGGCTCGTCGGCCAACAGCAGCTCCGGCCGCACGACGAGCGCGCGAGCAATAGCGGCGCGCTGCTTCTCGCCGCCGGACAGCACCGGCGGCAGAATATGCATTCTCTCGCCAAGACCGACCCAATGCAGGAGCTCCGTCACTTCGGCACGATAGCTCGCTTCCTCCTTGCCGCGCACGCGGAGCGGAAGAGCCACGTTTTCATAGGTCGTCAAGTGGTCGAGCAGCCGGAAATCCTGAAAGACCACGCCGATTCGCCGTCTGAGAGAGGTGATCGCGGCTTTGTCGAGAGTTAAGGCGTCGCTCCCGAAAAGGCCGATCGCGCCGCGCGTCGGCCGCAAGGATAAAAGAATGAGCCGCAAAAGCGTCGTCTTGCCGGCCCCGGATGGACCGGTCAGGAATTGAAACGACCGCGGCTCGATGGCGAAGCTAATATCCTTCAGGATTTCCGCCCCCATCCCGTAGCGCAAGCCGACATTTTCAAAACGGACCAAGCAAGACCTCGTTTCCGGCGCCCCGGTGTTTCATTTCTTGGATGCTTACACTTTCAAGACAAATAAAGCGAAATTTCGAGCGAGCGAGGCGCATCGCGCGCCTGCGCTCCGAATAGCCATGCTGGGAGAGAGTTGAGCGTGCCCCGAATAGCCAGAATCGGAACGGGATTCCGATCCGGCCAAGTCGTGATTCACCCTGTCGGCTGGGACTGAGGCCGGCATGGATGGCAAAACCCGACGCGCGGGATTTACCGGAATGCAGTGTATGTCCTGAGAAAAGTTTGCTCGACTTTTTCGCTTCCGACATAGAATAGGCTCTACGCGGCGGCGGACTGTAGCAGCGATTTGAGAGGCACAAATTCGTCAACGAGGCGCGCGGCGGCGATCTCCATCCGCTCGCCGACAATGCGTTTGGCGGCCATGAACTCGCCAGGGCGATTGACCAAATCGGCGGCAATCACCCGTCCTTCCATAAGATAAAATGCAATGAACGATGACGTCTCCATGCTCCCCCGGATCGCAAGTTCCTCATACCCGTTCGAGAACCCAACCATCTGCAATTTGAGATCATATTGGTCCGACCAAAACCAGGGCGCGGTGGCGGCGGGAATTGGCCGCCCGGTGATCGAGGCGGCGGCCGCGCGGGCCTGTTCGAGCGCGTTTGGAACCGATTCGAGGCGTATTTTCCGCCGCAAGAATCCGTGATTCGCATGCATCGCGCAGTCCCCGATGGCATAAAGATCCGGGTCATCGGTGCGGCTCGCCGCATCGACGACAATCCCGTCATCAACGCCGAGACCGGCTCGTTCCGCGAGTTCTGTGTTGGGAACGAGACCGATGCCGATCAACACAAAATCGGCGGCAAATGATTGACCGCCGGCGCATGCGACCGCGCCCACACCGCCATCCTCACCCCCAGTGATGAAACCGCTGACCGTGACCCCCGTGCGAACGTCAACTCCGGCTTCGCGATGGATACGTTCATAGAATTTCGACAGATCGGGCGCCGTGACGCGCGCGAGCACGCGCGGTGCCCCTTCGAGCACGGTTACGGCAAGCCCGCGTTTAACCGCGACGGCGGCGGCTTCAAGCCCGACATAGCCGCCGCCGACAATCACGAGACGCCGGGGGGCCTCCATTAGTGGCTGCAACGCCTCGACATCGGAAATCGTGCGCAGGTAAAAAATATTGCGCAAACCGGCGCCCGGCACCGCCAATTCGCGGGCGCGGCCCCCGGTCGCGATCACAAGCTTGTCGTAGTGGAGCGGCGCGCAGCCCTCGATCAAGAGCGTCTTCGCGCGCCGGTCGATCTCAGCGACGCGGACACCGAGCCGCATCTCCACCCGGGCTTTCTCATAGGCAACCGAGGCCCTGTAGATCAGCGCATCCTTGCCGATTTCGCGCGCGAGAAATGCCTTCGACAAAGGTGGGCGCATATAGGGAAGATATTCCTCATCGCCGACGAGGACGATGCGGCCCTCGAAGCGGTTCTGACGGAGAAGTGTCGCGGCCTCGCCGCCCGCCTGACCGCCGCCGATAATCGCAATCGTCGAAGCGGCGCCGGGCTGAGCTTGTTCCATCACCACTCGAGTTCCTCTGCGCAAAATACGGCTAAGGCATTTCAGTTTCGGCGAAAACACGAAAATGCCCGTAGGTGTTTTTGTCGCAATTCCCCATCGATTTCTGTAAAGCGCTTCAATGGAGAAGTTTCTTCCTTTTATCAATGATGATCTCACGCAATAAATTAGGTTCAAACTATTGGGAGGGGAGCGCGCCGGCGCCGGGACGCATCCCGTGCATGACCCGGTATGTATGAAAATGACCGCAAGCTTGGGCACGCTCAGCGCGCGACGCCGGCGCTTTGGCTCTTGCCCGTTTCGCGAGTTCTGCTTCCTGGCGCGGTGTCAGATCGCTGTCGCCAGCCCGTGTTCCTCGTAGAGTTTGCACCAGCAGCGAATCGAGTCGTCGTCCATCGGCAGCGCCACCGCGCCCTCTCCGCAGCTTCACCCCTCATTCGGCAGCACGATTGCAATAGCACGGCGCGACGCCCGAGGCTCGCCGCATCCAAAAAGGCGAGCAACTTTTTTAAGGATATGCTCTCATTACGCCGGGGGCGGCCGACGCCAAAATCGCCGCCAGCCTTGCCGTCCGGGCTCGCCGGGCGTGTCGAGCCCTTCGCCCGAGATCGGCCGCGTGGCATCTCCAACGCGAAGCTTCCTTCAGCGACGCGATGGCCGCCGTTCGAAGGCTCTTGTGGAGCGCGCCGAATGTATCAATGTCCCGGCCTGACCCGGATGGCGTGGAAATTCCAGCCGCCCCCTGCGAGAGACTCGCGGAAGCGCTCTGCTACGCGGCATAAAATCCGCAATGTCGAGGTAAGGCCCAGCGATCATAGGGACTAGGCGCTACGTCCGTTTTGCGGCCGCCGCTCGCCGCCGGTCATGTTGAGTTTGATAGGCGATGCCCGCGTGGCAGGCGCAATATGGTCCTTGGCCCGGCAGTTTCTTAGCGCCGCAGAAACGAAAGTCAGGCTGGGCCGGATCGCCGATCGGCCAACGGCACATCAACTCGCGCAATTCCGAAATTGTCACGGGTTCGGACATCGGCACGACAACGTCCCGCACCTTTTGGGGCGCGGGAGCTTCAATCACGAATGGGCGAAAGGCGAGCGCTGTATTGCCGGCGAACCGCGGACTGTCTGCATGGCGGTGGGCCGGGCGCCGGGGCGCCTTTTGGTGCGGCGGCGAAGCGGGCCCCTTTCCCGAACGCGCATTGACACGGCCCGATAGCCCGAGCCGGTAGACCTTGCCGATCACCGCGTTACGGGTAATCCCGCAGGCAAGCTCACGAGCAATGCGGCTGGCGCTCCATCCGTCGAGCCAGAGTTTTTGCAACAACTCAATTCGTTCATTGGTCCAAGACATCGAGGCCTCCTTGAAGGTCCAATTTGAACTGAGAGTCAGACGGAATTTCGTTCATTTCGAAGTTAATCAGGATTGTCCCGATTGACGAGGCATCGCTATTCAAAACATGAACTCCGCGGCCGCCGGCACAATTCCACGCGACACAGTTTCAAACTTCCCATTGCTCGAGATCTCGCAGCCAACATCGGGCAAGCTATACGAGCGATCAAATCGTATGCAAGTCGCGCGTCGCGCCACGGAATGTTTTCAACAAGCGCTTGCATCAAGCACGCGAGGTTTATTCAAAATCCGCCACGGGATGGGACCAAAATGAAATGGTTCGCGCCGCAACCCTGCCGGAGACTCGAATGAAGGCCGCGGCCGCCAGCTTGCTCGCGAAGTCGAACCTTGGTTCATTCTTGTTTCGATCCTCTCGACGCCGCAGGCGAATTTTCATGCCCGGGGATTGGCTGGCCGATTAACTCGACCGGCTGGGGCTGGTGGTTCCAACAAGTCGCATGCGGGCACGCGCGCATGCGGGGTAGCGCGCGACCGGACAACGCATTGTTTCAAGGTGAGCTTGTGCCGGGCTGGCCAATCAATCGGCGAGACACCCGCGACGCCGCGGGCATAGTCTTGCCGGGCCGGATGAAAAGCGCGCCGGCGTTCGCGTTGGCCTGATCATGCCGCGGATGTCGAGACCCTCTTGCGGATGATTACGGCGCCGTCCTCTCAAGGCGCCCGCTTTGACCGACGCGGTGCCGGCGCATCATTACCGAACAAGGGCTCTCCGGTTTTCGGGACAAAACGATGCGCGGCCAAAACTCTGATCAAGACTGCGTGGGCTTGGTCAAAATGTCATGCGCATGCTCAGGATCCACGCATGATTATACATAGGTGTCAGCGGATTCGTTATGTGGTGATCGGGTACCACCGCGACTTGATAGGCGATGCCGAAGTTAAACTTCACACGGTTGTAGATCTGAAAACGGCCAAACATAATGCCAGGGCTCACAAAGAGCTGGTTTCTGGCGGCGCGCTCGCCGCTCGTCCACTGCGTGTCGTTGAAGGCGAATTCCGGCCAGAAATATTCACCAACATGATATTGCAAGGTCGCGCTGGTGACGAGTGAGGTGCCGATGTGTTTCCGCTCGTCAGTCGGGAGCGTATAGGCAATTGTTCCCTGGATATCGAAATCACCCCAGCCGATGCCACCCGCGATCGTGGGCGTGACAATCCAAGCCGGCCTGTTGGTAAAGGCGGTAATGCCGGTCGGCGCCTGAAATCCCAGAAAAGCACTGAGAATATAGTTTCCGTTTTCTTCGTTGGCGCTGAGCAGCCGCTGCTTGATGGTGACGAAGTTCCCATCGGCGAAACCCGTTGCGGGCGAGACATTCATGCCCTTTCGGATAACCTGCGTGCGCTGTTCGAAAGCTGGGACATTGATAAGAATTTCGTTGGTGGTGGTGGGTATCAACTCCAGACCCTTGCCGGTGAAATAATTATTAACTTCCGCGCCATTTCCCAGGAATTGTTGAAATTGATCATATCTATACTCTTGCTCAAGGCGCGGCGTGACGGTCGTGATCGGGGTCATCCAATGCGGCTGGGTCGCCTGTGCCGCTTCGACGCGATCAAACCAGGTCGCGAAATATTCGGTGATGGGATCCGCCGGCGCGACGGCCGGTTCGGGCTGCGGCAAGACCGAGTCCGCGGCATAAGCAACGCCCGGAAGGCCTGCGGACAGTGAAACGATTACATAAAGCGCGGGCAGGCTGGCGTCACCATTTGCGGAAGCTATTTTTTTAGGTGTCATTTCCGTGCCCTGTTCGCGAGCATAGGTTCAGAGGCTCCCTCCGCCGTCCAATTGGTAACAGCAATATATAACGAGGAGTTGGGCCTTCTCAAACATAATCGCCGGGGTCCCGGTTAAGGGCGTTCTGAAAGGCGTGTGCGTGTTAGAATTGTCACAAGGATTGGTGGCCCGCCCCACCAAACGAAGCCCCGAGTTGCCGTCGATCGTCGACCGGGGTGCCCGCGGCCCGCGTGGTGCAACGTTGTCGGGATTTTGCCTTCGAGATGATCCGTAGTGGACGGCTGGCGGGCCCCGTTGCACAAGGCAATGCGTTCCTCTACAAGGGCACGAAATCGAGGGCGCGCGATGGCCAATGACGAGGAAGAACTTTCTAAGCCAACAGTCGAGCCCGGCGCTTTGCCGGGACCGCTTCGCCATGAAACACCAATGGACGGCGGCCAATCCCAATCGGCAGCCGAACCGGAAAGGGCCGCGACGCAATTGCCAGAGGCGGAGCCGTCCGTAACCTCGCCGCCCGAGGCGCAATCGCCAGACGAACCGCAATTTTCTTTGGAATCGCAGGCGCCGGAAGGACACAAGCCGGAAACACCCGCTCCCGAGCCCGTGGACTCGGCGCCCTTGGTTTTTGCGCCGCCACCGAGATTGGCAGGTGAACAAACCAAGCCGCGCTCGCTCTTTCCCGCGCTTGCCGCCACCGCCTTCGCCGGCGCGATTCTGGGCTTCGGTGGAACATTGGGGCTGCGCTATTTCGGCGGCTCCCAGATCAACGGATTTGCGTCTAGCGAGCGCATTGCCGCGTTGAACGCGCGAATTGATGCGATCGAGGGTAAGGAGGATGCCGCCTCCACCGCCTCGCGCACAGCGCTGTCCGCGATGGAAACCCGCGTGGCTGGCGCGGAGAACGTCGCGAACAAAGCCGTGGAGTCAGCAAATTCGGCGCAGGCCGATGCGCAAAAGGCACTCGCGTCACCGCCGGCGGCACAAGAGCCCGCGTCCGGTCCGGCGCCAGCGGTTCCTGATCTCGGACCGCTTGAGGCGCGAATCGGAATCCTCGAGCAAAAGCTCGCTCCGCTCGAAGCGGCACTCGCCGCGCCCAAGGCGGATCTCCGCCCGCAACAAGATCGCGAGAAGGCGGAGGCCGGGCAAAGTTCCCCCGCGCTAGCGGTTCCCGATCTCGGACCGCTTGAAACGCGTATCGGAACCCTCGAGCAAAAGTTTGCTCCGCTTAAATCGGCACTCGCCACGCCGAAGGCGGATCTCCGCCCGCAACAAGATCGCGCGGATGCCGCGGCCGGAGAAAGCTCTCGCTCCCAAGCGATCGCGATTGTCGCCGAGAGCCTGTTGCTAAAGCTGGATAGCGGCGGACAATTTTCGGGCGAGCTCGCGGCGCTCGAAAACCTCGGCGTCCCCCAGGCGTCTCTCGCGCCGCTGCGCGCGGCCTCCGAATCAAACGTTTCGAGCGAACCGCAATTAACCGCGCGATTTGCGGCTCTCGTTCCGGGGATTATCGCGAGCGAGCCCGCCAAGCAAGCCAGCGCGGATGAAGGTTTTCTCGACCGCGTGACCCGCAATGCCAAAGGCCTGGTGCATATCCGCCGCGTCGGCGATGCCGAAGCTGCCGGCGTTCAAGGCTTCGTCGAACGGATCGAGAAAGCGCTTGCGGAGCATGATCTTAAGGCCGCCTATCAAGCGTGGAACGAATTACCCAGCCATGGCAAAACGGTATCGGAAAGCTGGGCTGAAGCCGCGAAGGCTAGGCTCGATGCATTGAATGCCGCGAGATCGATCGAGGCCGATGCCGTGGCGGTCCTGGGCAAGCCAAGATCATAATTTCCGTCCGCTGAGACTTCAATCGAATCCCCCGACGAGAAGCACATGTTCCGGGTTCTCTTTTTCTTCGTTGTTCTCCTTATCCTGGCGCTTGGTGACGCTTGGCTCATCGAGAGGCCGGGTGAAATTACGCTGAGCTGGCAAGGCTACCGGATCGAAACGTCATTTTTGGTCGGGCTCGGGGTCCTGCTCGCCGCGGTCGCCGCGTTTGTGGCGATATGGAGCATTCTGCGCTATCCTTTTCGGCTGCCGCCGGCCATGTCCGTTGCCAACCGGGCACGCCGCCGTGAAAAGGGCTATGCCGCCCTCTCGCGGGGCATCGTTGCCGTGGGCATGGGCGATGCGCGGCTCGCCAGCAAGGCCGCCGCCGAAGTGCAGAGACTTCTGCCGGGTGAGCCCTTGGCCCTGCTCTTGACGGCGGAGGCAGCGCAGCTTACGGGCGATCACCGCGCTGTAGAAGCGGCATTTAAGGAAATGACCCGGCGCGATCACACGCGTCTACTTGGCTTACGCGGCTTGCACGCGCACGCGCATCGGCGCGGTGATCTCGAATTGGCACATCACTTTGCGAGTACCGCGCATGATATCGCCGCCTTGCCCTGGACGGCGACCGCGGTTCTGGAACGGCATGTGGTGGCGAAGGACTGGCAAAATGCATTGGCGGTGCTCGACAACAGTGGAAACTTAATCGACAGGACAACTCGGGACCGGCAACGCGCGGTGCTGGCAACCGCGATCGCGCTCGGCAAGGAACAAACTTCGCCGGACGAAGCGCTGCGTCTCGCTCGCTCGGCGATCAAACGTGCGCCGGACCTCGTGCCGGCGGTCGCACTTGCCGCGCGGCTCGTGGCCCGCAGCGGCGGCGCGCGCAAGGCGGCAAAGATAATTGAGGCTGCATGGCCGCTGGCGCCGCATCCGGAACTCGCGAAGCTCTACCTCGATCTGCGTCCCGCCGATTCCCATGCCGATCGTCTGGCGAGGGCGCGCATCCTCGCCAAGCTTTCGCCACGCGATCCCGAAAGCCGGATGGCCCTGGCCAGCGCCGCGATAACCGCTTGCGACTATAAAAGCGCGCGTGAGGCCATGCTGCCGATGATCGAAGGGGATGAGCGGCCAACCGCCCGCATGTGCCTCCTGATGGCGGAAATCGAAGAGGCCGAGCATGGCGAAACAGGATATGCTCGCGAGTGGCTGGCCCGGGCGTCCCGGGCGCCGCGCGATGCCTGCTGGATTGCCGGCGGCGTCATGTCGGAGCAATGGTTGCCGGCCTCGCCGGTGACGGGAAAGCTCGATGCGTTCGTCTGGCAGAGGCCGGACGAACGTCCGAGCGCCGGCGGCGAGCTGGAAGAAGCGATTTTTAGACCGATTGCGGCCCCAGCCGAGCCAACCCTCCTTATCGAAAAGACCCAAACGATGGCAATTGCGCCGCCGGAAAACCAGGCCGGCCCCGATCCGGCACTCGCCACCGCCGCCTCTCTGGCGATGACAGGAGAAGGAGCGACCGCCGAAGCATCGTCCGGGGAGGACAATGAGCAAGGGCCCGCGGTTGCCGGTGCGCCGTCCGTGGCCGCTAACGATCCGGTACCTGAACAGATTCCGAAACCCCGATGGCAGCAACAGCTTTTCCGAGCCGTGGCACTGGGTCGCAAGGCTGCCGCCGACAAAGGATGGCGATTTTGATATGGTTCGCCGTTGTGACTAAAAGGTAGGTTGCAAAACTTTGCTGTTTGCTTTCGGGCAAATCCAGCCGCAATAGCTCAGCTGGTAGAGCACCTCATTCGTAATGAGGGGGTCCGGTGTTCGAGTCACCGTTGCGGCACCAATAAAATCAACTGGTTAAGAGTGTTTTAGCCGTCTGATTGAGGCTAAGAGGCGGCTGTGTCCCACCATGTCGCCACGGAATACGGCGAGAGCCGGGGCGCGGCGGCATACATCATGAAGAAATTTCTCGCACTGGCGATTTTCGCCATTGTCGGGTGAATTGCCCAAAGCTGTCTCAGTAGCGGGACACGCTTGGTGCTTCACCCTCTAACCAAGGAACCAAAAATGAGGAAAACTATCTTAGCAACCGCATCCGCCCTCGCAATCTCGATAGTCCCGGCGCTTGCCGCGGGCGGTGAAATGCCAGGGGCACCAGTCCGTGGCGGCGGTGGGCACCACCATGGCTATGGCGGCACGGGCGGCTTCCACGGAGGCCATATGGGCGGCGGCTGGCACGGCGGCCGAGGGTACGGCGCACATCGCTATGGCGGTGGCTATGGCGGTGGCTACGGCTATAGCGGAGGCTATTGGGGCTCTAACGGCGCCTGGATTCCGTGGGCCGTTGGCGGGGCCCTTCTCGGCGGGGCCATCGCAGCCGGGAGCCGATGCCCGTACGGATATTACTTGGCAAGCGACTACGCCTGCTACCCCTACTGACATTTCTTCGGCGAATTGCTGAGGCAAGCGACGTACCCGGAAGATGGAGGGCAGGCCGCCGCCCTGATCCTGGCGGCTCTGGTAATCGAGGATTTGCTGACCGCGCTCAAAGAACTAGCCGCTGCCTCCTATCCGCATTGGGCGAACAATCACTCCCCAAGCGCTACGGAACTAGCGCGCCTCGTGGACGCCTGGCAGATGGCGCGCGCCGCGATCACCAAGGCCGGAAGAGGCGCCATAAGACCCAAAGTCCTAGCTTGTGTCCTAACCGGACCAGCCATCGACCGCATGGGCGAACTGGCAAGCGAGAATCCACCAGCGAGGGGCGGAGATCGTGGAGGCGGAAGAGGAAACCAAGGGGAGGCGAGTCCCCTATGGTTTCCCGCGCGCAAGCCTTCCGCGATGCCGGGATGCCCCGGACCAGGGCAAGCAAGCCTTGCGCGTCCACAATGTTCCGCGCACCCGCCCCGAGCCAGGAGTCGAAGTCATGCCCGATTCAAAAGCCGATTCAAAAGTCAAGGTGGCCGAATTTTGTGAGCTATGCGCACAGGCTAGCTTCGTCTATAATCTGTATAGAAGCTTGTTCGTTTCCGATACAAGCCGTATCGAACTATATAAAGCTATCGCGCCTTATTGTTTTGTCGCTATCAACACATTTTTGCTAGACTATGTTCGTCTGCAATTCTGCAAAATTACCGACCCGGCAAAGACAGGAAAAAATTTCAACCTGACCACAAATTATATTTTACAGAAGCTCGATTGGCCTGAAGAAAGTCGTCGTAAACTAGAGCAAATAAATGCGCGCTTGATGCGCTTTCGTAAATATATAGAGTCAGAGCGCAACAAGCGTATCGCGCATATAGATCTTCATGCTCAGCTAGAGCGGCAACCTCTTGGTGCATTTCCGGAGGGGGCCGACCAGCAATTTCTAGAAGACTTGCAGGAGTTTGTGACTATAGCAAATCAATACCTTAACCCCGGAGTCCACCTTTCGATCACTGTTCCGGACAGTGACACTTTCAAGCTGGTCAGGGCGCTTGAAAAATCCGTGGTTTTCGACCGCTGTTCCAAATGCGACGCGGGCGAACGGGCCGTCGCTGTTCTCGATTATGAGGCAAAATCATCATAATACGATTCGCGAATGAGCGAATGCACCCCGGATCTGGAATGGGAAAGCACAATGCATTGGTGCAAAATTTGCGTGCCCAGTCTCGTCGCGGTCGGCGCAACCCTTCCGGCAACGCGCACAATCCTTTCCTATACGCCGGTGATCGGCGGCGGGCGTGCCGATTGATCGAAACGGCGTTCCGGAAAGAATGCGCGACTGGGCTTTCTGGCGAGCTGCTGGTGCTCGGCGCCGCTGTCGAGGTCCGGCTCGTCGGTCAGCCAGTCGAAGGCGCCACGTAGGGAAGTTTGGGGCGATCAGGCTCTGAGCCGGTATCCGGTCTTGAAGATCCACGCCACCGCCGCGATGCACACGATCAAGAACGCCATAATCATGACCAGACTAACGCCGGCGCTGATATCGGAGGTCCCGTGAAAACTCCAGCGGAACCCGCTGACCAGATAGACGACGGGATTGGCCAGCGTGAGCGTCCGCCAGAGGGGCGGCAGCATGTCGATCGAGTAGAAGCTTCCGCCGAGGAAAGTCAGCGGCGTGACGATCAGCAGCGGCACGAGTTGCAGCTTCTCGAAACCATCGGCCCAGATTCCGATGATGAAGCCAAACAAACTGAACGTGACAGAAGTGAGGATGAGGAAAGCGAGCATCAACAAGGGGTGGGCGATCTCGAACGCCACGAACATCCGCGCGGTCGCCAAGATAATCAAGCCCAGCAGGATCGACTTGCTGGCCGCCGCGCCCACATAGCCGGTCACGATCTCGATGTAAGAGACCGGCGCCGAGAGGATCTCGTAGATCGTGCCGGAAAACTTCGGGAAAAAGATGCCGAAGGACGCGTTGGAGATACTCTGCGTCAGGAGCGACAGCATGATCAATCCCGGCACGATGAAGGCGCCGTAGCTGACGCCGCCGATCGCCGCCATGCGCGAGCCGATGGCCGCGCCAAAGACGACAAAATAAAGCGAAGTCGAGATGACCGGCGCGACGACGCTTTGCAACAGCGTGCGCCAAGTCCGCGCCATCTCGAAATGATAGATTGCACGGATGGCGTGAACGTTCATGACCTTGCCCTCAAGAGGCCGACGAAGATCTCCTCCAGCGAGCTTTCTTTTGTCTTTAGATCCTTGAAGTCGATGCCAAGCTCGCTTAGCTGTTTCATCAAGGCGGCGATACCCGTCCGGTCGCGTTGCGCGTCGAAGGTGTAGACCAACTCGTTTCCGTTGGCTGACAGGTCCAGTTGATAACTGGCGAGTCCGGCCGGGACGCTATCCAGCCTGCGCTGCAAATGCAAGGTCAGCCGCTTCTTGCCGAGCTTGGTCATGAGCGCCGCCTTGTCCTCCACCAGGATGATCTCGCCCTTGCTGATCACCCCAATCCGGTCGGCCATCTCCTCGGCCTCCTCGATGTAGTGGGTGGTCAGGATGATGGTGACGCCGGTGGCGCGCAGCGATCGCACCATGTCCCACATATCCCGCCGAAGCTCGACATCGACACCCGCCGTCGGCTCGTCGAGGAAGAGGATTTGCGGCTCGTGCGAAAGGGCCTTGGCGATCATCACGCGGCGTTTCATGCCTCCCGAAAGCATCCTGATCTGGCTGTCCTTCTTGTCCCACAAGGACAGGTCCTTTAGCACTTTCGCGACATAGAATGTGTCGGCGGGCTTGCCGAAGAGGCCGCGGCTGAAGTTCACCGTGGCCCAGACTGTCTCGAACGCGTCCGTGGACAATTCCTGCGGGACAAGACCGATCTTGGATCGCGCGGCCCGGTAGTCGCGGACGACGTCATGGCCGCCGGCCGTGACCGTGCCTCCGGTCGGATTGACGATCCCGCAGATGATATTGATCAGCGTCGTCTTGCCTGCGCCATTTGGACCGAGCAGGCCAAATATCTCTCCCTCTCGGATCTCGAGGTTGATTTTCTTGAGGGCCTGGAAGCCAGAGGCATAGGTCTTGCTAAGACCAGACACGGAAATAATCGGCTGCACGGCCAGCTCTCAAGGATCAATCAGAAAAAGAGGACGCGCGCGCGGGTACTTTCGGGGTGATGCCGCGTGGGCGCAATCGCATTGACGCTCGAAACCCAGTATGCGACCACCGTTCGCCACGCAAGGACGATCGGGGGCGGTAAAAGTCTGTCCGAAAAGTTCGTCAAGTGCAGAACAAATCTTTCTGAGACATGAGGCGAATCGAGGCGAGGCGGAGAAAAGCGAGTGCGTTTCGGGTGAGATTTTCAAAATCCTTGGCCAGGCGGCGACAGCGATTGAGCCAAGCGAAGGTGCGTTGGACGACCCGCCGCCGTGGTAAAACCGCGAAGCCTTTTGCCTGATCCGATCGCTTCACAATTTCGATTTTTAGGTGGGGCAACGCCTTGACAGTCGCCTTTCGAAAAGCCTGCCCTTGGTAACCGCCATCGGCGAAGAGCTTTTCGAGAAATGGGCACATGCCAAACAAGGTTGACAAAACCACCACGCCGCCGTCGCGATCTTGAATATCCGCCGGATGCACGAGGGCATGAAGCAAAAGGCCTAAAGTGTCGACGAGAATGTGCCGCTTCTTGCCGTTGATTTTTTTGCCCGCATCATAGCCGTGGGGGTCAATGCAAGCCCCCCTTTTTCGGCGCTTTTCACGCTCTGGCTATCGATGATAGCGGCGGTGGGGCTGGCCTCTCGCCCAATTTGCTCGCGACACCTCACATAAAGCGCATGATGAATAGTCTCCAACGTGCCGTCGTAGGTCCACAGGTCGAAATAATCGTAGAGCGTGCTCTTCGGCGGCACGTCCTTGGGCACATAGCGCCATTGGCACCCCGTGCTCAACACGTACATGATCCCATTCACAACTTCGCGCACATCCACCTTGCGCTTGCGGCCGCCATGTTTGGCCGGGGAAATCAGCGCTTCGATATGCGCCCATTCCTCGCCAGTCAGGTCGCTTGGATAGCGCAGATTGTCACGCTTGTAATTCAGGCGGTTCGCAGTCGTCCACATTGGCGGCCCCTCCTCAAAATCAGGCCGCCACCCTTGAAATCACAAATAATACAGCGGATTCAACTTCTTTTCGGACGGACATTAGCGTAGTAGGTAGAGCATGGCGGTTACACCGAGAGGGCAGGCGGTTCGGGCCCGGGAGACAGCATACATTGACGCTTGTCCCTCCTAATGAAGCAAATTCATAGGTTATGCGGATTCCCTGGCTGCAGTCATTAAAGAGACTGGCCGAGGATAAGCGGGTGGTGATCATCCGCTTTGACAAATCCGAATGGCAGCGCCTCAACAAGTCCCGCCGCGGCGTCCATGAGTTCACAGTGGCGCGCTCCCATGGACTGTTCGAAGGCTTGGGGACGCCTGCGCCGTGCCTGATCGTCGGACCAGAAGTCCATAACGAGTTCATGGGCGACAAGACAATGTCAAAGTCGTTGCACTTCGGCTTGGTAAGTTCGCGCGGCCCTATCACTACGCTGCAATCGCGTATCAAAGTTCGCCGCTGCATACGCATTCAGCCGGATTCCGAAGCTGGTCTTCGCGAGCTCGTGACCGAGAAGCCTCATGCGAAGAACCTCGCGGACCGGCTCCGGTCCGAAATCTTCTGTCGTTGAACTATCGCCCAAGCTCGGAAGTCATGTGATTGAAAGGCTTGCGTCCATTCCTGAGAATCACGGCGCCATGCGCGCCATCGCTGAAGTCGTTGTCATCGCCGAAGCGCTATCGGAACACGGCGGCCTTGCAGGAGGACGCGATCCGCACGGCGCTCCATGCTTTTGGTTTGTCCCCGGACGACCAGGCCGCGTCGCTGGAGCTGGTCGAGGGCCGTGAGACGGCACTGGGCCGCGTCAGCATCATGGAGGATTCGGTCGTCGAGCACGATGCGAGGCACATGCCCGGTTATGATCTGGTCGAGAGTCACCTCACTGGGCGCGCCATATTTACGAGGAACAATCAGCGCCTCGAAATCTATACGGCTAACCGGCGCGATCTGGAGCACGTTTTCGGCGTCGACCTCATCTACCTGAACACCACCCACCAGAACATCGTTATGCTCCAGTACAAGATGCTTGAGCCGCTGCGCAAGGTCGGTGACGCGGACTGGATCTACCGCCCGGATGGAAAGCTCGACGACGAAATTCGGCGCATGCGCAAGTTCGCGATGGCTCATCCACCCGGCCCGCACGAGTACCGGCTCAATCCGGCCATCTTCTATCTCAAGTTCGTCAAACGCGACGGCCTGATCCGGAGCGGCGGCATCATCACGCCGATTGATCACTTCAAACAGCTTCGGAAAGACCCCGCCTGCAAAGGGCCGAAGGGCGGATTGCGTATCAGCTACGACGGGCTCGCTGGTCGCTACATGCGGCAAGGCGCATTTCTCGATTTAATCCGCTCTGGCTACATCGGCGCGCATGCCCAAACCACGCAGCACCTCAAGACCCTGGTCGAGGCGGTGCTGGCGAATGACAGGGCCGTGGTGGCGGCCATTCAGACAGCGCCAGCCCCGACTGATGATGACGACGAAGATGGAGTAATCCCCGCTTCAACAGGGCAAGGATCGACGCTTTGCTAGAATGCACAGAGGAAAATCGCGGTTACGTGCCATAATAGAATCGCTACGCCAGCCGTAGGGCGTTCCAAAGGCTTGCCGCTTGCCCGCGGATGCGCGCGCGCCTTTGCGCTCCGGTCCGGGCGTGCTATGAGCCGCCGGCAGATCTCGACCGGCGCTATTTTACAAAAATACGTTTCCCGCCCGAACTCTTGCTGCGGCGGGCAAGCGCGTCGCGTCGGGCTGTTCGCGGGCTTCCGGGAGCAACTTTAATGAAATGGAGGCATCTTCATTAAATGTTTTGATCGTCCGCTCGGGGGAATGGCGTCCAGCGACCGCCAGAGCGAAGCGCCAATTCCGGCGCCTCAAACAGGCCGGCCTAAGTGTCCGTCCGAAAAGAAGTTGAATCCGCTAAATCATTTGTGATTCAAGGGTGGCGGCCTGATTCGAGGAGGGGCCGCCAATGTGGACGACTGCGAACCGCCTGAATTACAAGCGTGACAATCTGCGCTATCCAAGCGACCTGACTGGCGAGGAATGGGCGCATATCGAAGCGCTGATTCCCCCGGCCAAACATGGCGGCCGCAAGCGCAAGGTGGATGTGCGCGAAGTTGTGAATGGGATCATGTACGTGTTGAGCACGGGGTGCCAATGGCGCTATGTGCCCAAGGACCTGCCGCCGAAGAGCACGCTCTACGATTATTTCGACCTGTGGACCTACGACGGCACGTTGGAGACTATTCATCATGCGCTTTATGTGAGGTGTCGCGAGCAAATTGGGCGAGAGGCCAGCCCCACCGCCGCTATCATCGATAGCCAGAGCGTGAAAAGCGCCGAAAAAGGGGGGCTTGCATCGACCCCCACGGCTATGATGCGGGCAAAAAAATCAACGGCAAGAAGCGGCACATTCTCGTCGACACTTTAGGCCTTTTGCTTCATGCCCTCGTGCATCCGGCGGATATTCAAGATCGCGACGGCGGCGTGGTGGTTTTGTCAACCTTGTTTGGCATGTGCCCATTTCTCGAAAAGCTCTTCGCCGATGGCGGTTACCAAGGGCAGGCTTTTCGAAAGGCGGCTGCCAAGGTGTTGCCCCACCTAAAAATCGAAATTGTGAAGCGATCGGATCAGGCAAAAGGCTTCGCGGTTTTACCACGGCGGTGGGTCGTCGAACGCACCTTCGCTTGGCTCAATCGCTGTCGCCGCCTGGCCAAGGATTTTGAAAATCTCACCCGAAACGCACTCGCTTTTCTCCGCCTCGCCTCGATTCGCCTCATGCTCAGAAAGCTTTGTCTGACTTGACGAACTTTTCGGACAGACTCTAACAACCGGCTCGAAAAGGAACTTTCCAGAAGTTTAGAAAGAGAGCAAACAAAATGACAATAAGAAATCTTTTGATCGCAGGATTAATCCTTAGTACATCAGGCGCGCATGCGGGTTGGTTTGGCCCGAGCAATTATCGGGAATGCTTACTTGATGAAATGAAAGGTAAGCAGACAAACTTGCTACCTGTTGTCAAAGGACTTTGTAATGAAAGATTTCCATGCGCCAAGCCTGCCGAGAGTGTATTGGCGAGGGAAGAAGCTGAATGCGCCAAATGGCGGAATGAAGAGATAAAAGACCCCCTATATAATCCATACATGCCGCACGCTAGTGATTATTGCGCCACCGCTGCTAAACTTGCCTGTATTGGCGGCAATTTGGATTAATGGAGGATTGATGGCTGTCCAAAAAACCTCGCCGGCCCGAATTCCTATTGAACTGATAGCCAATGAGGGGGTCCGGTGCGACTCCACAAAGCCTTGCAGGTCGCGCTTTGCTTCCTCGCGCTTGGCGATATGAATCGCGCGCACTCCGGCCGTGCCAGCCGTTGCCGTCGCGTCATATGGCGCCGCAAGATCCACATGAGGACGTTGAGTTTGCGATCACGATATTAGGCTCGCTGCGCATGACGAGCTCCCGCGGCTTGGCGGTTGCCCGTGTGCTCCTTGCTTGCCCCTGTGCGCCATGTGGGATCGAACATTCACCACACGTTCGCGCGGCTTGCAAGGGTGCGCGATCCAACTTGCCGGCGTCATCTTTTCTCGTGCCAAGCGAGAATTGCACCGCCAGCCGTAATGTGAATGCGGCATTCCAAGGTGTTGACGCATGCCCTCGGTTGCCCGCGCATCTTTGCGCTCCGGTCCGGGCGTGCTATGAGCCGTCGGCAGCTCTCGACCGGCGCTATTTTACAAAAATCCGTTCCCCGCCCGAACACTTGCAGCGGTACCGCGAGGCAAGCCGCAGCCGCGAGGCAATTACGGAGTTGGCATTGGCTTTGATCACGCGACCCTCGCTCAACGAAGCGCTCACTTTTGACGATGTGCTGCTTCTGCCGGGTCATTCGGCAATCCTGCCGGGCGCGGCCGAACTGAAGACGAAACTCACGTCCACGATCAGTTTGAACATTCCGATCGTCTCGTCCGCCATGGATACGGTCACCGAGGCGAAGCTCGCCATCGCGCTTGCCCAGGCCGGCGGAATAGGCGTCATTCATCGCAATTTCGATCCCGCCGAACAGGCCGAGGAAGTTCGCAAGGTCAAGCGCTACGAAAGCGGCATGGTGGTCGATCCGATCACGATTTTTCCAGATGAAACCCTCGCCGATGCCTTAGCGCTTATGCGCCGGCACGGGATTTCCGGCATTCCCGTGGTCGAGCGCGGCCCAAGCGGGAAACCGGCGAGGCTGTGCGGCATATTGACCAACCGCGATGTCCGGTTCGCCGACAATCCGTTGCAGCCCGTCAGCGAACTAATGACCAAAAATCTCGTCACAGTCCGCGAAGGCGTGAACGAGGGCGAGGCGCGCCGCCTCCTGCATCAGCATCGCCTGGAAAAGCTAATTGTCGTTGACGATGATTTCCGCTGTGTCGGCCTGGTGACCGTCAAGGACATGGAAAAGGCGACGCTGCATCCAGCCGCCTGCAAGGACACCGAGGGCAGGCTCCGGGTCGCCGCCGCCTCGACCGTGGGCGACCAAGGTTACGAACGCGCGCTCATGTTGATCGATGCTGGCGCCGATTGCATCGTGGTGGACACCGCGCATGGCCACGCGCAGGCCGTATTGAATCAAGTCGCGCGATTAAAGCGCGCATCGAACAAAGTCGCGCTCCTCGCCGGCAATGTGGCGACCGCCGACGGCGCGAAGGCGCTGATCGACGCCGGTGCCGACGCGATCAAGGTGGGCATCGGCCCTGGTTCCATCTGCACGACACGGATCGTCGCCGGGGTCGGTGTGCCCCAGCTCACCGCGATCATAGATTGCGCCGAAGCCGCGCGGGCCGCCAATGTCCCGGTCATCGCGGATGGCGGCATCAAATATTCCGGCGATCTCGCCAAGGCGATCGCGGCCGGCGCCGACTGTGTGATGATCGGTTCGCTTTTCGCCGGAACCGACGAGAGCCCGGGCGAGGTCTATCTTTATCAGGGCCGATCGTTCAAATCCTATCGCGGCATGGGCTCAGTCGGCGCGATGGCGCGTGGTTCGGCGGATCGCTATTTCCAGCAGGACATCGCCGATCAATTGAAGCTGGTGCCCGAGGGCGTCGAGGGACAGGTGCCCTATCGCGGTCCGGCCTCGGTGATCCTGCACCAACTGGCCGGCGGATTGCGCGCCGCCATGGGCTATGTCGGAGCCCCGGACATCGCGGAATTCCAGGTGCGCGCGCGGTTTGTTCGAATTTCATCGGCTAGCCTGCGCGAGAGCCATGTGCATGATGTGGCGATCACAAGAGAGAGTCCGAATTATCCGGCAGGCGAGTGAAAGGTCTGGAGAGATGAGATTGCCTGACAAGACTTTGGCAGAGATGTTTCACGTACCGGAAAGGGAACGAATTGAGCGCAAGGAATCGCACGTAGCCTTAGGGCTGAAACAGGATTCGCGCGCTCCGGCCGGTGGAAGGTAGACCATGCAAGTCGTGATGCTGCTTTATCCCCGGTTCCAGCAGCTCGATCTAACCGGGCCATTCGAGGTATTCGCAAGGTTCGAGGAATTGAATCTTCATCTCGTCTGGAAAACGCTCGATCCCGTCAACGATGTGAACGGCCTGCGAATCCTGCCTACCGACACACTCGCCGGCAGCCCACAGGCGGACATTCTTTTCGTCCCCGGCGGACCCGGCCAAATCTCGCTCATGGAAGATAAAGAGGTGCTCTCCTTTTTGCGCCGGCAGGCGAGCGGCGCCCGCTATGTGACCTCGGTTTGCACCGGATCTCTTGTTCTGGCTGCCGCGGGGCTCCTCACCGGCTACCGGGTCACATGCCATTGGCTTTCGATCGATCAGCTTGCCTATTTCGGCGCGGTGCCTGTCAGCGAGCGCGTCGTGATGGACCGTAACCGTTTGACCGGCGCGGGCGTGACATCTGGAATCGACTTTGCCCTGACCTTAGCGGCGGCCCTCTTCGGCGAGGAGCGCGCAAAACGCGCGCAGCTCGCCATGGAATATGATCCAAAACCGCCTTTTGTTGGGGGAACGCCCGCGAGCGCCGATCCGGAGCTGGTCGCCAGCCTGCGCGCGGAAAACACCAGGTTTCAGCGGGAGCGCGAGGAAGTCGCGCGCCGCGCCGCCGCCGCTGTGCAAATCGCCTTAGATCGGCGTCCAAGGACAGCGCGGCGAATTGTATCGAAAGCCCGCGCCCCGCTTGGACATTACCTTGGGTAAGCCGTGCTGCTTGTTGGACGCCGTTTTTCGTTTCTCGCGGAGGAGACAAAATGGACCGGCCTTTGCGGCGTGCGGTGATTCCCCCGCCGGTCCTTTTTAGCCATGAACAGAGGTATGCTTAACCCATCGGCGCTCGGCGTGGCCTTGGCCCTCGCGCCGGTCCCAGTGTTCCGGGCCTGATCATGCTCGCTTTTGTCCGGGCGGCGGTTTTGCGGCACCGGCCGCGCGGGCGTTTCAACTCGCCGCGGCGGTGGTGGCAGAGCGCCGCGCCGGTCGAGCATCGGCAATTGCAGGCGGGTCAGCTTTTCGATGTTGCGCAACAGCGCCCGCTCGGCGCCGTCGCAGAGAGAAATCGCGATGCCCGCGGCGCCGGCTCGCGCGGTGCGGCCAATCCGGTGAACATAGGCTTCCGCCACTTCGGGAAGCTCGAAATTAACGACATGCGTGATGCCGTCGATGTCGAGGCCGCGCGCCGCGATGTCAGTTGCGACGAGGGCGCGGACGCGGCCACCGCGAAACGCTTCGAGCGAACGTTCCCGCTGGCTCTGGCTCTTGTTGCCGTAAATCGCGCAAGCCGCGATCCCGCTGTGATCGAGATGCTGGGTGACCTTATCGGCACCGCGTTTGGTCCTAGTGAAAACGAGCGTCCTGGTCATTCGCGCATCGCCGAACAGCTCGACGAGAAGATCGCGCTTGCGGCTTGTTTCAATGAGCATGACCCGGTGGGTGACGCGGTCGGCGGGTTTCGCCACCGGAGTCACGGACACCTCGATCGGATCGACGAGAAGGTCGCCCGCGAGCGTGGCGATTTCGTTTGGCATCGTCGCCGAGAAAAACAGGTTCTGCCGGCGTTTTGGAAGGGTGCCGATGATCCGGCGAATTGCCTTGACGAAACCGAGATCGAGCATGCGATCGGCTTCGTCGAGGACGAAGAATTCGGTGTCGCCGAGGCGCGCCGCGCGGGCGTCGAGATGATCCTCGAGGCGGCCTGGGGTTGCGACCAGAACGTCGAGGCCGCGCGCGAGCGCCTTGATTTGCGCGCCATACGACACGCCGCCGAAGATGACGGCGATCGACAAGGGAAGGCCCGCGCCAAGGCACCGGAAGCTCTCGGCGATCTGGCTCGCCAATTCGCGCGTCGGGCTCAAAACCAGCACGCGGCAGCCATTGCGCGGAGCGGCGCGTCTGTGCGTTGCAAGATAATGCAGGATTGGCAGGGCGAAGGCCGCTGTCTTGCCGGTGCCGGTCTGGGCTATGCCGATGAGATCGCGGCCCGCCATGATCGGCGGAATTGCTTGTGCCTGGATTGGCGTTGGATGCGAGTAACCTTGTTTCGTCAGAGCGTGCAGAAGCGGCGCGGCAAGGCCGAGCCGGGAGAAATCAGTCAATTGTTGGTCTTTCTTTGAGCCGGGGAGCCGGGGCGCGAGCCGGGAAATCCGGCGCGGCGGCAACGGAATTAGGCGACGCCCCACGTGGCCTGGGCAATCGGAGGAAATTAGGTTGCACCCCAGGAAGGAGAACGGCGAACGTTCGTCACGCGGCCAAAACGTCAACATCCACATTAAAGCAGATCATTTCACATGGTGCCTTTGACGCCCGAAGTCAAGCGAAATGCTCGGCTGGAGCATGATCGCTGGCAAGCGGAACGCCGGTCCGCGGACCGTGTGAAAGTAAGACTTTTGCGCATTTGCAAGCGAAGTTGTTGACGCTCGGCGATCGCGCCGGGCGGCGGCTCACCCGGCCAACAAGGTAAAAATCGCGCGTCCCGAAACACCAAAACGTAACGGCCTTTTAGCATTGTCTCTAGAAACAAGGGAATCAAGCCGCGAAGTCAGCGCCGGAAAATCGAACGATGGAAAAGCCGACGCAAGAGCGCCGAAACGTAGCGCGCCGCCGCGCTCTCAAGAGAGCGCAAATCATCTTCAAGGGCCACTGGGCGACGATCGATTGTACAGTCCGCAACCTGTCGGACCGGGGCGCCTGCCTCATTGTGGAAAGTTCCATCGGAATTCCCGATTCCTTCGATCTTATGCTTGACCACTCATCCGTCCGCGAGTGCCTCGTGACTTGGCGGAAAGCTACGCAGATCGGCATTGAGTTCGCCTAAGCGATGCTCCGCCTCGATCGAGCTTTAGTTCGATACGGAAATCGAACGCCGAATCAGATTTTCCGACACCCGCTAAGTGTCGTTAATCCGAGTTCGGAGCCCTGGACAGGGCCGGCCGGCGGCTCAACCGGCCAACAACGTAAAACTTGCCCATTCCGCAACATCGAAACGCAACCGCCGTATGACACATTTGAGGGACAACAGGCGAAAAGTGCCGGATTCCGGCGGCTCGTCCGATCCATTGTCGAGCCGAGCAAGGATGCACGATGCAGCGCGTTTATGACAGTTTTGCCGAACAACATGATCTCAGGCTCGTCTCCCTCGCTGGATTGATTTGCATTGCCACTTGCTTGATATCCATGAATCTTTTCGTTCGTGCGAATGACGCGGCGAGAGGCCGGCCCCTTCCATGGTTGTTCGTGGCGGCCACGATCTTCGGCGCGGGCGTGTGGGCTACCAATTTCATTGCTGAGTTGGCCTTTGAGCCGGGTTTTCCCATAGGCTACGATGCCGGTTTGACCGCAATTTCGTTCCTGGCCGCGATAGGAACCGTCTGGCTCGGGATGTCTATCGTGCACCGGTATGCGGATCCAGAGGAGGGCGGCGCCATGATCGGGGCGGGCATCGCCGCGATGCACTACATAGGGATGGCCGCGTTGCGGGCGCCCGCCCAACTGCACTGGGACGCCAGCTATGTCCTGGTGTCGATCGCAATTGCCATGACCTTCGCCGCCGCTGCGATGCGTGTGTTGTTACGGGGACCGGCCTTGGGGGGCCGCCTCATGGCCGTGGTGTTGCTCGTCCTGGCGATTGTCGGACTTCATTTCACGGCCATGGCGGCGGTCACTTTTGTGCCAGATCCGCTTATCGCGGTGCCCGGCCATGCCATCGCCCCAAACGTCCTCGCTATCGCGATTGCTACGGTAATAGTTCTCATCGCCGCGCTCGGCCTACTGGGCGTGACCGTGGATAATTATTTGGCGGAGCGGCTCCGGCGCAGCGCGGACCATTTGGCGCGCGCTCAGCGGATCGCCCATACCGGCTCCATCGAACAGGATTTGCGGACGGGCGCCATCGAATGGTCCGGCGAAACCTACCGGATCTTCGGTCTCGATCCAAATCTGCCCGCGCCCGCGGGGGAAGCTTTCCTCGCTCTCATTCATCCCGACGATCGCGCCGCGTGTGAAACGCAGGGACCCGCTCACCAAATCGCCGCCGCATGCAGGCTTCACATGCCGCGCGTTGACCTCCGGTTTCGCATCGTCCAGCCTGAGGGCGCGATGAGATGGGTTCATCACGAATCCGAATTGGTTTTGGATCAACATGGTTTAGCGGTCCGCTGGATCGGGACATACAGGGACGAGACCGAGGCTTATGAGGCGGAAGAATCGTTCAAATTGGTCTTCGAGGACAATCCGGTCCCGATGTGGCTCTTCGATCCCGAAACCCTGAAATTCCTCGCCGTGAACGACGCGGCGGTCATTCATTACGGGTATGACAGAGGGTCGTTCTTGAAGTTGACCTTGCTCGACATAGTGCCGCAACGCGACAGGGACGCAATCGAGCACGCGATTCGAAACAGACCCGGTGCGGACGGAGGCCCTAGCCACCTTTGGCAACATTTCAAGGCGGATGGGACGGAAATCGACGTCCTCACTTATTGGCGCCGCACCGTGTTTTGCGACCGGCCCGCGCAGCTTGTGGCGATCATGGATGTGACGGCGAAGCGCCAGGCCGAGGCACGCATCGCCCATATGGCTCATCACGATGCGCTGACCGGTTTGCCAAACCGGGTGTTGTTTCACGAGCGCCTGGACGAAGCCCTGCTGCGGGTGCGCCGGGATCGGGACAAGTTCGCCGTTCTTTATCTCGATCTCGATGAATTCAAGAACGTCAACGATAGCTTGGGGCACGCCGCCGGCGACAAGCTTTTGGCGGCGGTGGCCGATCGTCTGCGCACGTGCTTGCGCGGTTCCGACATGGTCGCTAAATTCGGCGGCGACGAATTCGCGGTCCTGCAAATGGGGCTCGCCGGACCGCCTGAGGCGGGCATCTTGGCCGAACGCATCGTGACGCTCCTGAGCGAGCCTTACGATATCGAAGGTCAACAGGTCGTGATCGGAACTAGCGTCGGCATCGCGCTTGCGCCAGCCGATGGCGAGACCTCCGATCAACTTCTGAGGAATGCCGACATGGCGCTCTACCAGGCCAAGGAGGACGGCCGGTGTACCTCCTGCTTTTTCCAACCTGGCATGGGCGCCAGCATTCGAGCGCACCACACGCTGGAACTCGATTTGCGCAAGGCGCTCGGGGCGAGCGAATTCGAAGTCTATTATCAGCCTCTCGTCACGCTTGAGACCGGCGTCATTTGCGGCTTCGAGGCGCTGCTTCGCTGGCACCATCCGCTGCGCGGGATGGTGGCTCCGGCGGAGTTCATTCCGCTCGCCGAGGAGATCGGCTTGATTGTCCCGATCGGCGAATGGGTGCTGCGTCAAGCCTGCACTGAGGCGGCGGCATGGCCGGACGATCTGAAAGTGGCGGTGAATCTTTCGCCGGTTCAGTTCAAGAAAGGCAACTTGCCTCAAATGGTTTTCGCGACGCTCGCGAGCGCGGGGCTGCCGGCGGCGCGCCTCGAACTCGAGATCACGGAATCTATTTTTCTGGCGGAAAGCAAAGCCAACCTCGCCACCTTACGCCGCTTGCGCGCGCTCGGCGTCGGCATTTCGATGGATGATTTCGGCACGGGCTATTCCGGCCTGAGCTATTTACGCGCCTTTCCCTGCGACAAGATCAAGATCGACCGGTCCTTCATTTCCGAGCTTAGCGAGAGCGCGGATTGCATGGCGATCATCAAGGCGATCACCAATCTTGGATCGAACCTCGGCATTCCCACGCTGGCGGAAGGCGTTGAGACCGAGACGCAACTTGCATGGTTGCGCGAAGCCGGCTGCACGGAAATGCAGGGCTATTTGTTCAGCCGGCCGGTTCCCGCTAGTGAAATCGCGGAATTGCTGAGTCCGCACCGCATCGCCCGGCAGGCCGATCAATATCTACTCTCCGCGTAGAGCGCACCCTTTAGAAGCCGGCGGACTGTTTCAGATCGCCGGAACACCGCGCGGAATTTTATTTTGTTCTGGGGCAGATCACGATTTCGTCAGAGCAATTCATTGCCGCGCATCGAACCAAAATGCGGCTTTTCCGTTCATGGGAAGTTCAGGCATACGGATGCAATGTGAGAATGACAAGCTCCCCTAGGGACCTCGCCTCGAAGGCCCCGGTGCGGCAACGTCTAAGGAGATTTAAGATGACCATGTTGAGGAAGGCCACCATAGGCGCCGTCGCCGCTCTGACCTTGGGGGCCGGCGTCACCGCGACCGCGACGCCGTCGATGGCACAAGGCTGGCACGGGGGCGGTTGGTACGGTGGGCGTGGCTACGGATGGGGCGGCGGATATTATGGCGGCGGCTGGGGCGGACCGGTTGCCGCGGGCGTGGTGATCGGCGGTCTCGCGCTCGGCGCATTCGCGGGGTCGGCCTATGCTTACGGTCCGGCCTATTACTACGGACGCTGCTACTGGCAGAACCAGGTTGCCTACGACGCCTGGGGCAATTTTTCCGGCTACCAGCCCGTCCAAGTCTGCTACTGATTTTGGGCCGGTGGCGTTAAAGCCCCGCTAAAAAGGCAGGGCTTTAATTTTTTTTCAATTTCTATCTGATCCAGCGCAACCTTTTTAGGCGACCCGCGTTTAAGAATTGTGGCACGCACCGGCCGGATTTTTTCGAGAGATTACACCCCACCGGTATCTACCTCGCCAGGGGGAGGGAATAGGACCAATGATCAAGTCGCGCAATGCTATCGGAAAGCAAGCTCTCAAATGTGCCATGGCGGGAATTGCGGTTTCCTGCCTCGGAGCGGCGGTGTTCGCGGCCCCAATGACGATCACCCCGAAAGCGAAGCTTTTTGGTCCCGCGCAGCGGACGAGCGAGACGAAAACGGTCTATGCGCCCCTTGGTAGGGGTCCGGCGTTTCAGCTCGGTCGCGCGGCGGCAGGCGAGGACGAGGATTGCGTCAGGGTCACCCGGATGGTCGGTCCCGACGGGCGGGTCTATGTGATGCGCGGTTTAATCTGCCAGGATTAGGTCCAGCAGGCTTTCATGTTTCCAATGTGAGACGAAGGTCGCCGGTGTTTCAGGATTGGCGTCCGAGTGCGGCTGAATCGTTTTGTCCGCCTTGCCGCCCGGCTTGGCTCCGCGCCGTCGCGAACCGGCAAGTTACGTCTGAAGACGGATTTTTCCGGGCACTCAACCCCGAACGCCCCTTATCTCGTGACGCCACCCTATCTCCGCCTTGTTGCGTGGATCGATGGAGGTGAGGATAAACCGAGCCTCATGGATCGCGCGCCTTTTGCCAATGATGCTATCGTAAATATATGATATTTGTGGATTTTTAAATATCTGCGCGATTTCGGTCTGGACCCGGCGGCACAGGGCGCCGCATCGAGAAGAGAGGCCTATTTGCGCAAAACCGGACGTCGCGGCGAGGGCGTCCAAAGCCTGCCTTATTTCAGCCGTGCATTTTTCCTGTTATAGAAGGCGAGGGTATCCTCTCAACCCAAGGCAGAGCCTGACGCACCCGTTCGTGAAAGGACCGGCCTGGCCAGCACTCATTAAGTTGAGAGAGGCGTACGGCGTTCCCGGCGTGCTAAGAACATGGGTATTTCATGGTCTTGGAGGGATGCTGAATTCGACGTTACGCCGCGCCTCACGCGGCGGCGGACACATTAAAAAGAGGCGCCGCCGCAATTCGCTGCAAAAGGTAGGAAACCTTCGGCAACGGTTCAAGGGGTTTTCTGCCACGCTCTTTGAGAACTAGATCGTGGTGCTCGATTTCGAAATTAGGACCGTCCATGCCAACGATTTCCCTGGTCGATGACGACCGCAACATTCTCGATTCCGTGGCGATTGCCCTGGAAGGCGAAGGTTATCGCGTGCAGACCTATACGGATGGATCGACGGCGCTCGACGACTTGAAGAGCAATCCTCCCGACCTCGCGATTTTCGATATCAAGATGCCGCGGATGGACGGCATGGAATTGCTCCGCAAGTTTCGCCAGAAATCCGATGTGCCAGTGATCTTTTTAACTTCAAAGGATGAGGAGATCGACGAATTGTTCGGGCTCAAAATGGGCGCCGACGATTTTATCCGCAAACCCTTCTCGCAACGGCTTCTCGTCGAGCGTGTCAAGGCCATCTTGCGCCGTGCCAATCCCAAGGAACCTGGAACACAAAAGGAATCCGAGGCGAAAATCCTCGAACGCGGTCTTTTGAAGATGGACCCGGAGCGCCATGCCTGCACATGGAAGAATGACGCCGTGACCTTGACGGTCACCGAATTTTTGATCCTCCAGGCGCTCGCGACAAGACCGGGAATCGTCAAGAGCCGCAATGCCTTGATGGATGCGGCCTACGACGATCAGGTCTACGTCGACGACCGCACAATCGACAGCCACATCAAGCGATTGCGCAAGAAATTCAAGGTCGTCGATGATGAGTTCGAAATGATCGAGACGCTTTATGGCGTGGGCTATCGCTTCAGGGAATGATCTTGGCCCTGCCGCAAGTCAATCGCTTTAGACTGGCGGACGAGGGCGCATCCCTCGCAACCGACACCGGAACTCCGAGCATGATGGGTGAAAGGAGTGGCCAGTTTCGCAATAAGTCGCGCCAATGCAAGAAATTTAGAGCGCTTCAAGCTTTTCGCCAAAGACCGTGGCGGGGCGATCCGTCGTTATGCGCGGTATAAATGCGATATAAGGCACCGGTGTTCCTGTTATCGATCCAAATCGGGACGGGATCCGGTCGCCGCTTCGGACTTAGGCATGACACTTTACACCTCAGGAAGGGGGATCGCGGGACGATGAGTTTCGAAGCACGCGAGGGCTTCGAACGAGCGCCCCGCACGGCGCGGCGGGCCAAGCGCATGCGCCGAAGTGTTGGCCTGCGCCTGCGCGGGTTTGCGCGCGCCGCCAGCGCCCGGTTTGCGTCCCCGCTTACCCGCCGAATCGTGGTTTTGAACTTGGGCGGTCTCGCGGCTCTCCTCATTGGCTTCCTTTATCTAAATCAATTCCGCGAAGGTTTGATCGACGCCAAGGTGCAGAGCTTGCAAATCCAGGCTAAGATCATCGCCGCGGCAATCGCGGCATCCGCCACGGTCGAAACCGACTCGATTGCCATCGATCCGGAAAAGCTGCTTCGGCTCGCTCCGGGCGAGAGCTACGCGCTTGCCGACGAAACCGCGCCGTCGCTGGAATTTTCGATCAATCCCGAACGCATCGGGCCGGTTCTTCACAGGCTCGCTTCGCCAACACGGACGCAGGCGCGAATCTACGATCGCGACGGTTATTTGTTGCTCAATTCGCGCTCCCTGGCGAGCCGTTCCAATATCATGCGTTATGACCTGCCGCCGCCCGCGCAACAAGAGTCGGCCTCCCGGTGGACGCGCATCGGCCATGCCTTGAAGAGGCTTACCGGCCAGGCCAGCCTGCCCCTTTATCAAGATATAGGCGTCGGCAATGGCAAGAGTTATCCGGAAGTTGCGCGGGCGCTGAGCGGCGGCGAGGAATCGATTGCGCGCGTCGATGCCCAGGGGGACACCATTGTTTTGGTCGCCGTGCCGATCCAACGTTTCCGGGCCGTGCGCGGCGCCTTGCTCCTGTCCACGCAAGGCGACGACATTGACAAGATCATTGCCTCGGAACGCTTGGCCATCGTCCGGATCTTTCTTATTTCCTCCCTCATCATGTTTCTTGTCTCGTTTTTCATCGCCGGAACCATAGCCGAACCGATAAGGCGCCTGGCGGGGGCGGCGGAACGCGTGCGGGGAGGTAAAAAGGCACGCTGGGAGATCCCTGATTTCACCGGCCGCTCGGACGAGATCGGCCATTTGTCCGGCGCCCTCCGCGATATGACCAAGGCCCTCTACGATCGCATCGAGGCGATTGAGCGTTTCGCCGCCGATGTCGCGCACGAACTGAAAAACCCGCTCACCTCCTTACGTAGCGCGGTCGAGACCCTGCCGGTTGCCCGCGCGCCGGAATCGCGGCAGCGGCTGTTGGCGATAATCGCGCACGATGTTCGCCGCCTCGATAGGCTGATCAGCGACATATCCGACGCATCGAGGCTCGATGCCGAGATGGCGCGCGACGACGTGGGTCTCGTCGATCTGAAGCGCCTGCTCGTTACGGTTGCCGCCATGGCCAACCTGGTCAAGGATACCGGCGCGATCCGGGTCGAATTCGTCGTCGCCCCCCCTGGGCCCTCGGAGGATAGCGGCAGGCGGGCTTTCCTGATTCTCGGGCACGATTCGCGCCTTGCCCAGGTTTTCAATAATCTCATCGACAATGCGAGGTCGTTTTCGGCCGCCGACGGCAGCGTTCGCGTACTGTTGCGTCCAACCAAGGACTACACGACCCAAGGCCACACGCGCGACGGTTTCGAGATTATTGTCGACGATGACGGCCCCGGCATTCCGGCCGATGCTTTCGAACGGATATTCGAAAGGTTTTATACCGACCGCCCTGGCCAAGGTTTCGGGCAAAACTCGGGTCTTGGGCTTTCCATCTCGCGCCAAATCATCGAGGGCCACGGCGGACGCATATCGGCGCTCAACCGGATCGGCCCTCCCGGCGCTGACGGCTTGACCCCGGTGCTCGGCGCCCGCTTCCTGATATTTTTGCCAAAGGCACGATAAGCCTTGTCCACGAAACGGGATCGAGCGGCCGCGAATGCGGAAAAATCCCAACTCCATGCAAGCGCCGTCGTGATCGCGGAAGCTGGCGTGCTCATTTGCGGGCCATCCGGCGCCGGCAAAAGCAGCTTGGCATTCGCCTTGATCACGGCCGCCGAAGACGCGGGCCTTTTCGCAAGGCTCGTGGGCGATGACCGCATCGGCATTGAACCCCGAGGCGGCCGCCTCATCGCCTATGGCCATCCAATGATCCTGGGAAAGATCGAACGGCGCGGCCAGGGCATCTTCGAAATTCCGTTTTTGTCTGCGGCCGTTGTCCGGCTTGTGATCGGTTTTGCCGGCGAGGATGAGGCATTCCCGCGGTATCCGAAGCCAGACCACGATCACATCGAGCTTGCGGGCGTCACATTGCCGTTTTTCCGCGTGCGGCAAGATGCCGCGGCTGCTGGGCTTGCCCTCGCGGTATTGGCCGATCCACGCGTGCGACGAAAGTTTCTGTAGGTCTTGCCAATGCAGTGAGGCCTTTGGGTTCGAGCCGCCCTTTCCGGGCGAGCTTCACGTCATTTTACTTGCCAATTTCATTGCGCCGCACAAAATGCCGCGAACTTGTTCTTGACCCGTGCCTTTTGGCAAAGGTCATAACCGAGGTCTGCCACTTGTGGTCTTGTGTTTTTGCCCTATCACGAAGACCTTCGCGAAAGGCGCGGCGCGTAGCTTTCGCCGGTCCTTGATATGAAACCCGTTTACCCAAGGGAAGCTGCCAGGCAGGGGTTGCGGCGCGTTTCTCCTTAAGTCTGTGGATGGTTCTTGTCTTGACGAACCCCTCGCCCGTGCCGGTCAGGCACGAAGTTCCTGATGAACAGGTCCGTTCGATGATTGGAATCGTCCTCGTGACCCATGGCCGACTCGCCTCGGAATTTCGCGCCGCGTTGGAACATGTGGTCGGTCCGCAAAAGCAAATCGAATCGGTTACCATCGGGGCGGACGACGATATCGAACAGCGGCGCCAGGATATTGTTTCCGCCGCCGCCAAAGTCGACAGCGGCGCGGGCGTGGTCGTGCTCACCGATATGTTTGGCGGCACTCCCTCTAATCTCGCGATTTCGATTATGGATAGCTCTAATATCGAAGTCATCGCGGGGGTCAATCTGCCGATGCTAATTAAACTTGCCTCGGTACGCGAAAGCTGCAGTCTCGACCAGGCGGTGATCCAGGCCCAGGATGCCGGCCGCAAATATATCTATGTCGCGAGCCGGGTATTGAGCGGTAAATGATCGAGGACCATGCCATCCCATTTGAGTCCGGCGATGATTGTCGGGATTTCGAACCACCCGGGGATGCCCTTGTCCGCACCCTGGAGATCGTCAATCGCAAGGGGCTCCACGCGCGCGCGACGGCGAAACTCGTGCAATGTATCGATGGGTTCGATGTCACTGTCACGCTCAGCCGTTGCGGGGAAACCGTCGGCGGGGCCTCGATCATGGGCATTTTGACCCTGGGCGCCGGGCCGGGAATGACCATCACCGTTACTGCGGCCGGCGCCGAGGCGGCAGAGGCGATGGAGGCAATCGCGGCGCTCGTAGCCAACCGCTTCGGCGAGGACGAATAAGCGAGGCCCTGGAATGGCCGCTTAACCTGCCGGACAAAGACCGGCGTTGCGATGCAGCCGCCGGGGCGGCGCGCCAAGCAGACCCACCATGGGCCGTTTCAGGCGACCCATGGTTTCCATTGCATTTTCGTCTTTTTAGCGGCCGACTTGTCCGGCGCTTCGAGCTAAGCGCCGGGCCGGCCGGGGGATCGTCACAGATTATAGGCCCGCTCGCCGTGATCGGTAATGTCGAGGCCTTCGAGCTCGGCCGGCTTGGTAGCCCTGAGGCCGATGGTCAGATCGACGAACTTGTAGAGGATCAACGAGCCGAAACCCGACCAGCAAAGCGTGAAAAGCACGTTCTTCGCCTGGATCAGCACCTGCGTTTTCATGTCGTAATCCGCGGGCGACGCAAACCCCGGTTTGATCGCGTAGTCGACCAAGCCCACGCCGCCGAGGTAGGGCGCGACCAGAATGCCGGTGCCGATCGCCCCGAGGATGCCGCCGATGCAATGCACGCCGAACACATCGAGGGAATCATCGTACCCGACTTTCGGCTTCACAAACGCGCAAAAGATGTAGCAAACCGATCCGGCGATCAAACCAAGTACGATCGATCCCATCGGCCCGGCAAAGCCGGATGCCGGCGTCACCGCGACGAGGCCCGCGACCGCGCCCGAGACCATGCCAAGCAGCGAAGGCTTACCCTTCAACACCCATTCTGTGAACATCCAGCCAAGCGTCGCGGCCGCGGTCGCCACCATGGTGTTCACAAAAGCGAGCGAAGCCATACCCGTTGCCTCGAGGTTCGAACCAGCATTGAAGCCGAACCAGCCGACCCAGAGAAGCGAGGAGCCGATCATCGACATAATGACCGAATGCGGCGGCTCGATATCACCCGGATAGCCGATCCGCTTGCCGATCATCAAGCAACCAACCAAACCCGCGATGCCCGCGTTGATATGGACCACGGTGCCGCCGGCGAAATCGAGCGCTCCCATCCTGTTAAAATTTCCGGCATTGTTGAGTACCGCGTCGAAATTCGCCTGCGCGGCCGCCTTGGCGGCATCGTCGGGGGCATCGGCAAGGGCCTTCGCGGCGTCGCCGATCGCGTCCGGACCCGCCCAGTACCAAACGCCATGCGCGATGGGGAAATAAACGAAGGTCACCCAAAGCAGGATAAAAACAAAGACCGCCGAGAATTTCATGCGTTCGGCGAACGAGCCGACAATCAAGGCGGGGGTAATCATGGCGAAGGTCATCTGAAACACCATATAGGCATATTCGGGAATGACGACGCCGTTGGAAAAGGTCGCCGCGGTCGAATCCGGGGTCATTCCTTTGAGAAACGCGCGATCAAATCCACCGACGAGATTGTTCCATTCGTAGCCGTGCAGAAATCCGAGCCAGGGACTGTCGCTGCCGGCGCCCGGGACCAATTCGTGGCTGCCTTCCCTAAAGGCGAGCGAATAGCCGTAAAGGCACCAAACGATCCCAACCATCGCCACAATCGCGAAAACCTGGGCGGCCAGCGAGGCCGCGTTTTTCGGGCGCGCCATACCGGCGTAGAAAAGCGCGAGACCCGGAATTGACATCATCAGGACGAGCGCCGACGAGGTCAGCATCCAGGCGGTATCGCCTTTATTGGGCACGGGGGCGGCGGTATCCGCGTACGCCGATCCGGCCGCGCTTGCGGCCAGAAAGAGCCCTAAGCCGATCGCTCGGGGAGCGACCCTTGGTAGCAAATTAAGGTTCATGTCCGACTCCTGCGAAACTTCGAAAATGGAGGGAAGGGAGCGTTAGATGGCTTCTTGATCGCGTTCTCCGGTACGGATCCGGACCGCTTGGTCGAGCGCGGTGACGAAAATCTTGCCGTCGCCAATCTCGCCGGTTCGGGCCGCCGTTGTAATGGCATCGATCGTCTGATTTACGAGATCGCCAGGCACGGCGACCTCGACCTTCAACTTGGGAAGAAAGCTGACCGCATATTCCGCCCCACGGTAGATTTCCGTGTGGCCCTTTTGGCGGCCGTAACCTTTGACTTCGGTCACCGTCATTCCGTGCGCGCCAAGCGCTGTCAGTGCGTCACGGACCTCGTCCAGCTTGAACGGCTTAATGATCGCAGTAACTATTTTCATGTGGATTTCCTGCTTTCTCTGCCTAGGAACTGTGGAAACTGCGTGCGAACCGGCTCTTCGCCGTAGAGCCGGGCGCGGGACATCGCGGCCATGCTTGAGTTACTCATAGCAAGCTGCGAGCCACTTGCCAATTCGCTCAAACTTTGCCGCGGTGAAATCAAAGTGCCGGGGGTTTGGTCCGGGCAAAAGTAAGGCCGCGCGAGCGTCTGAACGCCATAGGAATTAGGTATTTGTTAAACTCGAGCTGGGGCGACGGCCGAAAATTGGTTTGTGCGCGGTCTTTGCCGGTCACAAATTCGTGATCGCTAGATAACAAGTTGAGCGCTGATGATTTTAGGTATTACATCAGAAGAAACGCGTAGTCCCGCGCTCAAATCAAACCCCCCGGCCGGCCGGCTTGGGGCGGATAAGGCCTTCCTGGACCACCGAGGCAACGAGGCGGCCGTCATGGGAGAAAAGGAGCCCGCGCGCCAAACCGCGGGCGCCCCAGGAGTTTGGGCTGTCTTGCGCGTAGAGGAGCCAATCGTCCGCGCGAAACGACCGGTGAAACCACAAGGCATGATCGAGGCTCGCGACCTGGAGGTCGGTGTCGAACCCCGAATGACCATGCGCGCCGAGCGCGGCATCAAGAAGAGTCAAGTCGGAGAGATAAGCAAGCACCGCGCGATGGATGGCCGGATCGCCGGGGAGCGGTCCTGCGCGCAACCATACGTTTTGTTCGAGGGCGCCCGCCTCGTGCGTGACATAACGGGAGAAATCCACCGGACGAATCTCGATGGGGCGGTCTTGGGCGAACCAGCGGCGAATGGCGTCCGGCATGGCCGCACCAAAACGCCGCAGCATTTCGGTTTCGCTCGGCAGGCGTTCCGGCAACGGAACCTTGGGCATTGAAACGGCGTGTTCGAGTCCCGGCTCCTCGATCTGGAACGATGCCGAGAGCGAGAAAATCGCGCGGCCATGTTGGATCGCGTTGCAGCGCCGCGTCGTAAAACTCTTCCCGTCCCGGATCCGGTCGACTTCATAGACGATCGCCACGGCCGGATCGCCAGGCAAAAGAAAATAGCCATGCAACGAATGTGGTGCGCGTCCTTCGACGGTGCGGGCCGCGGCGACGAGGGCTTGCGCGACGACCAGCCCGCCGAACACGCGTTGCCAGCCAACTTGCGGGCTGCGCCCGCGAAAAATATTTTCCTCGATCCGTTCGAGATCGAGAATAGTCAAAAGCTCTGCGACAGCATTCGACATAGCCCACGCGACGTCCTTTCCGGAAGCCTGACGTGAGCCGCGCGGCGGCTCCAGTCAAGCCTTACCCGGAATCGCCGCGCGCGAACGAGAGTTTTCACGGAACGAGCCGGTGACCGACGCGTTGCGCATCTTTCGCATAGCCGTCGAGCCTCCGGTGAAGTTCGCGATCTTCCAAAACCGTGCGCAAGATTAGTGCCGCCGCTTTATCCATCCAGCGGGCGCGCTTCTTCCGGAAGCATGATCGGGATGCCGTCGCGGATCGGATAGGCAAGCTTGGCCGCGCGGGAAATGAGTTCCTGATTTTGCGCGTCATATTCGAGGGTCGTCTTGGTGCGCGGACAGACCAGGATTTCAAGCAGCCGTGGATCGATCCGGGACGGCTCCGGAGCTTGCTTGGCGTCTGATTCTTTATCCTTACCCGCCATATCCTTACCCGCCATCGGTTCGTCCTCCCGCATTTGTCGTTCCCGTGGAAATTCGCACGGGACCACGCCTCAGTATCGTTTCCGGAAAGCGGTTGCCGGTGTCCGTGAGATAACGACGCGAAACGAAAGATTCTAACCTATATTGCATTAGTCAGCCAACGTCATCTTCCTTAGTGCAAGGGCGTCGACGCGTTTCTCCCGCGGGCGAGTTCGATTTCGGTAATCGCGACAAGCACATCCGCCCGGCCTTTCAGGTCGCGTGCTTCGAGAAGCGCCTGCTTTTCCTTGGGGCTGCACGGGCTCATCATGGACAGCGCATTGACGAGCGCCTCGTTTGGCGCGTCGTGGATGCTGTTCCAGTCGATCTGGAGATGGTTGGTCTCGGCGAAGTCGCGCAAAGTGCGCAAGACGCCGTCGCGATCGACCTGATCCTCGCCCTCGCGGGGACTGAAATCGACGGAAAACGGGCTGAAATCGGCGCGGCATTGCCGGTAGGGCGTCACGGCGGCGATTTCCTCGACGATCTTGAACCGCGCGATGCCGGTCAGCGTGACGAAGTAGCGGCCGTCGCCGGTTTCGGCGAACTGGGTAATGCGGCCCGCGCAGCCGACCGAAAACAGGGCCGGCACGCCGGTTCCCGCTCCTGCCTCGGGGTCGGGTTGGATCATGCCAACGATGCGCTCGCCTTTCATGGCATCGTCCACCATCGCGAGGTAACGTTGCTCAAAGACATTGAGAGGCAATTCGCCACGCGGCAGCAACAGGGCGCCCGCTAGCGGAAAAATCGGAAACGCCGCCGGCATTTCGTTCGGGTTGCGATAGGCGCGGTTTATGCTCATTTTTCAGGCCTCATTTTTCGCCGCATAACCCTGTCTCACCCGAGAGGGATCGATCCACGGCTAAATAATTTAATCTCGATATACGCCGCGGACGATTTATTCGCACACCCCGCTGTCACGCTTTTAGGCGAGTGCACCCAATTTAGGCATTATATGGCCCACGTAAGCGCGCCATGTCCGGTTTTGCCGGCAGGCTGCACCATGACGCTAATCCCTTAACAGAGCCAGCGATCCCGCTAGCTTAATCCATCCTATCCGTTGCCCTGCGTGATGCAAGAGCCGGTTTGTCACAGTGTTTGGTGCATGGTTTGCATTCGCCATGGCTTGGGCGACGGGTCCAATTCACGATCGGCCCGGCGCTAAAGCCAGGCGCGACGCGAGGATTTGGTGCGAGCGAAAAATTGCGATAGGTTTATGTTTTAGCCAATGCGGTTTTTAAAAATGCTTTCCTGGCTTTCCGGAATTTTTAAGGATTCCGACAACCAACCGAATTGGCCACGGATCGGCGCCGTAATAATCGCCGTCGCAAGCGCGGCTTGGGCTGTCATTCACATTTGTTGTCGAGCACAAGGCTGGACACGATCAGGGGCCGAGCAACGAGCAAATCGAGCAAATTCAGAAGCCCTTAGCTGAGCAGCTAGTCGCGCCAAACGCTTTGATCAAATTGCTGCTGAATAAAAATCCAGCGGCGGGGCCTGGCGCGCAGCAGGCCGTCGGCGCGGCGGTCGGATCGATCGCGCAAGGCGCGGCCGAAGGCGACACGCGCTTGCAGCAAGCCCTTGATCTCTTGAAGGAAAATAAGATCGCGAAGGCCACGCCGCTCCTGAAGGCCGTCGCCAAGGACAAGACGGCGCGACCTCGCCTGGTTCGACGAGCAAATCGCGAAGCTCGCGCCATTAACATGGCCGCAATCCGCGCACCCCGCTTTCGCGCCGTTAGCCGTGGAGCCTCAACACGTCGCCTCGGAGAGGCCAAGGCCGGCTGATGGCGGATTACCGGCAGCTCCGCGGCTCTTTGATCTCAGTTGATTGTATGGCAACAGCACGGACATGCCGGACGTCCTGCATGACATTTTCTGCGTAATCAAGAGCTTCGTCGACAAACGCGCGGCGGCGATCTTCGCAGGCTATGCCGTTCGCGATCCGCGCCTGCAAATTCAGAAGTGTGCCCGCGCCAAGCTGCCATCGACGCGGCCACCTAGGGCATGTCCATACTTATTCAGCAACGAAAATTGGAGATGATCACGCCGATCAGGCCCCAACCGTGTGATGCTCCGAACTCCTTGCAATTGTCCGCCTGTGTACCGGAAACTGGACCACCCGGGAAATGCCGGTTAAAATGGGTCGATGACAGGCACCCGGAAAGCGTTGCTTGCTGAATGTGGTTTCAATCTTAAGCGCGAGAGGAAACGCAAATGCCCAAGAAAAAGACCGTGGGCAGAGAGCTTGTGGAAAAATCCGGCATCGATGTGGAGACGCTCTTGGACCTCCTTGTCCGTAATGCATCCGCGGAGCTTACTACGTTTTATTATTACACGGTCCTGCGCGTAAATCTGATCGGCCTCGAAGGCGAAGGTTTGAAGCAGATTGCGGAAGACGCCCGAATTGAAGATCGCAATCATTTCGAAGCTTTGGTGCCCCGCATTTACGAGCTGGGCGGGAAGCTGCCCGACGATATGGTGGAATTTCACAATATTTCCGCGTGCCCGCCAGCAAAACTCCCGGGCAACCCAAGAGACATAAACGCCATGCTAGAGGTGTTGCTGAAGGCTGAACAGTGCGCCGTACGCGGCTATACCCGAGTCTGCGATATGACTGCCGGCAAGGATCATCGGACTTATGACCTCGCGCTGGCCATCCTGCATGAGGAGATCGAACACGAAGCCTGGTTTTCGGAGTTCTTGGGTCACGGGCCGAGTGGGCATTATAGTCGTGAAGGGCGGCCAAACTCGCCCTATGTGGGCAAGTTCCTTAACTCCGGACAGGGTTAAATCGGGCAAGACAAGCCGCAATGGCGCTGGCATCATATCAAACCGCAATATTTGGGATCCTTGCGTTCCGGTAAACTTGCCGCTTTCACTTCCCGCCGGCCGACAAAACGCGCACGCTGGTGATGAGACTGAAGCCGGCGGCCTCCGCGAAAGCTTAATCGTGCGAGCACGAGCAAGCTGTGCGGCGTCTTGCAATGGCGGCGTCCGCCTTTACAAGCGGCGATGGTCTTTCGGCTTTCTTCAGATGCAGGGACGCAATGGCGCTCGAACGTACTTTTTCGATATTGAAGCCTGATGCGACGCGGCGAAATCTAACCGGGGCGATCAACGCCCGGATTGAAAAGTCTGGCCTGCGCATCGTCGCGCAAAAACGCGTCCGGATGACCCGCGAGCAGGCGGAGACCTTTTACGCGGTTCATAAGGCCCGTCCTTTTTTTGGCGAACTCGTCGCGACGATGACTGCGGGCCCAGTGATCGTGCAAGTTCTGGAAGGCGAGGAGGCGATCGCAAAATACCGCGAAGTGCTTGGCGCGACGGACCCCGCGAAAGCCGCGCCCGGCACGATTCGCAAGGAACTCGCACTCTCGCTTAGCGAGAATTCGGCGCATGGGTCGGATGGCCCGGAGACCGCCGCGATCGAGATCGCCCAATGGTTTTCCGGCAATGAGATCGTCGGGTAATTGCCGATACGAAACGTGGGGGCGAACCATCGATAATGTTTAAGTCAAAGGTACTTTTTATTGTAGGCGCTGGAGCAAGCTGTGAAGCAAAACTCCCAAGTGGCTCTGAATTAAAAACTAAGATCGGTAAAAAACTTAACTTTCACTTTTATTCTAACCCCAATCAAGATCCGGAGGGCGACCAATGGATATATCATGCCTTGCAGAGACACTCGCCTGCCGCTGGAGAATTAAATAAATATATACGGGCCGGAAGGCAATACTTTTCAGCCATGCACCAGGCGATCTCAATTGATAATTATCTTGATGCCCATCAAAATGACAAGTACGCGATCCTTTGCGGCAAGCTTGGAATTGCAAAGACTATATCGGAGGCAGAGCGCGCGAGTCTCCTTTATTTTGATGAAACCAAACTTGAGAAGATGAATTTCGCAAATATAGAAAATACTTGGTACGGTGCGTTCCAAAATATACTTATGTAGAACGTAGATAAAGTATAAAATTTCCAGGATGTCTGAAAATACGGCATTCATTACATTCAACTATGATCGCCGTATAGAGCATTTTCTTGTTCACGCTGTTACAAATTATTACGGCATCCCTTTCGATGAAGTATCTGCGCTAGTCAATCAGGTGGTAATAAGCCACCCTTATGGGGTCGCCGGTCTATTACCTTGGCAGGTTCAGACACAGGGTGTGCGAGCTGTTCCGTTTGGACAAGTGGAAAATGCCGATTTCCTCGAGATAGCGCGTCAGATTAACACGTTTACCGAGCAACAGGGAGACAATCAAAAATTGACTGCTATACGTCAAACTGTACAGGAGGCCGAGGTTATTGTATTTCTTAAATTCGCGTTTCATGAACGCAATATGGAACTTCTTAATCCTGGGAATATTTATCGTGCGAAGAAGATATATCTCACCTACAAGGGTATATCTGAGTCGGGATATGCAAGTAATACGAAGTAGTACGCTTCGTAGAGGTATAAATCAAAATACGTTTCTCCGCGGTGTAGATCCAAATGTTTTTGAATTGAATTCGACATGCTCAGAGTTGTTTAATCAATTTTGGCGTGGTCTATCGAGCTAAACCGTAGAAGATACCTTAGTTGGATTTCTAACAGCGCCGCGCCGCCGTTTAGCTAGCCGGGCTTTCTAATCATCGAAAGGAACCCGTAGGGGCGGGGGCTCGATCGCCGGGTCGCCGCAAAATACGCGATTGCCTTCGACCCGCAGGCGGCCTTCGGCAACGCAGGCAAGCGCGTCCGGATAGATCGCGTGCTCTTCCGCGAGCACGCGGGAGGCCAGCGTATCAGGCGTATCGAAATCGCGCACCGCGATTGCCGCCTGCGCGATAATCGGTCCTTCGTCCATAGCGGCCACCACGAAATGCGCGGTGCAGCCGTGGATTTTTGCGCCGTCGGCCAAGGCGCGCGCATGTGTGTCGAGTCCGCGATAGGCAGGCAGTAGGGCCGGGTGAATGTTCAAAAGCCGACCCTGCCAGTGGCCGATGAACCAGGGCGTCAGCATCCGCATGAAACCGGCGAGGCAGATCAGCTCGATACGATGCAATTCAAGCAGCACCTGCATCGAACGCTCGAACTCCTCGCGCCCGGCGTAAATCTTATGATCGACGACGGCGCAGGCGATGTCGTTGTCCTTGGCGAATATCAATCCCGCCGCGTCCGGCCGGTTCGACGCAACAAGGACGATTTCGGCTGGGAATGAAGGACTCCGCGCGCGCTCGATCAAAGCCCGCATGTTGGAGCCGCGGCCGGAAATAAGGATCGCCGTGCGTTTGCGCCGGAACGTCACAACGCGAGCCGCTTGGAATAGACAACCCGCTCGCCCGCCTCAATTGCCACGACGCGGCCGAGCGCGACCGGGTTTTCGCCAGCCGAGCGGAAGGCGCGCAAAACCTCGGCGGTGTTGCCCGAATCGACAATGACAATCATTCCGATGCCGCAATTGAACGTGCGCAGCATCTCCTGTTCGGCGACCCCGCCGTTTGCCGCGAGCCAAGCGAAGACTGCCGGAACCGGGATCGCCGATAGATCGATTTCGACCCCGAGATTTTTTGGCAGGACGCGCGGAAGATTATCTCGAAAGCCGCCGCCGGTGATGTGGGCCAAGGCTCTTACGCCATCCGTCTCGGCCAAGACGCGCAGAACCGGCTTTACATAGATGCGGGTTGGAGCAAGCAGGGCTTCGCCAAAGGTTTTTCCCAGCGCGAAAGGCGCGGGGTCCGTCCAGGCGTGGGAGACTTGCTCGACGATTTTGCGCGCCAGCGAAAATCCGTTGGAATGAAGACCCGAGGAGCGCAGGCCAAGGACATCATCGCCCGCCTTGACATCCGCTCGCGGCAAGAGCTTGCCACGTTCGACCGCGCCCACCGCGAAACCCGCGAGGTCGTATTCCGCGCCATTGTAAAGATCAGGCATCTCGGCGGTTTCGCCACCGATCAGCGCCGCGCCCGCCTCGACGCAGCCTTGCGCGATGCCTTTGACGACCTCCGCCCCAACCGCGGGATCGAGCTTCCCCGTCGCGTAATAATCGAGAAAAAAAAGCGGCTCAGCACCCTGCACGACGAGGTCGTTGACACACATGGCGACGAGATCGATCCCGATCGTGTCGTGAATGCCGGTCAACGTGGCAATTTTGACCTTGCTACCCGCTCCGTCGTTCGCGGCGACGAGAATCGGATCGGTAAAGCCCGCCGCCTTGAGATCGATAATTCCGCCGAAGCCGCCGATTTCGGCATCCGCGCCGGGCCGCCTTGTGGCGCGCGCGAGCGGCTTGATCTTTTCGACCATGGCATTGCCGGCATCGATATTGACGCCGGCACCGGCATAGGTGAGGCCCGCTTTATTTTTCATATCGATCCCGTGCTAAACCCGCGAGCGCGCGAGTTCGTTCCTGTTTGACGCCCCGAAAAGAGCGCAAAGTTAAATCAACAAATTTTTCTCAATTCCAGAAGCGGCTTGCCGGCAAACCGCGCTATTGGGACCGGCTGGTAGCCATGGTAGACGCATGAGCGGATATTCCCATGGCCCTTGGCCATCCGCGCGCCGCTGAATTCTGCAAGGCTTCTCCGCGGACGCCCGGGCTTTAAGAACTTTGGCATGGTTCTTCGAGCTCCTGTCGACGAGCCGCGGGACGGGAGGCCTCATCGCGGCAATTCCATCGAAGCCGCGGTTTAAATTTATCAACGAGGACCGGTGCTTTCTTATTACCGCAGTTTGCCCAACCTGATCACGCTCGGACGCCTCGTGCTCGTGCCGGCGATCGTCGCGATGATCGCCGCGCAGCGCTGGAAGGAGGCCTGCATCGTCTTCATCATCGCGGGCCTGTCCGATGCGGTCGATGGCTGGCTTGCCAATACCTTCGATCTTCGCAGCGAACTCGGTGCCTATCTCGATCCCTTGGCCGACAAGGCGCTGATCGTCTCTATCTACGTCTCGCTCGCCATCGTCGCAGTGCTTCCCGCGACGATCGCCATCCTCGTCGTCGCGCGCGATATCATGATTATCGGCGCGTTCATGATTTCGCTCGTCATGCGCAAGCCGATAAAGGTCAAGCCACTGACGATCTCGAAGCTCAATACCACCGCGCAAATTAGCTTCGCCGCGATGGTTCTTGGCGGCAAGGCTTTCGATTTTCCGGCCGGCGCCTGGTTCGATGTCTCGCTTTATGCGGTGGCGGCGCTGACCCTTGCCTCGACAGCGGCCTATTTTGGCCAATGGATCAAACACATAAATCTTTGACGCGACCGCGGCAGTGGAAGGGAGAGGGCTCTCCCAAACTTTTCCCCGGGCGCCGCGAAACGTTGTTTCTTGCCGCCACCTCGATATCCAGCTCTACCAATCAACGGCCAAATCTTTGGGAATGCTCGGTATACGAAACAATGGATCGCCGAAAGCGACCCATGGTATGGGAAAGCTGTTGGCAAGAGGTGGCGGGAAGCGGCGGCGGTTATGCGGATCGAATGGCAGATCGGCTTTTGGATCGGCGCATTTTTGCTCCTCGTTCTTATGCTGTGGCTTTTCAGCGGCGTGCTTCTGCCTTTCGCTGCCGCCTTTGGGCTTGGTTATCTTTTGAATCCCGTCGTCGATCGGCTGGAGCGGCTTGGCTTCAACCGGCTTGGCGCGACGCTCCTCATCATGGCTTGCTTCGTGCTTGTCCTGGTCTCGATTTCAATTTTGATCGTGCCGGTTCTTTGGCGCCAGGCCGCAAGTTTCATCGAAGCGTTGCCGGCCTATTCCGTCAAGCTGGAGGAACTGATTTCGGCCGAGGCCGCGCGCCTTTCGCGGGATTATGGCGGCGTTTTGATGGACAGGCTCGGCCTTGGCAACAAGGCCGGCGGCGACCTCGCAAGCGCCACCAACGATCTCGTCGCCCAGGCGGCGCAATGGGCAACTTCGTTTCTGAAGTCGCTTTTGACGCGCGGCGAGGCGTTGATCAGCCTGATTTCGCTGCTTGTCGTGACGCCTGTCGTCGTCTTCTACGTGCTTCTCGATTGGCACAAGATGATTGGGACGATCGATGGGTTTGTGCCGCTCCGTCATCGCGAGACGGCGCGGGCGCTCGCGCGCGAGATCGATACCGCCCTGGCCGGATTTTTGCGCGGCCAATCGCTGGTATGCCTTTTTTTGGGCACCTGGTACGGCATCGGACTGTCGCTGATTGGGCTCAATTTCGGCCTTTTGATCGGCATAATGGCCGGCGTCTTGAGCTTCGTCCCCTATGTCGGCTCCCTGACCGCCCTAATCTTGTCCTCGACGGTTGCAATTGTGCAGGATTGGCCGCAGTGGAAATTGCTCGCCATGTCGCTTGTCGTCGTATTGATCGGTCAATTTCTCGAAGGCAATATTTTGTCGCCGAAGCTCGTCGGCAAATCGGTCGGATTGCACCCGGTGTGGCTGATTTTCGCGCTGCTGGCGTTCGGCAGCCTGTTTGGTTTCACCGGCCTCATTACCGCGGTTCCGTTTGCCGCCGCCGCCGGAGTAATCTTGCGGTTTGCGGTCAGGCGCTACCGCGAAAGTAATCTATATGTCGGCACTGCCGGGCCCAACCCTCGGATTCTCCTCGAATCCAGCATGACGTATCCCGACGACGAGGACCATTGAGATGGCCGGCGAGAAACCCCGCCAGGCGCGACCCGCAAACCCTCAATTGACGCTGAATCTCGCCCCGGACCCCGGCTACGAACGCGAGAATTTCTTCGTGTCGGATTCGAACGAACAAGCGTATGCGATGATCGAACTCTGGCCCAGCTGGCCGGATCCGACATTGCTCATTTTGGGGCCGTCAGGTGCCGGCAAAAGCCACCTTGGCGCGATCTGGGCTTCGATCGCCAAAGCCGGAATTCAATCCGCCGCTTCCCTCGCGGCGGAAGATATTGAAGCGCTGGCCGCCGCCGGGCCGCTTCTCCTAGATGATGCAGATGCGATCGGCCAATCCGAAGCGCAGCTCTTCCACCTTGTTAATTTGATGCGCGAGCGCGGCACGGCCCTGGTTCTCACCGCGAAAACGCCACCGGATGCCTGGGGCTTGCGGACCGCCGATCTCGTGTCGCGTTTGCGTCTTGCCCCAACGGCCGCGATCGGGCCCCCGGACGACGCCCTGATGCGGGCCGTTCTCGTCAAGCTCCTGATCGACCGGCAGCTTGTCGTCGACATCAGCGTTGTCGGCTATATCGCCTTGCGGATCGAGCGCTCGCTCGACGCGGCGCGCTCATTTATCGACGCGCTTGATCGCGAGGCCTTGGCGCGTCAAAGCCGGATCTCCCGGGCGATCGCGGGAGACGTACTGCTCGCAATGGGGCACGGCGGGGAACAAGGTCCCTTTCACGACGAGCGGGACCGCTCTGATAACAGCGGCGACGAAAACCTGCTTCCGATGGCGCTGCCGCTTACGGTCCGACGTAGCGGATCGAGCGGCCTTGGGGGTCTATGATGGTTTCCCCAAAAACGAGTTTGCGTTCGCTTGCCGAGCGTCCGGTAGCCATGCCCGGCTTGCCGTCCGTACCGGAATCTTGGGCGTCCAAAGCGGCGAGCGCCTTGCGTTCGCGCTTGGGAAGTCCCTTGATTTCGGATGGTTTTCTAAAATCCTCCGGCGCGTGATGACTGCCGGACGAGCCAATAAAAATCCTTATCCCGCTTGGCGTCACCACCGCATCGCCAGGCCGCAAGCTATCGTCGTCCATGAGATCGGTCGGAGCAAGCGGCCCTACCGGATGGTTATCGGCGACAATTTTCCGGCGCGCCGAGAGTTTATGCCGATGCCTATGGAAACTGGGATCCGCGCGGCGGCGAAGACCCGAACTCGGCGCCCCAATGAGCGGGCATACCGCCAAAATAGCCTTCATAAGGCCTGACGGCCGGGCGCTCGGGTTGCCCAAATAAAAAGTCGAAAAATCCAGCGTGCGCGATGCTCGGAAACGAGATGCCCAAGGCAACCGTCACTGCGGCTATCGCCACGCCAGGACGGTTGCGAGCTACGCCCATAATGAAATCCACACGGTAAAAACCTGAGACAAGACAGATTTAGGGGAATTTCCGAAAATGTCGAGGCGTCGCGGCGTATTTTCAGGCGCCTGTCCGCATCCGTTCGTATTCGGCACGGATGATTCGCGCACCATAGCGTTGTTCGAGCCGAAGGACCGTGAAATGACCGCGCGCAATTGTCTGAAAATGATCCGCAAAGGCGTAATTAATAGCGGCTCCGCCGGCGGCGCCGATCAGCGGAACGCTTTGGGCCACGAGTTTTTGCGAGACAACCACGCCAAAATGAGCGCCGATCTGCGCCACTAAGCGGACAAGCGCCGGCGCAGCCTCGCTCGCGGCAGCGCGGCCAGCGAGATAGCTTGCCGCTTCGGTCACCGACTTCGCCAAAACGGCGCGAAGCGCGAAATAGCCCGTTTCCAGGACAGCGCCGTCGCTAAAATTCGAGTCCGGAACGTCGATGTCCGGAAACCGGATGTCTCGGTTCGAACCGACCCGGCCGCCAAGGGCAAACACCTCAAGGCAGGCGAGCGCGGTTTTCGGGTCGGCCAAATCCTGTCCCTCGGCACGGGCGATGTCGGCGATCGAGCGCAGCATGATCGTGGTCGAGAAGGGTAATTCGACCGGCAGGCTCGAAATACCAAACGCGCCGCCCGCCGCTCCGGCAAGAACCGCGATGCTCGTGTGCATGCGGCGTCTGTCCCTGAGAGGCTTTCCCGCAAGGCTCCGCAGCGCGAAGTTGAGGCCGCTCCTGATTGCCGCCTCGGCTGCCTTGCTCGCGATTTGCGCGATGTTCGCGGGCACAATCGCTGCGATGGCACCCGCCTGGCGGCCAAGAATCGAGCTCAGCCGGATCGCCAGACTCGTCCGTTCAAGCTCGCGCATGGCCCGTTCCAGAGCTTCGCGGTCGTCGATCGAGAGCCTGGACGCCCCGGCGGCGAAGGCCAGATCTGCAGAATCGGATTGATCCGTGCCCACCAGGGAATTCATGAGAAATCCTCGTTAGAAGCAGCCATATTGCCGCATCCGAAATAAACGCGCAACCGGAATAGCGACCGTCGCCGCCGCGAGGTTTCCGCACGCCTCGGTCACGCGTGCGTGATCGCCTGCAGCCAAGCCATGTGGGGCAGGCATCACGATTGATCCACCGCAAGGTTAACGGCTATGCGTTTTCGTGGTGTTGCATTTACGTGAGTTGTTGCATTTCATTGGAACAAATCGAGCAATTGAATTGAATTGAACTGAATTGAAGATCATGCTCGAAATTTTTCCGCGCAATTCGAGTGAATCTAGTGAAGGTGAATTATTCTCAAATCAATGTTCTCTAATCATCTAGCCTTATTTTGATAAAATCCGATCGCTTTACTTAGAACCGCTGCAAAGCCAGCCTGGCACAGTCGCCTTGCAGGGGCGCGCAAGGCGGGAAAAATGACGGATTGGAAGCTAAAACCGGCGATCACTTTGGCGCTGCTGGCTTCGTCGCTTGTGGGATTAGGTGTCGCGGCGTCGGCTAGCGCCGCGCCCGGCCTCGCTGGAGTGTCTTACGCCCCAGTGGGCGGCCCGGTCAGCGTGCCCTATGGCTGGGCGGATTTCTGCCGCCGTTACGTCGGAGAGTGCGACGGCGGCCCGCTCGCGCCGCTCGACGTCAATCTAACACCGCGGGCAATGAAGGAAATCGAACGGGTCGACAGATGGGTCAACGTCCATGTCAAACCGGTGTCGGACATGGAACATTGGGGCGTCATCGATCAATGGGACTACCCGGCCGACGGCCAGGGCGACTGCGAGGACTACGCGCTTTTCAAGCGGAAGATCCTCATGAACGAAGGCTTCCCGCGTCAAGCCCTGCTGATGACGGTGGTCAAGGACGAACACAATGAGGGCCATGCGATCCTGACCGTCAAGACCAATGCCGGCGATTTCGTCCTCGACAATTTGAATGACGAGGTAAAACACTGGGACCGCACCGGCTATCGGTTTGTCAAACGCCAGTCGCAAACCGACCAAAACGTCTGGCTGCAAATCGGCGATCCGACGGCCACGCCAGATTATGTTTCACAATAGAGATCTTGTTCGCACTTTTGCCGCGCCGCCTTGGAACAATGTCACCCCGCTGTCCGTATAATCGGCATGTCGCCGTTAGCGCCCGTGGCTGTCGCAATGCCGAGTTCTGGAAAAGCTGGGCACCGTGCACGCCATTGCGCTCTCGGTTCGGATTGCGTCCGAGACGACCGCTACTCTACGGGGATCGAGCGCCGGGCCGCTCACACGTTCCCAGTCAGTGATCAATAGCATCGCCGCCGTGGACGTGGCACAGGCGCTTGACGCGGTGTTTCTGATAGCCCGCGATCTCGCGCGCCAGGGGGTGCCTGCGATCGAACAGGAGATGCGTGATCGACACGATAAACGTTCCTGGTCCAGTATCCGCGTCGAAGGCAAGGCGGCACATGATGCCACCTTCATCGCCCAAATAGTGAACCCGGGTGACCCGGCAAAACCGGGAAACTTCGATGCCGCCGGATTGCCAGCGGATGCTCGCCGCCAAGGCGGGGGTTGCACGCGCGGCGAGCGGCAAAGCCTCCTCTAGCTTGCAAAGGAGGCGGCCGGTTTGATCTAGATTGTCAATCACGAGGATGGCTCCCGCGAATCAGCGTTCGCTCCATCCTACCAGTCCGGTGCGCCGGGGTAAATCGGCCTGCTCGTGTTTCAACTCTTAGATTCAGGCAAATTGAGCCGGATGTGCAACTCACGCAATTGCTTCGGGGACGCCGTGGAAGGCGCGCCCATGAGCAGATCCTCGGCGCGCTGGTTCATCGGAAAAAGCACGACCTCGCGCAAATTTTCCTCGCCCGCGAGCAGCATGACGATGCGGTCGAGGCCCGGTGCGATCCCGCCGTGCGGCGGCGCGCCATATTGGAAGGCGCGGTACATGCCTCCGAATTTTTCGAGTAGCGTATCCTCGCCATAGCCGGCGAGCGCGAAGGCCTTCTTCATGATGTCCGGCCGATGGTTTCTTATCGCGCCGGAGGAAAGCTCGACGCCGTTGCAGACGATGTCATATTGAATGGCCTTGATGCCGAGAATTGTCTTTTCATCGGACGGATCGAGCTCGAGAAAAGCCTCGGGATCGAAATTCGGCATCGAAAAAGGATTGTGCGAAAAGTCGATTTTTTGTTCGTCCGCGTTCCATTCGTACATCGGAAAATCGACGATCCAGCAGAACTCGAAGACGTCCATTTTCGTGAGGCCGAGCTCGCTGCCGATTTTGAGCCGCGCGGCACCAGCGAGTTTGGCGGCCTTGTCTTCCTGGTCGCAAGCGAAAAACACCGCGTCGCCGGAGGTGAGATCGGCTCTTTCCGCGATTTTCCGCTGTGCTTCGGGGGCAAGAAATTTGGCGATCGGGCCCTTGCCTATTAACCCGCCGCCCTCGCCTGCGAAGATCACATAGCCGAGGCCCGCCGCGCCTTCGCCCTTCGCCCAATCGTTGAGCTTATCGAAAAAAGAGCGCGGCTGACTGGCCGCGCCGGGCGCCGGAATGGCCCGCACGACGCCGCCCGCCTTGATGACATTCTTGAAGGCATTGAAGCTCACGTCGTCGCGCGAAAACTCTGTGGTGACATCGGCAATAATCAGCGGATTGCGAAAATCCGGCTTGTCGGAGCCATATTTCAGCATCGCCTCCGCATAAGGAATCAGCGGGAATTTTTGGGCCACCGGGCGGGCCGCCCCAAATTCCTCGAAGACGCCGCGCAGCACCGGTTCGACCGCGGCAAAGACATCCTCTTGCGTGACAAAACTCATCTCAATGTCGAGCTGGTAGAATTCGCCCGGGCTGCGGTCAGCTCTCGCATCCTCGTCGCGAAAACACGGCGCGATCTGGAAATAGCGATCGAAGCCCGCCACCATGATGAGCTGCTTGAACTGTTGTGGCGCCTGCGGCAGGGCGTAGAATTTTCCCGGATGCAGGCGGGACGGCACCAGAAAATCGCGCGCGCCTTCCGGGCTCGACGCGGTGAGAATCGGGGTCTGGAACTCGAAAAAGCCGTGTGCTTTCATCCGCGCGCGCAACGAGTTCGATGATTTGGCCGCGCAGCATGATGTTTTGATGCAGCTTCTCGCGGCGCAGATCGAGGAAGCGGTAGCGCAGCCGCATGTCTTCTGGATAATTTTGCTCGCCGAACACGGGCATCGGCAATTCGGCGGCGGCTCCCAAAACCTCGATTCCGGTGACATAGACTTCGACGAGGCCGGTCGGCATTTCAGGATTTTCGGTGCCCGCGGGGCGTCTCCGAACCGCGCCGTCGATCAGCACGACCCATTCCGAACGAAGCTTTTCGGCTTGATCGAAAGCTGGCGAATCCGGATCCACCACGCATTGGGTAATGCCATAGTGATCGCGCAGATCGATGAACAGCACGCCGCCATGATCGCGAATGCGATGGCACCAGCCGGAAAGACGAATCGTTTCGCCGGCCTGCATCTCGCGAAGGCCGCCGCAGCTATGGGTACGATAGCGGTGCATTATATGGTCACGAGCAAAAGGAAGAGGATTGGGCGCGCTTGCGGTTTGCGCCAGCCGCGCGGTGAACCGCATGGGAGGCGGCGTCTGTCAAGGCGGGGTTGTGAGGGCGTGCCGGTAAGGCCATGGAACGCACGCGAGCCTATAGCGGACCGTCCACCTTTGCAGTATTGAGCCATATGACCCTGATTTCCACGCCCGAAGACCTAAGCGCCGTTTGCCGCCGCCTTGCAACCCATCCCTTCGTCACCGTCGATACCGAATTTTTGCGGGAAACAACCTTCTGGCCGCGTCTCTGCCTCGTGCAACTCGCGTCGGAAGAAGAAGCCGTGGCTGTCGATGCGATGGCTGAAGGGCTCGATCTTTCGCCCTTCTTCGAGCTGATGGCCGACCCGGTGCCGACAAAAGTTTTTCATGCGGCTCGTCAAGATATTGAAATTATTTGGAATCTGGCAAAATTGATCCCGGCGCCGCTGTTCGATACCCAGGTCGCCGCGATGGTCTGCGGCTTCGGCGATCAGGTCTCCTATGGTGATCTTGTCAAGACGGTCACAAAAGTCACGCTCGATAAATCCTCGCGCTTCACGGATTGGGCGCGGCGTCCGCTTTTGCCGGCCCAGGCTGAATATGCGATCGCCGATGTCACCTATTTGCGCGACATCTATAAATTCCTGCGCACCAAATTGGAGGAAACCGGCAGGACCGGCTGGCTGGACGACGAAATGGCGCTCTTAACGGCGCCTTCGACTTATGAACAGCACCCCGAAAACGCCTGGGAGCGGTTCCGCAACCGGGTCCGCAAACCGCGCGATCTCGCGGTGCTCATCGAGGTCGCCGCCTGGCGGGAGGCCGAGGCGCAGAGGCGCGACGTGCCTCGCTCGCGGGTTTTGAAGGACGATGTCTTGATCGAACTCGTGCTCGCCGCGCCGAAAACGGCCGAGGCCTTGGGCAATCTGCGCGCCTTTCCGCGGGGGATGGAGCGTTCGCGCGCCGGCACCGAGATTTTGGCGGCGATCGAACGCGGCCTCGCGCGGGACCCCAAGACCCTGCCGAAGATAGAGCGCGATCGGCGAAATGGCGGCAATGGGGCGACGGTCGAGCTTTTGCGCGTGCTCCTGCGGCACGTCAGCGAGAGCCACGGGGTCGCGGCGAAGATGATCGCGACGGTCGATGATCTCGAAGCGATCGCCGCCGACGATCACGCCAAGGTCGCGGCACTGACCGGCTGGCGACACCAACTTTTTGGCGCCAAGGCGCTGGAACTGAAGCATGGGCGGCTCGCCCTGACCGTCGAGGAGGGCAAAGTCCTCCCGCTCGAATGGCAGGACGCCGCGCCGCCGGCAACGGCCAGGTGATGGGTGGTTTCAGCTGGGACGTGGAATTTCTGTCAACTTTAGAAATTGCACGGCGTCCACGTGCATTTGCAACTGCTCACGAGACGGGAGGGAAGCAACCCGAAGCTGGCCTTGCTCTGGCCTAGCCATCTCCACGATAGCTACCATCGAACGAATTCCATGCTCGTATTTATCGACCCGAAGAAAGGGGTTAATAAGCCCTTTGTTAATCCGTGCATTTTTTTTAGGTTCGTCGAAAATTTGTTTCGCCTTCTTTTCTAATATTGACCGTAAAAGAATCGCGCGGCGAAGAGCAAGCAGATCACTTACGGCGTTCTCACTGTCCTTTTTGTCAATTCCCTTGATATTCAGAAATCCCCTTAGACGGCTAATAAAATCAAGTCCCTTAGCATTTTTCTCCTCGGTCACTTTGGCTTTGAATTTATCGAATGTTTCTGCCGTCCCGCCGGCGAATATAAAGATTGCCCTGCCAACGCTATAACTGCCTTCGGTGTCAGCCCCTTTAAACTTTCCATCCTCCATTGGAGCAAGAAAATACTTTAGCCACCCGTAAGGCAGGTCGAGGTTCGCATCGAATTCGTCGAAAAAAATCAGCGGCACTTCCTCGGATAGCGCCCTGTCTTGGGCCTGATGAAAGGCCGTAGTTAAGTTTTCCGGCTTAGTGAATTGAGCAAGGTTATACACCAATGCGTCGCCACTTCCTGCTCTAGCTGCAGATGATCTCGCGGCCTTCAAAATCTCTCTAACAATAAATGACTTCCCCGTACCTGGCGGCCCGAAAATAGCCAAAGACAAGGGTGTTTTCCAGCTATCGTCCTCTAAGTATTTCAGTATTATAGTTATAAATATCTAAAAACCCATCTATTTCCTCTCTATCTACAGCTTGAAGGTCTCCCATCCGCGCAACGGGGCACCATATTGTGCCAAAATCTGCCTTTTGTTCTCCAATGGTTTTCTTTAGTCCACGTGTAACGACATTGGCGAGGCAGTCGCTGAACTTTACTCTTTTTTTCTCCACCTGGTCACGGAACCACTCTACTCTGACTTCGATGTTTGGGATATATCCGGTTGACATACCACGGCGCTAGATTTAGATTAGCTCTGGCGTGACAGGCCTGGCGAGCAAACCTACCCAAAGGGGTAGGAAATTACCTACCCTATATTGTCTCTCGTTGTCCGCTGTTGTACGCTGCCAAAAAGCCGGCCGCGCGAACTCAGGTTTGGACCCCAGCCGCGCGGCGTAGTCATGCAGTGACTAGGCTCCTTTTGGAAGGGAGCGAACCAGGCCAAGCAGGTGTCAGCTGTTCGGCCCAAATCCGGTAAAGCACACGGACGCGCTCCTTGCAAGCACGGACGCGTGTACCTCTGTGAATCAAAAAGAGTCAGATCAACAGCGCGATAAGCTCTTATTGGCGCTCTTGAAAACCCCGCCTCAGCCGCGCCCGAAAAGGGCGCGCGTTAAGGCTAAGGATACTCACGCAAAGCACGCTAGCGCAGAAAAGCTCGCGCCACCATCGTAACATTCACGCCGCACCCTTGACCATCTTCCCGCCTGCGTTGCCATCGTGTAACGTGCGGTCTCTGTTAGAGGGCGAGGCGATGGTAGACATGCCAGTTGAAGGCGAAATAGAATTTTATTTTGAGAAGTCGCATATATTTCGCGTCATTCACGTTGATGGCGTGGTTGGTGCAATTGCTCCAACCAACAAACTAATTCATATGTCGGTGTTCAGTGAGCGGGCACCAGTGCCTAGGAAGATGGTTCACAAGGTCACTGGCGGGAGTTCTGGTGGAATTGTTGGCGGAATTATTGGTCCAGAAGTCATGGAAAAGCGCGAGATTTGACAGGGGGTGTTCCGAGAAATTGAGGCGGATTTAGTATTTAGCGTAGAAACGGCAATGGCCATGAGGGCGTGGCTAGATGATAAAATTCAAGAAAGCCAACGGCTACAACAGACAATTGCAGCCGCTCAAATTTCTGGGCGACAATAATGAGCATGACCGATCTCACTGTTACGCCACCAGCGTCTAACAAATTTTATGCTGTTGATATAGAAGAGATTATTCCGCCTGGTTGGTATATCGATAATCCTGTGTTAGTAACAATGGAATTTATGGATGCTTCGAAGCTATCTGAAAATTCTATTCTTGCTCAATTAAGACCGCTAGAACGTTGGCGATATGTGGCGAAACATAACCGCGGTGAATTCATAATCTGGGTTCTGGCCCTCCTTGGCGGCATATACATGCTGATTAAGGGTGCGGTCCATTTAGGACTAAATATTTTTCCGTCCGCGCAGGCGCAAAATGTGATTACTGGATCATCGCGTGATGCATTCGATTGGTATGTGGCCGCCCTTATGGGTATCTGCCTCTTGTGCTCTCTTGGAATTATCATGTGGGCACAGAAGGAATCCAAAATATCATTTGGCAAGGAAGCCACTAGGACGAAAATAGGATTTGTGGCCGGGTTTCTCTCTTGCGGGAAGCAGCGCTAAGAAACTGCTAGCTGCTGCTTTTTACAGCGCATAAATGCGCGCGCCCTCTGTTTAAGCGTGCGTGGCTTCGTCAGGCCATTGATAGAGAAGCCTCTTGCCCTTGGCACCGCGTAACAAAGCGTCGGCGCGCTCCGCATCGTCATAGCCGAGTGCGGAACGATGATTGTATTTGAAATCGAACTCAGACAAATATCGTGTGCAAATGAGCCTCTGAAACGCTATGGAAGTTGCCGTAAACGCCGCGCTTCATGATGGCGAAAAAGGACTCAATCGTGTTGGTGTGCGTAAAGCCGCCATGTCGCACATATTGATCGATGCTGTGATTGACAGTTCCATGGCCGGAAAATTCATCTCTGGTCTTGATATAAACGGGCGCTTCATCGGTCATCAAATACGATTTGCGATCAACTTGCGTCACGATCGCGTGGCGGAGCGTTTTCGCGGTTACGTCGGCAACATGGCGCGAGCGAACTTTGCCTTCGCGTTCAACGAGTGAGAACACGGCCATTTTTTTCGGTGGCGGTCCGTAAGCCTTGTTTTTCGCCTTGCCGCCGATATAACTTTCGTCGGCTTCGACAACTTTGGTTTGGCCGCCGAGCGGTTCAGGTGTTGGGTCGTTCGTGCATTCACGAAGGCGATGAAACATAAACCATGCTGTTTCGTAATTCGTGCCGATCATTCGTTGTAATTGGAGCGCGCTAAAGCCTTTCTTGCTCGACGCCATCAATTGTGCGGCGAGAACCCATTTCGACAACGGAACATGCGAGCGCTCCATCACGGTTCCGATTGTGACGCTAAATCGGCTTGCGGCAATCTTTGCACTTGTAGAGGCCGGGGCGGGTGCTCTTGCCTTGAAGTTTGGTGATCCTGATCGCCCATCACGCCGCAATGCGGGCAGACGGGGCCATCTGGCCAAAGCAGGGCTTCTAGGTGCTCGCGCGCCTTGTCGTCATCGTGGAAAATAGGGTTGCGAAGATCGAGTTTTTTGCTTGCCATGACGGATGCCTTTCAACTGTGAGGCATCCTACATCATGCGGCTTGGTATGTCAACCGGATAGTTCCCCCATGTTTTCAGTGTCTCCTCGGTGTATCCAGGTATGCTCGTAACCAGCGGATAAGGGAACTGTACCCAGGCCACTGTCGAGTTCTTATCATATTTATCGTCTGTACCCTTTTCCTCCCCGTCATGTGGCTTGTCCTCTAGTTTCTCTGGGAATAAGTGATCGAACGGGTGAAGCTCTTCAACGTTTTCCAAATAATTCTTGGGAAAGTTCTTGGAATCGGAGGGAAATCCGCACTCAAAGTGCCGCGACCAAAGCCTTAGTCCTGCACAAACGCCTTTATCAATACCTTTAAATAAATCACTATTACTTGGATTATACGAAGGATTCATCGCTTCAACAAGCATCTCCTTAACAATTGAGGCAATGAGAATTTTCTCATACCCCGACATCTTGCCATACCGACCAGGATTAGACTTCCGGCCCTCCTTCGAAGGGACGCGAATAATAGTCAAACCGGTCTCCTCTACCTGTATTAATATGAAATACCCCATCATGATCAGTGACAAGGACGTGCTTGCATAACATCAGCTTTTTCAGTACGCTATTGGAATGCATATGCTGCCAAAGATCAAAGGCCGCTGTTTCAACCGCCACCTCCTCAGGGATATTGAGGCCATGGGACCGTAAAGCCGCTGAGTGTCCGTCTGAAAAGAAGTTGAATCCGCTGAATCATTTGTGATTTAAGGGTGGCGGCCTGATTTGAGGAGGGGCCGCCAATGTGGACGACTGCGAACCGCCTGAATTACAAGCGTGACAATCTGCGCTATCCAAGCGACCTGACTGGCGAGGAATGGGCGCATATCGAAGCGCTGATTCCCCCGGCCAAACATGGCGGCCGCAAGCGCAAGGTGGATGTGCGCGAAGTTGTGAATGGGATCATGTACGTGTTGAGCACGGGGTGCCAATGGCGCTATGTGCCCAAGGACCTGCCGCCGAAGAGCACGCTCTACGATTATTTCGACCTGTGGACCTACGACGGCACGTTGGAGACTATTCATCATGCGCTTTATGTGAGGTGTCGCGAGCAAATTGGGCGAGAGGCCAGCCCCACCGCCGCTATCATCGATAGCCAGAGCGTGAAAAGCGCCGAAAAAGGGGGGCTTGCATCGACCCCCACGGCTATGATGCGGGCAAAAAAATCAACGGCAAGAAGCGGCACATTCTCGTCGACACTTTAGGCCTTTTGCTTCATGCCCTCGTGCATCCGGCGGATATTCAAGATCGCGACGGCGGCGTGGTGGTTTTGTCAACCTTGTTTGGCATGTGCCCATTTCTCGAAAAGCTCTTCGCCGATGGCGGTTACCAAGGGCAGGCTTTTCGAAAGGCGGCTGCCAAGGTGTTGCCCCACCTAAAAATCGAAATTGTGAAGCGATCGGATCAGGCAAAAGGCTTCGCGGTTTTACCACGGCGGTGGGTCGTCGAACGCACCTTCGCTTGGCTCAATCGCTGTCGCCGCCTGGCCAAGGATTTTGAAAATCTCACCCGAAACGCACTCGCTTTTCTCCGCCTCGCCTCATTCGCCTCATGCTCAGAAAGCTTTGTCTGACTTGACGAACTTTTCGGACAGACTCTTAGAAAACTACCACAGCAGTCCGTTCGCGAAGCCCGTCTTTGATAACGTCCCATATATGGCCCTCCTCGAACGGGTTAGTCGTGGCAAACACCAACCAATCGCGGTCTGACCTGACGATGTCTTCAACGATATTGCCACTTGTCGTTAATTGACGGAGAATGAGGTCGTCATCGTTGACAACCACAATTCGGGGGGGAGTTTGGTCCTCGTTGCGAGTTTTCTCTCGTATCTCGTCGTTGAGTTTCTCAAATCTTGCGTATTGGTCCCGGGGCTCGGCGACACGAGATCGATCCAGCCATAACTGTGCTCTATCCGGTATATTTGTTGTTTCATGTCGCCGCCGACACCCTTGGGAAACAGTTTCACCATAGTTACCGCGCGGCGCCAGTTCTCCGATCCTAAATCAGCATCGTCCTTTGAAGGTTCGCTATACCCCCTAACGGTGATTATCTTGTCAGGTTGCTTGGGGTGAGCTAAGGCCGAAAGTTGGTGACGGCATGAAGGGGTAAGGCGGCGTATCGTGGGGGTGTTCAACGCCTCCACTTCTCCACCGAAGGAGTGATACGCCGTGACCGAGACTAACGTTTTCGAACTAACCCAGCCAGGAACATTTTCCGATCCGCTGACCGAGGTTTTACGCAATGGCGCGAGAACGCTATTGGGGCAGGCCGTCGAAGCCGAGGTTGCGGCTTGGCTCAGCACCCATACCGACAAGTTGACCGATGATGGCCGCCGGCGACTGGTGCGCCACGGGCATCTGCCCGAGCGCGAGATCGTGACCGGCATCGGTGCAGTCGCGGTGCGGTGCCCGCGCGTGCGTGACCGCGCCGGCGAAGGCGGAGAGCACATCCGATTTTCGTCGACGATTTTGCCTCCCTATGCGCGCCGATCGAAGAGCCTAGAGGTGCTGATCCCAATTCTCTACCTGAAGGGCATCTCCACCGGTGATTTCGAGGAGGCGCTGATCGCACTGCTCGGCAAGGATGCCGGCGGGCTCTCTGCCTCGACCATCGGGCGGCTCAAGGAGGCCTGGTCGGACGAGCATACGCGTTGGAGCAAGCGTGATCTCTCGGCCAAACGCTACGTTTACTTCTGGGTCGACGGCATCCATGTGCAAGCCCGGCTCGAGGAAGCCGCGCAGTGCCGCTGGTGATCATCGGCGCCACGCCCGAAGGCAAAAAGGAACTTGTCGGGCTCATCGACGGCGTCCGCGAGAGCGCGCAATCGTGGAAAGAGCTCCTCCTCGACCTCAAACGGCGGGGGCTTGCGATGGGACCCGAGCTTGCGGTCGCCGACGGCGCCCTCGGCTTCTGGCAGGCGGTCGAGGAGGTGTGGCCGAGGACACGCGGCCAGCGCTGTTGGGTGCACAAGACCGCCAATGTCTTGAACAAGCTGCCCAAGAGCCAGCAATCGAAGGCCAAGCGTGCGCTCCAGGAGATCTGGATGGCCGAGACCAAGAAGGATGCACTCGCCGCGTTCGACGCCTTCATCGAAATCTGGGGCGTCAAATACGACAAGGCTGTCGAGTGCCTGATCAAGGATCGCGACGCGTTGCTTGCCTTCTACGACTTCCCGGCTGAGCACTGGAAGCATCTGCGAACGACCAACCCCATCGAAAGCTCATTCGCGACGGTCCGCCACCGAACAGTGCGCTCCAAAGGATGTCTCTCGAACAAGACCGCGCTCGCCATGATCTTCAAGCTGGCCGAGGCCGCCGAGAAAAACTGGCGTCGCCTCGATGGCCACAACCAGTTGCCGAAAATAATTCTCGGTGTAAGGTTCACCGACGGAATTGAGGTCGTCAAGCCGAAAGCTCAAGCCGCTGCCGCCTGACCCTTCCGTCACCAAGATTCAGTGATTGCTTCCCGGGGTTCTTTTTCGCCCACTCCCACTCGGTTTGTTTTTTCACCCGGTCAATAAATCTTTTAAGTAGCCAAGCCCCAGCTCGCCGGTCGAAACGCCAGAGCCCACGCGCATACATATTGTCGTTTTCTGGACGTTTTGGATGTGGCTGCGCACGTGGCAAAGAAACGACTACAGTGTCCCAGTAAACATCACCGATGACTACAACTTCAACTTCAACTTTCTGTGTGGACGAATCCGACCCGGATTGTGCGTCACTCTGTTCGATGAGGCTTGTGCCATTATCATCTTGCGAACGAGTTATCACAAACCTCCAACGACAAACGCATCCCAGGCAAAGCCGACTGTCTGAAGACTGCTATCACAAAATTTCGGCAAATACTATTGACTGGAGGCGGGTAACCGGCGATTCGCTTCGCGACACGTCAAGGCGTGCCCCGAATGACCCGGTCCCTCACCCCGCGATGGTGATCGCCGGCTCGCGTCCGATCACACGCGCAAGCTGCCTCAAACGATTTTGCAGCCGTTCGCTCGCGAGATCGGCAAGACCTCGCGGCAAGGTCAAGTTCAATGTGGTCTTAACGCAAGTCAGGGGCGTCGAGGGCAGGACTCCGGACATGGCGCCCGAAATGACGTAGGCCGCGCGTATCGCCGCCGCGACAATGCGCGCCCTGTCGAGCATCCGCGCGGAAACCAGCGCGCGAATTTGCGGACTGACGTCTGCGTCGAGACCCAGATAGCGATAGGACGCCGCGAGCGCGAGGAAAGAACGGCCGGGATGATCGACACCGAGGAAAGCGGCGTTCTCGACGATATTCATGCTTTCCTCGTGGCGGTGGTCTGGATGGGCGCGCCAATTGACATCGGCCAAAAGGCAAGCGGCATGGCGAAGTCGGCGTTCTTCCAAGGTTTCGTCGACGGGCATGGACTTGATAAATCCGCCGGTCCAATCGCAGAGCTCCCCGGCATGGTCGGGCGCGCGGGAGAAGAGGCGGTTGAATTGCGCCGCCGCGACGAGCAACGGATCTTGCCGGCGCTGCTCCATGTCGAGCATTTCATAAAGCAGCCCTTCCCGCACGCCGGTCGTCGAAATCATGACTTCGCGCGGCCACGCCCGGCGTATGATCTCGTCGAGCACGACGGCGCCATAGGCTAGAAGCGGGCGGCGCGCCGCGCTGACCGCGTCGATCGAAATCAGCGTTTCGGTATTCACCCGTTCGACAAGGCCCGCGAAATCGGCGGCGTCGGGAGCGGGGATGACATAGCCGTGGGTCACGGCGAGCGGATAATTGCGTTGGCTCATATGCAGCCTGGCGAGTGCCCGCCAGGTGCCGCCGACCGCGTAGAAAGTGCGTCCCGCAAGCCGCTCGGCTATGCGCGACCCGGCCAATGCCTCGCGGACAATCTTAACCGCCGCGCGCGGCGACCGTCCTGAGGCGTCCATCAGGGTGAGACCGCCAAGCGGCAGGCTCGTGCCCTTGCCCGCGTGCGCCCCTATCACGTCGATTAGCTCGAGCGAGCCGCCGCCGAGATCGCCAACGACGCCATCCGGGCGGTTGATGCCGGTGATGACCCCAAGACCCGAAAGCTCCGCCTCCCGGTCTCCCGATAGAAGCGTCACCGGGGCGCCGATCGCTTCCGCCGCCGCGGCAAGAAATTCGGCCCCGTTCGAAGCATCGCGGGCGGCGGCGGTTGCAAGGACGTGCAGGACCGATACGCCCATGATATCGCTCAAGAGCCGGAAGCGACGCAGGGCCGCGAGCGCCTTTTCGATGCCGGCTTTCGGGAGCTGGCCGGTGGTTGCCACGCCCTTGCCGAGCGCGCACAGCGATTTCTCATTGAAAATTGGACGGGGCGAGCGGCTCAAGCATTCGTAGACAACGAGACGAACCGAGTTCGACCCGATGTCGACGATCGCGAGGGGCTCCTTGGCCCTGGTTGGCGGAGCGGGTTCTTGGCGATTTTCGGACATCGAGCCCTTAGCGGCCATCCAGCCGTTTAAGGAGGGTTTTCGGACTCGAATGCTTGAGGGATTTTCCACGGCCGGACAGACTGGGGTTGGTCATGAAGTAGGAATGCGCATTGAACGGCTCTTCGTTTTGAGGCGCTTTTATGCGCGCGCTCGAACCGTCCGGCAAGACCCGGTAGCTCTGCTGATTATCGATCAGGTTGGCGACCATGATCTGATCAAGGATCTGCTCATGCACGGTCGGATTGAGAATCGGCAACAGCGCCTCGACTCTCCGGTCGAGATTGCGCTGCATCAAGTCGGCCGACGAAATATAGACGTGCGCTTTGGGATGCGGCAGAGCGTGGCCGCCGCCGAAGCAATAAACCCGGGCATGCTCGAGAAACCGGCCGATGATCGATTTAACCGTTATGTTTTCGGAAAGCCCCTCGACGCCCGGCCGGAGGCAGCAGATCCCGCGCACGACAAGGTCGATGTTTACCCCCGCATTGCTCGCTGCATAGAGGGCGTCGATGATCTCGGGATCGACGAGGGCATTGCACTTTGCCCAGATCGCGGCGGGCTTGCCGGCTTTGACGAAGGCGATCTCCTGCCCAATATGTTCGAGAAGCCGCTGCTTGAGCGAAATCGGCGAAACCGCCATCCGTTCGAGCCCGGCCGGCTCGGCATAGCCGGTAATATAATTAAAGATACGCGAGACATCGCGTCCGATCACCGGATCGGCGGTAAAAAACGAAATGTCTGTATAGATCTTCGCCGTCACCGAATGGTAATTGCCGGTGCCAACATGGCAATAGGTGATGAGGGAGCCTGCTTCACGGCGCACGACCATCGACAATTTAGCGTGCGTCTTTAGTTCGATGAAGCCAAACACCACTTGCGCGCCGGCGCGTTCGAGATCGCGCGCCCAGCGAATGTTGGCGGCCTCGTCGAAGCGCGCCTTGAGCTCGACGAGGGCGGTCACCGACTTGCCGGCTTCCGCCGCCTCGATCAGGGCGCGCACGATCGGACTGTCGGCGGAGGTGCGATAGAGAGTCTGCTTGATCGCGACGACATTGGGATCGGCCGCCGCCTGATTGAGGAACTGGACCACCACGTCGAAGGATTCATAAGGGTGGTGGACGACGAGATCCTTTTGTTTGATCGCGAGGAAACAATCGCCACCATTGTCGCGGACACGCTCCGGAAAGCGCGGATTATAAGGCTTGAACTTGAGGTCCGGCCGGTCGAGACCGACAAGTTCGGCCAGCTCGTTCAAGGCTAGCATCCCGTCCAGGATAAAAATCTCGTCTCCCACGACATCGAGCTCCTCGGCGACAAATCCGCGCAGCTCCTCGGGCATGCTACTGTCGAATTCGAGTCGGATGACCGAACCCCGGCGCCGCCGCTTCAGCGCGCTCTCGAACAATAACACCAGATCCTCGGCCTCCTCCTCGACTTCGAGATCGCTGTCGCGAATGACCCTGAAGAGCCCGTGACCACGCACCTGATAGCCGGGAAATAGACTTTGCGTGAACATGCCGATAGCGGTTTCGAGCGCGACGAAGCGCTGGCCTTTCCCGCCCGGCTCCTCGGGGAGGCGGATGAACCGTTCGATTTTAGCGGGAAGGCGGATCAAGGCCGTGCGGTTCTTGTGGTCGCTTGGCCCGAGCAATTCGAGGGCGATCGTAAAACCGAAATTGGGAATGAACGGAAACGGATGCGCCGGATCGACGGCAAGCGGCGTCAGAACCGGAAAAACATGCGTCAGGAAATGCTGACGCAGCCATTCCATTTCGTCCTTGCTGAGATCCGGCGGGTCGATGATCGTTATTCCCGCGCCTTGTAGCTCCTTGCGTAGCTCGCGCCAGCGGCGTTGCTGTTCTGCCGCCAAAAGGTTTACGCGCTCGCGGATCTTACCAAGCTGTTCGGACGGCGAAAGCCCGTCCTCGGATGGCGCCGCGATTCCGGCACGCATCTGGCCGCGAAGACCGGCGACCCGCACCATGAAGAATTCATCGAGATTGTCGGCGGAAATCGACAGGAACCGCAATTGTTCGAGCAATGGATGATTGCGGTTCGAGGCCTCAAGCAAGACCCGCCGGTTGAATTCGAGCCAGGACAATTCGCGGTTGACGAAGCGCTGCGGCGTTGGCGCAACACCGCGCGGCGACGCGGCGGTTTCGTCGCGATCAGCTATTGGCGGAATTGACGCGACCGGCGCGGACGCTCCTTGGACCGTGTCGAGCTGCGCGGCGAATTCCATCGAACCCGCGGCACGATCGCTCCCGTCCGGCGTCGCGGCCACTGGCGGCGAAATATGGTTCCCGATCGGATCGGTTTTCATGCCGCGGTTTGGCTCCGCTCCACGTTTGACAACGGCCAGCTTTCGTCTTTCCGCTTGCGAACTCAACGTCCCCTCCTTGACCTAACGGCCGCTGGAATTCGTTGTAATTGATGACGGGAGCGTGACTAAACCATTTGTTCCCATCGGCTTGCGCCCGTCGGTTTGGCCCAGCCGCTTCGGGGTGCTCGCTATCGCCGGATTGTTTTCCAAGATGAATCGTACCACATCCAAGACGATTGGGCATATGCGGCGTTTTGATCTGGAGCCTGGCGAATGCGAATTGGCGTGCCGAAGGAAATCAAGGAGCATGAATATCGGGTCGGGTTGACCCCGGAGTTAGTCCGCGAATTCGCCGCCGCCGGGCACGAGCTGAGCGTCGAAACCGGCGCCGGCGCCGGGATCAATGCCACGGATCGGGCCTATTTGGCGGCGGGGGCTACAATAGTAGACACCGCCGCCGAAATATTCGCCACGTCCGAAATGATCGTAAAGGTGAAGGAGCCGCAAGAGAGCGAATGGACGAAGCTGCGCGAAAATCAGATCGTTTTCGCATTTTTGCATCTGGCGGCCAATCTCGCGCAGACCAAAGGGTTGTTGGCTTCCGGCTGCACCGCCGTCGCCTATGAAACCGTTACCGGGCCGGACGGCCAAAGCCTGCCGCTTCTCGCGCCGATGAGCGAAATCGCCGGGCGGCTCGCGATCGAGGCGGCGGGCGTGGCTCTGCGGCGCCAGAACGGCGGCCGCGGCATCTTGCTTGGGGGCGTCCCGGGAGTTTTGCCGGCGCGGGTCGTTATACTGGGCGGCGGCGTTGCCGGAACCCAAGCGGCACGGATGGCGGCCGGTCTCGGCGCCGAGGTGACGATCCTCGATCGCTCGCTCCCCCGCCTGCGCCAGCTCGACGAATTGTTCCAAGGGCGGGCGACAACAAGGTTTGCCTCGGCGGCGGCGATCGAGGATGCGGTTTTATCCGCCGACGCGGTGATCGGCGCGGTGCTTATCCCGGGCGCCGCCACGCCGAAGCTCGTCACTGAACAAATGTTGAACCGGATGAAGCAAGGCGCCGTTCTCGTCGACATCGCGATTGATCAGGGCGGTTGTTTCGAGAGCTCACATGCGACGACGCATGCCGCCCCGACTTTCATCAAAGGCGGGGTGGTCCATTATTGCGTCGCGAATATGCCCGGCGCGGTGCCGTTCACGTCGACTCATGCGCTGAACAATGCGGCGCTTCCGTATGGCCTTGCCCTTGCCGCCGGCGGGCTCGGCGCGATTGCCGACAACCCTGGCCTGCGCGGCGGCCTAAATGTGCATCGCCGCCATGTGACACATCCGGCAATTGCCGCAAGCCTTGGGTTTGCGCTTAAGCCGCCCGAAGCGGCCCTCGCGGCCTGACGCGCGGGCCAAGCCGGCGGAAGCAATCCCCACCTATTGAATTGGGGGCACGGTTTTGGCGTAATTCAGGTCGTAGGTCTTATTCCGGAGAGGGTCGAGGGGGGTTCCCTCGGATGCGTCGAAGGCCCGCGCATGCACGGCCGGCCCGTCGTTTCGCGACTGCGGCGCGGGGGATGTTCCTGCCCGTTCGGACTTATCGTCGCTCCCCGGTGCGAGTCCAGCGCGCACCGGGCGCGCGTTTTCCCCGGCCCGGCCGCCGGCCGAGACGGGCAAAGTGACGTCTTGGCCTGGCGCATCCGCCGCATCCTCTTCGCCGATCGGACCATCGAGCGTCGCGGCGGCTGGAGAGCGCACACCGCCCACTGAAATGCCGAGTTCGTCGAGCCCAGGCCCCAAGGTGAAGGCACTTATATTTGCCGTGGTTTTCACCGCGGTGGCCTTGGAAGCTGGGACCCGCATCGCGCCCGCAATCGCCGCCGCGGCATGCGCGTAGGAAAGGGATGGCGGAGCCGGCGTCGCGCTTCGCGGTGCGTCGAGCGAGGCTGGCAGTGATCCGTAGACGGACGGCGGCATTCCGCTCTCGCTTTTCTGGCCGGCGCCGGGCTGAGTTGCCGCCGGGGCCGTTTCCGGCGCGGTCTTGTCCAGGTCGGGCGTTGGCTGCCCCTGCTTGTCTTTCGCGTCCTTTTCGATCTGGTGCCAACGCTGCACGTTGCGGCTATGCTGATCGAGCGTTTCCGCAAAAACATGGCCGCCGGTGCCATCGGCGACGAAATAAAGATCCTGGGTGCGGGATGGGTTTGCAACCGCCTCGAGCGCAGCGCGGCCTGGATTGGCGATCGGGCCCGGCGGCAAGCCGTCGATCAAATAGGTATTGTAGGGTGTAGGCTTTTCCAGTTCGGCGCGTGTGATCGCTCTGCCCAGCGAGCCTTTGCCCCCGGCCAAGCCATAAACAATCGTCGGGTCGGATTGCAGCCGCATCCTGTTTCTCAGGCGGTTCACGAAAACGCTTGCGACCCGCGGCCTCTCATCCGCCTTGCCGGTTTCCTTTTCGACGATCGAGGCCAAGGTGACAAGCTCGTAGGGCGAGCGCAAGGGAAGGCCGCTCGCCCGGCGCGACCAAATCTGATCGACGGCGCGCTTTTGAGCCTCCTGCATTAGCTTGATGATGTCCGCCCGGACCGCGTCGCGCGCGACCTTGTAGGTCTCCGGCAGCAAGCTGCCTTCCTTCGGCACGTCCGTGATGTCGCCAACCACTATGTCGCTTTCGCGGAGCCGTTCGACGATCTGCTCGCTCGTCAGTCCTTCGGGTATTGTAATGGCGTGCAGCACCTGCTTGCCACTGATCAGCGTGTCGATCACGTCGCGCAGACTGGCGTTCTGTTTGAAGAGATATTCGCCGGCCTTGAGCTTTGAACGGTTGCCTTCGAGCAAGAGCGCGACGTTGAGCATGAACGGACTGTCGATGACCCCCTCGCGGGCGAGTTGGGCGATAATGTCGGGACCATCGGTGGCGGGCGCGATGTAGAGGACCTTGTTGGCGGCGAGCGGACCAGGTTCAAGCGTCCGGTGGCGGCTCCACACGAGCCCGGTCATGGAGGCGATCGCCGCGATCAACAGAAACGAGAGGAATCCGCTGAACGCCGAAAGCGCGGGCCGCCTGTTGCGCGGTGGGACTGGCGGCGCGGCGGCGGGCTGCAACGCCTCGTTGGGGCTTTGCGGCGTTACTCTTTGGCCCGCGAACTGGCCGCCGGGATGGGTCTCGTCGCGAACGGTCTGATCCGGCCGGTCCGGCGCGTCGTTTCCGTTCGGTTTTGAAGGCGCGCCGTCCATCAACTCAGCCCACGAATTTGCCCCGAGAGCCATTCCGCATGGGAAAACGCTCGAATGCCATGGGTCGTTTCCCACGGCTGTTGGTATAATGGTTTGCTATCTTGCATTTTCCTAATGCGAACCAGCTCCGCTTCGCTGCAAAATGCCCTAACCGCGAACTTACGGACTTTACCTATCCCGCCCGGAAAATATGGCGAAATCGGGTTCAAGGCCGGAATTTCCAATATGGCCGCCATGCCGCGGCCGTGACCCGCCGGTCATTGCGGACGCTTGAAGACCAAGCAGGCGTTGGTGCCGCCAAATCCGAACGAATTCGACAGAACGAATTCAACCTCGCGCTTGCGCGCCTTGTGCGGCACGAGATCGATTTCCGTTGCAACCGATGAATGATCGAGGTTGAGCGTCGGCGGAACGATTTGATCCCTGATCGCCAAAATCGAGAAAATCGCCTCGACGGCACCCGCCGCGCCGAGGAGATGTCCGATCGCCGATTTCGTCGAGGACATGGAAAGTGACCGGCCACTGTTGCCCGCAATCTTCTCGACGGCGCGAATCTCGATTTCGTCGCCGAGCGGCGTCGAGGTTCCATGCGCGTTGATATAGTCGATGTCGCCCGCTGAAATCCCGGCCCGCTTGATCGCCGCCGCCATGGCCCGGCAGGCGCCATCGCCGCTCTCCTGGGGTGCGGTGATGTGATAGGCATCCCCCGACATGCCGTAGCCAACAAGCTCGGCGTAAATTTTGGCGCCGCGCGCCTTGGCGTGTCCGTAGGCTTCGAGGACAACACAGCCGGCGCCCTCGCCCATGACGAAACCGTCGCGGTCCTTATCGTAGGGCCGCGAGGCTTGCTTCGGTCGGTCGTTGAAATTCGTGGAGAGGGCCCGGCAGGCGGCGAATCCGGCGATGCCGATGCGATTGATCGCCGATTCGGCGCCCCCCGCGACCATGACTTCGGCATCTTCCAGGGCGACCAGGCGCCCTGCGTCGCCGATCGCATGGGTTCCGGTCGAGCACGCGGTAACGACCGAATGGTTCGGCCCCTTGAGGCCATGCTGAATTGAGACATAGCCTCCAGAGAGATTGATCAGCCGGCCGGGGATGAAGAAAGGCGAAACGCGGCGCGGGCCCTTTTCCTTCAGGACGATCGCGGTCTCGGCGATGCCGCCGAGGCCGCCGATCCCCGAGCCGATAAGAACGCCGGTCTTGATCTGCTCTTCATAGGTGGCCGGCTTCCAGCCCGCGTCGGCAAGCGCCTGCGCCGCCGCCGCGACAGCGTAAAGGATGAAGTCATCGATTTTGCGCTGCTCTTTCGGCTCCATCCATTGGTCGGGGTTGAAGCTCCCGTTGTCGCCGCCGCCACGCGGCACCGGCATGGCGATCTTGCAGGCCAGATCGGAGACGTCGAACCCTTCGATGCGGCGGGCGCCGCTTTGGGCCGCCAACAAACGGCTCCAGCTCGGCTCGACTCCACAGGCGAGCGGCGAGACCATGCCGAGACCCGTGACGACTACCCTGCGCATCTCAACGACCCTGCGACTATTTCGGCCGGCGTTGCCGCCCCCCATTGCACCGGCGTTCATTGGAGGAGCGGCCTATCGCGCTGACCTCCCCTCGCGGAGGCGCTGAAAGCTTGGCGCCGCTTCGCCGGAGCGTGGGACCATCCGTTCCCACTAAGTCACTTTGATGCCTGGCCGTGCGTGCTTGAAAGAAATCAAGCAGCGGATGCTTTCTCAAGAAACTTGATGGCGTCGCCGACCGTCACGATGGTTTCGGCGGCATCGTCCGGAATCTCGACGCCGAACTCCTCTTCGAACGCCATGACGAGCTCGACCGTGTCGAGAGAATCGGCGCCAAGGTCCTCCATGAAATTGGCGCTGTCGATGACTTTGTCGGCATCGACACCGAGGTGCTCCACAACAATCTTTTTCACGCGCTCGGCGACATCGCTCATGGTTGTTTATTCCTCGTCCTCAGGATTTGCCTACAATTCGCCGCCCCAGGCAGGTGTCGACGCCATGCGGGCGCCCGCGAACTGCCTCCCTGATCGCTTGAGCGGGTTGGTAACATACTTCAGCGCGGTTGGCGAGAGCCCGCGCGAGACCCGCGAACAGCCTCATATCCTATTTAAATCATTGCCATTCCACCATTTACATGGAGGGTCTGGCCGGTGACGTAGGAGGCTTGCGAACTTGCCAGGTAAACGACCGCGGCGGCGACTTCGGCGGCGGTTCCGAGCCGCCCCATCGGTACCACGGCGAGGATCGCCGCTTTCTGTTTCTCATTCAAGGAATCGGTCATCGGACTCTCTATAAACCCTGGCGCGATGCAATTTACGGTCACGTTTCGGCTCGCCACTTCTGCGGCGAGACTCTTATACATGCCGATCATTCCGGCCTTCGCGGCCGCATAATTGGCCTGGCCCGCATTACCGGTCACCCCAACGATCGAGCTGATCCCGATAATGCGCCCATGACGCTTGCGCAGCATCCCCTTAAGGCAGGCGCGGGAGAGACGAAAGGCGGCGGTCAGATTGACGCCAAGAACGCTGTCCCATTCGTCGTCCTTCATGCGCATGAAGAGATTGTCCCTAATCACGCCGGCATTATTGACAAGGATGTCGACGCTTCCCATCGCAGCCTCGGCGGCGGGAACCAGCGCTTCCGTCGCGGATTTATGGCCAAGATCGCAAGGAAAGACATGGACGTCGGTTTCAAGTTCGGCGGCGAGCGCGGCGAGCGCATCGCGGCGGGTGCCCGATAGCGCGACGATCGCGCCTCGGTCATGCAACGCCCGCGCGATGGCGCCGCCGAGGCCGCCGCTCGCGCCCGTGACGAGGGCCGTCTTGCCGGTAAGCTCGAACATTCGACAATGAAACTCCCGTGACGGCCGCCAGGGCTTAACCCATGGCCCGGTAAAGATCGATGTCGGCCGGAATTCCAATTGAAACGCCGCGCGCCGCGCCGGCGATCCTTTTGACAAGTCCCGCCAAGACTTTTCCGGCGCCGCATTCGACGAACAGCGAAATTCCCCGGCTCGCCATGAAGGCCATGCTTTCACGCCAGCGCACCACGCCGGTCACCTGGGCAACAAGAAGCTTGCGGATCTCTTCCGGCTCGGTGACCGGCGCGGCCAAGACATTCGCGACGAGCGCAACGCACGGCGGCTGGATGGCGGCCGTGGCGAGCGCAGCCGCCATGGCCTCGGCGGCGGGTTGCATCAAGGCGCAATGAAACGGCGCCGACACCGGCAACAAAAACGAACGGCGCGCCCCCCGCGCCTTGGCGATTTCGATCGCGCGATGCACCGCGGCGCGGGACCCGGACACCACAACCTGGCCGCCGCCATTGTCGTTGGCGACCTCGCAGATCGCGCCGTTGCCTGTTTCACCGGCCGCTTGCTTGGCGATTGCGAGGGCCGCGTCGTAATCGAGCCCAAGCAGCGCCGCCATCGCGCCGGTGCCAACTGGCACGGCCTCCTGCATGGCGAGCCCGCGCACGCGCAACAGTTTCGCGGCGGCTCCCACATCCAACGCGCCCGCCGCGGCGAGAGCCGAATATTCGCCGAGCGAATGGCCCGCGACAAAGCCGGCGTCCCGCGCAAGATTCAGTCCGGCCTCGGCTTCTAGCGCGCGGACGGCGGCGAGGCTGACCGCCAGCAAGGCTGGCTGCGCATTCGCGGTCAGGGTGAGTTCGGCCGGCGGACCTTCGAACATGAGCCCAGATAGATTTTGCCCCAGGGCCTCGTCAACCTCGGCCAAAACCGCGCGGGCCTGGGGGAAAGCCTCCGCCATGGCCTTGCCCATGCCGACGGCCTGCGATCCTTGACCTGGAAAAACGAAAGCCTTGGACATCCCGTCCCACACAGATTTTTTCCGTTGCCTGCGATTGGCATCGCCGGAGGCAGTAGTCAAGCGGCCATGGCCCGGCTGAAAGTCGCACCCGGGCTTTCGAAAATCACGCTCGGCATCCCGACAAAAAAGAATTTTGCCTTGAAGGACAAATTAATGCGAGGCTCAGGCGCTCGGCAGAGGGGCGGCGGCGCGGTCGTCGCGTCCTTGCTCGAGGGGCGCGTTCCTAGGCTCGTTGAGACGAAGGAACAGGCCGGAGTAAGCGGCCACCGGCCGGTCCGGATAACACGTCACTTTTCAGGTTTCCCCACTCGAGAAGCGAGCTTTGGAGCGCTATTGCCGCCAGCATGGACGCGCGACGTCCCCAAGAACGGCGCACGGCAAAAATGCAACATGTGTTGGAATAATGAGCGTGTCAGCGATTCCACGCGGTGTTCCGGCTTGTTTCGTGAAACCTTGATGGTATGAATAATAATGATCGGCGGTCACCTACAAGGAAGCCAAACGACGGAGGGAATGATTCCATGCAACGAAAGCTTTTGCGGCGCCTTGCTGGCGCAACGGCCGGTTTGGTTCTGACCGGAACATCCACCTTCGCGGCGGAGCCGGCACCGACACCACCGCCGCCTCCGCCTCCGCCCGTCTTTACCTGGACAGGCTTCGAACTTGGCGCGCAGGTTGGCGGGGGAGCGGGCGAGACCGGGGTCCGTGTGGATAGTCGTCTGAATGGTAATCCGTTATTTCCGCCTTCCGACAGATACGGGAGCTCGGGGGTTTTCGGCGGCATTCACCTCGGCTTTAATTATGAGTTTGAGAATTATCGGTTTTTGGGGCCCATCGTCGCTGGGGTGCAGCTCGAATACAATTTCGCCGGCATCACCGGAACCGGCTCGGCCCCTCCGCTTAATTATTTGGAGACCTCGATCCGCCAGTTCGGATCGGCCGACGGCCGCCTCGGCATCGCCTTCGACCGCTTGCTCATCTACGGGATTGGCGGCTTTGCCTATGGCGACATCCGCAGCCAAATACAATTAACTGGCCTTGCGCCTGGGGTTATCGACTTCTTCTCCGTCAACCGCTATGGGTGGGATGTCGGCGGCGGCCTCGAATACAATTTCTACGGCAATTGGACGGCGCGGGCCGAATACCGTTATTATGATTGGGGCACGCGGGGCTTCAACTCTCCGGGCTTCTTGTCGCCGGTTAATGGTCTCATTCCTTTCGCTATTCCCAACCACAGTTCGAGAGAGACCATGCAGACCGGCCGTATTGGCCTGACCTATAAATTCGCCTGGCCATCCGCTACTCCGCTGGTCGCCAAATACTGAGTAACGCTGCCAGCCGAATGCCGGGGCCAGCTGCCCGAGGCCAACATCAGATGGTAGCCATCAACGCCGCCGCGGGTCCGTGGCGGCGTTTTCGCGCGCCTGCCGGCAGGACAACCTAGGCCTGCGGCATGGCCGCTTCCGGGCGGCGTCGGCTTTGTCTGAACCGGGCGCAACCCGGCGTGGCGGCACATCCAGCCGGAGGGAACGCCGCGGTTCCTGCTTTATAGTACTAGAGACGGCAATGCGACGCGCCCAATCCCAGCCTCCTTCGGGAGAAGCTTCGCTTCGTCAATGGGGGGCGCTATAATGCGGCAATGGAGCTGATTGGAAGCGGCAAGAGGCAAGGTGATGAAACCCCGCGTGAAACCCGGAAAACTCATCGAGGGGGCGACCGGCGATTTCGAGGTCGTGATCGGGATGGAGGTCCATGCCCAGGTCGCCTCGAAGTCGAAACTTTTCTCCGGTGCCTCGACCGGGTTCGGCAACGAGCCGAACAGCAATGTCTCGCTCGTTGACGCCGCGATGCCCGGCATGCTTCCGGTCATTAACGAGGAGTGCGTGGCACAGGCGGTGCGCACGGGACTCGGCCTTAAGGCCAAGATCAACCTGCGCTCGGTCTTCGACCGCAAGAATTATTTCTATCCCGATCTGCCGCAGGGCTATCAGAATCTCGCAATATAAGAGCCCGATCGTCGGCGAGGGCGCCGTCGCCGTCGATGTCTCGCCTTCGGAGCAGATCGAGGTCGGGATCGAGCGGCTGCATCTCGAACAGGACGCCGGCAAATCGCTGCATGATCAGTCGGCGACGAACTCATTCGTCGATCTTAACCGGTCGGGCATTGCCCTCATGGAGATCGTGTCGAAGCCGGACTTGCGCTCCGCCGACGAGGCCAAGGCCTTTGTGACGAAGCTGCGCACAATCCTGCGCTATCTCGGCACCTGCGACGGGAACATGGAACGGGGATCGCTGCGTGCGGACGTCAATGTCTCGGTGCACCGCCCCGGCGAGCCGCTCGGCACCCGTTGCGAGATCAAGAACGTCAATTCGATCCGCTTCATCGGTCAGGCGATCGAGGCCGAGGCGCGCCGCCAGATCGGCATTATCGAGGATGGCGGCAAGATCGATCAGGAAACCCGGCTGTTCGATCCAGGGCGCGGCGAGACGCGCTCGATGCGCTCGAAGGAAGAAGCGCACGACTACCGCTATTTTCCCGACCCCGATCTTCTGCCGCTCGAATTCGACCAGGCCTTTGTCGATGCCTTGGCGGCCTATCTGCCCGAGCTCCCCGATGCGAAGAAGGCTCGTTTCGTCAGGGATTACGGTTTGCCGCCCTATGACGCGGGCGTCCTCGTCGCCGACAAGGACACCGCGGACTATTATGAAGCCGTGATCAAGCACGGGGGCGGAACCCGCGATGCCAAGATCGTCGCCAATTGGATCGCCGGCGATGTCGCTGCCTACGCCAATTCGGTGGGCCTGTCCGTCGCGCAGACCCACATCAAGCCCGGGCAGATCGCCGAAATCATCGATCTCATTAGCGACGGCACGATTTCGGGCAAAATCGCCAAGGATGTGTTGGCGATCGTCATCGCCGAGGAGCAGGATGGCGATCCGCGTGCCATAGTCGAGGCCCGCGGCATGACCCAAGTCACCGATCATGTCACGATCGCGGCCTGCGTCGATGCAATCGTTGCCGCGAATCCGGACAAGGCCGCGCAGGCACGGGCCAAGCCTTCGATGCTCGGTTGGTTTGTCGGTCAGGTCATGAAAGACACTGGCGGCAAGGCCAATCCGCGAACCGTCAACGAGCTCTTAAAAGCGAAACTTGGTGTCTGAAAAGCGATCACGAATCACCGTTTGATTCGGGTGATTCGCGCGATGCGCGTCGATTAGAGCGATGGCAGCGCCATTGCGCGGCATATTTTTTCTCATCCAACGAAATTTTTTTGCATCTGATCCACGCGTTCAATTGGCGCCGCGCGATTTGCTCGAAGTCCGCTTGCCGCGAGTGAAATCGCTCCTGCCAAACGGTCTGTGCCGATCGAAATCGCGCCTTGCGAAAGCATCGCGAGAATTACGAAAGCAGTTGTGAGAAGCCTCGATACGCGCGTGTTCCGAGGCCTCGAAAAATAGAGTAGAGCCTTTAAATATAATAGGTTTTCGAATCAGCGAACGTACTTGACAAGAGCCGGATCGCGCCCGCTAGACGCGCTTGATCGCATCTTGTTGGCGTACGTCTTTCGCGCGCGGCCGGCCTTTCGCGCGCGACGATTGCGTCTATTCAAACAGGGGTGCTTCACGAAGTGAACGCAGCCGAAAGCAACTTTGGACGCGCGGGCGGCGCGTTATTGGGGCGCGTTTGGATTGCTTGCGAAGCAACGCCTCTTGCATGGCTGATCAACAACGGTACGCTATGCAAGCCTCTAGTCGGCATTTCGAATCGGCCGGCTAAAAACAGCAGAGGAACTTTGAACATGGTGAAGGCAACCACCAAAAAGCCAGCAAGGAAAGCCGCGGCGAAGAAGAGTGTCGCGAAGAAGGCCACGGCAAAAAAGGGCGCTGTCAAAAAAACCGCGCGCAAGGCAATGGCCAAGAAAAGGCCGATGAAGAAGGCTGCGGCCAAGAAAGGATCCGTCAAGAGGACGGCGGCGAAAAAGATCGTCAGGAAGGCCCCGGCAAGGAAGGTCAGCGCCAAGAAAGTGGTGCGCAAACCGGCCGCCCGCAAACCCCCTCCGCCGCCGCCGCCGGGCCCTCCGGAGACCGCTTGACGACGTTACAAGAGGAATGGAGACGGCCGGCCGCGGCTCTGGGGCGCCTTGTTTGCGCGAGTGGAGTTTCTCGTGTCGCCGGTTGTCCCCTCTTGCTGTCACAAGGATGGTAGCGAACCGGTTACCGCAAGGGTGACCAAATCCTCGCAGCGCCCGCGGAGAACATTGGCTCGCGGCATGTAGCGGAGACAAAACCGTGCAGGCGTCGCGGTGCCATCATCCGTTATCGTGCGCCGGAAGCAATTGAAGGTTCATTTCGCCAGACAGATCAGGGCGAAATCGAACCAGGTTGTGTCCGCCGTTCCCCCCGTTTCCTTCATCTTTTGCCATTCCAGTCCGCACGCGTGCATCCGCGCGCGGGATGCCGGCGGCAAATCTCGCGGCGGCGGCGGTGGGTTTAGCTGAGGCGTTGGCGCCTCGATTGGCGCTGCGGAAATCGCTGGAGCCGAGGGAAAGTCAATTGTCGCGCGCCCCCCACCAGCCGGACCCGCTGGACGTGGCGGGGGCAGCGGCGCCGTGAACGATGGGTTTGGTTTTGCTGCCGCATCCAGCGCGAGCGTCGGCCGAAGGGCGAGTTGAGCGGCGGCCAAAACAAGCCACGCCAAGGCATGGGTCAATGCCAGGAGTGCGCCCCTGCGCGGCGTGACCACACGTTTTGCTGCGCTCATGGCATTCCGTTCAAATCGGCGGCGTCTTGGAGCGAGACCCGGTTTCATTCAAATCGCATCACCTTCCGAACACTCTATTCCCGGGTGCCGGCATGCCGCGTTCATCTTCCAGGCTACGTCTTCGGGCGTCCAGTCAAACGTCATGGCCGCCGGGGCTGTCATGGCCGCACGCCGGGGCCACGAGACTCCTTCAGCAAGAGCAACATGTGGCAATACATGTGGCAATAAAAGATCGCGCATGGCGCAACCTTAGTGATTGCTCCATTGTCGTCGGTCCACCACGGGCAGGACGGATCGGCGCGCACCGCCGGAGCCGGGGCAACAAGACCGGCGGCGAGCACAAGAACTAGTCTAACGGCAACCGGGACCGGTTGAAACTGGCAAGGCAGCCGCGCGGGCAGAAGAACGCGAGCCTGCTGCATGAACATACTCCGAACCAGCTAGTTTACTTTATTGCCGTTTAAATTGTTGCGCCGGGACGCGGGCGCGCGCGGGCATGAGTTGCCGGCGCGAGTTTGAGTGACGGCCGACGTTTTATCGGCGACGCGTTCTCGGGATCGCGATTTGCCGCGGCTGGCGGAGACGGAGGGATTCGAACCCTCGATAGGGCGTTACAACCCTATAACGGTTTAGCAAACCGCCGCCTTCAGCCTCTCGGCCACGTCTCCGTGCATGGGGAAACGGCCCACAAACGGCCCACACTGGATGCGTTCCCATATGCTTGCCGAGGTATGCCCGAGCCCCGGCGCGATGGCAAGGGCCGCGCACGCGGCGGGAACTCCCGGCGGCACGGCTTGGCACCCGCGTGTCGCGCCCGGGTGTAGTTTGTGTGCGTTGCAGCAAAACCACACACCCCCGCCCAAAAAGGCAAGCGGCAAAACTTCGCTTTACTCGACCGGAGCCGCCGCTAAGCTGCGGCTATCGCCAGGAGGAAGACTGAGCCCGAATCGAACCCGGACGCCATTGGCGGCTGCGCGGACTTAATATATAGTCGGAATATATAGTCGGACAGGTTCGGAGCGAGATGAGACGGAAAATGCGAAGACAATGCCTTCCGGCAAAGGCCTGCCGGACCGGCTCTGCCGGAAGCGGAGGCTGGAGGGTGTTCCAAGGACTTCTTCTAGCGGCGGCGGCGTTGGCCGGAGTGGTTCCGGTGGCGGGCGCCCGCGCTGCCGATCTGCCGGCGCGCCAGGCGGCGCCGATTGAATATGTCCGCATTTGCGACGCCTATGGCGCTGGCTTCTTCTATATTCCGGGCACCGATACATGTTTGCGGGTTGGCGGCTTGGCCCTGACCGAGCTGCGCGGCTTCGATCCCTCTTTCAGCATTGTCGGCCCGCTCTTTTACGGTAATGGCGCCCAGCATCTCGGCGCTGGATTTGTTCCGCTGCCATCCGAATATTCCAACGCCCGCTCGCGCGATGCGACCGACTTTGCCGCCCTGGGCCGCGTTGAGCTCGACTCCAGGACCCAGTCGCCTTGGGGCGCCTTGCGGTCGTTCATTCGTGTCGACGCTTTCTACGGCTCGAATGGCAGCGCCGCTCTCGGCAGTCTTGGGCAGCAACTGAATACGTTTAACACGACGGCCGGATCGAGCGCGTCGCGGGTGACGACGGTTCTCAACAAGGCGTTCATCCAATTCGCCGGCCTGACCGCGGGGCAGGCGCAATCGATGTTCGATTTCTACGCCGACGCCTATAATTATCATAGTTTGCGCGGGTCCAATGCGACCGTTGCCCTATTGGCCTATACGGCGACCTTCGGTAATGGTTTCTCCGCGACCCTTTCCTTCGAGGATCAGCCGGACCGGCGCGCGGCAATCGGCAGCACGATCGCCAGCACAACCCTCGCGCCGATCACGATCGGCGGCGTTTCCGCGACCTCCTTCCAAGGTCAGCCGGCGGGCTCGCGGGTGCCGGAGATCGTCGGCAATCTCCGCCTCGATCAGCCCTGGGGGGCGGTACAGCTCTCGGCGGCGGCGCATCAGCTTCGCGATAGCCTTTTCGCAATGACCGCCCTTACTACGCCGCCCGGCGCCTTTGCCTTCCCGGCCTTGACTAGCAATTCCTTTGGCTTCGCGGTTCAGGGCGGCGTACAGCTGAACGCCGACTATCTCTCGCCCGGCGACAAGCTATGGTTGCAGGCCGCCTATGAAAAAGGCGCTTTCAGCTATATCGCCGGCAATAATCTTGACTACAGCTATGGGTCGGTCAATCAGAACCGGTTTCCCGGCTCCGGCGGCACTCCGCTCGATTACGGCGACGGCTGGAACCCGCAGATCAATTCCGACTGCGTTTTCACCGGCAGCGGCGCCTGCGAACAGCAATGGGGCTGGGACATCACCGGCGCCTACAAGCATTATTGGCTCCCAATCCTGAGTTCGGCGGTTTATGGCTCCTATCTCGAGGTCCACTATCCGGCCAATGCGCTGGCCGGCTTCGGCGGCGCGGTCGGCGTCTCAAACCTCAAGGAAGCGCGGATCGGCACCAACCTCGTTTGGACCCCGCTCAGGGGCTTCGATATCGGCGCCGAGTTCATGTATGTGCATTTGAACGAGACGCGCCCGGTTGGCCTCGCTCCAAATTCGACCCTCACCGCGACGGGCTTGCCCGAATTCCAGTCCAACAATAACCAATATGAAGGCCGCTTGCGCATCCAGCGCGCCTTCTAGGGCTTTCCCGTATGCGACAAGGGTTCGCCGGGACTTTCTTTTCGGGTTCGCCCAACACATTCCGGTGGCATCCGGTAAGCGGCCGGAAATCGCCGTGATAAATCTGCCACGCTTCGCTCCAATCTGCTCCGCTTGGCCCAATCGCCGGAGCCCCTGATTTTGAAAAAAGCACTTATCTTTTCAATAAGTTGATGCGCGTTCGGACGAATCGCTTTCACCGGACCGTCATATCAGTGACGCCAAAGCGTCACCGTCGCTTGCTACCAACGCCCTCATCTGCAGCGAGTTCGCAGGGAAGAGGGTCATGAAAATCAGCGGCAATAAACTTCGCGGCAAGCGACGCCATAAACCGGCCATCGCCGCGGTGGCATTGGGGGCTCTCATGAGCTTTCAGGTCGGCGCGGCGCGGGCCGACGACACGGCCGCCGAGATTCGCATCCTCAAGGAACGCCTCAAGCACCTCGAGGAGCGCGTCGCCGAGCAGAGCCGCAAGGAAAAGGAGACGCAGGCCCAGATCCGGCACGCGGCGGCGCAGCCGGGACCGCCGCCTGCACCGTATGCCTATCCTATCGGTATCGGTCTTCCCCCGCAGCCCCCAATCGGCAATACCCTCGCCGAGAGATTGGCGAGAATCAAAGGGTATCCTTATGTTGGCGCCACCAGTCTTTACCTTGGCGGGATGTCCATCACGCCAGGAGGCTTCCTGGAGCTGGCAAGCGTGACCCGCAGCGCCTTCATCGGCGCCGATATCGCGACGCCCTTTGGAAACATTCCGTTTGCCAATGTTCCCAGTAGCCATACGGCCGAGTTCCGGTTGTCCGCCCGCCGAAGCCGGCTTTCGTTTCTCACTATGGGCGACGTGGACCCCGCGACGCATTTATCCGGTTGGGGCGAGTTTGATTTCCTTGGCGACGCGCAGACCGGCAACTCCAACGAGAGCAACTCGTTCAATCCGCGTATCCGCCAGATCTACATGACCGTGGATCAAGACGACTTTGGCGCCCATCTCCTCGCCGGTCAGGCCTGGACCTTGGCGACCATGAACCTCGTGGGCATCGTGCCGCGGACGGAAAACACTCCTCTGGTCATCGACGACCAGTATGTCCCCGGCTTTACCTGGGCACGTCAGCCGCAGATCCGGGTCACCAAGGACTTCGATCAAACCTTGTGGTTCGCCCTCTCGGCCGAAAATCCGCAGACGACGTTCGGCGGCACCACTCCTACGCTTATCGACAGCGGGGCCATCATCAGCACAGTCGGAGCCGCCGGCGTCACGTTCCCCCAGACCAGCGTAGTGGGCGGATCGCTGTTCAATACCTCCAACGCGATATCCCTCAATCAGATGCCGGATATCATCGGCAAGGTCGCCTGGGACCCGGTCATCGCCGACCGCACCATTCATATGGAAGGTTTCGGCATTTTCCGCGACTTTCATGACAGGGTGATCTTTCCCGTCGGCACTGCCGCTTTTCCTTTCGGAAGCATTCCCAACCACAATTTAGAAGTTGCGGGCGGCGGCGCCGGCGGCTCGATCCTCGTGCCGATTGTTCCAAAGGTGCTGGAGGTGCAATTCTCCGGCATGACCGGGCGCGGTATCGGCCGCTATGGCGCCTCCCAGCTCCCCGACGTCACCTTCAACTCGGATGGCAGCCTCGCGCCGATCCAGGAAACCATGCTGCTTGCCGGATTGACCTGGCACGCTATCCCGGGGCTAGACTTTTATACCTATGCCGGCGAAGAGGTCCAGGGTAATAAGTTCGGGTTCTCGAGCCCCGGCCCGCACACAGCTTTCGGCTGGGGCAATCCGGCTTTCGTGAACACCGGTTGCAATATCGAATTCTTCGGGACCGGCACCGGCGCCAGCGCCTGCACCGGCAACACCAGACTCGTCCGGCAAATCACGGGCGGTTTCTGGGACACTATCTATAAGGGTCCCTTCGGCAAGCTCGCGGGCGGTTTGCAATATTCCTTCACCCAGAAATTCGGCTTCAATGGTATCGGGGGCACGCCCGAGCGGAATGAAAACACCTTCTTCACCAGCCTTCGCTACTATCCGTTCTAAACGAGAGACGCTCATCGGCTCGCTGGCGCAACCGCCAGCGGGCCTCTATTTGGTAAGAAGCGAAGCTGACTCGGTTCTTCCGTTTCGCTAATGTTAAAGACGATGTGGCGGGGAAGGGCGGAAGCGGATGCAACTCGACGGGCCGGGGTTCGCGCCGCTTTACGGCGGCAAGGCGGCTTATTTGGTGGTTCTCCTGCATGGGGTTGCCGCCAACGGCAACGATCTCATCTCACTTGCCCGCGCTTGGCGGAAGATTTTGCCTAAAGCGGAGTTCATCGCGCCGAATGCACCATTTCCATGCGATTATGCGCCGGAGGCCCGGCAATGGTTCAGCTTGGCTGACCGCGCGCCGGAAAAGTTGCTTGCCGGCTTGCGGGAAGCAGGCGCAATTCTCGATCGCTTTTTCGATGAACTGCTGGCCAGCCGGCAGCTCGACGACGCCCGCCTGGCGCTCGCCGGGTTCTCGCAAGGCGCCGCGACAGCGCTCTACGCCGGATTTCGGCGGCAAACGCAAATTGCCGGCATTGTTGCTTTTTCCGGAGCCCTGCCGGGCGACGAGGGGTTGCGAAGTGACATCCGGAGCAAACCGCCAGTTCTTCTCATTCATGGCGAGGCGGACAATGCCGTGCCTTTCCAGTCGATGGCGAACGCGAAGGCCACGCTCGAAGCGGCCGGCGTGCCCGTGACGGCGGTGGCGAGGCCAGGCCTTGGCCATGCGATCGATGACGTGGGGATTGCGCTGGCCGGGGATTTTCTTCTCGATGTCCTGAAAGCCCCGCGGGACAATACCGGCGTGGCAGTCTAAAACCGGGTGCTTTATCCTCGCTTCCTGCTATCCAACTATACATCAAAATTTTTGATATGCCGTGCGAAGTCAACCGGAAAAAAGCTTGAAAGGAGGCAAAGCGGGACTAACATCATGCGGCGCTACCCTGAGAGTAGAGCGCTTTCCGTCACGTCCAACAACGATACTACGATAAACAAACAGGGAGAAAGTCATGGCAAAGGTCGTATGCGTGCTTTACGATGATCCGGTTGATGGTTATCCGAAATCCTATCCCCGGGACGATGTCCCCAAGATCGACCGCTATCCGGACGGTCAGACTCTTCCAACGCCCAAATCGATCGATTTCAAGCCCGGTACGCTGCTCGGGAGTGTTTCCGGCGAACTGGGTTTGCGGAAATACCTCGAATCCCAGGGCCACAAGCTGGTTGTGACCTCCAACAAAGATGGTGCGAACTCGGTCCTCGATCGCGAGCTGCCGGATACCGAGATTGTTATTTCGCAGCCGTTTTGGCCGGCCTATATGACCGCGGAGCGGTTCGCCAAGGCGCGGAAACTGAAGCTTGTGATCACCGCGGGGATCGGCTCCGATCATACTGATCTGCAGGCGGCGATGGATCACAGGGTCACGGTCGCCGAGGTCACTTACTGCAATTCGATCAGCGTCTCCGAGCATGTGGTGATGATGATTCTCTCGCTCGTGCGCAATTACATTCCCTCGTATCAATGGGTGGTGCGAGGCGGCTGGAACATCGCCGATTGCGTCGCGCGGTCCTACGACGTCGAGGGCATGCATGTCGGCACCGTCGCGGCCGGCCGCATCGGGCTCGCGGTGCTGCGCCGCCTCAAACCCTTCGACATGCATCTGCATTATTACGACCGTCATCGTCTGCCGGAGGCGGTGGAGAAAGAGCTGAACGTTACTTGGCATCCGAACGTCGCGGACATGGTCAAAGTCTGCGACGTCGTCACCATCAACTGCCCGCTGTACCCGGAGACCGAGCATTTGTTCAACACGGCGATGATTTCCAAGATGAAGCGAGGCGCCTATATCGTGAACACCGCGCGCGGAAAAATCTGCGACCGCGATGCAATTGTCCGAGCGCTGGAGAGCGGCCAGCTCGCGGGATATGCGGGCGACGTATGGTTCCCGCAGCCGGCGCCGAACGATCATCCGTGGCGCACGATGCCGCACCATGGGATGACGCCGCATATCTCCGGCACGTCGCTTTCCGCGCAAGCGCGCTACGCGGCCGGCACGCGCGAAATCCTGGAATGCTATTTCGAGGGCCGGCCGATCCGCAACGAGTATCTGATCGTGGACAAAGGCAAGCTCGCGGGTGCCGGCGCGCATTCCTACAGCGCCGGAAACGCGACCGGCGGGTCTGAGGAAGCCGCCAAGTTCAAGAAAGGTGCGTAGATTGCCGGCGGCAGCTCCGAATTATCACCGGGGCCGCGACTCCGCGCCTTTTCCTTCCGGATTCGGCGTCCGGCGGCGGCCCTTGTCCGCAGGTTTTGGGGTGGATCCGAGGGTTGTCATCGCCTCGCCCGAGAAGCTGCGTCCGGGATGCGAGCCGGCGGCGGTGGTCGTTAGGGCTCGCGTCCACGGTCCCGCCTCGTCCCCTTGCGGGTCCAAACGCCGCCGGGCCGGACGGGACGACGGCTGACATTCAATTTTCCTCATTCCAATCCCGATATTATTCGCTTTGATTTCCAGCGGGTTTGCGCCACATTGCGGGTCAAACTAGAGCGATAAGGCTCGCCATGCCGCAGATTGCCGGGACCTTCGACGCCTATCTCGATCAAGCTGTGGCTCTCGACGCCCGCTTAGACGCCGCCGCGAGGGTTCTTCGCGCCATCGCGGCGGCCGCAGTCGAAATGTCCGGCTTCATCGATCTCGGCCGCTTATGCGGCCAGCTAGGTGCCAGCCGCGCCAATACGAACACGGACGGCGATGTCCAAAAGGAACTGGACGTTCTCGCCAATGACATGTTCGTTGAGGCGTTCACGCGGGCTCCGGTGGCGGCGGTAGTCTCCGAGGAAATGTGCGAGCCATTGGTTCTCGATTCCGCGGGCTCGCTCGCGGTTGCGATGGATCCGCTCGACGGCTCCTCGAATATCGATGCCAATGTCTCGATCGGAACGATCTTTTCGGTTCTTCCCATGCTCGCGAAGGCGAACGGCGCAGAGGCCCATTTCCTGCAACCGGGGCGGATGCAGATCGCCGCCGGTTTTGTCATTTATGGGCCGCAGACGTCGATCGTATTCGCTTTGGGAAGCAGTCAAACCCAAATCTTCACGCTGGACCCTCGCGCCGGCCGGTTCCACCACGCGATATCCGCTCCGGTCATCGACCGGGAAAGCGCCGAATATGCCATCAACGCCTCCAACTACCGGCATTGGGAGGCTCCGGTCCGGGCCTTTATCGACGATTGCGAGCAGGGCGCCGAAGGGCCGCTGAAGCGCGACCACAATATGCGCTGGACGGGCTCGCTTGTCGCCGACACCTACCGGATTTTGCTGCGCGGCGGGATTTTCCTCTATCCTGGCGATCAGCGGGCCGGCTATAGCCATGGGCGGCTGCGGCTCCTTTACGAGGCCAATCCGATCGCCCTAATCGTGGAACGGGCGGCAGGGATCGCGACCGACGGTGTGCACCCTATTCTCGACATCGTCCCCTCCGCCATCCATGCGCGGGTGCCGCTCGTCTTTGGCTCGGCGGGGCCGGTTGGGCTCGTCGCCCGCTATCATAGCGATCCGCAATTTTCCGAGCGCGCGCCATTATTTGGCAAGCGCGGCCTCATGCGCCTTTGAAAAGAGCAAGCTGAAAAAGAAGAGGTTGATGTGTCCGCGAAATATCCGATGATTTCGGTGACGGGTTCGTCCGGGGCCGGAACGACGTCCGTGAGGCGCACCTTCGAACAGATTTTCCGGCGCGAGCAAATCGCCGCCGCCTTCATCGAAGGCGATGCCTTCCATCGTTACAATCGCGAAGAAATGAGCACCATGATGGCCCTGGAAGAATTGAAGGGCAACCGCAATTTCAGCCATTTCGGCCCCAGCGCCAATCTTCTCGCGGAACTCGAAGCCGTGTTCCGCAGCTATAGTGAATCCGGCACCGGCAAGACCCGGCATTATGTTCATGACGACGAAGAGGCCGCGTTCTATGGGTGCGCGCCCGGAACCTTTACCGACTGGGAGGCTTTGCCCGGACAAAGCGATCTTCTCTTCTATGAAGGGCTGCATGGCGCCGTCAAAACGGGCGAAGTGAATATTTCGCAATATCCCGACCTGAAGATCGGCGTCGTGCCGGTTATCAACCTCGAATGGATTCAAAAAATCCATCGTGACTGCTCTGCGCGCGGCCATTCGACGGAAGTGGTGATGGACATAATGTTGCGGCGAATGCCCGATTATGTCCATTATATTTGTCCGCAGTTCACCAAAACGGACATTAATTTCCAGCGGGTGCCCACCGTCGATACCTCGAATCCTTTTGCCGCGCGCTGGATCCCGACCGCCGACGAATCGATGGTGATCATCCGTTTCGCCAAACCGCGCGGCATTGATTTTCCCTATTTGCATTCGATGATCCATAACAGTTTCATGTCGCGAGCCAATTCGATTGTTATTCCAGGCGCCAAGCTCGATCTTGCGATGCAGCTGATTTTAACGCCGTTCGTCCTTCAACTCGTCGAGCGGCGGCGGCGAGCGGGCTGAGGCGACCAATCCATGAATATATTCACTACGCGACTTTATCGCTCCGCTTATGGTATGATGAGGGCGATCTCTGGCTTGAATTATGCGTTGTCCGCGAAAGTTTATCTTGGATGGCCGGGAGGCCTTGACTAGGCTATCCTCAAGATACCCAGCCGCATTCAGTGACGGAGAAGATCCTATGGCCCGTATCGCACTTCGGCAGCTGCTCGACCATGCGGCCGAACACGACTATGGCGTCCCGGCCTTTAATATCAATAACATGGAGCAAGGCTTGGCGATCATGGCGGCGGCCGCCGCCACCGACGCCCCGGTCATTATTCAGGCGAGCCGCGGCGCCCGCGCCTATGCGAACGACATCGTGCTCGCCAAGTTGATCGAGGCGTTGATCGAGCTGTATCCGAATATTCCGGTCTGTATGCATCAGGATCATGGCAACAGCGAAGCGACCTGCTACACGGCAATTCAATACGGATTTTCATCAGTGATGATGGACGGCTCGCTCGATGCCGATGCGCAGACGCCTTCCTCTTACGATTATAACGTCGGCATCACCGCCAAGGTTGTCGAGGTGGCGCATGCGGTCGGTGTTTCGGTCGAGGGCGAACTTGGCGTTCTGGGGTCGCTCGAAACCGGCACCGGCGAAAAGGAAGACGGACATGGCGCCGAAGGCAAACTCAGCCGCGATCAGCTCTTGACCGACCCCGACCAGGCCGTCGATTTCGTGACGCGGACAAAGGTCGATGCACTCGCGATCGCGATGGGAACTTCGCACGGCGCCTATAAGTTCACCCGCAAGCCCGATGGCGATATTTTGTCGATGCGGGTCGTCGAGGCGATCCACGCGAAACTACCCAACATCCATCTCGTGATGCATGGATCGTCATCGGTTCCGCAGGCACTCCAGGACCGCTTCAACGCCCATGGCGGCGCCATGCGTCAGACTTATGGCGTCCCTGTCGAGGAGATCGTGCGCGGCATCAAACACGGGGTGCGTAAGGTGAACATCGATACCGATTGCCGTCTCGCGATGACCGCCGAACTGCGCCGCGTCGCGCATGAGACGCCAGGCGAGTTCGATCCGCGCAAATTCTTGAAACCTGCCATGGACGCGATGCGCGAGGTTTGCCGGCAGCGACTCGAGCAATTCGGTACCGCCGGACATGCCTCGAAGATCAAGGTTCTGCCGATGTCCGCGATGGCCAAGCGCTATGCTTCGGGCAGCCTCGATCCCGCCCTAAACTTACGGCGCACCGCCGCGGAATAAACCGGAGGTTTATGTTGAACTTAGCCGGCAAGGATCCGAAAGCGGCAACGCCGCGCGGCCGCTATTCGGGTAAGAAGCCTACGATCGACGCGCTGACGTGCTGGCCCGCCGCGCCTTCGACTAGGATCCGGCGGACGGCGGGCACGATTAATGGAGGCTCTCATGATTAGGGGTGTCGTATACGGCGCGATCAGTCTCGCAACGATTTCATCGATAGCTTGTGCGGAAGACCTCGCAACCGCTACGACGCCGTTAGCGCCGGGTACGTTCACCACGTCAGCGCATTCCGACGAATGGAAAATTGCGAACGCGCTGAGCGCGGGCTCCGCCAGCATCACGGAGCACGCAGCCGTGATGGATTGGCCCGCGAATCCGAAGGATGGAATGTCCCACGGCAGGGTGCTTCGCCAGGGCACCAATGGTTGGACATGCATGCCCGACGTTCCCGGAAGGCCTCAGCACGACCCGATGTGCGCAGACGAGACCATGATGAAGTGGCTCACGGCGACCCTCGCTGGGAAGAAGCCTGACATCGATCGCGTTGGACTGTCCTACATGCTTTTGGGCGAGGCAAGGCAGGGACAGGGTGCAGCTCCGGCAAAAGACCCCAGCCAGGCCAAAGAATGGTTCTATGTCGGCCCGCACATCATGGTCGTGCTTCCCGATTCAGCCAAGGATGCGCTCCGGGGCATCAACCAGGATCTTTCCAATAACCAGCCCTATATATCGCTGCTCAGCTCCGCAGATGTCGCGACGCCCATCTGGGTCATTCCCGTTGCAAAGGGCGGCGACAGGATCAAGGAGGAGCCTGTGAAATAGGGCCTCGCTACACGGGCGAAGTGGAATGCGGAGAAGTGGTCATGATCAAGGTCAGCGGCATGTATGCCAATACGCCGGGCGCACGCTTCGACCACACGTATCTGATAAAGGCTCGAGAAAATGCCTCCGCCGCCTCTGTTTGGCGGCGGGCATTTTCGCTGCGTTATGGGACGGAAGCTGCCATTAAATGACGCCTCTGGTCGTTGCGCCCTCGATACTTTCCGCTGATTTCGCCAAACTCGGCGAAGAAGTCCGGGCCATCACCAGCGCTGGCGCCGATTGGATCCATATCGACGTCATGGACGGTCATTTCGTGCCAAACATAACGATCGGTCCGGCGATGGTGCGCGCCTTGCGCCCCCATGCACAAACCCCTTTCGACGTGCATCTTATGATCGCCCCTTGCGACCCCTATCTTGCCGCCTTCGCGGAAGCCGGGGCGGATTCGATCTTGATCCATGTCGAGGCCGGACCGCATCCTCATCGTTCGCTGCAGGCGATCCGGGAGCTTGGCAAAAAAGCCGGCGTGGTGCTCAACCCGGCGACGCCGGCATCGAGCGTCCAGAATGTCCTCGATATTATCGATTTGGTGCTGGTCATGTCGGTCAACCCTGGCTTTGGAGGTCAGACCTTCATTGCCTCGGCGGTGGACAAGATCGCGGAGCTGACGGCGATGATTGGCTCCCGTGCCATCCGTATCGCGGTCGATGGCGGGATCAACCCGGAAACCGCGGGCCTCGCCGCTGCGGCAGGCGCGGATACTTTTGTCGCGGGCTCCGCCATCTTCAAGGGAGGCCCAGAACATTATGCGGCGAATATTGCGGCGATACGCACGGCAGCCGCCGGGAAACAACGTCGCGATGCCGCTTGAGGCCCTGATATTCGACGTAGACGGGACGCTCGCCGAAACCGAAGAGGCGCACAGACGGTCTTTCAACGAAGCATTCGCAGCCTTCAGAGTCGATTGGAGCTGGGACCGGGAGCTTTATCGCGAACTCCTCCAGGTCACCGGCGGCAAAGAGCGTCTTCAGCATTATATCGAGGATTGGAAACCTCGCGGCAGCGAGGTTGCGCTTGCCCGCTTCGCTGAGATCTACGAGGAGACATCGGTCCGCTACGCCGCGCTTGTAAGGGCCGGCGCCGCGCCAGCGAGACCGGGTATTCGCCGTTTAATCACGGAGGCTTATGAACGGGGAGTGCGGCTCGCCATCGCCACGACCTCGCTGCGGGAGAGCGTCGATCTGGTCCTGCGCGCGATGTTCGGCGAAGAAGGCCCCTTTTGGTTTGCGGTGATCGCCGCGGGTGACGTCGTGGCTCACAAGAAACCCGCGCCCGACGTCTATCGCTTCGTTCTTGACACGCTGGGGTGCCACCCGGGCTCTTGTGTCGCCATCGAAGATTCGGAAAATGGCGTCAAGGCGGCCCGGGCCGCGGGCTTGCCCGTCATCGCGGCGCCAAGCTATTATTTGAAAGGGGATGATTTCAGCCTTGCGACGAGCGTTCTCACCGACCTCGGTGAGCCGGATCGCCCCTGCCGCCAGATCGGCGGTTTACGCTTCGATCGAAATTATGTCGATATTGACGGCTTGAACGCATGGCTCTCCAAGCAACAACAATCCTGTGCCGAAGCGCAAAGGGGATCCCGCCCAAATCATCAACCGGTCCGTTGAAATCGGATAACAATTTCCGTTTCGACACGTGGCTTGTGTGGCATGTTGACGAGTTGGCCCATTATCCGCGCGGCTTCCACCGGCGGCTTCGGAGGTTTGCTATTGTCGGTAGCGCCCATGACTATTGATCCCGCTGCCCTTCGCCAATTGAAGGAAGCCATTGGCGAAGCCTTAATGCGATGGCAACACGTTGAAACCGCGTTATTCCTCATCGCTCACGGCCTGATGGGGCCTGATTACGAAATAAATTCTATCACGTTCTTCCATATCAAGAGCGCGGAATCCAAAGTCTCCCTCACAGACAAGCTGATAACTCATTGTTTCAACAAACAAATCTGTGCTTCCCATTGGAAGCCAATTAAGCGGGAAATTGAAAATCTGATAACTTTCCGCAACGGACTCGCCCATTTCGAGGGGTTTTTCGTCTATCCAACAATGATCGATGCCTATCCAAGCGCGCTCCCAGTTGGAATTGCTCCGCATCACTTAGATGCTTCCGCCAGCCGAGGCGGGACCGTCAAATGTCTGACGGTAGAATCCATCGAACGTGGGTCGCAGGACCTTCTGCAAATAACGAACGCTTTGATCGCTTTTGCGCGCGCTCACGTCCAGGGTCTGGCATCGAAGATCGATGGGCTTCCGCCACCAATGCGCGCATGGTGGAACGGCGGAAGGCTTTTTGAATAAGCCGTGGTTTTTGGAATTAACCCCCATGTGCTGGCGTCGCTTTTCTTATGTATATAATCGCCCAATTTCCACGTTCGCGGAGCTGTTGCTAAAACAGTCCGGCGACCTTGCCGCTGTCATCGAGATCGATCTTGGTTGCCGCCGGCACCTTGGGCAAGCCCGGCATGGTCATGATCTCGCCGCACACCAAGACGACGAACTCCGCGCCGGCGGCGAGCCGGACTTCGCGGATATTGATCTCATGGTTGGACGGCGCGCCGCGCAGATTTGCGTCTGTCGAGAACGAATATTGGGTCTTGGCGATACACACGGGATAGTGGCCGTAGCCGCTCTCCTGAAGCCGCTTGATCTGCGCGCGAACCTTTGAATTGGCGGTGACCTGGCTCGCGCCATAGAGTTTTGTGGCGATCGCCGTCGCCTTGTCCCAGAGCGTCGCCGATTCCTCATAGACGAAGTGGAAGCCGCCCGGCACTTTGTCGACCATATCGACGACCGTGCGCGCCAGCTCCTCGGCGCCCTTGCCCCCTTCCGCCCAATGCCGGCACACGACGATTGGGGCTTCGTGATGCGTCATTATTCTTTTCAGAAGCGCGATCTCGGCGTCCGTGTCGAAGCTGAAATGATTGATCGCGACAACGCAAGGAAGCCCGAAATGATTGCGAATGTTGTTGACGTGGCGCTCCAAATTGGTGACGCCTTTGGTCAACGCATCGAGGTTTTCGGTATTGAGTTCCTTGAGGTCCACCCCGCCGTGATATTTGAGGGCGCGGATGGTCGCGACGATCACCACCGCTTGCGGGCGAAGGCCTGATTTGCGGCATTTGATATCGATGAATTTCTCGGCGCCCAGATCGGCGCCAAAGCCCGCCTCAGTGACCACATAGTCGGACAATTTCAGCGCGGTCTTGGTGGCGAGCACGGAATTGCAGCCGTGCGCGATATTGGCGAAAGGGCCGCCATGAATGAAGGCCGGATTGTTTTCGAGCGTTTGCACGAGGTTCGGCTTAAGCGCGTTTTTCAAAAGCACCGCCATGGCGCCATGCGCGTTCAAATCGCCCGCGTCAATAGGCTTTTGGTCTCGAGTATATCCAACCACGATCCTTCGCAGCCGGTCCTTCAGATCCTTGATCGAGGTGGCGAGACAGAAGATCGCCATGATCTCGGAGGCGACCACGATATCGAATCCGTCTTCGCGGGGATATCCGTTCGCGGGCCCGCCCAAAGCCACGGTGATTTGGCGCAGCGCGCGGTCGTTCATATCGACGACTCGCTTCCATGCGATGCGCCGCACATCGAAATTCAATTCATTGCCGTGGTGAATATGATTGTCGATCATGGCCGAGAGAAGATTGTGGGCGAGGCCGATCGCACCGAAGTCGCCGGTAAAATGCAGGTTGATGTCTTCCATCGGCACAACCTGCGCATAACCGCCGCCGGCCGCGCCTCCCTTCATGCCGAAAACCGGCCCTAACGAGGGCTCACGCAGACAAATGGAAGCCTTTTTGCCGATCCGGTTCAGGGCATCGCCGAGGCCGACCGTAGTGGTGGTCTTGCCCTCCCCGGCCGGGGTCGGACTGATCGCGGTCACGAGGATCAGCTTGCCATCCGGCCGGTCCGCGAGGCTATCCACATAATCCAACGATATCTTGGCCTTGTAGTAGCCATAGGGCTCAAGGTGCGCCTCCCCGATACCGAGCTTTTCCCGCGCCACCTCGCCGATGCGACGCATGTTGGCTTGTTGCGCGATTTCGATGTCCGCCGGCATGCTCTCTCCTCTCGAAGCCGGGCTCAGGCTTCCACCACGTTTTGCGGCTTGCCTGCCGCGAATGCGTCGATATTGTCGATGAGCTGGTCGGCGAGAATCTGCATGGCCTCGTGGCTCGCCCAGGCGACATGCGGGGTGACGATGAAATTCGGCAGCCGCAAATCGAGCAGAATATTACCTTGCTTCGGGGGCTCGACGGTCAGCACGTCGAAGCCCGCGCCGCCAATGATTTTGTTGGTCAGCGCAGCGGCCAAGGCTTCCTCGTCGACGAGGCCGCCGCGACCGGTGTTGATAAGAAGGGCATCATTCTTCATCAGCCGCAATTCACGCGCGCCGATCATGTTTTTGGTCTCGGGCGTCAACGGCAAATGCAGGGTAATGATGTCGCTCTCGCGCAGCAAGGTTTCGAAACCGGTCAGGCCAGGCTGCGGGAAGATGTCATAGGCCAGCACCCTCTGGCCAAAGGCCTCGGCGATCCGGCCCACCGACTTGCCGATCGCGCCATAGCCCACAATGCCGAGCGTCGAGCCGCGCATGTCGCGGATTGGATGGTCGAAGAAACAGAATTGGTCGCAGGCCTGCCAGCGCCCGGCGCGGACATCGTCGCGGTAAGCGAGGAGGTTGCGGCGAAGCGCGAAGGCCAGCGCGAAGACATGTTCCGGCACCGTATTGAAGGCGTAATTGCGGATGTTCGAGACTGTAATGCCGTGCGCCTTGCAGTAGGTCTTATCGACGACATCGGTGCCGGTCGCGGCGACCGCGATTAATTTAAGATTAGGAAGCTTTGCCAGCGTCGCTTCGCGCATTGGCACCTTGTTGATGATCGCAATTGTCGCATCCCGAAGGCGATCGACGATCTCGTTCGTCGAGGTCACCGCATATTCCTGATAGCTATGCGGAAAATCCGGCGTTCGCAGATTGGCCTCGACGGTCGAACGGTCGAGAAAGACGATCGAGTGTTGCACGGGTGATCTTTCTTTGGTTCGATTTGTCGCGGTTTTCCGAAACAAGGCTTTTCGCGAGGCCGTCGCCGGGGCTGCGCCCCGGGTTTTTCCCTATCGTTCGGGCTCGACTCCGCCGCGGCAGAGGCGCGGCAAACCGCCCCCAAAAGGTAGTGCCGCCCATGGCCGGGCGGCGGCCGCGGCGCCGCGATCGCGCGACGAGGCCCGGCAACGCGAGACGCGGCGCCTCAGTCGTTGAGAACGCCCTCCGGGTGTAGCTCGGCGAAATGTTCTTGCTCCGTCGGCTTCTTTTCCTTGGCCATGATGGTCGAGCGGAAATAGTGTTGGGCGGCGGCGACGCCGCTGCCGAGCTCAATGTCGATGCCGACATCGCGCATCGCCATTTCCGCCCCGGAAAGAGCGCCAAGAACCATGAGGTCGTTGAGATCGCCGAGATGGCCGATCCGGAACAGCTTGCCCGCGACCTGCGACAGACCGGCGCCGAGCGACAGATTATAACGGCGGAAAGCGGCATCGATCACATCGGCGCCGTTGAAGCCCGGCGGGACGACGATCGCGGTCACCGTATCGGAATACCATTTCGGTTCCTTCGCGCAGGGTTGCAGGCCCCAAGCCTTGACCGCGGCGCGCACGCCGCTCGCCAGAACGTTATGGCGTTCGAACACCCGTTCGAGCTTCTCCTCGAACAGCATCTTGAGCGATTCGCGCAGGCCGTACAGCATCGGCAAAGCCGGGGTGTAGGGGAAATAGCCCGTCGCATTGGCCTTGATCATGTCGCCGAAATCGAAATAGACTCGCTTGAGACCTGCTCCCTTATAGGCCGCGAGCGCGCGGGGGCTCGCGCAGACGATGCCAAGGCCGGCCGGCAGCATCAGCCCTTTTTGGGAGCCGGCGACCGCGAGATCGACGCGCCATTCGTCCATACGAAAATCGATACTTGCGATCGAACTCACGCCATCGACGTAGAGCATTGCCGGGTGACCCGCGGCGTCCATCGCCTTTCGCACCGCCAAAATATCGCTCGTCACGCCGGTCGCGGTCTCGTTTTGGACCGCCAGCACGGCCTTGATTTGATGGCTTTTATCGGCGCGCAGGATGGATTCGATCTTGTCGGGCTTGACGCCTGTGCCCCACTCCTCCTCCAAAACCTGGACATCGAGGCCGATCCGCTGCGCCAAATCGATCCACAAATGGCTGAACTGGCCGAACCGCGAGGCCAAAACCTTGTCGCCGGGGGAAAGCGTGTTGCAGAGGGAGGCCTCCCAAGCGCCGGTGCCGGACGAGGGAAAAATAAACACCTGCCCGTCAGTGCTCTTGAAGACCCTCTTCAAATCCTGAAACAGGGGCAGCGTGAATTCCGGAAATTTGGAAGACCTATGGTCTTCCATCGCTACCATCATGGCGCGCGTGACGCGGTCAGGGACGTTGGTCGGTCCTGGGACAAAAAGAAAGTGGCGGCCTGCCATGATGAATCCTCCATTTGTTTGCCGGCTTACACTATTAACAAAACCATTGGCTCAAGCGCAACAGCCGAAGTTGCGCGCAAGAAGTTCCTTTACTAGACCATCATTTTCAAAACTGGAAACCGGTTTCGGACAAGGACATGCAACGACGCCAAGGCGCTTGGCCTCAGCCAAGGACCAGGATGGCGCGGAAATCGTTCACATTGGTGAGGGTTGGCCCGGTCACCACCAGATCTCCAATCGCCGAAAAGAAGCCATAGCCATCGTTGTCGGCGAGCCTTGCCTTGGCCGATACGCCGGCCGCGTCCGCGCGGGCAAGGCTGTCGGGGCCGATGAGCGCGCCGGCGTTATCCTCCGTGCCGTCGATTCCATCGGTGTCCGCGGCGAGGGCATAGATGCCGGGATGGCCGTCCAAGGCGACGCCAAGCGCCAGCAGGAACTCGGCGTTGCGGCCGCCCCGCCCGGTCCCGCGTACGGTGACCGTGGTCTCGCCCCCCGAGATGAGGACGCAGGGCGGGGCCGAGGGCTGGCCGAAGCCATGAACCTGCCGCGCGATCGCCGCGTGCACCAAAGCCACGTCGCGCGCCTCGCCCTCGATGGCGTTGGCGAGAATCAGCGGCGTCACGCCGGCCTCGCGCGCGACTTCGGCCGCGGCTTCAAGCGACATTTGCGGGGTCGCGATTATGATATTGGCAACGCCCGCGAGGCGCTGATCGCCGGGTTTCAAAGTTTCCGCCCCTGCCGAGCCGAGATGCGCGCGGACGTTCGCCGGCACGGTGATGGCGTATTTTTGCAGGATTGCCAACGCGTCGGCCGAGGTCGTTGGATCGGCGACGGTTGGCCCAGAGGCGATCACGCAAGGATCGTCGCCAGGCACATCCGAGATCATGAGTGTCACCACCCGCGCGGGCGCGGCGGCCGCGGCAAGCCTCCCGCCCTTGATCGCCGACAAATGCCGGCGCACGCAGTTCATCTCGGAAATGGTCGCGCCGCTCTTTAAGAGAGCCTTGTTGATGCCCTGCTGGTCGGCGAGCGTCACGCCATCGGCGGGCAGGGCAAGAAGCGCCGAGCCGCCGCCGGAAATCAGGCAAAGCACCAGATCATTAGGGGTCAGACCCTTGACCATGGCGAGAATGCGTCTTGCCGCTTCCTCCCCGGCGACGTCGGGGACCGGGTGACTTGCTTCGACCACTTCGACGCGTCGGCAGGGCGCGCCGTGGCCATAGCGGGTGACCACCAAGCCTTCGAGCGGACCTTGCCAATGATCCTCGACCGCCTTGGCCATCGCGCCACCGGCCTTGCCAGCGCCTACGACGATGACGCGGCCTGGCGGCCGGGGCGGGAGATGCGGCGGCAAGCATTTCTCCGGCAGGGCCGCGCCCACCGCCGCCTCAAACATATCGAAAAGCAGCTGACGCGGATCGATGGTCATTGCGGTTTCCGCTTCCCGAGAGGGTTGCAGGGGCGGCAACCCGCGTTTTCCGGCCGACCGCCGCCGCGCCGCCGGCCAATGCCGTGATCGCCGTTTCCGGCCCGCGGGGTTACCCTCCAAGTCGGCATGGCCCGCAACCGCGCGGTAAATACGGCCTTCGATTTTACTGGCTGACGATGCCGTTTCATAACCGCAACCACCAGGCTTTCAATCATTTTCTCGGCCGGCGACACATTGAGGGACGGTAACCTGATGCCAACGGAGGGTTGCTAAGGCCGGAATTTGGCAATAAGCCTTCCATTGCACATCACCTGAGGGCGTGCCACCGACGCAAGCAGCTTGCTTGGACGCGCGGCAAAAAACACAACCGGAACGCCCGCGCCGGTTGGATCGGCCCGAGGTTGTAAGGAGGGGTATTTGGATATTCACGAGTACCAGGCCAAGGAGATCTTGACGAACTTCGGTGTGGCGACGCCGCACGGAGCGGTGGCCTACAGTCCCGACCAAGCCGTCTATTGCGCCACCGAGCTTGGCGGCTGGCATTGGGCGGTGAAGGCTCAGATCCATTCCGGCGCCCGCGGCAAGGCCGGCGGCGTTAAGCTATGCAAGACCTATCACGAAGTGCGCGCGGCGGCGGCGGAGCTTCTCGGCAAAACTCTCGTCACCAGTCAAACCGGTCCCGAGGGCAAGGTCGTGCAGCGAGTTTATGTCGAGGTCGCCGAACCCTTCGAGCGCGAGATTTACCTTGGCTTCGTTCTCGACCGGAAGGTCGAGCGGGTGCGGGTTATCGCATCGCGCTTCGGCGGCATGGAAATCGAGGAGATCGCCAAGGACCATCCGGAGGAAATACTGCAAGTGGTGGTTGAGCCGGCGGTGGGGCTCCAGCCGTTCGAGGCGCGCGAACTCGCCTTCGGTCTCGGGCTCAGTCTGAAGCAGGTCAGCCGCGCCGTCGCCAGCATGCTCGGCTGCTACCGCGCATTTCGCGATCTCGACGCCACCATGGTCGAGGTCAATCCGCTGGTCATCACCAAGGACGACCGGGTCCTGGCTCTCGATGCCAAGATGTCGTTCGACGACAACGCCCTCTTCCGGCGCGGCACGATCGCCGACATGCGCGACCATTCGCAGGAGGATCCGCGCGAGGTCCAGGCCGCCGAGCATAACCTTAACTATGTCGGCCTCGACGGCACCATCGGCTGCATTGTCAATGGCGCCGGGCTCGCCATGGCAACCATGGACATGATCAAATATGCGGGCGGCAGCCCGGCGAACTTCCTCGACATCGGCGGCGGCGCCTCGCCGGACCGGGTTGCCGCGGCGTTTCGCCTGGTGTTGTCCGACCGGAACGTCCGGGCGATTCTGGTCAACGTGTTCGCTGGAATCAATCGTTGTGATTGGGTGGCCGAAGGCGTCGTCCAGGCTTGCCGCGAATTGAAGGTCGATGTCCCCTTGGTGGTGCGTCTCGCAGGGACCAATGTCGAGGCCGGGCGCGACATCATCGGGAAAAGCGGCCTGCCGATCATCTCGGCCGATACCCTCGCCGATGCTGCCAAGGCGGCGGTCGACGCCACCCGTGGCACGCCGCAACGGGACGTCCGTACGGCCTGACCTCGTGGATTGCGGCACGCGCCAGCCAGCGTGGGTTCCTGATCGTTGGAATCGTAAACGCACACACGTGTTTTGTTCGCATTTTCCGTTGGCTAAAAGGCCCCTGACCTTCGCCGGAAATTGCTTGAGGAAAGTCAAAGCCGATGAGCATTCTGATCGACGAAACAAGCCGGGTCCTGATTCAGGGCTTCACCGGCGACAAGGGTACGTTCCATGCCAAGGAAATGATCGCCTACGGCACCAAGGTCGTTGGGGGTGTCACACCCGGCAAGGGCGGCACCACTCATCTCGGCCTGCCGGTGTTCAACACCGTGAAGGAAGCAGTTAAGCAGACCGGCGCGGCCCATAGCATCGCCTTCGTCGCGCCGGCCTTCTGCGCCGACGCGATCATGGAGGCGGCGGACGCGGGGATCGGGCTCGTATGCTCGATCACCGACGGCATTCCCGCGCAAGACATGATGCGGGTGAAGCGCTATCTTTTGCGCTATCAGCGCGACCATCGGACCTTGCTGGTCGGGCCGAACTGCGCGGGGATCATCAGCCCTGGCAAGGCGATGCTCGGGATCATGCCGGGCCATATCTATGTGCGCGGCACGGTAGGTGTCGTTTCCCGCTCGGGCACGCTTGGCTATGAAGCCGCGGCCCAGATGAAGGCCCTTGGGATCGGCGTTTCGACGAGCGTCGGCATTGGCGGCGATCCGATCAATGGCAGCTCGTTCCTGGACCATCTGGTGCTGTTCGAGCGCGATCCGGAAACCACCGCGGTCATGATGATTGGCGAAATCGGTGGCCCCCAGGAAGCCGAGGCGGCGGCGTGGATCAAGAGCCACATGACCAAACCGGTGGTCGGCTATGTCGCGGGCCTCACGGCGCCAAAAGGCCGCCGCATGGGCCATGCCGGCGCGATCATTTCGGCAAGCGGCGACAGCGCCGCCGAAAAGGCGGAAATCATGAAATCCTACGGTCTGACCGTGGCTCCGAGTCCGAGCGAACTTGGAATGACGATGGCCAAGGTTTTGTCCCATTGAGTACGCCGGCGCGCCGATCGCCAAAATCCCATTTCCGCGAAAGCAAACGCTCATTTTCCAATGCGGCGTCAACATGTTGGACCGCCGCGGGGTTACCGATGCCGCAGTTTAGGGCGGGCCGCCCGGAATTCGAGACCGGCAACGCGCCTGGAAGCATTCAAGCGGTGCTCGACGGCGAGGAAACCGCGGACATCCTGTTCGAGTTGCTGGCCGGCGTTGTGCACCGCCAACATCCAGAGGTTGCGGCGGCGCTGAGGGGGAAATCCGGGGCTAAGAATTTCGCGCCGGATTTGCTCGCCCGTGTCTTCCAGGCCCACGGGATCTGGTTCCAGCTGCTTGCAATCGTCGAACAGCACACCGCGATGAGGCTGCGCCGCCAAACCGAGCGCGTGCGCGGCGAAACGGCGGTGGAGGGCACATTCGCCAATCTTATCGCCGCGGCGGCAAATCTCGGTGTCGATGCGCAAGAGCTGCGCGGCCGGCTGGCTTCGACCCGGATCCGGCCGGTCATCACCGCGCATCCCACCGAGGCAAAGCGGGTGACCGTCCTCGAAAAGCATCGCCGCATCTACCGGCTGCTGGTCGAGTTAGAACAGCCGCGATGGACCGCGCGGGAACGCACGCGCATCATCGACACGTTGCGTGACGAGATCGCGCTGTTGTGGATGACGGGCGAACTGCGCCTGGAGAAACCGTCGGTCGATCAGGAAGTCACCTGGGGCCTCCATTTCTTCCACGAGACGCTGTTCGATGGCGTCCCGAATCTCTTGAAGAAACTCGACCGTGTGCTCGCTCAATTTTATCCGGGCGAACACCTCGCGCCGACGGCGTTTTTCCAATTTGGCTCATGGATTGGCGGCGACCGCGACGGCAACCCTTTCGTCACCAACGACGTCACGCGCCGCGCGCTCACCCAAAATGCACTGGCAAGCTTGCGCCATTACGAGCAGCATCTTTCGCTTCTGTTGCAGAGGATGTCGATCGCCGAGCGGGCGCTGCCGCTTTCGCCGGGATTCCGAACGGCACTCGCGAATGCACTCGCCGAGAGCCCCGAAGGCGCGATGATAGCAAAGCGCAACTCCGGCGAGCCTTATCGCCAGTTCCTCTTTTACATGCTGCGCAAACTCCAACTCACCCTTGCCCGCGCCGAACATGGGGACGCCACCGTTGACGCCCGTTATGGCGCCGCCGACGAGCTCATCACCGATCTCCGGATTCTGGAGGACGCGCTGATTGAAAGCGGCGCCCCCGATCTTAGCGAGGACCTCGTGCGGCCGCTCCGCAGGGCGGTGGAGATCTTCCGCTTCCGCACAGTCAGGCTCGATCTGCGCGAAAACACGACGCGTCTGACCCAAACGTTGCAGGCGCTGTGGCGGGCGTCCGCTGGCCAGAATGGCGGAACGCCACCCGATCCCGGATCGGGAGAGTGGAAAAACTGGATCGTCGCCGAGCTCGCCCGGCCGTTCCCGGCGAACCGTGCGCGGCCGGACCTGCCGCCCGAGGCGCTGGAGACGCTTGGCATGTTCCAGCTCGCCCGCGACAAAGGCAATGAATTCGATCGCGAAGCATTCGGCAGCTTCATCGTCAGCATGACCCGCTCGGTCGCCGACGTCCTCGGCGCCTATCTCCTCGCCAAGGAGGCTGGACTATTCCTCGATGCCGCGGGCGTCGAGGCCTGCACCCTGCCGATCGTGCCGCTGTTCGAGACGATCGCCGATTTGCGCGCCGCGCCTGCCATCATGCGCGAACTCTTGTCGCTGCCGGTCGTCCGGCGCAGCGCCCGCGCCCAAGGAGGGGTGCAGGAAGTCATGATCGGCTATTCGGACTCCAACAAGGATGGCGGATTTTTAGCCTCCAATTGGGAATTGGCGAAGGCCCAGACCAGATTGTCCAAGGCCGGCAGCGAAAGTGGTATTCCGGTCGCGTTTTTCCACGGCCGAGGCGGCTCCGTTAGCCGCGGCGGCGCCCCCACCGCGCAGGCGATCGCGGCGCAGCCGGCGGGCTCGATCAACGGCCGCTTCCGGGTGACCGAACAAGGCGAGGTGGTATCGTTCAAATACGCCAATCGCGGCACCGCGGCCTACCAGATGGAAGTGCTCGGGGCCGCCGTGCTCAAGCACGCGCTTATCTCCGAACGCGAGCAGGCGCTGGTGCCGAGGGCCGAGTTCGACGAGGCGATGGAGGCGCTTTCGGGTGCCGCCTATGCGGCGTATGCGGGGTTTATTTCGCACCCGGATCTTTTGCCTTATTTTCAGGCGGCAAGTCCGCTCGAGGAAATCGCGCTGCTGAATATCGGGTCACGGCCGGCGCGCCGTTTTGGCGCCCGTTCGCTAGGCGATCTCAGGGCAATCCCCTTTGTGTTCGCCTGGTCGCAAAACCGCCATGCGGTCACCGGCTGGTACGGGACGGGGAGCGGCATCGCCAGTTTCCTCGATGTGCGCAAAGGCCGTGGCGAGGCGCTGTTGCGGCGGATGTTCACCGAGTTCCGGTTGTTCCGGCTGATTATCGGCGAGGTCGAAAAAACCCTATGCCTCGTCGATCTGAAAATCGCCCGCGAGTACGCCAGCCTAGTTGCCGACGCGGCCAAGCGCGATGCCATCTTCGCCCTCATCGAGCAAGAGTTCATGCTGACCTGCGAGATGGTGCTGCGGATCAGCCAGGAGCGCGAGATCGGCGAGCGGTTCCCAAGCTACCGTGCCCGTCTCGCGCACCGTTTGCCGACGATCAACCAGGTTAATCGCGACCAGGTCGAGCTGTTGCGGCGCTTCCGTGCTTGCGAAACCGACGAGGCCATGGAAGCCTACAAGTCGAACCTGCTGCTGTCGATCAATTGCATCGCCAGCGGCCTTGGCGCCACCGGCTGAACTGGGCGGCGGCCAGCAACGGGGAACGAGAGAGAGGAAAAAGGGCATGAGCTTCACGATCATCGAGCAGGCAACGCCGCGCCTGCATCGCTCCGAACTGGCGGTTCCGGGGTCCAATCCGGGATTGTTCGAAAAGGCCGCCCAGTCGGCCGCGGACATTATTTTCCTGGACGTCGAGGATGCCGTCGCCCCCGACGACAAGGAGCAGGCCCGCAAGAATATCATCGCCGGGCTGAACGACATCGACTGGGGCACCAAGACCATGATGATCCGCATCAACGGTCTCGACACCCATTATATGTACCGCGACGTCGTCGATATCGTCGAGGCCTGCCCGCGCCTCGACATGATCCTGATCCCCAAGGCCGGCGTCGCGGCGGATGTCTATGCCGTGGACATGCTGGTGACCCAGATCGAAACGGCCAAGAAACGCGACAAGCGGATCGGCTTCGAGGTCTTGATCGAGACCGCGCTCGGCATGGCCAATGTCGAGGCGATCGCGCAATCGAGCCGCCGGCTCGAGGCGATGTCCTTCGGCGTCGCCGATTATGCCGCCTCGACGCGCGCGCGCACCACGGTGATCGGCGGCGTCAACGCGGATTACGGCGTGCTCACGGACAAGGACGCCTCCGGCAATCGCGCCTATTACTGGGCCGATCAATGGCATGCGGCCCAGACTCGCATGATGGTCGCCTGCCGGGCCTATGGCTTGCGTCCGATCGACGGTCCGTTCGGGGATTTTTCGGACGCGGATGGTTTTGTCGCCGCGGCAAAGCGCGCCGCGGTGCTGGGCTACGAGGGAAAATGGGCGATCCATCCCTCGCAGATCGAACTCGCCAATGGGGTGTTCACGCCGTCGGAAGCCGAAGTGACCAAGGCCCGCCGGATCGTGAGCGCAATGGCCGATGCCGCCAAGGCGGGCAAAGGGGCAGTGTCGCTCGACGGCAGGCTGATCGACATCGCCAGCATAAGGATGGCCGAGGCGCTTTTGCAAAAAGCGGCCGCGATGGGGGCCGCGGCCACCAACCCCAATCACCAATCACACGGGTCCGGTGGATGCGCCGCCGCCGAAGTTGGGTAGGCCACAAGGACCGCTCCGACAGCTCCGCTCAGGGCTATAACGGTTAGCAAGGCGACGAGAAATTTTTTCATGATCCTCTCCGCGAAGAATGTTGCTCTCCGCGAGAGGAAACAGCGCATCCGGCACAACCGGAATGTACGCCACGCCAAAAAAATTATTCAGTAACGAAAATGAAGAATATCACCGGTCGCAAGCAACCGCACGGCGAAAGCCGGAAAATCCTCCGGGCATCCTCAAACCCGCCTTATGCAGCGATTTTCCTTCCTCCATAAGCTTTCGAGGCAGCACCGTTAATGTGATGTCGGGGGCACCTCAGACCAGCGCACGCAGTTATCGACCGCACGTTGGCCTTGCGTGCCAAATTCTCGTTGGCAACTCTCCTTAATGCGCTCGGAAACGCGCTCGGGATCATCCGGTCCGCAGGCGGTCAAAAGGACAAGCGACAACACAAAAAGCAACCTTCTCATCCGGCTAGGAGGAGGCCAATCAGGCGTGACTTGTCAAGTGCATAATTCCCAGGGCGGACCTGAATTGCCGGGTGAAAGTGTGAAACATCACCGCCATGGATCAATGACCGGCGCGCGGGCGCGCTCCTAATCGCGCGTGTCGCGAGAAATGATCGTTAGCCCGTGGCACAGCGCCGTCGCCGCGATGATCAGATCGGGTTGCGAGAACGTATGCCCCGCCCTGCGGCCGTCCTCGACCAGCAGTCGCCACTTGAACATGATGTCTTCGGTGACGGGCAGGACGCGCGCCTCGAACATCGGTCGCACTTTGTGCGCGAGCCAGTCGTTGAGTTCGGCGCGCCGGCTGGGGTCGGCGACGAGTTCGATGCCGAAGCGGATTTTGGCAAAAGTCACGGCGCTGACGTAGAGCTGCTCGAGCGGCTGCGCGGCGATGAAGGCGACCACTTTCGGCTCGGGCTTTGGGCGTCGCAGCTCGGAGAGGATATTGGTATCGAGCAGCCAACCCGTCACAGTTCGACGCCGCGCACCGGCATCGGGCCACGCCCCGGTTCGATATCGATGTCGCGATAGGGCGAGGCCTGCATCGCGCCGATGAGCGCGTCCCCGCTCCGTTCGCCCTTGAGGCGGCGGAACTCCTCGGCCGAGATGACAACGACTTCGTCGCGTCCGTGCACGGTGACGTGCTGAGGGCCTTCGCTGCGCACGCGCCGCACCAGCTCGCTGAAGCGGGCTTTTGCGTCCTGGAGGAGCCAACGGCTGGGCTTTGGCAGCTTGGGCGGAGTCCTTGCATTTCTAGTCATGGTGACTAGATTAACGCATCGAGGGGCGGTTTTGCAAGGGTAGGAATTACCGTCCCGCTTATCCCTCATGCCCGTCGGCATGATGCGCGTCATAAAGCCAGTCGTAGCGGGCGAGTATTTTTTGCGGGCCAAGCGCGCGCAATGCCATATCGCGGAGAAGCGCCGCGGGACCGGCAAGGTGGTAGATTTTGGCTTGCCTGCGCGACTCCAGCTGCACCCGCGCCGCGCGGGGGCGGCGCGCCTCTTGATAAGCGCAGAGACTCTCCTCGATATATTGGCCGCATGTCAAAACTTCGCCTAAGGCGCCTGCGTCCTCGATGGCCTGGGCCGCGCCCTGAGCCAGAAATGGCAGCATGGGATGCGCCGCATCGCCCATGAGCGCGACGCGCCCCGCCACCCAGCTTGCGATCGGCTTGCAATCGAAAAGCGGCCACTTCCGCCAATCGGGAGCAACGCGCAGCAATTTCAGCGCGGCCTCTGCCCAACCCGAAAAACGCGCCTCGAGGAAGCTCCGGTCCGCAGCGCTCGACCAGAAATCCGCTCCATCCGGGCAAAAAACCTCGTCCACGACCGCGACGACATTGATGATGGCGCCGCCGCGCAAGGGATAATGGACGAGATGCGCCTTGCGCCCGAGCCAAAGAGTTGTCTCTTCGCGGCGCATCGCGTCCGGGACGCGGGCGGCTTCGACCTTAGCGCGCCAGGCGGTCCGGCCCGAAAATCTTGCGCTATCGGCGCCGAGCCTTTGACGCACGAAGGAGCGCACTCCGTCCGCGCCGATCAGGCAATCGCCCACCGCCTTCAATCGGACCACGCCTTGCTCGATGGCAATTGCGACGGAGTTTTCGCCGGAAGCAAAGCCCGCCACGGCGGCTCCGGTCTGGAGTTTGATGCTGGATTCGCGCGCGATGGCTTCCAGCAATACACGCTGGAGATCGGCGCGGTGCACGACGAGATAGGGCGCGCCCCAGCGCCGCTCTGCGTCATCGAGCAGCATCACCGCGAGGGTCGCGCCATCCCGCGCGCGGCGGATTTTAATCGCTTTTGGGCGAAGAGCGAAGGGCGTCAGGCGCTCGATCACGCCGAGCCTTCGCAGAACTTCGCTGGCATTCGGCGAGAGCTGGAGGCCTGCCCCGGTCTCTTCGAGAACTTTCGCTTTCTCGTAGAGGCTGACCCGCCACCCGCCCCGCGCGAGGCATAATGAAGCGCAAAGCCCGCCAATCCCGGCGCCGGCGATCACCGCATGCGGCGGGTTCATCGCGGCAGCTCAGGCGCGTTCAATCGCCGGCTTTGCCCCGGATTCAGAATCGAGACCCGGCTCGAAAGCGCATTCCGGCGGTTCGCACCCTCCATCGAGATGCGCGTCATAAACATAATGGGTCGAGCAATATGGACAGATCGCGTCGTTATCGTCGCCCATGTCGATGAAAATATGCGGATGGTCGAAGGGAGGCAAAGCGCCGATGCACATGAATTCCTTGGCGCCGACCCGCACGCGCGGAACGCCCGGCTGGTTGTGGAAATGCGGCGTGCTATGGGTGGCCATGATCTGTCCAAGTCGCGGCGGGGAAACGCTCGCAACATAAACGGCCGCGCAGGGTTTGGGTAGCCCCCGGTTGCCAACGCCGCGGCGGGCCCAGCGCCATGAGTTATGGGAGGCGCCAAATGAGCGGCGCACCGCCGGGCTGGTTTAGCCGTGGCATTGGGCATATTTGGCTGCCCTACACGCAGATGAAGACGGCGGCGGCCCCGCTGCCCGTCGCGCGCACGCAAGGAAGCCGCATTTTTCTCAGCGACGGCCGCGAACTCATCGACGGAATCGCGAGCTGGTGGACCGCCTGCCACGGCTATAACCACCCGTATATCCGCGCGGCGGTCTTAGAGCAGCTCGGTCTGATGCCGCACATTATGTTCGGCGGTCTCGCGCACAAGCCCGCGCTCGATCTTGCGCGGCGGCTAGCGGGCCTCTTGCCGGAGGGGCTTGACCGGGTTTTTTTCTGCGACAGCGGCTCGGTCGCGGTCGAGGTCGCGATGAAGATGGCGGTGCAGTTCTGGCTCAATAAAGGCATTACACAGCGTAGCCGCTTCATTGCATTCAAGGGCGGCTATCACGGCGACACCTTTGCGGCGATGTCGGTCTGCGACCCCGAGGAAGGAATGCACGGTCTCTTTGCCAAGGTCTTGCCGCAACAAATCATCGCAAGGCTACCCCTTGATGAGCCTTCCACGCAAACTTTCGATGCTCTGCTGGAACGTCATGCGCAACAACTTGCGGGCATTATTGTCGAGCCTTTGGTGCAAGGCGCGGGCGGCATGTTGTTTCACGACGCGGAAGTGTTGCGGCATTTGCGAGCGGCGGCGGACCGACACGGCCTTTTGTTGATTTTCGATGAGATTTTTACCGGTTTCGGGCGCGCCGGAACGATGTTCGCCTGCGACGCGGCGGGCGTTACCCCGGACATTATCACTCTGTCGAAGGCGCTAACCGGCGGGACCATGGGACTTGGCGCGACGATTGCCACGAGCAAGGTATTCGAGGCTTTTCTGTCGGACGAACCAAACCATGCGCTAATGCATGGCCCGACTTTTATGGCCAATCCGCTCGCCTGCGTCGCCGCCAATGCCTCCCTCGATCTTTTCGCGCGCGAGCCGCGTCTCGAGCAAGTCGCGGCCATCGAGGCGGCGCTTGCAAAAGGTCTCGAACCGGCCCGCGAGTTGCCGGATGTGCGCGACGTGCGGGTGAAAGGCGCGATCGGCGTCGTCGAACTCGATCGCATCGATGATCTCGGCGCGTTGAGACACAGGTTTATCGAAGCGGGCGTCTTCGTGCGGCCGATCCGCAATATCGTCTATCTGACACCTGCCTTTACCATCGGCGAGGAGGATATTGAGCGCCTCACCGGCGCGGTCATCTCGGTTCTCGAACAATGGACGCGGCTTTAGCGCTATCATCAAAACCGCAATCACCCTTGGAGCAGGCGAAGCGGCCGTCACCAAAAAGGGAGCCGTAGATCGCGCAATCGGTCCTCGCCCGCGTGCTTCGAGACGGCGGCTTCGGCGCCTCTCTCCAGTCGCCCGCTTCCATTGCGTTCGCTTTGCGAACCGCTTCGCTCGCAACGGGCTCCCCGCTTCAATTCCGCCCGTGCGGCTCGATGAGAAGCTCAAGCGGATAGCCCTGAAAAGCCTTGTCGATGGCGAGCACGACATGGCCGTGGAATTTCTCGACGCCCAGTTCGCCACGGCTCATAAAGTCGCTGAGCTCGTTGTAATGGTCGATATCGCGGCAAAGCACCCGCATCAGATAATCTATCCGGCCGCCGATTTTGTAGCATTCCAAAACTTCGTTGCGTTTGCGGATGGCCGCCAGAAAACGCTCGAAATCGGCTTCGCGGTGGTTTTCGAGGATAACCTCGACCAGCAGCATCACCGTGCTGCAGATTTTCGCAAGATCGAAGTCGGCGACATAGCGCCGGATCACCCCATCCTTTTCGAGCGCCTTGACCCGCTCTAGGCAGGCGCTCGGCGACAAATGCACGTCCTCGGCGAGACGGACATTGCTGATCCGCGCGTCGAGTTGCAGCCGCTTCATGATTTTGAAGTCCATTTCGTCGATCATGTGCCTGCGCGCCATCTCTCGCTCGCTTGTCGCCTAAATTTTTGAGTTTTCGAACGGTATCCGGGACTTGGCCTAGCGCAAAATACGTGGCCGCGCATTTTTGCGCGTCGAAGCGGCTTTGTCGCGGATATTCTACGCGAAAACGGGCCAAGTTCCGGGGCACGAGCGCGGTCTTCCGTGCGATAAATCTCCTTGGGAGAGAGTGTCGATAGAAAGCCGCCATGTCCTTGCAAACCGCCATATCCCCGCAAAGGGTCATCGCTCAAGAAGCCTGCTATGGCGCGAAAAATTATGCGCCCCTTCCAGTTGTCTTGGCGAGAGGCGCCGGCGCGCATCTCTTCGATACCGGCGGCAAGCGCTACATCGATATGATGAGCGCCTATTCGGCGGCGAGTTTCGGCCATCTGCATCCGCGTCTCGTCCACGCCATGAAACGTCAGCTCGACCGCTTGGACGTCGTCTCCCGTGCCTATCATTCGGATAATCTCGGGCCGCTTTGCGAGGAACTCGCGGGGCTCGCCGGGCTCGATGCGTGCCTGCCGATGAACACCGGCGCGGAGGCGGTCGAGACCGCGATCAAGGCCGCGCGCCGTTATGGTTATGACCGGCTTTCGATCCCCGGCGGCAAGGCGGAGATTATTGTCGCCGCGGGGAATTTCCATGGCCGCACGACGTCGATCATAGGCTTTTCCAGCGAACCGTCCTACCGGCGCGGCTTTGGGCCTTTCGCGCCCGGGTTTGTCACGGTGCCATTCGGCGACGCGGGGACGCTTGAGGCGGCGATCTCGCCATTCACGGTCGCCGTTCTCGTCGAGCCCATTCAGGGCGAGGCGGGCATTGTCGTACCGCCCGGGGGATATCTGGCAAGCCTCCGGAGGATCTGCGACCGGCACGGCATATTGTTGATTTTCGACGAGGTCCAGTCAGGCCTCGGGCGCACCGGGCGAAACTTCTGTTTTGAACACGAGAACGCCAAGCCCGACGGTCTCATCATTGGCAAGGCACTCGGCGGCGGCCTGATGCCCGTCTCCGCGTTTGTCGCGCGGCGCGCCGTCATGGACGTTTTCGATCCCGGCAGCCATGGCTCTACCTTTGGCGGCAATCCGCTTGCCGCGGCGGTCGCGCGCGAGGCGATCCACGTTCTCCAAGACGAGGACCTCGCCTTGCGTAGCCGCGTCCTGGGGAAAACCTTGCTCGGCGCGCTCGCCGGCATCGACCATCCCGCCATCGTCGAGGTTCGCGGCAAAGGGCTTTGGGCGGGAGTCGAGCTCGATCCCGCGCGCGCCAACGCAAGGAACGTGTGTCTCGCCATGCTGCGGCGCGGAGTTTTGACCAAGGAGACGCATGAAACCGTCATTCGCTTCGCGCCGCCCCTAATTATCGACGAGGCCGATCTCTTGCAGGCGGTCGAGGTCTTCCATGACGCGCTTGAGGAAACAGCCACGCCCCATGCCGAGACGAGCGTAGCATGAATATTCATGTCGCAAACGCGCCGGTGCCTCAACATGGCGCCGGAACCGCCGCCGCGCCCAATTCCAGACAAAGAATTTTGATGTGCGCGCCGGATCATTTTGGCGTGAACTACGTCATCAATCCGTGGATGCTCGGCAATCGCGGCCGCATCAATCATGCTCTCGCGGTCAGGCAATGGAATAATCTCAGAGATGCGGTTGCCGCGCATGCGGAAATCACGCTGATCGAGCCGCAACCCAATTTGCCAGACATGGTGTTTACCGCTAATGCCGGCATGGTGCTGGGCAAATTGGTGGTCGCGAGCCGTTTTCGGTATTCAGCGCGGCAAGGCGAGGAGCGCTTCTTCCGCCAATGGTTCGAGCACAATGGTTTTCCGCTGGCGCCGTGGCCGGAGGATATTTTTTTCGAAGGTGCCGGCGATGCCTTGCTCGATCGCGGCCAGCCTCTCATCTGGTGCGGATTTGGCTTCCGGTCCGATGAAACCGCGCCCGCTGCGCACGAACGCGTTTTCAAACGCCCCGTCATCGGTCTGCGGCTTGTCGATCCGCGCTTTTACCATCTCGACACCTGTTTTTGCCCGCTCGAAGGTGGCTATCTCATCTATTATCCCGAGGCTTTCGATGCCGCGAGCCGGGCGAAGATCGCCGCCAGAGTCGCGCCGGAAAAACGGGTCGCCGTCGCCAAGGAAGATGCCGCGCAATATGCCTGCAACGCCGTCGATCTTGACCGGCATGTTTTTCTCAACGGCGCATCGGAAGAATTGCAGGAAAAACTGCGCGCCGCCGGCTTTACGCCCGTCATCGTGCCTCTGTCCGAATTCATGCGCGCGGGCGGGGGCGCCAAATGCCTGACGCTTAAATTGAAGGAAAGTTGGGGGCTAGTGGATTGATTCGATTTACTCTTACACCCGGCGGCGTTGCGCGGGTCGCTGCGCGAACTTACCCGCACGCGCGAACTCGTTGGTTTCGAACTGACGGAATCTGAAGCCCGTTCGAATCCTGAACTTCGCGCCAACGCGGTTCAAACCATCATCCGCATGATCGAACCCGTGTTTCTGGCGGGGCCGCACTGCGGGAAGCGGGTTTGCGAACCTTGCGCTTGAAGCCGGCACTGCCGGTGAGGGCCATGCGGCCGGCGGTGGCGGCTTTCGAGATGCTTCCACGCGAGTTCATCCGGGTTGCGATTCGGCGCGTAAGTAGGCAGATAAAAGAGCCGCGATTTTCGCTTTGCTGCTTTATGTCGCCGAGTTCCCGTTCCGCTACGATAATCATGAGAATGCAAATATGCTTGGGGGGCGTTCAAGGGATGCTGAAATTAGTAAAGCGCAAATTTCTGATAATTGCAGGGTGCTGTGCTGCCATAGTAGCGGCATCGGCGATTGTTTCAATGTTTATAGAAATTCTTGAAGCTCACAATGGTGCGATTACGGCCATCGCAACCGGATTCATAGGTTGGTTTACTTATACTTTGTGGCGATCCAGCGAAAAAATGTGGGTAGCCACCGCCGACCAAGTCCGAAATCACTAATACTGCTTTGCAATTGGCCAGGGAGGAATTCAACGCCACGCATCGGCCAAAGTTGCGCGTGCGTCGTATGAAACCACACCTCACCGCAGGGACGCTAGTAAGAGTTCAGTACGTCATCGTCAACGTCGGAGAAACAACTGCTACCATCAAACGACATGACATTACATTGTGCATTCAGCCGGACGACAGCGGGGCAAAACAAACTCTGCAAAGCAGCCCCCTTGAATGCCCTCAATTGAAAGGCGGCAAGTCGAGGCTGTTTTTTACAAATATCGATACCCAATTTGATTTTGGCTGGGGCATGGCCAACAGCATCCTTAAAATCCGAGAAATCGTCGAATATGACGATGGGGCTGGGACCACGCGGCGCACAGGATTCTTGCGGACCTACGACGATAAACTTGGACGCTTCCGCGCAAGTCATGACAAAGAGGAAGAATACGAGGATTAGAAAAACTAGAGCACCGGTCTGACTGGTCCATCTCCACCACGATCACCGAGCGGATGCAGGCAACATACCTAAAACTGCCATGTTGCGGTGACGAAACTTTGCTAAGTTGGCGGGTTTTTGCCGCTTAAAACCAAGCAATCTAGCGGCAGGCTGGCCGAGATTCTTGCTTCCCGTAAACTTTGCGGGGATTGGGGCACAAGGCTTGCGATTTGCCCCTAGGATGGCCTCTTTGACGCTGATGAAGGCCCCGGACAAGAAAAAAGAAATACGGTATTCGTGGGATGCACGCTTTTGCTCTAACCTACGGGAACCATTTTATGAGACGCAATCAAATCCTAAACATTACGTTCTTCTCTCTCGCATGCCTGGGTTACTCGAACAGGATTACGAACGCGGGATGGTTTGGTCCGAGCAACTATGAGGAATGTGTGCTCGAAAAAATGAAAGGTCAGTTGCCGTACATGGTAAAGACCGCTCGAGACGCTTGCCGACTTAAATTCCCGTGCAATGATAAGTTCCTGGTGGCGTATCAAAAGTGTATGGATCAGCTCGCCCACGGCGAATCCGCGGGCGAGATATGCGCCAAATCCGCTTCCCAGTTCTGTTCCAATCCCTAGCGGGTCAGATACCACAGTGCGCCGAAGCCACTCTCGTCATGCCATCGCCGCTGGCGCGCAAAACCCAACTTGCGTAGCGTCATACCTAATTCGCCGGGGTGGCAGCTACCTCGCCAGTGGCCACGGAGCGGAAATGACGTTCAGCCGGCAAGGCTCGCGAGGCCATCCGGCATTGGCCCGCCATGGGCGAAGTCGAGAAGTTCGATCGTATGGAGCACCGGGATCGATGTGCCGCTCGCGACCTGCGCGATGCAGCCGATGTTTCCGGTGGCGACGAGATCGGGCGAGGTCTGCACGATGTTGGCGATCTTGCGGTCGCGCAGCCGCAAGGCGTTGCCGAACCTTCTGACGCGATCCCTTTCCTCGAGAGCTCCCTTGAGGACATACAAATTTATTTCCATATCCCTGTGGTCACGAGAGCGGAAACCGTCGCCAGGAATGACCCGATCCTCATTGAGGATCCGCATGCCTCGGAAACCCGATCTGCGCCGGATCCCGATAGTTCGCGAAGGAAAAAGTGCGAATTAGTAGTCGCCGCTTCCGACCAAAGGGTGGATGCCGTCATCCCCGCTGCGACTGTGACGATGACGGATGCTGTCCCCACTGCGACTGTGACGATGAAAGTGCGGTCGATTGCGCCTCACCACTTGGATTAGTGGGTCCGGTTTGGACACCGAAACGGAATTGGTGCTGACCGTTGGCAGAGCGGACGCCGCGGGCATACCGACTGCGCAGACGAAGATCGCGGCAAGAACGTAACGCATTTGGTCACCCCTTCGTTAAGCTCCACCCGTATGCTTAGCACAGTTTGCCCCGCTTGGGAGGAAGAACTCCGGTGCTCGCCCCCTGTGAGCGCCTTAGCGATCCAGCCTAAAAAGTCCGCTATTGGCGCGTTCCGGCGGCGCGTGGTCCGCCAGGCTACCGTTCTCATTTGTTCGGCCGTTTTGCGGAAATGACGTTCAGCCCGCAAGGAGGCCATCCGGCCTTGGCCCCCCCATGGGCGAAGTCGAGAAGTTCGATCGTATGGAGCACCGGATCGATGTGCCGCTCGCGATCTGCGCGATGCAGCCGATGTTGCCGGTGGCAGAGCCATCAGAAGATATTCAGCAAATGTCCATCGGCATCGATGGCCGCGATGAGCTTGTGATAATGATAATGCAAGACAGCCTTCAACGCATAGGCTTGCAGCACAAACGGCTCGGGACGTCGCCGCACCACGTTGAAAAAGGCCCGCCGATAGTGGTGACGAACATCGGCCGCGTCTGCGGCGGTTTGCAGCTTGAAAAAGATGAAACCTGCGTAAAGCATCGCTTCCGCATATTGAATGAACCGGCTGAATGGCCGGCTGCGCAAATGAGCGTTGCGGGCGGCGCCGGTTTTCAGACCGCCTTCGAGAAAGAGTAAATCCACACGGGCGAAATAGGCTTTCGGATCATAAAGTGCATGCAGCACCCGCAAATATCCTTCCCGCAAGGCGTCGCGGCCCATACCGAGGGGAATGACATTCGTTCCGTACGGCGTCCGGTCGGCGGGATCGAGCCAATTCTCGCCGGCAAGCCGTTCATAGAGTGGTGTCTTGGGGATCGCGGTGAGCATGCCGACCGAGGTATGGATCACACGAGCCTGCTCGACGAAACGGATCTGCCGGTCGAAAATGTCCAAGCCGTCATGGTCGAAACCGACGATCATACCACTCCAGACCTCGAGCCCGTGGGCCTGGATGGCGTGCACCTTTTCTACTATGCTGCGCTCCTTACCGCGCAGGTTTTGCAGCTTGCTCGTTTCACGCAACAATTCCTCGTTGGGCGTTTCAACGCCGACAAAGACGTAACGGATATTTGCCTCGTCCATGAGGCCCATGAGTTCTTCGTCGTCTGCCAGATCGAGCGAAGCCTCGGCAAAAAATGCCACCGGATAATCATGCGCCTTCTGCCAGGCGATGACTTCGCGGAGAATGTGTTTTATCGCCTTCTTATTGCCGATCAGATTGTCATCAACGATGAAGACGCCACCGACCCCGCCTAAACGGCAAATCGCCTCCAGTTCGGCAATAATCTGGGGTATCGTCTTGAGGCGCGGACGACGGCCGAAGGTTACAATGATGTCGCAAAACTCGCAGGTGAATGGGCAGCCGCGCGAGAACTGCACCGGAGTGATGACATATTGGTTCATCTTCAAAAGGTCGTAGCGAGGCGGCGGCACTTTGCTCATGTCGGTGCGCTCCGCCTGCTCGTAGCGCCCGGCATGTTTCTGTTCGGCCCAATCGGCAAGAAATTGCGGCCAGGTCTCTTCGGCTTCCCCCACGAAAATGACATTGGCCAACGCGCCGAAATAATCCTCCTGGACGCTCACCCACGGACCGCCGATGACCGTGAAGCAGCCCCGCCCTTTCAATTCCTTGAGAATTTCAGTCATGCGGAATCTCTGCACCGTCATTCCCGTAATGCCGACAATGTCGGCCTTGGCACAAAGAGCAAAATCGATATCTTCGACATTCTCATCGATCAAAGTGATTTTGTGCTCCGCGGGCGTCAGAGCCGCAAGCAAGGGCAGGGCTGAAACCGGCATATTCGCGCGCTTGCCAAGCTTGGCACATAGGTGGAGGGCGTGCTCCATACCCCAATAGCTCATCTCGAAACGCGGATTGATCAGCACGATATCGACCATGTTCATATATCCGCAAATGTTTTCCTCGACCGATAAATCCAAAACCTAGCAGAACCGCCGTGCGTCGCCCAAGGCGATGCGCGCTCAACGCACCGGGAAGCGGCCTTCGGCGGCAGCGTGCGCAACGTTCTTGCCGCTCTTGTCTAAAGCCTCGATCGTCCAGACGTAGCGATAACTCGTGCCAGCCGGCGGGCAAGGCCCTATGTAATCGATAGCACCCTCCGGCACGCGTCCGCTGCCGTCGTAAGGAACGGTGCTGCCGCCGTGCTGAAAGTTTGGCGCGTCCTTATCGTTCATCATGAACCGCAGGCTTTCTGTTTCCTTTGGTGCATCGTGTATCGTGAAGGCAGGCGAAGTTCTACCGCAAGCTTTGATCCCCGACCATGAGAAGCGTGCACTGAAAGCCGACGCTTCGTGCATTGAAGCGAGCAAAAGCACGGCAGCCAATCCAAGAGCCTGAGGCAACTGGCGCATATTCGACCCTTTTCCACTGAAGTTGGATAGATGCTATTGAGGATTGTCACGTTGGTCAAGAATAGGGGCAGAGCCGAATTGACGTTCAGCCGGCAAGGCTCGCGAGGCCAGCCGGGGTTGGCCCGCCATGGGCGAAGTCAAGGAGTTCGACCGTATGGAGCACCGGGATCGACGTGGCGCTCGCGATCTGCGCGATGCAGCCGATGTTTCCGGTAGCGACGAGATCGGGCAAGGTCTGCACGATATTCGCGATTTTGCGGTCGCGCAGCCGCAAGGCGATCTCCGGCTCTAAAATATTATAGGTGCCGGCCGAACCGCAGCACAAATGCCCTTCGGGAATGTCGCGGACCTTAAAGCCTGCTTGCGTCAGGAGCTGCCTTGGCAAGGCGTCGATCTTTTGGCCGTGCTGCATCGAGCAGGCGGAATGATAGGCGACCGTTAGGCCGGAAGGTTTCGCCTCGGGCAGATCGAGCGTGTCCAAAAATTCCGTCACATCCTTGGCAAGCGCGGAAACGCGCGCCGCCTTTGCCGCATAGGCGGGATCCCCGCGCAGCAAAAATCCGTAATCCTTGATCATGGTGCCGCAGCCCGATGCCGTGATCAAAATCGCATCGAGTCCATGCCGCTCGATTTCCCTGCTCCAGACATCGACGTTTTGCCGCGCCTGAACGAGCGCGCCCGCTTCCTTGCCAAGATGGTGCAGCAGTGCGCCGCAGCAGCCTTCGCCCTTTGGAAACACGGTTTCAATTCCGAACCTAGTTAGCAAGCAAATCGCGGCGGCGTTGATGTCTGGCCGCAACACCTGCTGGACGCAGCCGCCATGAAGGGCCACGCGGGCAATGGGCGGTCCGGCGGGGATGCTCACACCCGAGCGCAAATAGGCGGCTTGCTGGATGCGGCCCGGGGCGAGGCGCAGCATCGCGGCAAGGCGCCGCCCGGTCCGGCCAAAACGCGGATAGAGAGAGTTGAAGGGTCTGGCCAAGTGCGCGGCGGCAAGCGCAAGCCGGAAACGGTTTGGATAAGGGAGAACGGCGCCGAGAAAAGCCCGGAACAGCCGGTCCGCGAGCGGCCTTTGATAAGTCTTTTCGATGTGGCTTCGCGCCCCATCGACAAGATGCATATAGTTCACCCCCGATGGGCAGGCCGTCATGCAGGCGAGGCAGGAAAGACAGCGGTCGATGTGCTTGACGGTCAGCGCATCGGCGGGCCGGTTCTGTTCGAGCATATCCTTGATAAGATAGATGCGTCCGCGCGGAGAATCGAGTTCGTCGCCAAGCAGCACGAAGGTCGGGCAGGTCGCGTTGCAGAAGCCGCAATGGACGCAGGTGCGGAGAATTTTCTCCGCCTCTGCTGTTGCCGGATTTTTGAGCTGCGCGGGAGAAAAATTCGTCTGCATCTCAAAATTCCGCTTCACACGTTGTTTTTAAAAGACTTTCAGGCATTTTGTTGCAGTCTTGTCGCATTCACCCCAGAAGCGACTTTTCCGCCGCCGCAAGCTCCGAACCATCGTCGCCACGCGGGAACAAATGGCCGTAAACATCCAATGTCATGCCGATCGTCGAATGCCCGAGCCGCTCCTGGACAAGCTTCGGCGTCAAGCCGAGCCCGCCATCCTCCCGCCGGTTGATGCACCATGATGCATAGAAATGGCGGAGCGCATGCAGGCCGGTATATTTCGCCGTGCCATCGGGCTTTGTGACGCCTGCCGCGATCTGCGCCGGATGGAACCCATATTTCACGAGGTTCGAATAACTCCGGATGTGACCACGGCTCGATACGAAAACAATGCCATCGCCGGTCGTGGCCAGCTTTAGTTCCTTCAACGCGTTCATCACGAGCGGCGGCAAGGGAACCGTCCGTTCGCCGGACTCCGACTTCGGCGCGCCGATCGCATTATATCGATCAGCCCGTTGCCGGACGTGAATTTCGCCTTGCTTGAGATCCACATCGCACCAGCGCAATCCGCGCAGCTCCGACGCCCGGAGCCCAGTAAAGATCGCCGTCAATAGGATCGGCCGCCACGGCCCCTGTAGTGCCCCCACAATGGCCCGGATCTCTCCCGGCAAGGGTATATCCATCCCCGCCTTTAGCCTGCCCTTACTCCGCCTCTCGGCGCGGCGCTCGACGCCCTTCTTGCGGCGGGATCCTAGATCGCGGACGACATTGCGGGCGACGAGGCCACGCTCTTGCGCGTCGCCCAACAGTGATCCTAGGTTCGTCAGGACCTTGCGGACCATTGTAAGCGACCGGCCGGTCAATCGCAACCGGTCCTCGAAATCCCGCACCATCGGCGCCGACAGTCTCGACAGTTTCATCCGGCCAAGCGAAGGGACGATATGCAATCTTGCATGCTGCTCATAGGCGGCTAGCGTGGCCCGTTCTAGCCCGCGTGCCGCGCCGGTCGTGAGCCAAAGGTTCGCGGCATCGCGGATCGTGACGCTATCGCTATCCGCCGTGTGAACGCCTTCGCGGACTTCGACTTTGGCCTTGGCAATAAACGCGTCCGCGTCCTTCTTGCGCGCAAAAGTTTTGACATGGCGCTTGCCGGATTGGCCGGTGTAGTCGCAAAGCCAAGCCTGGCGCTCTTCGCCGGCCGCTGTTTTCCATGTGCGCTTGCGGACTGACATTGTGTCACCCTGTACTCGCGGCGGGGCGCAATCTGATGCGATTGAGCCGTCGAAATTGTCTCATCCGGCTTCAGCTTTTCGCTGCGCCGCTTCGGACGCCTCGCGCTTCTTGGCCGCCTCGGCCAGCCGATCTGCGCTGTCGCGGGCCATGGCCCGCTCAGCCGAGCGCCGTTCCTTTCGCTTGTGCTTCGATGCTGCGTGCTTCGATGATTCGTGTTTCGCGGCGGGCATGACGTGGCCTTCCTGTCGTTCAATGGTTACGCTCAAGTTGGCCTCCGCCCGCTCTCGCGGCGTGTTTGGCGCAAGGCTGCCCGCCTAAGCTCCGTGTCTTAAAACCTAAACTACGCATCGATGGCGGCGATGACGGCTGCGGCAAGCGCACCCGGGCACATGTGGCGCCAAAGGTAAGAAATGCCATTCACGCCAACAACTGCCCAATTGGAACTGCTCGCCGAGCTGAGCGGCACGAATGCCCGCGGCGTTGATTGCTGATCGGCTTGGCATTGACGTTGCAACCTTGAAAGCTGGACCGCGCGCCTGGAAGCCGCAGGCCGCGATTTTCTCGAAGCGCCGGAAACCGCTTCCGGAGATTTTAGCCAAGTTTCGTCCACATCGCGGGCAACGCTCGCAAGAGAAAGAGCCGCATATCGTCGCCGATCAGATATTCGATGACCCGAGCCTGATTGAGCCCCCCGACCCGCCCGCGCCGCCGCCAAGATTGGCCTAAATTTGGCCTGAATATTGCGGAGTAATTCAGGCTTGGCTTCCTCCCAAGCCTGTGACCTCCTGCCCCTGGTCTGGCCGCACGACGCCACTTCGCGCGCGGCCGACAGGGGCTTTTGTTATTCCACTCTCATCCCTCCCGCCGCGTTGCCCCGTGCGCCGTCGAGTTGCACCAGTCCCACACCAGCTTTTCATCATATGCCGGGCGAGATTTCGTCGAAGTTTTGACGAAATGCCGAGTCCAACTTCTCTGGCGCGGTGACGTTCGCTTTGTTGCCGGGGGAGCGTGAGGCTGGCCTTTCCGGTCAAACGCCTCGCCAGCTTACCAACGGAAACGCTGGAGGATTCCATCATGTCCGATGTGTGCCGTCAATAATCGTCCTCGCAATAACGGCTCTGCTTGTTTTTCCCGTGAACTCATCACCCCTCGGGCCAAGAAAGACGCCCCCGCGGAAGGCGCCACAAGACGCAGCAAGACCCAGCACAGCGCGCGAAGCTTCAAGGTGAGAGAGCGAAGGCGCAGCATCATGCGGCCTCCGTTCGGGTAAGTGCGGCGACGGCCGTCTTGAGTGCTAGGGGCACCCAATTTTCTATTTCAGAGGCTCCCTTGGTTTCGCGCCGAACATGGCCAATCATGGCGGCGGCGCCGGAAGTCGTCGTAGGCTTCGTCCGGGCCAAGCGCATGGCCGCCTTGTTCGCGGCACGCTCGGCGCGGCAGAATTGATCGTATTCTAGTTTGGTGTCTTCGGCGGCTGCGATGAACAGCGCCATCCCCTCCAGGGACTTCCCGTTTTTTTTTTCGCTTGCTCCCTTGCGGCCTCGAGTCGTTACGGCAACGGATATATTCCCTGAGCAGCGCCTTGTGTTCGGCGATCGCGGCGAATACTGATCAACTTCTGGCACCGTTGGCCGCCGGTGCCTTGCGTGTCTTCGGTTTGGTTGTCATCGTCTAATCCTGCCTTTCCGGCCGGCTGACAGGATCGGCCTTCACGTCCTTGTCAGGCTTGCCGCACTCGTCAAGTCGTATCCGGACAATCTCTAACTTCAAGTCGATTACGTTGAGGAGCGCCATCATCCCTCGACGGTCGTTTTCATCGTGCAGCCTTTCCGCGGCCATAAACGCCGCATAAAGCAAATTAGAGACGGTGGTCAGATCAGCGCGCGCCGTCGAAAGCGTGTCAGGCTCTTCTGTTGATTTGCTCATGGCTTTCTCCTATGCCGCCGCGCGGTCTCGCCATATCATTGCAGACGCGAGAGCGGCATTCGAACGTTTGGTGAAAGGATCAATCGAAGCAGCGCGCGAACAACGGCCAGCTCCAACTCTTTTTGCCCCGGAAACCCCGCCTCGGCCTCAGCCTCAGCTAGCGCCAGAAGCTCGGCCTCGCGGCTCAGGATTTCGGAAAAAACCAAGTTCGCCAAAGCGTCTGTCGCGATGGCCGGCGGCGCGGCGCTGGACAGCTCCAGCCGCGGCGGGAAAGGAATAACCGTCATTTGCTCCTCCATTTCGCGAAAAGCCCCTGCCGGGAATCCGGCAAGGGCCTGTGATTATGCGGCTTCGCCTTGATAGAGCGCGGCAACTTCCGCGACGAATGCGGCGCGCAGCCTGCTCCGCCTCTTCATCGTAGCAGCGTTCCAGATCGGCCATGCTTGCCGCGAAACGATACCGGGCGGTCTCGATTGACGTGACCGTATCTTCGTCGTCGATTTTCCGGGCGGTTTCGAGCGAAGGCGCCCAGAAAATATTTGGTTTGGAAACTTGGCGTGTCATTTGCATTTTCTCCTTGAATATGATAATGACAACGCATATATATAACCGTAGCTTCCCGTAGTCAAGGGTTTTTTATGCCGGTCGTAAAAAAGAAAGAGCTGATCAAGTTGGCGCCGATTGGCGTTCGATTGACGCCGGCGGCTAAGAAAGCCCTTGAAAAGGCGGCGCAAGACGATGCTCGGCCAATAGCGGCCCTTGCCCAAAAGATCATCATGGATTGGCTCAAGGCGCAGGGGTATCTGAAATGACCGGACGTAAGGTGGTGAAGCTCTCGCGCATTAAGGTCCGCGAGAGCAAAGAGGAGCGCGAACAAGAAAAGGACGACGCGGAGGCGGCCGAGATGATCCTAAAGTGGCCTGGACTTGCAAATATGATGCGAGCGTCTGCCGAATTAATGATTGGAAACGTGCAAAGGCAAGCGCGCAAGGCCGAGGAGCTGCGGCGCAAACGAGAAATGCCGCATGTAGTTGTGGAAATGAAGCCGAAGCAATAGCGTCGAAAATGCCGGCGTCGAGTTCATACCGGAAAACGGCGAAGGGGCGGGTGAGAGATTGAGGAGGAGAGCGACGTGAGCGACGAATCGCTTAATTTACTCCTTACCGCGGGACAAATTGGTGCTCTTGTCTTTGCGCTATTAGCAGCGTTTGCCGGCGGCATTTGGGATTGGCAGGAAAGGAGCTTTAGAAAGCCGACACCAAACTTGCGGAATTGCACTCGAAGGTCGGCACGGTTATTGGCGGCAAATGGGATCCTCTTACGAGCACGCAAATCCGCCAAAAACTCGAACTCGATGAACAACAAGATCAATTCATGGGGAAAAGCTCCGCGCATTCAGGTCATGTACGAGAACGCATTCGGCAAAGACCTTGCGGGCAGCATCGCGCTCGCTTTTGAAGCCGCAAAATGGGATGTCATGCTGGGCCCTGGTAGTGGATTCGAAAATGGGATCAAGGTTGGGCCTGGGCAGGTTGGGCAGCAGCTAAAAGATATTATCATCGGGATTACCGGAGTGAAGGACGTAGCGGCTCTGCGGCCGCAAGAGCAAGATAGCGACTTACACTTCATCGGCATTGGCGCGAAAAGGAATACAATTTCCTTCATTCCAGAAAATGGCAGCGGCGCGGGGGTAAGGATGAAGAAGGGGAAATTTGAATTAGAACTCTGGCTATCCGGCCCTAGAATATTGAACGGCCTGGCCCGCCCCGGCATAAGCCTAGGCCGCGAGCATTTCCGCCGCGCTGCCTTGCGCTCGGCTCCCAGTTCATCGCGATGCCAGCGCGATATGAGTTTGCGGGTCCGCTCACATTGATTTCCGCTCGCCGGACGCTCAGGTGCCGCCGCAATGGCCTTAGCCGGTGCTTTGCGGTAATGTCTCAGTTTGAATCTCTGCTTTCGACCCTTTGCGGAAGTTCGGCTCAGAGGTCTCGATGAAGGGAGTTGTCGAGTCGCCTGATTGCCGAACTTGAAGGGGCCCTCCTTCATCTCTCGTACAGTTGAGCGCCAATATTCACGACGGTGCGCTCGTGACACACGACCCGATCCGTAGATTGGCTAAACGCGATATCTTGGCCAAGCAATATGTTTACCGCTGGATCGACGGCATCCTGGAACTGCTGCTCGATCTGAAGCGCCGTGGTCTCGTCCTGGCGCCCAAAGCGGAGATCAAGTGCAATAAATAGCGTCGATGATTCCGCCGCCGACAGACCATATTTTTTGATCAGGGGTTATAACCGTGCTTATTCTTTCTGCGCACAACGGATAGGATTCCAACCTGAGGGGCGCCAGAGCAGAGCCGTGGCAGTTAACTATGCTAGAAGTGGTGAATTTCACATTGCCTACCAGGTGGTCGGTAATGGACCAAATGATCTCGTACTAGTTCCTGGCTGGATCAGTCATCTTGAAGTGGCCTGGGAGCAGCCAAGGTTAGCTCGCTTCTTTCGGCGACTTGCCGTGTTCAGCCGTCTCATTTTACTCGACAAGCGCGGAACCGGCATGTCGGACCGAGTCTCGCCGAAGGATCTACCGACACTTGAGGATCGCATGGAAGACCTCCATGCGATCCTCGACGCTGTTGGATCACGCCGTGCTGTTCTGTTTGGGATTTCCGAGGGCGGGCCATTGTGCATGCTTTTTGCCGCCACCTATCCTGAGCGAACCAAAGCTTTAGTGGTGTTTGGCTCGTGGGCGCGCGCTTTTAGGGCACCAGATTACGATTGGGGCTTTGATCCAATTGGGTTCGAATATCTCTTGACAGCACTCGAACCCCGCTGGGGTGAGGGGGCAGCCGTGAACGTCATTGCACCGAGCCTAGCGAGTGACGAGCAGTTTTGCGCTTGGTGGGGTCATTACGAGCGAATGTCCGTGAGTCCTGGTGGCGCTGTAGGTCTTCTTCGCATGGGCTTTGAAGGGGACGTTCGTCATGTGCTGCCCGCGATTTCAGTTCCCACGTTAGTGCTTCATCGGGCCAAAGACGCCTTTGTTGATGTTCGACATGGACGGTATATTGCGGAGCACATCCCTGGCGCGCGGTATGTTGAACTCGAAGGCGAGGACCATCTCCCTCTGGCCGGTGACACAGATGCAGTCGATAAGGAAATTGAGGGGTTTCTGTCGGGTCTAACTGGTATGAGGCGGGGCCCGAATTTAGACCGAGTGCTGGCAACGGTGCTTTTCATTGATATCGTAGGATCAACCGAGCGCGCAGCCGCTTTAGGAGATCAAATGTGGAAAGAAATTATCGCCGTTCATAATGATCAGATTCGGAAAGAGCTTGCTCGTTATCGTGGGAGAGAGATAAAGACCACTGGAGATGGTTTTCTAGTCACGTTTGACGCTCCCGGACGAGCGATATGCTGCGCTCGTGCAATCTGTCAGTCTGCGCGCTCACTCGGGTTAGAGATCCGCGCTGGGTTACACACTGGGGAGGTCGAGTTGATTGAAAAAAATGATGTGGCCGGAATCGCGGTACACATTGGCGCTCGAGTTGCGGCGTTGGCCGGCCCCGGCGAAGTCTTAGTATCAGGTACTGTGAAGGACCTCGTCGTCGGTTCCGGAATAGAATTCGTTGATCGGGGCTCCCATCTGCTAAAGGGCGTGCCAGGTGAGCGGCATCTTTATTCTGTCGAGCGGATTACCAAATAGGAGGGACCTGCTCTTTCAGAATGTCGGCGCTCCGTGTGCAGTTCGCGATAAGAGTTTACCATGACCAAGCAGTATCGCCGCTGCGGCGACGTATGATCGAGCATACGATCTTCCTAATGTGTCACCGGGAATTCCGAAGACCTATGTCCACCGCTGCATGTCTGGATCTGTGCACTGGGGTCATTTAGGCGGCTTGAGCGAATGACCGCTTTCCATATGTGGACGGCCCCCTCCTCGCAAGGTTATTTGGGCAGTGCTCTGATCAGATCGCTTGCGTCCATATGTCCGGCCTGTTTTCGCGCTCGCACATGAACGCTGGCCAAGATGGTTTCCGCGATGCGAGTTCCAAACACCCAAGCGACCTTTGGCGGCCAGTGGAAAGCACGGAGTGTCTCGCGTCTTGGATCGATTGATCACGCCATCTGCTCGTTGCCTTGCAAGTTCTAGCATCGGCTCAGCACGGTTGCAGTTGAGTTGCTCCCCGTGTCTGGCTGATCTCTACGCGGCGCCCGTCAAGGCGGCGGGCGCGGATTTCGCGGCATAGCCGTTGCCTGTGACCATCAGCTTCCAGGCGATGCGGGCCATTTTGTTGGCCAACGCCACGGCGGCCAACTTCGGCGGTTTGCGCTTGAGGAGGCCGACGATCCAGGGCGACCCGCGCCCGCCGCGTCGGACATGTTGGATGACGGCGGTCGCTCCAACCACTAACACGCTGCGCAAGGCTTCGTCGCCGGCCCTTGTGATGACGCCGAGCCTGACCTTGCCGGCCGTTGAATGGTCCTTCGGCGTCAAGCCGATCCAGGCCGCGAACTGCCGCCCCGATCGAAACATCTCGGGTGCCGGAGTTTTCAGCAGCAGCAGAGTCGCGCCGATCGGACCGATGCCGGGGATATTGGCGAGGCGCCGGCTGCATTCATCGGCCTTGTGCCAGGCCATGAGCTTGGCGTCGGCTTCGACGATTTGCGCCTGCAGCTGCGCATATTCTTCAGCTTGGGCCGCGAACAGCTCGCGAGCCAGGACAGGCACGCTCTCATCAGCTTGAATGCGATCGAGCAGCGGATCGATGTGCGCCATCCCCCTGGCGGAGGTAAAGCCGAACTCGGCCGCATAGCCGCGGATGGCGTTCGACAGCTGGGTGCGATTGCGGATCAGCCGATCGCGCAAGCCGGCCATCATCAGGGCCGCTTGTTGTTCGGCAGTCTTCACCGGCACGAAGCGCATCGTCGGTCAACTCATCGCCTCGCAAAGTGCCTCGGCGTCGGCGGTATCGTTCTTGCCGCGCTTCACATACGGCTTGACCAGCTGAGGCGCGATTAGCTTCACTTCATGGCCGAACGACCGCAAAATCCGCGCCCAATGGTGTGATGCGCCGCAGGCTTCGATCCCGATCACCGTCGGCGCAAGCGCCTCGAAGAAAACGACCATCTCCTTGCGCCGCAGCTTCTTACGCAAAACCACCTTCTCGGCGGCGTTCACCCCATGAAGCTGGAAAAAATGTTTCGACGTGTCCATGCCAATTCGGCTAATCTGTTCCACGGACGGTCCCCTTTGTTTGAGATCTGCAACGACCTCATTCTGGCACAATCGATGCCGTCGGGGGCCGTCCACCCCATCACCCATTGCTGAAATTCAAACTGGGA
>CAVQHH010000002.1:0-138148 GCA_963712225.1 uncultured Alphaproteobacteria bacterium
CGGTTCTTCAGGAACGCGCCGAACCGTTTGCTGGCACGATATTTTGCCGCCCGCAATGTGCTATCCGAGGTGGACTTCGGCGCGCTGACCGAAACCCAGGTCGAGCCGATTTACGAAGCCTGGCTCAAGCTGTCGGACGATGCCCGCAAGGAGATGGAGCAGGACTTCCAGGACATTGACGAGCTGGCAACCGAGGGCGGATCAAAAGCCATCCTGGATGAAGCCCGGTGGCATGGCGAAGACCTGGCCGAGCAGTTCGCCTCGCTCACGGGTTTCCACGAGCACGCCTTCTGGACCTTCCTGGAACGCCCGAAATACTGGCAAGGCGCGCTGGCCTTTCACCACGCGGATGCGGTGCCCTTTTCCTATTGGCGTAAGCGCAAGAACGTGCCCCGCAAGCCCGCCAGCGTGGACGCCTTGAGCATCCGCCAGCTCGAACAGAACCTCAGCAATTACTTCCACAAAATGCAGGGCCGTGGCGAGAACTGCAAGGTGGACTGCTACAATCGCAACGAGCTCGATTACTTCTTTGCCTACCCCGAGGACTACGCGCAAGCCAGCGTGGAGTGGGTCGGTAAGGAGTTCCAGCGCCGCCCGCATCATCCCGCCTTCGAGATCATCTTCGTTTACTCGCAGAATGACGGGACGCTGGACATCTACTTGACTGGCGACCGCAAGCCGGTGCCAGACCTGCAAGCGATCTTTGCCGACACGATTTTGAAAGCGGAACTGGGGCCGGACAAAAAGGACGAGCGGGTTTACGACCTTAATCCATGCGCTCGCGCCAGTTTCAGTTTGTCTACGGGCCTGAGTCGGGCATCGCCGAGGTAGCCGTGAAAAAGCTCCGGCTCACCGTTTACGGCAAGAAGGAGCGCATCGTTCTGGACGCCGATCCCACCTACAACAAGCATGCGGTCTTCGATCTGCTGGACAAGGTGGCAAAGGGAATCCCGTTGACGCAAATGGCGGTCACTCAAGTGGGCATCAAGGTGACATTCGCCCACAACCCCACGTCAAAAAAGCCAGCACGCCGGAGCTTCGACATCGACTGGCCGAACTCGTGTTCTCTCAAGCACGACGGGCGCGACCTCATCATCCGCAAGATGCTGGCCGACTCCGGCATCGAACCCAGGGAACCGGCCAAAGACGATAGCGCCGCGCCATGACGGAAAGCGGCCTGCTCGAACACATCTTTGAGCGGCTGTGCCGCGCCGATTCGGGACAAGAAATCTTCGGCGCGGACGAGGCCGCGCAGTGGCCCGGCGGTGCGCTCGAAGTTCTCATCAAGTCCGGGCTGCTGGAGCGCGCAGAGCCCGCGCGTGTCATCGAGTGCGACGGCTGCGAACGCAACTGCTTCATGCCGGTTCACGTCCGGCCCGCCGAGGGCAACCGGCCTGCACGGGCTTTTATTTCCTGCGACAAACCCGAAGACGTGGGCCGCGTGCCCGTGGAGCTGGGCAGGCTGGCGCAATGGCGGATCACGGGCGGGATGCTTGCGGGCGCGATGGCCCGGCTGCTGGGCTTCACCAAGCCGCCGCATGAAGACAGCGTGGGCAAACGCTGGACGCTGGGACGGCTGAAAGGCAAGGAATACAAGGGCGAGGTGAAGCTCTCAGTTGAGGGCGGCGTCGCGCTCATGGTGGCCGGTCAAAACATCCCGCTGGTTCATGTTCTGACGCTCAACAGGCGCGGGCTAAAAGCGGACAAGGACGCGCTGCTCAGGCTGGTGGAGGCGATACACGGCAACCCGCGTCGGGCGTGGGGTCGGTCGCGTGGCGCACGCAAACCGCGAAGGCCGCCGCAAACGCAAGGCACAACCAGCCTGGCGGCAGCCGCGACAAGCAAAGACAAATACGCGAGATATGGGCCACGGGGAAGTATTCATCCCGCGACATCTGCGCGGACGAGGAATGCGCGGCCCTGGGCATGTCTTTCTCCGCTGCCCGAAAAGCTTTGAGGAACGCCCCACCTAGCCGGTGCGAAGCATCGGCTAGCCGCTGCCGCGCATAGGGTCTTCGCCTCAGCAAACGGGTGACATAACAATCGCAGCCATGTTCCGAAGCGCATCAAGGAGCGCACAACATGGCCGATTCGATCCTGAGACTTCCCGCCGTCAAAACCCGCACGGGCTTGTCGCGCAGCACGATTTATTTCGCGTCTCGCAAGGCACATTTCCCAGGCCGGTGAGCTTGGGCGGGCGGGCGGTGGGATGGGTGGAGGACGAAATCCAGTCCTGGCTTGCCGAGAGAATTGCGGCGAGCCGCAAGGCCGCGGCTTGAGGTCGGGCCATGCGCGCCAACGACAACACCCTGCGGCGAGGCGAGCGCAAGCGCGGGTTTGATCGCAACCGCCTGCCGCCGGTCGCGGACTATTACCGGCCGATCTTCGGTGATCTTCAATTCAACGCCAATGGCTGGGCCCAGCGACCGGTAAGCGGTCCCATCAACGAAAAGGGCCCGGTGAGCGCGTCAACGCCGCCGGGTCAAAATCTAGAAAAAGAGTTAGCCGATGCCTGCCGCAGCCTGCCTGTGATATAGCTCACGTTTTGAAAGAGCGATCCGATGCCGGAGCTCACTGATCAGCGCGTCAAGCAAGCCCGCGCGGTTCCGATAACGAGCGTGCTCGGGGCGCACCGGAGCAAGCTGCGCAGGACTGGCGCTGAGCTCGTTGGCCCATGCCCAAAGTGCGGCGGAGAGGACCGGTTTGGTATCCATCTCCAAAAGAACGTCTTCAACTGTCGCCGGTGCGAAACAGGCGGCGACGCAATCGAATTCATCAAATTCCATAAAAATCTAGATTTTGCCGCGGCGGTCGATTTTCTCGCGCCACTAGATAAGCCCGTTAAGGCCCTTAAGAACGGCGCTGACGGGCGTCGCCTAGTTTCCCGTTCTGGCCCATGGAAATATTGCGATCCAGCCAGTGGCGACGTCCGCTACACACGCACAAGGCTTAATTTCAGCGATGGCTCCAAGGATATTGTCTTTGACGGGCCACGGAATGGGCCACCGCTCATTTATGGTGGCGAGCGGCTAGCCGATCTCGGGGAACGCCGGCGGATTTGGATTGTCGAGGGCGAGGCAAAGGTCGATCGGCTATTTGAATTTGGCGAGATCGCGGTCTCGGGGGATTGCGGTGCCACGGCGTCAAAATGGCTTCCCTTCCATGCGGAGCTTTTGCGCGGGCTCGATATCATCTTTTGGCCGGATAGCGACTGGCCGGGCGAAACCTATATCGCCAATGCCGCGAAATGCCTTGAGGGTACCGTTGCGTCTTTGCGCGTTGTCCGGCCATTCGGCAAGCCTAACGGTGCCAAGGGGCGCGATGTTTGCGATTGGGAAGGCGACGCCGAAGCGCTGGCGAAGCTTGCCGAAAACGCAGAACCTTACGCGTCTTTGCCCCCGGACATGGGCTTGCGTGAGGAAGCGGCGAAAAGCGCGTCCAAGGAGCCTCTGCCGCCAGCACCAAATCGCGATGAACTGCTCGCTGCCCACTGGATCAGGCGCGAGTTGCCGCCGCGCGATCACTTGCTTGGCGCCCTCGTTTGCACAACGTCGCGGATTCTCATGTTCGGGCCAACTGGCATCGGCAAGACCATAACCGGGATGATGGTGGGAGGGGCTATGGCTTCCGCTCAAAACTTTCTCAACTGGGTCGGGCAGCGCACCGCGCGCGTCATGTACTTGGACGGCGAGATGCCTCAGGAAACTTTTCAAGAGCGCATGCGCATGGTGACCGCACGCTATGGCGAAGAAATTCCCTTCTACGGCTACAATTGGGAAGCGCTCGGGCCGGACGGCATACCGCCCTTAAATACGCCAATCGGGCAGGCATGGCTCCGCCGCGAGATTGAGGCAGTGCTGCCCGATATAGTGTTCTTCGACAATATCATGTCCTTGCTTCTTGGATCTATGGCCGAGGAGGAGTCATGGGCGCCGATGCGAGGCTTTATCCGCGAGCTTACGTCGCGACGGATCGCGCAATGGTGGCTTGGCCACGCGAACGACGCAGGCAAAAGCTTTGGCACCAAAACCCGCGAGTGGGAAATGGATGCCGTTATTGCGCTATCAACATTGGACGGCGCCAGCGACGAACCAGCTGACAGTTTCGCCTTTCAATTGGAATTTCGCAAGGCGCGGCTTCGTACGCCACAAAACGCTGCACAATTCGCGCCCCTTATCGTGCGCCCTGGCGCCGATTGGGAGGTTACCCCAACCCGCCCGAGCTCGAAAACAAGTCACAAGGTGGGCTTGATCGCCTCGAATATCTGAATGCGTATGACAGACTCGCTGACGGCATTGTGGAATCGCCAGGGTTCGACGGTAAGCCCGTCCGCAAAGTTAAGTCCGATGGAGTCCGCGACGAACTGAAATCGCGTGGTTTCCTCCTTCTCGATGAAAAAGGCCACGTCACCCCTTACGGCCGCAAGCAGCTCCACAACATCAAGGTCGAACTGCTCAAAAGCCGGCAATTGGTGGAAAGTGGTGGGCTTATATGGCGGCCATAGGAACGCGGCGGAACAGGAAAGGCACCGGAACGCAAACAAGCCTGGGCGTGTCCCGTTCCCCTCGGCGCCGGCGCGTTCCGTTCCGGACTTTTATAGAGTCCGGGAACGTGGAACGCTGACGCCGATGAGCAGGCCCACGTTCCAAAGGAACGCAGTTGGAACGCAAAATGGAACGCAACGGAGTTGACGGCGGCCTGAGCCGCGACGAGGCCGAGCGCGATGCCTGGGCGCTGGTGTCGAAACGCTATTGGGAGCACTGAAGGCTTGCAATCATGAGCGGAAAGCAGCGCAAGGTGGAAACGAAGGATCTCAGCAAACCCTACGAGCCAACGCCGCACGAGCGCGCTGCGGCGGAAGCCTATTTCGCCCGCAAGGAGAAGTCGCTGCCCTCGCCGCGCATGAAGGTTTCAATGAAGGGAGACGTGGCAACAATCTCACCGGATCATCCAGACGCCGGAATTGGGCACCTACTTCTCATGAAGGCGCTTGGAACAACGGAATCGGACTTCATAGACGGGCTTCTCGGACAACTCGCCAATGTCGGGACAAAAGACCGGGCCGTGGACGAGCGCGGGCTCAATTTCATGCTCGCGGTGGTCAAGGGCGTTGAGCCAAAGGACCAAGTGGAGGCGATGCTCGCGGCTCAAATGGCCGCCGTTCACATGTCGACAATGACTTTCGCGCGCCGGCTCGTTCATGTGGACAACATTCCGCAACAGGACAGCGCGGAGCGCGCCTTCAACAAGCTCGCCCGGACCTTCGTATCACAGGTGGAGGCGCTCAAGCGATACCGAAGCGGAGGCGAGCAACACGTCCGGGTGGAGCATGTCACGGTGAATGAGGGGGGCAGGCAATTGTCGGTAATGTGACGCACGGGGCGCAGGGCTCGCCAGAAAAGATGGAGACGTCCTCATGAACGCGGTCTATCCGTTCCAAAAGAGCCCGCGTTGCTCCGCGACCTCGAAGCGAACCAGACGACCGTGCATGGCTCCCGCCGTGACAGGCTGGACCGTTTGCCGCTTTCATGGAGCGCGCGGCGGAGGACCGAAGGGCGAGCGCAACGGCATGTATCGGCACGGGCTCAACACGAAGGAGGCCGTTAAGGAGCGCCGCCTCTCTCGGACCTTCTTCGACAATCGCGCGCAATGTTATGCGAGAAATTCTAATGATGGAGACGTGGACCACGCGGGCTGCCCCGCCCTCCTTCTTTCATGTCTTGATGTTCAAGGGTGGACGCGGTCCCGGTTGGCGTTCTGCCTAACCCGCCGGCGCTCATGTCCTGAGCCTCGAAATCGTGGCCATGCTGACGTTGTAAGATCGGGCGAGGTCTTTCAACGTCGCGCCGCCACGACCGCAGAAACCGATATGGTGATCGGCTCTAGGCCTGCAAGGCTTATTTTCGGGTCCACGAAAATCCCCTTAAAAACGTTGGGAGGGCTCGCGCGCCCGCGAGCCGTTGCGGCTGCGCGTCGAAAAGCGACTCCCTCAAAAAAAGATGTGGGCTTCTCCAATGCGCCAGCTCTCGAACGAAAGCGCGCCGCGGCATGAGTTACCCGCTTAAATCTCCACCGGAAGCGTTGTCGCCAAATCTGACCGACGGGAGGAACCGGCCCCGGCAGTGGACGGCGCACACGACGCTACCGCATCCATCCCGCGATCAAGGGCAAGCTAAAAGGGGACGACGCATGAACTGGCTGGAACGCGCACGCCGCGAAATTCCGAAAAGTGGCAAGCCGGTCGCGACCGCACCGGCCCCGCTGACGGTCGTAGTGCAGCAGCTTTCCGGCCGCGATCCGTTGGTGGACAAGCTGGCGAAACCGCACATTGACCGCGCGGAATATCCCTCACTGCACGCAGGTGATGACTTCAAAGACGCCTTGAAAGCCCGTGTGGCGGACGAATTGCGAGCATTGGAGGCGCAGAACTCAAACCCGCCAGAAACCGGCGCAAACGCAGACGGGACAAGGCTTTCGGCGGATTCGTCGGCATCCTGAGCATGTCAGTTCGCCAATTGATTACGGGAAAATCCAATGGGCGGGCCGGGTAGCGGGAACCGCTGGCGCTAGGGCGAAGTCCACGACTGACGATTACCGCACTCTGACATCGGCGCTGGGCGCGGGAAGGTGTGCTGAGGCCGGGCTATTGGGGCGGATGGCAATGGACGCGCGACGGTGAAACCGTGGCATCAATCCAGATGCGGGCCGAGCAAGACCGCGTGATCCTGATCTACCGGCATCGCAGCGGCGACGCTGAGTGGAAGGACGAGCACTATGCCGTGCGCATCGTGCGCACGCCGTGCAACCTCGGCGGTTCGCGCCCTGGTTCATCTGCCCGGCGGTCGGCTGCGGGCGGCGCGTGGCGATCCTCTACGGCGGCGGCATCTTCGCCTGCCGGCGCTGCTATCGGCTCGCCTACGCCAGTTCACGCGAGGATGCAGGTGGACGCGCAACAAGGCGCGCGGACAGGCTTCGGGCGCGGCTAGGGTGGGAACCAGGCATTCTGAACGGAGGGGGCGGCAAGCCGAAGTGGATGCGCTGGCGCACATTTGATCGCCTGGCCGCCGAACATGACCAGTTCGTCGGGCGATCTATGCAGTTGGCGGCGCTGAAGTTCGGGCTGCTCGTAAGCGATTTTCGCGACTGACCGCGTAAGTCTCTTGACTGGCTAGCCGCCGCCGATTGAGCGCCAATTCGGTGGGACGTCTCTTGGGACAGCTTCCAATATTCATTAGCAGCCATGCATTCTGCCAAAAGCCTTCATGAGCCGAAGCCGACCTGCCTGAAACTTCCAACTACGATTTTTTCCTGATCCGTCATTGCGGTGAGATAATCTGCCCAGTCCTGCATCATCTTACCCCGTTCTTCAAGAAACTGGGCTCGATCATAGGCTGCATCCACTTTGTTGCGAGGTGCATGGGCAAGCTGGCGATCCACCACTTCATGGCGATAGCCCAATTTCTCCTTGATCGTGCTCATGGCCAGCGCCCGAAAGCCGTGGCCGGTCATTTGCCCTTTGTAGCCCATGCGCTCAAGCGCTTTCAGGATGGTATTATTGCTCATGTGCTTTTTGGAATTGATTTGGCTCGGGAACACAAAGTCACGGTCACCGGCCAGCGCCTTCAAATCTCTGAAAAGCGCAATGGTTTGCGGCGTAAGTGGTACGATATGCGTCTTGCGCATTTTCATGCGCTCCGCCGGGATCATCCATTGCCCCTTTTCTAGGTCGATCTCATTCCATTTCGCTGCAATCAATTCGCCCGTGCGAACAAATGTCAGCATCATCAATCTGATCGCCAGCCGGGTATGGGCGTACAGGCGAGCGTCATTTCGCTCCAGAGCTTGGAGAAATGCGGGCAAATCTTGGGGATCAAGAGACGCATAATGATCATGCTTGACGGGCTTGAGCGCGCCTTTCAAATCAGCCGCCGGGTTGCGCTCCGCTCGCCCTGTTGCAACGCCATAGCGAAAGACCTGTCCGCATGTCTGCATGGAGCGGTGAGACATTTCGATGGCGCCGCGCTTTTCAATCTTTCTTAGGGTGTCCAGAAGTTCAGGGGCGCTTATTTCTTTAATTGGCCGATGGCCGATCAACGGAAAAATATCGACTTCCAATCGGTGGATGATGGTCTCTCCATGCCGGTCAGACCAACGGACGAGGTTTTTTTCGTGCCATTCGCGGGCGATAGCCGCAAAAGTGTTTTCTGCGTTGAGGGTCGCTTGCCGCTTTTGCTCCTTCTTGGCGAATGAGGGGTCAACGCCATTGGCTAATAGCTTGCGGGCGCCCTCACCTTTTTGTCGCGCCTGCCCCAAAGTCACATCGGGATAGACCCCGAGGGCAAGTCGCTTCTCTTTTTCCATAAACCGATATTTGAGCCGCCAATAACGCGCGCCGCTCGGCATGACCTCAAGGTAAAGCCCATGACCATCCGCCATTTTGCGGGCCAATTATCCGTAGGCTTTGCATTCTTGCAGGCCGTGTCCGTCAGGGGCATTGGGGGCATCTCCTTGGGGGCACTAAAAATCTGCCCCCAAATATGCCCCCAATTTTTTTGGAAATTACGGGACATTTGTGGACGTTGATGGATGCACAATAGCATCAACACCCACATTTTACAAGGGGTTTCGGATTTTATAGAACGTTTGTGAACGCATAGATGGCGGAGAGGGGGGGATTCGAACCCCCGATAGGCTTGCGCCCATGCCGCATTTCGAGTGCGGTGCTTTCAACCGCTCAGCCACCTCTCCGCAGCCCCTAACAGGCGAGGCGCAGATAACATGGGCGCGCCTCGCTTTACAAGCGCGGGCCGGAAATCACGGCCCGCTATCCCGGCGTGGTTTCCGCCTTCAAGCTGTCCGGATGCGGAAAGAGAACGATGTTGTAGCCGGCGTCCACGCAATGGATTTCGCCGGTGACGCCGCTCGAAAGATTGGACAGAAGATAAAGCGCCGCGCCGCCGATGTCGGAAAGATCGAGGCCGCGGCGCAGTGGCGAATGTGCCTTCTGGAAAGTGAACAAGACACGCCCGTCGGCGATTTCAGCGCCCGCCAAGGTCCGGATAAGCCCCGCCGAAATCGCGTTCACCCTTATGCCTTGCGGGCCGTAATCGGCGGCGAGATAGCGCACGCTCGCCTCCAGTGCCGCCTTGGCGACGCCCATGACATTATAGTTGGGCATGACCCGGTTAGCGCCGGCGAAGGTCAAGGTCAACAGGGCACCGCCCTGGGGCATGAGGGCGGCCGCGCGCTTGGCGATTTCGGTAAAGGAGAAGGCGGAAATCAGCATCGTGCGTGAGAAATTTTCCCGCGTCGTATCGGCATAGCGGCCCTTCAGTTCGGCGCGATCCGAATAAGCGAGGCTGTGGACTACAAAATCGAGGCCGCTCCACATTTTCTCGATAGCCGCGAAAACCGCGTCGATCGAGGCGGCGTCCTCGACGTCGCAAGGCAAAATGAGCGCCGCGCCGAGGCTTTCGGCCAGCGGCTGGACGCGCTTGCCGAGCGCCTCACCCTGATAGGTGAAGGCGAGTTCCGCGCCCTGTTCATAAACCGCTTTGGCGATCCCCCAGGCAATCGAATGATTGTTCGCGACGCCCATGACGAGGCCGCGCTTACCGCGCATCAATCCTCCGTTGTCCGCCGCCCGCGTCTCAGGCATCGACATGTTTCAAAACGAGGCTGGCGTTGGTGCCGCCGAAGCCAAAGGAATTCGACAAGACGGCACCCAATCGCACGCCGTCGCGGCGCTTGCGGACAATGTCTATATCCGCGAAAGCCGGATCGAGCTCCTCGATATTCGCGCTTTCGCAAATGAAGCCGTTTTGCATCATCAACAGCGAGTAGATTGCCTCCTGCACCCCGGTGGCGCCGAGGGAATGGCCGGTCAAGGATTTTGTCGCGGCGATCGGCGGACACTTTTCGGCCGCCCCGAAAACGGTTCTTATCGCCTCGATCTCCTTCAGATCGCCAATTTCCGTCGAAGTCGCATGTGGATTGATGTAATCAATCGGCGTTCGCACATTTTCGAGCGCCATGTGCATGCAGCGCACCGCTCCTTCGCCGGAAGGCGCGACCATGTCATAGCCGTCCGAGGTCAAGCCGTATCCGGCGATCTCGGCGTAAATTTTCGCCCCCCGCGCGCGGGCGTGCTCCAATTCCTCCAGCACCAATACCCCAGCGCCGCCGGCGATGACGAACCCGTCCCGGTTCTTATCATAGGCGCGGGAGGCACTCGCGGGATGATCGTTGAATGCCGAAGACATCGCGCCCATCGCATCGAACAGAACCGAGAGGGTCCAATCGAGCTCTTCACAGCCGCCCGCGAACATTATGTCCTGCTTGCCGTATCGGATCATCTCAAAGGCATTGCCGATGCAATGGTTGGAGGTCGCGCAGGCCGACGAGATCGAGTAATTGACGCCCTTGATCTTGAACCAGGTGGCAAGCGTCGCCGAGGCAGTCGAGGACATCGCCTTTGGCACCGCGAAAGGCCCGATCTTTTTCGGTCCCTTGGTGCGGGTGATATCCGCGGCCTCGATGATAGTTCGCGTCGAAGGCCCGCCCGAACCCATGATGATGCCGGTGCGCTCATGCGATATTTCATGAGGCGCAAGGCCCGCATCCAGGATCGCCTGATCCATCGCGACATGGTTCCAGGCGGTGCCGCCGGCATGGAAACGCATCGCGCGGCGATCGACGATGCCGCCGGGGTCGAGCGTGGGCGCGCCGTGAACCTGGCTGCGAAACCCGAGCTCGGCGTATTTGTCCGCCTTGACGATGCCGGATTTGGCCTCCCGCAAGGAGGCGAGAACCTCCTGGGTATTGTTCCCGATCGAGGAGACAATCCCCATTCCGGTGACGACGACGCGTCTCATGCTGCAAAGCTCCTGCTTGACGTCGCGGCCCCGGAGCGAATCCGGGGGGTCTTCGCTCAAGGTCAAAAGAAGGCCGGCCGAAGGTTCAGGCCGCGGATGGAGTTGCGGCCTTGAACAAGCCAACCCTTATGTCCTTGGCCTCATATATGCGTGTCCCATCGGCTTCGAGCCAGCCGTCGGCGATGCCGAGCACCAGTTTGGTCTTGAACACGCGTTTCAAATCAACCCCGTAAATGATATGTTTGACGGTGGGCAAGACCTGATCGGAAAATTTGACCTCGCCCACGCCGAGCGCCCGGCCACGTCCAGTGAGGCCCAGCCAGCCGAGATAAAAACCAAGAAGCTGCCAAAGCGCGTCGAGCCCGAGGCAGCCGGGCATCACCGGATCGCCCTTGAAATGGCAGCCGAAAAACCAGAGGTCCGGGTTGACCGAAAATTCCGCCAAGATCACGCCCTTGCCATTGGCGCCGCCTTGTTTGGAAACATCCGTGATTCGATCGAACATCAAAAGAGGCGGCAACGGCAATTGCGGATTGCCTGGCCCAAACAATTCTCCCCGTCCGCAGGCGATCAGGTCCTCATATTCGAAGTTGGCGCGCCGCTCATTCATGTGCGTTTCACCCTCGCGGCCCCGTCCGGCAGCCACGCGGGCTTTCTCCGGCGAAGCTCGCGGGCCTTCTAACACACGGATCGGCCAGCCGGAAGCCGCCGCCGCGCCACTCGCTCTCCGCGTTGAGTGCCCGCAAATTCCGTTGCCGGGCGCGCCCTCATTTTGCCCGGTTTGAGACATTTGCTGGACAGTACTCAAGTCCGGCATGCGGGTACTCCTGGCTCCGGGCGTGTTTTTGTCATTGACGTACGTGCGCCCAAATGCCCGCCGCTGCCATTCCTTCAGGTGGCGAGTTGGAGGAGGCCGGATTGTCCCTGTCCGCGCCGCACTTTTATGCGCGGTCCAGGAACTGGGCGACGCAACAATTGGCGAGCGGGGGGTCCATGAAGTTCCGGTACGACATCAATGCCTTGAGGGCGCTCGCGGTGACCGCGGTGGTCCTCTTTCATTACACGGTCGATTTTGTTCCTGGCGGATACGTTGGAGTAGATGTTTTTTTTGTCATCTCCGGCTATCTCATGACGACCATCATCATGGGGAGATTGGCCAAGGGCAAATTCAGTATTTGGGACTTTTATTACGACCGGGCGAAGCGCATCGTTCCCGGTCTCATGGCCATGTGCTTTGTCCTGCTTGCCGCGGGATATTTTTTGTTGGAACCGGTAACCTATCATTATCTTGGCTCGACGTCGATTGCGGCACTACTTTTCTTTTCGAATTTCCGGTTCTGGGAAGCAACCAATTACTTTGATCCGCAGAGCGACACCAAATGGCTCCTGCATACCTGGAGCCTTTCGGTGGAATGGCAGTTTTATTTAGTTTACCCAATTATACTTATGGCGTTGCACAAATTCGATAAATCGCGGCGCCATATTGTCCCAATTCTCTGGTCCATGGCATTTTTGTCGTTTCTATTGTGCATTTGGTTTTCCAAAGCAGAACCAGCATCGGCTTTCTATCTGCTTCCGCAAAGGGCGTGGGAATTGCTCGCGGGCGGAATTGCCGCTTTGCAATTCAAGAATGGCGAGAGAAAATATTCCTGGATACTTCTCGCCAGCGGGACTCTGTTCATCGGCATATCCGTCGCATTCTACGACAAGACTATGCCCTGGCCATATCATTGGGCATTGCTACCCGCGATCGGCACCTGCCTTGTCATCGCCGCGAATTGATCCGACGCCGCGGCCTTCAAAAACGCGCTCGTCCAAACAGTTGGAAAATGGTCCTATTCAATTTATCTCTGGCACTGGCCGATAGCGGTCGCGGCGATTTACTTCGATTTTACAACAATAACGCCTCTCAAAATCGCGTGTGAAATCGCAATTCTCGTGGCGATCCTTGCGGCGGGCGGCTTCCTGCTGTCGGCGGCCAAAAAAATTTCCAACAGGGAGCTGGCCAAGGAGAGGCTGCCCGGGTTGCTATGGGGCGGAAGCGCGCTGGCGCTTACCGTCGGTTTTGCGATCATTATCACGTCCAATGAAGGATTGGCGAGCCGGAGGCCTGATGGCGAAAGACAGCTCGGCGTCTATAGGATGGTGGTTGCGGACTGGGACTATCCATCAAGGTGTGAAGGGATGGATCTAGCTGGCAATCTCAGACCATGCCAGCTCGGTCCGCCGGAAAATCCCGGCATCCTATTCATCGGCGATTTATTCGCCATGCAGATTTTCAGTCATTTTGCCGAAAATGCAAAGACCCATCATAATAGTTCAATTACGTTTTTGGCATCTCACGAATGTCCGCCTCTCGCAGGTATCCGAATAATTGTCGACAGGTTTGACTGCACTGGCTTCTTTGAAAAAGCATTGCATTTCGCCGAAACCGGCAATTTCAAACGCATTGTGCTCGTCTCGAACTGGGCTGGCTATTTCCAGCCTGCAAAAATGGAGGTGTGTTTCCTGGACGGGGACGCTTGTACGTGGAAAAGCGAACCAACATGGTATTTTCGGCACTTTGATGCCGCACTCGCCGGTTTGCGTTCGCGCCTCTTGGAATTCAGGAAGCGGGGAATTGAGATTGTCATCGTGTCGACTACCCCGTATGGTTCTTGGGATGTCCCTAGGGAACTTTTGAAACGGCAATTTTGGGCAGCGGACATTAAAGACATCGAGTATATTGACCGTGAGGAATTCGAGCGAAGGTCCGCGCCGGTGAAAGGCCGATTAATTTCTCTTGCGGCAGGAATCGGCGGGAAATTTGTCGATCCGCTCGATTTCCTCTGTTTCGATAATCGCTGCCCCACAATTGACGAGGATGGCGTTCCCTATTTCCGGAATCTGGCCCATTTTCGCTCGGCGGCGGTCCGGACTTCGCGTTTTCAATTCTTGGACGAGGTCGTGGGAATCGGTATTCAGGTCAGCGCAATACCCGTGGCGTCGGAAAATAATCCATAACCGAGCCGGTAAATCCGTCTTGACCGGACCAAAAATCCGAGACGCGCAGACGCGCGGTCCCCGAACATAACTTCCTTTGCGCTTCTCGTGTTTGCCCCCCATATAGCTGGGGCGGCCCGGAATGGGTCCGCTTAACGTTAGGATAAGAAGCCATGGCGTTTCGCCACAAACCCTTGATTTTAATCCTCGCCGCGACGCTTGCGCTGGGCTTTGCCGGGGACGCTTTCGCCCGCGCGGGCGGCGGCTTTTCGTTTGGCAGCCGCGGCGCGCGCACGTTTAGCGCGCCTTCAGCGACGCCGATGGCCCCGCGCGCGGCCCCAATGGAGCGGTCGATGACCTCTCCCAACGACGGTATTTTCCGCCGCCCCGCGCCCTTTTCCCAGGGCGGCTTTTTTTCCGGTGGTTTTGGCCGCGGCCTGCTGGGAGGCTTCATAGGCGCCGGATTGTTCGGCCTGTTGTTCGGGCATGGCCTGTTCGGCGGTCTCGGCGGCGGCTTGTCGATCCTCGGCCTGCTGCTTCAGATCGGGCTTTTGTTTCTGCTGTTCAAACTCGTCATGGGGTTTGTTCGCGGACGCCGTCCGGCGTTCCAGGGCACGGCATTTGATTCCAACGCGGGCCAAGGGTTAGGCCAGGCCGGAACAAGCGCGCCTGGAGGCTTCGCGGGCTTTGGCGGCGGGCCGGGAAGGCGCGAGACAAAGCTCGAAGTCACCCCGGCCGATTTCAGCGTGTTCGAACAGCGCCTCGTCGCGATCCAATCCGCATATGGGGCGGAAGACTTCGATCGCCTGCGCGCCCTGGCGACGCCGGAAATGGCGTCCTATTTTGCCGAGGAACTCGCCGGCAACGCCACGAAAGGCCTGATCAACAGGGTCTCGGACGTAAAGTTCCTGCAAGGAGATCTCTCCGAGGCCTGGCGCGAGCCGCAAGGCGAATATGCAACGGTCGCCATGCGATTTTCCTTGATCGACACAATGGCCGATCGCGTTTCGGGCAAGATCGTCTCCGGCGATCCGGCGGCGCCAGAGCAGGCAACAGAGGTCTGGACCTTTGCGCGGCACGTTGGCGGCGCCCCCGATGACTGGAAACTGTCGGCGATCCAACAAGCCTGACGACTGCGGGCCGGAGGGCGCGACGGCAGCGGCATAGGTGCTTTTTCTTCGCGATAGAAGCCTCGCCGTGGCCTTTTTACCGGTCGTTCGCAGAAGCTGTGAGGCCTTGGCCGACCCCCAATAATCGGTTTAGTTTATCAGGCTGAATTTCTAGCAGTACGCGCTGGGACCGATCACGATCTGTCGTCCATAAAGCTGCGATGGTGCGCCGGGCAGGACAAATCTGGGCACCGGGTTATCTGCATTTCTGCGCCACCCAAGAGCGTCCGTCAGTCCCCAGGCTTAGCCGTTTCAGGCTATTCGGCCAATTGCCGGTTTTTCAGGGCAACCCCAAAAGGCCATAGTGAATATACTTTGGATCGAAGTCTGCAATCGCGGCCAGCAGATCGAACGGGTCACCCCAAATATTCTGCCGCTCGCGCGGCGCCAACGCCCAGAATATTGCGAGAGCCGATGTGCTTGCGAAATGAGACCATAGAGCGGCATCGTCCAGGATTCGGGCAAGGACTTTTCTCGCGACGTATTCGACGATCGCTTCCTTTTTTAGGAGATCGAGGCGTGTCGGACGATTGCGGCTTTCCAAATACCGGTTCTCGTGGAGGTGTTCGACGGCGCTTCGGATGTCGTAAAGCTCACCCATCAGGTCGTGATGACGCGGGCCGATGAAAAGTTCGGTTCTGCTCTTGAATTGCCGCCTAGTCTCCCCGGCGTTGGGTAAGATTAGGCCATCGATGCAGCCGCAGTATTGGTGAAGCCGATCGAGAATATCTCTCTTCGTTCGCGCCTCGGTATAGATATGCAGGGTCCGGAACAAGCGCCAATGTCCGCCAGACAGTGGCGCCGTAGCTAAAGTGTCGAGGTTCTCCCCGACTTGTGCGGCTAACCGGATATCCCCCGGCACCAAAGGCGGATACGGCCGGAAAACGCAAGAAATCGGGGAGTAAAATCCTGCTGCTGACGGATATCTATCTCTCCATCGCGCCGCGATCCGGTAAGCATCACCGGCCTGTGCGCGGTCGCAAAGGTATTTGCCAGCAAAAGGCCCAATGTAAAAGTTCCAAGCGCGCTGTTGCAGCTTCTGATTTTCAGCGTCCAAAACACCGGGCGTCGACGAATTGACCTTGCTGAGCAGGAACAGATTGCAGTCTTCGACCTCTTGCGCGCGGATGCTGCCGAGCCACTCCTGCCAATGCGAAGGAAGTTTGAAATTCGGGGCGGCCAACACCCAGAGGTTGGGAGTAATCCTTCCCGCCGGAAGTCGTCCTTCAAATTTGACGTTAAGACCTACGAGGGCGTATTTCTCACCGTCATCGATCCACGCAGCAGAGTCTCCACCGGTCATTGCCTCAAATCTCTACCTGACGCCCGCGTTAGAAGATTCGCGAAATATCCATTTTACCACGCTCTCGTGACATTTGGGCCGACCGCCAGCGATCGTCGCTGGATGGCGGATACGGAAACGGCGCTCCGCCCTCCCGGACGGAGGCGGCTGCCTATATCGGCGTGCCCCCCGTGCTGCGTATCGAGATTGATCGTCTGACCTTCGAAGAGCATGGGACTGACCTCGCCGTTCTGTTTGATCGCGGCCCGCCAGCCGGGCGCATATTTACCGGCGCACGATATCGGTTTTGCGACAAAATCCCCGGAGGTGGCGCGGCGGCCATCATGTCTCGCCGGTTTGAAATGCCGCCGCGATGAGTGCCCTTGTATAGGGCGCGCGGGGACGCTCCACAATCTCTCGCGCCGGTCCCTGTTCGATGATGCGGCCGTCCTTCATCACCGCGATCTCGTTGGCCACGGCGCGGATCACGGCGAGGTCGTGACTGATAAAGACATAGGTCAAGCCGTGCGCGTCTTGCAACTGTTCGAGCAGGGCGAGAATGCCAATTTGGACCGCACGATCGAGGGCAGAGGTCGGCTCGTCGAGCACCACGAGACGCGGCTTTAGGATCATCGCCCGCGCGATCGCCACCCGCTGCCGCTGTCCGCCGGACAATTCATGTGGAAAGCGGTTCCGCAGGCCAGGGTCGAGGAGGACCTCCTCTAGGGCCAAAACCGCGCGCGAGTTCGCGCTCCTTGCGGCTCATTGCGGGTTCATGCACGCGCAATCCTTCGGTGACGATATCGCCGACGCGCATGCTGGGCGACAGCGAGCCATAGGGATCTTGAAACACCAGCTGCATGGAGCGCCGCAACGGACGCATCGCGGAGCTGTGGAGTCGCGTGAGGTCGCGCCCGTCGAAGCTGACCGAGCCGCTCGCCGGCACGAGTTTTAATAGCGCGCGGGCAAGCGTCGATTTGCCGGAGCCCGATTCGCCGACGATGCCGAGCGTGTGACCCTGATTGAGGCACAGGCTAATGCCATCGACCGCCTTCAGCTCCCGCGCCACGCTCAACAAGCCGCCAGGCAGCGAAAACCGCACGCCGATATTTTGCGCGCGCAAGAGTACCGGCGTATCCATTAGGGTGTGTGCGCGGGCGCGGGGCATGGCTGCGAGCAACATGCGAGTATACTCGTGGCGCGGGTTCGCGGCGACCGCGGCGGCGGACCCGGCTTCAACGATTTCCCCCTCGCGCATCACATGGACGCTATCGGCGATCCGGCGCACAAGCCCAAGGTCGTGGCTGATAAAAATCATCGCCATGCCAAAACTCTGTTTGAGCTTTGCGAGAAGTTCGAGAATTCGTGCGGCGACCGTCACGTCGAGAGCCGTCGTGGGTTCGTCGGCAATCAAGAGATCGGGGTTGCAGGCAATCGCCATCGCAATCGCAACGCGCTGGCGCTGGCCGCCGGACAATTCATGCGGATAGGCATGGACGCGGCGCCCCGGCTCCGCAATGCCGGCGAGGTCCAAAAGCTCCTTCGCCCGCGACGCGGCCGCGCGGCGTGAAAAGCCCGCCTTGAGACGCAGGATCGCGCCGATCTGGGCGCCCACCGTAAACAGGGGATCGAGGGAGGACATCGGTTCCTGGAAAATCATCGCAATACGCCGGCCAAGGAGCGCATCGAGCCGACTTCGCGAAAGCGCGAGAAGCTCGGTGTCCTCGAATATCACCGAACCCGTGGTGACTGCTTGGCGGGGCAGGAGTTTAAGCGCGGCGAGCACAGTCTGGGTCTTGCCGGAACCGGACTCGCCGACTATCGCCGTCGTTTCGCCGCGGCGGAGCGTGAAGCTCACCTCCTTGACGACAGACGCCGGACCGTAGCTCACACAAAGATCGCGCACCCGGAGGAGCGGCTTTCCGCAAGCGTCCATTAACGGCTCCCGGCGCCCCTTGAGCCCTGCCATGCGTTGCCAAGACTCTGCAACGCGCCGAGCGTTGCGCCCAAAAATAATGCGGGAAAAATAAGGAGATGGACAGAGCCTTGGATGTTTCGAGCGCCGTCGGCGACAAGCACGCCCCAGCTGGTCAGCGGCTCCTGCACGCCAAGGCCCAAAAAGGACACGAAGCTTTCGAGCAAGATCACGCGCGGAACTAGCACGGCGAGATAGGCAGCGATAGGCCCCGAGGCATTGGGAATGACGTGGCGCCACAGAATCGCCGGGGTGCTCGCGCCAAGCGCCTCGGCGGCGGCGACAAAATCCCTTTGCTTGATCGAAAGCGTCTGGCCGCGCACGATCCGCGCCATGTCGAGCCATTCGACGGCGCCGATCGTCACGAAAATCAGCACGAAATGGCGGCCGAAAACCATGACGAGGACGATCACGAAAAAAATGAAAGGGAGTGCATAGACGATCTCGACAATGCGCATCATCAGCGCATCGATGCGTCCGCCGGCATAGCCCGCGACAGCGCCATAGGCGACACCGATGGTCAGGGCCACGAAAGAGGCAAGGAGGCCCACGGCAAGCGAAATGCGGCCGGCGATGAGTGTCCTTGTGAAAAGATCGCGGCCATTGGTGTCGGTCCCGAACAGAAACACCGTCCACTTCAAGGGCACGTCGATGGAAAGGCGACGGCCCGCGTCACGCGTTTCGACAACCCGCGCGGGCCCGAAAACGCCGGAGCGTTCAAACGCCCGCAAAGCGCGAGGATCTTTTGGCCTATCGGCGCTAAACGCCAGATGCAGAACCTCCCCGTCCAGACGCGAGGCTTCGACGCGCACACCCATGCGCCGCGTTATCCCCTCTAGCGCCGCATGCGTTTCGCGCGCGTCCGGGTGCGCGAAAGGCGAGGGGCGAGCGAGCACGTAATCGCGATAAACCTGATCGTAGGGATGGCCGGAAACGAGCGGGCCGATTAGGCAAAAAAGCCCAATGAGACCGAGGATGGTGAGGCTCGCCCGCATCGGCCAGTTGCGTGGGGACAAATGCACTGCTGGCGCGCGCTCGCTCATCGAGGCCTCGAGTCATAACGCACGCGGGGATCGAGCCAAGCGAGGATGAGATCGACGATGAGATTGAACAAAAGGACAGCCGCCGCGACGACGATGACCGTGCCCATGACCAGCGTATAATCGCGGCCGAGCGCGCCATCGACGAAATACCGGCCCATGCCCGGAATCCCGAAAATGGTCTCGACCACAACCGACCCGGTGAGCACATTGGCGGCGGCGAGGCCAAGATAAGAGACAACCGGTGCAAATGCGGCGCGAAGAGCATGAATGTAAATGTGATAGCCCGGCATTCCGAAAGCCCGCAGCGTCCGGATGTGCGGCATCGCAAGCGCATCGCGGAGCGCCGCTTGCATCAGCCGCGCGACGATTGCGATCTGCGGCAAGGCGAGCGTTATCACCGGCAAGATTTGGTTTTGCCACGCGCCATCGTTCCAGCCACCGACCGGCAAGGCATGAAGCGACAAGCCGAACGCGAGCTGGAACAGAGGCGCGATGACAAAGACCGGCAGAACGATTCCAAATATCGCCGCGCCATCGACGAGGCGCGTGCCAATCGCGTTCTTGCTCATCGCGCCGGCCAGTCCCAGCGCCGTTCCGGCGAGGATCGCAAGGAGCATCGCCTTTGCGCCGAGCGAAGCAGAAATGGGTAGCGCCTTGGCAAAGAGTTCGTTGACGGTGAAATCGCGCCAATGCAGGCTCGGCCCGAGATCGGCATAGGCGAGGTTTTGCAGATAAATCCAAAATTGCTGGACGAGAGGCAGGTCGAGCCGGTAGATCCGGCGCAGATTTTTGGCGATTTCCGGATCGAGCGCCCGCTCGGTATCGAAAGGTCCGCCGGGCGCGAGACGCATGAGGAAAAATGCGAGGGCGATGATGATAAAAAGCGCCGGAATCGCCGTCGCAACGCGAGAAAGAAAAAAACGAAGCATCGGTTAACCGCGCGAGGATTTGCAATTCGCTGGATCGCGAGAGCGCGCCGTCCTTCCGTCCTCATTCACTTTCGCGCGGCCTCACCTTTCGCGCCGCGCCAGGAATTGCGCGAGGGTCTCATCGAAGCGGCTCATGGCGAAATCGAAATATAGCGGCCGGGATGATTGTCGAGCACATTTGCTTCCCAGCCCCTCAGTTTTGGCGAGACAAGATTGCGAGACCGGTAGGTAAGGAGCACAAGATAGGGCTGTTCGTCGAGAAGAAGCGCCTCGGCTTCGTGCAGGATGGCGCGGCGCCGCTCCGGCAAACCTTCCGCTTGCGCTTCATGCATCAACCTATCGTAACTCGTGTTCGTGAAGCTCGCGGCATTCAGCGCTTGATTGTCGCTTTGGCCAAGAAACAAAAAATTCTGCGCGTCCGGAAAATCGGCAAACCAGCCCGACCGCGCGATATCGAATGTTGGCTTTTCCCGCAAGAAAGCGTAATAACTCGTGGCGTCGGTGGCAAGGAGCCTGGCCTCGATACCAAGCGCTTTCCACATATCGGCGATCGCCACCGCCGTCGCGCGGTGATTTTCCGAATTGTTGAAGCGGATTTCCACCTCGAGTTTTTGCCCACCAGGGCCAAATCCCGCTTCGGCAAGCAGCCTTTTCGCTTCGTCCTCCCGCTCGAAGGGATCGATATCCTTCCAAGCGACGGTCGCGGGCGCGCCATAACTCGCAATCCCCGGCGGCACAAAACTGTAGCCGGGGTCCATGGTGCCGCCCCAGATGCGCTCGGCGAGAAACTCGCGGTCGATCGGCATGGACAGCGCTTGGCGCACCCTGCGGTCGTCAAACGGTCTGTGCCTTGTGTCGAAGGCATAGAAGTAACTGCCGAGATTCGGCGTTACCTTGAACGCCTCGGCCAAATGGCTGCGGACGAAACCGATTTGTTCCACCGGAACGTCGTCGTAGGATTGAATTTCGCCGGCCATGAAACGGCGCAGCGCGGCCGAGCGATCCTCCAGCGAATAAAAGATTTCCGCGTCGAGCCCGACATGCGCCGCATCATAATAATAGGGATTCTTGACCAGAACGAGGCGATCGTTTGGGGTGAATTCCTTCAGCATGAAAGGGCCGTTCGTCACCATATGGGCCGGCCGCACGAAATCCGATCCAAAGGCTTCGATTGATTTCCGGTGGAGCGGCTTGGCGGTCATGTGGGCGAGCTGAGAGATAAAATAGGTCGCAGGCTGCTCAAGCGCGATTTCGAGCGTCGTTTCATCCAACGCGCGGACGGCCAGGGCTTCGACCGGCAGTTCCCCTTTGTTGATTCTTTTCGCGTTCTTCAACGTATAAAGGATATTGGCATAAGGCGCGCCGGTCCTGGGCGTCATCAGGCGCCGGAACGCGAAGACAAAGTCTTCCGGCACGACCTTGTCGCCGTTCGACCATTTCGCGTCGCCGCGAAGCTTAAAATCGTAAACCGTGCCGCTGGTATCGACCGTCCAGCTCACAGCTGTGCCCGGAATGATTTCGCCCCGCGCATCGAGCGTGACAAGGCCCTCGAAAAGTTCGCCGAGAATATTGCTCTCGATCAAGGTCGTCGCCTTGTGCGGATCGAGCGATCCAGGATCGCCAAGCTCGCCGCGATGCCAAACCATTTTGGGTGGCGCGCCATCGGCAAGTCCGGCGTTCGCAGAGAAGCTCGGTCCGAAGGCGAGAATACAGACGGCTGCGACGCGGAAAAAAAGGCGGAACAAGCTGCAGTGCTGGGCGGGCCCCCCGCTCAATCGAAGTGCACCTTATGTTGCGCCACGGGGATTTGCGCGCGAACCTTTTTTACGAGATCGCGATTGATCCGCGTCGAGACGATGCCGACCCCATCTGAGGCCTTGGCGATGACATGGCCCCAAGGATCGACGGCGAGGGAATGGCCGTAGGTCTGGCGCCTTTCCTTGCCCGCGGCATGGGCGCCGGTCTGCGCCGAGGCGCAGACATAGGCCTGGGTCTCGATCGCCCGGGCGCGACAGAGAACTTCCCAATGATCCTTGCCGGTTTGCAGAGTGAAAGCCGCCGGCAATGCGATCATTTCCGCGCCCTTGGCGGCGAGGGCCTGAAACAGATCCGGAAACCTTATGTCGTAACAGATCGAGCAACCGACAATCATATCCTCGCAGTGATAAGTCACGGCGGCATTGCCCGGCGCGAAAACCGCGCTTTCGTTATATTTTGTTCCGTCCGGCGCGGTGATGTCAAACATGTGGATTTTGCGGTAACGCGCGATTTCCCGGCCGGCACGGTCGAAAACCACGGTGGTATTGCGGATGCGCCCTCCCGTTGCGGGCATTTCCAGGATCGAGCCGGCATGAATGTAAACTTGATGCTTTTTGGCCTGCGCCTGCATCGCGGCATAGGCCGGGCCGCCCGGAAGCGTTTCGGCCGCCGCCATCTTGGCCTCGCGATCGCCGCCGAGAAAATCGAAACATTCCGGCAGAGAGATCCAGTCCGGCCGGCCCTCCGCGACGGCTTGTTCGACCAGCGTGGCCGCGGCGGCGATATTGGCGGCCTTGTCGCTGATTGAATTCATCTGAATCAGGGAAATTTTCATGCAAGGTTCCGCCATCGCGGTGGCCGCGATCAGGATAGAAACTGGGAATCGCGTATTTTATCCGCGATTGGATCGATAATCACTGATGACAGGGCGAAAATTGCGTCATAACTTAAGCCCGGGGAAGGCCACTGACGTTTTAGTGCAATGCGATTGCTGAAGTCTAATTTCCGATGAGATACGAGGAGGTATCCATGCACCCAACACGTTTCGATCCAAATATGAAGGGGTGTCCCCGCTGTTTTATCGTCCCGCCCCACATGTTGCAACGTCTGGCCATGAGCGGCGATCCCGCTCTCGCCGAAACGGCCGGCCGTACCCTGCGGCTGACCCAAAGCCTAGTTGCGTTCCGTGCCCAGCTCAGCACGGGCGCGCCTTCGCCCGCGGCGCTTAAGCGACAAGGCCTGCGCCGCCAGGTCTTCGATTGCAAGGGCACCAACGACCTTCCGGGCGATCCTGTCCGCTCGGAAACCGATACCACGCCCAATCGGGATAGGACCGTGAACGAAGCGTTCGACAACGCCGGCACCACTTGGGACTTCTATAATAAGATATTTGGACGCGAGTCCGTGGACAATCATGGGAAGTCGCTGGTCTCGTCGGTCCATTACGGAGAGAACTACGACAATGCGTTCTGGAACGGCCAGCAGATGGTCTATGGCGACGGCGACGGTGTGATTTTCCGGCGTTTCACTGCCGCGCTGGACGTCATCGCACATGAACTGACCCATGGCGTCACCCAATTCACGGCGCAGCTCGCCTATCAGGATCAGCCCGGCGCGCTGAACGAGTCGATGTCCGATGTTTTCGGCTCGATGGTGAAGCAATGGGCGCTGGGACAGAGCGTCGATCAGGCCGATTGGCTGATCGGGGCCGCGATCATGGCGCCTGGTTTCAAAGGGAGGGCGCTACGCGACATGGCCAATCCCGGCACCGCCTACGACGATCCGAGGCTCGGCAAGGATCCTCAGCCGGGCGATATGAAGGATTACGTGCAGACAGACGCGGATAACGGCGGCGTTCATACCAATTCCGGAATCCCCAGCCGGGCTTTTGTCCTCGCGGCGAAAGCGATCGGCGGAAACTCCTGGGAAAAAGCTGGAAAGATTTGGTATGTCACCTTGACCGAACGGCTCACCGGCACGGCCGATTTCGCGAAATGCGCGGCTGAAACAGTGTCGGTCGCGCGCGATCTCTTTCCCGAAGACTCGTCGATCGCCGCAAAGGTCGCGAGAGCCTGGGCCGATGTCGGCGTGTTGGAGGAAGCTCCAACCACGGCACTTTTGGCCAATATCGCCGGCGCCTATGTGATCGCGCCCCGGATGCGGGAGGTTGCCATCGCGCCCCCGCCTGCGGCCAAAAAGAAAAAGCGGGCTGCGCCACCTGCCGCCGCCAAGGCGCCAAAAGACACCCGCAAGAAGAAAGTCAAGAGCGCCCGGTCTCGCGGGCGATGAAAATCATTGTCGAGCGCTCGGGCGGTTTTGCCGGAATAATTCGGCGCGGCGAAAAGGAGTTGTCCGCCCTATCGCCCGAGCAGCAGGCGGCTTTGCAAAAGCTCTTGGACGCCGGCGCGCCGCCTGCCGCGACGCAAATGGGGGCGGACAGGTTCACCTATAAAATCGAGGTGCAAGACGAGCACGGAATCCGGAGATTTATCGTCCCCGAAGCCCGGATGCCGGCAAGCCTCGCCGGCATCGCCACGGGGCCATGATCGTGCAGGCACCTTTAAGTACCACCAATTTTAATCCAGATTTTATTGTATTTCTATGTATTCAAGACGTGCTTTCGATGCATATCTACTTAGCAACAAGGTTATACCAGTGCCAATAAGATGCGCAATGAGCAAATCAACATTCACCATGAGGGCGAATACGTCAAGGGCTCTGATGACTTGGGTGGGATCCATCATCATTATGCCTGGGGGTATTGCTACCGTCTTCGCTATTAACAAAGATATGCTCAAAGAAACTCCAGTAAAAGATATAAATACTCCTAAAAGGCCGGCGAGCATGCCTGTACCCAGAAACCAAAAGGCGGCCCTGTTTTTTTGGTTAAAATAAAAATCCGGTCTTGAAACGACTTTTCGGGCGGCTCGCGTGTAATAGAAGGCCAACAAGACCGCAAAACACAAAAGCAAAAATCCGTAGCCAGCCAAATAAAGGGTATCGCCGATCCATGCTGTGCCAGGGCTGAATGCACGCCCTGTGTTGGCAAATGCCAATAATAGTGCGGAAATTAAGGCAAGCAAGAACTGTAACCAAAATCCGATCCAGCCGAGGAGGCGTAGATTTTTCGCTAATCTTTGCGCAACCTTAGATGCCATTAGGGATTTCGTTTCGTCCAGGACAAGCTCCTGCGAACTCTTGCGTCCCAAGTGGCGGAGTTGGCGCCGCAATTCCACGGTGTTTAAATATATTCAGGGCACCGATACAGACATGCACAAAAATCGATCCGGCCAATACAAAAGCCACAACTCGATGCATTGCCCCAAAAAACCCGGCTAACGTTACGTCAGGCGCGCCCCAGACAGGCAGAGGGGTGCCCCAGAACTGTATGGGCATCGCGGTGAAAAACAGCGTGGAGGTATCCGCTGATAAGCATCAAGATGAAGGAAATATATATAAGCCGATATAGCGTGTATACTAATAACTTTCGCCACTTTGGAAATTCTTTAGGGAAGGAATGGTGGCTTGAATACAATCTGCAAGACGATTTGAATGAAAAGCAGAATTGCGCTCGTAAGACCCAATGATATATGTAGATCTAATAGAAAGCTCCGCGCTCGGGGTTCCTGTGGTATATATTGAATATACCAACCTAATCCAAGCAAAACGACGCTCATCAGAACCAATACCCAATGGATCAGGATGAAGACGAAACCGTTTCGCGCGACGTTTGCGGGCATGGCAAAATTTCCTGGGCATCACGAATCGGGATTGGCCAAAAAGATCAGGCTGCACCTCAAGAACCGGCGCATGGCAGATAGGAACTTAGACGCTTGCATCGCAAATAGCTGAACTTTGGCCCGCTGGCGTCGCCAAAAATAAGGCGCGTGGACGAAGCCAGACTATCGGGGGAATGTCGATTAAGACCCATCGCGAATCCGTCAGGGGCGCGTGACCCGCCGCAATGTGAGATTGATCCGTCCGCCACCCGGCAGCAGACCGGAGGAGCCGGCAAAAATCTTGTCCACGCCGTGGAACATCAACCGCGCGGCACCGCCCATCACGACAATATCGCCGGAGCGAAGTTCGAGCTTTTTTGCCGGATCGCCGCGCCGCAGACCGCCGTAACGGAAACAGCAACTGTCGCCAAGCGAGATGGAGACGACCGGAGCGGCCAAATCCGCCTCGTCGCGGTCCTGATGCAGGCCCATCCGCGCGGAAAAATCGTAGAAATTGACCAGGCAGGCCTCCGGCGGATGCGGATAGGAGGCTAACGCGCGCCATATGTTCAGCACGGACAAAGGGATGGCAGGCCAAGCATTCCCGGTAAACGGATGCGCCGCCTGATAACGATAGCCTCCTTCGCGGTCGGACACCCATCCGAGGCAACCGCAATTGGTCATCTTGACCGAGAACGCTTTACCCGACCGCGGCATGCGCGGCAAAAACCAGGGCGCTTGCAAGACGGCCTCCGCGATCTCCCCGGCAATTGCTTGTTGCGCCGCGTCATCGAGATACCGCCGGAAGAGGGTGAGCCCCGGAGCTAAACAACTTTGCGCGGCCGCCGCGACTGGTTCGAGCAAATCCGCCATGACAAGGCCTCTGGCCGAGGTCTCAATGAGAAACGCCATAACGCATTTACGGATCGAGCGTCTCCTTGGTTGCAACCGTCGAATCGGGCTTTAGCCGGTAGACCAGCGGAACCCCGGTGGCGAGCTCCAATTCCGGGATGGTTTCCGGCGTCAGCACGTCGAGAACCATGACGAGGGCGCGCAGCGAATTGCCATGTCCCGCGACGATCACGCGTTGGCCGCCGAGCACCGTGGGTAGAATTTTCTGGCAATAATATCGGAGAACCCTGGCCACCGTGTCCTGCAAGCTTTCCCCGCCCGGAGGCCGCACATCGTAGGAACGGCGCCAAAGGTCCACCTGTTCGTCGCCCCATCTCCTGATTGCATCGTCTTTATTGAGGCCGCAAAGCACGCCGTAATCGCGCTCGTTGAGGGCTCGATCGCGCTCGGTCTCGAGATTCGGCGTGCCGAGTTCGGCGAGAACCAACTGCAAAGTATGCCGCGCGCGGACGAGATTGGAAGTGAAGGCGCGATCGAAGGAAAGACCGTGCGCCTTGAGGCTTTTCCCGGCCGCGCGTGCCTCCGCCACGCCCTTGCTGGTGAGATCTGGGTCTTCCCAACCAGTGAAAAGGTTCTTTAGGTTCCAATCGCTCTGGCCGTGGCGCACGAGCACGAGAATGCGATCCATGTCCCAACCTTGTTGGATGTTTGCGTATGACGCTTGTCCCCACGATTGGTGAAGGATCCATCGTGGTGCAAGGCGGCATGAGCAGCATAGCCGAAGCGACCCCGGCGGCGAAAGCCTCTCCCCGCTGGTGACTGGCTGCGAGCGGCAGCAAGAACTCGCGTCACGCGGCGGGTCTCGTGATGGACAGGCTAACCGGCAATTACAAATCGGATTAGGTTCATGTGCGCGAGCGGTCCAGTCTTGCTTGCAAGACGTAAGGAATTAAGCTTAGTGCCGCCCGAAAAGAAGTTGAATCTGATGAATCGGTTATGATGCAAGGTGATGCGGCCTGATTCGAGGAGGGAGAGAATATGATCCCAAATTGATTTTTGATGGATTGGAGAAGCTTCACGCCGCCTTGGGAATCCGAGAACCGGAAATCGTTTATCTGCGACCTGACGGCTACATCGGTCTGCGCACTCAAGTCCTGCACGCGAAAACCCTGCTGGAATATTTCCGGCTCATCTATGCCCACAATTGACGGTGACGTGCTGGTGTGAAATTGCCAAAGGGCGCTCGATTTCGATCGATCTGGGAAAGACCATTCGGCCTGCGCTCGCGAGATTGTTCAAATCGGATGGAGAATACGGCGATGCAACCTTTTGCTGCGACGAGGCCGCCGAATCTGCGATCGAAGCCCGATGCGCCTGGGCGGGCGTGAAGCGCAGCGGTAGTCTGGTTGAGTAGACGCCGACGATTGCGGTACAACATGATCATGCTCAGTACTTCAATGTTGCACCGGGTCGAGTAACTTCATTGCCGGTCACCGAAGATGGGCCATCTCAACTGTTTGAAACGAACGGAAAATGCCTCAGCTCTATCGCTCTGATGATTTTGTCGGCCCACGAACCGTCGAGGTCGGCGACGCTATAATGTCAAGTAAAAACAATATGTTAGACAGACGCTTCGCTATCGCCCCGATGATGGATTGGACGGACCGGCATTGCCGGTTTTTCCATCGCATCATGTCGCGGCGGGCGCGGCTCTACACCGAGATGTTGACGGCCCGCGCGGTCCTGCATGGCGAGCGCGATCGCCTGCTGCGCTTCGACGCGGCAGAGCATCCCGTCGCACTTCAACTCGGCGGCTCCGATCCGGCGGAATTGGCGGCGGCGGCGCGTATTGGCGCCGATTACGGTTTTGACGAAATCAATCTCAATGTTGGGTGTCCGTCCGAGCGAGTGCAAAGCGGTGCTTTCGGCGCTAGTCTGATGCGCGAGCCGGAGCTTGTCGGCGATTGCGTCGCGGCCATCAAGGCGCGGGTTGCTTTGCCGGTGACCGTCAAATGCCGCACGGGCGTCAACGAACAGGATCCGGAAGCGGCGCTCGGTCTTTTGGCCGGGCGCGTCATCACGGCTGGTTGCGACGCATTAATCGTGCATGCGCGCAAGGCCTGGCTGAAAGGCCTGTCGCCGAGGGAGAACCGCGTCCTTCCGCCTCTGGATTACGGTCTCGTCCATGCCCTGAAACAGCGCTTCCCCAATGTCCCGGTCGCGCTCAACGGCGGCCTCGCGGCACTCTCCCAGATGCGCGCGGAACTCGATCACGTCGATGGCGTGATGGTGGGGCGTGCCGCTTACCAGAACCCGGCGCTCCTCCTCGAAGTCGATGCGGTTTTTTTCAACGAGCCGGGTCCGGTCGCTAACGGCGCTGCGGCGGTCGAGGCATTCATTCCCTATGTCGAGGCGCGTCTTGCCGAAGGCGTTCCACTTCACGCGATGACACGGCATCTCCTGGGGCTTTTCAATGGCTTCCCAGGTGCCCGCGGGTGGCGGCGCCATCTCGCGGTGGAGGCGGTGAAACCGGGCGCCGACACGAGAGTTTTGCACGCGGCCTTGCGGAATGTGGATCGCCCGCGCGGCGTCGGCGCGGCGGCATGAGCGCGCGCTCTTGAAAAATCGACCGCGTGTGTCGATCTCTGGCAAGCGAAGCCGCCATCTTGCAAATCCCCGGTCCGTGCCACGCAGATGTTGGCCAAGGAGATCGAACGATGAAAAAACTTTCCTTCATCCGGCGCAACAACAACCGTCATTGGGTCGGCGATGGATTTCCCGTGCGCAGCATTTTTTCCTACAATGACCTCAGCAAGGAAATATCGCCGTTTCTGCTATTGGATTACGCTGGGCCGGAGAATTTTCCTCCCTCGAAACAAAGGCGCGGGGTCGGCGCCCATCCCCATCGCGGATTTGAGACGGTCACAATTGTCTATAGCGGCGAGGTCGAGCACCGCAACTCCTCGGGCGGAGGCGGCATAGTCCGTCCCGGCGACGTCCAATGGATGACGGCGGCCTCGGGGCTCGTGCATGAGGAGTTTCACGGTTCGGAATATGCCAGGCGCGGCGGGCCGTTCGAGATGATCCAGTTATGGGTCAATCTGTCCGCGAAAGACAAGCAAGCTCCGCCCGGCTATCAAAACATCACCGATGCCCAAATACCGGGGGTCGACCTGCCGTCCGGCGCCGGGACCGTGCGCGTGATCGCGGGCAATTACCAAGGAACGCAGGGCCCCGCGCATACTTTTAGTCCGATGAACGTTTGGGACGTGCGCCTGACAGCCGGCAAAAGCGCGGAATTTCGTGTTCCGGCCGGCTGGACCGCCGCGCTCTTTGTGCCCAAGGGGCGTGTCCGATTGGGCTCTGGCGAAACCGCGGGCGCGGCCGAATTGGCCGTCCTCGACCGCGAGGATGAAACGTTTGCGATCGCGGCGCTGGAAGACACCACGCTCTTGTTCCTGAATGGGCAGCCGATCGAGGAACCGATCGTTGGCCAGGGGCCCTTTGTGATGAACACACGAGCCGAGATCGACCAAGCGATCGACGACTACCGCAACGGACGCATGGGGCGCCTCGCGGCGCATGCTTAACGGCAAATCCTAAATTTTTTCGATCCCGTTCCGATAGCTCGATGATTGTCATCGAGCTAGTCATGACGCAAGTCCAAGCTCTGCGCACGACATATGGCGCAAAAATCGTTGACGCTGCTACAGCACAGATGGATACCCAATCAGCGGAAGCAACCGGTTCACGATCGCCGCCAAACAGACCAGCACCACCAGCAGCTTGAGAAGCTGCGCCAGCCGCGCGTCGGGACAGAATTTATCGATGACCCAAAACAAGATCGCGCCGATAACGACAATAATCAGGATTCCAATTACGAGCGTGAGCACGGTGACCTCCCATCATTGTAGCGGCAATGTCCGCAAGCCTACCCTCAGCCCCGAGTGTTGAAGAGCCGAAGAACGATTAGATGCAAGATGGCGCCGATGGTGGCGGCGACGACAGCCACCGCGATCCCGGTGCCGAGGTGGATGCCGAGTTGGCCGGCATTCCCCTAAAGACCAAATTCCGAGGGGGAGAGTGCCGCTTTGGACGAGCATTGGCAAGGCCCAACCGTCGCCGTGATGCTCCGGCACACCAAAGCCGGTGACAATCTTGATGAGTTCTCTTTCAGGGTCGTCATCGACCAGTCCTTGATCGGCTCCGGCGTCGCCAGCGTGCGAAGGAAATTGCCGAGATTGCACGCGGATAAAGCTCGCCCGGATGCCATTTTAACTTGGCGATCACTCGGCCTGACTTCTTCCCGCTTCGCGCCTGATACCTGAAGCTTACATGGGAACGCCGCATCGCGTGTTGGCAACGCCCGAAATGCGGGATTGATCCGCGGCAATTGCCTCACTGACAGATGCGGTAGCGGTCGCTCGACCCGTGCTGAAGGATGTCGTCGATGCGAAGTGATCGACATGCGACCGCATCGAACCCCGGCCCGAGCCCGTCCTGAACCGAGCCGTCATGCGGCGTAGCGGCTTGTAGCCGGATACACCCTGGCAGAACAGCAATCCTTTGATGCGATTGACGTGCTTGACCCGCTCGGCGATCAGGATCTTGCGCTCGCGACAAAGTCGGCGGCGGTCCTCTTCCTCGGGTGTTGGCGCTTTGACCATCGCGCACACCCGAGGCTCGCCGCGCTTATACGCCAGCAGCGTGCGAAGCAGCGCCTCGCCGTCGATCCTGTCAGTTTTCGCCCGCCGGCGCCGACGTGAGGTCGCGATCGAGGCCGGATCGACGACGTGGCTTTCGATCCCTTCATTCTGCAACACACGGTGAATCCAGAAGCCGTCCAACCCCGCTTCCTGAATGACGATGATCGGGAACGATTTTCCGGTCCGCGCAAACGCCTTCCGTTTGAACTCCGAAAAGCGCGCCAACAGCGCGTAGATGTCCCCGGCAGGCACGCTGTGCTTCGACATCTTCTCTCCGCCGTCTGGCGACAGCGACGTGATCAGCCAGGTTGAACGACTGAGTTCCAACGAGATGAATATTGCGCCAAGATCATTACGGATAGCGTTCGGTGCTTCGGGTCGGTCAGCTACGGTTTGCATGGTCATCTCCAGAGTGGGTGGTCGCAACCTCACTCTGCCAGAGCGCCGGTCGCTATCCACCTCCCCATGGGATCTTGATCGGCTCCGGCGTCGCCAGCGTGCGAAGGAAATTGCCGAGATTGCACGCGGATAAAGCTCGCCCGGATGCCATTTTAACTTGGCGATCACTCGGCCTGACTTCTTCCCGCTTCGCGCCTGATACCTGAAGCTTACATGGGAACGCCGCATCGCGTGTTGGCAACGCCCGAAATGCGGGATTGATCCGCGGCAATTGCCTCACTGACAGATGCGGTAGCGGTCGCTTGATCGGCTCCGGCGTCGCCAGCGTGCGAAGGAAATTGCCGAGATTGCACGCGGATAAAGCTCGCCCGGATGCCATTTTAACTTGGCGATCACTCGGCCTGACTTCTTCCCGCTTCGCGCCTGATACCTGAAGCTTACATGGGAACGCCGCATCGCGTGTTGGCAACGCCCGAAATGCGGGATTGATCCGCGGCAATTGCCTCACTGACAGATGCGGTAGCGGTCGCTCGACCCGTGCTGCAGGATGTCGACGTGCATGTGATCGACATGCGCCGCATCGGACCCCGGCCCGAGCACCGTCGTGAACCAGCCGCATGCGGCGACGCGGATGGCATCGACCGTGGCACGCAGATGCTCATCCCCATTGGGCTTGATGGCCAGCGTTCGGCCATTCGCGAGCTCGAAGCTCGCGACATCGGCCGCGAGACCGGACGCGTGCGCGCTGATCTTGCCGGCCTCGGCGCGGTTGCGGTTGCGGCATTCGTAACCCGGCCCGGTGCGAACCGACTTGAGTTCGACCGCGAGCTCGCCGGCAATGAGGGGAGGCGAGGTCGCGCAGCCAATGGCCGAACCGTTCACCGAACCGGCAGGAAAGCGTCGGCTCATCGGGCAGGCGGATCGACGTTATCCACTGCGGAGCCAATTTGACGGCCTTGAGCCGCACGGGCGTCTCGATAGCGCATCCCGGTTTGGCGGCCGGTGGAAGCGCGACGGCCTCGAATTCGATTCCGGCGGCGCCGAGACGATCCAGACAGGCCTGATCGATGGCGGGCTCCGGCTTGGCCTGTTCCGCCGGCGCGGCGTCGTATGGGGCCGGTTGGGAAGGCGCCTCAGCCGGGCGTGGACGTGGCAAGGGCGGGGACTCGTCAATGGGCGCGCTGGAGGCTTGCGGCGGGGAGGCGAGCACAGCGGCAAATATGAGAAAAGCGCGAATGCGCATGTGCGCGACGCAGGCCCTCCGCGGGAGCTCGCAAATCCACCACACGCCGATCGCGTGCTTCGGGCACAAACCACGCGGGTCGCGCCTTCCGCGCCGAGTTCGATCAGGATAAGTCTGCCGCCCATGACTTGGAGGGATGCGCAGGAGCAATGGTCCGGCCGAAAGCAGGTCACCTATTCGTCTGCGAGCGACCGCGGCTTTGATGGCGATGAAATGCGCATGAATTGCCAGATATTTTCGAATCAATTCACCCGCCGGGTTCGCCATGGCCGCCTCGCTGATTATTATAGCTAAATCGCCCCAACCGCGCAGCAAGTTAGCACGTCATCCGGCGCATGCATGCCTAAATGCCTCGGCGTTCACCGGGGGCACGATCCGGTCCAATTGAACGGACCGGGTCACCCCGCCGCCTTGCCCAATCGTCCGGTGAGATCCTGGATATATTGCCAGGCCGTCCGCCCGGAACGCGAGCCCCGCGTGAGGGCCCAATCGAGCGCCTCGCGCTCGATTTTTTCGCGCGCGCCAGCAAGACCGAAATGCCTCTGAGAGGTTTAACATCTTAAGTCACGCCAAATCTCGGTGCGCGCCTACAAAGAACTGATTTGGACCAAGCCCGCGCGCGCCAGCTCATCACTAGCAACATCAAGCCTTTAGACGTTGCAAAAGTCAGGCGCATTAGTCCGTTCCTGACGCAAGGCCGCGGTGTCAGTCGTGCGCAAGTTCTTCTGGGGTTGGATGAAAAGACAAAACCTGTTCACAATTCTTGTTGAGGCATTGAGGCTGTCTGCCCCTGACGGAGCCCCTCGCGCTGTCTCTCGATTGCGTGCCGGGCGTGCGCGATGGCGACGGAAAACGCGGTCGAGTCGGCGGTCCCGCTGGCTTGACCCTTGACGAACCACGCAATGATCCCGTTGAGCTCTTCCTCCAAGGCCTTGAGTTCGAATGCTTGCGCCGCAAGAGCCTTGTCGGCGAGCTCGATCAGGCGATCGATCTGGCGCAGATCGCTTTCGGATTTCTTGCGATTGAGGTGTCCGACCAGCAGCGCGATCGCCGAGCCGGCCATGCTCAAAACGATGCCGCCCAGATAGAAATATTTTTGGAACTCATCGAAGAAGCTCTGCTCTCCGCTGTTGAGATAGGCCACGACGCCCGGATGAACCGGCAAGACTGGGTTCTTGTCATCGGGGTCGGGCGCTTCGATCTGACTGGCGAGCGGCGTTTTGGCCACCAGCTGGGCTTTGGTCTTGAAAATGGATCGCGCGATCGCTCCAGCCACGGCATCAAGCATCGTGTTTGGAGCGACGAAGCGGTAGGTGATGGCGAGGGTTGTCACCGTATCATCGGGGGTGGGCGGCCGCCCTCGGAAGGCTCCGGCGGGCACGTCGATCAACTCGAGGCCCGGAAATCGCTTGTTGATCGCGTCCGCCTCGTCGATGGCGAGGATGCCCGGCGCGCGTTTGGTCGCGAGCTTGATGGCGTCGACAACGTCGACGACTTCGCCCGGCCCCATCGGGCCGACAGCGAGAACGGCCCCCACCTGCTTGTCATGAACCGCCGCCCCGATTTCAGCGAGCGGCAGGAAAGCCCGTTTCACCGCTTTCGCCGGAATATTGTAATAGCTCAAGATCGAATCGAGGGTCTGCTCGTTGTAAGTTTGCAAGGGCCCTTGCGGGATGCCGATGGTCTTACCGGCGAGGGCTGGGATTTTGTCGATCGGGGATTTGGCCGGCACGACGAAAGCGACGACATCCCGGCGCAGAATGGCGATGGTGTCGCCGTTGGTGGGGATCACGGCGTCGCTGCGCACGATGCCGAGGTCCGTGGCGTGATCCTCGATCGCCTTGGCGCTCGCCGCCAAATCGGCGACTTGGACGAGTTTAATGTGGATGCGCGGATGATTTGCCTCGGTGACCGAAGCGAAAGCCGTGATGAAGCGATAGGCCGTGCTGCCGGGCGGGCCGGTCGTTACGCGGAGGTTCGCTCGCGGCGACCAAAAATAGACCGCTGCGACGAGGGCCGCCACGACGATCAAGAGGCCCGCGGTCAGAAGTAGCGCAGGGCGCAATGGACGCTTCCCACCATGTCTGGTCTCTCGCATCGGTCTTAGATCACTTTCCAAAGTTCCGAAAACCGGGCCATCGCTCGTTGCACCCGTAAACCCGCCAACTGGACTTTTTTAAAGCAGAGGCGAAGCTTATCCCCGCCGCCGTGTGCGGCCGCGCGCCCAGCGGAATCCGCGGCTGCCCGGCTTATGGATGGCGGCCCTTGGCGCCATTGCTTTCGCGCCCGCTCTGGCTATATTCGCGCGCCATGCAGACAGAAGTCTTGGCGGACGCAAGTCTTTAAAGGACTCGGGATCAAGGAGAAGGGATTTTGTTTACACCTGCTTTCGCCCAAGCCGCCACTGCCGCCGGCCCCACATCGGCGGATATGCTCATGCAGTTGGTGCCCTTCGCGCTGATCTTTGCCATCGCGTATTATTTTGTCATCCGGCCGCAGCGCAAAAAGGCGAAGGACCATGCCAATCTCATCAAGAATACGCGCCGGGGCGATAGCGTGATCACGACCGGAGGCCTGATCGGCAAAGTGACGAGAGTAGTGGACGATGCAGAGCTCGAACTCGAAATCGCGCCAAGTGTTCGGGTGCGCGTTCTCCGGGCGATGATTACGGACGTGCGGGCCAAGGGTGAGCCGGTCAAGGATCAGGCGCGAACCCAAGACCAAGCCTGAAATTAGCTTAACCTCCGGGCAGGCGGTGGCCGCCACGCCCATAACCGTCGAGAGTTTGCACCATCATGCTGCGTTTTCCGGCGTGGAAGATCGTATCCATTCTGGCGATGACGGCGTTTGCGCTTCTCCTCATCGTGCCTAGTCTTATGAGCCCGGACCATCGCGAGGCGTTGATTTCGCATCTGCCGAAATGGGTGCCGGCCCGCGCCATCGTGCTCGGCCTCGATCTGCAAGGGGGATCGCATGTGCTTCTTGAGGTGGACAGCAATTCGGTCGTGAAGTCTCTTGTCGACAATCTGCGCGACAGCGTTCGCCGGGTGCTTCGCGAGGAGAAGGTTGCGATCACGGGGGGCATTGGTGCTCAGCCACGCGGTGTGCAATTGCGCATCCCCGATCCGGGCGAGCGTGCGAGAGTCATGCCGAAACTCAAGCAACTGGCGGCCTCCGCCGGCAGCGGCCTTTCCGCCGGTTCGCGCGCCGCGGTCTTCGACGTGAGCGAAAACGACAACGGCCTCATCCAGTTCACGGTGACCGAGGCGGGCGTCGATAGCAAGGTCCGCCGCGCCGTCGAGCAATCAATCGAAGTTTTGCGCCGCCGCGTCGATGCGCTCGGCACCACGGAGCCCAACATCCAACGGCAAGGCGCCGATCGTATTCTCGTCGAAGTGCCGGGCTTGCAGGATACCAGCAAGCTCAAGGAAATTCTGGGAACGACGGCCAAGCTCGAATTCCGCCTCGTCGCCGAACCGGGCGCCGATCCCGCCGATGTCGAATTTTTGGAAGACGTCGAGCAACCCGGCAAATTGTTGCCGGTGGAGAAGCGCGTCATGGTGCAGGGCGAGGATTTGACCGATGCCCAGCCGGGCTTTGACCCCCGCACGCAAGAACCAATCGTCAATTTCCGCTTCAATATTCGCGGCGGGCAAAGGTTTGGCGAGGTGACGTCGGAAAACGTCGGCAAATTATTCGCCATCATCCTCGACGGGAAGGTCATCTCCGCGCCGCGCATCCTTAGTCCCATCACGGGCGGCTCCGGCCAAATCTCCGGGCATTTCACGGTCGAAGCGGCGAACAATCTCGCGATTCTTTTGCGCGCCGGCGCGTTGCCAGCCAAGCTCACGATTGTCGAGGAACGCACCGTCGGTCCGGGTCTCGGTCAGGATTCGATCGACGCAGGCAGGCGCGCGGCCTATGTCGGCGCCGCCCTCGTCGCCTTCTATATGCTGATCACCTACGGCATATTCGGCGTCTTCGCCAATATCGCGCTGGCGGTCCATGTCTCGTTCATTTTTGCCAGCCTCGTGCTTCTCGGGGCGACGCTCACCCTGCCGGGCATCGCAGGGATCGTCCTCACCATAGGCATGGCGGTCGATTCCAATGTCTTGATCTACGAACGCATCCGAGAGGAAGCGCATATGGGTCGCTCGATCATTTCCGCGCTCGACGCTGGGTTCAAGCGGGCTTTTGCCACCATCGTCGATTCCAATGTCACCATGTTCGTCGCCGCCGCCATATTGTATTTTTTGGGTACGGGACCGGTGCGCGGCTTCGCCGTGTCATTGGCCCTCGGCATTCTTACTTCGATCGTGACAGCGGTGACGATGACGCGGATGATGATCGCGCTCTGGTACCGCTACCAGCGGCCGACGCGGTTGCCGATTTGAAGGATAGGTAAAACCGGGTGGCACTTTCAGGCGCGATCGCAAAAGGATAGAGTGTTTTCATGTGGCAAGCCAACCCGCCTCGAGGCGGGCAACAAGAACCGCTTGAGTGCCGTTTCGGAAGAGGCCCTATCGAATGAAACTCCTGCGCCTTGCGCCCGAGAACACCAAATTTCCGTTCATGCGCTTCCGCCGCGTGAGCTATCCTTTCTCGGCGCTCCTCTCGATTATTTCGGTCGTGCTTTTTCTTTCCTTAGGAATGAATTTCGGCATCGATTTTTCCGGCGGCACTTTGATGGAGCTCCGCGCCAACAATGGCGTGGCCGACCTAGCAAAATTGCGTTCCATCGCCGAGCATCTCAAGGTCGGCGACGTCGAGGTGCAGGGTTTCGGGGGGCCGTCCGACGTGACCATGCGTTTCGGCCTTCAGGCGGGCGGCGATGCCGCGCAACAGGCCGCCGTGAACCGCGTGAAAGAGGCGATCGGCGATGGCTACGAAGTCCGGCGCACCGAGGTCGTCGGTCCCCGCGTGTCCGGCGAACTCGTGCAGTCCGGTACGCTTGGCGTTGTCATTTCGATCATCGCAGTGCTTTGCTACCTCTGGTTCCGGTTCGAGTGGCAGTTCGCAGTGGGCGCGATCATCGCGACGATGCACGACCTCTTGCTTACCGTCGGCTTTTTCGCGGTGACCCGACTTGAATTCAACACCACGTCGATCGCCGCCATTCTCACCATCGTCGGCTATTCTCTGAACGAAACCGTCGTGGTGCTCGATCGCATTCGCGAAATGATGCGGAAATACCGCAAGATGCCGGCCGACCAACTGATCGACGTCTCGGTCAACGCGGTCTTGCCGCGCACGATCATGACCGCGACGACCGTGTTTCTCGCCCTTCTCTCGCTTGTCGTTTTCGGCGGCCAGGTGATCCGCTCGTTCTCGATCGCGATGATCTGGGGCATTTTTGTCGCGACCTATTCCTCCGTCTTTATTTGTTCGCCGATGCTGATCTACCTCGGCCTGCGCGGCGACACCGTGGGTTCGGCGCCGACCGCCACCCCCGCGAAGAGGCCGGCGTAGACGCGGGCGGGAGACGCAGCCCATTGATACGGACTACGCATATTGCGAGGGACTGCTCCGCCGCGAGGATCGAGACCGCTGGCTCGCGAGCCTTTTTGTTCCACGCGAGGCGCGGCCGCATATCCACGCCCTCTATGCCTTCAGTTTCGAAATCGCCCGCGTGCGTAAGATCGTGTCCGAGCCCTTGCTTGGCGAAATCCGGTTGCAATGGTGGCGGGACGCGCTCGAAGGGGCGGGCGAGGCCAAGGCCAATCCCGTCGCCGCCGCCCTTCTCGATACGATCTCGCGCTTCGATCTGCCAAAAGCGCCGCTCCTCGAATTGATTTCCGCGCGGGGGCGCGATCTTTATGGCGAATCGATCGAGTCCATCAACGTTCTCAAAGCCTATACGGAAGCCACATGCGCGAATCTTCTGCGGCTTGCCGCGCTCATCCTCGACGGAGAGGAGGCTGCCGCGAGCCGCGATGCCGCCCTCCATGCGGGGATTGCCTATGGGATCACCGGGCTGATCCGGGCACTGCCTTGGCAGTTCGCGCGGGGCTTCGTCCCGGGCGAGATTTTGCGAGCGCATGGGGCGAGCCGCGACGATTTTGCCGCAGGTCACGCCTCGCCGGCGGTCCTGGCCGCGCTTGCGGATGCGCGCGCTGTTTCCCGCGCGCATCTCGATATTTTTTATGCCAAGCTCCCCGGCCTGCCGGACAAAAGCCGTCCGGCGTTCTTGCCCGTCTGCCTTTGCGAGCCTTATCTGCGGCTGATGGAAAAGCCCGGGTACGAACCCTTCAAGACCGTCGTCGAGCTGCCGCAATGGCGAAGGCAATGGATTCTTTGGCGCGCCGCGCGCCGGTGGGGTTAGGTCTACTTTTCACGCCGCCGTTGGCGCGCGAGATTGAGGGCGAGGAGCTTTTCCAGCGCGTCTTCGGTTGAAATATCCTCGGGCCAGCGATAGGCGGCGGCGACGGCGCGGTCGAGCGCCTCATGCGCATCGGCGAGCCATTGCGGGCGCTTATTATACAAGTTTGTGAGCGTGCGCTCCTTGAGCTTTTTGGCGGCGTCCGCGTCCTTCGGCAGAATGCGGTCGGGGTAGCCCGGCGCGACCTCGGGCTCGATGCGAATGAGGTCCGGCGGATTCAACCAGGCCTTGCGCAAATGGTCGAGTTTTTTGGCGGCTTGCGCGATGCGGATCGCGCGCGGATCGGCGGCGTAATCGGCGGCTGGGATATTGGGGGTGAGCCCTTCGGGAAAGGGGAAGGTCTCGAACGTGGTGGTCGGGGTGTAGCGCGGGCGATCTTCGAGCGAGGTCCCGAGTCGCAGCGACCAGGCCTCGTGAAAGCGCGAGTGAAGAATGCCGAAGGTCGTATCGTCGTCGCGGGCGATGGCGTCGCAGAGATTTGCAACTAAGACCCGTTTGTCCAGCCAAACAAAAACTCTGTGCTTGGCCACAACCGGCGTAGCCATAAATCTCATTAAGCCCTTTAGCTTATGACGAAAGGCAAGCCTATCACGCTCAAATAGCCACCATTTTTCCCGCGTGCGTTTCGCACGGTCCCTGGCGCGCATTGGTAATACTTTGTCACGAGCGTATTGAAACGGTGCTTCGTAGTGAATGGCCTCTTCAACCGCCTTTTCGCTGAAATCAATAACCCAAGTATCGGAAGCGTCTCTCACTAAATCCATCGCGTTAAGCCAAGGACGCAAGACATCTGAGTTGGGACGCCCATTTACATTCAGAGGCTCCATAAGCCAGCTTCGAGCCAAGGCTCCCAAGACATCAAACGGACCATATTTTTTTATGCCTTCAAAACAAACTCCAGCATTCTCTGGAAGCCGGACGGCTTTCGTTATGTCCATTGCACCCGTCAAATCGGCATTAATACATTGCACTGCATGTCCGTCGAGATACTTCTCCCCATTATTTCCGAAACCGACCAGCGACACGCGCACGGCGGCGCCCTCGATAATCCAAGGCTCGTCGCTCCAGGCCTCGAAAATTCTTCCCTCTCCCGCGATCGGATCGAGCACGCGGCGGTTGGCGCCGCCGCGAATGGAATTGGTCGCGACGAGACCCGTGCGGCTCGCACGCCGAGCTTGCATCGCTTCCCAGGCCTTGGCGAACCAATAGCAGACGAAATCCGCTTCGGCAGGGACGCGGTCCTTATAAACCGTGAAGAGAGCCTCGACGTACTCGTCACCCAGCCCGGAGCTTTCGCCCGACTTCGATCTTCGTCCCTGGCGCATCACCTTTCCGCCCAAAAACGGCGGATTGCCGACGATGAAATCGACCGCCGGCCAAAGCGCTTCGCCAAAGCTTCCATCCGGGCGCGGCGTTAGCACCGCGTCCCGGCATTCGATCTGGTCGAGCTTGCGCAGTACCGGTTCTGGCCGCGTGTAAAGCGCGTGTTTCAGGCCCCATTGGATGTCGCCGATCCAGATGGTTGTGCGGGCGATCTCGGCGGCGAGCCGGTTGATCTCGATGCCGTGAAGGATTTCCGGGCCAGCGCGGGGGGCCAACGCCTTGAGCCCCAGCTTCTCGCATTCATTGATGACGCGGAATTCGAGGTCCTTCACGCGCTGGAGCGCCATGTAGAGAAAATTGCCCGAGCCGCAGGCCGGGTCGAGAATGCGCAAACTCGCGAGCCTTTCGACAAAACGTCCGCGCTCCTCTTCCGCCTTAGCCCATTCCTTCGCCCGTGGACCTTTTTCCTGCGCGAGGGAGACAAGCCTTTCGATCCGCTCCTTCACCTCCGCCCATTCCGCTTCGAGCGGGCGCATGACGACTGGATCGACGATCTGAAGAATTTTCTTGGCGTCGGTGTAATGCGCGCCGATTTGCGCCCGCTTGGCCGGATCGAGAAAGCGCTCGAACAAGGTGCCGAAGATGGACGGATCGATTTCGGCCCATTGCATCGAGCCGACCGCGACAAGCAGGCCCAAATCCCCGTCGTCGAGCGGCAATGCAGCCTGGCCGTCGAAAAGACCGCCGTTGAAATATGCAATGAACTCATTGCCTACTCGTCCGCCCTTCCTCGCCATGGCGGAAAACATGTCGTCGAGCATGGCTTTGGCATGTTCGTGCCTGTTGCCGATATTCAACTGCTTGAGGGCCTTGCGAAAAAATCCTTCGGGCAGAAGCTTCACGTCCTCCGCGAAAAAGCAGAAGACGAGCTGCATGATGAAATGCGCCACGGCCTCCGGCGGATGGCCACGCGATTGAAGGCGCTCCGCCAAACCCGAGAATTTATCCGCCGCCTCCTTGGTGAGCATTTCGCGGGTCATGTGCCCTCGTAGCTTTTCCGGATCGTGGAAGACCGCGTGCAGGATCGCGAATTTTGCCGGGTCGGCGAGATCGTCCAAGGTGAGATCGAAGGTTTTCGACAGCGTGTTCGTCCAGGCTGTCACGATCCTGATTGCGTTGGTGTCGCAGACGACATTCAACGGCGGGCTTTCGAGGTTCCAGGCATATTGCGAGAGCTGTTTCAAAGCCTCGCCGAGGCTTTTCTTTTTCTTTTTGTACTCGAAGGCGAAGTGGCCCTTCTTCCAGACATCGGCGAAGCCGGCCGTGCCGGAGGATTTCAGCGCACCCTTTTCAAAGCAATAGCGCTCGCCCGAAGGATCGTCCTCTACGGGGGTCGGATGGTTGACGAGGCGGCAGAGATCGATGAAATGCTCTTGCGCCGTCTGCCGCTCGGTGAGCGCGACGGGCTTCCATTTCCGGATGAACTCATGCGGGGTCATCCCGGAGCTTTAGCATGAGTCGGCGGCAGGTTGTGAGAAGGGTCTTGTGGCGGTGTTCGCCTGCTTCTAAGCCGCCGATGTACGGGGCCGCGCCGCTCGCTCCGGCGAAGTCTCCGTATCCGCCTCAAGAGAGCCGAGATGCCGATGCGGTCCTTGGATGATTTCGCTGTTCGTAAATTGGAGGAACTCGAGCGCGCCTCTTTGCGGCGAACGCTTGCCGAGAGTTTTCGCGGGGAAGGCCCATGGATTGAACGCGACGGCCGCCGCTTGCTGTCCTTCTCTTGCAACGATTATCTCAACCTTTCCCACCATCCGGCGCTAAAGAGCGCTGCCACGGCCGCGATTGCGCAACATGGCGTGGGCGCCGGCGCTTCGCGCCTCGTCACCGGCAATCATCCTTTATTTCGCGAGCTGGAGGAAAGGCTCGCGCGGCTCAAGGGAACCGAAGCCGCCTGCGTTTTCGGTTCCGGCTACCTCGCCAATGCCGGCATCGTCCCGGCGCTTGCGGGCGCGCAAGATCTGATTGTGATCGACGAACTCGCGCACGCCTGCCTCTGGGCCGGGACGCAATTGTCGCGCGCGCAAACCTTGGTCTTCCGCCATAACGACGTTGCTCATGCGGAGACATTGCTGAGTGAAAACCGCGCGCGCTTTCGCCACGCGTTGCTCGTCACCGAAGGGGTGTTTTCGATGGACGGCGATCTTGCGCACGTGCAGGAACTCGCGGCCCTTTGCTCCTCCTTCGATACGTGGCTCATGACCGATGACGCGCATGGCCTCGGCGTGATCGGCAACGGGCGCGGCTCGGCATTCGCGGCTGGCGGCGGAGCGCTGGTCCCATTGCAAATGGGGACCTTGTCCAAGGCGATCGGCGGCTATGGCGGGTATTTATGCGCGTCGCGGGCCGTGATCGATTTGATGAAAACCCGCGCGCGGACTCTGATTTATTCGACCGCCTTGCCTCCAGCCATGGTGGCGGCGGCGATCGCCGCCTTGACGGTTATCGAAAGCGAGCCAGAACTGACCGCGAAACCTCTCGCCAAGGCGCGGGCGTTTACCTCTCGTCTTGGCCTTCCCCTGGCGCAAAGCCCGATTGTCCCGCTTGTCATTGGCGAGCCGGAGGCGGCATTGCGAGCATCAAACAAACTGGCGGAGGAAGGTTTCCTCGTGACGCCGATCCGTCCGCCGACGGTCCCGGCTGGCACCGCGCGGCTGCGCTTCGCCTTCACTGCCCTGCATCCCGACGAAGAGATCGCCCGACTCGCCGATGCCGTGCGGACTCTCGTCGCATTTGCGCCCGCGCGCCAGGAAATCCCCAAGTGTCCGCAGTCTTCATAACCGGCACCGGGACCGATGTTGGCAAGACTTTTGTCGCCGCGGGTCTCATCCGTTATTTCCGTGGGCTCGGACAACCGGTCGCCGCGTTGAAACCTCTCGTGAGCGGCTTCGATCCGGCCGCGCCTTCAGGCAGCGATCCGGCCGTGCTCCTCGAGGCTCTGGGCCGCGAAGTCAACCCGGAGGAACTTAAACGCGTCTCGCCGTGGCGCTTTCGCGCGCCGCTTTCCCCGGACATGGCCGCGCGCGCCGAGAATAAAGCAATCAATTTTCAAGCGGTCGTCGATTTCTGCCGCGCGGCAATCGCCGGAAACGAAGGTGCCCTGCTGATCGAAGGCATCGGCGGCATCATGGTTCCGCTCGACGCGCGCCACACGGTGCTGGATTTGCTGCGTTCGCTCGACCTGCCATTGATCCTCGCCGGCGGCAGTTATCTTGGGACGCTGAGCCATGTCCTTTCCGCGCAGGACGTGATTTTGCGTCATGCGCTTGATCTCCGCGCCATAGTCGTCAGCGAGTCCGAGGGTGCCACGGTGTCGCTCTCGGCGACAATGACGACGCTCGCCAATTTCACCAAAGCCCCGTTGTTTGGCTTGCGGCGGCAAGTTCCGGGGGCCCGACACGACGCGGTCTTTCAGCGTTTGGCGGAGCTGATTGCTTGAACGCGCGTGCTAGCAACGTCAAGGAAGCGACGGCCGGACGCGCGGCCTCGATCCGCGCGGCTCTACTCGTGCTTGACTGTTGTGGCGGCGGGAGCCGGTTTTTTGATGCCCACGCGTTTTCCAGCGTTCCTGTCATTGTGCGAGGCCGCGAGCTCAAGTTCGCTCTCCAGGTCCTCGAGTTCCACCTTGCTTCTGAGCTTCGGCCGTTCGGGATCGGTTCCAGTTACCGGCTGATAGGCGAGACTGTCCGGCGGCGGCCGTGTCTCGCGCACGAAATCCTTTGCTTCCGGGACGTCGGCCCAAATTTTCGTGTGCATCAAGGTGTCAAGTGGCGAGCCGCCCGCCTTTGCCTCTTGCGCATGAACAAGTGGGCCAAAGCTAAGACCAATCCCGGCAAGCGCCACCAGCGTCACAGGCCGCGCGTAAAGGTGAAGGAGCAAGTTTCGTTGCATTTCAGCGTCCCAGCACTGGAACTTTGTTTGGTTGCCTATCGGCACGATCCAAGTTTATTGTGTCGAAACCGCGACGAAACGCTTCGCGGATTTTGCGATTCCAGAAGCGGCTTTTTGAGCCGCGCGAAAGCGTGGAAAATCGAATGATCGCGAGAAAAATCAAGCGCTTGGAGGCCGGGCAGATCGAGCGCCAGCTCGCCCCGCCAAAGGCTGAAATAAAAGCATGGGCCAAGGCCGGCGCATTGCCAAAACCCGCCGCGTCCAAGCGTGTCGCGGCTGACGCGGCTGCCAGCCCTGTTAGCAAAGCTCCGGCGCGGGGTTCGGTTGGAGACAGCCGCACGGTGGCCGCTCCCGCCCCGGCGGCGCGGAAAGCTCCGCGGGAAATGGAGGGAGCGCCCGACTTTGAACGCTTGTCTTATAATTTGGCGCGGCTCGTGGAACAGGGCGGCAGAACGCTCGCCGCGTATTTCAAGCCGTCGGAAAGCAACGAGGCCAAAAGCAATGTGTCAAACGGAGTTGCCGACGCGCTTCGTTCGATCAGCCGCATTGCCGAACATTGGTTGAGCGACCCGGCCCGGACCCTCGAAGCGCAATCCTCCTTGACGGTAAAGCTCCTTGGCCTTTGGGCCCATAGTTTGCGGCGGATGTCCGGCGAATTCGAATATCCGTTCGTGCCCTATGACCCTTCGGACAGAAGGTTCGCCGCGCCGGAATGGCGGGAGAGTCCGTTCTTCGATTTCCTGCGGCAGGCGCACTCCATCGTCTCGCATTGGGCCGAGGATCTTGTCCTGCGCTCGAACGATGTCGATCCGCACATTCGCGACAAAGCAAAATTCTACCTGCGGCAGATATCGAGCGCCCTTTCGCCATCGAATTTCCTCGCCACCAATCCCGAGCTCCTCAAGGAAACCTGGGCGTCGAGCGGCGACAATCTCGCCCGTGGCGCGGCGCTGCTGGCGCAGGACATGGAGGCCGGCAAAGGCACGCTCAAAATCACTCAATGCGATACCTCGAAGTTCGAACTCGGCGTCAATATCGCGACGACCCCAGGAAAGGTCATCTTTCGTAACGATCTCATGGAACTCATTCAATACGCGCCCACTACCGATACGGTATTCAAGCGGCCGTTGCTGATCATTCCTCCTTGGATCAACAAATTCTATATTCTCGATTTCAACCCCGAAAAAAGTTTCGTGCGCTTCGCGGTGTCGCAAGGCCTCACCGTCTTCATGATATCGTGGGTTAATCCCGACACGCGCCATCGCGACAAGGGATTCGAAGCCTATATGCGGGAAGGCATTTACGCCGGGCTAGGTGCAATTGAAAAAGCAACAGGTGAATCCGAGGTAAGCGCGATTGGGTATTGTATTGGCGGGACCCTGCTGGCAATGACGCTCGCCTATATGGCGGAGACCGGCGATAGACGGATCGTGAGCGCATCATTCTTCACAACCCAGACCGATTTCAGCCAAGCCGGCGATCTAAAGATCTTCGTCGATGAGGAGAGTTTGCGCGCGCTCAAGAAAAAAATGGCGGCGACCGGCTATCTCGATGCGTCGGCGATGGCTTCGGCCTTCAATATGCTCCGGCCGGAGGATCTCATCTGGTCCTTTGTGGTCAATAATTACATGAAGGGCAAGCCGCCGCCTGCTTTCGACCTATTGGCATGGAACTCGGATTCGACAAGGATGACCGCGGCCAACCATCTTGAGTATTTGCGCCACTGCTATCTCGAAAACAGGCTCTCGAAGCGCAAGGCGAAGTTCGGCGGCAAGACCCTCGATCTTTCGAAAGTCACGATACCCGTCTATCATCTGGCGACGCGGGAGGATCATATCGCTCCGGCGGCATCCGTGTTCATCGGCGCCAAGTTCCTTGGCGGCAAGGTCCGCTACGTGCTCGCCGGTTCTGGCCACATAGCGGGCGTCATCAATCCGGCCGGCAAGCCGAAATATCAGTATTGGCGGGGCAAGGCACCGGCCGGCGAGTTCGAGGATTGGTTCGCGAGGGCAACCAAACACAAAGGTAGCTGGTGGGTTGACTGGTTCAAATGGATCAAGCGCCAATCGCGCAAGCAAGTGCCGGCGCGTCTGCCGGGCGACGGATATCTGCCGCCGATCTGCGACGCGCCCGGCGAATATGTGCGGGTGCGCTATTGATGCCGGTGGGGAGAGGAAGGACGTCGGAACACAAACTTCCAAAGTGAAAGCCCGTGATGCGATAAGGATCATGCTTGAGCCGCAACGGGATTATTCGTTCCGGCCTTTAACACTTGATGCTTGTGGCGGCGTCACTTTTTCCGACGATCGGTCGCAGTGCTTGGAGCGGGCGAAGGGAATCGAACCCTCGTATGCAGCTTGGGAAGCTGCCGTTCTGCCATTGAACTACGCCCGCATTCTATATACTTACAGTATTTTAGCGCTCAGCTCCACAACCGTGGTTCCTCTTGGCTCTCATTTCGTGTTCCGGGGCGGACGGAGACTTTTCCCACCGGCTTCTGTTTTGCAATCTCGACGCCAAACTGAGCCGCGTCTGCCTCCGCGCCCTCCTCTTCATGCCCCCAACGAGGTGGGTTCTTTGAACCAACGCTCATTCCATATGTCCGCTGGCCTTCGACTCTTCGAGCAGCAGCGTCTTGATGTCGCCAAGAATCATGGCGGGATCGAGGGATTGGTTCGAATAGATCTCGCGGACAAAGCCCTGCTTGTCGATCAAATACACTTTTAGGAGATGATTTATGACCACGCCGCCACCCCCCGATGCCTCGCGATCGATGGAAATCTCCTCGCCCATGTCGCGCAGCACGGGTTCTAGAAACAGATTGGAATAGGTGGTGAGGAAGTGCCAGGGCACGATGGACGCGCTCGCTTCGTAGCGGCGTGAAAAACCCATGAGCATCCCCGGCGTATCATGCGCCGGGTCGAGGCTCATGAAGACGAGCCTCACTCGTCCGCGCAGCTCGGAGCGCGCGATGATCTCCTCGCGCACTTTCTCGAACGCGTCCCAGGCAAGCGGACAACCTTTCGGGTCGGCGCAATAGGAATAAAAAAACGCAAGGAGCGTGATCGCCCCCGTCGTGTACTGGGAGAGAGCGCGGGGAAACCGTGTGCCTTCGAGCACGATTCCCGCGGGCACGCGCTGAATATGGTCGAGCGTGTAGCTTCCAGGCGGCGGCGCCACGCCCGCGGACTTTTCCGCGCGGAGCGGCAGGACGGCCGCGAGAATCCCCGCCGCCGCGATCAAACTCTTGCACAACGGCCTGAACAAAAACGTTCCCGTCGCGCGCGTCGTCACCGCGATGCCGCGCGGCTCGGCGTGTCGAGCGAGGCTTTGTCGAGCGGACCCGAAAACTTCATGTGATGCGGGCGGCCGAGCTTTTCGGCAAAAAAATCGACCTCAAATTTGAGCTTCAAATCCTTGCCGTCCCAGTCGTAGGCGCGCATGACCTGCTCGTTGTCGGCGCCTTTCTTGTCCCAATGTTCCAACAGCGAGGAGGTGATATAGACGCGCTTTCCATCCCAGCTTTGGGAAATCATGTTGACCTGCTTGCCGGTGACTTTCTCGTAGATCTGCACCGGCTTCGTTGGATCGGAAATGTCGAACAAATGGGTGGTGCCGTCCATGAACGTGTTGACCCACAAAGTCTTGGCGTCGGCCGAAATCGAAATGTCCACGGGCAGCGGAATTTTTGCGGGATCGCCGATCGTGCCGACCTCCTTGGCCTGCCATTCATCGTTGGCGTCGTGGTTGATGAGCCAAAGTTTTGAGGTCAGCGCCGAGGCGGTGATCGCCCAATCGTCGCCGTCTTTCAGCGACCAGCGGATTTCGAGCGGCGCGCCGGGAACGCTGAAGATTTTTTCCGGCTGCATGGATTTGAGGTTCCACAACACCATCGTGTTGCCGAAATGCGTCATCGCCTCGGCGTCCTTGATGAGCTTGCCGAGATCCGTCATGTAATTGTTCCAGCCGGTGAAGCTCGATGTCAAAAACACGTTCTTCTTTGGGTTGATGGCGATGTCGTAGCCATAGCCGTCGCCGCCGTTACCGGCCGGGATCGGATGCGCGGAGAGAAACTCCCCTCTGTTGTTATAGACCGCGAGACCGGTGACTCCGTCACGGGTCTTGTTGTTCGACAAGGCGCCGACCACCATGCGGCCGGGAATGGCATAAAACGTATGCGGGCCGACGAAGCCGGTCTTTCCGGGCAGGTCAGTGATCGTGTTCACGAGCCCTGGCTTCGAGGGATCGGTGCCGACATCGAAGACGAAAATCTTGCTGTCGTCGAGGCGCCCGGCCCAAAGATATTTGCGGTCGTCGGTGAAGCCCATGTGATGCGCCTCGCCACGGCCGCCGACGGACACGCTGCTGATCACCGTGCCATAGGTTTTCGATTTGGGGTCGACGTCGATAGTGACAAGCTTGTCGGACTCGTCGCCGAGGCCCTTTTCGCCCAGCGTCCAGACATGCAGATAGGCCTCCTGGCCCTTGATGAGCGCGGCCGTATAGGGCGAGAGGCACGTCTCGTCCGCCCGCGCGGGCGCGGCGATTCCAGATGCGGCGGCGATGATTGCCGCCATAAGTGCGTAGCGAGCATAGCCCTTCATCGTTCGCTCCCTAATGTTTCCTCGCTGCTGCCGAGCATATATTTCCACTAAAGCTATGGCAAAGATTTCTTTTTAGATGCACCATGCTCGTGCGTGGCTTGCCCGAGCCCAAGAGAAGCCAGCGGCGGGCGATTCCTTTCACGGCGGCGCGTCATTAGAAGTGGTCCCCGAATTTAGGACCAGCGGCTAAGTTGGAATACGACCGTTCCGTCATGATAGACGGAGCGAACCATGACCAAGAAGACGAGACGCAAGATCGACGCGGGGATGAAGGCGAAGGTCGCCTTGGAGGCTTTGCGTGAGCAGGCGACGGTTGCCGATTTGGCGCTGCGCCACGAGGTCCACCCGAACCAGATTTACGCCTGGAAGAAGCAGCTTCTGGGGAACGCGGCGCGAGCTTTCGACGCGGGCGTGGGGCTCGACGCCGAGACGGCGCGCGAGCGCGAGGTCGAGAAGCTGCACGCCAAGATCGGGCAGCTCACGGTGGAGCGGGATTTTTTAGCCAGGAGGTCCGGAAGATGAGCGCGCCGGATCGTCGAGAGATGCTCGATCGCGCGGACAAAGCCCTGTCAATTAGGCGCCAATGCGCGTTGCTTTGTGTGGCGCGCTCGGGCGTATACCGGGCGAAAATGCCGGCCAACGACAACGATCTCATACTCATGCGGCGGATCGACGAATTGTTCACGGCCTATCCTTTTTATGGTTCGCGGCGGATGACGCTGCAACTGCGCTCGGAGGGGCACGACATCAACCGCAAGCGCGTGCAGCGGATCATGCGAACCATGGGCATTGTGGCGCTCGGCCCTAAGCCGAACACGTCGAAACCCGCGCCGGGACACAAGATTTATCCCTATCTCTTGCGCGGTCTGAAAATCGAACGGCCCAATCACGTGTGGTGCGCCGACATCACCTACATTCCGATCGGCCGGGGTTTCCTCTATCTCGTGGCGTTGATGGATTGGGCGAGCCGCGCGATGCTGTCGTGGCGGCTGTCGAACACAATGGACGCCTCGTTTTGCGTCGAGGCGCTGGAGGAGGCCTTGGCGAAATACGGCAAGCCGGAAATTTTCAACACCGACCAGGGCAGCCAGTTCACCGGCATGGACTTCACCGGTGTGTTGCTCGAAGCTGGAATCCAAATTTCGATGGACGGACGCGGACGCTGGATGGACAATGTCTTCATCGAGCGCCTTTGGCGGTCCCTGAAACACGAGGACATCTATCTGAAGCACTATGCCGACGGGCACGAAGCCAAGGCCGGCATTTCCGCTTGGATCGACTTTTACAACACAAAGCGCTTTCATCGAGCGCTGCGAAACCGGGCGCCGATGGCGGTCCAGCACGACGGCGCCGCCGCATTGGCTGGCGCTGGCTGTGGATATGTGGACAACGCAAGCGCGTTGCCCACAGACCCACAGCAGCAGACGCAGCCTCTGGCGGCATGATAAGAAGGAAAAGGAACGGACCCGATTTCCAACTAGGAATCACCCGCCCCTGGTCCTCATGACCGGGTCCACCTCAATTTTTGTTTGGGCATTCTCAATCCGGCCGGCTTCTGCCCGGCGCATGGTATCACGCCAAGGGCGTCGATTCTCCGCCAGACGTAAACGCCGTCGCCCTTGGTCAATTGGAATTGCGGCGCGGGCAATCGCCATAGTTTCATTTCAACCCCGGCCGGAAGTTCTTTGCCCTGTTCGAGCGGCGCGATTATCCAAGCGGGCGCATCCTCTCGCGCGCAGAGCTGCCGCACCCCCTCTTGCGACAATCGCGGCAAATCTGCACTCTCCGGCGCACTTAAGGGCACGAAGCTCTTTTGGTCCGCGAGCCTCAAATCCATCAGGACTTGCGTGCGGTTACGCCATACGGTGGCAAGAGCGGATGAAAAGATTGCAGGATTACCCTGCAGCGGCGAGGTCCATTGCGCCCGGCCAAGGATAAACCAGGCCTCGCTCATTCCGCCGATCCAAAGCACTTCACCCTGGCGTCGAGCGATCAGCCGCATGATGTCCGGCGGCACGCGGCTCGCCTCCATCATCCGCTCGGCTGGCGGCCGGCGATCCCAAAGGCAAAAAAACGCCGCAAGCAAAAGAATCGCGCAGCCTTTTTGCACAAGCGGACCCATGCGCGGCTTGGCGATGGCAAAATAGACGGCAAGGGCGCAAAGCGGAAAGGCGAAAAGCTGTCTGATCAAAACAATATTAAGATTGTCAGAGCCCGGGGGCGCGGCCACGGCAAATTGCCAAAGATAAGCAAAAAGGCGGACGTTCCAAATCGTGGCAACGACAACGGTAAATATCCATGTGGCGAGGACATATTGGGGCTTGAGCAATGGCGCGAACCGTTTCGCGCCGAAATGGAGGGAAAGGGCCAGGATCGCGGTGGGACCGGCGACGCCTAATTTTGTGTTGAACGACCAACACAGCACCAAAAGGGCCAAAACGATGCGTCCGCTTGGGCCGCGCCGCCACAGTTCAACGGCGCAGACGCCCAAGGCCATCGCCCCGGCGGCGGCCATCAACCAAGCCGCGCGCCAAGGCGGAACTTGCACGACGAGGAGCGACGAAAGGCAATCGCCAAAAATCGCGGCAATCGCTATGCCGCCCAAACCAACCACTATGATCGCCGCAAGAATCCGCCGGGCGCGGCCCTGCTGGAGGAGGGCGGCAATCGCAATTGTCACCGTCTGGACGATGAGCGGCGGGAACGATTCGATTGGCCAAAGGCTTGGAAACAAAAAGGCGTTGTACGACTCGTACAGGCTCTGCAAGGATGGGTCAGTCGCCGTGAAAAGCCGGTCCATCAAAGGCAGGCCGCGGGCGCCGGCCAACATCGAAATAGCTCCCGCGCAGGCGCAAAACCAAAACCAGCGTTTATCTTCCAAGCCGCGGACGGCAACAAAGACGCCAAACCCGGCGAGCGCCATGATCGGATGCAAAAGCGCCGCCGCGACGAGACAGCAAAGGCAAACAACGTCGCGTCTTGCCGCGAGCGCGGCGAGCCCGGCCAGCACGAAAGCCTCGGCGAAAGGGCGTGGAATGGCTTTAGAGTTCCGCAAATCCGAACGGATAGGACGCGCCATAAGCGTTGGGCAGCAGAGCGGCAAAGATCACGGCCCCCCACACCGCGCCGCCGCCTACGAATTGCCGCGCGAGGGCACGAGCCGCGAAAAACCATGCGACCGCCGCAGCGACCCGGGACCATCTCCGGCGACCAAGACCGGAAGTTTTGTACCCGGCCGACTTTGACTCTCAGGTCATGGATGTAAATCCAGTTGTCGGGCCATTGGCGCTGTGATTTGCCGATCAGGACCACGGTGAGAAAATCGCGGTATTTGAGCGCTCGCGCATGGAACAAAGTGAGCGGCGTGGGACTGAGCGCGGAGAGGAGTTCCGCCTCCAATAGAGGGAAAATAGGCCTTTTCGGCGCGTCTATCCTAGTTTGTGTCCTAGAGCTTGCGCGCGCCGGTCATTGGCTTCAAATGCCTCGCCCGTCGCTTCGAGAGTTGCGGTCTGCCCGGTGAAATTCTGCCAGCGCGTCACTGCGACGTCGACATAAGCCGGGCTGCAGCTCGATCGCGTGGCATGCGCGGCCGGTCATTTCCGCTGCGATAATTGTGGTGCCGGAGCCGACGAAAGGATCGTAAACCGTTTGCCCCGGCGAGGAATTGTTTTCGATCGGCCGCTTCATGCACTCGACGGGCTTTTGCGTGCTGTGGCCGGTTTCGGATTTTTGCGGTTTGTCGATGTGCCACACGCTCGTTTGCTTGTGACCGCCGCACCAGTGTCCCGTGGAACCCTCGCGGACAGCATACCAGCACGGCTCATGCTGGAAATGATAATGCCCGCGGCTAATTGCGAAGTTATTTTTCGCCCAAATTATCTGCGCGCGCAGAGCAAAACCTGCCTCTTCGAGGGATTCCTTCGAATTCCCCCACACGCATGGCCGCGTGCCACACATAGGCAACGTCGCCAGGGAACAGCACCCACGCTTCGCGCCAATCGGCCTTCCCGTCGTTTTCGACCTTCCCCTTGGCATGGACACCAAGAGATAATCGCTTGCCGTTTGCGGTCCTAACGTGCCCTCGCCACGCTGCATCATACTCGACCCCATACGGCGGATCGGTCACCATCAGATGCGGCTTGACGCCGTTCAGCGCATTTTCGACCACGAGCGGATCGGTGCAATCGCCGCAAACGAGCCGATGCTTGCCAAGCAGCCAAACGTCGCCAGGCGCGCTCGCCGTGGCCGCTGGCGCATCAGGCGCCTCGTCGGGGTCGGTTAGGCCGCTCCTGTCGAACGTCAGTCCAGCTATCTCATCGGCGCTAAAACCGATCAGGCCAAGATCAAAGTCGAACGCCTGGAGATCGCCAAGCTCGATCTTGAGAAGATCGTCATCCCAGCCGGCATTCAGCGCCAACTTGTTGTCGGCCAACACATAGGCGCGCTTTTGGGCCTCTGACCAGCCTGCGGCCACCATGACCGGGACTTCGGCTATCGCGAGCTTGTGAGCCGCCAGCACGCGCCCATGGCCGGCAATAATGCCGCCTTCATCGTCGACAAGCACCGGAACTGTCCAGCCCCATTCGCGGATCGACGCCGCGATCTGGTCGACCTGCTCCGGGCTGTGCGTGCGGGCATTGCGGGCATAGGGGATCAGTGCAGCAACCGCGCGGCGTTCAACTTTATCTGCTGGCCATTCTGGTTGCAAAAATATGTTCTCCTATGGTCTGGGGTTGTGCCACTCTCACCCCAGCCGCGCAGATGCCCGCCGCGCCGCCTTACAAGTGAATCCCTCGGCATTCGCGGGGGATTCCTCTGCATTCGAACGAGTCGATTTCCTGAACGAGCGACAGGCGATGACCCGCACCTTCTCCGACATCGACGACATCGGCGGTACGCCGCATCTCGTCGAAAACCGCTTTCGCCTCAATGGCGCTGCAGCCATCTTCGAGATTATCCACACGCAGGAATTTCCCGTCCGTCAATTCGAGGGAAAACAAAAGAATTCTGTATTTTGCATACGTCGTCATTTCCATTCCTGTTAAGTGTTAGCGCCCCGCGCGCAGCCGCCGCAAGTCCCAGCACAGCGCGCGAAGCTTATAGGTGGGATAGCTAAGGCGGAGTGTCATGCGTTCACCGGGCAGAAGTAGCATGCGGCGGCGATGACGATACAGCCGTAATCGTCGCCATTGTCCGGCAAGTCCCATATTCCAGCTTGGCGAGAGTAGAGATAACGCAGCTTTTCGAGGAATTCAGCATCGCTGCCGCAAGGTGTCCAACTGAGTTCGTCGAGAGCCTCATTTTCCTCCTCGCGCAGATGTTCGGGACACTCCTCTGGGGCCTGGAACCGCATCCACAGCAGCTTGCGCGGCCTTGTGACGTGCGAGGGCTTGTGCTAGGGCGGCGCGTTTGGCTGGCGCTTTGCGTGTCTTACGTTTGATTGTCATGCGCTGCCCCAATCCTGACATCGATCGTCAATCAAGCGCCGTCAGGCTCGGTTTGCACGGCGTTGCGAGGGCAGCGAATATTTCCCAATAACTTTGTTGAAATACTTCGACCGCGCCATAGTCGCCGAAATTTTGATATTGCCGGAAGCGCAATGATGCGACGTATTTGTTGGCGCTCGCCGCGAAGAGCGCCGAGGCGGGAGCAGCACATCGGATCGAATAACGTCCGATTTGCGCGAAGCCTTGCAAGTCAATTCATGCTTTGTGATCTATTTGTCACACTCGGCATAAATGTCGTCAACTTGCAAATCGGTCTCACGCTCGCCTGTCTTCGGCATAAACTGCTCATCCGAAACTTTCGCAGCAACGTCCGCGGACCCTCGGCTCGATGAAACTCATCTGATCCGACAGGCGAAAAAAGAGAGTGTGAAATGTCCTTGGCTGAATTCGCCGCCAGCGCTGTTACAGCGTCCGCCCTCGTCGGTTCTGCCTTCGCGGCCGAGCCGCCGCCCGTCTATCCGCCTCCGGCGCCCATCTTCACCTGGACAGGTTTCTATGTCGGCATTGACGGCGGATATGGCGGCGGCGTGGTCGACGCCGATACGATTTTCGTTCAGCCGCCTTTACCTGGTTTCCCGGGCAGCGTCTTCACGCTCCACACATCGAACCGGACGGGGGGCTTCATCGCCGGAGGTCAGGTCGGGTACAACTACCAGCTACCCAACAACATCGTCGTGGGTCTCGAATCCGACGCGCAGTGGAGCGATGTCAAGGAGAGCGAACACGAACAGGCCGCATCAGCTCTGTTCGGAATACCGGGACAAACCGTCAGGTTTACCGACCTGCGCATCGGCATGGACTGGTTCGGGACGACGCGTCTTCGCTTGGGTTACGCTCTCGGCCGCTTCCTGCCCTATATCACCGGCGGCGTTTCCTACGGCCAGGTAACCCTCAGCGCCTCGCAGTTCGTATCGGTGCCCGTATTTGGCCAGCCCGGGACAGCTTCTGGCTCGGCTTCTACGACGCACGCTGGTTGGACGGCCGGCGCCGGCGCCGAATATGCGGTGACGGACAATATCTCGTTGAAAACCGAATATCTCTTTGTGCAGCTCGGCGGCGTAAGCGGGTCGGAGGTAGGCTCTCCTCCTCCGGGGGTTGGTTCGTTTAAGACCGGAACCTTGGGAACGCATATCGTCCGCGCCGGGTTGAACTGGAGGTTTGGCGGTTTCGGGGCGGCTCCGGTCTTCGCCGCCTACTGATCATCTACAAAGAGCCTCGTCTGTGGTTCGAGTGAATATGGACTTCAACGTGGTGGGTGAATGTGAGATTGTCCCTGGCGCCGGGACAATTCATCGATAGCTTCAGCTACAATCGCAGCGCTCCGGCACGTCTGATATTTCGGCCCTTCCCCATGCTACGGCGAGCGAGCAGCGGCCGTCGAGGCCGAAGACCGAGGCCGCGATTGGAGAGCGCATGACGCTGCCCGACGCTCAGGTGCCGCCGCAATGGCCCTAGCCGGTGCTTTGCGTTAATGTCTCAGATTGAATCTCTGCTTTCGACCCGAAGCGGCTGTTCAATGCCGAACAGCTGACCTTCAAAGCGGTCTTTCCAAATCAATCGTTTGGCCCGACGGTTACGGCGGCGCAACCTAGACCTCAACCGTAATCGCATTGACCTATTTCCGGCGCTCGGCGCGCCGATGTCACCGACCTGGGTGCATGGGAGAACTCATGTCGAGGATTTGGCATTGCCAAAATCCTAAAACAGCGGCAAACTGTTTAGCGGGTTTATTCGTTTTAAACGGCGCCAACGCGCTCGGCGCTGTTCCAGCATCCGCTGGCAGCAGGCAGGGCAGGTCATGCTAATTCGATTGTGCACGGCGACGGCGGCAGTCTGCATGCTAAGTGGCGGCGCCCTCGCGCAAGGTGCTGCGGCCAAGCTCACTGATCCACAGATCGCCCACATCGCCTACGCGGCCGGACAACTCGATATAGAAGGCGCCAAGCAAGCTCTATCGAAATCCACGAACAAGGATGTGCGTGCGTTCGCTGAGCAAATGGTGCACGACCATACAGCGGTGAATAAGCAAGCGGTAGACAAACTCAAGGTTACGCCGGAAGACAATGACCTCAGCCACGCCTTAACCGAACAAGCGGCCGGCAAACGCGCTGAACTAGCGAAGCTCAAAGGCGCGGAATTCGACAGGGCTTACCTTGCCAATGAGGTCGCTTATCACCTGACGGTGAGCGGCGCGCTTGAGGTTACGCTTATCCCGTCTGCCACTAATCCCGAACTCAAGAGCCTGCTGCAAACTGGCCTTAAAACGTTCCAGGGTCACCAGCAGCACGCCAGAGAGGTCGCTTCTGCATTGAAATAGACTTCGCGATTTTTCCGGTGTGGGGGACAAAATGAAAGCCATTCTTCGACAGATAGCAGGTTTGTGCCTGCTTTGCGCTTCAACTTCCGCTTTTGCAGGCAATTTTTCGGTCGGATACGACGAAGCCTGGTTCGCGGATAATTACCCTGACTGGCTTGCCTCCAACCCTGTCTACAATTTATTGTTTCAAACTTCCAAATTTCCCTCCAAATTCAGCACGACCTCTAGCGTCATGGACGCGTACTTTGCCACAATGGCAAGTGGTGGAGCAAAGATTGTAAGGATTTGGGTCTTCCCCGGGCTGCAAGGCATTCAGCTCGATCTATCCCAGCCGCCTGGCAAGCAGACAGTAGGCTTAACATTAGATGCCAAGGGCAATCCTGAGTTAATTGGCAATCTGCAAACTGTTTTTATAAAGGCCAAGAAATATGGACTGCAGGTCCAAGTCACCGCGCTGAACGGCGTGGATATGCAGACTGTCGTTGATCCTACTTCCAGCCTCCACCCCCTCCAAGCTTACTTCGAGAATGTGCTCCTGAATAACTTTGGGGAGAGAGACAATTTCAAAAAGAAAGTTCTGCTTCCGCTTCTTAACCTATTCAATGCGACGGCAACTGATGAAAACGGGGTGCGATTTCAGATCAGGGAGGTCATTTATGGCCTCGATGTGATCAACGAGATCGAAGCCCCGCTCATCGCAGGCTACTTTCCCACTTATTGGCTGGGAGCCCGGGACTTTATCCAAGACATGGCCAAATATGCAAAATTGAACAGTTCGGTGCCGGTGACATCATCGGCGGGTTTTAGCTTCGCGGCTTTTGAAATTCTTGCTGGTCTTTTCTCGGGGCTCGGCCTTAATTTTTATGATCTCCATGCCTACGCCGACTATGGCCTGTATCCTGGGTTGACCTTGGTTTGTGGTAAAGTCTTAGCGGATAGGGTTCCTATCATCTTGGGCGAGTACGGCCAATCATCTCAAACCACTGACAATAAACTACAGTCGTTGACTACAGCTAGTTTTCTGTTCAGGGCAAAGGCCACTTGCTATTCGGCCGCGCTCGCCTGGATGTATCAGACAAATCTCACACCCCAGTTCAAATATATATGCACAACACCGGGCGACCCGTTATGTAAGTATCCGCCCCTTGCCAACGGAATAGGTTTTCGCCCGGCCTACTTTGTTATTCAATCCTTCCATTAGGCCTTCCCAACCGCGCATTGACTTACACTAGATGGTCTAAACTAAATGCTATATCGTGCAGGAGCCCGACGCCGAAGGAAATCTCGGCGCGACCATAGGTGTTAAGCCTCGCCCGTTCGGCAGCGCCCGCCATTGCCACGGAATATGTTCCTTTACGTGGCTGCGGCTTGGAAATGTGCTTGTCGACGGTTGATGACGGATCAGACCATGTGGAATGACCGGTTCGGCGCACTCGCGACATTCAGGCGGCTTGAGCGAATATCCGCTTCCCATATGTGGACGGCCCCCTCCTCGCAAGGTTATTTGGGCAGTGCTCTGATCAGATCGCTTGCGTCCATATGTCCGGCCTGTTTTCGCGCTCGCACATGAACGCTGGCCAAGATGGTTTCCGCGATGCGAGTTCCAAACACCCAAGCGACCTTTGGCGGCCAGTGGAAAGCACGGAGTGTCTCGCGTCTTGGATCGATTGATCACGCCATCTGCTCGTTGCCTTGCAAGTTCTAGCATCGGCTCAGCACGGTTGCAGTTGAGTTGCTCCCCGTGTCTGGCTGATCTCTACGCGGCGCCCGTCAAGGCGGCGGGCGCGGATTTCGCGGCATAGCCGTTGCCTGTGACCATCAGCTTCCAGGCGATGCGGGCCATTTTGTTGGCCAACGCCACGGCGGCCAACTTCGGCGGTTTGCGCTTGAGGAGGCCGACGATCCAGGGCGACCCGCGCCCGCCGCGTCGTACATGTTGGATGACGGCGGTCGCTCCAACCACTAACACGCTGCGCAAGGCTTCGTCGCCGGCCCTTGTGATGACGCCGAGCCTGACCTTGCCGGCCGTTGAATGGTCCTTCGGCGTCAAGCCGATCCAAGCCGCGAACTGCCGCCCCGATCGAAACATCTCGGGTGCCGGAGTTTTCAGCAGCAGCAGAGTCGCGCCGATCGGACCGATGCCGGGGATATTGGCGAGGCGCCGGCTGCATTCATCGGCCTTGTGCCAGGCCATGAGCTTGGCGTCGGCTTCGACGATTTGCGCCTGCAGCTGCGCATATTCTTCAGCTTGGACCGCGAACAGCTCGCGAGCCAGGACAGGCACGCTCTCATCAGCTTGAATGCGATCGAGCAGCGGATCGATGTGCGCCATCCCCCTGGCGGAGGCAAAGCCGAACTCGGCCGCATAGCCGCGGATGGCGTTCGACAGCTGGGTGCGATTGCGGATCAGCCGATCGCGCAAGCCGGCCATCATCAGGGCCGCTTGTTGTTCGGCAGTCTTCACCGGCACGAAGCGCATCGTCGGTCAACTCATCGCCTCGCAAAGTGCCTCGGCGTCGGCGGTATCGTTCTTGCCGCGCTTCACATACGGCTTGACCAGCTGAGGCGCGATTAACTTCACTTCATGGCCGAACGACCGCAAAATCCGCGCCCAATGGTGTGATGCGCCGCAGGCTTCGATCCCGATCACCGTCGGCGCAAGCGCCTCGAAGAAAACGACCATCTCCTTGCGCCGCAGCTTCTTACGCAAAACCACCTTCTCGGCGGCGTTCACCCCATGAAGCTGGAAAAAATGTTTCGACGTGTCCATGCCAATTCGGCTAATCTGTTCCACGGACGGTCTCCTTTATTTGAGATCTGCAACGACCTTATTCTGGCACAATCGATGCCGTCGGGGGCCGTCCACCCCATCACCTTCTGAAATTCAAACTGGCACTCCCTTACGAGACCAGCCCATCAAGCTCGTCTATGCGATCCGGGCGCAACTCCCTTGAGATGACTTTCGGTGAAATCACGCCCTCTGGTCAAGCAATTCCGATACCCTTGCTTCGATGAATTCAAGAACCAAATCTTCGTATATGATGTACTTCAATCTCTCGTCTCCCGGCGAATGGATCATTAAAAGGTAAAACCTCGCCGCTGTCCACCCTTGACACCGCGACTGGCGGCGCGCGTGGGCGCTTGCATGACGGCCTCGGCGCGATCGATCAATGCCACGCCCACTGCTCAAGGTTTTCGGCCGGCGCGTAGTGGATGACCGCTTAGTGACTTGCGCCCGGCGTCCTGAAACGCGGCAAATGCGGCGCTGTCGACGTCGATATTTATTTTGCTTGAAATTGCCATGTCAGTTCGGCCGCGCCCTCAATCGTAACTCGCGCTCAGCGCGCTCGATGTCCTCGTAAAGAAGATAAACTTTCCGCACAATTTCTCGCGCATCCTCTGGGAGCCCGTCCGAGTAATCAAAATCTGGCGTGCTGTAGCCATCGGGAAAGATGAATTTGATGTCCCTCTTGTAGCCGAGCAGAGATAATTGCTCGATCTGATACTCGATGATCTCATGCCGCACGTCCGCGGCCTCACGAATGCCGTCGGCCGAGTAAAGCGAGCAATCAAACATTCCCGCCTCCGAATAAATTAATGGCGCCGCCCCGCTCAGAAAGGGAAAACGAGACGGCGCCACGAGGCGGATCACCGCAGCTGACGGATGAGAAAGCCGCTAAATGTTCAACGCCCCGATCCCCCGGCAACTAAGGAGCAATCAAAATCGCCGGAGGGAATGTAATCAATCGTTATCGTACCGCGCCCCGGTTTTGAACTTCGTCACGTACATAGGCCCGCCCTTAAACTGATTTGTCCATGCACTTGGAGATCCATAAAATTCAATCCGTTTTTGGCCGGAGATGGGATCGCGCACGTGGCGTTCGATCAGCGTGCCCGGATAGCTTTCCGGCGACGAGCTTGCCGCAATGGAGTCGGCGTAAATCTGCGCCGCCGCGTTTCGAAGTGCCTGGCCGGATAATGTATGCAAATCTACATCCTTCCACTGTAGGCGAATGTTGCTGGTGCAAGCGCGCCGCGCGGCGACGGTAGGATACAATTGCTTCACCTTCCCATGGATGAGGGGCATCTTTCCCCCATGCAGTCGAGGCCCGGTCCGCTTCGCTTTGAATTTCGGCGAGAACGACTGTCAGCCGCAATCTTATGAGTGGCGCCAATCTCGCGCTTATAATTCTCGATCTCTTCCGCGTCGGCGGCGCTATCCTTGCGGACCGCAAATCGGCGCCAAGCTCTCTGGGCTTGCCCTTTTCTCTCGATCTCGCCTTCGCCTTCGCCTTCCTCGTCCTTGCTTTTGCTTTTCTCGTCCCATGCATCCATGCGCTTGCTGAGCGCATCGAGATGGGCAATAATCTTATCGAGCTTCTCGCCGGCCATGGCCGCCTCTTCGGCATCGGCGCGCTTCTTTGCGTCGGCCGCCCGCACCGCTTCGTCAATTTCTTTTGCACGTTCCATTTCGCTCATTCATATAATATTTCCTTATCGGGTTCGCAACTATATTAGTCTCACTACTTCGGTAGTCGTTTCCACCCTGGCGGCCCGTCTCTTGTCCAGACCCCTTTGGAACACAAAGCGATGTGGTCAAAAAAGCAAAGGCTCTGGTTCCAAAAGCAAAGGCTTTCCGTCGATCTCGATCCGCGCCCCGGTGCCAGGCGCGAAAATCACAGCCGGAGACGAATCTTCATAAGCGCCAGCGAGCAAAATTTCGTTCGCGCCAGCGTCCAACACGCGCGCGATCGCCCAAAGCTCGTCGCCGCGGACATATGCATAGGTCGTCACGCCGACACATCGCGCCGCAAATTCCGGGCTATTCAACGTGCCGCTCGCGGGATGATCGATCAAAACCGGCAACGCCGCGGCGCGGCTGCGCATTTCCGGCGTCAGCCAAATCTCTGGCTCCCGCCAGACGAACTCGCCCTCACTTGCGCGCCACGCGGCGCCAGTGCCGCTGATTCAAATCGCCCAATACCAAGTGAGTTGCCGAATTCTTGCGGCGACTTGGCAGAATCGCCATTCGCTATACGCTCGGCGACTTGCAGCTCATTGATCATGGCGCGCCCTTTTTATCGGCAAGCCAACCAGACAAAACGGCCCGGACGAGCCACGACCGGCTGACTTGCGTCGAGCGCGCGAACGACTCAATTTGTGCAATCAAATTGGTGTCCATCTGGATGGTGATGAACCCCTTTTTCGGACGCCTGGCCTTGGACTTTGCTTTAGACTTTAGCGCAATTGTTGACAACTCTTGTTTCATCTCTTCAATATAGTCGATATCAGCCTAGATTCAATGATTTTGCGCCATTTTCCCCGGTTTTTGCACACCATTCCCCGCCTGAAATCTGGCAATCGCGCGCTCGGCCGCCCACACGGCGTCACCCCTAACGCGAGCAACCAGTTCAGGCGTGGCGACGACGTCGCCCTGGCTGAGCAGCTCCGCTACCCTGGCTTCCATGAATTCAAGAATCAAAGACTCGAAATGATCCCAGATTGCCATCTATCCCACCTTTAACGAACGAGAATCCGTCTCAAACGCAACAGCGATTGTCGTCAAAATCGCACAGCGAAGCGGATCATCGACGTTCTCACCCGCGCGAAAATCCAACGCTGCCCCAAACGGCAAAAGCCGCGCCTTTTCTTGCGCCAACGAACCAAGCTTCACAGCGCCGCTATGTATCCATCGCGCCGCCGCCAATAACTGCAATTCAGGCAGACGCCCGTCAACAATCTCAATCGCCACACAGCCATTGAATGAGCCACCAGCCGTGAACCCCTCGGGGACTACCGCAAGTGTCCCGTTTCTGCAGCGGGTCGCAAACTGGCCGAAGTCCGTCAGTGCGTTTAGCGCGCCGTGGTGTAGTGGACCCGCCTCGAAGTCCAAGATGATCAAGGAACACGAGCCATACAGCGTTTTCGCCGCGCGCACCGATGCGCACATGCCAGCCTTGTCAACACACAGCACGGCCACAAAAGTCGAGATAACGTCTGGAATGCTAACCGGCTTGCCCGCCTCCAACATGTCCGATTGACGAACCAGCGCCGGCCGCCGATCGAGATCCAGCCCCACAAGCACGCCCGCGACGACATTCGCTAAATCATCATGGCCACCAGGCGAATGATCAACCGTGTCCCGGCCGGACCTCGCCGTCCGCCGCTCCAACCCAACCAGTTGAGCCGCCAGACGCGGATTATCGAGCAACTCAACCCGCTTGGCGTTCAGCAGCGGCAAGAGATCGCAGTACAAGTCGGACTTCGGCCGCGCCGACTGCTCGAACGCAATCCCATGCTCGGCAAACCGAGCCGTCGGCCACTCGCCCGCATATGTGATCGCCGATAACACGGGTGATCACCAAAACGCCTCAGAACCGCCGTGCATTCGGCAACAGCAACCTCCGGATCGAACGGGGGCCTGACTTCGAGAACCGCGTCAAGAACACAAATTGCACCATCGCGTAAATGTGCAACGGTTAGCGTCATCGCATCGTTGACGCCGCCGCTCGGATCGCAAAAGGCCGAATACGTCATACCGGGCTAAGGCGGTAACTCAGCTCCGGCCCCAACAATCAACCGCATCGACGGCTTCACGAGTGATATAATCGGCTAAGATCGTCGCGGAACTCAGCGCCATATTCCGCACGCGCGGCCTCGGGATCGGAATCATACGCCTCGGCAATTATCGCCGGGTCAATCTTAGGATTCATCGTCGCCGTGTCGGCCTTCCAAACCAACACGCGCGCATCGTCCTTGCCGAAATGCCGGCGAAAGGCCGCATAGAGCTCCCCGCGCTTCGCATACGGCGACGAAGCCAACATGAGTATTGAACCCGGGATCGAAGCCATGCCGGGACGCAGAGCCCCAAGATTTCAACATCCGGATTAGCGCTGGTTTCGTCCTGCCGCCAAAATGCGATTTCATCACACAACACCGCCGCGAAGCTGTACCCGCGCGTCGTGCGGAAAGACGCGGTGCCGATCTCGATAACCACACGATTGGCCAGCGTGATCGCCTCGGTGTTTTCGTCCACGACCATCCGCGCGAACAGCGGAACGGCTTTCAAAATGCCCGATATGTACCGAAAAATGCTCCGGGCCTGGGGGCGATTCGCAGCAAGCACCGCAATCGTCGCAACCTCGCCCGGCGCGAGGTAAGGCGCATAGTCCCGGAAGCAAGCCAAATAGACGGCGATCAGCGCTAGAATGCGGCTTTTGCCGCCGCGACGGCCGACGATCAATGCCGCTTCCGTGAATAGGCGCGGTGGGACTGGCTGGCGCGCCCCGTGGCGGCTTTAAAAGCTTCGGACGGCATATCCGCTGGCAAGGCAAACAAGCCGCCGTCAGGAAGGCCCGCCACGCGGCCCAGGACGGCCCGCGAAAGTGAGGCCCAAACAGCGACGGATCGTCGAGAGCCTCAAGGATGTTCACGGCTGAGCCTTCGCCGCGAGATAGCTTTGCAGCGTCGGCGTCACGTCCCGCGCCTTGCGCTCAAGGCCAAGGCGCTGGAGGCAACGGCCAAGGCGATCGCAGAGGACACCATAGGCCTCGCCGTCGAAGGCCAGATTGCGAACCGCATCCTCCATCCTCTGCCATATCGAGAGCTGCCCCCGAAAGCTGCCTCTGAAAGAACCCAACATCCGATGCAAGACCGACCCTTTCCCCTCTCGACGACAAAATAACCGCGTCCCGTTGCTGACCGCGGACCTATGCGCCCGCTGGCGGCCGGCTACAGGCGCGGTATTTTTCTGCTGTTTCCATGCCCCTGAGATGGCCTAGCAAGAGCAGGAACGCAACCGTTAAATTAGGACATAAACTAGGATAAACCGTGGCGGCTGAGACAATTAGTCGGCGTAATAACAATGTGTTATGTTAATTATGGCTCGGAATGTCCGCGATTTTCTTGCGGACGCGCGATTTCCTGGCCGCCAAACGCCACCAAAGGCAACGCTTCGCCAGACTGAAACATTTTTTGTCTCGAAAGAATTTGCCGCGCCCGATAACGGCTGGCGCGTTGCGGTGCACCCCTATAGGGGAGTGCAACGTGCAACGTTTGCCGTTTGTTGCACGTTTGTTGCATGCAACGTGGCAGTGCAACGCAAGTGCAACGTTTCCGGTTAACCCATTGGCAACACGCACGATTTTAGAACCATTACTTGCTCCAAAAGAGGTTGTTTCTTTGGGCGAACTTTCCGCGTTCACTAGTGGCCCGCTTCAACTAATTTGAGAGGATTTGATGATTTTGCTTTCGTCGCGACCCGAACGACGGAGGCGATCATGGCTGCGAAGGAAATTGTCGTAAAGAAATATGTTGTGCGGTTGAGCTGCGGCGAACGTTCGCTGCTTGAAACGATGATCCGGAAAGGGAGCAACCCGGCGCAGCGCCTGCGGAAGGCGCGGATTTGCTGAAGGCGGACGTCTCGGAAGCCGGCGAAGGATGGAGCGACAACCAGATCATCGAGGCTCTGGCAACCAGCGCATCCATGGTTTACCGGGTGCGCAAGCAATTGGTGGAAGAGGGCTTCGAGGCCGTGCTAAGCCGCAAACCAGCGCACGCTGGAGCGTTCCCCGGATTTTCGACGGCGAGAAGGAAGCCAAACTGATCGCTCTGGCTTGTTCCGAGCCCCCCAAGGGCCGCGCGCGCTGGACATTGCGGTTGTTGGAGAACAAGGTCGTCGAACTGAACATTGTCGATCGCGCCAGCGACAGCACGATCGGGCGGACTCTCAAAAAAACATTCTCAAGCCGCATCTGAAACAGCAATGGGTCATCCCGCCGAAGGCCAACAGCGCGTTCGTGGCGGCCATGGAAGACGTGCTGGCCGTGTACACGCGACCGCGCGATCCCGGTATTCCTCTGGTTTGCTTGGATGAGACCTCGAAGCAATTGATTGCCGAAACCCGCGCTCCGATCCGGATGAAAGAGGGGCGGCCAGCCAGGTTCGATTACGAATACGAGCGCAACGGCACGGCCAATCTCTTCATGATGTTCGCGCCGCTCGAAGGCTGGCGGCATGTCAAAGTCACGGATCGTCACACCGCCGTGGATTATGCTCATGCCTTGAAGGATTTAGCCAATATCCACTTCTTGAACGCCAAGAAAATCGTTCTGGTGCAAGACAATCTCAATACCCATACCAAGGCTTCGCTTTATGAAGCTTTTCCCGCCGCCGAAGCAAGGCGGCTGGCCGAACGGTTCGAATGGCATTACACGCCAAAGCACGGCAGTTGGCTCGATATGGCCGAGTCCGAACTCGGCGTCCTTTCGTCCCAGTGCCTCGATCGCCGCATCCCGGACAAACAAACCCTCATAAACGAAATCGCCGTTTGGGAGGACGATCGAAATGCCAACCACGCGAAAGCCGATTGGCAGTTCACCACAGCCGACGCACGTATCAAACTCAAGCATTTATACCCGTCAATCTGAATGAATCGAGCCACTAGTACCCTTTTTGCCCGACAAAAATGCGACCGTGACGTTGCGGAAATTGTGCCGTTTTCGCCGTCTAAATAGCCGCGGTTAAGCAGCTCGTTTCGGATATCGGCGACTGGGACTTTCAAGACTTGTGAGCACCCATCGTCGAGCCCCGGCGACTTCGCCTTGCCGTCGGCGAGAAAGCTGTAAACCTCCACTATCCCGGCCGTGATATCGGCGACATCTCCCCTTTTCCCGTTTCTGGCAGGCTTCGCCGTCTCGCACTTCCAATTATCGCTTGGCCGGACAATGATGGGCGCGAATTGCCCGGCGGTATTTGGCGTGCGCAGCCTGGCCTTGGTAAATTCGAGCTGGAATGCGCCATCTTCCCCTTCGACTTTCGAGAGCTTGGCGACGGTATCCATTTCCCATTCGCGGGTTTTGTCGCCGAAGCTCTTGCCGAGGTCGTTCGCGTGGTTGAACCATATTTGCGCAATTCGCTTCGTGGAAAGCTCGCAAACCAGTGGCTTCATCGGCGCCCATGTCGCCTCATCCGACATCGGGCCAACAAGAAGGCACATGATCGAATCGAAAATGATCATGTCCGGCTTGACGATCTCGATCTCTCGCCAAAGCCATATTTGACCCGCTGTGGTATTTAGTGGCGGCATTCCGGCGTAGCCAAGATACTCGCGGTTGTAGCCGAAAAAATGAAGGCCTGGTCCATGGCGGGAGGCGATAAGCTGCATGCGCTCCTTGAACGTCTCGACGGGCAGCTCACCATCGATGTATATGACGCGGCAGTGGCGGCCGGCGCCCCAATTTAGAAACCCCACCCCGTGCGCGCAGGATGCGCCCAGCTCGGCGCCAAACAGTGTTTTGCCGACGCCCGTCTCGCCGATGACGAACCATCGTGACGTCGTGCAAAGGACGCTTCCAAGCAAATAATCCCGTGGCGGAATGTCCCGATGAAGCCATGCGGCAAGCACAAGGCTGCCGTGGTCACGAGGGGGCACCTCCTTCTTTGCGCGGACATACTCCTGAAACTCGGCAAACTCGTCGAGCGTGGCGGTTATAGCAACGTCCCCGAGGTGAGACTTGAGGGTGACGGAAGCGTCGCTCATGGCGCGCGCTCCCTGGCAAATCCGGCGATCGCGAGGTATTTTTGAACAGGGTCAAAAATGCTCACGGCAACCCCACGCTTGGATGTATTCGTTCAGGCTTTCCCGCTCGGCGTCCTCTACCGCTTGGCAATGTTCCCACGCATCAACGTCGATGCGCTGTACGATCTCGTCTCGAAGCCTCTGGCGCAAATCGTTCGGGTTCATGGCGTCGAGCTCCCAGCAACTGGCGCCGTAATTCCGCTTGAACCATGCGTGGCGCGGGTCGCGGCTCTTGGTCTCGACGTCGAACGAGGGCAGGCCGTCGCAATCGGCCCTGGTCAAGGCGATGCGCGTGATCTCGACCGCGCCTCCATATCGTTTGATCCGCTCCGGCAAGTCCACTTCAGACATGTGCATGCCTGAAGGATCGCAATCTCCTATGTAGAGGATTTCGAGATAGCGTTCGCCATGAAGGGATTCTTCCGCAACGCTATGAAGCGAAGTCGCGGACCCGAAACCGTGAAGGATTTTGAAGTTGACGGCGAATTCGTTCAAGACAGGCCGCACGATGCCGCCGACGGTGCCTTTTTCGCTGAAAACCTTGATCCAGAAAATCCTGGCGCTTCCAGAAATCCTTTCGGTACTCTCGCACAACCGTTTCACCGAAATCTTCAAGCCCGTTCCAGCTTGGTGACCATTCCTCGTTGCGTGTTTCATCGACGATCCCCACGGAATGGTCCCATTTTCCCGCCCGATAACGAGCATTCGAGAGACGTTCCGCACGCATTTGTTGCCCATGTTTTCGATCACCCCACGGGTGAAAAGCTGATAGGCCACGCCTCGCACGGTTGTCGGGTGAATCTCGGCGAGAATGCGCCGGCTATGCTCGATCAGGTCGAGGTTCGCCCTTGACATGCCACGGCCGCTCATGACCCAGCCTCCAGCCGCGCGGCGTGCATGATCAGCGCATCGAGGCCGCGATCAGAGAGATAAAAGGCCCGGCTTCGGCCGATCGGCGAGCGGCCATGGAAGGCGCTAATCCTGATATCAATTCGCCGTGGCCGCGGCGGCGGGGCCGGCTGGACAAGCCGAAGGCGGGCGCATTTTAGATGTTGCGCGTGGCCTTGGTTGGGGCTATTTGCTCGAAGGTCAATGCCGCCTAAGCTTGACAATTCAAGAGGGTCGCCCCCATGCCCGGGCGGCGGCCCTTTTTCTGCAAAGATCATGGATCAGACGCCTCCTCGGGCTTGAGGAGCGCCTCAGCGGCGTCAACCGGAATAAGTCGCCGGCCGCCAACTCGGATCGAGCGCAGCTTGCCGGTCCTGATAAGGAGGTAAGCTGTTGATCTACCGATCGAATAGAAATCACAGAAATCAAAAAGCATGAGAGCGCGCCGCGATTTGACGGCTGATGTGTTGACCCGCTTCATTAGAAACCGCCTTGCTTGAACTAGGACGGTTTCCTATCAATCACCCTTTTACGAGTTCCGCGCTGCGCTTCTTCAGTTTTGATAAAGCACACCTTAAGTCTTTGATTTCTTTGGACTTGACTTGCGCGGCACGCACGCTGTTCGAACCATCCGCCTGCCGACCTTCTCGCCCAATGCGACCTCGGCAAGGATCGCGGCAATTCCATACAAATATTCGCCAAACAATTCGTGCAGCAAGCCCGCAATTACGGTTGAAACGCCGCGAACCGTGCGGGCGCCGCGGTCCTTGCCGATCACGAGCGGATCGTCGCGGGTCCGCATCTCCGCAAGAATCCGGCGCGCTTCTTCCTCCTTCGCCTGGGCGAGGCGCAAGAGAGCCGCTGCGCCGCCATCCGCCGCAGGGTCCACGAGGCCGTTGGCGGCGAGGTCGTCGGCAACTTGACGATATTTTGCGGTATCGGCAAGTATTTTGTTACGGCATTCCTCCTCCTCGTGCCACTTGGAGACTTGGAGCTGGCCGCGATTGCAAACGGCGGTGAAAACGCCGCTAAGCACCTTGGCGCAGGCTCGATGCTGCGCGTATTCCGGGCCACCAGCGCTTAATGTACCTCCAATCACGGGGTGAAAATAAACGCCGGGCATCCCCTGCTTTTCTTTCATAAACTCCTTCCAAACTTTGTTCATGCGCATGTCGTGCAAAAGTCGATAAAGGACCGCGATCTCGCCGGCATTGCGTGCGCACGCATAGATGCCGCTGGCGATCCTGGCGACTTCCTCGGGCGTTTTGATATATCCATGCATAATGATTATCCCCTAAGCGCAACAACATTTCCCGCGCTGGACGGCTCGCAATAATTTGCCCATGCCTCCATCAATCCGCGCCGCTTCTCCAAGGCATCGCCACGCCGGTAAGCCTGTTCGGTCGTATCGCCCGACGCGTGCGCCAGCGCCTGCTCAGCGATCTCGCGTGGGAACGAAGTCTCGTTTCCGCACCAATCCCTGAAGCTCGACCGGAATCCGTGGACCGTTGCGGCCCCCGGCACGAGCGCCGCAAGCGCGGTTTTGGACAAGGGCCGCCGCCGCCGCTGGCCGGCAAACACAAGATCGCCGGTTCGAATTTCGGCCATCCTATCGAGGATCGCCAGCGCGCGCGCCGATAGCGGGACACGATGCTCGCGGCCGGCTTTCATGCGGGAGGCTTCTAACGTCCAGATCTTCGCGGCCATATTGATCTCGCCCCAGCGCGCGCCAAGTACCTCGCCCGAGCGTGCCGCCGTCAAAATCAAGAATTCCAGCGCCAGCGCCGGAATGGATTCGGCCTCGCGAAGCTTGCCGACGAAAGCCGGAACCTCGGCATAGGGCATTGCGGCGTGATGCCCTCGTGAGAGCTTTTGCCGCCTCGGCAAGATCAGCGCCAAATGGCCGCGCCATGCCGCCGGATTTTCGCCCGATCGAAGACCATTGGCTTTCGCGTAATCAAGCACCGCCTCGATGCGTCCGCGGAGCCGGCTCGCGGTTTCCGGGATCCTGGCCCAAATCGGCTGCAGGACTGAAAGAACCGCCGCCGTGTCTATCGTATCGACCGGCTTATCGAGAATAGGCCCGCAATAATCATCGATCGTTGTGCGCCATTGCGCCGCGTGTACCTCAGAGCGCCATTCACGCCGCTTCGATTTTATGAGTTCATCGGCGCACTGGCCGAACGTTTTGCGCGCCGCAGCGGCCTCCTGGTCGGCCTTCTTTGCGTCCAGCGGGTCAATGCCCTTGGCGAGCATGGAACGGTAGCGCGCGGCCTTCTCCCGCGCCTCGGCAAGGGTCACAGCGGCGGCCGGACCGAACCCTGCCTCGCGTTGCTTTCCGGCGAAGGAAAACATAAAAGTCCATCGCTTGGAGACGGCCGCGCCGGTCCGGGAAATCGTGAGATAGAGGTTGCCACCGTCGGCGTGACGGCCCGGCTTTGTCATCGCCGCCACGGTCCGCGCCGTCAACCGTTTCGCCTGTCTCGCCATGTTCCGCCTCCGTTGCCTATCCTAGGCCATGTCCTAGTTTCGTACACTGGCTATCCTTGGCCAACCTTGAACAGCCTTGCACAGAAAGTCAAGAAAGCCTTTTTGAATCAGCGTTGCAATTGGCCGGCCTTGCACATCCTGAAACATCGGAATATCGGAAAGGAGTTCCGGGATCGGCGGCGAGGAGACGACATGGCGCGCTTGAAAGGTTTCGCTTGTTCCGTTGCCGCCGGTGGTCTCCACGGTCCAAGTTCTCCGCTCACGATCGAAACTGAGCTTCTCGAACCTGCGATCCATGGCAACGCGGCCGCCGGACGCCTTGATGGCGCGGCGCGCTCCTTGGGATTTAAGCCGCGGGGGACGCCTTGATGCAAAACTGTTTCGGTTTGTTTTAAATAATGATTTTATTTCAGAGCACGCGTCTAAATATGGCGACAAACGAGATGGGATAAAGATATATTCTGATTTCGAGGTTGAATTTCAATTGGATGGACATTATTGGCTTCAGTATGGTCTTTTCTTGGCGCATATTGGAAGGTTTGACGAATCTATTAGAATGCTTCGTCGATCTATTTAAGCGTATCCCCAAAATCCGTTCGCCGTGCACGCGTTAGCTGATATTCAGTTGCGAACGGCGAAAGCAAGACCTTCCTACGACCTCACGACACGCGAATTAATTGCGGAAGCTACGGCAGCTCTGAGAACGCTAGATGCGAACATCGATCTGGAAATGGATTACTTCCCAATAGTAACCCTCGCGATGGGCCATGTGCCTGCACTTTTGAAGCACAAACGGACAGCAGACGCACGGGTTGTGGCTCGCGAATATTTTGATCGTCTTCAGCAAATAGAAAAACGTTCGAATTCAGAGGAAATAAGAAAAGCGAGGGAGATAATATTTAGGTTCCTCACAGTAAATGAATTGTGAGAGCGGCCTTTAAAATCTCGTTTGGGCAAAAAACAGGTAATCATCGATTGATATAATATGCTGTGCCGTGACTTAGCTTTGTGTTGAAAACTCTGCGCCAAGCAGGTTTGCTTTGGGGCACCGCAAACGAAGTCCTGCTCGGTGGGTTTTAAAAATGTCGGCCTGCGCTACGGGATGCGGCGGCGCCGCGTGGACTTCATGGCACGTGGCTTACTCGACCGGCATACGTCTGAGGCGCTTTGTTTCGCCGCGCCGGATTTTGGTTTCGATGCGGTGCTCGCGGGCCGCGAGGCCCGGACGGGTCTTTACGCGAAATTCCGGTTGTTCCGCCGCCGCCGCGATCACGTGAAGGAATCGCGCTAGCGCGTCGTCGCGGTTTCGCTCCTGCGAACGGTGCGTCCGCGCGAAGATCACCAGCACGCCTTCCTTGGTGAGCCTTGTGCCCGCGAGCCGCGTAAGGTGCCGTTTCACCGTCTCGTCGAGAGAGGGCGAATGGATGACGTCGAAGCGCAATTGCACGGCGGTCTCCACCTTGTTGACATTCTGCCCGCCTGGGCCGTTCGCGCGGGCAAAGGAAAAGGCGAGTTCGGACTGATCGATCACGATCTCCGGCTTTACTTCGATTGTCGGCATGATCTTCGCCTCGTTGCACGACGTGGTTTCAAATCCATTAACCGCGATACTTTAGTGCCGATTAAGATATTGCGCGCATATCTTGCCAATGGCGCGTCGCGTTTTGCCATTTGCCGTTGCCGGGGCCTTGATGTTGGCGCTGGCCGGCTGCTCGAATTACGAGAGGCCGCGCCGGCCGGCTTGGCGCGGCGAGGCGGAAGCCGCCTGTCTCGCCCAAAAACTCATCCACGTCTCGGCCTATGTCCAGCCGGCTCGCGAAATCGACGGCCCTGGTATTTGCGGCCTGACCCGGCCCTTCAAGGTGAGCGCATTGCTCGATGGCGCGGTACGCTTCAATTCGGTTTATACGCTCGACTGCCCGATGATCGCCGCGCTCAATGCGTGGCTCGGCGAGATCGTGCAGCCGGCCGCGCGGGCGCGTTTCGGTCAGCCGGTGGCCGAAATCGATTCCATGGGCGCCTACAGCTGCCGGACGATGAACAATCAGCCTGGCGGACGCATTTCCGAACATGCTTTTGGCAATGCCTTCGACATTGGCGGTTTTCGTCTCGCGGATGGGCGCGAGATTTCGATCGTCCGTGATTGGACCCGGGGCGACGAGCAAACGCGGGCTTTCCTGCAAGACGTTCATGCCGGCGCTTGCGGCCAATTCACGACGGTGCTTGGCCCCGGCGCCAATATCTTTCACTATAATCATATCCATGTCGATCTCGCGCTGCATGGCAATACCTCGGCCGGCCCGCGCCGGATCTGCAAGCCTCTCCTTTGGCCAAGCACGACCCCCGAGCCGCCGCGCGATGGCCTGCCCAATCCGCCCGAGATCGACGAGGATGTCGATATAGCTCAGGCGGGACACCCCCCCGGCGACACGCTGGCGGTGCACGTGGGACCCGGCCCGGCGCCGCCAGCGCGCATACCGGACGCCTATTTCGCTGCCGCCGCGCGCCCGCCCTCCGCGCGCGCCTATGCGCCGGTCCCGCCGGAGCCGGTGCGCGGCTCCTTGCGCGAAGACGGCGCCTTCGTTCCCGAGGGCCAGCCATCTGATTGGGACCTGACTACCCCGGGGCGCTAGGGCATGATCCGATTGGTGAATGTGGTCGCGCTAACACGTCTAGCCTTCGCAGGAATTTTGTCGCGTAACTGGTTTGCGTTCGCAAAGCGTGCCCTAGACGGCGGCGTATGGCCTGCAGTAAATAGGGCTGGTATATTGGCGCCGCCCAATTTGCACCGATTCCCCATTTGCTGGTTGACCGAAATGGAAAGAGAATTGCCACAGGGCTATTTCGACGAAACGAAGGCGACCGCGCGGCTGCCAAATCTCGACATCGAGATTGTTCGTAGCCGTTCGCCCGCCGGGGACGCCGAACGCATCACAATCAGCCTGCAAGCGGCGCCTTCCTTCGCGGCATTTGGCCGTTTTCTGGAGGCCACAAATCCGTTTCATTTCTGGATGCGCTTCGCTCAGACGGCTTGGACGCCTTGGCTCGGCGCCTCCGCGGCAAGGCTTCCATCCAGGAACTTCGGTCGCCTGCCGGCCACGGCGGAGTCCGCTGGGCCTGATTTAACTTCGCATAGCGAGGGCGAGGGATAAACAAGTTCGGGGTGTTTAGCTTTGCCGCTGCGCAAGGGCACAATGCGCGTGAATAGAAACTAGTTTCACGGCGCCGGGGAATTCGGTATTTTAGCGCAGGTGCCACAAGAAATTGCTGCTCGCTTCCTAGACATGTTGATATACTTCTGCATAGCAATATCAGCGATCGCGAGTCCCCGTGATGGGCAAACGCGCTAATCCATGATTTTCAGTAAATTAGACTCCGAAGCACCGTGAAAATGCAGCCGGTGGCCGCGAGCGGAATTGGCGCGAAAAATTCGTCGACAAATCCATGTTTGCCGCCGACGGTTTCTAACCATAGTCCAACTGCCATGAACCCGGCTATGGCCGCGAGATCGAATGGATTGATGGTCATCGTTTCGTCTCCTCGTCCGGCGATGCTCCCGGCGAGGCAGAGGGTGCCGGGGCGCCCGGCAACGCTGCCTTTGCAGCTTCCGTCGGTCCAAGCTGCCGCCGTATTTTCTCGACCTCCCATTGAAAAAGCGAAAATTTGAGAAACGCACCACGTACTGCCGCCGGCAACGCATGGCATGACTTATCGCCCGGCATTCGCCGGCCCGGCCGCGCGCGCTACCACTTGCATCCCGCGCGGAAATTTTAGCCGCGCAGGTCGGCGCCGGCGAGGCCGATCGCAATCCGTTGGCGCCTAGCGATCTCGAGCTTGACCGCGGTCCAATGGCGCGCCGGACGCCCGCCATCGATGCAGCGGCCCCGGACCCGTTCGCGCGCCTCGAAATAGGCGTGTTCGTGAAAGCTTTCGATGAGGCGGCGGGCGTCGCCCGCGATCGCCGCTTTCCATTCGGTGCGGCGCCGGAGCAATCCAAGGAACATGGCCAATCTCCACTCAACCAGGAGGCACAGACAATATGCTAACATATAGAGAACAAATCAAGCACAAATCACAAAAACGCGCAAGTTTTTAGCGGGACCGGTAAAAATTGTTCGCGACGGCGATTCGCCTTGAACTGGGCTATAAATTTTAGCTCGCGACTGAAAAAAAAGGATTAAGCCGAGGCGGTTTTTCCGGTGCAAAACGCACGGTGGCGGAAGCTGAGAACCGCTGGGGAGGCAGGGACCGGGCGTTCAAATCTGTTCGAGTTCGATCAGGGTTCCCGCAAAATCCTTCGGGCTCAAAAAAAGGACCGGCTTGCCATGGGCCCCGATTTTGGGGCGTCCATCGCCGAGGACGCGCGCGCCGGTCCGTTTCAGTTGCTCGCGCGACGCAAAAATGTCTTCAACCTCGAAACAGAGATGATGAATCGCGCCGTCAGGATTTTCAGCCAGGAATTTGGCTATCGGGGAATGCTCGCCGAGCGGTTCGAGCAGCTCGATTTTGGTGTTTTCGAGCTCGACGAAAGCCACTGTCACGCCATGTCCCGGCAAGGCCAAGGGCCCGCTCACCCTGGCGCCGAGCGCGTCGCGATAAACCGCGCTCGCCGCCGCGAGATCCTGGACCGCGATGGCGACATGATTTAATCGCCCGATCACGCGAATTGCTCCCGCATGCGATCACACCTCGACGACCAGCACATGGACCGCGGGCCGCTTGCCCCATGCCCCCGCGATGGCGTTGCGCACCGCTTTTTCGATCGCGGTGGAGACAATATCGGCGTCGCGCCGCTTTTGCCGGGGCAAATGATCGAAGGTCTGGAACAGCGCGTCGTCGACGATCGCGTCGATCGTGGCGCCGTCGCGGGCGCGTGGCGGTATCCCCGCCGTCACGACATCCGGCACGCCGGCGAGATCGCCCTTCGCGGTAACCGCCAAGGCAATTGTCACTATTCCCGAAACCGCGAGCCTCTGGCGTATCTTCAGGGCTTCGTCGTCAAAAGGAATGAGGCTATTGCCATCCTTGCACAGGCGCCCGCTCGGTACGTCGCCGATGATTTCAGGGGGACCCGGCGCGAGCAGCACAACGTCTCCGTTGCGCGCCGCGATGACGTGCTGCGTGCCCTGCAATTTGGCAAAAGCCGCATGTTCGGCGAGATGAATGTCCTCGCCATGCGCGGGAATCGCGATTTGCGGTCTGGTCCAGGCGTAGAGCTGCGCGACCTCGCCGCGGCGCGGATGTCCCGAGGCATGGACGAGCGGGGTACGATCGGTGATGACTTCGACGCCTGATCTTATGAGATTGTTGATAATGCGGCCGACCTCCCTTTCATTGCCGGGAATGGTTCGCGAGGAAAAAATCACTTTGTCGCCGGGACTGAGCGAAACGACCGGGTGGTCACCCTCCGAGATGCGGGCGATCGCGGCGCGGCTCTCGCCCTGGCTTCCGGTTGCCAGGACGACCAGTTTGTCGCGCGGCATGTGGGCAAACGCATCTTGGGAAAAAAAATCCGGAATGCCGTCGAGGTAGCCGCATTCCCGCGCGACGGCGACAACCCGCTCCATCGCGCGGCCGACCAGCATGACCGTGCGCTTTGCCGCCATGGCGGCCTCGGCGACGGCGCGAATGCGCGCCACATTGGAAGCGAAAGTGGTAACCACGACGCGCCCCGCAGCGTTGCCGACGATGTCGCGCAAGGTCTTGCCGACGTCGGCTTCCGAGGGGCTCACGCCCTCGCGCAAAATATTGGTCGAATCGGAGACGAGAGCCAAAACCCCCTCAGCGCCGATCGCGGCAAGACGTTTTGCGTCGGTCGGCTTGCCTATTCCCGGCGCGGCATCGATTTTCCAATCGCCGGAATGAAGGATCGTGCCAAGCGGCGTGCGGATGGCGAGCGCCGAGCTTTCCGGGATCGAATGCGCGATGGCGATAAATTCAACATCAAAAGGCCCGATCGCGATGACCGCTCCTTGTGCGACGACGGTGATTTGAACATCCGGGGCGCCAGGCTCGGCGAGGCGCTTGGCTTCAAGAAGCGCGGCGGCGAACCGCGTCGCATAGAGGGGGCACCCAAGCCGCGGCCATAGGTCAGCGACCGCGCCGATGTGATCCTCATGCCCATGGGTGATCACGAGACCGACTAAATCGGCCCGCATCTTTTCGATGAAGCGTATGTCCGGGAGGATGAGGTCTATCCCCGCGAGATCGGGGCCCGCGAAAGACACCCCGCAATCGACCATCAGCCATTTCAAGTGTCCCTTGCGGCCAAAACCGTAAAGCGCGAGGTTCATGCCGATTTCGCCCAGGCCTCCAAGAGGCACGAAGACGAACTCGTCATTTCCTTCGTTCATTTGCACGAACCTTCCTCGGCGGAATCGAAAAAGTCGAGCAACTTTTTCGGAACATGTTCTAACGACACGATCCAGCGAGCGCCGACCGGTTCGTGAAAAAAATACAACAAAGCGACGCGTCAGGGAGCATCGCGCGGCCTGAATGTGCTCTTTGACTATCCCCCGGCCGGGGCAGAGCTGACCGGCCGCGGCGAAAAGAAAACGTCGCCCGCCTCGATCGCCACCTGACCGCACGCCTGTTCGAGAATGAGCCGTCCGGTGGCATCGATCGTTTGAAACGTGCCTTCGATCGTTTGCGAGGCCCGCGCCACGCCGATCCATGCGCCAACGCCAGCGGCGAGCGAGAGCCATTCGGCGCGTATCGATTCGAAGCCTGCGCCCGCGGCCCAAACATCGAGCCAATGCGTCATCGTCGCGGAAAGCCGCGCGAACACTCTTGCGGGCGCGATCGGGTGGCCAACAATCGCCGAGAGATTGGTTGCTTTGTAAGGCGCATTGGCGGGATGCAGACGGCAGTTCACGCCGATACCGGCGACGCACGCGAAGCGCCCATCCGGGAGGCTGGCACTTTCCAACAATATTCCGCAAAACTTGGCGCCATCATGGAGAACGTCATTTGGCCATTTGATCGAAACACGCCGATCGTCGCATAGGATTTCACGCAGCCGCGTGCGCCGTCGCGACGCCGGCGACAAAGCCGAGTTCCGCGGCCCTGTGCGGCGGTGCCGGATCGATCAGGAGCAGGCTCGCGTGCAGATTGCCCCTCGGCGACGACCAGACGCGGCCATTGCGGCCTCGCCCCTCGGTCTGGGTATCGGCGACCACCCACAGCCGGCCGGGATCGCCCTTCTGGCCGCGCGTCAAACCCTCATCATTGGTCGAGGCAAGCTGGTCATGATGGACCAGACGGAACGCATTATCTTGGGCCGCTCCGGCGAGACGATACAGGGAAACCCCCATAGGCTGCAAGTTTCAAAACAGCGACCTCGCCGCCGCCATGGTGGCGTCGATGAAGAGGCCAGGATAGGCGAACAGGAACACTACGAGAATGCCGCTCACCGCAAGCACGATACGCGGCGCGGGCGCGGGCCTATCAAATGCGGGCGCGGGCTCGTCAAAATACATGATCTTGACGATCCGGAGATAATAAAACGCCGCGACCGCGCTCGACAGAACGCCGATGACGGCAAGCGGGTAAAGCCCGGACTGAATCGCCGCGTTGAAAACATACCATTTGGCGAAAAAGCCGGCGAGCGGGGGAACCCCAGCCAAGGAAAACATCATCATCGCGAAAAAGAACGCCATCACCCCGTCGGTCCGGGCGAGTCCGGAAAGATCGGAGATATTTTCGACGCCCGAACCGTTTACCCGCATCGACAGGATTCCCGCGAAGGTGCCAAGCGTCATGACGAGATAAATCGCCATATAGGCGAGCACGCCGGCGACGCCGGCTTCTCCCCCCGCGGCGAGACCGACGAGGGCGAAGCCGACGTGGCCGATCGCGGAATAGGCCATCAGGCGCTTGATGTTGGCCTGGCCGATCGCGGCGAAGGAGCCGAGCACCATCGAAAGGATGGAAAGAAATATCACGATCTGCCGCCATTGCGGGGCAATGCCCGGAAACGCGGTCAGGATCACTCTGAGCGTAATAGCGACGGCGGCCATCTTCACCGCCGTGGTAAAGAAAGCGGTCACCGGCGTCGGCGCGCCTTCGTAGACATCCGGCGTCCACATGTGGAACGGCACGGCCGACATCTTGAATGCGAGCCCGACCATCAGGAACACAAGACCGAAGACGACGCCGAGAGAAGCCTTTCCGTTGATGGTTTCGGCGATGCCCGCGAAGGAAACGGTGCCGGCGAAACCATAGAGCAGGGAAGCGCCATAAAGCAGCATGCCGGACGACAGCGCACCGAGCACGAAATATTTGAGGCCGGCCTCGGACGCCCTGATGTTGTCGCGATGGAACGCGGCGAGGACATAGAGGGCGAGCGACATCAATTCGAGCCCGAGATAAAGCGCGATGAGGCCAGCCGCGGAAATCAACATCAACATCCCGAGCGTCGACAAAAGAATGAGGATCGGAAACTCGAATTTGTCGATTTTTTCGGCGGCCAGAAAATCCCGGCTCATGACCAAGGTGACGAGCGATCCGGCGAGCGTCAGCACCTTCATGAACCGCCCGAACCCGTCGTTAATGAAGGCGCCATCGAAGACGATAGCATTCGTCTTGCCGCCGAGCAGGATGACCACAATAGCGGCGCCGAGGAGACCGGCGGCGATCTCGGTTACCAGCCCATCCGATTCCTTGCCGCGGATAGCCCCGAGCAGCACGAGCACGAGAACGCCCGCCGCTAAAATGAGTTCCGGCAAGCAATGCGCGAGGGCCAGGGAGAGCGATGCCATTCTATTCGGCCTTTAGGCGAAAGAGCGCGGCCGTCTTGGTTTCACCGAGGGCTGTGTCATAGCCTTTGATGAGGGTGCTTATGGCGGCCGCCGAGGCCTCCAACACCGGGGCCGGGTAAACGCCGAAGAAGATCGTCAGAGCGACAAGCGGCGCGAACAATGTGGCCTCGCGCCACGAGAAATCGCAGGATCGCCGCGAGACTGGGCTTGTCGAGAACGTCGAATATGATGCGGCGATAAAGATAGAGCGCGTAGGCGGCCGACCAGATGAGGCCAGTGGTGGCCAGAAACGCGACCCAGCTGTTGATCCTGAACGTGCCAAGCAACGTCAGGAACTCGCCGATAAAGCCCGAGGTGCCGGGCAGGCCGAGATTGGCGAGCGTGAAGATCATGAAAACCGCAGCATAGATCGGCATGCGGGCGACAAGACCGCCATAGGCCGCAATTTCGTGGGTATGCAGGCGATCGTAGAGGACCCCCACGCAAAGAAACAGGGCGGCCGAGACGAGGCCATGCGAAACCATCTGAAACACGGCGCCTTGAACGCCTTGCGGGGTCATGCTGAAGATGCCCATCGTCACCAAACCCATATGCGCCACGGAGGTATAGGCGATGAGCTTCTTCATGTCCTCCTGCACCAGGGCAACGAGCGAGGTATAGATGATCGCTATGACCGACAATGCAAAGACAAGCGGCGCGAAATAGGCGGAAGCCTCGGGGAACATCGGCAAGGAGAAGCGGATAAATCCATAGCCGCCGAACTTGAGGAGCACGCCGGCAAGTATCACGGATCCCGCTGTTGGGGCTTCGACATGCGCGTCGGGCAGCCAGGTGTGGACCGGCCACATCGGCGTCTTGACGGCGAGCGAGGCAAAGAACGCGAGCCACAGCCATTTCTGCATCGACGAAGGAAAGTGTGTATGCAGCAGGACGGTGATGTCGGTTGTCCCGGCCACGCCATACATCGCCATGATCGCAAGCAGCATCAGCAGCGATCCGGCGAGCGTATAAAGAAAGAATTTGAAACTCGCGTAGACCCGTCTCGCGTGGCCCCAAATTCCGATGATGAGAAACATCGGGATGAGGCCGCCCTCGAAGAAAAGGTAAAAGAGCACGAGATCGAGGGCGCAGAAAACGCCGACCATCAGGGTTTCGAGAACAAGGAAAGTGATCATATATTCCTTGACGCGATTCTGAATCGATTGCCACGACGCGAGAATGCAGATCGGCATCAAGAAAGTGGTCAGCAAGACGAACGGAAACGATATTCCGTCAACGCCCATCTTGTAGACGAGGCCGCGTCCGAACCAGCCTTTCTCCTCGACGAGTTGAAAAGCGGAGGAGGAGGGATCGAACCTCGCATAGGCATAAAGCGACAAGAGAAAGACGATGACGGTCGTCCCGAGCGCGGCCCGGCGGGCGTTTTCCAAGGTGGCTTCGTCGTTGCCGCGCAGGGCGAGGATAAAGCCCGCGCCGGCAAGCGGCAAAAAGACGATGCAGGACAAAATGCCGAAGCCAAACATCAGCGAACTCCCCAGGCGACATACCAGGTGATGACGGCGGCGAGGCCGGCGAGCATGGCAAAAGCGTAATTGTAGATGTAGCCGCTTTGCAGCTTGACGGCGCGTCCGGTCATATCGACGACCCAAGCGGCGACGCCGTCGGGTCCGAGCCGGTCGATGATGGCGCCATCGCCGCCCTTCCAGAACAGCCGGCCAAGCCAAAAGGCCGGGCGCACGAAAATCATGTCGTAGAGTTCGTCGAAATACCATTTGTTGAGAAGAAACTCGTAGAGCGGCCGGGCGCCTTGCGCCAAGCGCCCCGGGATCGCCGGCGCCAGAACGTAAAACAACAGCGCGACCAAAAATCCGAAAACCATCAACAGCGTGGGGAGCTGCTTTGTGAACCCTGGAATGTCTTCGCGAGCTTCGAGAAGATGATTGTAGGGTCCAAGATAACAGCGCGCCTTTCCAAAATTCGCCGGCGCCCTCGCCGATGAAATCATGCGAAAAGACAAGGCCCGCGAACAAGGCGCCCAGGGCCAGAACGCCCAAGGGAATGAGCATGGAAAGGGGGGATTCATGCGGATCGAGCGCATGCCCCCCGTGCCCATGTGCCTCGTGGTCATGCGCGGCGTGATCGTGCCCGGACCCAGGTCCGGCGGCGGCCCAGCGCGGCGCGCCGAAAAACGTCAAAAAGACCAGCCGCCACGAATAGAAGGAGGTGAGCCCGGCGGCCGCCGTCGTCAGCAGAAAGCCATAGAAGGCGCTCGCTGCGGTCCGACGCAAAGGCGGCCTCGATGATCGCGTCCTTGGAAAAATAGCCCGCCGTGTAGGGAAAGCCGGTGATCGACAAGGTGCCGATCGTCATCATGGCGAAGGTGAAGGGAATCTTGCGCCAAAGTCCGCCCATGTTGCGCATGTCCTGCTCGTGATGCATCGCCGTGATCACCGACCCAGCACACAGGAATAATAGCGCCTTGAAGAATGCGTGGGTGAACAGATGGAAGATGCCGAGCGAATAGCCACCGACGCCGAGGCCGACGAACATGTAGCCGAGCTGCGAGCAGGTCGAATAGGCGATGACCTTTTTGATGTCGGGTTGGACGAGGGCAATCGTCGCGGCGAAAAACGCCGTCGTCGCGCCGATGATGGTGACGAAGGAGAGCGCCGCCGGCGCTTGTTCGAAAAGCGGCGAGAGCCGCGCGACCATGAAGACGCCCGCGGTCACCATGGTCGCCGCGTGGATAAGCGCCGAGACGGGGGTGGGACCCTCCATCGCGTCGGGCAGCCAGGTATGCAGCAGGAATTGCGCCGATTTGCCCATCGCACCCATGAAAAGGAGCAGGCAAGTGATTGTCATCGCGTCCATGTCGAGGCCGAAGACATGGACCGTCTTATTGGCGAGGCCTGGCGCCGCCGCGAAGATCTGATCGAAGCCAACCGAATTGGTCAGGGTAAAAACGAGAAAAATGCCGAGCGCGAAGCCGAAATCGCCAACACGATTGACCACGAAAGCCTTGATCGCGGCGGCATTGGCGGAAGGTTTTTCGTACCAGAAGCCGACCAAAAGATAGGACAGGAGGCCGACCCCCTCCCAGCCGAAAAACATCTGAACGAGATTGTCCGCCGTCACCAGCATCAGCATGGCGAAGGTGAATAGCGAGAGATAGGCGAAAAAGCGCGGCCGCGAGGGGTCGTCGCTCATATAGCCGATCGAATAGAGATGCGTGAGCGACGACACCGTGCCAACGACGACAAGCATCACCGCCGTCAATGTATCGATCCTGAGCGACCAATCGACTTTCAACGCGCCCGAGGTGAACCAATTGCCAATGATCGAAACAGTTGCCGGCGCCGTGCCGAGGGCGACTTGGATGAAAACGATCCAGGACAAAAGCGCCGAGACGAACGAGAGGCTTGTGGTGACGATTTCGGAAGGGCGGGCGCCGATCCGCCAGCCGAAAGGCCCGGCGATCAGAAATCCCAAGAGTGGCAGGAAGACTATGGCTGCATACATCGCACGACTCAGCCCTTCATCATATTGATGTCGTCGACCGCGATCGATCCGCGGTTGCGGTAATAGGCAACGAGGATCGCAAGTCCGATCGCCGCCTCCGCCGCCGCGACGGTCAGGATGAACAGGGCGAAAATCTGGCCGGTGAGATCGCCGAGAAAAGCCGAAAAGGCAACAAGATTGAGGTTGACCGAAAGCAGGATCAGCTCGACCGACATCAACACCACGATGATGTTCTTGCGGTTCAAGATTACCCCGGCAACGCCGAGCGTGAACAGAATGGCCGCGACAATCAAGAACTGGGCGAGCGAGATCGTCATGATGGTTTCTCTCCGGCGCCGCCTGCGGGCAAGCTTGCAATGCCCAGTTTCAAATTCCTTGCCTCGAGGCAACCTTGCGGACCTCGACCGCCTCGGCCGGTGTCCGCGCGTTCTGGATCGCTACGTTCTGGCGTTTCACGCCGGCCTTGTGGCGCAAGGTCAACACGATGGCGCCGATCATGGCGGTCAACAGGATGAGCCCCGCTGCCTGGAACAGATAGACATATTGGGTGTAAAGCACCCGCCCGAGCGCCATGGTATTCGTCATGCCGGGTGGCATCGGCGTCGTGACATTGGCGATTGATACCGGCCCGATCGTCCAGGCGCCAACGACAAAAGCGACCTCGATCAGAACCACGAGGCCAATGATTCCGCCGGCCGGCAAATATTGCAAAAAACCTTGTTTCAATTCGGCGAAATCGACGTCGAGCATCATCACGACGAAGAGGAACAAGACCGCGACCGCGCCGACATAGACGACGACCAGGATCATCGCCAGAAATTCCGCCCCGAGCAGCACAAACAGCCCCGCCGCGTTGAAAAAGGCGAGGATCAGAAACAGCACCGAATGAACCGGATTGCGCGCGGAAATCACCATGAAGGCGGCGCCAATCATCATCGCCGAGAACAGATAAAAAAACCACGCCGCGATATTCATCGATTAACCCCCGTTTGTTCCGTTCCCAGGCGATTGGCGACGAAATTGCCTCTCTTTGCGCCTCGACCGAACGCCTACCGGTAGGGCGCATCGAGCGCGAGATTGCGCGCGATCTCACGCTCCCACCGGTCGCCGTTCGCCAACAGCCGGTCCTTGTCGTAGTAGAGTTCCTCGCGGGTCTCGACGGCGAATTCCGCGTTGGGTCCTTCGACAATGGCGTCGACCGGGCAGGCCTCCTGACAGAAGCCGCAGTAGATGCATTTGACCATGTCGATGTCGTAGCGCGTGGTGCGGCGGGTGCCGTCGTTGCGGCGCGGCCCGGCTTCAATCGTGATCGCCTGGGCCGGGCAGATCGCCTCGCAGAGCTTGCAGGCGATACAGCGCTCCTCGCCGTTCGGATAGCGCCGCAGGGCATGTTCGCCGCGATAGCGCGGCGATTGCGGATTCTTTTCGTGCGGATAATTGAGCGTCGCCTTCGGCTTGAAGAAATAGCGCATCGAAAGCATGAACGCACTGACGAATTCGGTCAGGAAAACCGCTTTGGCGGCTTGGTCGAGTTTCATTTCCGGTCGTCCTTGCAGGCCAATCTCAATGCCCCATGCCCGCGCCCCAGCCGGTGAATTGGAGAACACCGGCGACGAGGACGACCATGCCGAGCGAGATCGGCAGAAACACTTTCCAGCCAAGCCGCATCAGCTGATCGTAGCGATACCTTGGCACGATGGCTTTCACCATGGCTATCATGAAAAAAACCAGGCAAACCTTCAAAATAAACCAGATCGGGCCGGGAACCTCGGTGAACGGAGAAAACGGGACCGGCGGCAGCCAGCCGCCGAGAAACAGAATCGTCGTCAGCGCGCACATCGTGATGACTGCCACATATTCGGCGAGCATGAAGAGCATGTACGGCGTCGAGGAATATTCAACCATGAAACCGGCGACAAGCTCCAACTCCGCCTCGACGAGATCGAAAGGCGGGCGGTTCGTTTCGGCGAGCGCCGAAATGAAAAAGATGACGAACATCGGAAACAACGGCAGCCAGTACCAGCCAAATAGCCCGAAGCGCGTGTCCTGCGCGGCGACGATATCGCCGAGATTGAGCGTGCCCGCGCAAAGCAGCACGGTGATGATGACAAAGCCGATCGAGACCTCGTAGGAGATCATCTGCGCCGCCGAGCGCAGCGCCGAAAGAAACGGATATTTCGAGTTCGACGCCCAGCCCCCCATGATGATGCCATAGACGCTGAGCGAGGAGATCGCGAAAATATAGAGAATGCCGACGTTGAGATCGGCGATCGCCCAGCCCTCGCTCATGGGAATAACCGCCCAGGCCGAAAGCGCGAGCATCCCCATGACGAAGGGAGCCAGCAGAAAAACGCCTTTGTTGGCGCCATCGGGAATGACCGGTTCCTTGAAGACGAACTTCAGCATGTCGGCGAAGCTTTGAAAAAGCCCCCAGGGACCGACCACATTGGGGCCGCGCCGCAGATTGCACCGCCGCCCATATCTTGCGATCCGCGTAGAGGACATAGGCGATAAAGATCAAAAGCACGACGAGCAGCACGACGCTTTTTACGAGCGTCAGCAGCAAAGGCCCAGTCCAGGCGAAATCGGTCATCGGCTTTACTCCGCCGCCTCGCGCGCGAAACCCTCGGCGAGCGCGGAGCATTCCGCCATCACCGCGGACGCGCGCGCAATCGGATTGGTCAAATAGAAATCGGCGATAGAGGACACAAAGCGCGCACTTGAGTAGGCCGCGTCACTCGCGGCAAGTTGCGCGGCATCAAAGGGTTCGCTCGCGGCGATTTCGTCGAGCTTCGCGAAATGCGGATGGCCCGCATAAAGGCATGCGCGCAAGGCTTTCAGCGAATCGAACGGCAGTTTGCGCCCGAGCGCATCGGAAAGAGCGCGTAAGATAGCCCAATCCTCGCGCCCGTCGCCGGGCGGGAAATTGGCCCGATCGGCGAGTTGCACGCGGCCCTCCGTGTTGACATAGGTGCCGGATTTTTCGGTGTATGCCGCGCCCGGCAGGATGACGTCGGCGCGCGCCGCGCCCCGATCGCCGTGCGTGCCTTGATAGACCACGAAAGCGCCCGGTTCCACCGCGATCTCATCGGCGCCCAGCAGAAACAGAACATCGAGCGCGCCGCTTTTCGCCATCGCCGCCACGTCAAGCCCGCCTGTCCCGGCACGAAGCCGAGATCGAGGCCGCCCACGCGCGCCGCGGCCGTGTGCAGGATCGCCAAGCCGTTCCACCCCTCCTTGACGGCGCCGAGCGCGTGCGCGGCCTTGGCCGCGAGCGCAAGTATGGCGCGCCCATCCTCGCGCGCGAGGGCGCCTTGGCCGATCAGCAAAATCGGCTTTTCCATTTTCGCCGGAGGGTGATCGCGAAAGCCGCCAAGCGTCTCCGGTCCGGCCCCGAGATAAGTATATTCATTCGCCGGAGGGTGTCGCGAAAGTCGCCAGCGTCCCCGGCCCGGCCCCGAGATAAGCATATTCATAAGTCAGATCGGCCTTTTCGCCGATGACGCTGATTGGAAAGCCGCGCTTTAGCCAGCGCTTGCGGATGCGCGCGTTCAAGACCGGCGCTTCCTTGCGGGGATTTGACGCCGATGATCATCAGGCCATCCGCATGGTCGATGCCGGCGATGGCGGGGTTGAAAATATAGCTTGCCCGGCCAAGATGCGGATCGAGTTTCGCGCCATCCTGCCGGCAATCGAGGGAGACGGCACCAAGGCTTTGCATCAGGAGCTGAAGCGCGAACATCTCCTCGACAGCGCAAAGATCGCCGGCGATCGCGCCGATCCGCTCTGGCGGTGCCTGTCCGACCTTGGCCGCGATTGCTTGAAAGGCCGTTTGCCAGGACGCTTCGCGCAATTTGCCGTTCTCGCGCACAAAGGGGCGATCGAGGCGTTTGGTCTTCAGACCATCGACAATTTCACGTGTCTTGTCGGAAATCCATTCCTCGTTCACGGCGTCGTTGATGCGGGGCAGGATGCGCATCACCTCGCGCCCGCGCGTATCGATGCGAATCGCCGAGCCGAGCGCGTCCATGACGTCGATCAACTCCGTCTTGACGAGTTCCCAGGATCGCGCCTTGAAGGAATAGGGCTTTGGCAACAGCGCGCCGACCGGGCAGAGATCGGCGATATTGCCTTGCAGCTCCGACCGCATCGCGGTCTCAAGATAGGTCGTGATCTCCATGTCCTCGCCACGCCCGGTCGCGCCCATGTCCCCTGTACCGGCGACCTCCGCCGTGAACCGGACGCAGCGGGTGCAATGGATGCAGCGGTTCATCGAGGTGCGCACCAGCGGCCCGATGTATTTGTCCTCTACGGCACGCTTATTTTCGATGTAGCGCGACGAATGGAAGCCAAAGGCCATGGCCTGGTCCTGCAGATCGCACTCGCCACCCTGATCGCAAATCGGGCAATCGAGCGGGTGATTGATGAGCAGGAATTCCATGACTCCTTCGCGGGCCTTTTTCACCATCAACGATTTGGTGAGCACGACCGGCGGCTCGCCGTTCGGGCCGGGGCGCGAGATCCTTGACCGCCACGGCGCAGGACGCCGAAGGCTTGGGCGGCCCGCCCTTCACCTCGACGAGGCACATCCGGCAATTGCCGGCGATCGATAGCCGCTCGTGAAAGCAAAACCGCGGGATCTCCGCGCCCGCCTCCTCGCAGGCCTGAAGGAGCGTATATTCCGGCGGAACGTCGATTTCGATGTCGTCCACGATGAGTTTGCTCATGTCATAACCTCAATGTGGCAAATCGACGAGATCGAGACGCCGCTCGATGCGATCCAGCCGCGCCTCTACCGGGTCGAATCGGCGTTGGATACCAGCTTGCCCTTCTTCGAGGTTCGTCGCGCGAAACTTGATGTCGCGCACGGCATCGTTCACGCGATCAGACTTTCTCGTCGATGCGCCCTAGATAGACCAGAACCAATTTGTCGGGTTCGGGCATCATATTGCTCCTTTGCCGGAAGCAATGTTCATACGCTACTCCTACTCTGCCGCGACGCCGAAGTCTTTTATCGGCTCCGGATGCGGATTGGCGGCATATTGGTCGATACGCCGCTCGATTTCGGGCCGGAAATGCCGGATGAGGCCCTGCACCGGCCAGGCCGCCGCCTCGCCAAATGCGCAAATCGTGTGGCCCTCGATTTGGGTCGTGACTTCGAGCAGCATGTCGATCTCGCGCCGTTGCGCGCGGCCTTCCGCCATCCGGGACACGACACGCCAGAGCCACCCAGTGCCTTCCCGGCAAGGGGTGCATTGCCCACAGCTCTCGTGCTTATAGAAATAGCTGATCCGCGCGATCGCCCGCACGATGTCGGTCGATTTGTCCATCACGATGACGGCGGCCGTGCCGAGCCCGGATTTCAATTTGACCAGAGTATCGAAATCCATAGCCGCGTCGATGATTTCGTGCGCCGGAACACAAAGGCATCGAGGAGCCGCCGGGAATCACCGCGAGCAAATTGTCGAAACCGCCGCGAACGCCGCCGCAATGGCGCTGGATCAATTCGCGGAAGGGAATCGACATCGCCTCTTCCACGTTGCACGGCTTATTGACGTGGCCGGAGACGCAGAAAAGCTTGGTGCCGGAATTGTTCTTCGCGCCGAACCTTGCAAACCATGCCGCGCCGCGGCGTAGAATCGCCGGGGCGGCGGCAATCAATTCCACATTGTTGACGGTCGTCGGACAGCCGTAAAGGCCCATGTTGGCGGGGAAAGGCGGCTTCAGCCGGGGCATGCCTTTCTTGCCTTCGAGCGATTCCAAAAGCGCGGTTTCCTCGCCGGCGATATAGGCGCCCGCGCCGTGATGAACATAAATGTCGAACGGCCAGCCGTGGATATTGTTCTTGCCTATAAGATTCGCCGCATAGGCCTCGGCGATCGCGGTCTCCAAGCGCCGGCCTTCCAAAATATATTCGCCGCGAATATAAACATAGCAGACATGCGCCTGCATCGCGAAGCAAGCGAGAAAACAGCCCTCGATCAGAAGCTGCGGATCGTTGCGCATGATCTCCCGGTCCTTGCAGGTGCCGGGCTCCGATTCATCGGCGTTGAGGACGAGATAGGAGGGCCGCGCCGGATCCGGCTTCGGCATGAAGGACCATTTGAGGCCGGTCGGAAAACCGGCGCCGCCGCGTCCACGCAGGCCCGAGGCCTTCATCTCGTTGATTATCCACTCATGTCCCTTATCGACCAGTTTTTTTGTATTGTCCCACGCACCGCGCGCGACTGCGCCCTTCAGACGCCAGTCGCCGAAGCCGTAGAGATTGGTGAAGATGCGATCCTTGTCTTCGAGCATCTCTCTTGACCTTACGATTGGTTCAGATCGGGCGTGCTCAAGGGACCATTGCGGCCATCGACGCCATAGAGCGAGGTCAATGAAGTAAGCCCGCCCGCGGGTTCCGAAGTGACGCGTCCGGTTTGTGAACCGATCTTTACGGGGCGACCCGCGGCGAGATCGTCGAGCAATTTCGCGAAATTCCGCGGCGTCAGATCCTCGTAATAATCTTCGTTGATCTGGACCATCGGGGCATTGCAGCAGGCTCCCAGACATTCGACTTCGATCCAGGAGAACATGCCGTCCGGCGTAACCTTTCCTTGCTCGCCAATTCGCCTAAGCAGAATTTCCTTGATCGCGTTGGAGCCGACGAGCAGGCAAGGCGTCGTGCCGCACATCTGGACATGGAACCTTCCGACCGGCGCGAGATTGAACATCGTGTAGAAAGTGGCGATTTCGAGCGCCCGGATAAAAGGCATGCCGAGCATTTGCGCAACCTTCTCAATCGCGGGTTTCGGCAGCCAATAATTGTTTTGCTTTTGCGCAAGCCACAACAGCGGGATCACCGCGGAAGCCTCGCGGCCTTCCGGATATTTCCGCAAGATTTCCTCGCACTTTGCCTCGTTTTCGCGGGTGAAGGCGAAGGTTTCCGGCTGGTTCTCGGCTAGACGGCGAACAGACATCAATTCAGCGCTTTCGTGTCATGGCCATGGCAGAAGTAAGCTCCGGTAAATTCATCTTCGGTTCGGAGGTGGTCGGCTGCGTCACCGGTCCACCTCGCCGAAGACGATATCAAGCGAACCCAAAATCGCACTCACATCGGCAAGCATGGATTTGCGGCAGAGAAAATCCATCGCGGCAAGATGTGCGAAGGCCGGCGCCCTGATCTTGCAGCGATATGGCTTATTTGTGCCATCCGAGACGAGATAAACGCCGAACTCTCCTTTCGGCGCCTCGACCGCGCAATAAACTTCGCCGGCCGGCACATGGAAGCCTTCGGTATAAAGTTTGAAGTGATGGATCAATGCCTCCATCGAATGCTTCATTTCCGCGCGGGAGGGCCGCACGACCTTGCCATCCTTCGCGGCGACCGGCCCGTTGCCATCCTGAGCGGACAGCTTTTCGACGCATTGCTTCATGATTTTGACCGACTGGCGCATCTCTTCCATGCGAATGACTTGCCGGTCGTAATTGTCGCCGTGGCGACCGATCGGAATGTCGAATTCCATTTCTTCGTAGCATTCATAGGGCTGCGCCTTGCGTAGATCCCATGGCGCGCCGGAGCCGCGCACCATGACGCCGGAAAAGCCCCGGCGCCAGCACTCCTCCAGGCTGACCACGCCGATATCGACATTGCGCTGCTTGAAGATGCGGTTCTCGATGAAGAGAGTTTGCAAATCGTCGCAGACTTTTAAGAAAGGATCGCACCAGGCGGCGATATCGTCTATCAACTGTTGGGGCACATCCATATGCACGCCGCCGGGCCGGAAATAATTGGCATGCAGGCGGGCGCCGGACGCGCGCTCGTAGAAGACCATGAGCTTCTCGCGTTCCTCGAAGCCCCACAATGGCGGCGTCAAGGCGCCGACGTCCATCGCCTGGGTCGTGATGCAGAGAAGATGCGAAAGAATCCGGCCGATTTCGCAAAACAAAACCCGCAGCAATTGGCCGCGCCGGGGCACTTCCATACCGAGCAATTTCTCGATGGCCAGGCAGAAGGCATGCTCCTGATTCATCGGCGCGACATAATCGAGCCGATCGAAATAAGGTATGTTCTGCAAATAGGGGCGCGCCTCCATCAGTTTTTCGGTGCCGCGATGGAGGAGACCGATATGCGGGTCGACGCGCTCGACGACTTCGCCGTCGAGTTCAAGGACCAGCCGCAAGACGCCATGCGCGGCTGGATGCTGCGGACCCCAATTAAGTGCAAAAGTACGGACCGGAGTTTCGCTCATGGCGGTGCCTCGTCGCTCATCTCAATGAAATCTCCGGGGCTTGCTCAGTGCGGGTTGTCCTTGGCTTTTTCATCGCCAGGCAACACATAGTCAATCGCGCCCTCCCACGGCGACAAAAAGTCGAACGAGCGAAATTCCTGGGGGAGATGGACAGGCTCGTAGACGACGCGCTTCTGCTGGTCGTCGTAGCGAACCTCGACATAGCCCGTCATCGGGAAATCCTTGCGCAAGGGGTGGCCGTCGAAGCCGTAATCGGTCAACAAGCGGCGCAAGTCTGGATGGTCTGAAAAAAGCACGCCGAAAAGATCGTAGGCCTCGCGCTCGTACCAATTGGCGGCGGGATAAAGCCCGGTGAGCGAGGCGACCGGCGTGGCCTCGTCGGTGGCGACCTTGAGACGGATGCGGCGGTTGTGCTTGGGGGAGAGAAGATGGGTGACGACATCGAAGCGCTTCTCTCGAACCGGATAATCGACGGCGGTGAGATCGATAAAGGACACGAAGAGACAGCCTGGATCGTCGCGGAGAAAGGTCACTGTCTCGATGAGGCGGACGGGCTCGACCGTCAAGGTCAATTCGCTATGGGCAGTCGAAATCCCGCCGATGGCGCCGGGCAGAGCCGCCGCTATGGCCTCGCCGAGTTGTTGCAGGCTGCCGTCCATCACAACTCTATCCCATGCGCGTTTAAGATCCAATGCGCGTTTAGGACGCCGCGCGAGCGTATTGTTCCAACCCGTTTCTTGCCGACTCCCGGAATCCGATTTGTCCGGAAAAAGTCTTACCGCTCGATCGTGCCGATGCGCCGGATCTTCTTTTGGAGGAGCAATACGCCATAAAGGAGCGCTTCCGCCGAGGGTGGACAGCCGGGGACGTAGATATCGACGGGCACGATCCGGTCGCAGCCGCGCACGACCGAATAGGAATAGTGGTAATAGCCGCCGCCATTGGCGCAGGAGCCCATCGAGATCACATAACGCGGCTCGGGCATCTGATCGTAGACCTTGCGCAGGGCAGGGGCCATTTTGTTGGTGAGCGTGCCGGCGACGATCATCACGTCGGATTGACGCGGCGAGCCGCGCGGCGCAAAGCCGAAGCGCTCGACATCGTAGCGCGGCATCGAGACCTGCATCATTTCGATGGCGCAGCAGGCGAGCCCGAAGGTCATCCACATGAGCGAACCGGTGCGCGCCCAGTTGATGAGATCGTCCGCCGTGGTGACGAGAAATCCCTTGTCGGCGAGGCGATCGTTGAGCGAAAGAAAATAAGGGTCCGCCGCCCGCGCGATATCCGGTTGTGGCAGGTTCAATCCCATTCGAGCGCTCCCTTCTTCCATTCGTAGACGAAGCCGATGGTCAGAACGCCAAGGAAGATCATCATCGACCAGAAGCCGACAGGCCCGGCTTCGCGGAAAGCCACCGCCCAGGGAAACAGAAACGCGACCTCGAGATCGAAAATGATGAAAAGCAGCGACACGAGATAAAAGCGAACGTCGAACTGCATGCGGGCGTCGTCGAAGGCGTTGAATCCGCATTCATAGGCGGAAAGCTTTTCCGGATCCGGCGCCTTGAAGGCGACAAGGAACGGGGCAAGCATCAAGGCGCCCGAAATTGCGGCGGCAACTGCCATGAAGACCGCGAGCGGCAAATATTGATCGAGAAGGCTCGGCATGAATAGGCTCGGTCGAGTGGGGTCGGGGCAACCAGGAGATAAGGGCCGCGGACCCCTGCTTCAAGCGATCGGTACCGCAGTGCAACGAACTGCGCAAGATATTGTTTGAAATTAGCCGAAGCGGGACTTTTTCCGTCCGCCCTTTAGTTGCTCGTTTGCAATCGTCAGCGGCTCCGGCTTCGCGCTGACCGAACCGCTGCTGGAGTACGTTTCGTCCGCCTGAGCGCGCCGTTGTTGGTCCGCCCGTCAGCCGCGATGCCCGGCGTGCCGAATGAGTCGTGATCGCATGCGATCCCACTTCAGATCAAGCTTGCTTCGGTTCGATCGGTCCCGCGCCTCTTAAATACCCGGCTATCGGCCCCTATCTTTCGGCATGGAGCAAAATATTCGTGACCAGCGCGATTTTTCCCTTTCTCCCATGCTCGATGACACGGAAGCCGGTCCTGGCTCGGCCGCCGTTTCCCGCACGGATACGCTCGAAGATCACGCATTCGAAGGTAACTCGCGCGGCGACACCACGCTGCTCGACGCCTATTCGAAGGCGGTGACAAGGGTCGTCGAGCGGGTCGGGCCAAGCGTTGTGCGGCTCGATACCCGCCACGGCGGCCGTGGCCGAGCCGGATCAGGCTCCGGCGTGATCCTATCGCCGGACGGGCTCGTACTCACCAATAGTCACGTCGTGCAAGGCGCCAAGCGCGCCGAGGTGACGGCGCTCGATGGACGCAGCCACTCCGGCCGTGTCCTCGGCGATGATCCCGACACCGATCTTGCCCTTGTCCGGATCGACGAGGACGCAACACTTTCGCCGGCAAAGCTCGGCAATTCGAAAAAGCTGAAGCCGGGCGAGATCGCCATCGCGATCGGAAATCCCTTCGGCTTCGACGCCAGCGTCACGGCGGGAGTGATATCGGCGCTCGGGCGCTCGTTGCGGTCGAAAAACGGCCGTTTGATCGACGATGTGATTCAGACCGATGCGGCTCTCAATCCCGGCAATTCGGGAGGCCCGCTGGTCTCGTCGGCAGGCGAGGTCATCGGCATCAACACCGCGATTATCGCCGGGGCGCAAGGAATTTGCTTCGCGGTGGCTTCCAATACGGCAAGTTTCGTGCTCGGAGAACTTATGGCGCACGGAAGGGTCCGCCGCGCTTATCTTGGCGTCGGCGCTGGCACGGTTGCAGTGCCGCGCAGAATTGGGCTGCGCCTCGGCCTCGCACAAAGGATGGGCGCCATGGTGAGCGCGGTCGAAGCGGGAAGCCCGGCTGATCACGCGGGTCTTCTCACCGGCGATATTTTGCTGGCTGTTGACGGCGCCCCCGTCACCGGCGCCGATGATCTCGTGCGCCTGCTCGACGCGGAGAAAATCGATCGCGCGATTCCGCTTGACGTTCTGCGCCGCTCAGACCAGCGCCGGTTCTGGGCGGCCCTGCGCGAAAGAAAATAATTTGCACTACCCAGCCGCGCCGCCGGTCAAAAATTCCTGCAAAACCGTCGCGTTATTGCGCAGGTTATCCTTGGCCGCGAATAACAACGTGATTGTTTTGCTTTTCGAGGCCATGTCTTGTAGTTCGACGACCGCTGGATTATGCTTCAGCTCGGCAATATAGCGCGCCCGGAACTCGGGCCATTTCTCGGGGTCGTGGGAATACCAGCGGCGCAGCGCATCGCTTGGCGCAACATCCTTGATCCAGGCATCGATGCGCGCCTCGTCGCGCGCCACCCGGCGCGGCCATAGCCGGTCCACCAAAATCCGGATGCCGTCCGAAGCCGCGGGCGGCTCGTAAATCCGTTTGATTTGAATCTTCTTCAAGAAGCACCCTTCAGGCACGGGCCAAGCGCAGCCAGCGTATGCCAACGAAAAGTAGGGCACGCCGGTTCCTGGACGTCCCCGAAACGCTCACCAGCGAAAAGCTCGGGTGAATCCTCGTCAAGTAAGTCTGTTAAGTTTCACGCCCGCTCTATTTTCCCGAAAATGGGCTCAAATTCGCGGGTCAGCGCCACATCGACCTCGCTCATGCTCACCGGTAGGCCGAGATCGCGAAGGCTCGTCACCCCAAACTGCGCGGCCGAAATGCCGCAGGGCACGATTCCGGAAAAATGCGCCAGATCCGGTGCGACGTTGAGCGCAACGCCGTGGAATGACACCCAGCGCCGGATCCTGATCCCAATCGCGGCGATCTTGTCCTCGGCGATCTCGCCGTTTTCGCCGCGCGCCTTCTCGGGCCGGGAAACCCAGACCCCGATCCGGTCCCCGCGCCGCTCGCCCATGACATTGAAAATGCTCAGCGCCGCGATGATCCAGGCTTCCAACGCGCCCACGAAAGCGCGCAGATCCGGGTTCCGACGATTGAGATCGAGCATGACGTAAATCACCCGCTGGCCTGGCCCGTGGTAGGTGAATTGCCCGCCCCGGCCGCTTTTGTGCACGGGGAAACGCGCGTCCACGAGATCCGTCGCCCGCGCGGATGTCCCGGCCGTATAGAGCGGTGGATGTTCGAGAAGCCAGATGAGTTCCGGCGCGACGCCAGCAGATATGCGCGCGACCCGCGCGTCCATGAAGGCCACGGCGTCAGCGTAAGGCACGAGCGCGTCCGAAATCCGCCATTCGACCGGGGCTGCGTCGCTGGACGGCATGATGGGTGCCGGTTTTTCAAGTGGCATATGCCATGATAGCGGCAACATTCAAAAGAGCCCACTCCCCTCTCCTACGCCGCCTTGCCACCTCGGCGCCGATTTGTTAGACGACGCGCTGCCCGCGGGGGCGCTCGCGCTTTCCACCGCGCGGACGATGCGGCCATGGCGGAAGTGGTAGACGCGCTAGCTTGAGGTGCTAGTTGGGCAACCAGTGGAGGTTCGAGTCCTCTTGGCCGCACCATCATTTATCATTTGCATTTATTATTTGGGCGAAGGGTTGCCCCCCGGTCCGCTTGGCTCCGTCGCCGCCCCGGCCGCGCCGCGAGCCTTGAAGGCGCGACGCGCCTTGGCAAAAACGTCGGCGATGATCTTCTCCGTCGCCGACGTCCAGCCTTCTGGGGCCGCGCGCGTTGGGGTTGGGTTCGTGCCGGGTACGATATTGACGATTTTATAGCCGCGCTTTTTGAGTTCTTGCAGGAGATCGGGCAGCATGGCGGCCGTCTGCTCCTTGGTATCGTGAAGGAGCAGGATCCCGCGCTTTTCCTTGTCGAGCCGCGAAAGGATCAAGGCGAGTTCGGTCTCTGGCGTCATGCTCTGCCAGTCCGAAACCCATAGGTCGGCGCCGAAAACCGCGATATTTTTGGCCGAAAGCCAGGCCACGAGCGCCGGCGTATCGGCAAAGCCCGGAAACCGGAAGAATCGCACTTTTGGCGCGCCGCTGGCCGTGCCATAGGCGGCCTTGTCGTCCGCCTCGAAGCCGCGCAGAATCTCTTCTTGCGCCGCGCTTTCGCTTAATCCGCGCAATGTCGCGGCGGGATGCGAATATGTATGGTGGCCGACGGTATGTCCTTCCGCGATTTCGCGCTTGACCAAAGCGGGCAAGGCTTCCGCATTGCGGCCGACGAGAAAAAATGTCGCCTTCACGCATTCCTTGGCGAGCGCGTCGAGCACCTTTGGGGTGGTTTGCGCGGCGGGCCCATCGTCGAAGGTGAGCACGATTTCACGATCGTCGAGCGCCAGGCTTCGCGGATAGGTTTTCAGCCCCACTTGCAGGCCGCCGGACGTCCCCACCTCCAAGGTGCGGGCAACGCCGAGCGCCTCAGGCGGGCAGGGCGCGGAATGCACCGACGTCGAAGTAAGGGGAACGACGCTCGCGGCGGCGGCGAACAGCTCCGCGCAAGTAAAGCGAAATGGGGGTCGCTTCATGATTTGCTCAATCACCAAACCATTCTATGAACCCTTGAACCCAAAATATAAGGCAAAACCGCGCGCATGACCAACATCGAAGAGCGCTTCGGAGCGGCTCTCGCCGGCTTCTTTGGCTGGGCGCGGCATAGGGTTCTATTACGGTTCGCGATGATCATCCGCGCCGAGTTCGAGCCCCCGCCATACGGAGCGCATGACGTTACGTCCCGAATGCCCGCTTATCATGTAGTTCCCACGCCGGCGTCTATAATATTAGTCGCAATTGCTGCAGATGCTTTGGTTAATGCGGTCGTTTCGTCGTCGGATCCGGCGGTCGAGGTCTGTGGTGGCCGCGCCCTGAGACGCGCCAGGACGGGGGACGGTCTCTCCCGTCGAAGTCAAATAATTCTCATTCAAAAGTCTTGTGGCTTTGTGCCCGGGGGCCGGGCCAGTGCCGGTCTGAGCTTGAACCACAGTGATTCCGATGGCAGTCGCGCACAGGAGCGCAACAAAAAGCGGTTTCATCATAGCATCCTCCTCAAGCATAACGTTCTGACCGCCATGAAGGTTCTTTCGCGCCGCCTTTTTAATGTAGGTTCCCGCTTCGCAATCCATTAACGCAACTTTAAGGGAATGCGCGCAAGGCTCGTTACCAAGCCTTAACCAACTTTGGAGCGCGCGCATGGACGATTTTCCAGACGAAGCCGTTCCTGAGCCCGCCGCGGCCCGCCCGCGGGGCGCGAATGTCCCCACGACAGGAGCGCGGGGCAGGGACTCGAAGCACGGGGCCGCCTCCGGCCTCGTGGCTTTCAAGGAGGCCGAAGCAGCATCGACGCGATGGGCACCGCCGCGCTTCGAGCAGTTATTCAGCTATGGTTCGCACGCCGCCCTGGCAGCCTGTCTTTTTGGGTTCGCATGGGCGGCGGGGTCGTATTTTTCCAGTAGTTATACACCGATTTACGCGCTGAAGCCGCCGCCCGCCCGGACTGTCGTGCCGCAAGAGAGCGTGGCGCGTAGCGAGATGCTCCGCACGGCGCAAAAAATGGCCGAGGATATCCGGGCCCTTAAAGCCAACGTCGAGGCCTTGCGCGCCGCCCAGAGCCAGACCGCGAAGGATACCACCGCGCTCGAAGGCCTGAAGCCGCGTCTCGAAGCGATAAACACCGAAACCGGCGCTTCGATCGCCGAACTTGCCGGTAGGGTCGAGCACCTGCAGCGCGAACCCGCCGCGAAACTTTCCCAAGTTCTCGAGCGGCTCGATCGCATTGAGCGGCAGATCGCGGCGCCGCTCGCTACCGCATCGATCGGCGCCGCCCCGGCACCCGGGAAGGCGGCCGCCGGGAAACAAGCGCAACTTGCCAGTGCGCCGGCGAAGCCACCGCTTGAAAACGCGAAGGGCCATCCACAATTGATCACGAACTGGGTTGTCCGTGATGTTTACGACGGGATCGCTCTCGTCGAAAGCCCGCGCGGCTCGATCGAGGTCGCGCCGGGAGAGATCATTCCCGGAGCCGGCATGGTGAAATCGATCGAAAGGCGCGGCGCCGGCTGGATCGTGATCACGAGCCGTGGTCTTGTCGATTCCGCCCGCGATAGTTACCAGCCTTGACCCGGGCTTGGCAAGCCGTTGGATGCTGTGAATTTTGCAACTTGGTACCGCCACCCCGGCTCGAACGGGGGACCTCTAGATCCACAATCTAGCGCTCTAACCAACTGAGCTATGGCGGCCTGCCGGAATGCGCCGGACCGTAAAAGGATCAATCCGCGATTGCAAGGCCTCGAACGACGTCTCGCGAGAGGAGAAAACTATACCGCGATGTTGCCGTATCTCAACGATAACGATTGAGCTTAAGAATAGGTTGATCCAATCGCCCGGAAAAGATGTGGCGGGGGGACCTCCGGCGGTCGCCCCGCGAGGATTTCGTAAAGGTGATCCATGCCAGCGGAAAAAGCGCAAGCTTGCATGACCGAGTTTTGCTGCGCACCGGGGGGCGCCGGAAGCAGCCGCGAAAGCCTCGAAAAGGAGCTGCGCCGTCAAAAAAGCGAGTTTCGCGAGCTAAGCGCCATTTTGGATACCGCGACGGACGGCATTGCCGTACTCGATTCGCAAGGGCGAATCCTGAGCCTGAATCGCTCCGGCGAGGCTCTTTTCGGCTACGATCAAAACGAGGTAGCCGGTGAACGTTTCACCAGCTTGATCGCGCCGGAAAGCCGAAGGCTCGCGAATGCCTATTTCAAAGGGCTGAAATCGCATGGCGCCGCCAGTCTGCTTAATCGGGGGCTCGAGGTCATCGGCCTCGCCCGGCAAGGCGGGACTATTCCGGTCTTCATGACGCTGGGCCGCATCGGGGCATCGCCCGGCGTCGACAAGAAACGGGCGGCGCGCTTTTGCGCCCTCTTGCGCGACCTCACGCATTGGAAAAAGGTCGAGCGGGAGCTTGAGGAAGCCCGCAAGGACGCCGAGCGGGCAAGCGCGTTAAAATCGGATTTTCTCGCCAGGGTCAGCCACGAAATCCGGACGCCGCTCAATGCGATTCTTGGCTTCGCCGAAGTCATGATGGACGAGCGTTTCGGGCCGATCGGCAATCAGCGCTACAAGGATTATCTAGGCGATATCCATGCCTCGGGCACGCTGGTCATGAGTTTCGTCAACGATCTTCTCGATCTTTCCAAGATCGAGGCGGGCAAGATGGATTTCGCGTTTGCATCGATCGACGCCAATCGCATTGTCTCGGAGTGCGTCTCGATCATGCAGCCGCAGGCAAGCCGCGACCGGGTCGCCCTGCGGCTCTCATTGTCGCCGGCGCTTCCCAACATTCTCGCCGACGAGCGTTCGCTTCGCCAGATCGTCTTGAACCTTTTGTCGAACGCGGTGAAGTTCAACCGGCCGGGCGGCCAAGTCATTGTCGCCACCGCGCTCGCCGATGCAGGAAGTGCCGTTATTCGCATTCGCGATACCGGGGTTGGCATGTCCGAGGCCGGCATCGGCGTGGCTTTCGAGCCGTTCCGGCGGCTTGCCACCGCGAGGCCGTCGCGCGGCACCGGGCTGGGCCTGCCGCTGACCAAGGCCTTGGCCGAGGCCAATCACGCCTCCCTTACCATCAAGAGCAAGGAACACGAGGGCACTTTGGTCGAGGTCGTCTTCCCGCCGGCGCGCATCCTAGCCGAATGATCCGGCTCCAGAGGGCGGCTTGACCGCATCCAACCCGAGAGTCGGGTAAGTTTCTAGGAGCCTGCAAGCTAACGTCGCTTGAGCGCAGCGATAGACGTCAGCCAGTTCCTGAAGTGAGCGAAGAGCTGCGGTGTCGATAAGACACTTATTGGATTCCCCCGACAAGGGGTGGGCCCTAGCCTTGCGCTCGGTAATGCGTGGATTTTATAAGGCGCGGATGCGCAAAAGAAACACGGCAATTAAAAATCCGGCGGCCAAGATTTTGGATAGCGCCACTTCCGCGTCCGGGACAAAGCTGAATGCGCCACCCAAAAAAATCCCCGCGCGCGCCACGAAACCGCAAGGCGCACGGCAAATGCCGCCGGACCGGGCAAGGATAGCCGAGATTTTCCGCCGCTTCGAAGCCGCCAACGCGCACCCAAAAGGCGAACTCGACTATGTGAACGCCTTCACCTTGCTCGTCGCGGTGGTGCTTTCGGCGCAAGCGACCGACGTAGGCGTAAACAAGGCCACGCCCGCGCTTTTTGCCGTGGCTGGCAGCCCAGCCGAAATGGCGGCGCTCGGCGAGGAAAGGCTCCAGGACATGATCAAGACGATTGGCCTTTACCGCACCAAAGCAAAAAATGTGATCGCCTTGTCGCAGCGGCTCGTCACGGAATTCGGTGGCGAGGTGCCGCACAGCCGCGAGGCGCTCGAAACGCTCCCTGGAGTTGGACGCAAGAGCGCCAACGTCGTCATGAACACTGCTTTCGGCACGCCGGTGATCGCCGTCGACAGGCATATTTTCCGGGTTTCCAACCGCATTCCTCTGGCAATCGGCAGGACGCCGCTTGAGGTCGAATGCGGACTTGAGGAAATCATTCCCGCTGCGTTCAAGCCCCGCGCGCACCATTGGCTGATCCTGCATGGCAGGTATATCTGCAAGGCGCGCCGCCCGAAATGCGACCGCTGCCTAATCTCCGATCTCTGCCGATGGCCGGACAAGCGGGCCTGATGTACTTCGCGCGCATTCCGCCGGGGCGCATGAGATCGTCGAACGAGGCGAAGCGGCAATCCGCCGCCATGGCAAGGAGCGCAACGATGACAACCCGGCATTGGCGCGCGCGGACCCGAATGCTCCCGCCAAACACCCGCGCCGCGCGGCGTGTAAAGTATGTCATACGACAATCGTCAGCCGCTCTGCGGCGCGGGTAATGCCGGTATAGAGCCAGCGGTTGCGGTGTTCGCGAAACGCGAAGCTTTCGTCGAACAAAACCACATGGTTCCATTGCGACCCCTGCGCCTTATGCACGGTGAGCGCGTAGCCATAATTGAATTCATCCGACTCCCGCCGGATTATTAGGCTTAGACTTTCTTCTAGCCCTTGAAAGAATTCCGGCAGCACGCCGATGCGCAGCGGCTTGCGGGCCGGATCGTCCTCCGGCACAATGTTCAGCGCGAGTTTCTTCTTGCGCGTTGGCGCGGTGGTCTTCACGAGCCAGATCCCGCCGTTCAAGAGACCCTTGGTCTTATCGTTTTTGAGACAGACCAGCTTGTCGCCCGCTTGCGGAAAAACACCGGCGTGCCCGAATAGCTCGCGCATCCTTTTGTTATACGAATGGCGGGTGCGGTTGAGGCCAACGAGGAGCTGGTCGGCCGCGGTCACCGTGCCGGAATCGATGTCGCGCCGATCGACGACGAGGCTCTCGCCATAGGCGCCGAGGGAAAGCCTTCCCCCTTCACGCACAAGCATGGACATTTTAATGATCGGATTGTCCACCGCTTGGCGATGCACCTCGGTCAGCATCACGTCGGGCGGGCCTTCGGTAAAGAACCCCCCGCCCTTGACGGGAGGCAATTGCGCCGGATCGCCAAGGACCAGCACCGGCTTGCCAAAGGACAAAAGATCGCGGCCGAGGTCCGCATCGACCATCGAACATTCGTCGATGATGACGAGGCTCGATTTCGTAACCGCGCTGTCTTCGTTGAGAACGAAGGAAGGCTCGTGCGTATCGGTCGCCCGCAGCCGGTAGATCAAGCTGTGGATCGTGCGCGCTTCCGTGCAGCCCTTGGAACGCAAAACGAGCGCGGCCTTGCCGGTGAAAGCCGCGAAGGCGACGCCGCCATCGATATCCTCGGCGATTTTCTTGGCGAGCGTGGTCTTGCCGGTGCCCGCATAGCCGAAGAGCCGGAACAATTGCGGCTCGCCGCGCTTCAACCATGCGGCGACGGCGTTTAGCGCGGCCTCCTGCTGCGGCGGCCAAATCATGCCCGTGCCGTTCCGGAGTTCATCGGATTTTGCTCATCGTTTCACGACACAAAGAACCAGGAAACGCGGGCCTTAGCAAAACGCCACGACAAATTTTAATCAGAGGTGCTATCCTTGTCTGCCGTTCTATTTCCGGATAGCTCGCCGTCTACTGTCGCGAAGATTGGCAGAGTCGCTTCAGTTATTTCGGTAACCAACTCAGCAGGCACTTCAATTACCTCTGATTTTAGTGCCTTGCATGGAAATTCGGATTTCATCAATGCGGCCAACAGGTCGTGGCGGAACTTCACGCATCGCTTAAAAAGGGCGTTCAGCCAATTCTCGAACTCTTGGAGATCTTGGCGAGAGAGGCAGTGCCCGAAGAACGCGATCTCTTCTGCTAAGGGAGCGAATGAGTTCCCGTCCATCTCGTGCAAGAAAATTTGAAATTTGTGGTCTTCAGGGAAGTTACCGAGGACTTCTGCTATTCGGTTGGCCGCGTAATGGTGCGTGACCCCCTTCCGTATCCACTCCATGATCGAGAAAAAACGATTCTTACGAATATCGGCGATATGCGCCGCCATCGCCGCGATCACCTCTTGATCCAAGACGGTCTTCTTCTTGCGGCGTTTCGCAATCTTGTCCTGAGCAATCACGCTTTCATGGATTTCGTATATACGGGAACATAGATTGCGTCGGGCGATCAATTTGCGGCCCGTAGCATATTGCTTGCAAACGTCGTCATTGGTCAGACGGTTCGCGTTAGGGCTCATGATTTCGAGAAGCAAGAAAAACTGAATATCGTTGAAGGCCATTTCCTGTGAGGCGATGAATGCCGCATCCAACCTTGGAATAGCATTGAGCTCCGCCGCTGAGATTTCCAGCGACGCCAAGTTAACAGCCACCTTTTGATCCGAACGGCTCTTAGACACCGAAGCCTCGCCCTGTTGGACACCATATAGTGGGAGCCGGGCCACGCTACCCCCCATCATAGCCCCCTTCCAATCGCTCCATCGCTCGCGACCAACAGGAACGGAACCTCACGCCTTAAATTCGTCAGTGGCACCGCCCACTTGGCGCTCGGGCGAGCTGACTGTGGCACACTGGGGGGAATCTCGATATTACGCGGCCTTGCCTGGCCGGACTCTGGATCCGCATAACTGGCCCACGCTTCAATAAGCCCGCGATGATAGGTAGCTTCGGGACGGGCCGTCATGTACCGGTTGGCGTCAAGCCCGGCACGTGTTTCCCTGACAAGGCAAGGTATTTCCGCCAGCCTTCGGCGCGAAGCCGGCAGGCAGGACACGAAGCGCAGCCATAGCCCCACTCGTGCCTTATCGCGCGCTCGCCGAGGTAGCAGCTATGCGTCGACTCTACGATTAGATCGACGAGCGCGGCTCCGCCGAGCGTTTCCGCGAGGCGCCAGGTCGCGGCCTTGTCGAGCCACATCAAAGGCGTTTCAAGAACAAAACGAGTATCCATGCCGAGATTCACGGCGAGTTGCATGGCTTTCACAGTATCGTCGCGGCAATCCGGGTAGCCCGAAAAATCCGTTTCGCACATGCCGCCGACAATATGCTTGAAGCCGCGCCGGTAGGCAAGCGCCGCCGCCAGGCTCAGGAACATAAGGTTGCGGCCGGGGACAAATGTATTGGGCAGGCCGCGCGCGTCGGTGGCGATCTCGACATCGTGGGTCATTGCCGTTGTGGAGATTTGCGCCAAAGCCTCGATGCGGATCAGATGGTCCTCGCCGAGGTGCTCGCGCCATGCAGGGAAATTCTGGCGAAGCAATTCGCGGATCGTGGCACGCTGGTCGAGCTCGATGCGATGCCTTTGGCCGTAATCGAATCCAATCGTCTCGACCCGCGCATATCGATCGAGCGCCAAGGCAAGGCAAGTCGTCAAATCCTGGCCGCCGGAAAACAGGACAAGCGCCCCCGCCGCGGCCCCGGTCATCGCGCGGCGCCCGTCCGGCCCGGCGGTGCCCCGGACAATCGCTGCGCGAGCGCTTGTTGTAATGCGGAGCGCCAGGCCGCCTCCGTCAAGTTCCGCGAAAAGCGCGCGATGCTCTGTCGAAGCTCGGGCAGGCGCGCCTGCCGTTCCTCTTGTCCCGTATGCGCGAGGAGCCGCATTCCATCCGCGATTTCGTCCGTGTTCAAGAGGTGGCCCTCACCTATGCCTTCTGCTCGTTTTCATACCTCCAGCTATGGCTTTCAGCGAACTTTATGAATTCCTTGAGGTCGCCCTCTCGGTCGCGCGCCCAAAAGAGACCGATCGCTCTAGAGAGGCCCAAATCTGACACCACCACTTGCTTTACGGCCGGCATCTCGAAGTGGGCGGGGAAAAGTGCGAGGCCTACTCCGGCAGCGACCAGAGCCAGCGCCCTGTCGTCTTGGTCGGTCTTATACATAACACGTAGTTCTACGCCGTGAGAATTCAGGGCATCGGTCACGTCGTGATAACGATCACAGCGTGCCCGCACGATGAAAGGTTGGCCGCGAAGATCGGATAGCTTCACGCTTTTGCGCTGCGCGAAGCGATGAGATTCGGGAACGGCCAATACGTATGGTTCTTCGAAGAGAACTCGGCTAGGAAACTTTGAGGCAGAGTCGGCGTCGAAAATCGTAAGAATTGCATCGACCCGCCGGTCAGTGAGCAATCCGATCAGCTGTTCACCAACTCCATCGAACATTTCGATAGCCACAAGGGGGTTGTCGCGCCGGAAAGAACCTAGCAGCCTGGAAACGTGGCGGCTGGAGAGGGATTGCAGTATTCCAATCCGCAGAAGCTTCGGTTTGGCGATCGTTTCGAGCTCGCCTTTCACCACACTGCATAGCTGTAATATTGCCTTGCCGACTTCGACCAAACGCTCCCCCGCGCCGGTCGGAACGACTGGCGAGCGCCGTTCTAACAATTGGACACTGAATTCCGCTTCAAGTTTCGCGATGCTGATCGATATGGTGGACTGGGTGACAGCCGCGCGGTCCGCGCCTTTCGTGAAACTGCCGGTCTCGACGATCGCGATGAAATGCTTAATCTGATGGATTTCCATAATCAAACTCTATGAACCGGACCTGCCACGACACCAAGAATATCATATCTGCCGCACAAAGCCTCCCGCTTTTCCAAGTTACCCATGCAACCTCAGTGGCTTCGCGCCCACGCTGTGGCTTCGTTCAGTTAATTACCGCGAGCGTTGTGAGGACGCTGGCACCCGCAATGCGCCTAATAAATTTCCCCCGCCGGAGTTGATCCGGCGGGGGAAATCACTCTTGCGATTTAACGAGGCATGCCGTCTCGCCGTTGCTCCCCGGACATGATTTCCAAACGACTGGCGCCGGATTAGCGGAGCGGATTTGAGTTGAGCTTAACCCTAACAGCAAGTGCAAGTGACTCCCTGGAACCACCGTTCCAAGGCCCGACACCGGCCGCGAGCGAGAACCAGCCGAAGAACACGAACATCCAGTGCAGTGGTTCAACGAACAGTTCCTCCATGAACCAGAAGGTGTGACCCCATTCATTGAGGCCGACGTTCGGGAAGATCATGAACGGGCCGACGAACAGGAGGACATAGGCAATCGACCAGCCCTTGCTGCCGTAGGTCGGAAGCCTGGTCCTCGCATACATGAAGCCGCCCACGCCCATCACGATATACATCGGGTAGCTCATGTAGAACTCGATGATATGGCTAGGCGTGAAGTCGGTGTCGCGGATCACCGTCATATGCCAGGTGCCGTCCTGCTCCGTGAAGTAGCTGGCGCCCCAGTAAATCGCGACACCGTAGATGAGAATCCAGCTCAGCAAGTTGAAGATACGGCGCATTTCCTCGCGCGGTTGGACGTGTTCCAGATCCGTGTCGCGGGTCTTCCACATCCAGCCGACCAAGGCGAGGAAGGAGATCAATTCGACCGGCTCCTCGATGTAGAGGATGGTCATCCAGTAGGTGGTGAACTCGGGAGCGAACAAATCGAGCCCCGCGAATTGCCCAAAGACTTGCTCGTAGATACGAACGCAAACATAGAAGGTGTTGATCGCGAGCACACCGATAATCAACGGAATCCCGTTGAAAAGGGGCGCCTCGGCGACGGCCGCGGCCTCGCCGGTGCGCGCAGTTCCAGTTACTAAGCTCATGTCATTAGCCCTTTCTCAAAGTTGCCGCTCGCCGACCGGAGTGATGGCAAATTCCCCTAGCTCCTTGGGTTCGCGCGTTCCGAGAAAGTTATGCGGGGCAAGAGCAACAGAAAAATTGATTCATTCAATTCAAGAATCGATAGAAGCGATGCCGCCTGTATGAGCGATTCGATCCGCTTTTCACGCAACTGTGATTATTATTTAAACTATCGAAATCGAAGTGCCTGCAAAGCGATCGTGTTCCGGCTCAACCCAAAAACTCGCGCCCCTCCCGCCGGCTGCCGGCTCGCGGCAACCCATCCATGACTGCACGGAATGCGAAGCCCCCCGACCCGCCCGGATTTTCTATTTTTCAGAAAGTCCCGGCACCCAGCCAGATGCCTTTGTTGCCCACCACACTCAGCCAGGAAATGCGGGGATGGCCGAGGGCTTTTACCCGATAGTTTTTCTGCACGGACCACCTGGCATCCCGCCGCCTTTAGCTTCTGAACTTCAGTCTGGGCCGTTTGATCGGATGAACTAGCTGGCTCGTTGTAATTTAATCCGATTTTTCGCCGCGGCAAAGCCGCGCCGCTTTGCCCGCCCGCATCGCGGAGGGCGGAAAGGGCCCGCCCAACGACAATGAACGTGCCAGACAGAGAAAGCGCCGCGCCGGGTTGTCGTTCATCTCCATTCGGAAAAATCCGAAGTTCTCGATTAAGGGGAACGTACTGTTTTTTAGTCATATCAAGAACTCAGCACATTCCAGAAGGGCGAATGATGCCGAGCGTGATTGCGATGGGGACCGGCGCCGCCACGAGGATCGACGTAACGATCGTCATGCCTTGTCTAAACGAGGCAACATGGCTGCCCGCCTGTATCGCCAATGCCAAGGAGGCGCTCGCGCGCATTCGGGCGGAGCTGGGCTTGAATGGTGAAATCCTCATCGCCGACAACGGCAGCGTGGACGGGAGCCAATTGATCGCAAGAGCCCTCGGTGCGACGCTCGTCGAGGTTTCGCAACCAGGTTAGGGCGCGGCGCTCACCAGCGGCATGAAGTCGGCGTCGGGCACGTTTCTGGTCATGGGCGACGCCGATGGCTCTTACGATTTTCGCGAATGCGTCGCAATGATTCGCGCCCTCATGAATGGCGCGGACCTCTGCATGGGGTCGCGCTTCAACGGCGAGATCAAAACCAACGCGATGCCCTGGAAGAACCGATATATCGGCAACCCTCTACTCACTGGCGCCTTGAACCTTCTATTCGACGCCGGCGTAATGACGCCCATTGCGGCTTGCGGGCGCTTACCAAGGTCTGTTTCGAGCGGCTTCACCTGAGCGGACACGGAATGGAATTCGCCAGCGAGATGATCATCAAGGCGGCCCTCAAAGGCGAACAAATCGCCGAGGTGCCGGTCTCCCTTTCGCGTGATCTGCGTGATCGGCCGCCTCACCTTCGCCCGTGGCGTGACGGCTGGCGGCATCTGCGCTATCTTTTGATGCTCAGCCCGACCTGGGTCTTCGCGGTGCCGGCCACCTTCGCGGGAGCGCTCTCGCTGGCGATCTGGACCTACGCCGCCGTCGCGACCTCCCTCGGGGCGAGCGCCACGTCTCCTATCGGCAATCAATGGATTATCCTCGCCGGAGCGATGATCGGCCTCAGGCGGCGGAGGGCGTCGAGGTCTTGGTCCTCGACAGCAGCCCCACGCCCGCGACCCTCGATATTGCGCGAGGCTATTCGGATCGTCTCCATCTGCGCGCCGTGGAACGTCGCGACCTTCTGATGTGGCATGCCAAGACCAACTTTGGCGTCCAGATCGCGGAAGTCGAATCATATCTGCTTGCTGCACCAGGACGATCTGTGGTTTCCTGGGCGCGCCGCGGCCGTTCGCGCCTGGATCGAATTCGCCCCAAAAGCTCCGCTCCATCTTGCTCCGAGCGCGATCGTCGACAGGAGCGGCCGCACGCTAGGCGTGTGGCGGTGTCCGTTGCCTTCAAACGGCGTACTTCCATCGGTTCTGGTGACGGAGCGGCTGCTCGTGCAGAATTTCGTCGCGGCGCCGTCGCCGGTTTTCCGCAAGGATGCATGGCTCGCCTGTGGCGGGTTGGACGAGAAGCTCTGGTACACCGCTGACTTGGACATGTGGCTAAAACTCGCCGCCAGTGGTCCCGTCTACTATCACGACGGCGTCACTACCGGCTTCCGCATCCATGGCGGCTCCCTCACCGTGGCGGGAAGCCGCGACGTCGCCGATTTCGCGCAGCAAATGCAGATCGTTCTCGACCGGCATCTACCCCGGTTTTGCGATCGCTCGAAGAGCGTCGAGCGCGCCGGACGCGCCTCGATAGCCGTCAATACCGCGCTCGCGGCGGCCTCCGCCGGCGATCTCAGAGGTCTACTGCCAGCTGTATTCAAGGTCTTGCAGCTCGGGCCCGCAGGCATCCGTCGCTATATCCGCGACTCCCGGATCGTGGACCGGGTGGCGCCGCGCATGCGGGCGAAACTGGGAGGCGCGTTCTCGGTTTATTCGGTGCGACGTCGAGAAAATCGCAGCAACCGAGCCCGGACAATATGACCTCGTCGTGCTCTGCGATGTGCTGCATCATGTTCCTGTCGCGTTCAGACAGGAGGTGCTCGACGCCATCCGGGCGACACTGGCGCCGGGTGGGGCCTTCGTTCTCAAAGAATGGGAGAGAACTGACGCTTCTTTCATTCGGAGTCGTGACTCCGCTGGGCTATTTGATGCACTCCAGCTTCACCTTCAGGGAACGGCTTTCTTTGCGCGGCTTTCTGCGCTTCACTTCCGGCATCGCGGCGGGGTTTCCGCTGCTTCTCCTATCAATGGCGATCCTCTGCACCGGCCTTGGCCTGCCCGTCGTCATAGCCGCGCCCATCGCGACGATTATCCTCTTCCTCTGGAACTATGCTTCGGCTCATTGGGCAATCCTCGACCGCTGGCGGGCTTAACTGAACGCCGCGCAACAGGAGCGATCACGGAAAAGGGAAACTTCGCTTTGCGGCGCGACGACACGGCAAATCTAATTCCAGTTGTTCGGCATATCGGGCTCCAGTCCTATCGAAACGCAGCTTGCTCAGTCTCGCGCAAGCGGCCCGAGCGACAATTTCGCTTATGTCGAATTCGGGGGCGATAATTATCGGGGCGTTAGCGGACCGCAGAATGGGAAAGTGTGTCAAGCGCGGGCTTACTAGGGTCCGAACTCAAATTAACGAAGCATTAATTGGCGCATGATTCAACCTCTATGGAGGTGGATCATGCGGGAGGGATTATTTTGGCTGGATGACCTGCAATGGCCGTCGATGAAAGGCTGTTTGCCGGGCCGGACACGGCGCGGGCCACGGCGGGTCGATGACCGCCGTGTGATCGGCGGGATTATTCACGTTTTGCAGTCGGGAATGCGCTGGCGGGATTGCCCGCAAGAGCATGGCCGCGCGACAACGATTTACAACCGTTGGCGCCGTTGGTCGCAGCAAGGCCTGGGGCAAAAGCTGTTTTATGAGCTAAGCCAGATTGTCGGGACACTTTACGAAAACAGCATCAATTCAACGGCGATCAAAGCGCACCGTTCGGCACGAGGTAAAAAAGGGGCCAAGACCAAGCGCTTGGCACAAGCCGGGGTGGCTGCGCGACAAAAATCCATGCAGTGATTGATCGCAAGGGCCGCCCTTTGCGCTTTCTCCCGAGCGGCGGACAGTGCTTCGACGGCAAAGCCGTTGGGCCCTTTGCGCAAGCCCCTGCCGCCGGCCACAAAACTGCTGGCCGATAAGGCTGATGACGGCGCCGCGTTCCGGGATTGGCTTGCGCGGCGCGGCACCACCCCGGTCATTCCCAACAAGATCAATCGCCGCAAGCCCTTTCCCTATAACAAGCGCGCCTATCGTCATCGCAACAAGATCGAGCGCATGTTCTGCCGCCTCAAAGACGCACGCCGCATCGCTACCCGTTACAACAAATGCGCCGAGAATTTCCTAAGCGCCGTCTGCTTGATCGCCGCTATCTACTTCTGGTTAAATTGAGTCTGGACCTTAGATTATTCGTCGTCTGAATGACGAGAATTTTGAACATCGTCACCGGATCAAATGGCGGGCGCCCGCCTTGCGTCCCGTCCGAATAGGTGAGCGCTGCGTTCAGTTCCGGGCGAAACGCCTCGAATTCCACCGCAAACTCGAATGCCTCGAGCGGGTCACCGAGATCGCTCAACCGCTTCAAGCGATCATCGACATCGAAAAATCCGGCCTGCCTTCGCATCGAATCGTCTCCAATCCATCCGTCACAATGCAATCAAAAAGGCAGCGAATTGGCGAGGTTCTTAGAAGCGTCCAGTTTGAAACCACGCCACGTAATTCCCACGTGCGGCGCCATAGGTGGTCCGGCCGCGTCTATTCCGGTCGAGGACCTGACCAGCGAGAATAACGGATAGCGCCTTGAGGAGGCAGGAACCCAGTTACGCTAATTTGCACGCTTTAGGGCCGTGCCCATGATTGATCGAGCATATTCCGATACACACTGTTCGAGCTCCCTAAAATCGTGGCGCAACTGCTCGAGAGCAAAACCGAGAGCAAACAAGCGTTCTACCGCGTCGCCAGGCAAATCGCGCGTAAGACCCTCGCGGCGAAGCGCGGCGATCTCCGCTTCGTAGCCGTCGAAGGCAACATCGACAGCGGCAAGCGGTGGCGGGTTGCGCCGCGCGATGAGTGCCGCGCTGCTCCCGCGCAAATAATCCACCGCGGTCTCAGCGGCGCGGGCAAGCGGCGGTCCAAGGCGTGCGTGCAATGTGTCAGAAAGCGGCACGACGGCAGCCCGTCCAATCATGACAATGTCGTGGCGCAGCCTGAGCAGCGTACGCAACATCAGTCCTGTGTCAGGCTCCGAAGCAAGATAGGCCATCCGCTCGCGCGTCGCCTCGGCCGCGATCGTGGCCAATCGCATGAATGCCTGGCCGATGCGGTCCTGCCTTTGCAGGATCGCCGTTTCATCCAGCGTTTGCGTGAAACCAATAAGCAGCTCGGGCAGAACCGCGGCCATGAGATCGAGCATTCTGGCGGCCGCTTCGATTGCGAGAATGTGAGCACGCGCCGGAAATACAAGCAACGAGACTGCGAGCCCAGTCACGCCGCCGATCGCGACCTCAAGCACGCGATAAACAGCCAATTCGACCGGGCCGGCATGGGCGAGCGACGAACCCACAACCACAAAAACCGCAGTCATCGGCCCGACCCGGAAGCTCGCGTTTATCGCAGCGAGCAGGGCGAGCGGCGCGACGGCAATCGCGAGAGCAATCAAAAGCGCAAATTCATTCGTAGGAGGAATAAGTACCGCGATTACTCCGGCGTAAACCGCTCCACCGAGTGTGCCCGTAAAATATTCAATCGTCGCCTTCAAGGACCCACCAACGCTCATCTGCGTCACGACAACCGCTGTCAACACCGCCCACAGACCGCCGAAAGGAATATTCAATGATTTCCCAAGAACAAAGCTTACCAAGGCGGCGACCGTCACTCTCAAGCACAGCCGCAGTTGCGGCCTCAGGTCGCGGATTTGGATGCGGAGCCGTGTCCAAGCATTTGAGATACGCGTCATTCCGACTTTCGCGGTGCAATAACAACGTCGCTAATCCCTTTAGCAGTCCGTTGTTACGAACGGGAGTTGAGGGGGCCGGGCGATCAGCCAATTGCGCCATTGACCGCGCTCGTGGCGTTTTGCGATCCCAAGATGACCGGCTGCAGCTGCATAAGATCTTGGGTCATCTGTGACCAACTTGTCTGGGACAAAGCCATATTTCTTCAAGAGCTTGCGCACGAGTTTCAGCTCCGCCCGCTGTTCCTTTTCGCCTGGACCAGCACATCGAGGACCTCGCCCTCGGCGTCGACGGCACACCACAGATAGTCCATGCGGCCATCGATTTTCAGATGGACTTCGTCATGATGCCAAGTCGTATAGGGCTTGGGTCGGCGTTTGCGCAGGTTCGCGGCGATCATCGGTCCGAAGTGGTTCGCCCAGCGCCGGACAGTTCGTAGGACACCATGATACCGCGTTCCGCCAACAAATCTTCGACGTCGCTAATGCTCAGGGTAAACCGGACGTAAAGTCAGATCGCCTGCTGGATGACTTCCAGAGGGAACCGGTACCCCCTTGTGGTTGATTTTCTTCATCCCCGGCTACTTGACCGCCGACGAGGCCGCAAGCCCGAATGGGCGTGACAAGGCCGAGTGGACTGATAAAATCCTCAGTCCATCGGGCATGTAAGTCTCGTCGGTCCGCTTTGCAGCCATGGACTAACCGCTCGCGCGGAGATAGGGCTGCGGGAATTGCCCGCGTCAGCGCGTCGCTCACCCGAGGTCATTTGGGCTCCGAGCCGTGAACGTGATCACTTACCACCTTCGGTCATAGGCGAGGGATACGTCATGAAAGATCGTCATATCGGCCTTGGCTGGGCTGCGATGGCTTTTCCGGTCATCGGATTGGTGTTGGCGGCCAGCGCGCCATTCTTTGCGCAAGCTCAGCCCACCACGCCTGGCGCGCAAGCGGAAGCCTGCCCGGCCGACGATGGGGGGATCACGCTGCCCCGCGGCTTTTGCGCAACCGTGTTCGCGGACAATATTGGCCATGCCCGGCACCTTGTCGTCGCCCCGAATGGGGTTGTTTATGTCAACACCTGGAGCGGCCGCTATTATGGCAACGACCAGCCTCCGGCAGGCGGGTTTCTGCTCGCCCTTCAAGACACCAAGGGGGAAGGGCGCGCCGACATCATCACGCGCTTTGGTGACAGTGCCGCGGACGGCAGCCACGGGGGCACCGGCATCGCTCTCTACAACGGCGCGCTCTACGCGGAAGTGAACGATCGCATCGTGCGCTACACTCTACCGGCCGGAACACTTGTGCCAACTGCGCCGCCCGAGGTCATTGTTTCGGGGCTGCCCCTCACCGGCGATCACCCGATGCATCCGTTTGCGATCGACCGGCAAGGCAATCTCTTTGTCGATCTCGGCTCCGCCACCAATTCCTGCCAGGTCCAGAACCGGACGCACAACTCGCCGGGGATCAACCCCTGTACGGAGCTCGAAACGCGCGCCGGCACCTGGCGCTACGATGCGAACCGGACCGGGCAGCACTTCTCTCCGGCCGAGCGCTTCGCCACTGGGATCCGCAATGGCGAGGGCTTCGCATTCGACGCCGCCGGCGGCATTTATGTAACCCAACATGGTCGGGATCAGTTGTCGGAGAATTGGCCGAAACTCTACCGGCCGGAGCAGGGCCCCAATCTCCCCGCCGAAGAGCTGCTGCGATTGGAGCAGGGCGCCGACTACGGCTGGCCGGAGTGCTATTTCGACGGGATCCAGGAGAAGCTTGTACTGGCTCCGGAATATGGCGGTGACGGCGGCAAGGCTGTTGGGCCGTGCGCGCGGAAGCGAGGCCCGATAGCGTTTTTCCCTGCACACTGGGCCCCTAACGATCTTGCGCTCTACGATGGACATCAGTTTCCGAATGCCTATCAGGGAGGTGCTTTCATCGCGTTCCACGGGTCATGGAACCGCGCTCCATACCCCCAAGAAGGCTATAACGTCGTGTTTCAGCCACTCGCCGACGGCAAACCCTCCGGGAAGTTCGTCATTTTCGCCGACGGCTTCGCTGGGGCCGTCAAGGAGCCCGGCCGAGCCGCGCACCGGCCGTGCGGACTAGCCGTCGGGCCCGATGGCGCGCTCTATATTTCAGACGACGCGCGTGGGCGCATTTGGCGCGTGACTTTTAGGGGCGGGGCGGCGGTAACGGGCATCGAACCCGCTCCCGCCCCACGTGTTGACACGGCGGCGGCGGCGAATGCGGAACCGCCGGAGGGCATTCATCCGGACGCCGGCGCCCAAGCCGCCATAGCCTCGCTGCCGGTCCCGCCCGGCGCCACGCAAGCGCAAGTCGCGCGCGGCGAGCGCGTGTACCACGGTCAAGAAGGCGGCGGCACCTGCGAAGGCTGCCACGGATCGAACGCCAAGGGCACGCCGCTCGCACCTGATCTCACGCGCGGCAAATGGCTGTGGGGAAATGGCAGTCTCGCCGCCATTACCCGCACGATCGCCAACGGTGTGCCGAATCCGAAGGAATACAGGAGCGCGATGCCTCCCATGGGCGGCGCTGAGCTCTCTCATTCCGATCTCAGGGCCGTCGCCGCCTATGTTTGGGCGCTCGGCCACCAAAAGAGTGTCCATTGACCAAGGGTGAAATCGGGCTGAGCCCGATGATATCGCGCACCTTCTCGACGAAGAGTGGATCGGTCGAGAGCTTGAAGGTCTCGGTGCGATGTGGCTGTAAACCGAAAGCCTTCCAGTTGCCATGGATCGTCGCGAGCGCGAGCGAGGCGGAGCCAGAGCAGCAGAATGCATGCCGCTGCGAGAAAGATCTTTATATAATTCACTATATAATTCATTGCCCCTTTCTCCCATGTGGACCGGTCTCCTCATAGTGCTACGTGACACGCTCGACGAGGGCCGCCAACGCTTCCCGGTGGATGGGCCCGGCTGCGGTTTCATGACAATTGGCGCCTCATCTGTTGTGCCTCTGCGGGCGCCAATCCCGCGGTATATTGAAGTCGCCGGACCAGATGCCGGTCCGTGTCTCTCGCGCAGGCACCACGATCATCGGCGATTTGGACCTAAGCGAGACACCGTCAAGATGGGCTGCCTTTTGATGACGGCGTCGTCTCTGGCATGGCGATAGCAGCACTCCGGCCGTGGCCACGGCCTTCGCTGCGCGGGCACCTACTCAGCGGTCGTGCCGGGTTTGGCGTGTTCGGCAAGTTTCAACGCCCGCTGCAGATGATCTTGGATCTTCGGGAGAGTCTGGCGCGCGAATGCCTTGAGCTCTGGGTCAGTGCCATTCTCGATCTCGCCCTGAAAGAGTGCCGTATTCCCCTTCTGGTACTCGACCTGACCGTCCACATAATCTCGGTCGAACGCGGCGTCGCGCTCGATTTTCAGCGAGGCGATCATCGTGTTGTAGGCGGCGTGCAACAAGGTATTGGGCGGCGCCGTGATGCCCTTGTGATGCAGGATCGCATTCAGTGCGTCGACGACCGGCACGTGGCTGACCACCATCAGGCGGGCGTAGTCGCGGATTGCCGCGGTCGTAGCCTTCTCTTCCGCCAACCGACCGGAATCGACCTGGAAGGGCGCGCCCAAATTCGCTTGGGCGACAAAATTGTAATCGACAGGACTCAGGTGTAAGGGCGCCGACGACACTGCGGCTAGCGCGCTGGCATTCTGAGCTATGGCGATGTCGATGCCGGCCGCCGACACGACAGCGGCGAAAATCAGCGTTACCGCCAGACGTCGACGGAGGTTGCTTGTCATGACCGGTTCCCTTCAACCCAATTTGCCCCCGATGAAGTTGGCATAGCAGGCACGCAGGCGGATGCGCTTGGCGGTGGAGGGATATAATTGGTCGGGCATTTGGGACTCCTTGCTGCTCGGGGTGTGGCTGGACACGGTGTCGTTCTATGGCGCCGCCGGCCTTGAGTTCGATCTGCCCGCCGCTCGCCCGCTTCCAAAACTGATACCAGCATCAATCTTTGTGATGATTAATCCGCCATCTCCCAAATAACCGGCTTTCCAAACGCCATCTTGCACCCTTTGAGCTTTGCCACAAGCCGACGCGGGCGAACTGCCCGGCCGCATGCATCCGGATAGGAGGCCCCGACACAGAGCGCCGAAATTCCTCAACAATTTGATCGAGCAGGATCGCCGATCGATCAAGCTTCGGCTTGGACCGATGCTCGGCTTCTGGCAATTTCGGAGAGCCGCAACGACGATTGCCAGGCAAGTATGTTTGAGTTCCTTCACGTTCACGCCGCAAAGAGATGAACGGCGTCTTTCGAAGGCGGCGCAGAGTTTGCCATCCGCTCGAGCGCTACGGAATCCTTCTTCAGATCGAGGATCGCGGCGTAAACGCGGGCTGCTCGCTTCCCGGATTTCTGGGAGCAAAAGACACCGAAACCTACGTATAGGTTTCTAAACCAAATGATGTTTCAGCGTTCCGAAGGTACAATGGAGCGACGGCCGTTTTTTGTCTAAATACTTCATTGTCAGGCAAAAACGGAGTTTCGTATCATGAAGACGAATATCACTACACAGGCTCGTGCAAAAGCCGTTGGTCCCGAGTTCAAAACAAGCTTACGTAAGACTATGATCGTCTTGGCGACGGCTGCCGCTCTCACCGGGGGACTGACCGCTGACGCGTTCGCGCGCGGCGGGGGAGGTGGGGGTGGACACGGTGGCGGCTTGGGCGGCGGGTTCGGCGGCGGCGCTCACATGAGCGGCGGCTTCGGCGGTGCTCGCATAGGCGGCCACTTTGGTGGAACCCGCATGAGCAGCGGTTTCGGACGTCAATTCCATGGCCGTTATGGGCCTGGCTACGCTTATGGCGCTTATGGTTATGATTGGGGCTGCTCGCCTTACGGCTCGAGTTGGCCGAACGTCTGCTACTGACACGGCGTCAATGTCATGGTATTATTGGCGAGTCGGCCGGATCGCTGTTTTTGTCGACGAGCCGGCCGGATCTCTGCGCCCGAACAATGGAGATCATGATGCGACGCGTATTGATTGCCGCGATGCAGGCAGCGCTCTTCGGCTGCATCCCTGCGTTCGCACAGGTTGGCGGGATGGGCAGCCCGACCCCCGGTATCGGCGCGACCTCGCCGCTTGGCATGGCAGCTGGTTCGCCGGTCCCCCCGGCCGGAATCCCCATGGGCGCCACGGAGCTCGCGTCGCCCGGACTCAGTGGAGCGCCGGCTGGCACAATGGGGATGACAGGGGACGGCACGACATGCTTGGTCATGGGGAGTCCGTCATCGGGAATATCCGGCTCGAGCACGACCTTCGACGGCGGCGGAACGGGAACCGGAACCGGAACGTCGCTGCCCGGCAGTGCGGCAATGTCCGGAGCTTGCGGCACCAGCTCCACTACCAGTGCAGCAACATCGCCCGCGTCCCCCGGTGGTCTCCCTCGGACCGGGATTCCGTTGGGCTCCGTCGAGATCGGTAATGCAGGGGTCAGCCCGTTGCTGGTCGTTCCGACACCCAGCCCAAATCCCTCGACGATGGGAAGTGGCATGCCATGTTCGACAACCGGATTTTCCCCCTCTTCATCTTCTATGCCTTCGACTGGTTGCTGACGGCAAACGTGGAGAATGCCAGTGCGACGAAAAATCGTCATCCCCACTGTCTTGCTGATGGTCGTCCTAGCCGGCGGTGGCGCTTTCGCCTTCTTGCATGAAATCGGCCTCTAAAAACACTGCGGCACCGCCGGCGTCGCCGCCGGCGCCGGTCGTCGCCGGAACGGTCGCCCAACACGACGTGCCGATCTATCTGACCGGCGTCGGCACTGTCATCGCCTACAACACGGTCATCATTCGCAGCCAGATCCAGGGACAGATCGTCAGCATCAACTTCACCGAAGGGCAGGCGGTGCATACCGGCGACCTGCTCGCGCAGATCGACCCGCGTCCCTACCAGGCCCAGATCGACCGGTACACCGCGAACCGTGAACGCGATCAGGCGCAGCTTGTGAACGCCCAGGCCAATCTCGATCGCTACACGCCCCTGGAGAGCAAAGGATACGCGACACCGCAGCTGGTTGACACCCAGAAGGCGCAAGTCGCGCAGCTGCAGAATGCCGTTAAAGCGGACGAGGCGCTCATCGAAGCGGCGAAGGTGCAACTCAGCTTCACGCGCCTGACGTCGCCGATCGATGGCGTAGTCGGCATTCGTCAGATCGACATAGGCAATATCATCAGCCCGTCAAATACGAACGGCCTCGTCGTCGTCACGCAGCTCGATCCGATTTCGCTGATCTTCACTCTCCCGGAGACAGTTCTGCCGCAAATCCAGCAGCAACAGCAAAAAACCAAGACGCCGCTCGCGGTCCTTGCCTACAGCCAGGATAATAAGATCAAGCTGGATGAAGGCGCGCTCGGCCTCGTCAACAACGAGATCTTGCAGACCACCGGCTCAATCCAGCTCAAGGCGAATTTTCCCAACAAGGCGCATCGGCTCTGGCCGGGCGAGCTCGTCAACGCACGGCTGCTCCTCGATACACGGCATGACGGCCTGACCGTCCCCGCATCGGTCGTCCAGCAAGGTCCGCAAGGACCCTACGCTTATGTCGTCAATCCTGACAGCACCGTCGCACTCCGCCCAATCAAGGTCGCGCAAGTCAGTGACGGCCAGGCGCTCATTGATTCCGGCCTAAGGGCCAACGAGCAGGTCGTAGTCGACGGACAATACAAGCTGCAGCCCGGCACGCCTGTCACGATCCTGCACGGCCAGGCGGCCGAGGAAGCCGCGGCGCAAAGCGCGCTGCAGGCGCCGATCCCATGAACATTTCCGCGCCGTTCATCCAACGGCCAATCGCAACCGCCCTGCTGATGGTGGGACTCTTGGTTGGTGGTGTGGTTGCCTATCCGCTATTGCCGGTGGGGGCGCTGCCGAACGTCAACTATCCCACCCTTACGGTCACGGCGCAGCTCCCGGGCGCCGATCCGGAGACCATGGCATCCACGGTGGCGTCGCCGCTCGAGCTGCAGTTCGGTGAGATCCCCGGCCTCACCCAGATGACGTCGGCGAGCGCGCTCGGCTATGTCCAGATCACCCTGCAATTCGAATTGAGCCGCCAAATCGATGGGGCGGTGAGCGACACGCTGTCGGCCATCAATGCGGCGAATGCGTACCTGCCGAAGAACCTGCCGTATCCGCCGCTGATCCGTAAGGTCAATCCGGCTGACACGCCGATCCTGGTGCTCGGGGTCACCTCGGACACCTTGCCGTTGACCGTTGTCGACGCCTATGCACAAAATATTTTGCTGCAAAAGATCTCACAGATTTCCGGAGTCGGCCTCGTGGGCATCGGAGGTGAGGAGCAGCCGACCGTCCGCGTACAGGTCGATCCAGAGGCGCTGGCGGCTCGCGGCATCAACCTCGAGGATGTGCGCATGGTGCTCGGCCAGGCGAATGTCGACCTTCCGAAAGGCACGCTCAACAGCCCTCGCCAGACCTACACGCTCAATACCAACGATCAGCTGTTCAAGCCCGAGAAATACGCCGACCTGGTCATCGCCTATCGCAACGGGTCGCCCGTCCGCGTACGCGATATCGGCCGCGCAATCAGCGCGGGAGAGAACGAGCTGATTGCCGGCTGGTTCAACCAGAAGCGGGCAATCATTCTGGCGATCCAGCGCCAGCCCGGCGCCAACGTCATCGAGACGGTGGACCGGATCAAGGCGATGATGCCGGTGCTCCAGGCCTCGATCCCGCCCGCTGTCAAGGTTTCGGTCATTTCCGATCGCACCCAGACCATCCGCGCATCGGTCGCCGACGTCCAGTTCACGTTGCTGCTGACGGTCGTGCTGGTGGTGACGGTGATCTTCCTGTTCCTGCGCAATTTCTGGGCGACCATCATTCCGGCGGTCACCGTGCCGCTGTCGTTGATCGGCACCTTCGCGGTGCTCTACGAGCTCGGCTACAGCCTCGACAACCTCTCGCTGATGGCCTTGTCGATCGCGGTCGGCTTCGTGGTCGACGACGCCGTCGTCGAAATCGAGAACATCGTACGGCATATGGAGGAGGGCCTCTCGCCGTACGAGGCGGCGATGAAGGGATCCGGCGAGATTGGCTTCACCGTCATGGCGATCACGTTCTCGCTCATCGCCGTGTTCATTCCGCTGTTCCTGATGAGCGGCTATGTCGGATTGTTGTTCCGCGAGTTCGCGATCACGGTAAGCGTGGCTCTCGTTCTCTCGTTGCTGATCTCGCGGACGCTCACGCCGATGATGTGCGCATACGTGCTCAAGCCGGAGAGCAAGGAGCACGGATGGCTCTACCGGCTTTCCGAGCGCGGCTTCGATGGCCTGCTCCACCTCTATGAGGCAGGCCTCAAGATTGTGCTGCGGCACCGCTTCGTCACGCTCATGGTGATGCTCGGTACTGTGGTGCTCACCGGCTATCTCTACGTGATCATTCCCAAGGGCTTCTTTCCACAGCAGGATACGGGATTGATCATCGGCCAGTCCGAGGCGGCGCAGGATATTTCCTTCCAGGCCATGTTGGAACGCCAGCAAGTTATGCAAGATGCCATCATGCGGGATCCGGCGGTCGCGACAGTGGGTTCGGCGGTGGGTGCCGGCGGCGGCGTCTACACGCTCAACGACGGCCGCGTCTACATCCAGCTCAAGCCCAACAAGCAACGTGACCCGATCGACCAGGTCATCGCGCGGCTGCGGACCAACCTCGCCAAGATCCAGGGCATCACGCTTTATATGCAGGCCGCGCAGGACGTCACGATCGGCGCACGGCTGAACAAGACCCAGTTTCAGTACACCATGAACGACGCCGACCCTGGCGAACTCAACCATTGGGCAGCGCTCTTTCTCGACAAAATCAAGGCGGTCCCCGGCATCAGCGACGTCACCACCGATCAGCTCAATGCCGGGCCGATGCTCGACATCACGATCAAGCGCGAAGTCGCGTCGAGCTACGGCATCCTGCCCTACACGATCGACAACACGCTCGACGACGCCTTCGGCCAGCGCATCGTCTCGACCATTTATACGACCCTGCAGCAATACCATGTCATCCTGGAGGTCAACCCCAAATTCCAGTATGGACCCGAAGCGCTCAACGGCATCTATGTCAAATCATCGAGCGGGCAGCAGGTGCCGATATCCACGCTGGTCGACACCGTCGTGAAGGTGGCGCCGCTCGTGATCAACCATCAGGGTCAGTTCCCGTCGGTGACGATCTCGTTCAATCTCGCGCCGGGCACCGCGATCGGCCAGGCGGTAAGCGGCATTCAGACGGTTGAAAAAGAGCTGCGCCCGCCGCTCTCGCTTCAGACCAGCTTTCAGGGCAACGCCCAGGCATTCGGAGCCTCGCTGTCGAGCACGCCGATCCTCATAGCCGCATCGCTCTTCGTCATCTACCTCATCCTCGGCATTCTCTACGAGAGCCTGATCCACCCGATCACCATCATCTCGACCCTGCCCTCGGCCGGCGTCGGCGCGCTGCTGCTGCTGATGGCGGTTCACACCGATCTGACCGTGATCGCGATCGTCGGCATCATCCTGCTCATCGGCATCGTCAAGAAGAACGGCATCATGCTGGTCGATTTTGCCCAGCAGGTCGAACATGAGAAGGGATTATCGGCCGAAGAATCGATCTATCAGGCCTGCGTGCTGCGCTTTCGGCCGATCCTGATGACCACGATGGCGGCCCTGCTCGGCGGCGTGCCGATGATGGTGGGTACGGGGGTCGGCTCGGAGATTCGCCAGCCGCTCGGCTACGCCATCGTCGGCGGCCTGCAGCCGACCGTCCGCGTACAGGTCGATCCAGAGGCGCTGGCGGCTCGCGGCATCAACCTCGAGGATGTGCGCACGGTGCTCGGCCAGGCGAATGTCGACCTTCCGAAAGGTACGCTCAACAGCCCTCGCCAGACCTACACGCTCAATACCAACGATCAGCTGTTCAAGCCCGACGAATACGCCAATCTGGTCATCGCCTATCGCAACGGGTCGCCGGTCCGCGTACGCGATATCGGCCGCGCCATCAGCGCGGGAGAGAACGAGCTGATTGCCGGCTGGTTCAACCAGAAGCGGGCAATCATTCTGGCGATCCAGCGCCAGCCCGGCGCCAACGTCATCGAGACGGTGGGCCGGGTCAAGGCAATGCTGCCTGTGCTCCAGGCCTCGATCCCGGCCGCCGTCAAGGTAAATGTCATTTCCGATCGCACCCAGACCATCCGTGCCTCGGTCGCCGACGTCCAGTTCACGTTGCTTCTCACGGTGGCGCTGGTGGTGACGGTGATCTTCCTCTTCCTGCGCAATTTCTGGGCGACGATCATTCCGGCGGTCACCGTGCCGCTGTCGTTGATCGGTACCTTCGCGGTGCTCTACGAGCTCGGCTATAGCCTCGACAACCTCTCGCTGATGGCCTTGGCGATCGCGGTCGGCTTCGTGGTCGACGACGCCGTCGTCGAGATCGAGAACATCGTGCGGCATATGGAGGAGGGCCTCTCGCCGTACGAGGCGGCGATGAAGGGGTCCGGCGAGATCGGCTTCACCGTCATGGCGATCACGTTCTCGCTCATCGCCGTGTTCATTCCGCTGTTCCTAATGAGCGGCTATGTCGGATTGCTGTTCCGCGAGTTCGCGATCACGGTGAGTGTGGCTCTCGTTCTCTCGTTGCTGATCTCGCGGACGCTTACGCCGATGATGTGCGCATACGTGCTCAATCCGGAGAGCAAGGAGCACGGATGGCTCTACCGGTTATCCGAGCGCGGCTTCGATGGCCTGATCGACATCTACGAGGCAGGCCTGAAGGTCGTCCTGCGGCACCGCTTCATCACGCTCATGGTGATGCTCGGCACCATCGCGCTGACCGGGTATCTCTACGTGATCATTCCCAAGGGCTTCTTTCCCCAGCAGGATACCGGATTGATCATCAGCCAGTCCGAGGCGGCGCAGGATATTTCCTTCCAGGCCATGGCCGAGCGCCAGCAAGCTTTGCTCAATGCCGTGATGCGGGATCCGGCCGTCGCGTCAATCGGGTCGGCGGTGGGTGCCGGCGGCGGCGTCTACACGCTCAACGACGGCCGCGTATACATTCAGCTCAAGCCCAACAACCAACGTGACCCGATCGACCAGGTGATCGCGCGGCTGCGGACCAACCTCGCCAAGATCCAGGGCATTACGTCCTATATGCAGGCCGCTCAGGACGTCACAATCGGCGCACGGCTGAACAAGACCCAATTTCAGTACACCATGAACGACGCCGACCTGGCGAGCTCAACCATTGGGCGGCGCTCTTCCTCGACAAGATCAAGGCGGTCCCCGGCATCACCGACGTCACCACCGATCAGCTCAATGCCGGGCCGATGCTCGACATCACGATCAAGCGCGATGTCGCCTCAAGCTACGGCATCCTGCCCTACACGATCGACAACACGCTCGACGACGCCTTCGGCCAGCGTATTGTCTCGACCATTTATACCACCCTGCAGCAATACCATGTCATCCTGGAGGTCGACCCCAAATTTCAGTATGGACCCGAAGCGCTCAACGGCATCTATGTCAAATCATCGAGCGGGCAGCAGGTGCCGTTATCCACGCTGGTCGATTCGGTGGTGAAGGCCGCGCCGCTCGTGGTCAACCACCAGGGCCAGTTCCCGTCGGTGACGATCTCGTTCAATCTCGCGCCGGGCACCGCGATCGGCCAGGCGGTAAGCGGCATACAGCAGGTCGAAAAAGAGCTGCACCCGCCGCTCTCGCTCCAGACCAGCTTTCAGGGTAACGCCCAGGCATTCGGAGCGTCACTGTCGAGCACGCCGATCCTCATAGCCGCGTCGCTCTTCGTCATCTACCTCATCCTCGGCATTCTCTACGAGAGCCTGATCCACCCGATCACCATCATCTCGACCCTGCCGTCGGCCGGCCTCGGCGCGCTGCTGCTGCTGATGGCGGTTCACTTCGATCTAAGCGTGATAGCGATCGTCGGCATCATATTGCTCATCGGCATCGTCAAGAAGAACGGCATCATGCTGGTCGATTTTGCCCAGCAGGTCGAACATGAGAAGGGATTGTCGGCCGAGGAATCGATCTACCAGGCCTGCGTGCTCCGCTTTCGGCCGATCCTGATGACCACGATGGCGGCGCTGCTCGGCGGCGTGCCGATGATGGTTGGTACCGGGGTAGGCTCGGAGATTTGCCAGCCGCTCGGCTACGCTATCGTCGGCGGCCTTGCCCTGTCGCAGATTCTTCACCCTCTATACGACGCCGGTCGTCTATATCTACCTCGACCGGCTGCAGTCCCGTATGTTCCGGCAAAGGAGGAAGAAAGCGGCTTTGGGCCACTCCAAGCCAATGCCCGCCGAATGACCGGCAAGGCAGCAGCCCTGCGGCAGCCCGGCTGCGCAGTATTATGGGAACACCGATGACGCTCCATTTTCCGAACGCAAGCCGAAATTACAATCCGACTCAACGCTAAGTCTGCTTCTGGGGTCATGACTTCGCGTTCAAGATATCTTTCCATTTGGACGAGGAAGCCCTTTGTAAGGTAAGCCCCTATGTGGATCGCAACGAAGCATCGTTGCTGCATGTGTTCGACGTCAATCGCGTCCGAATCCAGGAAGCCGCCAGCGTTGCGGCGAGGCGTTTCTGCCGCACACCAAAATAAGGGAACGATACGCGATTCGAATGACCATCGGCAACATTAGCAGTGATCGGGCTGAAGTCGACCGCGCATGGAGGCTGTTGCGCGACGAAGCCTCGCGTCTGGATGGCGAATTGCGGGAGAATCGTTCTCGGCGGCGAGGATTTCTTGAGCGACGTCCCGGACCGAGAGGCCTTGGGAGACGATTTTTTCGGCGAGCGCGTCAGGCTCGGCGCTCGACGGTAAAGCCCGGACGTGGCCAGCGGAAATCGTGCAGTCGCGCAGCAGAGACTTGGTACGCTCGGGCAGTTTCAAAAGCCGCAAGCAATTGCTGACATAGCTGCGGCTCTTGCCGACACCTTGGCAAGATCGAGCGTGCTGGTCTTGCCGGTGACCATTGCGTTCCCCTATGCGGCGTTTGCACTGCGGATATACTGGAACGTACACTAAAATCCCTAATCGTCCAATTGCGTCGGTTCCGCCTGACGCGACGGAGGGGAAGCTTGGCCCGACATTACTCAACCAGGGAGTTCTTCCGGCAGATGTGCCCTCCTTGCTCGTTACTTTCAGGCGCGGGGGATGTTCGTTGATCTGGACTTTTCGGCCATGAAGGAGACCCAGCCGGACGAGTTGTTTGCGGCATGGCTGTATCTTCCTGATGGTCAGCGCGACGAAATGGACGCGGAGTTCCGCGACGTCTTCGAGTTGAGCTGCGAAAAGGGCTTTCGGGCGATCATCGACGAGGCGGGGTGGTACTTGACGACCGACCCCGCCGCGCGCACGGGATTCGTCGAAAATCTCGCAGCGCTGTCCAACCATTACGAACGGGCAATGGTCACCTTCCTCGACCACAACCAGTTCTGGAAGGGTGCAACCCGCTTCTATCACGCGGTCACCCTCGCCGGCCTGATCCGCACCTACTTCCACCATACCGAGGGCCGGGGCAACAACTGCGTGGTCGAGCCCTTCCGCCGGGGCGAATTGGATTATCTCTTTGCCTACCCGGAAGACTATTCGCAGCAAAGCATCGAATCGGTGAATGGGGAGTTCGGCCGCCGCCCGCACAATCCCGCCTTCGAGGTCATCTACGATACTCGCGGAAGGAAGGTTCTCTCGATCTGAACTTTCGCGGCTCGTACAAGGGCATCGAGCCGCTGCAAGAAATGTTCGCCACGGCAATTCTCAAGCTCCCAGAGCTGCCGCTGGATCCGAAGGATGAGCGCGTTTACGACCTGAATCCGCTGCGACAGAAAGGCTTTGATTTCGTCTTCGACACTGATACCGGCATTCAAGATGTGGCGGTGAAGAAGCTGCGACTCTCCTCTAAAGTGAAGAAGGGCGACCGCATCACGCTGGAAGCCGATGCGATCGGCAATCCGGACGCGGTCTACGAGTTGCTGGACAAAGTCGGCAAGTCCATACCGCTGCACCTGTACAACGTTACGCAGGTGGAGCTAGCGGCGTCGGTCACAGTGGATGCCGACAAGCCGCCAAAAGCTATCACTATTCGAATCACGCACCCGAACTCCTGTTCGCTCAAGTACGACGAGCTGGACCTGAAGCTGCGCGACATGTTGAAAGCCTCGGGGATTGAACCTAAGGAACCGGCCAAGGCAAACGAAGCGGCGGAAGCAGCCGAGGCATGACACCGCAAGCCGCGCTGATCGAATTGCTCGCGCGCGTGGGCGCGCGGAACGGTGCGGCGGTGTTCGTCAGCGCCGAGGAATTGAGCCAATGGCCTGTGGCAGCGGTCGCGGCCATGAAGTCGCAGAAGTTGCTTGCAAGAACGCGCCCGGCGATCAGTGTGTTGTGACCCGGCTGCGAGCGGGAATGCGTCATGCCGGTGCATACATTGCCCGCCGGGCTGCGCGGCCCTTTATCGTTTATCGTGTGCGACAAGCGCGATGACATCAATCGCGTGTTCGTTTCCGCCGACCGACTGATGCAATGGCGGTGCGATGCCGATGCCGTGTGCGGATTTATCGCAGCGAGCCTCGGATTGCGCCGCAGCGATCAGCATCCTGCCGATGCGGGCTTGCTGAATATCGGCATGGCGTCCGGAGACAAGCGCAGTCAGATGCTCTCCCTGCGAGTCGATGGCGAATTTGCCCTGGTCTCCGCCAACAATGCGGTGCCACTGGCGGGGTTGGTCGGCTATCGTGATGGCGAATATTCGGTTGACGGTGACATGATCCGGCAACTGGTGGATTCCGCGACCACCGCAGACCCTCGCTATACGGCGAGCAATGCAAGGCGCGAGGCGCGGAAGCTCGATACGCAGGCAATGTACGAAGCCTGGCGGAAGGCGTACCGGGACTTAAAGAAGAAACGCCGCAATAAGACGCCTTTCAATTGGAATTCCGCAAGGCGCGGCTTCGTACGCCACAGAACGCTGCACAATTCGCGCCCCTTATCGTGCGTCCCGGCGCCGATTGGGAGATTACCCCAACCCGCCCGAGCTCCAAAACCAAGGCACATGGCGGGCTTGATCGCCTCGAATATCTGAATGCGTATGACAGGCTCGCTGACGGCATTGTGAAATCGCCAGGGTTCGACGGTAAGCCCGTCCGCAAGGTTAAGTCCGACGCAATCCGCGACGAACTGAAATCACGTGGTTTCCTCCTTCTCGATGAAAAAGGCCACGTCGCCCCTTACGGCCGCAAGCAGCTCCACAACATCAAGGTCGAACTGCTCAAAAGCCGGCAGTTGGTGGAAAGTGATGGGCTTATATGGCGGCCATAGGAACGCGCCCGAAAGAGAAGGCGCCGGAACGTAAATCAACCCCCGGCGTGTCCCGTTCTCCTCGGCGCCGGCGCGTTCCGTTCCCGACTTATATAAAGTCGGGGAACGTGGAACGCGGACGCCGATTAGCAGCCGACGTTCCAAAGGAACGCAGTTGGAACGCAAAATGGAACGCAACGGAGTTGACGGCGGCCTGAGCCGCGACGAGGCCGAGCGCAAAGCCTGGGCGCTGGTGTCGAAACGCTATCGGGAGCACTGAAGGCTTGCAATCATGAGCGGAAAGCAGCCCAAGGTGGAAACGCAGGATCTCAGCAAACCCTACGAGCCAACGCCGCACGAGCGCGCTGCGGCGGAAGCCTATTTCGCCCGCAAGGAGAAGTCGCTGCCCTCGCCGCGCATGAAGGTTTCAATGAAGGGAGACGTGGCAACAATCTCACCGGATCATCCAGACGCCGGAATTGGGCACCTACTTCTCATGAAGGCGCTTGGAACAACGGAATCGGACTTCATAGACGGGCTTCTCGCACAACTCGCCAATGCCGCGACAAAAGGTCGGGCCGTGGATGACCGTGGGCTCAATTTCCTGCTCGCGGTGGTCAAGGGCATAGAGCCGAGGGACCAGGTGGAGGCGATGCTCGCGGCTCAAATGGCCGCTGTTCACAACGCGACCATGACCTTCGCGCGCCGGCTCGCTCATGTGGACAACATCCCGCAACAGGACAGCGCGGAGCGCGCCTTCAATAAGCTCGCCCGCACCTTTGCGGCGCAAGTCGAGGCGCTCAAGCGATACCGAACCGGAGGCGAGCAAACCGTCCGCGTGGAGCACGTCACGGTGAATGAGGGGGGCAGGCAATTGTCGGCAACGTGACGCATGGGGGGCGGGCCTCCTTGGAAAATCAGGAGTCATCCCCATGAAACGGGAGTATTCCTTTCAAATAGCTCCGCGGTGCTCGGCAACCTCGAAACGCACGCGCGAGCGGTGCAAGGCTCCCGCCGTGACAGGCTGGACTGTGTGCCGCTTCCACGGTGCGCGCGGTGGAGCGCCGAAGGGCAAGGCGAACGGAGCCTATAAGCATGGGCTCCGAACAAAGGAGGCACGACAGGAGCACCGCTCGCTTTCGGACTTGCTCCGGCGATCTCGGAAGGCAATCGCCGCCCTTCCATGTGAGGGAAAGCAGTGACGCCGGGGACGTATGAGAGGTGGCTCGGCAAATTTGAAAGCTAACGCGCCTCGCTTTCCAAGCGTGACACAAATAGTTTGGTCGTCTCGCATCTGAAGGGTGCGTGCAGCTCTAATAAAAAAAAATTCTGGATCGCTCTCATGAAGGGGCTGCCGCGTCATAAATCCTAGCTCACTTTCATTCAGGACGAGAATGCCAACTAGGCGGAGGAGTGAGCGATCGAAGTCGATTGCTGGAGCTGGGTTGAGGATTGTTGTCGCCCCGATTGATCCGGCTCGCGAAAAGAACGCGTAAACTGTCGACGACGGTATCCCAAATTGGCTGACAAGTACGTCGCCCTTTGCCAGCGCGGGCTGAGCGACGTCGGTTTCATTCACAAGTGCGTTCGCACCAGGAATGACCACAATCGCGTTGTCTGACTCTACTACTGTGATGACTGCTGTTCCTGTGTGCGACTCCGTTGAATACCACATTAGTCAAATCAATTCCTTGAGATGACAGGAAGGTGGATAGTTCCCGGCCAAACGCATCCTCCCCAAGACACCCAATCAATATCGCAGGAGCGCCGAGTTTGGTGGCCGAGACAGCTTGATTGGCACCTTTCCCTCCCGGAAAAAACAATATCTCTCTTCCTAGAACTGTTTCGCCCACTTTTGGATATCGTGCCGCGGTGGCAACGACATCCATGTTGATGCTACCAGCGACGTAAACGTGATTCATCGTGAATTTTGCTCCCAACTCGGTGTGAGATGCTAAGTTGCTAATTCGCGCAAATCACCGCCTATGCTCGATTGCTAAGGTTCCGCAAGGAGAAGCGGGTTTTACTCATTGTCGCGAGGTTCCACGATGCCGACGAGAACACTTCTGCCTGCGACGATTGCTGCGCTGCTCTGCATTTCCCTTCCGGCCGGCGGTCAAGACCATGCTCCTGACGGGGCCCGCAAGACCGGGACGGTCGCTCCAACGAGCGTCAGGGTCTCGTTCGAGGAATGGACTGTGCCGACGCCGCGGTCGTTTCCGCACGATCCGCTAGCGGCAGCGGACGGTGCCATCTGGTACACCGGCCAGATGGCGAGTACGTTGGGTCGGCTGGATCCGAAGACCGGTGCCTTCAAAGAATATCGGACGACGACGCCCAACTCGGGTCCACATGGACTGGCTGCCGATAAGGATGGAAACATCTGGTTCACGGCGAGCTTTCAAGGGTATATCGGCAAGCTTGATCCCAAGACAGGGACGATCACCGAATATCACCTGCCGGATCCTGCGGCCCGCGACCCGCATACGCCCGTTTTTGACCGGACGGGAGTCCTCTGGTTCACCGTGCAAAGAGCGAACATGGTCGGAAGACTGGTGCCGCAAACGGGTGAGATGAAGTTGCAGCGCGTTCCAACTCCGAACGCATTGCCCTATGGTATTGCAGTGAATTCAGGGGGAATTCCGGTCTTCGCCGAGTTCGGCACCAACAAGCTGGCGAGTATCGATCCGGCGACGATGACAATTCATGAGTATACGCTGCCGAACCCAGAGAGCCGCCCGCGGCGGATCGCGATCACCCCCGATGACGCGATCTGGTACACGGACTATGCGGGCGGGCATCTTGGCCGATTTGATCCGAAGACCGGCAATGCGAGCGAGTGGCCTTCACCTGGTGGCGTGAACTCGGGACCTTACGGGATCACCGTCGTGAAGGACGTTTTGTGGTACAGCGAGTCGGGCGTGAGCCCGAATACCCTCGTGCGGTTCGATCCGAAGACGGAGAAGTTTCAAACTTGGGAGATCCCTTCGGGGGGAGGCGTGGTGCGCAATATGATGGCGACGCGGGACGGCAACCTCGTCCTAGCCTGCAGCGGCGTTGACCGCATTGCATTGGTTCACCTGCAGTGAAAATCACCGGTCCACGCTGACCGGCCTGGAACCGCGAGGATTTCGTATTCGGCTGAAACAGCCCGTGCTATCAATGTCTGGAGTTCGGACTGGTTCGGCGTTGGCAGGACGAAGCCGCTAAGGCGGGGCGCAGGATTTCACGTCTTGCCGTGGCCTTTGAGGCTGGTCGCGACGGACTTTGGCTGGCGCGTTGGCTGCGGGCCCGTGGTATCGAAGCTTACGTCATTCACGCGACGAGCATCGCCGTCTCACCTGAGCATTGGCGGGCGAAGACCGACCGGCTGGACACCGAGGAACGGCGACACGCGCGTGCTGTGGCCGAGAGGTTTCTCGGAGTTGATTTTAGCCCCGCGCAGTACCTTGTCGACGAGGCGAGCGCAATAGCGTTTCGCGAGCTCGTTACGCTGGCAAAAGCTCTCGGCGTGGAAACGTTTGATCGCATCTTTGAAGCCGTCTTCGACTTGGACCTTGGTGACGAATTTTCAGTTGCAGCGGGAGCGCCAGATCTTTTTATTTGGCGTCCGACGCTCACGCCCGCGGTTTGATTCTTCTCCGAGGTGAAAGCTCCGGGGGACTATTTGTCGCAAGCCCAGAAGCAGTGGCTCCAGGTCCATTGGGACGTTTCCCGCACCAATGGCAAGCCAGCAGTTTGGTCCTGCGGCGCGAGCGCGGCGATTTCGGCTAGTGGTTGAAGGACAAAACTTCCCGACGTCGGGAAGTTTCTATCGCCTTGCACACCACAGCGGCATTAGCGCACGTCTTGAACGCCGGCCCCTCCCAATCCTCGACTTCGACGACGGCCTTGCGCTCGCCCCTCAGGCCGCGCCGCCTTGCCCCGCGCTCACCGCTCCGGCCGCTCCAGCCGCCCGGCGTCGCGCAGTGTTGCGCCAGCCTCACACCAGTTATTCATTATATGCCGGGCACGATGTCGTCGAAGTTTTGACGAAATGCCAAGTCCAACATCTCTCGCACGGTGACGTCCGCTTTGTTGATGCGCGGAGATATTGAAGCAACCGGACAAAGCAATGATCCATTCGTCGCGCCGGGATCGCAAGACCAAGGCAATTGCCGAAGCGTTGGCAATGCTTGATGACGCTCAGCCTGAACTCGTGCCACATCGGCCGCGTCCTGTCCGCGAGACAGACGAATGGTTGTGGGAGAGCGCCACCGAATTTTGCGCCTCGCTGGACCGCTATGCAGGGCGCGCTATCGAAATTAAGAGAGAGAATCGACGGCCTCCATCCGTGCCAGCCGCCCGGCCCGCGCCGTGTTGCACCAATCCCACACCGGCTATCTATTTATCCTCCAGGCGAGACTTTGTCGAAGTTTTGACGGAATGCCGAGACCAACATCTCGAGCGCGCTGAGGTCCGCTTTGTTGCCGCGGGAGCGCGAAGCAACAGGACGATGGGTTCGGCATAAGCTCGATACGTGGCCTTCCGGTCAACCCCGTCGCAAGCTAGCCATAGAAAGCCCAATCCAGTCGGGGGATTTCCTCATGTCTGTTGTGCCGTCAATAATCGTTCTCATGATAACGGCGTTGCTTGTTTTCCGCCGTGAGATCATCGCTTGGTCTGCGACAGGTTTGAAGCCGGCGCCCGGCGCTGAGCCGCGGCCCTTGCATCAAGCCACGCGGTCGGCTCGCCCGCCAGCTCGACGGCCTCCCCCAACACGCCTTGCTGACCCTGTCCGCCTCGTGGCGCCGATAAACACCAACACGCGGGCGTCGCTGAAATGGACTCAACCGCAACTCGCCATGACGGCACGTGTCGGCCTTTCAACGTGGCCGAATGGCGCCACGAATTGAAATGATTTCGAAAGCGAGACGAATGGCACGAGGGATCGATAGGGGCCTTGATTTCATTCCGCGCGAACGCGGTCGTTTATTTTCGAAAATTTTTTCTCAAACCATACCGGGTGCCCTCACTCTCGCCCTGAGCGCATTGTTTGGCGTCTGGATTCTCTACCTGCGTCCCGCCGCCGCTCCCTATGCCGTTGAAGCGCCAGCGGCCGCACCCGCGGTAGCCCTTGCCTCGAATCCCTATGGCGGGCTGTTCGACTCGCGATCGTCTTCGGGTTCCACGCCGGTCTCGCTTGCGAAAAACTTTCCACTTGAATTAAACCTTAAGCCAGTTCCACCGGCACCATCCGCGGCAATCGCGGAGCCGGAACATGTCCTGCCAGCGCTGGCAGGTGCCCAATTCGGCGAGAGCGCACCTTTGCCAGTATCACGTCCGACCGAGTTAGGATCGCTGGAAAACCATAGCCCGTTCCCCGCGTCCGGCCGCCGGTTGGCGCAGCAGAACAGAAGGACTGCACCACCCCCAGCCACGCTCGCCGATAATCGCACGTTTTTCGAGAAGCTTTTTGGCATGCCGCAATCTTCGGGGCCTGTCCTCGCATACGCGGCTCCGGAAGGTGGCGTTCTTGGCAATGCACGAAGTCTCACATCCAGCCCGCCGCCCCGCTATGATCGATGGACCGCGGTTTACGATGTCGCGGCGCATACCGTCTACTTGCCCAATGGAACGAGATTGGAAGCGCATTCGGGCCTCCACGACAGGCTTGACGATCCGCGTCACGTCAACGAACGAATGCGTGGAGCGACGCCGCCGAATGTCTATGAGCTTGCGCCGCGGGAGCAGCTTTTCCACGGAGTCCAAGCGTTGCGCCTCAAACCCGCTGGCGGCGGTGACGTCTATGGACGGACCGGCCTTCTCGCACACACCTACATGCTCGGCCCGAACGGTGATTCGAACGGATGTGTGTCCTTCAGGAACTACAACGCATTTTTGCAGGCCTTTCAAAATGGCGAGGTTAAACGTCTGGTCGTCGTCGCTCGTCTAAACTGAGCGCTTAAACTATCTCGCGGATACGAGGGGTGAGAAGGCATCATAGCAACCTACGCCTGCAACGAACCTGGATCGCCCCGCTGATGTTGGCGCTGTAACGAGACCGGATGTCGGGTTTCTGGCTTATTTTCGCCATCTTCGGACAAAGACCGGGATCTCCGATCCTCGCCAGTGCCTGCAACATTCCACCCGCGTCTTGCGGCGGCTCAGGCGCCATGATGCCGCCCGCGACGGCTATCCCGGACGTGCCCGGAAATAAAGGAGGCACCGGATGCACCGCATTCTCGTGCTTGGCGCCGGCTTCGCTGGTCTCTGGAGCGCCGTGGCGGCGGCCCGCAGGCTGGATGAGCTTGGCGTCGGCCCCGATGAGGTCGAGGTTCTTGTCGTGAACCGGACCGCATGGCATTCGATCCGCGTCCGCAATTACGAAGCCGATCTCGATGCGACGCTTGTCCCGCTCGCCGATGTGCTTGACCCTATCGGCGTCAAGCACATCGTCGCGGAGGTCACGGATATCTATGCCCCCGAACGAAAGGTCGCTTGCACGATTGACGGCGCATCGCAGCTCTTGGCCTATGACCGGCTCGTCTTCGCTCTTGGCAGTTGCCTCGCCGAGCCCGCGATTCCCGGTCTTGAGACGCATGCCTTCAATGTCGACACATTCGAAGTCGCCACGCGGCTCAACGATCATATCGGGTCATTGCCTTCCCGTCCGGTTTCCACGAGCCAATATAATGTCCTTGTCGTGGGCGGTGGTCTCACGGGCATCGAGGTCGCAACCGAAATGTTCGGCAAGCTCCGCGCCGCCATCGCCCATGCGCCGGCTTCCGGCCTGGCAATGTCTCCGCGTGTCATTCTCGCCGACCATCAAGCCTCGATCGGATCCGACATGGGCGAGAGCGCGCGGCCGGTGATCGCCGAGGCTCTCCAAAGCCTTGGTGTCGAGACACGCCCCGGCATTTCCGTGGCCTCCATCGACGCGCGAGGCGCTACCCTTGTGACAGGCGCGCTTATCCCGGCAGCCACCGTGATTTGGTGCGCCGGCATGCAAGCCAATCCGTTGACGGCGCCCTTTCCGGTCGCGCGCGACCGGCTTGGTCGCCTGCCCATCGATGCAAATCTCAAGATCAAGGGCATGCCGGTGGAGTTCGCCGCCGGGGATGTCGCGTGGCTGCCGATAGACGGCACGCGTGCTTCTATCATGTCGTGCCAGCACGCCCGTCCGATGGGACGCTTCGCTGGCTATAATGTCGTCGGCGATCTCTTAAGTCAGCCGATGCTGCCGCTCAATATCGATTGGTATGTCACCTGCCTCGATCTCGGTCCCTTGGGGGCCGTCTATACGCAAGGCTGGGACCGCCAGGTGGCGGCGAAGGGTGCGGCGGCCAAGCGCACCAAGGAGATCATCAATTGCCAACACATCTATCCGCCACGCTCGCGCAACCGGCGCGAGATTCTCGATGCCGCGGCGCCGGTCGTGCAGACCCCGCCGGACCAGCTCCATTGACGCCTGAGAGCCGAGAATGAATCGGCGCCAAGATATCTTCGAGAGCATTGGCGGGCACGCGGAGTTCGACCTCACCAGTACGCGGATCGCTTTGTCGAAAACTGCAATCTGCGCGCGCAACTGCCCTCAGGCAATTGGCCGGACAATCAGCGCGACATCGGCTTCCGCGCCGGGGAATTCCAGGCGCTTCGATAACGACTTCAGGGATAACTTGGCCCCTCGGGCGCACACGAGCGTTTCGAGGTCGGCCGGGCAGGAAGATGGCAGCCAGCGCGACATAGAGCGGGAAGGGGGTATGGTCGCGTCCCCCAAATCCGCCGCCCATATAGGCAAACAGGGTTTTTATGTGCGTCGGCTTGCACGGAACCCGCGCGTTGCCGAGCACGTATGCAAGCGCTTTAGCGGTCTCGTAAGGCGACTGCACGCCAGAGCACGAGCTCGAGGTTTTTGGCGCCCGTGTCGTACCAGGCGAGCCCGCTTTCTCGGCTCCTTCTCGCCCCGCTGAGGGCAACGATTTCAGCGGCGGCTATTGGGAAACCTATGGCTATAATTGATTCAGCGGTCTTTGATGCGAACCGATTACGCCGCCGCGAGATCAACCCGGCTTTTTTCGCCAAAGCGCCAATGTCCGTTCTTTCAGCGCATCGTAGATCGGCGGCTCACGAAGCATTGTGGCCACAGCCATCGCCGAGAAGCAGGCCGCCAGCATCGGCAGGAGCAGCCTGGAGTTGTCAGTCATCTCTGTGACGAGGATGATGCCGGTGAGCGGCGCCCGCACGACGGCGGTGAAGAAGGCCGCCATTCCGACCACCGCGAACGTGGCCGCATGGGCGGTAGGGTCCGACGCACCGGGATCGAAGAGCGCGCCAAAGAGGAAACCCATTTGCGCTCCTAAAACGAGGAGAGGCGCAAAGAGGCCGCCCGGCGTTCCGGCCGCGTAGGACACCGCGCCGAGAACAAGGCGAAGCATAAAGATGAGAGGGAGGAGAGCGAGCGCCTCCGTGCCGTCGAGCGTGCGCTGTGTGAGCGCGTCGCCGCCACCGGCGAGGCCCGGCGCAAACCACGCGAGCGCCCCGGCCGCCGCCCCGACGATCGCGGCGCGAATTTCCACTGGCCAGCGCGCGAATTGGTCCGCAATCGCGAGCGCGCCGAGAAGCACGCGATTGTAGCCGGCGCCGAGCAGGCCGGCGGCAACCCCCAATGCGAAGCACAATAGATTGTCGCTGAGCGTTGGATAGGGGATGGTGGTCACGACAAAGTCGGGCGCGGGCCCCGTGAAGAGCCGGGCCACCACGATCGCGCTGCCCGACGCTCCGAGCGCGGCAATGGCGTTACGTGTTTCGAATTGTCGGATGAGTTCCTCCAGTACAAAGGCGGACCCCGCGAGCGGAGCATTAAATGCGGCGGCAAGACCGGCGCCCGCGCCCGCTGCGAGCAGCGACCGGCAGTCAGCAGAATTCCGGCCAAAGATTTTTCCTAGGAGATGAGCGAGGGTCGCACCCATTTGTACGCAAGGCCCCTCACGGCCGAGCGCCAGGCCCGCGCCGATGGCCAGCAGACCACCGGCGAATTTGACAGGCAGCAGAATGAATGGGGCGGGCGGCAGCTCGCCGCTGATCGCTGCCTCGACGTGAGGAATGCCGCTGCCCACAGCAAACTCACTGAAACGGCGCACAAGCGTTGCGCTGAAGGCCGTGGCCGTCGCTGCTCCTAAGACCAAGAGGCTACAGCCGAGAAGCGGCTGGGCGTGCCACCACACGGGCACGGCGATGCGGAGACGATCGGCCTCTTCCAGCGCCAGCCGGAAGAACCCGCATATAAGCCCCGTGCCTGCCCCGGCGATGCCGGAGAGCAGTGCCAGCGAGAACAAGCCTGGACCGGCGAAAATCTTCGCCGCGAGTTTAATTTGAGGGCGCATCGGCGTGAACCGCTTCTCTTCCGCCTCTTCCTCGCCCAGCCAGTTCTCGTCGATTTCAACCGGATCGCGGCCGCCGGCGCCGACGATGTCCAATTCGATTACGAGGTCGTTCGGACCGCCGATCATGACGAGATGTTCGACATGGTCGCGGCGAACGACAACAAGCTGGCGGCTCTGATCGAGCGCGAAGGTCTTCACAATGCCAAGGCGCCCCGCATTGCCGGTTTCCGGCACGCGAAGTCGGCGCCGGAATGCGCGGCGAAAGATCAGCAGTAGAAGAAGCGCAGCGACAAGGAGGGCGATTGCCGCAGCGGCATAGGTAAGCGATTCGCTTTGGAAAAACACATCACTCGCGGCCAGCATCGGGGCGGCTCACTCGGCAAAACGCGACAAACGCGTCAATTGTCTATCGCGTTCCAGTGGCGGTGGTCGTTTCGGTGCCGCTCAATGCCATCTTTTTGCTCGGTACATGGCGCTACAGCCAATTGCGTCTTGGGACGGATTCCAAGCCAGTCACAGCCCGGTCCTTCGACGATTTCTTCGAGAAGCAGGCCAGGGAATGGAAAGTCCCGGCGGAGGACGCCGCGCGGGTGCGCTCCGTGGTCGACATGGCCATCGAAGATGTTGCGGCCAACGCCAACGGGCCCGTGGAAATCCACGTGGGCAGCAATTCCTTCGACATTTTGGTGACGCTGCGCTACAGGGGCAATCTGCCCGCGCTGCCGGACGCCCGTCCGAAGAAGGAAATGGTCGAAGAGCAAAGCTTTGTTAGCGGTCTTACCGGCTATCTTTCTGGCCTGCATGCCGACCGCATCGAACGCAGCGCCAAGGGAGAGGAGTGCGAGATCAAGCTCCTTTTCCGGTTGTAAAAAAGCTGCCGCAGTTAAATTCTTAGTTCTGAGGCCGCCGATGCCAGCCGGCCACATAATCCTTCACAATTGTGATGCCCCCTGTGAAGTCGTATTCGTCCCGAAGCCGCTCGAAGATCTGCTTCGCGGTATGCTGCTGCTTCTTCGGACGTGGCGCTGCTGATCCGGCAGCAGACGATGCTGGCGAACGCGTTCCGGGCGCATCTTGCGGAGTTCGGGATCGTGGTCGCGCAAGGCAGTGGTCTTGAGGTCGCACGTCGTCTGGCCGGAGCGCCGGTTCGCGTCACGATCATCGATCAGTGCAATTATCATTTGTTCCAGCCGCTGTTGTACCAAGTCGCCACGGCTTCGCTAGAGCGTTTCTGATTTAAGTAGAAGCATATCCGGCGTTGCGGAAGTAGTTGGCGCATTCTTCGGGCGTGAAAGCTCGCAAACCGCCAATTCGTCGCCAGAGACCATCGACGGTACGCTCTTCGGCTTTTCGGAGGAGTGTTTTGAGTTTCGCGAAGACCTGCTCGATGGG
>CAVQHH010000003.1:0-308110 GCA_963712225.1 uncultured Alphaproteobacteria bacterium
CTTGCTTGGCGCCGGCGATGTCCGCCGCGCCAGGCCGCCGAACCCGCAACACAATATCGGCGTCTTTGACCGTGGCTAGAGCGTCGGGCGTGATCGCCGCGCCGGCGAGCGCGTATTCTTGATCGGGAATGCCGGATTTAAGTCCGGCGCCGGTTTGGACCTTGACTTCGGCGCCGAGCCCCACAAATTTTTTAACCGTCTCTGGCGTCGCCGCGACACGGCCCTCGGCGGGATCGTCTTCGGCGGGAATGGCAATCAGCATGAATGGCTCCGGAAGTCATTGAAGCTTCGACCCAGCCCGATTTTCCTCCTTCGGTCAAGCCGGGGCTGATCTAACGAGCTGGCGGGTCCGGCAACCGTCACCCGCAAAAACAAGCCAGCAAGGCGAGGATCAGGGCCGCGCCGGCCACCGTGTATTTCATGAGCTGGCGAAACATCCAGTAGGTTTTGTCTGTCCGGCGTAGTAGATGGCGGGAGGGCCCGCGGGGTGAGCATGATTTTCAGCCACTGTGCCCATCTTTGATCGCGCGTTTTTTGGATCACCTTAGCTTTCGCAATGATTTTCCCCGCGCGCAAGAGGGAAAAGGGCGGACCTCCCAATTTTTGTCCAGGAAACGAAATTGGCCCAGGCGATAAGCGTCACGGGCGCCCGCACGCAATCGGAAATGAATTTGCATCGTTATCGCCATCAAACTGGCGTCGGCAGCCCCGCGTTGGCGAGCGCGCCTGCTTGCCTTTCTTTCAGGGCGGCGGCCGAAAATTTGCCCATCGTCTCATGGAACAATTGGAAGAAATTCAGCCTCGCATCGAGATGCAAAAAGGCGCTTCCAAGACCGATCGCAGCGCGATCCATGAACACGAACTCGCGCGGCACCAGCACCGGACCTTCTTTCTTTAAAGCCTGGTGGAGGCTAAACGTTTCCTTGCGACCGTATTTCGCCGGCGCGACACCATCGGCGACGCTGCGCACCCGGTCGTCGAGCAAGGGAGCGTAAATGAACCGCGCCCAGATGTTCAGGGTTTCAACGAGGCCCTTGGTGAGACCGCGAAAGCCCCAGGTTTCATAGGCGTGCACGGTACGGGCGAAATCCTTGTGCAGCAATCCCTCGTAGAGATCGACGACGCCGCCGACGAATTTGGCGGTGAAAATACGGATGCACCCGTAATCGAGGAGGTTAATGCCGCGCGCCTCTTGGTCGTCAGCCATGCCGAACACCGTATAATTGCCAAGGTGCGCATCACCGTGGATGACGCCGAACCGGCTGAACGGAATCCACCAGGCCTTGAACATCGCCTTGGCGATGCTGTTGCGCGAGGATTCGCCGGCTTGTTTGAAGCCGAGCAGTTTGCCGCCTTCGAGCCACTCCATACTCAACAGCCGCCCGGTTGACAGCTCCGGCCGCACCCCGGGCACCCGAACCTCCTCGACATGGCCAAGAATATCGCGATAGAGCGCGGCATGTTTCGCCTCGCGGCGATAATCGAGTTCTTCGCGGACGCGGTCGCCGATTTCTTTCGCCACTTCGCGCGTGTCGATGACCGGATTGAGGCGCCTGTGCAGCGCGAATACAATTTCGAGCTGCCGCAAATCGGCTTCGACGATCGACGTCATGTCTGGATATTGCAGTTTGCACGCCAGCGCGGTGCCATCCTTGGCGGTTGCCCGGTGAACCTGGCCGAGCGAAGCCGCCGCCGCCGGATGGGGATCGAACGCGGCGAACAGCGATTGCCAATCCGCCCCGAGCTCCGCCTGCATCCGCCGCTTGACAAACGCCGCGCCCATTGGCGGCGCATCGCTTTGCAGCTTCTGCAATTCCTCGGCATAGTCTTGCGGCAGAAGACCGGGGACGGTCGCCATCATCTGGGCGGCCTTCATCACCGGCCCCTTGAGGCCGCCGAGCACTTGCGCCAACGCCGCCGCATGGCTGCCGGCACCGCCGCCACCGAGAAGACGGGCGCCGGCAATCCTGGCCGCGATCCCGCCGGCATTGGCGCTGACGCGGGCATAGCGCGCCGCGCGCCTGGAAAAGCGATTGGCTTCCTCGTCTTCCATGCACTGGACTCAGATCTTATGGAATGACGCCCCGCGACTGCGCCGGCACCATGACTTTATTTTCCTTTAAGCTGGAGCAAGCGGCGCGGACAGCAAAATCCATACATTCACAGAGACTTGTAGCTGATAATGCCGGCGAGCCTCGCAAGCGCGACAGTCCCACTAAAGGCCAATGTCGCGGCGGCGCGGGTCCGCGCCTATGCGGCAACCGATGTGATCGATTGGCCGGGCTGATTTTGCTGCCGCGACACCGGCTGGCGGGCTTTTGCGCGTGATCCAAGTCAATTGAACCGGATCACGCCGGGATGGCCTTGACCCGTTTTCTCCGAGGGCAACGCCGGTTCCGCGGCGCGTTCGCGCAATCCGGCCGGGCATCGTCCTACAAGCCGGCGCACTGGCCCTGTTTGGTGCCGGTGACCGTGTTGCCACCGCCGCCCACGCCGGGGGTATTGCGCGCGCATTGCAGGTTGCCGCCGATCGTATTGCCCTCCACCACATTGTTATTGCCGGGGCTTCCGGAATTGTTGTTGACCTGCACATTGCCGCCGACGTTATTAAACCCCACCTCGGCGCCCTGTCCGCCAACATTAGAATTGTTGTTGACCTGCACATTGCCGCGGACCGAGCCGCGCGCAGCAATGCACCCCCCGGAATTGTTATCGCAGGCGAAATTTCCGCTGATCGTGACGGCACTACCGTTATAGCCGCTCAGCGCCGTACAGTTCTGAATGTGAACATTGCCTCCGACGGAAATCGCCCCGACCCCGAGCCCGTCTACTAAAACAGATTGGCACCGATCAGCTTGAACGTTGCCGCCAATCGTTACCGTCTGCCCCGAAAAGGACTCGACGAAAAGGCTAGGCCGTGTGGACGGATACCGGAAAATATAGGTCAAGGGATTCCCAAATCACTTTTTCGGTGATTCATGGGTGGCTGGCTTTTGGAGGGCCGGCCATGCTAACGAAGATGACCGAAGAAGATTGGGGGCTTGTGCTCGAGGTGTTTCATGCCTGCCGCTCGCGGCGTGGGGACAAGGGGCGGGACGACCGCAAGTTTTTCGAAGCCTTGCACTATTTCACGGTCCACAACATTACGTGGCGAGCGCTGCCGGCCGAGTTCGGCTCCTGGAACAGCATCTGGAAGCGCTTCTGGCGCTTGAGCCGCAGCGGCGTGTTCGAAACTTTCTTCGAAGCGCTCGCCGCCTTGAGCGAGCGGGCGCATCTCGTGCAGATGTTCGAACTCGACCGTCATCCGCGCGCATGTGTCGGCGGCCGGCGCAAAAGGGGGCAGGATGGCGAAGCACTCGGGCGCTCCCGGGGAGGCTTCTCAACCAAGATCCATCTCAAGACCGATCTCGACGGCTATCCGATCGGCTTCCATCTGACCGGCGGCGAAGCGAGCGACAGCCGCAACTTCGAAGTGCTCCTCGACCTCGGTCCCGATGTTGATCCCCGCGCCGTTGTCGCGGACAAGGGCTATGATGCGAAGACAAATCGGGAGGCGGCGCGCAAACGCGGCATTTGTCCGGTAATCCCCTATCGCTCGAACACCATCGACAAGCCGAAGTTCTTCGCCAAAGTCCTCTACAAAGCGCGGGCGCAAATCGAGCAAATGATGGGCAAGATCAAGCGCTTCAAACGTATCGCGCTCCGCTGCGAGAAGACGGCAACAAACTATGCCTCATTCCTCGCCCTCGTCTGCGGCTTCATCTTGATCAAATCCGTCCACACGGCCTAGCGCCCTTTCCGACCTGCACATTGCCGGTCACCGTCACATTTGTCAGCGCGCAGGTGGCGCGGGCCGGGACGACGAGGTTGCCGTTGATCGTCCCGCTGTTGGTCGGCGGGCAGGTTGCGTCGGCGGCACGGGCGGCCGGCACGGTGCCGGCCAGAATCCCGAGGGCCGCGAGCGGCGTGATGGCGAAGCGGGCCAAAAATCCCCGCGCCGACGCGGCGCGGCTGTGGTTACTATTGTTGCTATTCATATAACATTCCTCCCCAATTATTCCGGCATTATTGCCCAGACCGCCGGTTTCAGCCTCATTGTACTTCCTTTCCGCTCTCCCGACAAGGCCAAGCCGGTGCGCTTGGAAGCGGACCCGCCGGATTTTTAGCCGCCGGCCCGCGCAATCGAGGGTGCGTCGCGACCTTCCGGGCATTCCCACCGGTTTCAGACCGCCGGATGTGAGAGGCCATGAGTATTCGCGCCAGCGCGGCGAACTTGAGCGAATGCTCGTTGTGGCACGAAGACGAATGGCTAACGCCTGCTGGTGATCTCGACGCGGCGCGCGGGAAGGAGCCGCGCGGGCAGGCTAACGGAATTTAGTGCAGCCACAGTTCGAGGATTTTCCAGAACCCCAATGCAAACAGAAGCAACAGCGACAGCAAAACCAGAAACGCGAGAATCCTGGTTTTTACCGGAAATGTCCGCATTTGCGGGCGCGCGGTACCGGCTCCGCTCGCGGGCGGCCCCGCCGGCCACGCAAGCCCGCCCAGCCAGAGACAGACCGCCGCGGCTATCGTGCCGGTATCGCTGATCGATAACAGGCAGCCGGGATAGATTGGCCTGCCATCGCCGTCGAAGCCAATTTCGACGCTTCGCGGCCCATCCGGCGGCTCGCTCGCCGCACCCGATTTAATGATGGCACGCTTGGCCGCGAGGAGACCTTGAAAGGCCGCCTTTACCGCGGGCTGCCTGATACAAAAGGCAATCTCCGATGGCGTGAAATTGGCGCGGTAGAATTCGTGGAGCGAATAATCCTCGGCGTCTGGCAGAGCCGCGACATTTTCAATTTCGAGGCCTAATCCTTTCGATCCCTGGTGCCCGGGGCCAGCGATACCGGGCGGACTCCCATCGGCCGCGACCGGCGTGATTTGCACGAGCGCGCTCTTTCCCTCCAAGAGACTGGCGATCGTGAAGCGGGCCTAATTCGTCATAGGGTCCCCAAATGCTTGTCGCCGGCCTAGCCCTTGTGGCGGCCCCCAAGCATTAGCGCATGGCACAGGGGAAGGCAAAGCCCCGCGCCGGGCCATCCCCTATCCAGAGAGTCCGCACCGTTTCGCGATCATCCGCTAAAAAGTGACCTTCACGCCGCCGTAGAAGGAAATCGGCTGCAGGGGCGTGACCGTGCGCGGATCAACCGTGAAGGGGATCGGCGACGCAAGCTGCGCATCCGTGCCGGTATTGAAGAAAGCGCCATAGGTCGCGTTTCGGTTGTTGAAGATATTGTTGATGAGCCCGAAGAACTGAACGTGCTCGTCCATCTGGTAGGAAGCGTGGAGATTCGCGACCCAATAGAGCGGCAGCTTGGGGTTTTGGTTGGCGTCGTCGCCAACGAAATATTGGGCGCCGGCGACGAGCACATCGGCGCCGAGCTTGAATTCGGGCGTCAGTGCAACGTCGCCGCCGAATTTTACCTGGTGGCGCGGAATGCCCGGAATGTGATCGCCACGCGTCACGAATATGTTTCCGTCCGCATTGGCGAATGGATTGTTTGGCGAGGCTAAGGGTCCAGCGAACTGGTAGGTCGCGTCGACGAAGGCGTAGTTCGCATAGGCCGAGAGATTCCCATAGCGAAAGCCCGCCTCGGCCTCGATGCCCTGGCGCAAGGTTGATGGCACATTTTCGAAAAAGCCGAGGCCGGTAACCTTGCTCGCAAGCGAAACGATGTCGTTGGTGCTGTTGGTCCGGAAGAAGCCGACTTTCCAATCGACTTTGCCCGTATCGAAGACGGACTGTCCACCTCGTATGCCCGCTTCGTAAGTGTGCGCCACGACTTGCTTCAAAGGCGGATCAGAGACAAGCGAATTTTCAAGGAGGCACGGCCGGTTTGGATCGCCGCAATCGAGTTCGAGCGGCGTCGGCGCGCGGTTCGCCTCGGAGTAGCCGCTGTAGACGGTGGCGGTGGGCAGGACTTTATAGGTCAGGCCGGTCACCGGATTGATCCGCGAGAAAGTGTCGTTGATGTTGAGTTCCGGCGCCTGGCCCGTCGCATCCTCGGTGACGATCTGAGCGATATTAAGTCGTGCGCCGGCGGTCAGGGCTAGCTCCGGCGTAATGTTGAAGGTGTCAAGTGTGTAGACGCCATAATACGTCGTGCCCCCCGTGAGAAAGGTTGGCACTTTGCCAATTCCTCCCAAGGTCCCGATGATGTCGCCCGAGCCTGGGAAGGCGCCGTTGCCGATGACCAAATCGGGGAAGATGGTCCCAAGCTGGCTGGTGGAGCTGAAACTCAGCAGACTGCGGTCGACACTGGCGCCAAATGTGAAGTAATTCTGGTGCCCGAAGTATGTGTCGTTATCGGTCGCTTGGAGCGCCATGCCGAAGGTCGTCGCATGGATAGAGGTGCGATCGATGGTTCCGTAAATCGCGGCCGGGGAGAACGCAATCGGGTTGCCGTTGCGATCCAAAATGACGAAATCGTTTCCCTTCATATCGCCAGGAAAATTGCTGCTGTTAAGGCAAAGGGACTTAGCAAATCTTGGATCGATGGGTAAACCATTGTCCGTGCAATCGAGAAAATCCGCGTCGTTGGCGTCGGTATGGTGCTGTTCGAAAGTCCGTATGTAGAAATTGCTCGCGATGGACCATTGCGGGTTGATGTCGAATTTGCCGGTAAAGGCGACGGAGCCCGCTGTGTTGACCGTGGTCTGCGGATTGGTGAAAACGGCGCTTTCGTTTTGGTCGAGCAGGCCAACCGGCGTCGGCCCGATGACGCCGAGCGCGGTGCGGGCGCCCGAGGCGGTGAAATGAAGTTCGTTGCCAGGCGTCCGATAGCCTAGATCGCCGTAAAGCCGGAACAGCGTGGAAGGCGAGAAAAAGCGCCAGCCGCCGTCATGCGTCGCGTCGCCGGTGATATAAAGGCTGTAATCGTCGATCTGCTTGCCATATTCGAACTGTCCGCTGACGCGGCCAAACGAGCCCCCCATGACCTGCGTCTCAAAGCCTTGCCAGAGAAAACCGTTTTTCATTTGCAGGCTGACCGCGCCGCCGAGCGCGTTGAGACCGAAAACCGGATTGTTCGTGAATATGTCGGCGCGGTAGATCGCTTGCGGAGAAATCAGATCCCAGTTGACGGTATCGCCAAATGCCTCGTTGACGCGAATGCCGTTCTGATAGACCGCGATGCCCTGCGGGGTGCCCTGCCTCGGCGAGGCGACGAAGCCGCGATAGCGCAGATCTTGCGAGAAATCATTGCCGTTGACGTCGATCGATACCGCGCCGGGGATTTGTTGCTGCAATGTGTCGGTCACGCTTTGCGAATTGGTGCGGGCGATATCCTCGGCCGGCACGCTTTGGACCATGGCCGGGATGTTGTCACGATTTTCGCCGCCGCTGGGCAAGGGCGAAGTCGCGACCACGTCCACCTCCGGCAGCTCGATCGCCGCACCGGGCGAGGTGGCCTGCGCGAAGCCCCGCGCCATCCCCGACAGCCAAAGCGCCGCGCCAAGCCACGGAATTTTCGAAAAACCATATGCCCGTCGCATGATGTCTCGCCCATAATCCAGACATTTCTTGGTCTGCCAAACATGACCGAAGACTAGATTTCCGGTATTCGACCGGCAAGGCTTTTTGGATACGTATGCAAAATGGTTCGTGACTGTTGCACGGATGCCCTTGAAAGAATCCTGTCACGCCTGGAGTAGTCCACCTTCGAATATCGAAAAGTTCATTACCCAGCCTGTGTCAAGAGCCTCGCCGTCATCCTGAGCGGCTGTCTTTTTTGGCAAGGATCGATGCGAGGCTTTGCGGGCCGGTTGAGGCTTCGACGGCTTCAAGGCCGCCTACCGCTTGTCGGCTGACATTCCATCGCCGCCTTTCTTCGGCCCGAGTTGCGCGGTCATAAAGCCTGTCTCGAGGCAGGTGGTCCGCCGCGGGTGATTGCTTCGCGAAGTGCGCCGCCGAAGGGCTCTACATGGTCAGGCGTTTGAGTTCGAGGTTTTTCGTCACCGCCGTTTTCGTGGCCGGTCTCTCAGGCGTCGCGGCGGCGCACCCGCACGTCTGGGTATCGGCGCGCGAACAAGTGATTTTTGACGCAAAAGGCGAGATAGAGGCCATCCGCAATGCCTGGACTTTCGATGAGATGTATTCGGCTTTCGTGACCGAAGGGCAGGGAAGGGACGGCCAGCTCTTGACCAAGGAAGACCTGGCCCCCCTCGCCAAGACCAATGTCGAATCTCTCGCCGAATTCGACTTTTTCACTTATGCCAAAGTGAACAACGCAAAGATCGAATTTGGGACGCCCATCGACTATTCGCTGGAACAGCGGGAGGACAAGCTCGTGGTTCTCCGGTTTACGCTTCCGTTGAAAACCCCCGCCAGCGCAGCGAAAGCCTTCTCCTTTCAAGTCTATGATCCAACCTACTTCGTGGCTTTCGAGATGGAAAAGCAGGATCCGGTCGGCATGGCCGGCGCGCCAAAGGGATGTTCGGTCAATCTGCTCGGATCGAATCCCTTGGCGGCCGGCGACACCAAAAAACTTTCGGAATCCTTTTTCAGCGGTCTTTCGCCGGGCTATGATTTCGGGGTCAAGCTCGCGAGCCGGATTATTGTCGCTTGTCCGTGAGGTCTTGTTGAACCCAATTGAGTTTTCTTTCGCGGCGGTTTGGCGGCGTGCGCGGCGAGGCCTTGCGGTTGCCCGGCCGGTCTTGCTCCTCGCCTTGCTCTGTCTGGTCGTCTTGCTGCCTTCCCAATCCCTGGGGCAGGGCGTGCATCACCCATTCGCGGTCGGCGCCAATGAAGGCGCCATGAGAAGCGCGCAAGGTGTGAGCGGCTGGATCCTGGCGCACGAGGCGGCCTTTTATCGCCTGTTAAGCGGGGCCATCCGTGCCGCCAAACAAAGCGGCGCGGCCGCCTGGGGTCTGGCGGGTTTAAGCCTCGCTTACGGTATTTTTCATGCCGCAGGGCCTGGCCACGGCAAAATGGTGATTGCTTCCTATATGCTCGCCAATGAGCGCGCCTTGCGGCGGGGTCTTGTGATTGCCTTTGGCGCGGCGCTCCTGCAAGGCTTTAGCGCGGTCGCGATCGTCGGCCTCGGCGCAATCGTCTTCAAGGCGACGGCCAGGCACATGACGGCGGCCGCGAATGTGGTCGAGATAGCGAGTTATGCCGGCATAGTGGTTCTAGGCGGCGCTTTGGTTTACCTGAAAGGCGCGGCCGTTCTTTCCGCTTGGCGCGCCGCGCCCGCCGTCGCCGTTGCGGCGAGGGGGACGGCCCGCGCCTTTCTCGCCGACAATTGCGCCGAGAACCATGTCCACGGCCCAGGCTGCCCCCATTTCCACGCGCCCGATCCGCGCACGCTCGGGGCCGGATTTTCTTGGAAAAGCGCCCTGCTGACGATGACGGCGGCTGGATCGCGGCCCTGCTCGGGCGCAATTCTCGTTCTTGTCTTCGCCTTGGCGCAGGGGATTTTTTCAACCGGAGTTTTTGCCGTTTTGGCGATGTCGCTTGGCACCGCGATCACCACGGCGGGGCTCGCCAGCACCGCTGTGGTCGCCAAAAACGTGGCGGTCAAATATTCCAGAGGGAGTTCCGGGCGGGCCCTGATTGCCGGACGCCTGTGCGAGGCCGCCGCCGCCCTCGCGGTCTTGGGACTGGGGCTGGTCTTGCTGTTCGCGGCCTTCTCGGGCGGCAACGCCGCCAGTTGAACTACTTGAACTACCTCACACGACACTTGAGAAGCCGGGGTTTGGACCGCTTCGACGTCGCCGTCAGGCGCTTGCCCAAAGGTGCTGGGCGGCATAGGCGCGCCAAGGACGCCACCGTTCGGCTCGAGCGAGAAGCTCGCTTGTGCTCGGCCGCAGGCCTTCCGGCCCAGCCATAGCGCGCATGAGGCCGATATCGGCTGCAGGAAAAGCGTCAGGCTCACGTAGCTGACGCATCGCGATGTATTGGGCCGTCCATTCGCCTATACCCGGCAATGTGCGCAGCTGGGTAACGGCCTCCTCAAGGCTCCGCCCAGCAGCGAAGATATGTGGGTCGGCGACGACCGCCGTGGCGACGGCCGACAGAGTAACGGCGCGCCGCAGGGGCATACCGAGGGTCGACAGATTTGCGCCGGCCAGCGTCCTGGGCACCGGGAAGACGTGGGTCAGGGTCGGCTCGAAATTGCGCAACGGTTCGCCGAAACGGGCGACCAGCTTGGCGGCCAGACGAATGGCGGTGGGGACGGTGATTTGCTGTCCTAAGACGGCTCGCACAGCCAACTCGAATCCGTCCCAGGCGCCGGGTACGCGCAGTCCCGGCCGAGCTGCGACCAGCGGTTCGAGTGCTGGATCCTTCGCTAAATGAACTGCAATGGCATCAGGATCGGCCGCCAGGTCGAAAACGCGGCGCAGGCGACCAATGATCTTCGGCAAGGTCGATAGCTTTGGAAAGCAGACGGTCGCCCGTAGCGCGTCCCCGTCGGTAGGCCGAACGGCGACAGTCCCTTGAAGGCCGTCCAATCCGATCGTTCGCCGATATACGCCGCCCTCGACGCTCTCGACGCCCGCGATCGCGCGATCGCGCAGAAAGCCGAGCATGGCCGGCCAATCATAGGGCGGCCGGTAGCGCAGGAGAAGGCTCACCTCGCCTTGGACACCAGCGGTTACATCGGCGCCCACCGCGCGGCGCAGAGCGGTCGGCGGCCGCCGGAAGAGGGCCAGAAAAGTCTCGTTGAATCTACGGAGGCTTCCGAACCCCGCCGCCATCGCGATTTCGGTCATCGGCAGTTTTGTCTCGTGGATCAACTGCTTGGCGAGTAGAACCCGCCGAGTCTGGGCGACCGCGATCGGAGAGGCGCCGAGGTGCTGGTGAAATAGCCGGCGAAGCTGGCGCTCACCGACCCCCACTCGACTAGCCAGGATGTCAACGCTCGCATCGTCCAACGCCCCCATCTCGATGAGCGAAAGTGCCCGCGAGACAGTGTTTGATGCGCCACGCCAAGCGCCGAGATCGGGGGCGGTCTCCGGGCGGCAGCGCAAGCACGGCCTGAATCCAGCCTCCTGGGCCGCGGCGGCGGTTGGATAGAAGATGACGTTTTCCGAGCGCGGCGTTCGTGCGGGACAGATCGGACGGCAATAGATCCCGGTCGTTTTGACGCCCGTGAAGAGGCGGCCGTCAAAGCGGGCATCGCGGACGGCGATTGCGCGGTAGCAGGCGTCGTGGTCGAGGTCCATGCCCCAATATGGCCCCATCTCGCCGCTCCGTCTCGCGGCTTTCGGACTCGAAAGCTTGCGTCGCATCTCGAAGACCAGGGTCAAAATCGCCGTGTCCGACGCGATGCCCCCGTCATGGTGAAGCCTTCATTCCAGAAAAGCACCCTGCCTAAATGGCTCGGGGGCCAGCGACAAGGTCGAGGAGATCAACGTAGGTCAGCACATATAGGTCGACCCTCAACGCGGTCGGGAGACAGCCAGACGGCGGACGTCGATAAATCCGTGAACGCACCAGCCCGCGCGTTCCCGGCGCTCTGATCCCCGAACGAGGCAACAGCCAATCGGCTAGCACGTCCGAAACCCGCGAGCACCGTTTCGATCACAGACTATTTTTAGCTTCTCCAGTTTAGCTTCTCCAGGGAAATCCGCCATGAATGGCTATCGCTTCTTCCTCGAACGCGTTCCAACGCCTACCGGCATGATGCTTCTTGTGACAGACGAGCAGGAACGTTTGCGCGCCCTCGATTGGGAAGACCACGAGGTGCGCATGCATCGTTTATTGCGCTTGCACTACGGCGCGGGACTTACGCGGTTGGAAACAAACGCACGCGTTTCAAATGCCCGTCGCGCGGTCGAGGCTTATTATGGCGGCGCGTTCTCGGCCATCGACACCTTACACGTGAAGACCGCGGGTACCAACTTTCAGCGTGAAGTTTGGACGGCGTTACGCGCCATCCCGGTTGGCGAAATCACGACTTATGGGCGCCTCGCCGCACTGCTCGGACGCCCAAAGGCGATGCGGGCGGTCGGTATGGCCAATGGAGCCAATCCCGTGGGTGTCGTCGTTCCCTGCCATCGGGTGATCGGCGCAAACGCGTCCCTTACCGGCTACGGTGGCGGCATCGCACGAAAGCGCTGGTTATTGGAGCACGAAGGCGCGGCGCGCCCGCCTGCATCGCGTCCAGCGCCGCCCTGATTACCTCGGCGCGAAAGATAGATTTGACGCGGATACGATCCTTCGTTCAAGCAACCGCCAAGGCGGCGCCCGCATGGACTCGACCGAGCGACGCATCGCATCATCATTCCTCGTCCCGCTGGCTGGCGAGATGCGCCTCGCGCAGATCGAGTTCGCGCTCGATCCCGCGTCGCGCTTCGTCTTTCAGCTTGCCGTCGTGAAAAAGGTCGTTGGTCTGCTGCCGCTCGGCGGCGATCAGAAGGAGTTCGATCTCGTCGTGAAGCTCGGTGAGCTTTTTGTGCCCATCATCGCCGTCGCCGTGGTGCTCGATATGCTTTAGCCGGGCGCGGTGATGGGCGCGGAGGGCTTGGACGACGTTCTCCGCAAGATCGCGTTCCGCGGCAAGCTGGTCGAGCCGCTCAAGCGCTGCCTCGATCCCGAGCCGCCGAGCCTTATACGCCTCGGCTCTATCGCTCCGCCGCTCGCGACGTCCGGCATGAGCGAGGCCGAGAGCCCGGATCACCGAGGGCAGCAGCAAGCCTTGGCCTACCAGCGTCACTAGGATAACGGAAAAGGTGAGGAACAGAATGAGATCGCGATTTGGAAAGGGCTGCCCGTTCGTCATTGCGAATGGGATCGCGAGGGCCGCCGCGAGCGAAACGATTCCGCGCACCCCGGTGAACGCCAGAACGAACGGCCACTGCCAAGGCGGCGATGGATCCCTCCGCTTGATCGGGGGAAAGAGCCAGCGCGGAAGATAGGCAGCGGGATACACCCAGACGAACCGGGTCATGATCACCACGACGCTGACGCTCGCGGCGGAGATGGCCAGCTCGGATATCGAGTGATCGCCGATGCGCGCGATCAGCGTGCGCGCCTGCAGCCCGGTGATAAGAAACACCATGCCTTCGATGAGGTAAATGAGGAAATCCCAGAAGAAGATGCCCTGGAGCCGCGTCGCGGCGCTGATCAGCCGGAGGCCGTTCCAACTGATGTAGAGCCCGGCGGTCACGGTGGCGAGCACGCCGGAGCCGCCAAGATGTTCGGGCGGCCAGTAGGCAAGGAACGGTGTCAGAATCGAGAGCGTGATCTCGATGCGCGGATCATGGGCCCAGCGCCGCAGGCGCAGCATCAGCCAACCGACGCCGATCCCCCAGAGGATTTCGCCGGCGACGATCGCAGCGAACATTCCGACCGCGTGGGGGAACGAGAATACACCGGCGCTTACGGCGGCTACCGCGAAGCGATAGAGGATGAGTGCGGTAGCATCATTCGCAAGGCCTTCGCCTTCGAGGATAACGAGGATGCGCCTAGGGAGCTGCATTCTGCGAGCGATCGAGAGCGGCGCCATTGCATCCGGCGGTGAAACGATGGCACCCAATACGAAACCTACCGGCCAGGCGAGACCAAGCACCCAATGGGTTGCCGCGGCGACCGCGATCGTCGTGAAGACGACGCATCCGACCGCCAGCAGAGAAATCGGGCGCAGATTGAATCGAAACTCGCGCCAGCTCATCGCCACCGCGGACGAATAGATGACGGGCGGCAAGACCAGGAGCAGCACCAACTCCGGGGCAAGCTCGACCGTCGGCAAACCGGGAATGAGCGCCAGGATGACGCCGGTAAGCACCAAAAGAATGGCCCGCGGAATCTCGACTCGCGCTGCGACGACCGCGACCGCGGCGACCACGGCCAGAAGTAACACCAAAATCTGAATCGTCAGTATCATGAGCGAACCGGCCGCCGATGATGGTCAAACTAGCTTTGCACGTGCCGCGCGGTGCCGACAAGTATAACCGCGATCGGACGAAACCAACGCCCAGGTTTGGCGGCGTTGGCAGCGATTTGGAATGCGATTAACGTTGACGGTCATTCGCTCGCCACCCAATCTGCACCTGCTCCTCAAGCGCCGCCTAGCGGTCACTCCTAAGTTCTGCCGCTTCCTCGATGGCGGATGTTTTGATCCGTTCGAGCCCGAGACGGATAGCCTAATCAAAACTCGTCAGAATTTTGCAGTGCATTGTATTCGATCGTTGCGCTCGCAAACTTGAGCAATCGGCTGCCAGCTGATTCCTCGGAGATGATCTAGTATCATACGAATTCGCCGCGGCATGACAATTGCCCATGGTTCTCAATTTCCGGCGCGCCGCGGAGGCGCTTGGGGCTTGCCAATCCAGCGTCGGCAAGCGCGTGATCAAGCACGCCGGGACTGGGAGTAGTAATAGCGCTTCGGCGCCGCTCGGCTGATGATCTCGATTGCGGTCGTTCAATCCGAACCGCCGATAGATGGCGTGATCTGCTGCTCGATCGCGCGCTCGTTGGGCAGGAAGATTCTTGTCGGGCAGCTTTCAACGAGGGCGGGCGCGATCGCGCTTGTCTCGATATCGGCGAGTGATTGCGTGGCGAAGATAACCGACGCATTCTTCCTGCGCAGCGTTTTCAGCCACTCCCGAAGCGGTTGCGCGAAACTCGTGTCATCGACCGCAAGCCAGCCTTCGTCGATGTATGAGGAGAGTCGGCCGTCCGTCGAGCCGGCCTTCGATGCGGTGGAAGAGATAGGCAAGAACGGACGGCGCCGCCCCTGCTAATGCGGCCTTCCGTCTCGAACACGTGCACGTCTGCTGCGCCGAGCCACTCTGATTCCGCGTCCATCAGTCCTCCAAAGGGACCGCCGAGGCAATAGGGCTGAAGCGTCTGTTTCAGGGCGTTGGAGTGTAGCAGCACCGACAGGCCGGGGGGTGCGTTCCGTGGCCGGAGCCGAAGCCAAAGAGGTGACGGCCAGACCACACGTGCTTCTTGGCTTCCGGCATGATGGTTACGCCTTCCCGGGCAAGGAGGGCTTCGATCCATTCCGCAGCCCAGGCCTCTTCCGATATATTCGTCGATCCACAGGAGGGGTTGCAGAGCCACGGGCTCTTCCGCGTTCTCCGAGAGCGCGCCGCCGAGATTATGCCAGTCGCCGTCCATGGCGAGCGCCGCCGCCCGGATTGATCGGCCGAAATCGAAGGCAAAAATCTGCGTAAGATCACACTCTCAATGCAGCCAAAATTCGCCGTCGAGCGTTTTGATCTCGGCCGGCTTGATCAGCTTCGAATGTCCCACCACCACGCTATGCAGCGGCCCGTCCAGCTTTTCCCGCCAGAACGCCAAAAATTTGATCAGGATCGGAAACTCCGGCGCAAGGTCGTAGTCTTGCCAGATATAGGTTTGCAACAGACGCGGGTGATCCGGCAAATGATAGAGAATACGAGCGGTGGCAAGCCCATATCCCGCGAACTGCTTGATAAAATCGGGCGACGCCTTGGTTGTCTCGATCCTTTTGGTTACGGCCATGGCCTTAACCTCCGTGCCGGTGTGTCAGCCAGAGCGGGTCCTTAAAAGCGTTGACGCGCTTGCGCGATCGTGACCTGCCCCAACTTATTGCTATGAGCGATTCGTTTGCCGTGGCCATTCAATACGTGTTACATTAATACAGAGTTGCGCCCGAAGCTTACGCAAGTCGTGTGCCGGAAAAAATTTCGCCGGCGTTGCCGCTTAGTCTCATGTCGATCGAATGCCGTGAAGCAGAGCGCGGATCCTCTTTTGTATTGCCGTCGAGCTCAATCGCGGCCCCGCCGGCAATTCAAGAATACCTTTCCGCGCGGCGAGGAGGCCTCGCGCGCTCTTGGCTTCTTGAGCATCCTGACCGCCAGGAATAGGGTGGGCCGGTCTCGCGCCGCCGCCCGCCGGCACGGTCGCGAGCGCCGGCGCCGCAAGCGTCAATAAGCCGATCGACCAGGCTTGATTAACAACGTCGCGCTCGGTGCCCGGCAAGGCGGCGACCGAGACTATAGGATAAAACGCGGGCGCGCCCCGATTTGTTCGGATGCCTGGCCTAAATCTTTATCCATTCAATATCTATTCATTGCAGCACGACGAGAGCTTGTTAGTGTGCGCGCGGTTTCGATTCGCTCACCCGTGAATTCAGTCTTATCGGGAGCTAAGGCATGACCGACATCACCATCGCTGGCGAGACATTCAACGTCTTAATCGAGGGCGACGAGAACAAAGAGGGCTTGATGCTCTCTAACCCGATGGGCACCAATCTTCACCTCTGGGACCCTCAGATTCCCGCTTTGGCCGAATATTTCCGGGTCGTGCGCTATGATTCGCGCGGGCACGGCGGAAGCGTGGCCAATCAAGGACCCTATTCGGTCGAAGGTCTTGGCCGCGACGCGCTCGCAATCATGGATGCGCTCGGCATCGAAAAAGTCCATTGGTTGGGCCTTTCAATGGGCAGCGTCGTCGGACTATGGCTCCTCGTCCATGCGCGCGAGCGCATCGGCCGGGCGGTGCTTGCCAGTACGGCGGCACAAATACCGGGTCCCGATCTGTGGAACAACCGCATTCAATCGGCTCGGGACACCGGCATGAATGGCGTCGCCGTGGCGGTCTCCGAGCGTTGGTTCACAAAGACTTTCCGCGACGCCAATCCGGAAAATGTAGCAACCGTGATGGCGATGGTGCGGGCGACGCCGTTGCACGGCTATTTAGCCGCCTTGGCCGCCATCCGCGACATGGATATGCGCGAAGCAATTCGAAGCATAAGAAACAAGGTTTTGGTCATCGCCGGGCGGCACGATCCATCGACGCCGCCAGGGATGGGCGCCTTGGTCGCCAGTTCCATCGAAGGCGCCAAATTCGTCACGCTGGAAGCCTCGCATATGTCGAATATCGAGGATGAAGTGAATTTCACCAAGGCGGCCGTCGATTTCCTGACCGCTCCTGAAACCACCGCGGCCAGGCCTTCTCCCCGCCCAAGCGCTCCGGCAAAAAAGGCGGCGGCGAAGAAAGCGCCGGCAAGTAAGAAAGCGCCCGCAAGGACGACGGCCGCGATAAAGACTTCGGCGAAAAAAGCGTCAGGGAAAAAAACCGCGCCCAAGAAACCCGCAGGAAAACGAGCTCCCGCGAAGAAAGTGCCCACGAAAAAATCCGCCGCAAAAAAACCAACCGCAAGGACGGTCCAAAAGAAGCGCACTGGCACGAAAACGGGCGTGAAAAAAAAGCCGTCAGGCAGGAGAAAAGGCTAAATAAATGTTGGTTCCGGCCCGCTTCGCCTCACACTATACCGTATTTGCGGCGGGCATAGCTGAGGTTGCCGCCTTCCGGACCAAAGTCAACCGCCTCGACAGCGCCAATCATGACAAAATGCGTCATGACGCTCTTTGCCTCGACAAGACGGCAGTCGAACGCAGCGGCCGCGCGTCTGAGCACCGGAGTACCGGTTAGGAGCTTGGTCCATTCGCCGCCCGCAAATCTTTCGTCAAGGTAGTGACCGGTACGGCCGGCGAAAATATCCGCAAGCGCCTCGTGCGACGGGGCAAGGGTGTTGATGCAAAATACGCCGTTCGCGATCATCCTTGCCACCGAAGGCGAGGTTTTGTTAATGCAAAACAACATCATCGGGGGTTCGTCCGTGATCGAGGCGACGGAGGTCGCGGTAATTCCGGCAAGTCCCGCCGGCCCGTTGGTGGTGATAATATGAACAGCGGCCGCGACGCGGCTCATCGCGTCGCGAAACCGCGCCGGATCGAGGCTTTGACCTGGCACGGCGCCTATTTCCATGCGTCCGTTCTTGGATTTGCCCATGTCGTCACCAAGCTCCTTCTTCACCGACACTTATTTTTTGGAAGGACCGGCGCGCGATGACCCGCTTCCCTGATAGCTAACACAGCCGCAGAAAAAACTCCGCGCCAGCTGCGCGGACACCAAACCATAGCCGTTCATCGCGGCGTATGCCGGACCGTTTTAATGCCCGCGAAGGAACCTTGGATGGAAGCGCCCTCTCATTTACCGGCTCCGATCGACGACGGTGCATGCGCCCATCTTCCAGGGCTCAAGATGCCGTCGCTCTTGCTGCCATCGACTGGCGGGCGCCTGATCGATCTAAGCAAGCGCGACGCGGCTCGAACGGTCGTCTATTGTTATTCAATGACGGGCGTACCAGGAGCGCCATTGCCGGAGGGATAGGATCTGATCCCGGGAGCGCGCGGCTGCACACCGCAAGCCTGCGCGTTTCGCGACCATTACCGGGAACTCGCCGCGTTCGAGGCGGAATTGTTCGGCTTGAGCACACAACCCACCGCTTATCAGCGCGAAATGGCCGAACGCTTGCGTTTCCCTTCGAAATCCTGAGCGATGCCGATCTCCCCTTTGCGAACGCCCTCGCGCTTCCGACCTTCGAGACCGGCGGAATGCGGCTTATCAAGCGCCTAACCTTGATTATCCGTGGAGGCCGGATCGAAAGCGTGTTTTAACCCGTCTTTCCGTCAAACGAGAGCGCCGCACGAGTCATCGCGTGGCTTGAGCAGCACCCGTTGTAACCGCGGCCATATTGAGATGGATGAACAAAGCTGCCCAGGAAAGCGGCTATCCCAAATTGGCGAGACCGGGAAAGCTCTGCAACAGCCAGGCCGAAAAATCCTGAATCGATCCAGTCAAGAAGGCTATTCCCGTTGCCACGAGAAGAACGCCAATAACGCGCTCGATCGCACCAAAATAGGGACGGCAACGCTTGATGACGCGGACAAAGGGTTCGATTGCCAGCGCCGCCAACAAAAACGGCAGGCCGAGCCCGGCCGAATAGGAGGCCAGCAGCGCGATGCCTTTGCCGACTGTCTCCTCTGACGCAGCGACCGCGAGAATCGTCGCGAGAATGGGGCCAATGCAAGGGGTCCAGCCGAAGCCGAAGGCCAGCCCCATGAGGTAGGCGCCCCAAATTCCGGCCGGCTTTTGCACGTCGACCCGGGCCTCGCGATAAAGTAGAGCGAACCGGAAAACGCCCAAAAAATGCAAGCCCATCACGATGATCGCGACCCCGGCGAGGAGCGAAAGCGTTAAGAAATATTTGTGCAGCACCTGGCCGAAAGCTGAGGCTGTCGCGCCGAGGCCAATGAAAACAGTGGAAAAACCAAAGATGAAAAGCACTGCCGCGAAGAGAATACCGCGCCGCGCGCGGGTTTCGCGGCGGGTGGCGACCTCTTCGATCGTCGTTCCGGCGATAAACGTAAGATAGGGTGGAACCAGCGGCAGCACACAGGGGCTCAAGAATGATAGAAGACCTGCGAGCGCGGCGGCCGGAAGCGTGACATCATGCGTCATCCGCCCTTCTAGCTTGTTCTGGGATAAGGGAAAAGCGCCAAGGCCTCGCGGAAGCACGGGCACTGCGGCGGGTTTCATAAAATTAACGTGAGACCCTATAGGTTGCGACGATAAAATTTTCGATTTGGTTCAGGAAAAATTCATGGCGGGAGTTGATAATCTTGTTTCGATGTTCATCGCCGCCGCATGGCTTTTGCGCCCCAATAATGCCCTGGTCCGCGCCAGCACCCGTGCCGCCGCACAACCGCCTGGCACGCTCCTTCGATGACGATTTTCCTCGTCTCATTCTGCAATATCCTGTTCAATTTCGCGATCGGGCTTCTCGTCGCGAAATTTCTCGGCCCCGAGGAATATGGCCGGTTTGCCCTCGCCTACGCGACCGCGATCTTCGTCCAGACTGGCTTTTTTGATTGGATCCGGTTTGGGGCCACGCGGTTTTATTCCGAACGGATACGTGACGAGGAGCCAGCGCTGCGGGCGACGCTCGATTTCGGCTTTGCAATTATCGCCGCCGGGCTTGCGGTCGGCGCGAGCCTTCTTCTCTTCACCGGCATCAGGTTTACATTATCTTATGGTTTGATCGCCCTGGCGCTCGGCGCCGCCGCTGCCAACGGGATTTTCGATTATCATACGGCGCTGGTTCGCGCCCGCTTCGATGACCGTCTTTTTGCGCGGCTCGTTCTCGTCAAGAACCTCGTGGCTTTCACTCTCATGGGTGGCGGAGCCTTTCTGTTTGGCTCGGCCAAGATGACCCTTATTGGCACAATCGTCAGTCTCGGCGGATCGGTCGTCACGGCACGCGCGGCGTTGCGCGATCCGGCCTCGCAACCTCGCCTCGCGCGGCTTTCCATTGCCCGTTCGCTGATGGCCTATAGCTTGCCTATCGTCGGCGCCAACCTGCTTTACCTTGCGATCCCTCTTGCGAATCGCTCGATCCTTGCGATCCTCGATGGATTTTCCGAAACCGGACAATTTTCCTTGGCCTACGATTTCGGAACCAAGGCGGTCCAGGCGATCGGCTCGGCCCTCGATATTGTGTTGTTTCAGATCGCGGTCGCGACACACGAATTGCATGGCCCGTACCAGGCGAGGCGGCAGATCGCCCGCAACATGACAATCGTTATCGCCATGGTTTTGCCGGCATGCACGGGGCTTTGGCTGACCCTTCCTTCGATTGAGCAATTGGCCGTGCCGGAGGCATTTAGAGGCCACTTCGACTTGCTCTTGCCTCTGATGATGACCGGCCTCTTCTGCATGGCGATGATTTAATTCGCCATAAATCCGGTTTTCCAGATCGAGAAAAAAACCGCGCCCTTGATTGTCGCGGCCTTGGCGGCTTGCGCCACCGATGCTCTGTTGTTGTTGATTTTGCCACAAGATGACGGTGCGTCGAGCCTTGCCATCGCCCAGGCCGGCGCGATGCTGGCCGCGCTCGTTGTGCTGATCGGTTTCGCAAGCCGGGCGAAACGGCAATGGCCGCGTCTACGCGATCTCGCCGTCACGGTTTTCGCCAATGCCTTGATGTCCGCGATCGTTCTGCCGATGCGTGGGCAAGAGCCAGGACTTGCGACACTCGTCGAACAGATTTCCACCGGCGTAGCTATCTACGCCGTCGTCGTGTTGGGGTTCGATGTGGCGGGGCTGCGTAGCCTCACGATCGCACGCCTGCGCCTGAGGTTTGCGCGAACAAAAACGCCTTAGGTTTTTCGCGCCGGCGGCCGTTGCGTCGCAAGAGCAATGTTGCCCAACCGTCGATGTCGATCAGCCGCGCCAAGGCGAAGCCTCGCGTCCGATAGGCGGCGGCGACGCCTGGAACATCGCGCCCGATGAGACCGGAGAGAATAATCTCCGCGCCGGGCGCCGCTAATCTTGCGATTTGCGGCGCGAGATCGCGCAGCGGACGCGCGAGAATATTCGCCAAAACCAGATCGTAAGGTCCCCCCGCGCGCAACACCGGGTGCGTGGCGCCTTTTGCCAGGACTTGACGCACCAAGCTTGCGACGCGATTGCGTTTTGCGTTGGCGGCGGCCGCTGTCACGCAAACACTGTCGATGTCCCCGGCGTGAATTTTGCGCTTGAGCAATTTGGCCGCCGCGATGGCAAGGACGCCGGAACCGGTGCCGAGATCGAGGATGGCGCGAGGCCGCCGCTTGCGCGCCACCAGATCCAGCATGTAGAGGCAGCCGCGCGTCGAACCATGGTGGCCGGTGCCAAAAGCCAGCGCGGCCTCGATCTCGATTGCGATGTCATTGGACTTGACCGCGTCGCGTCCGTGCGCGCCATGAACGATGAAGCGTCCCACCCGCACCGGCTTCAGCCGTTCGAGGGAAGCGGCAACCCAATCCCGTTCGTCGACGCGGTCGAAGGTCGCCGCGCCGGCGGCGGCGTCACCTGCGGCGGCGCCGACAAGAGCGCGAACATTTGCTTCGTCCGGCCGAGCGCCAAAATAGGCCTCGACGATCCAGGCACCCTTGTTCCAATCGCTTGGGTCCGGCGTCTCCTCGAACGCCGCGGCGGCGGTCGCGGCCGGATCGAATGTCTCGACAACGATGGCGGCGATCCTGCGCGCCGCCGCCTCGTCACAGGAAAGACGCATGACATGCGTAGCGCCATTTGGGGGCAAGCCTTCGAGCATGACGGCAGCTACCATGGAGCGTCGCGAACGGCAATGGGGAGGTTGCGCGGCGTCGCGGCGTGCCGCTTGCCTCGCTCGATAAGGCATTGCGCGGCGCGGGAAGCGTGTTGGGCGTGCCCATTCTGGGCGAGAGGGGTCAGTAATGCACAAAGGCCGGTTAGAAGCTTTCACCGATGGGGTGATCGCCGTCATCATCACCATCATGGTGTTGGAGATGAAGGCGCCGCCAGGCGCTGACTTTGCCGCGCTTGCATCAACCCTGCCGGTGTTCATCACCTACGCACTGAGCTACACCAATATTGCCATCTTTTGGAACAACCACCACCACATGCTGCAGGTCAGCGAGCGAGTTGATGGCCGAGTACTGTGGGCAAACATGTTCCTGTTGTTTTGGCTTTCCCTGGTGCCGTTCGTAATCCGTTGGATGGAGGAGACCGATTTCGCCGCCCTGCCGACCGCGGCCTATGGATTTGTTCTTGTGATGGCCGCGATCGGCTATCTTTTGTTGGAGCGGATGCTGATCGCATGCAACGGCACAGATTCGGCCTTGGCGCGCGCCGTCGGAAGCGATTTGAAAGAGAAACTTTCACTCTCGCTCTACGCCGCGGCGATTCTGCTTGCCTTTGTTCAACCGTGGATCGCGATCGTGCTCTATATTGCTATTGCGCTCATTTGGTTTATTCCCGACCGGCGTATCGAAAAGAACATCTAAGCGGCCCACAAGGCTTGGCGTCGTGTGCTGCTAGCGTCGGTCGATACGGCGTTGCGCGGCGAGGGATGTGTGTTGGGCGTGCCCATGCTGGGACGCACGGCATGACGGGCATGGATCGGGGCGCCAAGTTCTAGAGCATCGCCTTGCCGCTAGGGCCAGCCTTCATGAAAAGCACAAGGCAGGACAGCAATCGCGCAGAAGCTCTTATATGTGATAATATCCTTTATCATATACGAATGGAGGGAGGCTTTGATGGCGCTTCGGGGGCTCATCATCGGGATCGCAGTTTGTTTTTCCGCAGCGATCTTTATCAGCAATGGTTGGGGCCAAAGCCAACCGAATCGTAAGCGAACCACCTAGTACCCTGACTCCACCACCTACTCTCCAGGCTACACTGACTACACTTACGGCTTCTCTCCAGATGTTTACAACGCGGAAATCGAGAAATCCCTAGAACGCCTCAAGTCAGAGGCCGAACGCCTGGGCCGTTCATCGATGAACTCCAGACGAAATCGAGCCTCGAAATTTTTAGACTGAAGCTCGCACCTGATGTCTGCCAACAGATAGCCTGCCGAGCTCTTTCGCCAGATACGGCGCGAAAATATATTGGGCAATTTGAGGTCCTGCGCGTCGCTCAGGATAGGCAAATTACCACACAGCGGAGTGCGGCGGCAGCAGAGCGGAGTGCGGCAGCAGCAGAGTCGAACACACACATCGCCGAAGCGGCCTTAGGTTTTTCTTTCCTGTCATTGTTGATTAGTGTTCTCAGCTATCGACGCACGGTTCGTAGCACCAAGAGCGCGATGCCAGTATGAACCAGCTTATCGCCTTCACCGACCGCACTCCTGCCCACGTCGCCGCGAGCGTGCATCCTACCTCTTCTTTGTATGTGAGAAAGCCTGATCTCGACCACATTCGAAGGGCTGAAAATTGCCCGTTTGGTCCGCGCCCCGCGCCCGAGGCATTTGTGCGCTTCATCCGAATTGCTTTATGCCGCTCGTCATCCGTATTATGATTTTTATAAGTATGGATAGGAGCTCCCAATGACCGCGCTCAAACTGACGGCGATCGGCACCTCGACCGGAGTGGTGATTCCGGAAGAAATGCTGGCCCGGCTAAAGGTCGAGAAAGGCGATACCCTTTACGCCGTCGAGACCGCGGAAGGCTACCTCCTCACGCCTTACGATCCGGCGATCGCGGAAGAGATCAAGCTCGGCGAGCGGTTCATGAAGCAGTACCGCGATACCTTCAAAGCCTTGGCTAAATGAAGGCCGAGCCGCGCTGGATCGGCAAGAAAGCCTTGTTGTTGCTGCATGAACGAAGCTTGGCCGAGTTCGGCGGAGCGCGGGGATTGAGGGACGAAGGGCTGCTGGATGCGGCGCTCGCGCGGCCGCAAAATCTATTGGCCTATAATCCCGCGAGCACGATTGCCGCTCTGGCCGCTTCCTACGCGTACGGGATCGCCCGGAACCACGCGTTCGTAGATGGCAACAAGCGGGCGGCGTTCTTGTCGATCGGCTTGTTTCTGGGTCTCAACGGACACCGGCTTGCGGCCGGCCAAGTGAATGCCCTTCAAACGATCTTCGCGCTCGCAGATGGAACACTCGACGAGCCTGGCTTGTCCGCGTGGATCGAAGAACACATGGAGCGACAAGAGCCATGAAGAAGGGCGCACCTGCTCCGGGGATGCAATTCCCACCCGCCAGCGAGGCGGATTGGCGACGACTCGTCGAACGCGTGCTCGACGGCCGGCCTTTTGAATCCCTCGTCTCTACGACATTCGAAGGGCTGAAGATCGCGCCGCTCTATCAACGCCTCACAAATGAAAGTGCGCGGGTGCTGCGGCAAAAGCCGGGCGCGTGGACAATCTCGCAACGGATGGATCATCCCGAGCCCGAGACCGCGAACCAAATGGCCCGCACGGACCTCATAGGGGGCGCCGATGCGCTAACCCTCACCGTTTCGCAAGCGCATTCCGCGCGGGGCTTTGGCGTGCGGCTCGACACAGAACGTGACCTCGATGCCGCGCTTGCCGGCGTCGACCTTGATCTCATATCGCTCCGTGTCGATGCGGGCGCGCGGGCACTCGACCTCGCGCCTCTTTTCGCCGCGATCGCCAGAAACCGCCGTTTGACTTCGGCTTCGCTCGATGTTGATTTCGGCCATGATCCGGTTGGGCATCTCGCGCGGACGGGCGTTGTGCCCGCCGATCCAGCGCGAGGTTTGCGCGAGTCCCATGCACTGTTGCGCGACGCGGGGTTTGCCGGGCGCCTGATTCTCGCCGATGGGCGGCCTTATCACGAAGCAGGCGCGGGGGAAGCACAAGAACTTGGCTGCGTGATTGCCACGGGAGTCGAATATCTCCGCCTGCTTGAAGCCGACGGCCTTTCGCTTGAGGATGCGCGGAGCGAGATCGCATTTCTTCTCGCCGTCGACGCCGATGAATTTTTGTCTCTCGCTAAATTCCGCGCCCTGCGGCTTCTCTGGGCTCACGTTGAGTTAGCCTGCGGCCTGACGCCGAAACCGCTGCGCCTCCATGCCGAGACCGCTTTCCGGATGATGACGAAATATGATCCGTTCGTGAATATTTTGCGCACGGCGATGGGCGTATTTTGCGCAGGCGTGGGCAGCGCGGATGCGATCACCGTCTTGCCCTTCACTCTGGCGCTCGGCCTGCCAGACGATTTCGCCCGGCGCATCGCGCGCAACACGCAGCTTATTTTGATCCATGAGGCGAAGCTTGCGAAAGTCGCCGATCCAGCGGCCGGTGCCGGAAGTTTCGAAGCCCTGACGGAGGAGCTTTGCAAGCGCGCGTGGAGCCTGTTCCAAGATTTCGAGGCGCACGGCGGCATGATCGAGAGTCTTCGCGCTGGCGTGCCGCAAACGGAGATCGCCGCGGCGGCGGTGGCGCGGCGCGAGGCCATCGCGCGACGCACGCTCGCGATCACCGGGACGAGCGCATTTCCTCTTCTTAGCGAAGCGCCGGTCAACGTGCTCGAACCAACGCCCGCCGGGGCGAATCAGAGTCCGGCGGCGGAAGACTGCGCTCCCCTGCCCTCGCTGCGCGACGCGGAGCCTTATGAGAGATTGCGTGCGGTTTCGGATGAACAATTCCGTAAAATCGGGGACCGGCCAAAATTTTTTCTCGCCAATCTCGGGAGGCCGCAAGGCTTCGCGGCGGCTGCCGCTTTCGCCGTGAATTTTTTCGCGGCGGCGGGGATCGAGGCTGTGAACAATGAGAGCTTCGAAACGCCGCAAGAGGCGGCCGATGCGTTCCGCGCTTCCGGCTGCAAGATCGCCTGCATCTGCGCGCCGCAGGCGGTTTCAACGCAACTTCTGATCGACGCCGCGCGGGCGCTACGGGGGGCGGGAGCGGTGCGCATTTACCTCACGGGGCGTGATCAGGGAGAGACGGCAACGGCTTTGCTTGAGGCTGGGGTCGCCGAATTGATTTGCGCTGGCGACGATACCCTGGCTATTCTGGAAGACACGCTCGCTGTAGCCCTCGGCGAACGGCAGAGCTAGGGGATGCAAAGTCAGGAAGGGACAATAAGATGTCGTCGGCAGGATATTCGGGACTCACCGCCGCGCTCATTGGCGTTGCCGGCGCGGCGCATGCGCAAGGCGGGTTTGCAGTGCGGCAAAATCACGACGGCATCTACGCTGTCGATATCGTCACGCGGCAAGGAAGTTGCGACAGGGATTATCATTGGAAGATTTCCGTATCCGGCGGGCGCGTCAGCTCGGCCGGGGATACGCCAATGCAAGCCTCCGGCCAGATCAATCAACGCGGCATCGTGGAGTTGGCGTTCCAGCGCTTCGGCCAGGTCGCCACGGTTATCGGAACGCTCGGGATCGGGTCTGGCTCGGGGAGCTGGTCATCAACGACGATGCAATGCGCCGGTTCGTGGCGGGCCACAAGGGAAGGCTGACCGGCAAAGACAAACGAGCGGCTTTGGCGAGAACGATGGTTTTTTCGCGCGGGCCAACCTACAATCAGAGGAGATGCTTGGCGCCCGGAAGGCTGCCCCATGAGTTGCGTTCCCGATTTTTCCAAGCTGCCGTTTACCCCGGCGCCGATCCAATTCGAGGACGTCCGCGCGGAGCCCTGGGTGACCCCTGAAGGCATTAGCGTCGCGCCGGTTTACCGCGCAAGCGACATTGCCGGGCTCGATTGCCTCGATAGTTTCCCCGGCATCGCGCCTTATGCGCGCGGCCCCTACCCCGCGATGTATGTCGAGCGGCCTTGGACCATCCGCCAATATGCGGGCTACTCGAGCGCCGAAGAGTTCGAATGCCTTCTACCGCCGCAATCTCGCTGCCGGGCAAAAGGGGCTTTCGGTCGCTTTCGACCTTCCGACACATCGCGGCTATGATTCGGATCATCCGCGCGTTGGCGCGGACGTCGGCATGGCCGGCGTCGCGATCAATTCGATTTACGACATGCGGAGCCTTTTTTCGGGGATACCGCTCGACGAGATTTCTGTGTCGATGACGATGAGCGGCGCGGTTTTGCCGGTGCTCGCTCTCTATATCGTGGCGGCCGAGGAGCAAGGCGTCGCGCAAGCCAAGCTCGCCGGTACGATTCAGAACGATATCCTCAAGGAATTCATGGTCCGCAACACCTACATCTATCCGCCGAAGCCGTCGCTGCGGATCGTTTCCGATATTCTTGCCTTTACGGCGCGGCACATGCCAAAATTCAATTCGATCTCAATCTCCGGCTATCACATGCAGGAGGCGGGCGCAACCGCCGATCTCGAACTCGGCTACACTCTGGCCGACGGCCTCGAATATGTCCGCGCTGGGCTTACGGGCGGTCTTAAGATCGATCGCTTCGCGCCGAGGCTGTCGTTTTTCTTCGGCATTTCGATGAATTTTTTCATGGAGGTGGCGAAGCTGCGCGCCGCCCGCCTCCTCTGGGCGAAGCTCATGCAAGGCTTTCATCCGGGAGACGAAAAATCACTGGTGCTCCGCACGCACACCCAAACATCCGGCTGGTCGCTCGCCGCGCGGGATGCTTTCAACAATATCGTGCGCACGCAGATCGAGGCGATGGCGGCGACGCAAGGCCAAACCCAATCCTTGCACACCAACGCGCTCGACGAGGCGTTGGCGCTGCCAAGCGATTTCTCGGCCCGCATCGCGCGCAACATCCAGCTTTTCCTGCAACAGGAAAGCGGCACCACGCGCACCATAGATCCGTGGGGCGGCTCCTACTACGTCGAAAAGCTCACCGCTGCCCTCGCCAGCAGGGCATTTGCCCATATAGAGGCGATCGAAGCGATCGGCGGCATGGGGAAGGCCATCGAAACGGGCATCCCGAAACTCCGCATCGAGGAAGCGGCCACAAAGACCCAAGCGGGCATCGACAGCGGGATCGAAACGGTGCTCGGGGTCAACAGGTTCAAACCCGAGATCGAGGAGGATATTCAGATTTTGAAAGTCGATACGGCCGCCGTTCGCGCGCGGCAGATCGCCAAGCTCGACGCTTTGAGGGCCGAACGCGATTCCGGCCAAGTTCAGCGCGCGCTTGATTCCTTGATGGAAGGCGCGCGGGGCAACGCAAATCTCCTTGAGCTCGCGGTCGAGGCCGCGCGGGCCAAGGCGACAGTCGGCGAAATATCCTTCGCGCTCGAAAAAGTGTTTGGCCGCCATCGCGCAGGGATCGCGGCGGTTTCTGGCATCTACGCAAGGGAATCGGGCACCAGCTCACAGGCCATTATGCGCGTCAAGGGTTTGGTCGAGGCGTTCAGCGAAAACGAAGGGCGGCGCCCGCGCATCCTTGTCGCTAAAATCGGCCAGGATGGGCATGATCGCGGCCAGAAGGTGATCGCCTCCGCGCTCGGCGACCTTGGCTTCGAGGTCGAAATCGGCCCGCTTTTCGCGACGCCCGGGGAAGCCGCGCGGCAAGCAATTGAAAATAATGTCCATATCGTCGGTGTTTCGTCGCTTGCCGCCGGGCACCTGACTTTCGTGCCGCAACTGCGGGCGGCGCTTTTGAGCGAAGGTGGCGCGAACATCATGATTGTCGTGGGTGGCGTCATTCCGCCCGGGGATTTCGACGCGCTGCACGCGGCCGGGGTGGCGGCGATTTTTCCCCCAGGCACGGCGATTTTAGAAGCGGCGGCGCGGCTTATCGAGGAGCTGAACGACAGGCTCGGCTACCGACAGAAAGATGTGGCGGAATAGCAGCCGCGTATAGATCGTTGGCTTGCGCCGGCCGCGTCATTTTTTATTGCGTCGAAACCAATGCTCGACCCAAGGCAAGATAGCGGCGGCAACGAACCAGGTGAGCTCATAGCGGCCCGTTAGAATAATGAAAACGATGCCGGCAACCGTCAAGCCGAGACTAATGCCGATGATGCCTTGGCGGCTTTTGAGGTAACGTATGATCGCTTTGTCTCTCGGGGTCATGGCTTAAGCCTGTCCTGCGCCAGTCCACTGAGCTAGGTAGACGCTTAGCAGAATCCAGGGATAAACGCACGTGGCCTGCTGAGATAGCGAAGGCCGGCAAAAGCGCGGCAATGGCGCGATCGCCGGAATTCAACCGCCCGCCAAAAGCCGGTGAAGCTCCGCCCGGACGCTCGCCGGATCGGGCAGACGATAGTGCGCATCGCTCGCAATACCGGGTGGGCCTACCCGCACCGAAACCCCGCCTCGCGCATTGACAAACAAAAACCCGCTTTCGTCGGTCAAATCATCGCCGATAAAGACCGGCTTGCGGCCCAAAAAAGGCGGGCTTGCAAGCAAGGCAGCAATGCCTTTTCCTTTGTCGTGGTGCGCTTGCTTGAGTTCGGCGACCATCTTGCCTTCCTGCACCGCAAGACCGCTTTGTTGCGCGAGCGCGCCAAGAAACTCCAAGACTTCATGGGCGAGTTCCGGCCTTTGCCTGAAATGCACCGCGAGCGCCGCGCCTTTGTCCTCCAGTCTTAAGCCGGGACGGGCCGCCATGAAGTCCGCGAGAGGCTGCCGGACGCAATTCATCGCGCCATCGTTGGGGTTCCCGCTGCGGGACCTATCTGGAAACCGGATTTCCGCGCCATGCAATCCTGACACGGGAAAAATCAACGGCGCGAAAATACGATCGATGTCCTTAATCGCGCGCCCGCTGACGAGGGCGAGCGCGCCACGCGTGGCCCCGGCAAGCCCGGCAAGCAGTGTCCTCAACCCGTGATCCGCGACAACATCCTCGGGGCGCGGCATAATGTCGAGGAGCGTGCCATCGGCATCGAGGAAATAAGCAGAGGAGGAAAGAGGCGCTATCCTTGCGAGATCGCCAGGCTTTATGGGGATGGTGGGGGCAGCGGCCAAGGCCCCTACCAAACCCCAGTGTTGGGCATGGACGCCCAAGGCTCGCGCTTCGGCAAGGACGCGCCCTTTTGCAAAAGCTCGATCGAAATATTGTCCGGCGAGCGGATGAAGGCCATCGCGCCGTCGCGCGGCGGCCGATTAATGGTGACGCCCGTCTTCATGAGCCTGTCGCATATTGCGTAAACATCCTCGACGGCATAGGCCAGATGCCCGAAGTTGCGGCCGCCAGCATAGACTTCCTTGTCCCAGTTATAGGTCAGCTCAACGAGCGGCGCCTTGAATTTCGTGGCGCGATCCACGTCTCCCGGCGCGGCGAGAAACACGAGCGTGTAACGGCCGGTTTCGTTTTCGGTTCGCCGAGTTTCGACGAGACCGAGCTTATTCACGTAGAAATCGAGCGATTGCTTAAGATCCGCGACGCGGACCATGGTATGCAAATATTCCATGATCTTCCTCCGCTTAACTCTATGCCGGTGGTCCCAGCCGGGCGCCGTGCACCCAACGCCAAGCATTCGTTTGCCATGGTATATAGCATTGACGCGTGGCCGTGCCGCGCCTCTTGATGTGTGCTTGAGCTGAGGGGTCGATGAGCAGAATGTCCGCGCCCGCGAAACGGGCAGCCTCGATGAACGGGGCCAACCGGCTGAAGGAGAGGGCGGCGCTTACGTCGATCGCGGTGAGCGCGCTGATGACGGCGGCAAAATTCGCCGCCGGGCTTGCCTCGGGCTCGCTCGCGATCCTCTCCGAGGCTGGCCACAATCTCGCCGACGTGGCAACGACCATCCTTACCTATTTCGCGATACGGATCGGGAACAAGCCCGCCGACGAGGATCATCAATTCGGCCATGCCAAGGTAGAGCCATTGGCGGCATTGCTCGAAACCGGTTTCTTGTTCGCGCTCGCCGTTTACATACTGATCGAGGCGATCAAGCGGCTTGCGGGCCACGACACAATGATCGATGCCAATCCTTTCGCCTTCGGGGTTTTGATTGCCTCGATCATCGTGGATCTGGTGCGTTGGCGGTCGCTGAAGCGGATCGCCGCGACGACGAAAAGCGATGCGCTCGCCGCCGACGCGCTGCATTTTTCAAGCGATATGGTAAGCTCCGCCCTGGCGCTCTGCGGGATCGCCGCCGCGCATTACGGCTATCCGCAAGGCGACGCCTTGGCGGCATCGGGACTTGCTATCTTCATCGCGGTCGCGGGCTTTCAGATCGGCCGGCGCACCGTCAATACGCTCGTCGACGCGGCGCCGAAGGGCCTTGCCTCGCAAATCAGATCGATCGCGCAAACCGTTCCGGGGGTGGTCAAGGTCGAGACGCTTCGGCTGCGACCGGCCGGAGCCGAGGTTTTCGGCGACATTTCGGTCACCGTGTCGCGGACCTTACCGCTTGAAAACGCCGCCGCGATCGAGGCGGATGTTGCATCCGCCATCACCGCCCGCCATCCTGAGGTCGCCGTGACGGTCGTGGCGCAGCCGATCGCCCTCGACGACGAAACGATGCTCGAACGCGTTCTTCTAATCGCGGCCAAACGCCACGTTCCGGTTCATCACGTGACCATACAGGAAATCGAGGGGCGGACCGCGATCAGTTTCGACGTCGAACTCGACGGCCGCATGACGCATGGGAATGCGCATGAGATCGTCTCCGGACTTGAGAGCGAGATCGGCCGCGAACTCGGGCCGGGCATTGAAGTCGAGACCCACATCGAGCCGTTGGAGCCTCGCCCATTGCGAGGTCAGGATGCGCCACCGGCGACACGCGCCGAAATCGCCCATGCCCTCGCGAAAATGGTATCCGGAACGGGACCAATTCGCGATGTGCACAGCGTCCGGGTGAGGACAACGCCGGACGGTTTGGTCGTCAACTACCATTGCCTGGTCAGCCCTTACCTCAGCGTCGACGAAGTGCACGAACTTGTCGACGAGCTCGACCGGAAAATGCGCGCCGAGTTCGCCGGCATCGTCCGAATCGTCGGCCACGCCGAGCCGTTGCGCACATGAGCGAGGATCGCCCCGCTTCGCTCCCGCCATTTGCCATGCTCGCCTCCTTGTTGCGGGCACGCCGCTTCGCGGGTTTGTTCTGGTGCCAGTTCTTTTCCGTCTTCAACGATAATTTCGTGCGCAACATGTTCGCCACACTGATCCTGTTCCGGCTCGGCGAAACGGAGGCTGGCCCGTTGATCACCCTCGCGGTTGGCACTTTCATGGCTCCCTCGCTTTTTCTCTCGGGGTTTGGCGGAGAAATGGCGGATGCGCGGGACAAAGCGTGGCTCGCGCGGCGACTCAAACTAGCTGAACTGGGGGTCCAGCTTGTGGCGGCCGCGGGCCTATGGCTTTCCTCCTTGCCGCTGCTTTTTACGGCGCTGTTTGGGCTCGGCGTCATCTCGGCTTTGTTCGGCCCGGTCAAATACGGCATCCTTCCCGACCTTCTGGCAAAAGAGGAACTCCTTTCCGGCAACGCTCTCGTCGAGGCTGCCACATTCATCGCCATCTTTTTGGGCCTGATCGCGGGCGGCCTGTCCGTCATGGGACGCACGCCGGGAGGCACCGTCCTGCAGCTTTTGGCAATCGCCATCGCCTGCTTCGCCGCTAGTCTCTTTATTCCGCCGACAAGTTGCGCCGCGCCTGGTCTTCGCGCGAACGTCAATGTCTTCGCGTCGACATGGGCGTTCCTTCGCGAAATCGCGCATGATCCAGTCCTCTGGACAAGGAGCGTGGCGGTCTCCTGGTTTTGGATGAGCGGCGCGGTGGCCATTTCGCTGGTGCCGGTGGTCGCCCGCAACAAGACCGGCGGCGGCATAGAGGTCGAGACGGCGTTGACCGCGTTGTTCGCGCTCGGCATCGGGACCGGTGCGATTGCCGCGGCGGTGATCGCGCGCGGGCGGATTTACTTAAAGCCGGTTCCTTTCGCCGCGCTCGGTTTGGCGGCTTTTCTGATCGACCTCGGCGCGGCGACATTCTTCCTTCCGGTGGCGACGGCGGACGTGGGGCTTGCCGAATTCTTTTCGTCGGTGGCCGGCATCCGCATCGCCTGCGATGTCGTGGGCCTCGCCAGCTCCGGCGCGCTTTTCGTCGTCCCCTTGTTTACCGCGATCCAGGCGGATGCTCCCAAGGAAAGACGCGCCAGAATTGTCGGCGGCGTGAATATTTTGAACTCGGCCTTCATGGTTTTGGGGGCGCTCGCGACCGCCGGGCTGCAAAGCTCACGTGTCGGGGTGCCCGAGCCGGCGCTCCTCGCCGCTCTCGGTGTTTTAAACCTCGGCGCCGCTTTTTATGTGCGCAAGTCCGCGGCGCAAGGCGCGGCCTGACGGCCTCGTGCCGGGCGCTTGCTTGAAACAGAGCCGCCATTCGCTACCAGTGGATGTGCGGCGCAGCTTCGACACGAAAATGCTATTTTTGGATGGCTCAATAGAACATGGAACATCCGCGCGAAGAAACTGAGACGGGCATTGCGAGCAAACTCGCGCGCGGACGTTCTCGGATATTTGGCGCCGCTGGCGGCGCTTTTTTCGAGAAGGAGACGAGGTAAGATGGCGACCTTTGATGAGCTCATTCGGGAGATCGGCTCGCAATACTCTCTCGGGCCCAAGGCCAGCCCGCTTGTTCAAGAGACTCTCGGCCTGATCTCTGGACAGCCGGGCGGTGTAGACGGCTTCCTCGATAGGTTCAAGGCCGCCGGTTTCGCGGCCGAGGTTGCTTCCTGGTCAGGTGGAACCGAGGTCGTGCCCCTTTCCGGACAAGAGGTAGAGGTGACGCTAGGCTCCGACGTTATTAGCGAGATTGCCGATAAAGTCGGTATAAGCCAAAGCTTTGCTAGAACGATTATGGGCTTTGCAATACCCAAAATCGTCGTCCTGTTGGCACAAGGCGAAGCTGTCCCACCACCAATTCCTGCTTCAGAATCGAGTGTCCCCGACTTGGCCATCCCGCTTTCTTCCACGGCCGCCAAGGAAATACCGCAGCCTGGAGCAGTGCAAATTCGACCGAACAGAACGGAACACTTTGCCGCCGCTCCGCCAAAGGCGCCGCCGCGCTTCAAGCAGCTTTTCAGCTATGGTTCGCGCGCGGCCCTAGCAGCCTGTCTTTTTGGTTTCGCATGGGCGGCGGGGTCGTATTTTTCCACTGGTCAGTTGCCGTTTTACGCCATTAAGCCGCCGCCCGCCCAGCCTGTCGCGACGCAAGAGAGCGTGGCGCGTACCGAAATGCTCCGCGCGGTGCAAGAAATGGCCGGGGACATCCGCGCCCTCAAAGCCAATGTCGAGGCTTTGCGCGCCGCGCAGAGCCAGTCCGGGAATGATGCCACCGCGCTCGAAGGCCTCAAGACGCGTCTCGATGCGGTGAAGGCTGAAACCGGCGCCTCGATCGCCGAGCTTGCGGGTAAGGTCGAGAACATGCAACGCGAGCCCGAGGCGAAGCTTTCCGAAGTTATCGAGCGGCTCGATCGCATTGAACACCAGATCGCCGCGGCGCCCCTCGCGACCGCATCGCTTGCCGCCGCCTCGGCAGCCGGAAAGGGGGCCGCCGGGAAACCGGCGCAACCTGCCGTTGCACCGGCAAAGCCGCCGCTTGAAAACGTGCATGGACAAGGAAAAAAAGGCGGGCGCGGCGACGCGTTCGATCCGTCTCAAAAATCCCACCGCCCCGGGAGTCCCGCGCCCGCTCGGAAGCCTTGCAGCGGCCGCGAGCACGCCGCAATTGATCACGAATTGGGTTGTCCGTGATGTTTACGCCGGGGTCGCTGTCGTCGAGAGTCCGCGCGGCTCGATGGAGGTCGCGCCGGGAGAGCTCATTCCCGGTGCCGGCACGGTGAAATCGATCGAACGACGCGGCGGCGGCTGGATCGTGATCACGAGCCGTGGTCTTATCGATTCCGCCCGCGACAGGTACCATCCCTGATACCCGCCGCGCTTTTCGCCTCGTTGATACGCCTTTAACCACTAGCTCGGCGTGAATATTTTGAACTCAGATTTCATGGTTATGGGGGCGCTCCGACCGCCACATTGCAAATCCGGACGATCGGCGCGACCGAGCCGGTGCTCCTCGCCGCGCTCGGTGTTTTGAATCTGGGCGCGGCTTTTTATGTGCGGAAGTCCGCGGCGCAACGCGTCGCCTTGTGGCGAGGCGTGAAAAATGCGGTTGGGTAAATTTCGGAAAGTGCCATCGCAATATGGAACGCGGCGCATGTCAATTAAGTCAGGTTTGATGATACTCTTTCGCCGCGTGATTGGTACCATTACATGCTATGACAAATCGTTGGCCAAAATCGGTCAGTTTATAATGACATCGGTGTCTAATGCCGATCTGCGTTTTCGGCTCGCCGCTGAATATAGGCTCACTATTAACAACAAGAAAAATGTTTGCTAAGCCAAGTTGAGTTAAGTGCTCAAAGTAAAATTTGACGTTGTTAGGATATAATAATCTGTCGCGTGGGAGTGTGTCAATCTCAATATTGGGTTCTCCGAACCAATTTTTCTTTACATCATATTCTTGTGTGTACACATAATCGAAAACATTACCATGGAGACTAGCAAGTATTCGAGCTTCATCAGCGGAAAGCTGCTTGATTATAAACGGATAAGACGGATGTGCCTCATGCACGCGATCATGATCCATCGAACGGCTTAGCAATTCAGAAAACATTGCATCAATGGGCGTCCCTTCAGGCTCGTAGCGGATGCCTTCGATAATCGGGCCTAAAATTTGCGGAGGTGGTGGAACGCGTTTCCCCTCAGAGACGCGCCGCACAGAGTTGTCGATAAAATTTCTTAAGCGATCCTGGTAGGCTCCGAGAAATTGGAGGGGTGCCAGTGCCAAATGTATCGTTTTAATAATGTCGGAGACAATCTGCCCCGTTTGTACGGCTCCTGGAGACAAGATTTCCTTGTAAGCAGCCTCGACCGGAAGTTTACCAGCGAGTTCTTTGGCGAATTTTGTGACCGGATCGTTTACCGATGAATCGCTTTCGCTCATTGATGCAACCTCGAAATCGTCCAACAGCTCATATAAGGTCGGCCTACACGGTGGACTCGATCCTGCAGAGTATCGTGACCGGGCACCGCAAAATGACCTCGCGCAAAATCACTGCTTGAGGGTCGCATGAACGCTCCCACCCTCGCCAGTAATAAGCAATCCGGTTGATATCAAAGACTGAAAGCTCGCAGAGTTGGAGTCCATTGTTCATGTCCGCAATGTGCGGTTCAGCTTCGACGCTTTCGACCTCGTACAGGATCGAGTCGGCATATCCCTGAATATGGGTGCGACAGAGTTCAGCTTCTTGCAGCGTCGGAAAGCAGAACAGACAATCGAGTTTGGAGGGACGGTCGGGAAACTCTTTCTGCCGCAAGGCTTCATAGGCCATCTCTCGCCGATAAAGAGCGTGTGCCTCACCACGAAGTCTAATCAACCGGCCAAATTTGCCAGGCTCGATTACGGACCCCGGCGCGAGTAAGATGGGGGCAAAATGAAAATAAGAATTCGTCCCCCCTCTTACACTGGGCACCTTGGATTGGACGGCGTTCACGGCGCAAGCCTCGATATGGTGCTTTCCGATACCTTGAAACTTTGCGCAATCTCGCGCATCGGCTTGCCAGCGTCGTGACGTTCGATCGCCTCCCGCAGCTGATGACGGGTGAGGGTCGCCTTGCGCCCAAGCCGGACGCCGTTCGCCACGGCACGGGCGCGGCCCTCTCAAAACAAGCGCATTTGCTCGCCGGTGCGCGCCGGAGGCCGGAATAAATCGCAACGCAACGGCACACGGCTTCGTCCAAGTCCAAGCCGTGCCGCCGCCGCCTCGAACCTGCGCCCGATCATCCAGGCATAGGGGCCAGACCCGGTCATCCGCGCGCCAAACCTCGAATCGTAAAGCTTGCCCTCGCGCGCCGAACGCAGCAGCGACAGCACGTGCTTGAGCTTGCCCGGATAATGCGCGCGCAGCCATTCGGCAAAGAGTTCGCGGACTTCAAGCGGCAGACGCAACAGGACATAATCGGCATCGCGCACGCCCATGGCTTGCGCGCGGGCGAGGATCGCCTCGATCTCCGCGTCGTTGATCGCCGGGATAATCGGCGCGACCATCACCGCCGTTGGGACATTCGCCTCCGCCAGCCGCCGGATCGTGTCGAGCCGCCGCTCCGGGCTGCTCGCGCGGGGTTCCATTTTCCTGGCAAGGACAGGATCGAGCGTCGTCACCGACAAAGCCACTTTTGCAAGGCCTTTTTTTGCCATCGGCGCAAGAAGATCGAGATCGCGCAAGACAAGCGCCGATTTGGTGACGATCGCAACCGGATGATTGGTCCGCGCCAACACTTCGAGCACCTTGCGCATCACTCGTTCGCTTCGCTCGATCGGCTGATAGGGGTCGGTATTAGTTCCAATCGCGATGGTTTTCGCGGCATAGCCCGGCGCCGACAATTCGCGCTCAAGGAGGCTTGCCGCATTGGTCTTGGCAAAAAGCCTTGTCTCGAAATCGAGGCCCGGGGACAAGCCGAGATAGGCGTGGGTGGGGCGCGCGAAACAATAAACGCAACCATGCTCGCAGCCGCGATAGGGATTGATCGACCGGTCGAAGGAAATATCGGGAGAATCATTCCGCGTGACGATTGTTTTGGCGCTTTCCCGCGTCAATTGCGTCCGCAATGTCGGCAAATCCTCGGGCAAATCCCAGCCATCGTTCGCGTCACAGCGGGTCTCTTTTTCGAAGCGTCCGCTCGCGTTCGACAAGGCGCCGCGGCCCCGCTGGGGGAGAGTTGGCGCGCCGTCCCCGGTTGGCGCGCGACCCGAAGCCGGCGCGACAGGAACGGCGTTGGCCATATCCCCCGCGACGCTCGTGCGTGGCCGTGCGGGCACTCTCGCGGGGGCTGTGTCGAACCCTACCGCCGTCTCGACGCGGTTTTGCCGAGCGGCGGTGGTCGTTGCCGCTGTTTCCGGCTCTGTTCGCATGCCCGCGTTCTCGCCATTGTCATGTTATTGCCGCGTTTCCGGCATGTTTTCGCAGTCGCCAGCGTTACCCTGCGCACGTCCATGAACACGGAATGTTCCGTGTTCAAAAGAGAACATATGCGGAACATTTGGCCTGAAGTCAAATGTTCCTGTGGATAAGCGTGGATAACTCTTGCCGGAAATTGCGATCTGCAACCGCAAGGCGCTGATTTGTTCATGGAAGTGGAACAATATCGCGCGGCGCCGAAAGCCTTGTTATGGGCAACTGATCGATCAACGATTGTGGCCTCATCGCGGGATCCAATTGCCAGGGTCAAGTCCCTGGCTCGGCGGCGAGCGAACAACGTACCGCCGGAGGTGAGCAAGCGCGTGCGGCATGTACAGGTGCCAAGAGAGTGACGCGAAATGGCTGGAGTTTGGGGCATTCTACGAGACGCTGAACTTCGCGCGGGTCGCGGAACGGTGCCGGATGAGTTCGCCGGGATTAAGGGCGGGCTGGGCCCGCGGGGGCAGGCGCATTGTCAGTCAAGCGCGGTGAGCTGCGCGCTCAGGGCGCTCTTTTCATGGCCTTCGATCGCGAGCAGCCGGAGTTTCGTCCTGGTGCCGCCATTCGCGGAAAAGCCGCCGATCCTGCCGCCGGCCGCGACCACCCGATGGCACGGCACGATGATCGCAAACGGATTTCGTGCGAGAGCTTGCCCAACGGCGCGAGCCGAACCTGCGGCGCCAGCCTGTGCCGCGAGAGCGCCATAGGTCATCGTCGCGCCTCGCGGAATGCTACGCGCGGCCTCGTAGACGCGGCGGTGGAAAGGCGGCACGAGGTCCATGTCCAGCAGAGTGGATGAAAGATCACCCGGCTCGCCACGTAAATACGCGACGATACTGTCCCGCGCGCGCTCTAGCTCGGATGGCGGGGCCGCCTCCCTCGCGCGTGGAAATCGCTGAAGCACGCGCGCGCGGGTCTTTGGCTCGTTGGCCTCGGGAAGCTGCAGGTAAGCGATCCCGCGTGCGCCCCAAGCGATCGCGCATCGGCCAATCGCCGTATCGAAGAGCGTAAAAAAAACCGTCATGGTGGCCCAATCCTAGCATTCACCGCAAAATGCGCACGCAAAAATCTTTCAAAAACGGACAGCGGGTTGGAACGCCTCGGCCTGCGCGATCGCACCAAGTGTTTTGGTACGATTGTTGGGGCCGAGTACTCAAGGCCTCATACATCTGTCGGCTTGCGATTGGTGGTGGGATTGCGCGGAAGATCGAGGCTCAGCATTCGCTCGCCCTTCCTTCATTTGCTCCCGGCTGTAATCGACGGGCAACTCTCATCAGTGTTTTAATTGAAGTCATCGTACTACATCAATCGCGCCACAGAATTGTCAAGACGACGCAACAAATCATGTTTAGCCTTCAAGGCGCCGATCCGGCGGCAGATGCGGGCATCTGCGTGTCCCATACCCAATCGAAATACAGGAGTGGTTACAAATTGCATAAGTATCTTAAGTATCTTCTGGCGCTATCCGCAACCGCGGCCCTAGCATCGGGTCAGGCACTCGCGGACGACCACGGCGTCGGCGTCCCAGCTCTTGACCATGTGTTTGTCCTCGTCCTCGAAAATCACAATGCCTTCACGAGTTTCGGTCCGGAGGGAATCATCGGCAGTCCCGCGGCACCACACATCACCGCGCTGTCAAAGCAGTATAACTTTGCCACCAACTATAACGGCGTCTGGCATCCGAGTTTGCCGAACTACGTGGCGATGATCACCGGCGATTGGGTCGGCACCGACGTCGTGGCGAAGGGCCACACCTACCCAGCGGGAAGTGTGGTCGGCATCAGCGATGATGATTCACCGTCGGTAGCCACCGATTACCCGGTGCCGCCAGCCAATGCGTCGATACATCGCTGGACGGTGCAACTGCCGTCACTAGCCGGCCAGCTCGTTAGTCACGGCAAGGACTGGCGGGTGTATCAGCAGAATATCCCTGAGGCGGGCACGAGCCTAGCGAACTGGCCCGGCGACAACAATACCGGCAATCTTTATGCGGTCAAACACAACCCGTTTCCATACATAGGAGAGATCCAGAACGACCCGGTGCAATTCGCCAAACAGGTGCCGATTGAGCAGCTATTCAGCGACATCGCGAACGGTACCGCGCCCGCATTTTCATACATCGTACCGGACCAGTGCCGCGACATGCACGGTCTTAGTAGCGTGCTTGCCCTGTGCGGCGGGGTCAACGACACGGACGCGAATGATGTTAAACGCGGCGATGATGAGACCTTCTGGATCGTCAATGCGATCACGGGCAGCAAGACGTGGAGCAAGGGTCGCAACGTTCTGTTTGTTGTGTTCGACGAGGGCAACGGTCCCTTGACCTGCAAGTACAATCCTGACACGAAGAGACGTCGTGCCGACGTCCCTACTACCGGGGCCCGACTGCTTGCTCCGAAGAATTTCAATGACAAGGTCGTGCTCATTGCGATTACAAACTACGGGATTAGGGGTGTGGTCGACAACCGCTTTTACTCGCACTACTCGCTGCTAAAAACGATCGAGGCGGCTTTTGACCTGCCTTTCATCGGGCACGTGAAGGATGACAGCACGAAGACGCTCGCGCCGCTGCTCGTTCCAAAGCGGGATTACTGAAGCCGATCAATAATCGGTCCCACCCGCTTGGGCGGGGCCCTTCTGCGTCGATCACCGGGAATGGCCGGTTCGTGACCTTGCCGGCCTGTCGTGAAAGACGGCTTCCGGGCGGTGAAGTTGTCTCGGGAGTGTCGCGCGGATTTGCTCCTACGAGTGCACCTTCTGCGCCGATTGTCCAAACTGCGGCGGGGGCTTTGTTCCCCGAGCCCGGGCCTCGATAAATTCGGTGACGCTTTCGAAGAGCCATTCCTCCGTCTCGAGGACAGGACGCGGTCGATGCGGCGCTAGTGGTAGATCAGCATCAATCATTGCCAGCACTTCGGCAATGGCCTTGGCCTTGCGATCCTGGTGCGATGAAGGGATCATTGCTTTGTCCAATTGCCTGAAAAATTTCGGCATCAAAGCCGACGTCGCCACACTAGAGGCATTAAACACGGCATTTCGTCAAAACTTCGATAACATCTCGCCTTGGCATAACAATGAACAGCCGGTGTAACATCGGCGCAACACGTCGTGGGCGGGTGCGTTGGCCAGCGCCCCTGGTCTGGGGGAGGTGACCAAGACCAGCAGGGGCGGCCTGTTGGGCAGCCAAGAGCGGGCGAAGGAGCCAACTCGGCGCAACCATGTCCATTTATCGCTTCAAGGCTCTAAAAGTTTCACTGGTAGGAAACATCACGGCATCGTGACAAAAACTCAAACCAATGACGGGCGGCGCGGGTACGGCGGCCGGAGCGGTGAGTGGGGGCGAGGCGGCGCTCGCCCTTGGGGGACGCACCTCAAAAATAACGAAGCCCCGGCAAATGGCCGCGGCTGTGTCGTGGATGTGAGCAGGTCGCTCGTAAGTCGATGGGCATAGTTTCCGCCCCTTTTTATGGTTCAGTGAGGGTCGGCGGCGATGCGTTGCCCCAAGTGTTGCCCCAGCGAAAATAAATGTTCGATTATAACTAGAGAGAATTAACATAACTATATGATTTGATTGGTGAGCGCGATGGGATTCGAACCCATGACCTCCTGATTAAAAGTCAGATGCTCTACCAACTGAGCTACGCGCTCCTTGAGGAGCGTGGTTGGAGTAGCCGCATCGACGCAACGGGTCAATAGATGCGAAAATCAGCTAGCATAATCGGCAAACGCGACCACCGCGGCGAAACGACCATCGAGATCAAAACCGCCCCGCCACGGGGATCGAAAAAAGCATATCCAGCCTCAGCCTTTCGCCGTAGTTTTTGGCCGCCAACCAGTTTGGGTGCGCGCGCGGCCACTGTTGCCATTTGGCCACGCCACCATCAAAACCGGCTTCGCCATGCCTCGGCCTATTGCAAGAAAGCCCCCGCGAGCCGACTATCGCTGGAAAATAATATCCCCTTCTGATTCGTTTGACGCAAGTCTTTTCGCACCTCGGGAAAACACACTATGCGCCGTCACTTTCTGGCCGTCGCCGGCGCGGCAGGGCTTTTGCTCGCCGCGACCGGCGCGCCCTTGCGGGCTTATGAATACCAGCAGATTTTTGGCCAGCCCTTGGCCGGCATGGAAGGCCGTCCGCGCGCCGTCGCCCCACCGCGCGAACTCGTCGCCTACAATGGCCGCTATGCGCCTGGCACGATTATCATTTCGACCAGGGAACGCCGTCTTTATTACGTCCTGCCGGGGAATCAGGCGGTCAAATATGGCATCGGGGTCGGCCGCCCCGGTTTCGAATGGAGCGGCGCCCGGAGGGTTGCGATGAAACGCGAATGGCCGTCCTGGACGCCGCCCTCCCAGATGCTGCGCCGCCGTCCGGATCTGCCGCATTTCATGCCCGGGGGGCCGGAAAATCCGCTCGGCGCGCGGGCCATGTATGTTGGCGGCTCGCTTTACCGCATCCACGGTTCGAATGAACCGCAAACGATCGGCCAGGCGGTCTCGTCCGGCTGCATTCGCATGACCAACGAGGACGTCGTGGATCTCTACGACCGCGTCAAGGTCGGCACCCGCGTGGTGGTTTTGCGCTAATGCTACAGTTTGTAATTGACCGGGCCGTTTTTGGTCGGGGGCGTGGTTGGCCCCGGCTTTCAGAAAAGCCAACCCAAGCATCGCCAGCGTCATCAGCCGGGGCCAGCCGTGCCAACAACGCGCTTCGCAATGATCAAGACCGGTTTCGCCCTTGGGAGGAGAGCACCTATCGGCGTGGCTCGGCGCGACGAAACACGCCACCAATCCGTTCCCCCTCCGCAAACCATGGAAGACGAACCAGACCCTTCCGATACCGCAATCTCCCCCTCCCCCGAATCACCGATGAGGGGTCCCTTCTCGTAAAAATTACAACTGTAGCATTAGCCGCCTGCCGCCAGTTTCTTGGCAACCTCGCGCTTGATAGCCAGCGCGCCGCGCGAAAGCCCAGCGTCGCTCGCCTTCAACAAAAAAGAGTCGAGGCCGCCGCGATGTTCAACTGTGCGCAGCGCCGAGGCGCTCACGCGCATGCGGACTTTGCGCTGTAACACATCGGATATCAACGTCACATTGCAGAGGTTCGGCAAAAACCGCGTCCGCGTTTTGTGGTTCGAATGGCTGACCAGATTTCCGGTCTGCACGGCCTTGCCGGTCAATTTACAACGGCGGGGCATTCGCTTTTCCTCGCATTACTTCGGCCGATCAGATGCCTTTACCCGGTCAGGCCGAAAAGGCCGACGGGCGAGACTTCCACTGCGCAGGATGGGACGAGACGTCTCTTAGGCTAGGGTCCGGGCGGCGTCAAGGCCGGGCGACGGAAAACCTGAGAGATCGAGTGAAGAAGAGCGTGACAAGCCGGTATAGTGCTAATTGGTCGCGATCCTCTGATTCGATTTGCGGACGACGGCGATGGCTTATGTGTCGTTGCGCGGCTCCAGTTCTTCGTTGTTGGCGCCATCGTCTTGTTCTTGATGTGGGAGTTCTTCGCTGTCCGCACTCTTACCGGCCCCTTGGAGCGCCATGATAGCTAGTTCCCAATGACCCCTGGCGCTCGCATTGCGGCGGCGATCGAAGTTGTGGAAGAAATCGAAGCCCGCAAAAGGCCCGCCGCCGATGCGCTGAAGGCTTGGGGTCTCTCTCACCGGTTCGCGGGCTCGAAAGACCGTGCCGCGATCGCCTCGCTTGTCTTCGACGCCCAGCGCAAGCGCGCTTCCTCCGCATTCATCATGGGCGGCGAATTGCCCCGCGCGAGCGTGCTGGGCGCCTTGCGTCAGGTGCGGGATATGAGCGCCGGCGCGCTGGCGGCGCTCTGTTCGGGCGAGGGGCATGCGCCACCCCCACTCAACGAAGAAGAAGCAGAACGGCTTTCGGTCGCGGACCTGACCGGTGCGCCAAGTTTTGTCGTGGCCGATTTTCCGGAATGGCTGGAGCCTTCATTGGCCGCAGTCTTCGGGCCGGCGGTTGTCGCGGAGATGAGCGCGCTTGCCACGCGAGCTCCTGTTGATCTGCGCGTCAACACATTAAAAACGACGCGCGAGAAGGTGCTCGCGAAGTCTCGCGTATCTGCGCGCGGCTCCAACGCCGTACTCCCCTTCCGGGTTGCGTTTGCCTCTGGCCCGGGACGGGCGCGGCCCGGCGCTTGCGGCCGAGCCCGCCTACATTAAAGGCCTCGCCGAAATTCAGGACGAAGGCTCGCAGCTTGCCGCGGCTCTTGCCATCGCAAAACCAGGCGAACAGGTGCTCGATCTTTGCGCGGGCGCGGGCGGCAAAACCTTGGCGCTTGCCGCGTCGATGCACAACAAGGGTCAGATCCATGCGACCGACCGCGATGGGGCAAGACTCATGCGGAGCATCGCCAGACTCGAACGCGCCGGGGTGCGTAACGTTCAGTTGCACGCGCCGCGCGGGAAAAACCATGTGCTCGCTGGTCTCGAAGGGCGCTGCGATCTTGTTTTCGTCGATGCGCCATGCACCGGCACGGGCACCTGGCGGCGCAATCCGGACGCCAAATGGCGGATAAGACCGGGCGCCCTGCCGATCCGTATCACCGAGCAGGACCGGGCACTGGAAGAGGCCGCGCGTTTCGTCAAGCCGCGCGGCCGGATTCTTTATGCGACTTGTTCGGTTCTGCGCGAGGAAAACGAAGACAGGCTCGCGGCGTTTCTTGGCTCTCATGGAGATTATAAAAGCCTTCCGGCGCTGGAGCTGGCGGAGATGGCGCGGATGCCTGGCCTTGGGCCGTTCGCTTCGCGCTTTGGTTTTGGTCTGCGTCTCACTCCGCTGACGAGCGGCACCGATGGCTTCTTCATCGCCATGCTCATGCGTAGCTAGAGCACGATCTTTTCAAGCGAGCAGGAATTTCGAATATTGCGCCTGTGCCGCGGCGGAGCAATCTTGCTGGCGCGGTTTGGATACCGGGTTTTGGCAAGTGCTTTTTGTTTTGTGTGTTGTTTGTCTTTTTCCGCAATCCTTGTCCGGTGCCGTCGCGGGAGTGGTTGGAATTTGAAGGTGGCGTAACGATATGATCCACGCACAGCGCATGCGATCGTGATTCGAGAGGCTCACCATGGGGGATTACACGAAGAGTTCAAGCGGCGAATCAAGACGCAAACCTTGCTGCGCAGCGCGGAAACCGCCGCGATATTGTTCTGGGCATTGATGGCTTCGGGACAAATCGCGATGCGAAAAGTCGACGGCTGGCGAAGCCCCGCTGAAAGGCCCTCCGATCAGACCATTGACCTCGCCGCATCATCGAGTAACCTCGTCCCAACGGAGATCGCACCAAACACACTTCCGCGACTGCACCTGCCGCCGGAAAATGCTCGCCTCAACGACAAGACCGCGGCCGTGCACCGCATCAATCGAAAAAATGCGGCTGATGACTTCCGCTATCAGGTTGGTAGAGGACTTGCCGGTTGCCGCCGTTTTGGGCAAAGTCAGGGTTGCGTTCAAATAACCCGGCATGGGAGACCGCGCGCGTGAATATTTTGCGGCTCGTGCTGTTGGGCCTTGCCGCCCTCGCCGGGATCATCACCGGCGCGGCCCTTCTGCAAAAGGCGATTCGCCCGGAAACGTCGTCCGCGCCCTTGATCGCAACGGCGTCCACGCGCCCGCGAGAGCCGGAGACGTCACCTTACGAAATCGACGCCGCCCGGCGCGCTTTAACCGAAAAGCTCAAAACGGCGCCAGAATTCGCGGCTTTCTTCGAACGCCTGAAAACTGTCTTTCCTTCGGAATACGAGTTTTTTCTCGGGGCCTTCGTTCAGCGTTCCGCCGCAAGCGGCGAGATTGCAAGCGCCGATCTGCTTCTGGCGGAAGCCGCCCGTTCCTTGCGTCTTTCCCGCGGGATTCTGGCGGCCAAAGCCGGCCGGCAGGCTCTCGAACATATTTTTGAATTGCATTTCGCAATGTTGCGAGCGCTGGCGGCCAAGGATCCGCACCTATGCGTCAATTTTCTCTATGGCGGCGGGAGCCCCGGCTTTTTTGAATTTTCGGCGCAAAATCGTGATCTTGTCGCCGCCATGGCAATTGCTGGGATCGATGCCATCCATGATGGCGAAATCAAGCGGATCGAGAGGCCGGCACCGACCGGGACGGATTTCGACGCGCTCGAAAAGGCATTGCGCGCTAAAGGTCTCGACACCCCGGAAATCGAAGCGCTTCTCGACGGCAAGGCCGGCGATCCCCCCATTGGCGACGCAAAAATGTGCCGTGCCGGTCAGGTCTATCTCGAAATCCCTCGCCGCGATGCCAGAGCCCACCCGGTTGCGAATTTACAGTCTAGCTGTCGAACTCATGGCGCGATCGTGATTGCAGCCGGCAGTTCATTTGGAATCCGCGGAAGCCTCGCCGTACTGCCGCCGCAAGTATCGTGTTTGCTCGGCAAGCTGGGCGGCCGTGAGTTGGCGGACCAAGCGGATTTAGGGGGACGCCGCATGCCGCAGAGACGCAAAACGCGCCGTCAGGAAATCGAAGCGCGCCTCGCACGCGCCGAAAAGACGCTTTCCGCAACGCGAAATTCGGCAAGCGGCCACAGCCGCGCGGTCCTTCTTCATCTCGAACGGGAAATTCACGCGAGCAAAAAGGAGTTGGCATTGCTCGACGCACGACCGGCGGGCTCGGGCAGCGCCAAGGCGTCTGAAGATTCCCAACCATAGCCACGGCCCTTCGCGGGCCCGCTTGTGCCACTTATTGAAAGATTTTCGCGGCGTTTTTGAGAGTCTGCCACACGCCCCAGGCGAGCGGAATTCCGACCAATGTCCAGGCGAGGAACGCCTGGGCGTCGAGACCACCCCGGCCAATTCCATAGACGCCCTTCGACCCAAGAGCCAGGCCGCGCGCCGAAGGGATTTTTTCCCTTTCCTCCTTCATGTGCCACTTGGCGCGAACCGGCCGGATCAACGCATTGCAAACGAATCCGGCGACGAGGAGGCAGGCAAGAACATAAAAGATCTCGTCATAGACATGGTCACGCGGAACGCCTTGCGCGACACGCGTGTCATGCAGGTAATTGACGATCACCGGACCGACGATCCCCGCCGTCGACCATGCGGTGAGCAAACGGCCATGAATGGCGCCGACATACCGCGTGCCGAAAATATCCGCGAGATAGGCCGGTATGGTAGCGAATCCGCCGCCGTACATCGAGGCGATGATGCAAAATGCGGCGGCGAAAACCACGGCCGCCTTGATGCCAGCGAGAGTGGGCGCGATGGCGTAACAAACCACGCCGAGCGCGAAGAAGACAAAATAGGTCGTTTTGCGGCCGATCGAATCGGATAGCGTTGCCCAAAAAAACCTGCCGCCAATGTTGAATAATGAGAAGAGTCCGATGCACAAATGAATGGCGAGCGTGGCGGGGGGGACCAGCCACCGGTTGAAGCCTGCTTTCGCAATAATTCTTTCGCAGCTAAGAATTCCGCCGCTCGCGGCGACGGTGCCGTCCATGTTGGCGGTCGTGTTCATAGTCATTTCCCCCGATACTTGCGGCGTTCGCGTTAACATCCCTCCGCGGCGTCGACTACCGCACGCGAACCTATTTCGAAAAAATGACATGCAAGAGACGCTCCATCGCCCTCGATGCGCATTGCGCCAACCACCGCGGCCAAGCCAGCAAGTGTCGCCGTCTTCGTAGTCATTGCCTTCGCGTCGAGCTCAGCGGAGACCGTCTGATCTTCAGCGTCGCGAGATTATCCGGTCACGCGGCTCGCTCGCACCCCCTGTTCAGGGGGTGCGATGGACACTATTGTCCCTGGAACGCCGCAACGCCGGAGAGAGGGATCGACGGGGGCGGTTGAGCAATGCCAATGGCCTCTCGTCCCAATGACGAGCAAACCCACGTTGAGATAGGCCGCAAGCTTGACAATGCCGATGCCCTTGATTTACCCCAGGCGCCTGCGCGGTTGGCGCTTCATCCTGTTCAACATCGCGCTCGGCCTCGGGCACATCACCGTTTTGTCCAGTTTAGGGTCCTACATAGCGCTTTTGCCGCATGTGACCGGCGATTTGGGAGGGGTGTTGCCGAGCTTCGGCACCTGGGCGCAAACCGACTTCGTAATCGCCTTGGCGCTGGCCTTTCCCATAACCCGCTGGCTGTCTGGCCGATTTGGCGATTATCGCGTGTTCATCGCGGCCTTTGTCGTCTACGCCCTGGCGTCTTACCTGTGTGCCATCAGCGAAACTTTGTGGTTATTTCTGCCTGCGCGTGTTTTTCTTGGGTTCGCGGGCGGCGTTACCCTCCCCATCGGCCAGGCCCTGATGCTGCAAGAATATCCGCCACGGCTCAAATCGGTGGCTTTGGGGGTTTGGGGACTGTTCACCGTGATGCCGTTCACCATCGCCTTTCCCATGGGCGGCTGGATCGCCCGCGAACTCGGCTGGCGTTACCTTTTTTATCTGGATATCCCGGTCGCCTTGGCGGTCGCTGCGGTCACCGGCGCGCTGATTTATGGCCGGGGCTTCCATCGCCGGATCACCCGCTTCGATAGCATCGGCTTCATTCTCCTCGCCGTGGTCCTCGGCGGCGTGCAGACCATCCTCAATCAGGGCAATGATTTCGAGTGGTTCCAATCACCCTTCCTGAGCGGCGTGCTCGTTACCGTCATCGTGGCCCTGCCGTGTTTCATCATATGGGAACTAGGAGAGCGGCATCCCGCTGTCGACGTCAAGTTGTTTGCCCACCGTAATTTCGCGATCGGCGTGGCCTGCCTGACGCTGGGATTTCTCGCTATCCAAGGATTGCTTTCATTGTTCATTGTCCAGCTTCAATTGATTCTGGGATATTCCTCTTTTCTCGCCGGCATGGTTCTTCTGTCCATCATTCTATTCGCGGCGCCGCTGACCGCGATGATGCACGAGATATGCAAACTGGCCGACGCTCGCCTGTTCGCCTGCCTCAATCTGTTGGGTTTTGCGTTCACCTCGTTCTGGATAGGCCTGTTCGACGTCCCCGCTTTCTACGATCAGATTTTTTGGCCCATGCTGACCCTGGGCTTTTTCCTAGGCACTTTTTTCGCGCCGCTGACCATGCTCACGCTGCACGGGTTGCCGAGCCGGCAGATAATACGCGCAGCCGAAGAGGCAGGCTTGTTGCGGATCGCGGCCGGCGCCTTCGGCATCACCCTGCTGGGAGTGATCTTGTACCGGCGGACACCTTTTCATCAACTCGATCTGGCGGATTTTTTTGGGGGAAGGCGGTTCGCTTCCCTCGATTTGTTGCAACAGTTCTCCACCAAGCTGGAAAACTCCGGCCTCAGTGCGGGAATGGTGACGAGCCGGCTCGGGGCTCTCATCGATCAGCAAGCGACCCTCTTAGCACTGAATGACACATTTCTGTTGGCCAGCTTAGTCTTTCTCGGATTGGCCGCGTTCGTGTGGCTCGCCCGTCCGACCAATGTCGAATATGCGACCCGCGCGGAAGAGTTGAGGGAACGCCGCGCCGAGGAATTGATATGATACGCCGGTCGCTGCCCCAAAAGTGGCTGTTCTTCGCGCCCGGCGCCGGGTTCGTGCTCCTGCTTTCCGGTTGCGCCTGGATGCCGCCTGGAGGGGAGCGCGCCGAGGTCCAGGAGCCTCCACCCATGGAGCGCACCTTGTCCCAGGCCAGCCGCCAAGAGCCGGTCGCCCCTCTCAATGCTTGGCCGGACGACCAGTGGTGGCGACAGTTCAAAAGCCCCGATCTCGACCGGATCATGGAAATTGCTCTGAGACGGAATCCCGGTCTAAAGAAAGAGTATGCGCGGCTTAGCGAGACAGATGCCGTAGCGCAAGTTGAAGGCTCGAGACTCCTGCCATGGTTGGATTCGGATAACACATTCCGGCAGCTTCGCTATGCCAAGCACGGCGTTGTCGCCGCGTACAATCCGGCTTTGGGCGGGACAGCAAAAACCTCGGATACTTTCAATCCCGTGTCGATCCGGTACGAGTTTGATTTCTGGGGCAAGAACCGCGCCGCCTTGGATGCGGCTTTGGGCGAGGCGACGGCTGAGGAGGCGGAGTTGGCCGAAACCCGGCTGCTGCTCACAACCGCCATCGCCCGGTCCTACATTGGCGGCGCTACCTTTGCCCAGGAGCTCGCGTTGATACGGGATATGGTCAAGGTCAGGCGTCAATCGCTAAACGTGGCCAAGACCAGGTTCCACACTGGTCTTGGGCCGGCCGACGCCATCGTGCAGGCCAGCATCGATCTGGAAAATGACGTCAGGCTCGAGGCCAGCACGCGCTTACTTTTGATCACGCAGCAGAACCTGCTCGCCCGGCTGATGGGAGAGGGGCCTGATACGACCCAGAATTTGTTTGCTGGAGAAAGAATCTCAATTCCAGCACGGATCTCGCTTCCCGCGCGTCTTCCGATCGAGCTCCTCGCTCACCGGCCCGATCTCGCCGCGGCCATGTACCGGGCCGAAGCGGCGGCGAAGCGAATCCATGTGGCGAAAGCGCAGTTTTTGCCTTCGGTTGATCTGACGGCCGCCACCGCCGGTTTGGAAGCGTCCGTCGCCACGAAGAGCATTGGCACTTTACCAGGCCTTCTTTTCCGGGGCAGTGACCTCAACTATTTGGTCGCACCGGGCTTCCATCTTCCCTTGTTTGAGGGAGGGCGTCTGCGCGGGCAATTGGCGGCAGCACGGTCGCAATACGATGAAGCGGTGGAACTTTATAACGACACTCTATTGCATGCTGTTCAGGAAGTCGCCGACAGTTTAACCGACTGGAAGCAAACTCGCTCCATACTCAAGGTGCACAGCGACCTGCTCAATTCAACGCGACATGAAGTAGGTCTTACGCAAATGCGCCAGCGAACCGGCCTCAACGATCAGCGGGAGATACTCACAATCCAGCACGGGCTCCTCGACCAGCAATTCGCGCTGAAGGCTAGTGAAGCCGACCATTTGATTGCGACCGTCGATCTCACCCAGGCCATGGGCGGTGGATATTCGAACGGCATCGATTTGTCTCGTCCGCAGCTGGCGCCGGAACAAAGCCTATCGGGCTTGGAAACCCTAACTCCCGCATGGTCCTTGGAAACCCTGGCTCCCACTCTCCTGCCCTTCTTTCGAAACTGAAGAGCGGAATGAGGGCAGCCCCATTTTTTTGAAATCGAACGCTGACTAAGGATACCTTTTGACTCACCCATGCAAGTTGATCGCAAGACAATCCGCCGTCGCCGCAATCTTTTGCTTTTGCTCGTCGCACTTGCGCTGTCCGCGGGGGCTTTTGTTTATGCCGTCAATTGGTGGCTCTTCGGCCGTTTCTGGGTAGTAACCGACAATGCATTCGTCACCGGCAATCTCATCCCGGTGTATGCCGACGCGACGGGCATCGTCGCCGAGGTCCTTCACGAGGAAACCGAGGATGTGAAAAAGGGTGACCTGCTCATCCGTCTCGACGCGCAGCGCGCCAGGGCCGCTCTCGGCGAGGCCGAAGGCGAGTTGGGGCGCGCGGTGCGCGCGGTCGGCGCGCTGTTCGCGACGCGCCAGCAGTTGTGCCAAAAAATCCTCTCGCGGGCGGCTCTGCTCGATAAGGTGCGCCACGATATCGTCCGCTACCAGCAGGCGCTCCCGAGTGGTTCGGTGTCCAAGCAGGTCCTGCAAAATGCCGAGGACAACGGGGCGTCCCTCGATGCCGACTTGAAGGAGGCCAGGGCCGAATTTCAATCCATCGAAGCGCGGGTGGGCGGAACCAGCAGAATAAATCATCCTGACATAGAGGTGGCCCGGAATAAATTTGTTGACGCCTCTATTGAATTCGCGCGGCAGCAGATCCGGGCGCCCGTTTCAGGCTACATCGCCAAGCGTAAGGCGCAAGTCGGAGACCGCGTCCGGCCAGGCGACCAGGTGATGACGATCGTGCCCTTGGACCATCTCTGGGTCGAGGCGAACTTGTGGGAGAACCGAATGCATTTGGTACGGCCCGGCCAGCCGGTGCTGGTTAATGTCGATCTCTATGGGACGGCCTATACCTATCACGGAACCGTGGAAGGGCTGGTGCCCGGCACAGGCAGTGTGTTCGCTTTGCTGCCTCCGGACAACGCGACCGGCAATTTCATTCATATCGTCGAGCGCGTACCCGTGCGCATCGCCTTGCGGAAGGACGAGATCCTGAAGCACCCTATCCGCCCGGGGCTGTCCACCGAGATCTCCATCGACATCCGTGACACGGGACAGTCGCCGAATGCCGCGCTGACGAAGGCCTCCACCAAGGAGTACGAGACCGATATTTTTTCGGATGATGTCGCCAATGCGAACACCAAGGCCGAACAGATTATCAAGGATAACCTGGCTCCGAACGGCGAAATAGTCGAACCGGCTTGCCCCTCAGGGGAATAGCATACCGGTTGCTGCCGTCCGTTTTTACCTAATCTCTCGGGCGCGTCCATGAGCCGTTGCGGGCAGCGGCCCGTCGGGGCTGCGAGACCGATCGCCATCATGGTGGCGGTCGAGCATCGGCAGAATGGCGTTGATCTGTCCTTGCCGCCGCCATCCTGTTCGTGTTTGCCGGATGACGTGCATCTCCCGGATCACTTCACGACAAGCACCGGGCACCGTGCCAGTCGCGTGATACGGTCCGCGCGGCTCCCGGCCATTCGCTCGTACCATGTCGAATGACCTTTCGCCCCGATCACGAGCAATTCCACGTTGAGTTCGGCCGCGAGGTCAACAATGCTCCGCACCGGATGCCCCGCCACGACGTGGGTGTGCAGCTTCACATGGCTTTCTTCCGCCATCGCATATGCGCGCTGGAGGACGCCGCGGAAGCGCTGGGCGGCAGTTCCGGTCTCTTCTCTCACCTCTTCGGTGAATTCGGCCAAATGGCCGATCTTTTCGGCCGACACCATGTGCAGCTCTGAATCGTTCTGTTTCGCTATCGCAAGCGCCACCCCCAGCGCGTGGAACGCATATTCCGATCCGTCGTTGGCATGAAGGATTTTGCCGAGCACCCCACTCCTTCGTGACGGCGCCACTTCTGGTTCCGGCCGAGGCAGCAAGTGGCTTGGCAGAAAGAATGTGTTGGCGACAAAGGTGGGGATGATCGCGGTTCCGATGATCGCCGCCACCAAGGTTGAAAACTGGCTACTATCGATGATCCCATGCGACCGGCCGAACAAGGATGCGATCGTCCCAAAGCCGAGCCCCGTCGACATCAGGAGGGTCGTGTACATTGCCTCTTTGTTTGGCGAGCCGAAGAGCTTCATTGCTGGTAAAACGCCAACGAACTTGGTCGCGAGTTTGACAATAAGAAAAAAAGTGAAAGCAGCTGGCGCCGCGATAAGCGCGGGAATCGAAACAAAAGTGCCCACTAGGATGAAATAGAATGGGGTCATCAATCCGAAAGTCAGCGTACGCAGACGCCGGATTAGCTCGTGATCCTTGCCGACGGTTCCGGCAAGCACCATTCCAACGAGATAGGCGGGGAGCACCGCTTCGCTGTCGGCCCAGTCGGCGAACGCTCCCATTCCAAGAAGGCAAAAAAGCAGAAACTTAGTCTCGAACTCGGAAAGCCGGCCTCCAAACCGCTTGAAGAGGCGAGGGGTGAGCCACGGAAGAACAAACAAGACCACGGCGGCAACCCCGAGGGATATCAAGGTTTTTATCGTAAACTGAGCGAAAATGAGGCCAAGCGCGCCGACTGACATGAGGTCGGTCACGAAGCAAGCGACCAAGATCGTTTTGCCGTACTCGGTTGTATTGAAACCGAATTCCAGCGTCACGGCGTATACGATGGCCGCCGAAGTCGTCGACATGGCAATCCCGGCAAGCCAACTCGGCATCACCTCCCATCCGAGAACATAGTGGGCCGCCGCCGCGCTTCCGAGAAATGGTAAAATGAAGCTCGCAAGCCCGACCGTGGTGGCTTCCTTCCACTTGCGCTTGAAAATCGATGGATCGAGTTCGGCGCCCGCCAAAAACGTCAGGAGGATCGCGCCCGCTCCGGAGAGAAACTTTACCCAGATGTCATCGGCGCCGAGCACGCCCTTGCCAGAGAGAAACTTTGCCCAGATGTCATTGGCGCCGAGCATTCCCGAGCCAATGATGGCGCCGATTATTAATTGCGCGACTATTCCGATGATGATCTCCGTAAGGGCAGTCGAGCCACGGAACCAGATCGAGACTAGGCTCGCGATCAGGGCAAGACCAAACCACAGTGCGGCAAGCGCCCAGACACCGGTCATGAATTGTCCTGACGATCCATCTGGGATCGAGGCCATGCCTGCTGGGGACTGTCATGCGCGGGGACGGGAAATGGCAGGAAAAAAGAGCAGGCAAAACCGCAGTGATTGGCGGGCACGCAAAAATCCTCCCCCATCATTACGGGCGGCAGACGTCATCCGCCTCTTTGGCGGTGCCAGGGAACCTCCCCCCTTTGAGGTTGCTCAGTCCTAGGCAAAAAATCAAACCGTGGCAAGGCGAGGAAACACTTTCGCTTGCATCCGGCAAGCTGCAACTTGCCGACTTTCAGTTGCCGTTCCCCACTCAACGATCCGGGGCAGCGTGCCAGACCCGCCACAGAATTGCCACCGCAGCGATTTGCAGCAAGACGGAGACAGCGGCGAGCGCCGGCACGGACCAGTCGTAAAGCACGCCGAGCAAACTGCTCCCGGCGAACCAGGCGAGACCATAGGCGGCGTTGAAAATGCCGTACGCGGTGCCCCGTTGCGAAGCAGGCGCGAGCGGCACGATCGCCGCGCGCATCACCGATGCCTGGGCGCCCATGCCGATGCCCCACATCACCATGCCGGTCATCGCCGCGGCCGGGCCGCCAAGGAAGGCTAGGGGGGCGCTGAGCGCCGAGGCGCAAGTGGCAAGGATCATCGCGTCGATGCCAATCCTATCGAACAAGCGGCCGAGGAGCAATGCGGCTATCGCTTCGGCCGCCATGGCGAGCGAATAAAAAACGGGGATCCAAACCGCCGCGATCAAACCTGTCTTGCCGAAATGAAATGCGATCAACGGAAAGTCGGCATAGCCCGCCGCGATCAAGGCCGCGGCGGCGACGTAGACCCAGAACCGGCGCGGCAAATGGCCAGCCGTCAAATCCGGGGGCGCCACGTCGAGATCGCGCGGACGCGGATAGAAATGGCGAGCGGCGAAGAGCACCGTCATCGCGAGCACGGCGGGGATCGCCAATATGGCGAACGCGCCCTGATAGCCGCCTTTCAAATAAAGCGCGGCGCCGACGATCAGGGGCCCGAGAACGCCGCCCGTCTGATCGAGCGCGCCGTGCAGGCCAAAACCCCAGCCGAGCCCGGTTTGGCTGCCTGCATGCGACAGCATCGCGTCGCGCGCCGGGACGCGGATTCCCCTGCCTGCCCGCTCGGCAACGATCAGGACAACCGCAAGCTCCCAGCGGCCGGTCAACGCAAGGAGCGGCACGGCGAAGAGATTGATGACATAACCGATGATGGTGATTGGCCAATAACTGCCGGTGCGATCGCTGAGATAGCCCGAGACAAGCCGCAATGCGTAGCCGAGGAATTCGCCAAATCCCGCGACAAGGCCGACGATCGCGGCGCTCGCTCCGAGGACGCCAAGGTAGGGGCCGGCGACGCTGCGCGCGCCTTCATAGGTCATGTCTGCGAATAGGTCGGCGACGCCAAGCAGCACGATGAATCGCACGGCGCTGCGGCGGGGAAGGTCGATGCTGGCTCGCGGGGTCACACTCAATTGCAATTCTCCGGGCGTTTGGCGGGACGAAGACGGCAAGGTGGCAAGGCTACCTGACCAGCCGGTAATCGATTCAGGGTGATTGGACCGTGTTACAGGGATGGCCGTCACGCCTTGGCAAGCCGCGAAACGGTTTCCTCGATAGGCCGGGCGAGCGCGAGCAACAGGCTAGCGATGGCCGCGATGTCGTCAAGATGGGCATGCGGCAAATGTAACGGCAGACCGTCTGTCCCGTCGGTTGCGAGGGCGGCGATCGTTGGATCCTCTGGGTAGAGAAAAGGCTTCGCGTTCGCCGTCCGATGGACCTCGATTTTTGCGTGCGCATCGCGCTTGTAGCCCTCGACGAGAATGAGATCGGCCGGACTCATGCGCCGTAGAAGTTCGGCAAGGCAGGGCTCCTCGGCTCCGCGCAATTCATGCATAAGCGCGAAACGCCGGGACGAGGCGACAAGGACCTCGCGCGCGCCGGCCTCGCGGTGGAGATAGGAATCCTTGCCGGGCTGATCGACATCGAAGGCATGATGCGCGTGCTTGAGCGTCGAGACAGTGATGCCGCGTTCGCGCAAATAGGGGATTAGCTTGACGATCAAGGTCGTCTTTCCCGCACCGCTCCATCCGGCAAGGCCGATCACCCGCATGATCCGAAACTCCGCGAAGGTTTGCTGGAATCTGAAGCCCTGTCCCTTACCCTCCATTAGGCCAAAGTTTAAAGCGCCGCCGGCGGTGAGATTTGGATGTTCCTCGATGCCTCTCGATCCGCGTGGCCTGAACTGTCCCTCGCCGGCGCTGCGCACCCGCAAAATGCTGAGCCGGCTCGCGTACGGTGATCGTCTCGGGGTCAAATGCACCGATCCGCTCGCCGTCAACGATAATCCCCGTCGCCTGCGCGAGACCGGCGACCGCTGGAGTGCCGGGAGGCGGCAAGGGGTCTCTTTTTTATATTCCATGTCAAGCGCGGAAAAGTATGGGAGCAACATTATTTGCCCGTGGCCCACCGATGCGGGATCCCGGCGCCGCCGCTATTCCGGCTTTATCATGGAAAAGCCATTCCATCCCGCATCTCATCTTCGCTTTTTCTTTGGGGCTCGTTGCAGGCTTCGCTGCGACAATCTACCGTAATATTTTATCGGGCCTCTCCTCTTATGGGATTTCCAGGCTCATGCGCCGCCTCGCCATTTCCATTGAACGCTTTCCTATCCTCGGCAATTTTGTGATCTCGCGCGGCGCGAAGGCAGAGGCGGCCGTGGTCGTGGCCACGATCGAGGACAGCGCGTGGCGCGGGCGCGGCGAAGGCGTTCCCTATGCGCGCTACGGCGAGACGGTCAATTCGGTCCTCGCCCAAATCGGTTCGGTTCGTTCCGCGATCGAAGCGAGCGCGGATCGCGTTCTTTTGCAAACCCTTCTGCCCCCTGGCGCCGCCCGCAACGCACTCGACTGCGCGCTTTGGGATTTGGCGGCCAAGCAAAGCGGCGTTCCGGCCCATGTGCTCGCGGGCGTCGCGCCGCCGGTGCCGGTCGCGACCGCCTTCACGATTTCGGTGGGCACTCCGGACGAAATGGCACAGGCGGCGGCCTTGGCACGCGTGCGGCCGCTGTTGAAAATCAAGCTCGCGGGCGAAGGCGATGCGGCGCGGCTCGTCGCGGTGCGCGCCGGCGCGCCCGATGCAACCCTCATCGCCGACGCCAACGAGGCTTGGGCGGAAGCCGGTCTCGAACGCAGTCTCGAAGCCTGCGCCAAGGCCGGCGTGGCCTTGGTCGAGCAGCCGCTTCCGGCGGGCCAGGATTCGGCGCTTGCCAAAGTCGAGCATATCGTCCCGATTTGTGCCGACGAGAGCGTTCATGATCGCAGCGGGCTCGAAGAGCTGCGCGCGCGCTACGACGCGATCAATGTCAAGCTCGACAAGACGGGAGGCCTCACCGAGGCGCTGGCCTTGGTGAGGCAGGCCGAAGCCCTTGGCTTCGAGCTCATGGTCGGCTGCATGGTTGCAAGCTCGCTCGCGATGGCGCCGGCGCTTCTGCTCGCGGCCCACGCGCGTTTCGTCGATCTCGACGGTCCCCTTCTTCTCGTGCGGGACCGCCCGGACGGACTTCTATATGAAGGCTCGATCGTTCACCCGCCCGCGCGCAAATTATGGGGGTGAGGCATGATCATGCGCATGCCACGATACGCCGCTTGAGCGCCGCCGCGAAAAACGCGAGCACGAGGCCGGCCACGGCGAGATAGGTCCTTTCACGATAAACGCTCGTCAGCCTGCCGCGGGGGAAGGTGGCGCGCGCGATGCTCAGCGCTGAGGCCGCCATTCAAGTTGTCGCGGCGCTTGGTGGCGTTTGTCTTTGCCGCTGCAGCTGCCGCCGCACGAATTTGCAAGCCGGATCTTATTTGCTATGCTCCCTAAGTGTACGCGTTAACCGAAGAGCGAAAACGCTTTCCAGCGCGACAGGGGAGGATCAGCAAATGTTCCCACAAGACAATACTGAAGTTCGCCAGGCCATAGAGGAAGTCCCGAGCGAGGCGCTGGCGGCAGCGACTGATCTGATGACATCGTTCTCACAGCCCTTATCGCGCCGGTGGCTGCTGCGAGGAGCTGTGGCAGGAGCAACTGGCGCAAGTGCGCTGGCGGCGCTGGCGGGGCCCGCGGAGGCCACAACCATCGGCGCGACGCTAATCGAGTTCTTCAGCATCCTGGCTACTGGCGAAGAGTTATTCGTCACCTTTTATAGCAATGCTATCAAGAACCATGTACAGTTGGGCCTTTACGGAGACGAGCTCAACGCTCTGAAAGCTATCCGGGCCGAAGAGCAACTCCACCTGAACTTGGCCCTCTCCCAAGGGGGAGTGCCCGCCACGAGTTCAGTTTAGCATGCCTCACGGTCATGAAACCTTCGAAGATCGTTCACTCTTCCTGCAAACCCAGCAGCTGGGGGAGGAGCTGACGAATGGAGCGCTGCTGGCGTGGATCAAGGATACAGCGTCGATGGGGCTGCCACGCCTAGCTGAACTCGGCGGACAGCTCATGCAGGTCGAAGGCGGTCACCGCGTGATGGGACGCGTGATCATGGGCGAAGATCCCATTCCCAACTGGGGATTCGGGCCTGTGGTGTTGGAACATTTCACTGATGTACCAGCCGCGGTCAAGGCCGCTGGCTTCCTCAGTCCAGGGCCGGGCAACACGTTTGATTTTCACGCGGTATCTCCGAGCTTTCCAGGAGTGATCAACACGACGCCAGGGACGATTTAAATCCCTCAAATCTCCTTTCTGTGGCGGTGTTACCTGGCGCCCTTCCCGATCACACGGAATCAGATGATCGGGAAGGAATTGCTCAATATCGATAAGTTGGAGCGCGTCCCCATCGAAAAAGTCGAGGAACTTTTTCGCGATCTGTTCTAAAAATCCGCGGGGAGACGGCGCCACGGACGGCTACGACGCGAGGAGCTGCTTTCATCGGTCAGGCCCCGCTTGGCCAAGATTAGCTGGTCACGTGGCGGGCCGCGCGAAACGGGACGGCGCTAGGCCAAGATCTGGTCGCGCAGACCGCCATAAACAAACGACCGGACCAGTTCCTTCGCATAGAAATCATGCGGGAATCCGAGTTCGATCCGGCTTGACTTGTCCAGCGTTTTCAACTGGCCGGCCGAGAGCACCAAGTCGAAGCTTGCGAGGTTGTCCTGCAGCTGCGAGAGCTTTCGCGCTCCGATAATGGGGATGACCGCCACGGGTCGGTAACGGAGCCATGCTAAAGCCACTTGAGCCATGCTGCGGCCGACCTCATCGGACACCGTCTTGACGGCCGCGACGATGCGCTCGGTCCGTTGTTGCTCCGGCAGGAACTGCTTCATCATGTCGCCGCTCATACGGCCCGGCTCGGACGATCCGTGACCGTGGTACTTGCCGGTAAGCACGCCACCGGCCAGTGGCGACCACGCGGTCAAGCCGAGGTTCAAGGCCCTGGCCATCGGGATCAGCTCTCGCTCCACGGTTCGCTCGATCAAGCTGTATTCGATCTGCAACCCGATAAAGGGCGACCACCCCCGCAGGTGGGCAAGCGTATTCGCCTGCGCGATCCACCAGGCCGGGGCATCAGAGATTCCGACGTAGAGCACCTTGCCTTGGCGAACCAAATCATCCAGCCCGCGCATGACCTCTTCGACCGGCGTGATCTGGTCCCAGATGTGGACCCAGTAAAGGTCGATATAATCGGTTTGCAGCCGCTTGAGGCTCGCTTCCACTGCCTGCACCATACTTTTGCGGTGGTTGCCGGCCGCGTTCGGGTCCGCGCCCGCAGCAGCATTTGTGTATTTCGTGGCAATCGCCACGCTCTCGCGGTGGCCCTTCATAAAATCGCCGAGGAACGATTCGCTTGTCCCGTTCGTGTAAATGTTAGCTGTGTCGATGAAGTTGCCCCCGGCCTCCCGAAAAGCGTCGTAAACCTTGCGAGCCTCGTCCTTGGCCGCGCCCCACCCCCAGTCGTCGCCGAACGTCATGGTGCCGAGCGCTGCTTCCGAAACTCGAAGTCCGCTGTTTCCCAAAAGTCGGTATCGCATAGGAGTCTCCTTTTTGTTACTGTGGTGAAGGGACGAAACGAGAGCGCAGGGTGATTTAACCGGAAAAGCCAGTGACATTTGGCGCGTTGAGTTCGTTCAGAAAGCTCGCGGACACGGCGGAATATACGCAACCTCATTCCGCAACGGCCCGCATGTCGCCTTGCTGGGCAAGCCAGCGCTCGGCCTCGATCGCCGCCATGCAGCCGAGACCGGCCGCGGTCACCGCCTGGCGGTAGATGTCGTCGGCGACATCGCCCGCCGCGAATACGCCGGGCACGCTCGTCGCGGTCGAGAAAGGCACTGTCTCGATGTAGCCATTCGGCTTGATCGCGAGCTGACCCTTGAAGAGACCGGAAGCCGGTTCGTGTCCGATCGCAACGAAAACGCCATCGGTCTCGACCTCGCGCAAGCTCCCCGTTTTGACATTGCTCAAACGAACATGGGTAACGCCCGGAGGATTGTCCACGCCGCGGATTTCATCGACGACGTGATCGAAGATCAGTTCGATATTCGGCCTCTTGAACAGCCGTTCCTGCAGGATGCGTTCGGCGCGAAATAGTTTGCGGCGGTGCACGAGCGTGACCCTGCTTGCGATGTGGCTCAGATACAAAGCTTCCTCGATCGCCGTGTTGCCGCCGCCGATGACGACGACCGGCTTGCCGCGAAAAAAAAATCCATCGCAGGTCGCGCAGGCGGACACGCCATATCCTTTAAACTTCGTTTCCGAGGGGATGCCGAGCCATCTCGCCTTGGCGCCGGTCGCAATGACCAGAGTGTCGCAAGCGTATCTGGCGCCGCTGTCGCCCAGGAGCTGGAACGGGCGCCGGCCAAGCTCGACTTCGACGATATGATCCGCGACCATGCGCGTGCCCACATGCTCGGCCTGCGCCTTCATCTGGTCCATGAGCCAAGGACCCTGGACCGGCGCGGCAAAGCCTGGATAATTCTCGACATCTGTCGTGACCGCCAGCTGGCCGCCTGGCTCGAAGCCAGCGATCAGAACCGGCTCCAGCATGGCGCGCGCGGCGTAGATCGCGGCGGTATAGCCGGCGGGTCCCGATCCAACGATTATCGTTTTGGCATGCGAAAGATCCGCGGACCGGGGAGTTGCCAACATGAAACGCCTAGTGCGATGGCAAGCGCGAGACCCGCTTGTGCCTGCCCGATCCATGGAAGATACAATTTATTAAAAAATATAAGATCAGCTTGCCTGACCACAACCTTTTGCCGGTTGTGCGGCGCGCGTTTGCGAAGCGCTGACCCCAGGACCGCGCAACGCGTCATTTTGGTTTCGTCACGTCCCGGGCAGGAAGCGAACCGGATTCCTTGGTTTAGCCGCGATGCTGGCGGCGTCTCGGCGGCCCGGCCGCGACCGGCTGCAAGGTGAGGGCGCCGATGCCGGCGGACAAATTGAGGCCTGTCGTTGTGCCGGAAAGCGGCTGCAGGCTTATCGTATCGGCGTAGCCGCCGACGAGCGTATTGGCGCTGCCGCCGGCACCTAACGCGATGCCGACGCCCGGGCCGCCATAATCGCCGGCGAGCGCATAGCGGTGGGGAGGCCCCGCGGTGAAGACGCCCCAGGCGAACTGGCCGGGACCGGTCGCGCCAAGGTCGAGGCCGACACGGCTAATCGTTCCGGCGTAATATTCAGGCCGGCCACGCGCCGGATGAAACACGCAGGAAAGGCTTTTGCTCGATCCGATGACAAAGCCGATCCCAGGGGCGACATTGCATGCGAGCACGCCGGACTGTACTTGTGTGGCGCTTGGCGCAGTCGCGGTCAAACTAACAAGCGCGGCGCCGAGCATTGCCGCGCGCGCCGGCGGGAAAAACGAACATTTCATGAAGATTACTCCTTGATGAGAGAACTTAATCCCTGCCGGAAGCCGCGGCGCGGCCGCTGAAGGGATACTGGCTTATACCCCCGGCGGTCAGCCTCGGAACAGCTAAATCTTGGACGTTTGGTAGCATGACTTTTCTGTTTCGCCAGTTTTCATCCTTTGTCGTGGTTGGCTTTATCGCCACTGGCGTCCATTATGCGCTTTTGATCGGGCTGGTCGAGATAGCGGGGATTTCGGCGGTGGTGGCAGCGTTGATCGGCTATGGGGCGGGCGGCACGGTTTCCTATGGCCTAAACCGCCGCCATACCTTTCAAACGAAGCTGCCGCACGAGGCGGCAGTGTCCCGCTTCACGCTTGTGGCCGCCGTGGGCTTCGGGCTCACCTATGTTTTTATGTCTCTTTTCGTCCGTGCCGCGGGCATTCCTTATCTGCCGGCACAGGTGGCGACAACCGGTATCGTCATGCTCTGGAGCTTCGCCGCTCACCGGTTATGGACTTTCCCTGCCGACCAGGACGCAAAAGGATTGGCGACCGCCGCCGAAACACGCTCAAGGCCACCGCGCGAGGGGCGGTAGCGACGACAAAATCGCCTCAACATTGCCGCCGGTTTTCAAGCCGAAAATCGTCCCGCGATCGTAGATCAAGTTGAATTCGGCGTAGCGGCCGCGCCGGGTCAGTTGCTCCTCGCGGTCGGCCTTGGTCCAGGAGAGCGCGAAATTGCGGCGCACGAGTTCTGGATAGACGGCAAGAAAACCCCTGCCCACGGCCCGGGTGAAAGCGAAGTTTTCGGCGAATGCGGTTTCGTCGCCGCTAGGGCAATCGAGATAATCGTAAAAAATCCCCCCCGTCCCGCGTGGCTCGTTGCGGTGCTTCAGATAAAAATAATCGTCGCACCATCGCTTGAATTTCGCGTGATCCGCAACTTTGCCGTGGCTGTCGCAGGCGGCCTTCATGGCGGCATGGAAGTCGCGCGTGTCCGGATCGGTTTGGACCCGCCTTCGGTCGAGCATGGGAGTGAGATCAGCGCCGCCGCCGAACCACGCCTTGGTGGTCTCGACGAAACGCGTATTCATATGGACGATGGGAACATTCGGATTCCAAGGATGTGCAATCAGCGAAACCCCAGAGGCCCAGAACGCCGGATCGGTTCCGGCGCCAGGGATTTGCGCCGCGAATTCGGGCGGAAAAGTTCCGAAAACCGTCGAAGTATGAACCGCCATTTTCTCGAACACGCGGCCCGCGAGGATCGCCATGCGGCCACCGCCGCCATCGCCGCCGGCGTGGTCGGTCCTTGCCCAGGGTTTCGTCAGGAAACGTCCTGGCGTCATGCCCGGCTCTGCGAAAGGTCCCTCCGCCTCACTCTCCAGCAGTTCGAAGGCCGCGATGACGCTTTCCTGTAGCCGTTCGAACCAAGCCCGGGTCCCGCATTTGCGATGGTCGGTTGCATCGGCTTTAGTCATACAACTTGGTCTTCCAAGGTCACGCGGACGCAATGCCGCTATTTAAGCACAGCGCCGCACGCTCCTCGGATGTACCGTGCTTTATCCGGCGCGATGACGGCAATTCCGCGCGGTCAAGACATCATGGCGGGGCCTTCCGCCCTTGGTCGAATGTCGCGCTCAAACTCTTAACAAGCACCGTCTTGACGTTGTAGCCGTCGTCGGTGAGCGTCATATCATAGCAGGTGCGCGGGTAACCATTCACCAGGCTCTTTCCTTGCGCCTTCATCTGGTCCAACTCGGCCCGCACCAATTCCAGCGTGGCGGGGTTGACCTCGATCTTCGTCAGGCCCTTGTCGCGCAATCCATAATCGAGAGCGACGTCGTTGCGCATTTCGGTTGAGGGATTCTCGAACTCGCAAAGGTTTTTGAGCTGGCCGACATACATCAAACGAATGAATTCCTTTCCGTCGAGACCTTGGATCAGGGCCAGGACGCGGCGCTTCTCGGCGCCCGTCAAGTTTTCTGCGTGGAAGAGCGTCCGTTTAGCATCCGCGGCGGAGAGCGCGCGGTCAACTCCGGCTGCGTCCAGATCGACCTCGATGCCAAAACCTTTGATCGCGCTCACCGACGCTGCTCTTTCGAGAAATTTCTGCATTGCAAGGTGAAGACCGCGGAAATTCAACAGGATGATGGCAAGTACAAGAAGGCTGAAAGCGATTTGCAGAGCTGCTTTGATATAATCCAAGGCTTTTGACATCGCACCCTCCCTCAATAAACGAAGCAGGATAACAGTTTTGGCGGCATTTTTCGCTTTGCCGCGCGGCCACGGCGAAGCCGTCATTTCAGGACGGTGTCAAAAGCTTCCGCTGAGCTGCCGCGTGGCTTCTCCCGCCACCATTGCCGCGGCGACGGCGACATTCAACGACCGCATTCGGCGGCTTCAAGGGAATGACGAGACACGGATCGGCGGCGGCATGGACTTCGGCCCGGCACGCCGGGGCCAACTCGCGGCCAACATAGACCGCCACCGTCAAAGGCCGGTCCGGTCAGGCCGCGTGTTTGTTTTTAGAATACGGGAGCGCCGTTTGAACGGTCGCAAAATCGAGACTTGAGGCGCAAGAATCTCACATCCATCGCGATCGGGTTCGGAGATCGAAAAAATCCGCCATCATTCCACTGACTCCGAGTGCACGTAATCACGGGAAACTGGGCGGCCTACGCAAATCAAGCCGCCCAGTTACCGCCGCCGCTATTGGGCCGCCTCAAGATTGACTTTGGCTTCGGCGATTTGCGTAAGCTTTTGGTCAGCCGCTTTTTCTTCTCGAGGTTATGGTGACGCACACTCGCGCAATCGCTGCGTCCGAGTTGCTTGGCCCACGACACGAGTGCGTCATACCGGGTGATTTCATAGTGTTCCACGGCCTGCGCAGCAGCAATCAGCGCGGCGACGAGGACTTCGTTATTGTCGACGTCGCTAGCGATTTCATCAGCTTCCTCTATGATGCCATCGATGGCAGGAGAATTAATCGTCGCGTTCGACCCCCGTGCATCTGAAACACCTCCTCGACGCGGTGAACGCGATTGCGGGTTTCCGCGAGATGTTCCTGTAAACTCGATCTGAGCTCCGGATTTGTCGCCTTTTCTATCATGGTCGGCAACGCCTTCAGCACGTACTAAATGTCCCGCAGCGTGTGGACGAAAAGGTCGTCCATGGTGCTTATATCCTTCTAGAAAAAGCCCATGCTCGATCTCCTTCAAGAGGTTGAATGCAGTGCTAGGTTGAATGCAGTGCTACTGCAACGAATACGGCCGGGCGGGATCTTGCCCCGCCCGGCCGCTGCTTTACCGTTTGCCACCCTTGCGTCCCGCCTCCGAAGCGAGTTCACGATCCTGCGAGAAGCTGCGCTTCTCATCGGGCACGCTTTGGCCTCCCTTACGGCCGGCCTGGGAAGCCAGCTCATGATCCTTCGAGAAGCTGCGCTTCTCGTCCGGCACGCTTTCGCCGCCCTTGCGTGCAATTTCCCGCTGCTTGTCCTCGTCCATCGAAGCGAAGCCCCGGTTCGATGTATCGCTTTTTCCAGCCATCATGAATTCTCCATATGCTGAACGCTGCAGCTCCTCATGAGCTCAGCCGCCCTGTAACCCAAGTTGGAGAACATCGTTCCAACCACTGACAAAAATTTGAAGAATAGCGACGCTCAGGCGTGCGCATATGGCTACGTGTGAGGCTTGCTTTATTTTATAGTTGAGATGAAAGCGGTACCGTACGCCTCACGCTACACTACATTCCCGTGCCCCAAACGATCCACAAGGGCGCGGTCCGGTCGGGGCATACCTTTTGTGGACTTTCTAAATATGGGGAACGCCAAGATAACCGTCACAGTCTCGCGGCTTGATGCGCAAGCATCGTATCTCGCATCGAACGGGCGGGCGAAGGCGTTGCGGCATGGCTATTGCTTCCACGATGGCGTTCGATTATTCGATAGCCACGACGAGACACCGGAGTTCGAGGCATCATGGCGGCAAACACCACAGCAGACGAACCGAACCGAAGGGACTTTCTGTTCGTCGCGACCGGCGCTATGGGCGCGGTTGGGGCCGGGTTCGCGGCTTGGCCGCTGATCGACCAGATGAGTCCCGACGCGACGACACTAGCCGCCGCTTCGGCGGAAGTCGACATCGCCAATATCGCGGAAGGCCAGGTCGTAACCGTGAAATGGCGCGGCAAGCCTATTTTCATCAGCCATCGCACCCCAAAAGAGATCGAACTTGCGCGCGCCGTGCCCTTGAGCGAGCTCCGCGATCCGGCGACCGATAAGTCGCGGGTGCAAAAGCCGGAATGGCTCATCCTCATCGGCATTTGCACCCATCTCGGCTGCGTGCCACTCAAGAACGACGGCCCCTATGAGGGCGGTTACTTTTGCCCTTGTCACGGCTCGGTCTACGACGCGTCCGGCCGCATCCGTTATGGTCCAGCGCCGTACAATCTTGCCTTGCCGCCGTATAAGTTCGCGAGCGACACGAAGGTCACGATAGGGTAAGAGCCGCGGCATCCGAAGTCTTGCATGCCAGCCGGTGCCTTCGAAGATCCCCGATAGATGTCATCGAGAGAAGACCTGACCATGAGCGGAGAGTCGACCTACGTACCGAAGACCCGCGTGGCCAAGTGGTTCGAAAGCCGTCTCCCGGTCGGCGCCCTTATTCATTCCTCCTTCGTGGTTTTCCCCAACCCGCGCAACCTCAACTATTGGTGGACCTTCGGCGGTATCTTGTCGTTCATGCTGGTGGCCCAGATCGTCACCGGCGTCGTCCTTGTCATGCATTACACGCCGCACGCCAGCCTCGCGTTCGCGTCGATCGAGCATATCATGCGCGATGTGAACTACGGCTGGCTTCTCCGCTACGCACATGCGAACGGCGCCTCGATGTTCTTCCTCGCGCTTTACATCCACATGTTCAGGGGCATGTATTACGGCTCCTGCAAGGCGCCGCGGGAGGTCTTGTGGCTGCTCGGAGTCATCATCTTTCTCCTAGCGATCGCAACGGCCTTCACGGGCTATGTCCTGCCGTGGGGGCAGATGAGTTTTTGGGGCGCGACAGTCATCACCAGCCTTTTTTCGGCAATTCCGTTGGTTGGCGATTCGATTACGACTTGGCTCTGGGGCGGATACGCAGTCGATAACGCGACCCTCAATCGTTTCTTCTCGCTTCACTATCTGCTGCCCTTCATGATCGCGGGCGTCGTCGTCTTGCATATTTGGGCGCTGCATGTTCATGGATCGAACAATCCGGCCGGCATCGAAAAGAATACCGCCAAGGACACCTTGCCTTTCCATCCCTATTTCACCGTGAAGGACGGTTTCGCGCTCGTCTGCTTCCTTGCGTTTTTCGGCTGGTTTGTGTTTTACGTGCCGAATTATCTTTACAATGCCGATAATTACATCGAGGCCAACCCGTTGCTGACTCCGGTTCATATCGTCCCTGAATGGTATTATCTGCCCTTTTACGCGATTTTGCGGTCGATCCCTTCCAAACTCGGCGGAACCGCCGCGATGTTCGCCTCGGTGTTTATTATCGCGTTTCTGCCGTGGCTCGACACCTCCAAGGTCAAGTCGGCGGCTTACCGGCCTCTTTTCAGGGTTTTCTTTTGGATCTTTGTCGCCTGCACGGTAGTCCTCGGCTATATGGGATCACAGCCACCGGAAGGAGGCTATGTGATCGCCGCCCGGTTCCTAACCGTCTATTATTTTCTCTACTTCCTGGTGATCCTGCCGTTGCTTGGACAATTCGAGAAGCCGAGGCCCCTGCCTCCCTCCATTTGCGACGCGGTGTTGGGCAAGCCTGGCCAAGCCGCGGCGGCGGACGCCAATTCAAGGGAAGCGCGCGCACCGGGGCAATGATCGCCTGCCCACAAGGAAAAAAGCGATGAGGCACGGGATCGGCCGCGGTATTGGATTCGCATTCGGCACGGTTCTGGTGGCGGCTTTAGCCTCGAGCGCCGCCAAGGTGCCCGCGCAGACCGGGCCGGGGCCTGTCGAAAAGCAGGAGCAGCCCAATCCACCGCGTCAGGAATGGAGCTTTTACGGCCCCTTCGGCCGCTACGATCAGGCGCAGCTTCAGCGGGGGTTTCAGGTCTATCGCGGGGTTTGTTCCAATTGTCATTCCCTCGAATTGGTCGCTTTCCGCAATTTAGCGGATCCCGGCGGCCCCGGCTTTTCGGAAGCGCAAGTCAAGGCGCTCGCCGCCACATACAAGATCAAGGACGGCCCAAACGATGTCGGCGAAATGTTCGAACGGCCCGGCCGGCCATCGGATTACTTCCCGTGGAATTTTGCCAATGAACAAGCCGCGCTTGCGGCGCTCGGCGCGGCGCCCCCCGATATGTCGTTGCTCGCCAAGGCCCGCACCTACGAGCGCGGTTTTCCGCTCTTTCTGATCGATCCCATCATCCAATACCAAGAGCAAGGCGCCGATTACATCTATGCGCTCTTGATCGGCTACACGAACGAGAACGACCTGAACTGGAACGAATATTTTCCGAGCCATAAGATCGCCATGCCCAAGCCTTTGAGCGACGGTCTTGTCGATTACGCGGACGGCTCGCCCAAGACGGTTCAGCAATACGCCAAGGATGTCGCTGCCTTCCTGATGTGGGCCGCCGAACCGAAACTGGAGGAACGCAAGCGCCTCGGCTTTAGCGTGCTGATCTTCCTCATAGTCTACGCCGGACTGCTCCTTCTCGTGAAAAAGAAGATTTGGGCGCGCGCGGAGGCGAAGGCCCGACACGAGATGCCGTAGGATTCGCCGCGCACCAAGCTTGGGTTGGCTGAACCGCGCCGGATTACAGTCGGCCGCCAAGACCTTAACGATGACGACGGGGCGGTCTGGCGCCCGCTCGAAATCGACCTACCGGCAAGCATGTCCTTAATTTGCTCACCTTTGTTGCTTCCGACATGCTCCAACTCTTTGATTTTGAGCTGCGTCCTGATCGCTCAAATGAGTCCAATTGAGCGGGACCCGCTCAACGATCGCCTGCCTGATTAGTGGCCCCGAAAAAAGCCGCCCCGGTCTAGGCTGAGATTGCCACTTGGGACGAGCATAGGCAATGCCAAACCCTCGGCATGAGGGCTACCATGCACCCCACCGGTAACATCGGCTCCCTGAGCGCTGGAAACGCTGACTGTCAAGCGGAACGAGTTTTCGGAGTTCTGCTTAGGCCTAGGCGGAGAGTGTGGCTTGAAAGCGGCACCTGACCGTTTTCTCGGCGTCACCCGGTTTTTGGCTTTGGTTTCGCCGCATTATGTTAATAGCTTCGCTGGAAACTTGTTTTTGATGCCCAACTGGCCGAGGGGGCGGTGTCCGGAGCAACTGCATCCAATGTGGCCAGTGCGCGAGCCTCGATGGAAAGCTTGGGCAGGCTTTTCGGGCGCGATCCTCGCCATTATTCCGGCCGCCTGCAGCGTGGGGCCCGATTATCTGCGCCCGCCCGCGCCCGAACCCGCGGCCTACAAAGAGCTGAAAGGTTGGAAACGCGCGACCCCGCGCGACGACATCGACCGCGGCCCCTGGTGGTCGGTGTTCGCGGATACGAAGCTCGATGCATTTGAGCCGCAAGTCGAAATCTCCAACCAGACCGTCGCCGCGGCCGAGGCGGCCTACCGGCAATCGCTCGCCGTCATCAAGGAGGCGCAGGCTGGTCTGTTTCCGACGGTCACCGTTAGTTATAACGAAAGCAGGTCGCATCTTGGGTCGCTGGCAATTGGGAACGCGCTAGGCACCGGGGTCACTAGAACAGTTTTCACGCTGGCCGCCAATGGCACTTGGGATCTCGATGTATGGGGAAAGATCCGCCGCATGGTCGAAAGCGACGTTTCAGCCGCCCAAGTCTCCGATGCCGATCTCGCCAATGCCAAGCTCTCCGCCCAGTCCCTGCTCGCCACCGCCTATTACAATTTGCGCGCGGCGGATGCGCTGCAGGCTCTGCTCGATCAAACGGTCGCGTATTACAAGAAGACGCTGGCGATTACCAAAAATCAGTATGCCGCCGGCACGGTCTCGCAGGCCGACGTCGCCACCGCACAGACGCAGGTCCTGACTACGCGAGGCCCAGGCGATCAATGTTGGCGTCATGCGGGCACAGTTCGAACATGCGATCGCGGTGTTGATGGGCAAGCCGCCGGCGGAGTTGACGATCGCGGCCACGCCCCTCGGCTTCAAGCTTCCCGATATTCCCGTGAGCGTGCCTTCGACGCTGTTGGAAAGGCGTCCGGATATCGCCGCGGCCGAACGGATGATGCAGCAAGAGAATGCTCTCATTGGCGCCGCCGTCGCCCTTTACTATCCCGACATCAGCCTTTCCGCCATGTTCGGGTACACCGGAACCGGAGGGCTCTTCTATCTCGCTTGCCAACGAATTCTTGAGGCTCAGCGCTACGGCCACTCAAACTATCTTCAATGCGGGCCTGTTCAGCGCCCAAGTCGAGGCAGCGTTGGCAACCTATAATCAAAGCGTCGCCACTTACCGGCAGACGGTGCTGACGGCCTTTCAGCAGGTGGAAGACCAGCTTGCCGCGATTCGCATATTGGCGCGCCAGCAGAAGGTCGCCGACGACGCGGTCAAGTCGGCGCAAGAGGAGGTAGATGTTCTGCTCAAGCAATATCAGGCCGGCACGGTTGCCTTCACCGCCGTCGTCGTCGCCGATGCAATGTTGCTTACCAACCAGGTGTCCGCGCTGACGGTAAGACAGAATCGCTTTCTTGCCACCGTGGCGCTAATCCAAGCGCTTGGCGGCGGATGGGATAGCGAAGTTCTGCCAAGCAGCGTGGAGTTGGAAAGCAGGAAAAATCCCTTCATTCCTCCAATTTAGGGAGAATTGAGCCGCCATCCGTTGTGAAGATCAAGCCGGATGAAACAGGTCGTCTCGCGCGTGGAGCGGTTTCCATGGTCTCCACCTATTGATTAGAGCCGATGCCACACCAACGCTATAAGCCGGTGAGGTGTGGAAGTGGAAACATTACGAAACGTTCATGGCACGGAACAGCGGCTGTAAGACGCGTTGGAAGAAGAGTGATCGGCCGTTTTTCCAAGAAGCTAAATGCAAGAAATGGCAAGGCACTGGATGCTAAAAATGGATGACCGGAGCCATGGGGCCAAGATAGAGGCCTCTGATGATATGCTTCTCCGCGACGACGGCACCAGCCTTCGCGAAGACAAGATCATGCCGCCCGGTACGAAGGCAAGGCCGCGGGCGCGGCTACGACCGATCTTTCTTCTTGGCATCGCCGCTCTGCTTGGGCTCGGCATCTACCGGATCACGGAGACGTTTCGGGCGCCAAGAGAGTCGGGCCGTGGTCAGGAAACCGCGCCGCAACCGGTCGGCGTGGCCACCATCGGCACCGGCGACATCAAGGTCGTCGTGACTGCCCTCGGCACGGTGACACCTCTTGCGACCGTGACGGTGAAGACCCAGGTCAACGGTCAACTCCTCGAAGTCGGCTTCAAGGAAGGCCAATCGGTCAAGAAAGGCGATTTTCTAGCGCAGATCGACCCGCGCCCGTTTCAATTGGCCGAAGCTCAATTCGAGGGCCAGCTCGTCCACGATCAAGGGCTCCTCGATCAAGCAAAAATGGATCTGATCCGCTATCAAACCCTCGCCAAACAGAATTCGATTGCGCGGCAGACGGCCGAGGACCAAGTGTTTATCGTCAAGCAAGACGAGGGTTCGGTCAAGCTTGATCAAGCCCAAATCGATAATCAGAAGCTGAACCTCATTTACGCGCACATCGTTTCGCCGATCGATGGCAGAGTCGGGCTGCGCCTGGTCGATGCCGGGAATTATGTTCAGACAACCGACAGCGGGCTCGCGGTGCTCGCCCAAATGCATCCGATCACGGTGATTTTCGTGGTGCCGGAGGACGATATTCCGGAAATCATGGCGGCGATGCGTGCTGGGAGGGCGCTCGAGGTCACCGCATACGACCGCGCCAATGTCACCCCCCTTTCGGTTGGCAAAGTTGCGGCGCTCGACAGCCAGATCGATCCAACGACCGGCACGGTGAAGTTACGCGCCGATTTCGATAATCTGGACGACAAGCTTTTTCCGAACCAGTTCGTTAACGCGCGGCTCTTGATCAAATCCTTGCGCGGCGTCGTGACCGTGCCTTCGAGCGCGGTCCAGCACGGCGCCCCCGGCACTTATGTCTACCTCGTCGGCGCGAATGACACGGTGTCGGCGCGAGCCGTCGATCTTGGACCGCTGGACGGCGCAATGTTCGCGGTCAACACGGGCCTTTCGCCTGGCGATCGAGTTGTCGTCGACGGCGCCGACCGTTTGCGGGATGGCGCAAAGGTGCTGGTCTCGGCCGCGGAGGGGTCCAATGGCGGCGGGACGGCGCGGCCCACGGACGCCGTGGCGCCCGGCAAAAAACGCCCCCCAAGCCAGCAACCAAACGAGCACGGCGGGCATTCCGGGGGCCAGCCATGACTTTGCGCGAACCGGCGTCCCGCGCTGGGGCCGGCCGATGAATCCATCGCGCATTTTCATCCTGCGCCCTGTCGCGACCACGCTTTGCATGGCGGCGATCATGCTCGCCGGAGGCCTTGCTTACAGGTTCCTGCCTCTCTCCGCCCTCCCGGAAGTGGACTATCCGACAATTGAGGTGCAAACGTTTCTCCCTGGCGCAAGCCCCGAGGTGATGACGTCTTCGGTGACGGCGCCGCTCGAGCGGCAACTCGGCCAGATGCCCGGCCTTAACCAGATGACGTCGTCAAGCTCGGCCGGCGCTTCGGTCATCACGTTGCAGTTCAGTCTGGACCTAAGTCTCGATGTCGCCGAACAGGAAGTTCAGGCCGCGATCAATGCCGCCAACAATTTGCTGCCGAGCGGCCTACCGACGCCGCCGATCTATGCCAAGGTGAACCCGGCCGACGCACCGGTCATGACCCTTGCGGTCACCTCCAAGACCTTACCGTTGACCAAGCTCGAGGACATCAGCGAGACGCGGCTCGCGCAAAAGCTTTCGCAACAGCCGGGCGTCGGACTGGTGAGCATCGGCGGCGGCCAAAGGCCGGCCGTGCGGATCAAATTCAATCCCGCCGCGCTCGCCGCCTATGGCCTGAATATCGACGATCTTCGCACCACGATTGCCAATGCCAACGTCAATATTCCGAAGGGGAGTTTCGACGGCCCGGCACAAGCCTCGACGATCAATGCCAACGACCAAATCTACAGCGCCGCCGGCTACGACTCGCTCGTCATCGCCTACCGCAATGGCGGTCCGGTCCGCCTCTCGGACGTCGCCAGCGTCGGCCCGGGCCCTGAAAATACGAAGCTCGGCGCCTTGGACAATACGACGCCGGCCATAATCCTCAGCATCCGCCGCCAGCCAGGGGCGAACGTGATCGAGGTCGTCGACACGATCAAACGTCTGCTGCCGACGATCGTGGCGAACCTCCCAGCCGCCGTTAACGTCGACGTGCTGAGCGACCGCACGACGACCATTCGCGCTTCCGTGGCGGATGTCGAGTTCGAACTGGCGCTGGCGGTGGCGCTTGTCGTCGTCGTGATCTTTTTGTTCCTGCGAACTCTTCCGGCGACCATCATCCCTAGCCTTTCGGTGCCCTTGTCGCTGGTCGGCACCTTTGTCGCAATGTACCTGTTGGGTTTCAGCCTTGACAACCTTTCGCTGATGGCATTGACGATCTCCACCGGTTTCGTTGTCGACGACGCGATCGTGATGATCGAGAACATTGCCCGCTACGTCGAAGCCGGCGATCCGCCATTGCAGGCCGCGCTCAAAGGTTCGGAGCAGATCGGTTTCACCATAATTTCGTTGACCGTTTCCCTGATTGCGGTGCTTATTCCGCTCTTGTTCATGGGCGAAGTGGTCGGCCGCCTGTTCCATGAGTTCGCGATCACGCTCGCGGTCACGATCGTGATTTCGGCGATTGTTTCGCTCACGCTCGTGCCCATGCTTAGCGCGCGGCTGATCCGGCATCGCCCCGATGCTCAGCGCAACCACTTCGATCTCATGGGGGAGAGGGCCTTCAACGGATTGGTCGCGCGCTACAGCCGGGCGCTCGACATCGTGCTGCGGCACCAGCCGCTTACCCTATTCGTTGCAATCGCCACGCTTGGCCTCACAATCGTGCTCTATGTCGTGATTCCGAAGGGATTTTTCCCGGTGCAAGATACCGGCATGATCCAGGCGATTTCAGAAGCTCCGCAAAGTGTTTCCTTCGAGGCGATGGCCGGCCTTCAGCGGCAACTCGCCGATGCGATCTTGCGCGATCCGGCGGTCGCCAATGTGAGTTCGTTCATCGGCGTCGACGGCGAAAACACCACGCTGAACAGCGGCCGCTTTTTGATCAATCTTAAGCCCCGGGACGAGCGGGCGCTCGGCGCCGGCGAAGTCGTCCGCCGCCTGCAGAATGAGGTTTCCGGGATCGTTGGCGTCTCGCTCTATATGCAGCCCGTTCAGGACCTCACGATCGATTCCAGCGTCAGCCGCGCGCAATATCATTTTATCTTGCAAGACCCGGATCCTGGCGCATTTAAAATCTGGGTGCCAAAGCTGATGCAACGGCTCGGGCAACTGCCGGAGCTTAGCGACGTAGCCAGCGATATGCAGAGCCAAGGGCTAGCGGTCGATCTCGTCATCGACCGGGCGACGGCGGCCCGGTTCGGGATTACGCCGGCCAGCGTCGACAATGCGCTCTACGATGCATTCGGCCAGCGCATCATCTCGACCATCTACACCCAATCGAACCAGTACCGCGTTATCATGGAAGCCGACCCATCCTTGCAGCGCGCGCTGTCCAGCCTTTCCTCGTTTTACTTGCCATCGTCGTCGTCGGGCAGCAACGGGCAAGTTCCGCTGTCCGCGATTGTCCACATGAACCAGCGCCAAGGGCCGTTGTTGATTACCCATCTCGGGCAGTTTCCGGCCACCGCCATTTCGTTCAATGTCGCGCGCGGCGGCTCGCTCGGCGCCGCCGTGGAGGCAATCGAAAAGGCCGAGCAAGAGATCGGTCTGCCCGGCAGCTTCATCACGTCCTTTCAAGGCGCGACCGCGGCGTTCCGCGCCTCGGCGACCAACGAGCTGTTTTTGATTATCGCCGCCGTGATCACGATGTATATCGTTCTCGGCGTGCTCTACGAGAGCTTCATCCATCCGGTGACGATCCTCTCGACACTGCCCTCGGCTGGCGTCGGCGCGCTGCTCGCGTTGATGGCATCGGGCCATGAGCTCGATGTCATCGCAATCATCGGCATCATCTTGCTGATCGGCATCGTCAAGAAGAATGCTATCATGATGATCGATTTCGCCCTCGACGCCGAACGCTCCGAGGGGCTGGCCCCGCGCGAGGCCATTTTCCAAGCCTGTCTCCTGCGCTTTCGCCCGATCCTGATGACGACTTTCGCCGCGATCCTGGGCGCGTTGCCCTTGATGCTCGGGACCGGCACCGGCTCGGAGCTCCGTAATCCGCTCGGCATCGCCATCGTCGGCGGCCTCATCGTGAGCCAGGTCCTGACGCTCTTCACGACGCCGGTGATTTACCTCTATTTCGATCGCTTGGCGGTCCGGCTGGCGGGGGGACGAAATCCGCTGGCCGCCGGCGAGGCTCGGGGATGAACCTCGCCGCGCCTCGCATCGCGCTTCCGGTGGTGTCCGGCCCATCGAATGGGCGTGAGCGCGCAGCGGCGGTGGTCGCTTCGGACAATGCTGGTCGCCTTGAAACGCCTCGATCCCGGTGGCGGCTATTATTACGCCGGGCGGGCCCAGGCGATTCCGGTTTAACCATTCGCCAATGAGCTGATCAGCCGCCGCAAGGTCGTGATGGTCGAACGATCCGAGATCCCATCGACGCGGGCCTGCCGGAAATGGCGCTGGAAGGCGGTGATCGCGGATTCGGTCATGGTGTCATAAAGACCGGTCATATCGAGGCCGTAGCCGTAGCTCGCGAGCATCGTCTGCAGGGCCTCGACTTCCGGGCCTTTGGCGCCGAGTTCCAGGCGCGGGCCGTCCTGGACGATGGCGGAGGGCGTCACGTAATGGCCGATTCCGGCCTTGGCCAATTGCCCCCAGGGGAAATGTTCGCCGGGATCGATCTTGCGGTTGTGCGATACGTCCGAATGCGCCAACACCCGCTCGGGCCGGATATGCCAGCGCGCGATAATATCTTGGCAGAGCGCGATGACAGTTTCGATCTGCGCCGATGGATAGGCTGGCGAGCCTCCCCGATAGCCAGAATTGGCGATTTCGATCCCGATCGAAACATCGTTCATGTCGCTCTCGCCGGCCCAAATGCCGCGGCCCGCGTGCCAGGCGCGGCGCGCCTCAGGCACGAGCTGGAAGAGGCGTCCGTCCTCCCACACAAGATAGTGCGAAGACACTTCCGTCGCCGGATCACAAAGCTGCCGCAAGGCGGCCTCTCCGGTCGGCAGGCCGGTGTAATGCAGGAGAATCGAGTCTGGCGTCCGGCCGCCCTTACGCTCGCCGTGGTTGGGAGAGGGATCGAGCGTGGCGCGCAAAGAGCTGTCGGGTTTCAATAGCCGTAATATGCCATGCAGACTTGGTTGCCATAGGCGTCATAACCGACCCGCGCACAGCGCGGCGGCGGCGCCCCGTAATAGCCGGGCGGCGGCGGGGGCGGGGGCGCAGTGTTTGCGCCGACAATCGCGCCGGTCGCCGCGCCGAGCGCACCGCCGGCAAGAGCCGCGCCGGCCCCGCGACCGGTGGCCGCGCCGATTGCCGCGCCGGTCGCGCCGCCAAGAGCCGCGCCACTTACGCCGCGCTGTTCAGGCGTATAGCCGCAGCCCGCGAGCGCGATGAACGAGATGATCAGTATCGTCAAAGGGAAAATGTTCTGCATGCCTCTTCCTAGCGTTTCCCGCGCAAATCCCCAACCCGTTCAGACACCCTAGCTGGTGCGCCGGGTCAAGCCGGAAATCGACTTTTGTGAGCGGAATTTATCCCAGCGCGGCATTTGTAGCACGCGCGCGTTGCCAATTCGATAATTGACGAAATGGCCCAGGGCGGCTATGTGGCTCGGGCCAGCCGGCCGGATGGCCGCCGCATTCGCAGCGGAGGAAAGTCCGGGCTCCACGGAGACACGGTGCCGGATAACTTCCGGCGGGGGCGACCCCAGGGAAAGCGCCACAGAAAACAAACCGCCGCAAGGCAAGGGTGAAACGGTGCGGTAAGAGCGCACCGCGCGCATGGCAACATGAGCGGCATGGCAAGCCCCACCGGGAGCAAAACCGAATAGGGGCGACGCAAGGCGTTCTCGGTTGAGGAATCCTTGGATCCGTCTCCGGATCGTTGCCCGGGTTGGTTGCTCGAGGCGGCCGGCAACGGCCGTCCCAGAGGAATGGCCATCGCGCGCGCGAAACCGCGCGCCATACAAAACCCGGCTTACAGGCCGGCTGGCACCGCACTCCGGACACCATCGTCCACCGAGAGAGTTCAAAACCAAAAAAGCCGGAGTTCCTCCGCGAAAGCAGACATCGCAGCGGTTTTTGGACCCGTAGAGCATGTCCTTAAAAAAGTTGCGCGACGATCAGGACATGCTCCAACTCTTTCGATTTTGAGCTGCGTCCTTATCGATCAAATGAGTCCATTTGATCGATACGCGCGCGATTCAGTTGAGTTTGCCCGCCGCATGGGCGAGCAAGGTGTAAACCTTGCCGGTCTCCGACAAAAGATATGTCTTGGCGACGGCTTCGCTTGCCTCATCCTGGCCGAGCTCGGCCAGGAGCCGTTCGAACTCCTGCACGTAACGATCGACCGTGGCGCGGAACTCCAGATCGGCCCCGTAGCGCCGGCGGATTTCGTCGAATGTCTGGGCCCCGCGGCCGACGTAGATCCGCCGCGAGAAGGCATTGGTCTCGCCGCGGCGATAACGCTCCCAGGCGGCGGCGGCGGCGGCATGATCGATCATCCGCGCGACATCGAGAGAGATCGCTTCCAACCGTTGCGCCGGTTGCGTGGGTTTGGCGGGGGCATTGGGGGAAACCGGAGGTTCCTCGCTGTCCGCGCGGGCGAGAAGGTCCGAGATCCAGCCGCCGCCACGTTCGGAAGTTTTACCGTTTGCCGGCCTGGCAGCGGAGCGCGGTCTTTGCGCCTCCGGGCGAGGCGGCTCCGGAGCGCGCGGTGGTTCGGCCGCACGAGCGGGTTCGACGCGCCGGGGCACCGGCTGGGCGGCGCGTTCGGCATTGACCGGAGCCGGTTGAGAAACGTCGTATGCGCGGCCGGAGCGAGTCACGATTTCGCTCAGCGCCTCGAGCGCCTTGATCTGATCGGCGACGGCGCGCCGCATGGCAGCCGCCTGCTGCGCCGTCTCCTGCGGCAAATCGGCGGCGCCACGGCGCAAGGCTTCGCGAGTCGCTTCGAGTTCGCCCTGGATCTCGCGCGACATTTCGCGCAGCTCCGCCGCCGCGGATTGGAAACGCTCCGTGGTTTGCCCGAAAATGCCTGCGAGCTCCGCATTGGCCTGCTCGCAGGCAGCGCGCATCGCCGCCGCCGTGCCCTCGCGCTCCTGTTCTATATTGGCGCGAATGCCGGCGAATTGCCGGTCGATCATTCCGCCGGTGGACTGCGAGGATTCGGCCAGGAAGGCGCCGATGTCGCGCGCGCGCGTCGCGGCTTTTTCAAATGAGTCCTCGATACGCTCCGCGAAGGAATGGATCAGGCCTTCCAAGTCTTCGCGGCGCACCTTGATGCTGTTGACAAGCGATTCGAGCGAGTCGCGCCGCGCCGCGAGCATTTGATCGAGGTCGCCTTGCTCGCGGGAGAGATCGCCCGCGGAACTCGCCAAGCTCTTTTTGTGGCGTGCGATCGTTTCGGCAAGGCTGCTTGCTTCGTCGAGCGCGGCGCGCGTGGATCGGTTGAGTTGATTGATCTCTCCAGCGACGTTGGTGAATACGGAGCGGAAATAGTCCATGCGCTCGCTCAGCGAATGCTCCGCCGCCGCGAAATCGGTGCCGGTCGCGTTAATCGCCCTTTGCAATCCCGCGCTGCTGTTGACGAGGCGATTGATCACCTCGGTCATCCCGGTCCGCAATTTTTCATTGGTATCGACGAGGGCTCCGATCGACGCGGCGGCGCCGGTTTCGATCGCCGCACGCAAATCGGCCGTCGAGTGCTCGATCGCCGCCGTGAGTTCGGCTTGCTTCTCGCCGAGGTGCTGCACAATGGCGGTTCCACGGCCCTCGATCGTATGGGTGACGATTTCGCCGACGCTTGTCATCTCCTGGGCGATCTGGTTGCCGCGCGCGGACAGAGTCTCGACCAGTTGCTCGCCGCGGGTATCGAAAAGCTCGCGCAAATCGCCCGCACGGGCCGCCAATGCTCGCTGGAGCGCTTGACCGCGCTCCCCGAGCGCGCCTTCGAGTTCGCCAAGGCGGCCCGCCAAGGCCATGCTAATTTCGTTGATACGGTGGGCGAGGCCTTCGCCGATCTCCCCGGCACGTCCGGCTAGTGTTATGTCGAGATCCTGGACCGCCTGCGCGATGGTGCCGCGGATTTCCTCGGCGCGCCCCGCGAGCACTTGCCCAAGGTGACCTGCTTCGCGATCCAGCGCCGCGTTGATGTTGCCGGCATGAAGGCCGAGCGTTTGATCGATCTCTCGCGTCCTGGACGCAAGAGTTTCGGCGACGGCGCGGCCCGTCGTGTCGAGGTCTCCGGCAACCGCCACGAGACGGCCGACGACGCGTTCCTCGAACTGCGCGACCCCGCCGTCCAGCGTCTCGGCGATGGCGGCCGAGCGAGCCGTCATGTCCGTACCGATTTCCTGAGCCTTTTCATCGAGCGCGCGGATCACATCGCCGCCGCCTTCGCCAAGCGCTCTCGCTATATCGAGGGCTCTGCCTGTCAAAGTCTCGCTGAGCATTTGCGCGCGTGAATCGAGTCCTAGATCGACGCGGGAGACGAGTGTCTCGAGCGCCTGGCCAACCTCCTCGGCCTTGGCGGCAATTCGCGATTCGAAGGCCTCGATATGCGCGCCCAGCGCCGCGGCGGCCTCCTGTGCACGCAGGCCAAGCTTGTCGTTTAGGTCGCCCCCTTGCAACGTGAGCGTGGTTTCAATCGAACCCAGGCGATCAGCAAGAGTCGCGGTAAACCGTTCGGCATGCTCGTCGATGTTGCTGGCGATCGCCCCGCCCTGTCCGATAACGGTTTCCTCGAACATCAAGAGTCGGCCGGCAAGCGCTTCGTTGACCCGGTCGCCATGGGTTGCGATCGCATTGATCGCCTCATTCGCGGTTTCCGCGAAGCGATCGTTGAGCTCGTTGGCTTGATAGCCGATCGAAGCGATCGCCTGTTGCGCGGTCAAGTCGAAATTCTCGCGCAGCGCTCCCGTGTGATCCGCGAAATCCGCGGCGGCTCCGCGCGCGGCCGCCGCCAAATGTTCGCTCATCTCATCCGCGTGGCTCGTCAGGGCGCCAAACGTTTCGTCGAGCGTGGAGGCGAGCCGCTCATGCAGGGCTTCGGCGTGGTTTGCATAAGCCGCGGCGGAGTGCTGCGCGGACGCCTCCAACCGCTCGCTGATTTGTTCGGAATATCCGGTCAGGGCCCCGATCGTCTCGCCGACGGTTGCAGCCAGACGCGATTGCACTGTTTCGGTATGGCTGGCAAGGACTGCCGCCGAATGCGTCGCTCCCAATTCCAGGCGGGTGCCAATCTCGCGGGCGTGGCTCGCAAGCGCGTCGAGGGTCTCGCCGACGGTCGCGTTCAGGCGGGCATGGAGTGCTTCGGTCTGGTTCGTAAATGCCGTCGCCGAACTTTGCGCTGTTGTTTCGAGCCGCTCGCTCATCTCATCCGAATGGCGCGACAAGGCGTCAAGGGTTTCGGCGACGGTCGAGTTCAGGCGGGCGTGGAGCGCTTCGGTCTGGTTCGTAAATGCCGTCACTGAGCTTTGCCCGGTTATTTCGAGCCGCTGGCTCATCGAGTCCGAATGGTTCGACAAGGCGTCAAGGGTTTCGCCGACGGTCGAGTTCAGGCGGGCATGGAGCGCTTCGGTATGGCTGGTGAGCCGCTGCGCGGTCGCTTCCAGGCGTCCGCCCATCTCCTCCCAATGGTTTGACAGCGCGCCAAGAGTTCTCGGCGCTCGTCGCGGCGAGCCGCTCATGCAGCGCTCCGGTTTGGCTGGCGAGCGTGGCAACCGTGGTCCGCGCCGTCGATTCCAAACGTTCGCTCATCTGCTCGGAGTGATCCGTTAGGGCCGTAAAGGTTTCGTTTAGCGTCGCGGCGAGACGTTCATTCAACGTACCTGTATGGCTGGTGAAAGTCCCGACGGTCTCATGCAATTGCTGGGAATGGCTCGTCAATGCGGCGAGCGTGTCCGCGACCGTCGTGGCGACCCGCTGGCGCAACGCTTCGCTATGGCTCGTCAGCGCGGCTGCCGTCGCATCGGCGGTCGTGGCGAAGCGACGATGAAGTTCGTCGCCATGCTGCTCGAATTGAGCGTTAAGTCTTGCCTGACTTTCATCAAATAGCGACCCAAGAGTCTGGGTCACGTGTTCGAATGAATGTCGCGCTTCGGCGGTGCGGTCCGAGATAAGGCCCGCGATGCGTTCGCTCATCCCAGCCAAATTATCATGCAGCGTATTGCCCTGCACCGCGACGACATCATGCAAACGATCGCTGGTCTCGGTCAAGCGCAGCGCGAGATTTTCGCCGCGCGAAAAGATTGTGTCGGCAATCCGCGTGCCGGTGGCGTCGACCCGTTGCGCGAGGGCATCGCCGCGAATTTCCAAATCGGCGGCGAGAGTCTCCCTGGCGGTCTTTAACTTGTCGTCCATTTCCGCAAGCCGATCGGCAAGCGTCCGCGCGATGCCATCGCTCGCCCCCGCGAGATTGGCCGTGGCGTCTTGTCCAGTTTGGGTCAGCCGCTTGATGAGATCATTCCCATGCGACGACAATTGATCGACGAGATCGTCCCGGCCGCGGCCGAGCGCCGTTTTGATTTCCTCGCCTTTGGAGTTAAGCGAGGCGGTGACACGGCCGGCGGCTTCTCCAACACTTTCCGCGAAACGCGTAGAGGCCCCTGCTAGATCGCGGGAAAGGTTATCGTGCGCCAAGGCGATCGCGCCCCGCACACGATCGGCATTGGTCAGAATGGATTCCCGCTCGGAGGCTAATTCGTCGACCAGGGAATGGACGCGGCGCTCGTTGTCCGAGTACGATCGTTCCAGATTGGAGACTTCGGACCTGACCAGAGTCTCGAGTTCGCTCGCTCTTGCGAGCGCGCGTTCGATGCCGTCCCCCATCGAAGCGACCTCGCGGCGGATTGCTTGGGAAAGCGTGACCATTTGCCCGGCGGCGATGGTTTCGGGCTCGGCCAGGCGGACCGCGACCTCGGTCATCGAACGGGCGGCAAGCCGCATCTCCTGACCCCGGCGAAGCAACGCCGCCGTCACCAAAAAGAAGATGACGGGGCCCGCGATGGTCATTAGATAAAGTGTGGCCTGCGGCAATAGAGACACCGCCGGGAGATTGAAAAGGACCGCGCGGTTGGCAATAAAGTAACCGAGGGTGAGGAGAACCCATAAACCCGCGCAGGCCGCGACAAAGACTGCTGGAAGCCGGTTGGAACGGCTCTGAAACGCGCGGAGAATCTCGCCGGCGGATTGGCGATCGTCGTTGGCTGGTTGCATCGACGGCGCGGCCCCGCCGGAGCGCTCTGGGGGTTGAATTTCCGCGCCTGGCGCCGCGGCGTTCGCGTGCGCCGGACCGAATAATCGATCCTCGTCGATCGCCGCCGGCCTTGGCTCCAGCGTCCCCGCTGCATCACGCGGCGGCCGCGAAGGGCCGGGGCGCGGCGTTGCGGCTTCGCGCTCGCCAAACAAGCGCTCCTTCGCCTTGTCCGCCGCCTTGTTGTCCGCGCTGGTTGCGCCGATGGGATTTGTTTCAGCCGGTCCAGCGCCTTGGCCGGCGCGGAGATTCAACGCCTCTTCGATGGCCAAAAGCGCCGCCGCCGCGGGATCTTGTGCTTTGTTGGAACTTGCCATCGTATGCCTCTTACAAACTCTCTCGCGAGGGGCCAAGACTTTGCACGAATACGCACGGGAGCCGCCCCGGCGGGAACCGTTAACCAAAGGTTACTTTACAACCGGAACGCTAGGATTTAAACTGGCCGGCTTGACGCATTTCGAAACATCGTTAACGCGGCCATTCCAAGACCCTGAAGCGCTTTTTGCAATGATCGGGCAGCCGGGCCAGAAAAAGGCCGGGCGGTGGGCCGAAGGCGTCGCCGGGATTGGCAACCGCATGGCCGCTGAACCGAAACCTCGGCTCGCTCCACATCGGGCGGCGACAGTAGCGGAGCTGGCTCGCGAAGGCTCAAACCGTGCCGTAGATGGCGTCGTGCGCTGGCGCCGGGTGGATTTGGCCGGCGTGATTAAGACGCGGTTCAATGTAACCTTGGCTGACCGCGGCGCCGGGGCTCGCCGGCGTTCACGGTCAGGTGAACCGGTGGAACGGGCGGCATCGCGATGAAGGTGCGGCGGGGCTGCGCGATGGACGCCGCTGGCTTCGATCCGGATTATCCGCGCATCGCGGCGCGGGCGACGCGCGAGAAGGCTCGATCCATTGGGGCGACGAGACTGGCGTCAGCGACCAGGATCAGAACGCCCTTTCGGCAAGAGCTCAGGAGGTTACGCCCCTGACCCTTCGGCGCGAATCCCCTCCTTCCCGTCGTCATTTGTGAGAATGACCGTGGGCGGTCGTGGTATGTTTGTGGGCAAGCTCGCTGTGGTCGAGAGCCGCGGCCGCGTGCTCCTTCGCCTCTTTGTGCTCGCCCCGCTCGTGATGATGGGCCGCCTGATGGTGATGATGCGCGGCGGCATGGTGGTGAGCGGCGGCGGAGTGATGATGCTCACCCGCCGGATGCTTCGGTGACTGTGCCATTTCCGTTACTCCTCCCTGAGAGTGAACAATCGTAAGAACATGGGCTATTTTCCCCACGTGACAAGAGAATGACGGCTCAATAAGCTGCATTATAATAGCACAATTATAACGTCCGCCGCTAAGTCTTGACCTGGGCCATTCTCTCGTTCCGATTGAGGCGATGACGTCGGCTGTGGCCATCCGGGCGTTCCAAGGGTCGCAACAAGCGTCGCGTATTGCCTCATCAAAACCGGTGTCTTTTTTTTGCCGGTCGGGCGGCGGGTGCCTGTACGCGCGGTTAAACCCGGGTGCCCGCACGACGCGGCCAAAGCCGCTATGGCGCATCGGGCTGAGCTTCGGGCGCCGCCGCCGCGAAGGCTGGCTGCTCGCGGGCCGCCGCGTCGGCCGCGGCGATGCCCGGATAGGGCGCCAAATCGAGGCCGGCGCGCCGCGCGTTATAGACCTGGGGCACCAGGCAAATGTCGGCCAGGGTAATCCGGTCTCCGACGGCGTGGCGCCCAGCGATGACTGCGAGGCGCGCTTCGATCGCGCCGAACCCGATCCCGATCCAGTGCCGGTTCCAGACCGCGCGGGCGCCGGCGCCCGCGCCATAATCCGCCGTGAGTTTTTCAAGCACCCGCAAATTGCCGATCGGATGGATGTCGCAGGCTATCGTGTAGGCGATCTCGCGGCAAACCGCCTTCTGCCTGGGGTCATTCGGCAACAAGGGCGGGTCTGGATAAATTTCATCGAGATAGTCGATGATGGCAAGCGACTGAGCGAGTGTGAACCCGTCCGCGTCGCGCCATACCGGAATGAGAGTCGCGGGGTTTCGCGCGCGATGCTCGTCGCGAGTTTGTTCGCCCAATTGCAGTTGCACGGAGACTTGTCTCGCGGTTATCCGCTTGAGGTTCAGGGCGATCCGCACCCGGTAGGCGGCGCTCGATCGCCAATAGCCGTAGAGGCAAGGCTCAGGCGGGGGGTCTTGCATAAGGTTCGACCGTCTGTTCGATGGCGCCGAAGATGGACTGTCCGCCCGCATTCTTCATCTCGATGCGCACCGTATCGCCGAAGCGCATAAATGGCGTCTTCGTGGCGCCGTCGCGAATGGTCTCGACCATCCGCGCCTCGGCAAGGCATGAGTAGCCAACTCCGCCTTCGGCGATGGGGCGGCCGGGACCGCCGTCCGCGCCTTTGTTGGAAACGGTGCCAGAGCCGACGATGGTGCCCGCGCCCAAAGGTCTTGTCCTGGCCGCATGCGCGATCAAAGCCGGGAAATCGAAGTTCATGCCGGTGCCGGCGTCCGCCCGCCCGAATGGCTTGCCATTGACGCTAACGAGCAAGGGAAGGTGCACGCGTCCGCCGTCCCACGAAGCGCCAAGCTCGCTCGGGGTGACCCCGACCGGCGAGAAGGTCGAGGACGGCTTCGACTGGAGGAAGCCAAAACCCTTGGCTAGCTCCGCCGGGATAAGGTTGCGCAAAGAGATATCATTAGCAAGGAGGACGAGGGCAATCGCCGCGGCGGCCTCGGCGCGATCCGCGCCCATCGCGACATCCTTGACGACGACCGCGACTTCCCCCTCGAAATCGATACCGAAACCTTCATCCGCCATTCTTATCGGCTCCCGGGGAGCAAGAAAAGCGTCCGATCCCCCCTGATAAAGCAAGGGATCGGTCCAAAGGTCCAGCGGCATCGCGGCGCCGCGCGCCTTGCGAACGAGCTCCACATGATTTAAATAGGCGGAGCCGTCGATCCATTGGAACGCGCGCGGCAGCGGCGAGAGCGCGTCGTGCTCACGGAACCGCTCGCGGGGCACCGAGCCGGTTTCAAGCGCGGTCGCGAGCGCTTCGAGTTTTGGGGCGAGCCGCGCCCAATTGTCGAGCGCGTGTTGAAGGGTTTGGGCGACGCCCCGCGCGTCCGTGGCATGGGCGAGATCGCGCGAGACCACGACGAGCCGCCCATCACGGCTGCCGTTGGCGAGTGTCGCAAGCTTCACGCGGCTCCCTCACGGCATTGGTCATTCACGGCGGTTTGGATCGAAGTGTTTTTCCAAACCCCGCCAGCAATCGGCATAGTCGCTTTGCAAGGCTGGCAGCTTGGCTGCATATTCCGTCACCTGTTGCGGATAGCGCGTCTCAAACATGAAGGCGAGGGTATTTTCGAGTTTTTGCGGTTTCAGCTCGCCGGAACTCGCTCTGTCGAACGCTTGCTTGTCGGGCCCATGCGGCAGCATGCTATTGTGCAGCGATATCCCGCCCGGCGCAAAGCCTTTCGCCTTGGCGTCATATTGGCCGTGGATTAGCCCCATGAACTCGCTCATGATGTTCATGTGATACCATGGCGGCCGGAACGAATGTTCGGCGACCTGCCAGCGCTCCGGAAAGATCACGAAGTCGACGTTCGCAGTGCCGGCCTCGCCGGATGGCGCGGTCAGCACCGTGAAGATGGAAGGGTCGGGGTGATCGAACAGAATGGCGCCGACTGGCGCAAACGTACGAAGATCGTATTTGTAAGGCGCGTAATTGCCGTGCCAGGCGACGACATCGAGGGGCGAATGGCCGATTTCGCTGACATGAAAGCCGCCGCACCATTTTAACGTGAGACGGCAGGGCGTTTCCTTATCCTCAAAGCTTGCCACCGGGGTCTTGAAGTCGCGCGGGTTGGCGAGACAGTTGGCGCCGATTGGCCCCCGCGCGGGCAAGGTAAATCTCGCGCCATAATTCTCGCAGACATAGCCCCGCGCGGAACCGTCTTGAAGCCCTACCTTAAACTTCATCCCGCGCGGAATGACGGCGATATCGCCTGGTCCGGCGTCGAGGCGGCCGAGCTCGGTCGCGATCTCTAGGGCGCCGGCTTGCGGCACGATCAGAAATTCGCCGTCGGCATTCATAAAATAATCGTCCTCCATGTTCTGCGTCACATGGAAGACATGCGCCGCCATGCCGGTCTGGGTGTGGACATCGCCCGCGGTCGTCATGGTGCGCATGCCGGTCACGAAGGTCAAAGGTTCATTGGTGATCGGCAAAGGATCCCAGCGCAATTGACCAAGAGGCAAGCCGTGCGCGGCAATATGCGGCGCGGTTTTCCAGAAGGGAACATCGATGCGGGTGAAGCGGCCCACATGCTTGACGGACGGACGCATGCGGTAGAGCCAGGAGCGCGCATTGGCGCCGCGCGGCGCCGTGAACGGCGTGCCCGACAATTGTTCGGCGTAAAGCCCATAGGGGCAGCGCTGCGGCGAGTTCTGCCCTTGCGGCAAGGCGCCCGGCAACGCCTCGGTCTCGAAATCGTTGCCGAAGCCGGACATGTAACGAAGCGGCATGGGAGGAGCCCTTTTGATGCCGGTAATCTCCGAGCATAATGGTAGACAACTGGCCAACGGGCGCTGATACAGCTAGCCAGGCCAGATTGGCTCACGATATATATAAGCCATTGCCCAAATAGGGCATTATTCCAAAAGTTATGAGCAATCTAACTTGGCGCCGGGCCACGGCCGTCATGTCACGCGGCCCTTCAGCGCGGCTCGATATCAGGAGGAGAACGTGGGTGCCAAGAATCTCATAGCTCTGGTGGTCCTTCTGATAGCGCTGAGCTTGGGTCATGACTTTGACCATATTGCCCGGGCGATATTCGCTGGCAATTAATCCGGAAGCCGTGCTGTCAGCCGATTATCGTCATTCTTGCAAAATATGCATTCCTTGGCTTCGCACTATTTTTCACCTGAAGAACAAGCTCGGGCCTCAATTCTGGGCGATCGGCGGGGGCATTGGCGTGGCACTGGGCTGGCTGGCTCATTTCAGCCCGTTTCGTACGAGACTCCACAGTACATTTACCACGCCTACGCGACACCCGCCGCCGGCTGGCTGGCGGTGGCTTGGCTCGTCGCGCTCATGCTTGTCCTGATCACCATCGCAATCTATGCGGAGTATCTCTGGGCGAGAGGAATACCGCGTTAGCTTCATTCTTCACGTCGACGAGCACGCCGCGTTCGATCTGGTCCGCTTCGATCAACTCGAAAAGCGCCTGGAAATTGCCTTCGCCAAAACCCTCGTCGCCCTTGCGTTCGATGAACTCGAAAAAGATCGGGCCGATCACCGTCTTTGAAAAAATCTGCAACAGGAGTTTTGGTTTGCCGCCTTCGACCGCTTCGCCATCGATGAGAATGCCGCTCGCCCGCAATGTCTCCAGCGGTTCGCCATGGCCTGGAAGCCGCGCGGCGATCCGCCGTAATAGGTATCGGGCGGCGGCGGCATGAAAGCGAGACCCCGCGCCGCCAAGCGCTTCACGGTGGCGTAGATGTCCTTGCAGCCGCAGGCGATGTGCTGAATGCCTTCGCCCTTATATTGGTGCAGATATTCCTCGATCTGACTCTTGTCGTCGGCGGATTCGTTCAAGGGAATCCGGATCTTTCCGCACGGACTGGTCAACGCGCGGGAGTAAAGACCGGTCACTTTTCCGGCGATATCGAAATAGCGGATCTGACGGAAGTTGAAGAGATTTCGATAAAACTGGTACCAGCGGTCCATGGCGCCGCGAAACACATTGTTGGTCAAGTGATCGATATAGTCGATGCCGCAACCCGCTGGCACCGGATCGCGCTCGCCTACCCAGTCGAATTCGGCATCATACGGCGAACCCTTGGCGCCAAAAGTGTCGATGAAATAGATCAGGCTGCCGCCGATCCCAAGGATCGCGGGAGCGTCAATGGTCTTGGCGCCGGTTTCGCCCTTGTATGGCTTGGCGCCGCGCTCCAGCGCATGCGCAAAAGCGTGTTTGGCATCGACGACGCGCCAGGCCATCGCGGGCGCGCAGGGTCCGTGCAGATCAACGAATCTTCCGCCGAAGCTTGTCCGGTCGCCGTTGAGGATGTAGTTGACGCCGCCCTGGCGATACAGATCGATGGCGCGGGATTTGTGCCGCGCGACAAGCGCGAATCCCATCTGCTCGAACAATGTCTTGAGCGCGCCCGGCTCGGGATGGGCGAATTCCACGAATTCAAATCCATCGGTGCCGGCTGGGTTTTCGGCGCTGATTTTGGCTGGCGGCGCATCGTGCGGAAACGGGCCCATTTTTTCTTAATCCTTCCTTAAGAAGATTAAAGATAGCGCGAAACCCGCGACAGAAGTGTGTATAATGAACCAATTTTCGCGTTTCGATGCACGGATTGTGTGAAAAATGGCAGATTTGCAAGAGCTAGGCGCGCTCGATCGATTCGACCTCAAGCTGCTTGCGGCACTCGAGGCCGACGGGCGCCTCACCAATGCCGAGCTTGCCGAGAAAGTCGGCCTCTCCGCCTCGCAATGTTCGCGCCGCCGCATAAGGCTTGAGGAAACCGGGATTATCGAGGGCTACTCCGCGCGCCTTAACGCCGCGCGCTTAGGCGTCGGCCTTCTCGCCCTCATTCAAGTCACCCTGTCTCCCCATTCCAAGGAAAATGCCAAAAAATTCAGAGACTTCGTAACTGGAGTCGAAGAGATACAGGAGGCCTTTGCGCTGACTGGCGATGCCGATTATCTGCTGAAAGTGGCCGCCCCGGATTTAAGCGGCCTTGCCCGGATCATCAACGATTTGATCCTGCCGCAGGCGAGCGTCTCGCACGTCAAATCGTCGATCGTGTTGACGACGCTCAAGGACAGCCATCGCCTGCCGCTCGAAGCCGCCAAATCCGCCTCGTGATCACGTCCGCCCGGAAATCAAAAGCTCCGCGCCGGTGATTGCCGTGGCGTCGCTGGACAGAAGAAACAAAATGGCCTTGGCGATCTCTTCCGGCTTCACCCAGCGTGAATAATCGGCTTTCGGCATGTCCGCGCGGTTACGTGGCGTATCGATGATCGTCGGCAGCACCGCATTGACGCGCACGCCGGCGTTCTTCTCTTCTTCGGCGAGGCTTTCGGTCAGCCGCAGCACGCCGGCCTTGGACGCGGCATAGGCGCCCATTCCCGCGCCGGCCTTTTTTGCGGGAGCCGACCGCCACATTGACGATGGCGCCTTGCGTTGCGCGCAGATAGGGCAGGGCCGCCTTGGTTGCCGTGGCGGCGGTCAAAAGATTCATCCGGAACATATCGGTCCATCCGGCGAGATCGCCATCGCCGAGCGTCTGCCAGCGGAAGCCGCCCGCGACATTGGCGAGTCCGTCGATTTTGCCGAAGCGCGTGGCCACAGCTTCGAAAGCTTGTTTCGCCGCCGCGAAATCCGTCAAATCCACCCCCACAAGCACCAGAAGCCGATCCCGCGCGGGGATCTTATCCTCTTGTTCCCGGCCAGGGATGGCCACAAAGGCTCCCGCCGCGAGCGCCGCCTCGGCCACCGCGTGCCCAAGCACGCCAAAACCGCCGGTGACAACCACAACCTTGTCCCGCATGATGCTCTTCCTCCTCGCTAAGCCGCTTGCGGCTAGGCCGCGCCTTGCGGCGCCCGCCGCTCCTGGCATATTCTTGAGTGCCCCGTGCGTGAAAACCTTATCACCTGGTTCGATCGCCGCGATCGGAATATCGGGCATGTTCGAGATTTTGCCGTAGAGGGGGCCGAAATCGGTCCCCGTCGTGACATCGAGCAAATAGGTTAGCGAGGGAATGACGAAATAGACCTGCTGAAAATCGTCGATGCGATAAAGCGTGCGCATCACCCGTTCCAGATCGAACCCCAGGCGGTTCGGCGAATTGGAGGCAAGCGCGAAGATCGTTTCCGTTTTCGACGACACAATGCCCGCGCCATAGATCCGCAAGCCTTCAGGCGTTTCCAAGAGCCCGAACTCGACCGTGTACCAATAAAGCCTCGCGAGATTGGCAAGGTGCCCGAGCGAGAGGGCGCGACGCCCGCCCTTCCCATAGGCCTGCATGTAATCGGCGAAGACCGGATCGGTCAGCATGGGCACATGGCCGAAGACATCGTGAAAAATGTCCGGCAGTTCCAAATAGTCGAGCTCATCGGCGCCGCGGATGAAATTGCCGGCCGGAAAGCGCCGGTTGGCGAGGTGGTCGAAGAACACCGCATCGGGCACGAGCCCAGGGACCGCCACGATCCGCCATCCCGTGAGGCCTGAGAGCGTTTCGTTCAATTGCCGGAAATCGGGGATGCCTTGGCCGTGCAGATCGAGGGCGTCGAGCCCATGCAGAAATGCGTCGCAGGCGCGCCCAGGCAATATCTGCCGCCTGGCGCTCATAGAGCGTCGTCCAGATGCGATGCTCGGCCTCGCTATAGCGCTCGAACCCCTGCGGAATCGTCCAGTCAGGGTTTGCGCCTGGGGGAAGGTCCGGTTGCGATCGGCAAGAACTCCCATGGCCCTTTGTCCTTTTGCGGGCTCCTTTAAAATATGGCGGCAACGGGCCGATTGCCAGTCCCAGCAAGGTGGTGCAGAACAAGAATTATTAATCGACAGCCACCCGGCTGGCGCGACCTTAATCTTGTGCCACAGTCGAAATGCTATGACGCACCCGGGGTACGGCAGCAACAAGCAGACTGACTTTGAACGGAGAGCGCCTATGCAAAGGTACTTCGCTGCGCTGACAATGGTGCTGCTGCTTGGAATGGTATGGGTGCGGGTCTTGCTGATGAGAAGAAAAGGGATAAAAGCGATGCATTTCGGCGGAATAGACAAAAAGGATTTCCTGATTCCGCCGTTTGCTATTTTCTATTTTTATCTCGTGTTTGCCGCTGCATTTAAGTTTCCAACGGTAAGCAGAGAAGAACTCTTTCACTCCGGGATAGTCTCCTGGGTTGGAGTGTTTTTTTGCCTCGCGGGATTGTTCCTATTATTTCTGAGTCTTGTTTCATTTGGGAAGAGTTTCCGTGTTGGCATTGACCAAGACCACCCGGACAAGCTTGTAACGACCGGCATTTTTGCTGTTAGCCGTAATCCCATCTATGTGGCATTTGGGTTTGTCTTGCTGGGCCAATTTCTGGTGTTCTCAAATTGGATTCTTCTGGTCTATATCGTTGCCGCCGTTTGGCTGTTCCACCGTCAGGTATCGCGTGAAGAGGAATACCTGAGAAACCATTACGGCCAGCAATACTCAGAGTACTGCGATCGAGTTAGACGGTATCTTTAGGTATATCTACGCTAATTCGAACATGATACTGGCGCATCCGGCTGGTAGCCGGATCGAGCTCTAGGCTGCGCCCCGAGCCTCTTTGGGTGTCGGCCTTCCGACGACGATCCTTCATCAGAGCAACCGACAACTCTCTGGGTGGAACCTTCCTCCACTGGTGACATGATTAGTCCAGCACATGATATTTCTTGAACCAAGCTTGCATTGAGAGCCATGCGTCTTGTGCCGCCTCCGCGCGAAAACTTTGCCGGTAATCGGCGAAGAAACCATGGCCCGCGCCTGGATAAATCTTGAACTTCGTGGTTTTTCCCGCTGCTTTTAGCCTTTCCTTCATCGCCTCTACTTGATCCGGCGTAATGCCGCTGTCCTCGGCCCCGTAAAGGCCGAGCACCGGCGCCTTGACCTCGGCGGCCAGATCGAAGGCGTTTTCCGGCATGGCCGCCGGACGCGAAGAGGGCGCCATGGCCGACGCGGAAATGACCCTTGACTGTTCGGCATGCCCTGAACGTCACGGCGTCTTTAAATTTGGGATATTCCGTCATAAGCGATGCGAAAACAATCGTTTATTCTATCTCATAAATTGACACAAGATAATTGACAACCATCACTCGTTGCAGCATCATGATCATCCGCTCGAAGTGGCCGACAAAGGAGCGGTGGAAATCCTGCGCTAATGGCCGGTTGCGGTGACATGTTGCCCATTAATCCGATTTGGCAATCGAGTTGCACAGAGAGTAGCGAACATGAACGCGCCATGCCAAACAATCAAAAGTCGTCTACAAATGTCGCTGTCCGTTGGTGCACTGTGCATGGCGCTGGCTATCGCGGCGGCCCATGCCGAAAGTCCCGGTGTTCTTCCCAACAATTCCCAAAGGGGCAATGTGGTACCCTACGCCATATGTAGGAACCAGACATACGCGCTCTGCGCCGAAGCCAGCTCCTTCGTCAATCTCGCTTATGCCGAATGCCAGATTGAGCATGGAGATAGCATCAGTGCCCCCCCATTTAACTACCCAATTAATATTTCTACCCAGCCGCAGCAGAATATCTGTGATTTGAACGCGCAAGGCGTGGGGAACGGCTTTATGGCGAGTACTTTTAGCCTTCCAACTGATGTCCTTAAAGGTGGAACCGGGGCTGTTTATACATGCCCAGGCGGTTCAACTGGAGCCTACGCTCAATGTGATGGCGGTATTTGCTTCAAAAGCACCAAGGGCAAGACGTTCCCTGGCCTCCCGCCGCTCAAACAAAACGAGATTATTTGCTCTTGTCCAATCACAAAAGCAATCAATAACAGTGATCCTTTCGGATATCAAATCTTTGGCCCGTATCCCTGCCAAAAAGACTATTTTAAAAACTGTACCGCAGTGACCAATGAACTAAATGGAACCATTATACCCGTCGGTGCTCCAACTGGAGCTGCACGAATCTTGACAATCACGCTGACAGGAACGAATCCACAGTTGAATGAGTGTTTCCAGTCAGTGCCCTAGCGCTTTTGCATCGGCTGGCCAACGGGTCCCCGCCGTTTCCCCGTCTCGGAACCAAGCCAAAAACTTAGCCCAACACCTTGTATTTCTTGAACCAGGCCTGCATTGACAGCCAGGCGTCTTGTGCCGCCTCCGCGCGATAACTTTGCCTGTAATCGGCGAAGAAACCATGGCCCGCGCCCGGATAGATCTTGAATTTGGTGGTTTTTCCCGCCGCTTTTAGCCTTTCCTCCATCGCCTCAACCTGGTCAGGCGTGATGCTAGCGTCCTCGGCGCCGTAAAGGCCGAGCACTGGCGCCTTGACCTCGTTTGCGAGTTCAAAAGCATTCTTCGGCATGGTCGCGCTCGGGGGATCCATCAGGCTTCCGTAAAAGGCAACGCCCGCCTTGAGGTTGGAATTATGCGTCGCATAAAGCCACACCGTGCGTCCGCCCCGGCAAAAACCGATGATGCCGAGCCGGTCCGTATCGCCTCCCTGGGACTTGGCCCAATCGACCGTCGCGTCGAGATCGGCAAAAAGCTCATCATCGGGATTGCCGTTAACCAAGGGCATCAGTTGCGCCGGTTGGGCGATTTGGGTGAGGTCGCCAAGCCGGAAATAATAATCGGGCGCGATTGCGAAAGCGCCAAGCTTGCCTAGCCGCCGCGTCACATCCTTGATGTGCTCATGCAGGCCGAAGACCTCCATCGCGACGAGGATCACCGGCGGTTTTTCCGCGCCGAGTGGCTTGGCATTATAGACCGGCATTTCGCCGCCCGCCACTTTCACTTTTGCCGTGCCGGCGGAAAGGCCGTCCGTGCTGGTTTTGATCGCGGCGGCGCGGACGGGGCCGGCGGCGAGCGTATAGCCCAGCGCGGCGGCGGCGGCGCTCGTCAGACAATCGCGGCGCGACAAGGCCTCGCGGGGCAGCGATTGCTCTTCGGGAACGACCTTTCGAGAGTCGGCCATATTTTCCATCGTGACATCGCTCCTTTTGCCTTGCGGCGGCCTAAACGCGCCGTAGAGGAAATTCCCAGCGCACTCTCAGCTCACTTTTGCGCTTTTTTTTCCGACGGACTAACTAAAAAACCTTTTCCTAATGTCTCAAGTGCAACCAAGCATAACGTCAACGTCATCGGAATCTCTTGTTTTTCACGAGTTTTCTGGTCGAGATCGTTTTCATGTTTATAGGTATTTCTCCTTAACTCACGAGTAAGTTTCGTGCTTGTCCAGTTGTGAACTGTCTGCCTACTAACTCGAAGAATAGTTGCGATTTCAGAACGCGTATAATTGTGCTGAGAGCACCATTTGTCGAAATCTAAGATGGTCCTCACGAGTTTCATTGAATTAAAGCCCGCAGAATTCGTGCTGCCAGCTGCTTTAGCGACGGAAAGCTTATTCTTCCTTCGCCCTCTAACTTAAAAGCCCACCTCAGTGTCATCGGCGAAATATCAAGCTTAGCTGGTCTTTCTGTTTCACCGATCTGTCCGCCCATTGTCGTTTGTTTGGCGTCAGATTTTTTGACATCTGACATGACGCGCCTCCATCACACTCGGTAAATGATGGCTAGTACGCCGACAACGTTAACAAAGGACTAATAGGAATAGGAACTTTCTTGATCGTCCTCGGCGATCGTTTTATTGCGCTGGTTTCAACATGGAGAACGCCTATCCAGCGTAAGCGTTCGCGCAACCGCATCCCGCCACCCGGCGACCAAGTGCTCTCGCTCGGCTCCATCCATGCGCGGCTCAAATCTTGCGCCGCGCGCCCATGCTGCGGAAATGGCGGCAAAATCGGGAAATATTCCAAGCGTAAGTCCGGCTAGAAAGGCTGCACCCTGCGCCGTCGCCTCGAGGATGAGCGGGCGCTCGACCGGTGCTGCAAGAATGTCGGCCAGAAACTGGCAAAACCAGTCATTCGCCGCCATCCCGCCATCGACACGCAGCGCGCGGGGCGGCCCACCGCCCGTGATGGCCTGCATCAGGTCAAAGGTTTGGTAGGCGGCCGATTTCAATGCGGCGCGGATGAAATTCGCGGGGCCTGTATCCAATGTGAGGCCGCAAATCAGTCCCCTCGCGTCAGGGTCCCAATACGGCGCGCCAAGGCCAGTGAAGGCGGGCACCAAATAGACTCCATCATTGCCGCCGATCTCCGTCGCCATGGCGCCGGTTTGCGAAACGTCCTCGAACAAATCGAGCCGGTCGCGCAGCCATTTGAGCGTGGCTCCGGCGGCGAAGATCGATCCCTCGACGGCGTAGGTGGGCCGCCCGCCCGCCCGGTAAGCCATGGTCGTGAGCATCCCTTTCGCCGGGGATAACGCCACTTCGCCGGTGTTGAGCAAGAAGAAACAGCCAGTTCCGTATGTCGCCTTCGCCATTCCAGCATCAAGGCAGGCTTGGCCGATTAGCGCCGCATGCTGGTCGCCCGCCATGCCCGCGACCGGAATTGCCTCATCGAACAAACCCTCGGTTGTCACCCCATAAAGGAAGCTGTTGTCATGAACCTCGGCTAGCAAGGCCTCGGGAATATTGAACAATCTTAAAAGATCGCCGTCCCAGCATTGGCGGTGGATGTCGAACAGCATGGTTCGCGAGGCGTTGGTGGCGTCGGTCGCATGCGCCTTGCCTCCGGTCAAGTGCCAGAGCAAGAAACTGTCGATGGTGCCGAAGGCGAGTTCGCCGCGTTCCGCGCGCGCCCTCGCGCCCGCCACGTGACCGAGAATCCAGGCAAGTTTGGTTGCCGAGAAATAAGGATCGAGAAGCAAGCCCGTTCGGCCGCGAACCAGCGTTTCGGCTCCTTCCTGGCGCAATCGCTCGCATTCGGCGGCGGTGCGTCGGTCCTGCCATACGATGGCGGGATAGATTGGCGTGCCGTCCGCGCGTTCCCAGACGACAGTGGTTTCCCGCTGGTTCGCTATGCCTATCGCGGCAACCGGCGAATTTGCCTTTGCAATGACCTCGCGCGCGGTGTGCAGCACGTCGCGCCAGATCGTCTGCGGATCGTGCTCGACCCAACCCGGTTGCGGATAGGACTGAGAAAACTCGCGTTGGGCGCTGAAGAGCAGCCTTCCCGATGCGTCGAAGAGGAGACTCCTCGTCGAGGTCGTTCCCTGATCAATCGCGAGAAGATGGCTCACGCGGGGGATTCCTGAGGGTCACCAGACAAACGAAGAGCGGAACGTTGGCGCTATCCCGGATTTCGATGATCTTACCTCATGGGCCACGCATAGCGATACCTCTGCCTTCCCTCCAACAAACGGAAAGGCCCCGCATAGCGGGGCCTTTTGACGTGCGCGGCAAATTCAGGCGCCGCTCTTCACCAAGCAGCGGCAATCAGCTGACGCCGTGAAGCACCATGGTGTTTTCTTTGACGACCACTTGCAATTCGCCCGGCTCGAAACCGTTTTAGTCGCGCGAGAACGGAATTCCCGGCAGGACTTGGGTCCCTTCCTTCTGCAAGGCGATGAGACTGCTGGGATCGAGACCGAGCAGGCGCAAGATCGTGGGCGCCACCTGCGCCGTCTCGACCGGGCTGCTGACGATCGTGCGCTCCATCGCCGGATGGGCGACGAGCATCATGACGGTGGTGTCGTCATGCGCGAAACCGCCATGCTCCGCCAGCTTCTTCATGCCGCCGGTATAAACGACACCGACATTGGGCGCGACGATGATGTTGGGCGTCCGCGAACCTTCGGGCGTCCTCGGATCGCTGAACATAAGATCCAAGTTGCGGCCGTAGAAGAACTGGCCGCCGTTGGCGCCGATTGTGGCGGCATTGGCCTCGAGCAATGCCACCGCGTTCAGCGTGGCGATTTTGCTGTTGTCGCCGAGCCAGAGCAACGAGATATCGTCCTCGAGTGCCTGCACCACCGGGAATCCCGGACCGACGCCAGCTGGGCTGAGAATCATCGAAGGCGGCTGGTCGGTGGGAGCATCCGCAGGAATGCGCAAAAGCCGGCTCGGATCGATCGGCGATTGGCCGTGCTTGGCGGTGATGATGATCGCGGTCTGTTTGTAAAGGCCGCGGCTCTTCAGCTCGGCCACCATCTTGCCGATCGCCGCGTCTGCGAACTTGATTTCGCCGAGCAACGGCATGGACGGCGTGCCATCGCCGTCGGTGTAGCCGCCCGTCATGTCGACGCTTTTCTCGACAAGCTTCTGGCCGACGCTCACCACCTGGAAATTCATGCCGAAGACGTTCGGCACCCGCGGCGCCGGCTTGCCATCGTGAGTTAATCCGTCGATCTCGTTGAGGGTGGCCTGGACCTTGAGGGTGTCATAGCACTGGATATTGGCGAAGCTATCGGTCCAAGCATTGCTCGACGACACCGCGGTCTGATCCGGAAGGGGATTGCAGCCCGTAACCCCTGGCAATCCCACGGGAATCGAGTTGATCTCGGGGGCGTAGAAATCGTCGACACCCTTCCCGTTGCGGCCGTTGGTCAGTTCGTAGGATTGGTGCTTGTCGGTCCAGGCGGTGTAGCCGCCGGCCGCCTTCACCACTTCGAAAATTGTGTTCACCCGGATGAACTGATGCGGGTACACCGGCGCGCAACTGTTTTTGGGATCACGCGGCAGGAAATCCGGATTGATGCCGCCACCGGCGTCGAGCTTGGTGAAATCGATGTCTATCTCCTCGTCGAACCCGATTTGGGTGCCGACAACGCTGGGGCAAAGCGTGGGACCGCCGGGGAGGTTGTAGGGCGGGGGGGTCGTCATCTTGGGCGGCGACAACGAGCGATCATAGCTTACATCGTAGAATGCACCGGTCGAACGCGGTGAGCCGCCGGTCACCAGGGCCGTCAGGCCGGGGAAGGAATCCGACGGTCGTGAGGTCGAGGTCTGGGTGTAGATCGCGCCATGCTCGCTGAGTTCGGCGAGATTCGGACAGTAGGGCTTGCCGCCATTGATGGTGGCAATGCCTCTGGCGCAGTTGGCAAAATCGAGGGCATGCATGCCGTCGATGCTGATCAGCAAGACGTGTTTAACGCGGCCATCGCCGTCGGCTTCGGCAGGGGCAGGATGAACGGCTGCGAGCCCCAGCGCCAAGGCGCCGGGCGCAACGCATGACAGCAACTTTCGTGATACCAGTAATTTTCGCGACATCGGATTTCCTCCCGTGTTTTGTTGATGCAATGATGCACGAGAGCGCTATTAGGGTTGCGTGACACGCCGATGACGGATCGATGGCTATGCGGTTGCGAGTTGAGTTCTCGCCTGAACCAGGATCTTCGCTCTCATAACGTATCCTCCCGTGCCGGAAACTGCGGTTTCGGGAACGCCCGCGAATATCCGCGAACGCGACTATATAGTCGTTGGCGGGTGACACGGTGCGACAGGAGAGGCCGTCGAGCCGGGCTCGCCATCTCTATCAGTGAAGGGGGCGATCGCGGTACTCGAACGACGTGAAAAGATGTTTAGGGTGACCTCGTGGGGTCGGGCGCTGTTCGTATTTGGCCACGTGCACGCGCGTCAACATAGGCGCTCACGCGGGCGCGTTCGAGTGGCGAAAGGTGCAGGCCTCGTTTCGACCTCCGCCATAAGATGTCCTCGGCGGTCAGCGCGAATTCCTGGCCAATGAGATAATCGATTTCCGCTTGAAAGAGCCCCGCACCAAACTCCACACCGAGATCGTCGGCAATACGCGCCTTGCCGAGAAACGTCTCTACCCGCGTGCCATACGCGCGGGCCAACCGGCCCACGGTAGCAGCATCGAGCCAGGGATATTTGCCACGCAACGCGCGCAAAAACCGGTCGAAATCGCCGTCTTCCATGTCGCCGCCGGGGAGCGGTGCCGTCGCGGTCCAGCGTTCCTCACGCGGGAGCTTCAATTGCAACGCAAGCCGCTCGATCGCATCCTCTGCCAAGCGCCGGTAGGTGGTGATCTTGCCGCCGAAAACCGAAAGAAGCGGCGCGCTGCCCTCCGGCGCGTCGAGATCGAGCACATAATCGCGCGTGGCGGCGGAGGCATTTTTCGCGCCGTCGTCATAGAGCGGCCGCACGCCGGAAAAGCATTCCACGATATCGCGCGCATCTAAGGGCTCGCGGAAATAACGCGACACCGCGGCGCAGAGATAGCTGATTTCTTCCGCGCTTATCCTCGCCTTCGAGGGATCTCCCTCAAAAGGGATCTCGGTTGTGCCGATGAGCGAATAATCCATTTCATAGGGCATCACGAAGATGATGCGGCGATCCTCGTTTTGCAGGACATAGCTGTGGTCTCCCTCGTAAATGCGGGGCACGACGACGTGGCTACCCTTGACGAGACGGAGTTTTTTGCCGGCGTCGCGGCCGCTCACGCTGTTGAACACCTCGGCGACCCAGGGTCCCGCCGCATCGACGAGCGCGCGCGCGGTCACGATCGTTGTCGCCGCCGCGCGCATATCGAGGAGCGTCGCGTGCCACTTGCCTTGCTCGCGCTTTGCCGAAACGCAGCGCGTTCTGGTGCGAATGTCGGCACCGCGTTCGCGCGCGTCGACGGCGTTCAGCACAACAAGTCTGGCATCGTCCACGCGACAGTCCGAATAACCAAAGCCCGTCGTCAGATGGTCCTTGAGCGGGGTGCCCTCCTTGGCCGTGCGGAGATCGAGGCGGCGCGAGCGGCCCAAGCGGTTGCGCCGCGCGAGCCAATCGTAAAGAAAGAGGCCTGCCTCGATCACCAAAGCGGGCCGCAGCCCTTTGTCGTGCGGAAGAATAAAACGCGCTGGCCAAACGATGTGCGGCGCGATCCCGAGCAGCACCTCCCGCTCTCGCAGCGCCTCCCGCACGAAGCGGAATTGATAATATTCGAGATAACGCAGCCCGCCATGAATGAGCTTGCTCGATGCCGACGATGTCGCGCCGGCAAGATCGCCCTGCTCGCAGAGCATCACTGCAAGGCCTCGCCCGGCCGCGTCGCGTGCGATCCCGGTTCCGTTGACGCCGCCGCCAATCACGAGGAGATCGACGTTGATTTGCTTTTCCATCAGAGTGCGAGGGGCATCGCGGTGGCCGCATTGTCAATCGCCGCGCCGATTCGAGCGGGACGGGCTCCGCGCCCGTCCACGCGCAAAAACCAAGTCAAAAACCAAGCCGGATGATCCGGCATAAATCTCCCGCCGACGCGGGCTCGGCGTGAGGTTCGCGGATCACCAGGCATTGCGCTTGCGCGAGAAGGCGCAGAAGCGAGGAGTCCTGTATCTCGAAAGGGGCCGCAACCGGCAGCCCTGTTTCGCTAAGCCGCAATGTCGCGCGCAAATAATCTTGGCGGCCGTCGTTGCCGCGCAGCGCCTTGCCGAGGATCGCCGGTTCGGCTGCGTCGCGGCCCGCATCGGGATCGCCGCAAAGCGCGCGTAGCAGAGGCACGAGAAAAACCATTCCGGCGACGAACGCGGCAACCGGATTTCCCGGCAAGCCAAGGATAATCATTGGCCCAAGGCGGCCATGGATCACTGGTTTTCCTGGCCGCATCGCGATCTTCCAAAAATTCAGTTCCATGCCTTGCCCGGCGAGCGCCGGTTTGACCAGATCATGATCGCCAACCGAAGCCCCGCCAAGCGTCACCAATACATCGGCGGCGGCGCGAGCGGCAGCAAGGCGTTCGTCAAGCGCGCCCAAATCGTCCCTAGCGATGCCGAGGTCGAGCGGTTCGCCGCCCGCGGCCTCGACGAGCGCGGCGATCGCGAAGGAATTCGAGGCAACGATTTGATCGGCGCAAATGGTTTCGCCAGGATGTACCAATTCGTCGCCGGTCGCGAGAATTCCCACGCGCGGGCGCCGGGTGACCGCAACCTCGGCGAAATTCATCGCGGCGGCGAGTGCGATGTTCGACGCGCCAAGCCGCGTTCCGGCGGCAAGCAAAACTTCGCCCTCGGCGAAGTCGATACCCTTGGCGCGAATGTGGCGGCCGCTCGCCACGCTTTGCAAAGGCTCGACGAATCCTGCTTCCACGCGGGCATTTTCCTGAATCAAAATCGTGTCGCAGCCATCCGGCACCGGCGCGCCGGTGAAAATCCGCACGGTTTCCTTCGGCGCCAATGGAACCCGAAAATCCATGCCCGGCCGTGCTTTCGCCGATCTGTTTCAACTTGACCGGCAGCTTGCGCGAGGTCGCCGGCGCGCACCGCGTAACCGTCCATGGCGGAGACCGCGTTGGGGGGCTGGGTCCGCTTGGCGGCGAGATCCACAGCAAGTGTTCGTCCGGTCGCGCGTTCCAGGGCGACGACCTCGACCGGGCGGGGTTGGGGAATATTCGCCAGAATACGCGCGCGGGCCTGTGGCACGGTCAGCGGCGGTTCGCCATTCATGCGGACAAAGCCTCGTCGCGCGAAAAATCGCCGGACTTGCCGCCGCTTTTGCGCACAAGCGCGATCGCTTCGATCCGCATCGAGCGGTCGACTGCTTTTAACATGTCGTAGATCGTGAGGCAGGCGATGGAGACGGCGGTCAATGCTTCCATTTCGACGCCGGTCTGGCCCAACACCTTGGCGCTTACGCGGACCCTTATTCCAGGCAAGGCCTGATCCGGTTCAAGATCGACCGAAACCTGGCTCAAGGCCAGCGGATGGCAGAGCGGGATCAGATCGTGCGTCTTCTTGGCCGCCATGATCGCGGCGATCCGGGCCGCGGCAAAGACATCGCCTTTCTTGGCATTGCCCGACAAGGCAAGATCGAGGGTCGCCTTTCGCATGACGATCCTGCCTTCCGCGATCGCGACGCGTTCGGTCGCGGCCTTGCCTGAAACATCGACCATGTGGGCTTGCCCGGCGGCGGAGAGATGCGTGAGGTCCGGCATGGCGGTGATTCGATCCTAAAGGGCGGGGAGCGAGCAGGCAAAAATCATCCGCGCTGGGGTTTGTAACCGCGCGGGTGCGGTTCGCCGACGAGAAGCGCCCGCGCCGCCGCCGCGACGTTTTTTTGGCGCATGAGACTTTCGCCGACGAGAAAGGCAGAAATGCCATGCGCTTGCAGGCGCAGACAATCCTGATGCGTGAGGATGCCGCTTTCGCCGACGACGATCCGATCCGCCGGGATTTTCGCGGCGAGCCGTTCGCACACGTCGAGCGATATTTTGAAGGTTCGTAAATCGCGGTTGTTGACCCCGACAAGCCGGGTTTCCAGCGGCAACGCGCGGGCAAGCTCGGCTTCCTCGTGAACCTCGACAAGAATGTCCATGCCAAGATCATGCGCCGCGCGGGTCAAGCCGCTAGGCCTCCGCGTCGGTGACGCAGGCCATGACGATCAAAATGCAGTCCGCGCCATTCGCCCGTGCTTCATATACTTGATAAGGATCGAACAAGAAGTCCTTGCGAAGACAAGGTAAATGCGTTGCTTGCCGTGCCTCGGAAAGATCGCTGAAACTGCCCTGAAAGGAGGGCCCGTCGGTGAGCACCGAGAGACATGCCGCCCCCCCAGATTCATAGGCGCGGGCGAGGGCAGGCGGGTCGAAATCGGCGCGGATCAGCCCTTTCGAGGGACTCGCCTTTTTGATTTCCGCGATCAAAGCCATATGGCCGGTCTCGCGCTTGGCCTCGATCGCCTTGACGAAACCACGCGGCGGATCCTGGTCATGCGCCTTGCGCGCCAAGGTCTCGAACGGCATGCGCACCTTGGCCGCCGCGATTTCGCGTCGCTTATAGGCCTCGATCGTCTTTAAGAAGTCGGTCATCGAGTTCCTTCGGCGGCTGCAACGGCAACGCCGTTCGACATGGGCGAGGCGCGGTTCGAGACTTGCACGAGTTTGGCGAGCGTATCGGCGGCAAGGCCCTCGTCGAGCGCCGCCGCCGCCAAAGCCGCGCCGTGCTTCAAATCGTCCGCCTTTCGGGCGACGACGAGAGCAACCGCCGCGTTCAAAACAGCGATGTCGCGATAGGCGTTCTTGGCGCCGCCAATCACGCCAAGAAGCGCCGCCGCGTTGGCGGCGGGATCACCTCCGGCGAGATCGGCGAGCGCCGCGCGGGAAATTCCAGCATCCTCGGGCGCGATTTCAAAGGAGCGAATGTGGCCGTCCTCAAGCGCGGTGACGAAGGTGGGGCCGGTGGTCGTTGCCTCGTCGAGACCGTCGGAGCCATGCACGAGCCACGCTCTCTTGGAGCCAAGATTGCGCAGCACCCGCGCGAGAGGTTCGAGCCAGCCTCGTGCAAAGACGCCCAGCACCTGGAATTTGACGCCGGCCGGATTGGCGAGCGGGCCGATGAGATTGAAAATGGTGCGCGTGCCGAGTTCGGCCCGGACCGGGGCGGCATGACGCATCGCCGGATGATGCGCCCGCGCCGCCATGAAGCCGATGCCCGCCTCCTTGATGCAGGCTTCGATTTCCCAGGCCGCCAGTTCCAAGCCGACGCCGAGCGCGCTTAAAACGTCGCTCGCCCCGGATTTCGACGAGGCCGCGCGATTGCCGTGCTTGGCGACCGGAACGCCGCAGGCGGCGGCGATCAGCGCCGCGAGCGTCGAGATATTGCGCGTCCCATGCCCGTCGCCGCCGGTGCCGGCGATGTCGATCGCCCCGGGCGGCGCCGCAACCCGCAGCATCCGTGCCCGCAAAGCGGCGACCGCGCCGGTGATTTCGGCGACCGTTTCGCCGCGCGCTCGCAGCGCCATTAGGAACCCGCCGAGCTGGGCCGGGGTGACGCTTCCCGCGAAAATAAGATCGAACGCGGCCTTTGCTTCGACCTCGGTCAGGCTCGACCCGGTCGCGACCTTGGCGATCAGCGGCTTGAACGCATCCATTTCCGGCCTTTAAAAGCTCAAACCCTCGAAATGGCGGAGCCTGAAATCTTGGTTTCCCGCTCATTGTGGTTCCATTGTGCCGCAAGGTCGAGAAAATTCTCAAAAATGCGCAAACCATGTTCGGAGGCGATGCTTTCGGGATGAAATTGCACGCCATGCGCGGGAAGCCGCTTGTGCGAAAGCCCCATGACAAGACCATCGGCCTTCGCCGTCACCGTCAAGACATCCGGCATGGTGTCGCCGCGCACGACAAGCGAATGGTAGCGCGCCGCCCGGAAGGGGCCATCGAGGCCGCGAAAAACCGTTTCGCCCTGGTGTTCAATCGATGCGAGCTTGCCATGCACGGGTTTTGGCGCGCGGACGATCTCGCCGCCAAAGGCCTCGCCGATCGCCTGATGGCCGAGGCAAACCCCAAAAATTGGAATGGTGGTCCCCGCGGTCTCGATGAGTTCGAGGCAGATCCCGGCGTCGCGCGGCCGGCAAGGGCCGGGCGACAGCACGATCGCGTCAGGCGCCGCGCTCATAATTTCGGCCACGCTCACCTTGTCATTGCGAAGCACCGTGACGTCCGCGCCGAGCGCGCCCAGGCAATGCACCAGGTTCCAGGTAAAACTGTCGTAATTGTCTATCAGCGTTACGGCGGTCATGCGCGCTCTTTATCATCGGGACGGCTGTTCTGGGCCGCCCGCGCATCGAGGTCAAGGCTGATCGCGGGCAATGGCGCTTAATCGCGCAAAGACTCACTCGAACTCCTCCACGGCCCGCGCTTCGCTCCGGCCGCGAAGCGGACGGCTTCCTCGGCGGCGCGGAACAGGGCTTGCGCCTTGTTGACGCTTTCGCGGTACTCATAAGCCGGGTCGGAATCATAGACGACTCCTCCGCCTGCCTGAACATGCATCGTCCCGTCCTTGACGATCGCGGTGCGCAGGACAATGCAGGTGTCCATCTCGCCCGCCGCGCCAAAATAGCCGATGCAGCCGCCATAGATGCCGCGCTTGTCGGTCTCGAGCTCGTCGATGATTTCCATCGCCCGCACCTTTGGCGCGCCGGAAACGGTGCCGGCCGGAAACCCGGCGCACAAGGCATCGATCACATCATGATCCCGCGCGAGCCTGCCTTCGACGTTCGAGACGATATGCATGACATGGCTGTAGCGCTCGATCGCGAATTTCTCGGTCACCTCGACTGAGCCCGTGTTCGGCGACGCGCCCGACGTCGTTGCGGCCGAGATCGAGCAGCATCAAATGCTCGGCGCATTCCTTTTCGTCGGCCAAGAGCTCCGCCGCCAGACGTTCGTCCTCGGACTTCGTCTTGCCTCGCCAGCGGGTGCCCGCGATCGGCCGGATGGTGACTTTTCCGCCCCGCACGCGAACCAGAATTTCCGGGCTCGAACAGACGATCTGGAACGATCCAAAATCGAGATAGCACAGAAACGGCGCGGGGTTGATTCGCCGCAGCGCCCGGTAGAGCGCAAAGGCGGGCAGCGCGAAAGGCGCCGAGAATCGCTGCGACAGGACAACCTGAAAAATGTCGCCCGCCCGGATGTAATCCTTGGCGCGCTCGACCATCTCGAAAAAGCACTCTTTTGGCGTGTTCGAGCGCGGCGGACCGCGGGCCAGAGCCGGATCGACGGCATAGGGCTCGCGCGCCAGCGGGCCTTCGAGGGTGGCGACCACGGATTCGAGGCGTTCGAGCGCGCTATCATGGGCGGCGCGAAACGCGCTATTTCGGTCCGGGCGCAACGGCGTGACAACGAAAATTTCGTCCCTGACCGCATCGAAAACCACCATCACGGTCGGGCGCAGCATCAGCGCGTCCGGCACGCCAATAGGATCTGGCTTTGCTTCGGCCAGGCGCTCCATCTGGCGGACCATATCGTAGCCGAGATAGCCGAAGACGCCCGCCGCCATCGGGGGGAGATCGTCCGGGGTCTCAATCCGCGATTCGGCGATGAGTTCGCGCAGAGCCGCGAGCGGAGGCCCGGTGCAAGGTGAAAAACCGCCGGGATCGGCAAGCGCGCGGCGATTGATCTCGGCTTTCCCGCCAGAAACGCGCCAGAGAATGTCGGGATCGAGGCCGATCATCGAGAAGCGGCCTCGCGCGGCGCCGCCTTCGACGGATTCGAGCAGAAAAATCCGGCGCGCACGGCCCGCCGATAATTTCAAAAAGGCCGAAACAGGCGTTTCGAGATCGCCGGCGAGGCGGGCGGAGACGAGGCAGGCTTGCCCCGCCTCATAGCTTCGCGCGCAGGTCTCAACGGACGGCTCGAACATCGGCCCGCCGCTCAATAGTCGTCGGGAGAGACGCCGGTCGCGGCGGAATACACCTTGGTGTTGAGTTTCACGCCGATATCGCTTTCGAGCTTCGCGAGATATTGCGTGATCACATCCTCGTCAAGTCCACGCTTCACGTCGCCCATGATGTTGGTGAGTTCGGCGGCCTTTGGGTCGAAGGCCGGGGTGGTGGAATCGACGACCTGGAACAAAATCCGGCCGCCGTCTTCGCTGGCGACCGACCCCGCGCGATGCACGCCGACGTTGAATATCTGGGTGACGACATTGAGCGCGAGGCCGCTCGACGCGCCGCGCCTCACATCGCTGGCATGCTTGACCGCAAGATTGCCTTCCGCCGCGCCAATGGCCGCCATGCTTTCGCCGGCGTCGAGCTTCTTGACGAGTTCCGCCGTCTTCGCCGACAACAGCTTCCCCGCCTTGTCCTCGCGCCAGGCCTTCTCGACTTCCGCCTTCGCTTCGTCGAACGTTTTGTCGCGGGCCTTGTCGATCTTGGCGACTTCGAACCATTGATAGCCGCCGCCTTGCACCCTCAACGTATCGTTGTCGACGCCGATGTCCGAGGCAAACGCCGCTTTGAGCAGGGCTGCGCCATCAACCAAATCCTTGACCGGTACGCCTTGCGGATCGTTGCCCATCGCATCGATCGCGGCGATGACCCGTGGTTCGAGGCCAACACTATTGGCGGCCTCCGTCAGCGATTTTCCGGATGTGCGCTGATCCTCGATCGCGTCGTGAAGCCGGGCGATATCGCTTTGCGCGCGCTGCAGGGCGATCTCGCGTTTGAGTTCGGCGGCGACGCCGGGGTAAGGCTTGACGGTCGAGGCAACTGATCTTGCCGACGCGCAGAATGACCGTGCCGAATCGCGCCTTGACCGGCGCGCTGACTTCGCCTTCCTTGAGCGAAAAGGCGGCGTCGGCGACGTTCTTATCGATGAGGCCGGTCTGCGCGACGGTGCCGAGGCTCGCATCCTTTGGGGTAAGATTTTTTTCCGCCAAAAGATCGTCGAAAGTCTTTCCCGCATCGAGTTTTGCACGGGCCTCCTTGGCCTCTGCATCGCTCGCAAAGAGAATTTGCTCGACCTCCCGCTTTTCCGGCGCCCCGAAACGCTCGTTCTTGACTTCCTCATAGCGGTTTCGCGCGTCGGCGTCGGAGACGTCATCCGGTTTGGCGATCGAGGCAGGCGTAACCGGCACGACGACGAGGCCGCGAAATTCGGGCGTGGCATAAAGCTGCCGGGTGCTTTCGAAGTATCCTTTCAGCTCTTCCTGGGAAGGGGTGGGCAAGCGGGCCCGCGCTCGCAGTGGGAAACAAGATGTAATCGACGCTACGGGTTTCCATTTGAAAGCGGAAAATGGCCTCCAGCAAAGCCTTCGGCAATTGGACGCCGTTGGTCAGCGCATCGACGATTTGACGGCGCAAATGGACACTGCGTTGCTGCCGCACGTAGGTCTTTTCGGTAAATCCTTCGTCGCGCAGAAACGCGTCGAACCCCTGGCGATCGAACCGGCCGGTCACCCCCTTGAAATTGTCGTCGTTCACGATCGTCTTTTTGATGTCCTCGTCGCTTATCGCAAGCCCTAGCCTGCGGGCCTGGTCATCGAGCGCGGCCTCGTCGACGAGTTGGGAAAGAACCTGCCGGTCAAGACCATCTTGGTGCGCCTCCTCATTGGTGATGTTGCGGCGCTCGGCCCGCTGCAGACTCTGCAATTGGGCCTGATAGGCGTTGCGGTAAGTGTCGGCGCCGATCGCGACGCCGCCGACCTGGGCGAGATTATTCGCGCCGAAACCGCGGAAAATGTCGCCGATGCCCCAGATCGCGAAACTGAGGATGATCAGGCCCATCAGGATTGCCATGACGACGCGGCCGATCCAGCCTTGTGCCGAGGCACGCATTGATTGGAGCATGTGAAGGGTTCTCTTTACGGGGTTTCCGGCAGGCGCCGGGCTTTTACAAATTGGCGGGGGACTATAAAAAGATGAAGCCCCGCATGCAACGCGGCTTTCCGCGAAAAAACCGGAAACTTTCCGCATGACCCACGGACAACGCCCCCTCGTTGCGGGCAATTGGAAGATGAACGGTTTGCGCAAAAGCCTCGTCGAAGCGGCCTCGATTTGCGAGGCCGTGGCCGCAGGCGGCGCGGGAAAAGCGGAAGTTGTCGTTTGTCCCCCGGCGACCTTGCTCATGGCCGTTACGGCGATTTGCGAAGGCACCCAAGTAGGGGTTGGCGGCCAGGATTGCCATGCCGAGGCAAGCGGCGCCTTCACCGGCGATATTTCCGCCGAAATGCTCAAGGATGCCGGGGCGAGCTATGTGATCCTTGGCCATTCGGAGCGCCGCGCCGGCCACCAGGAAACCGACAAGATCGTTCGCGCCAAGGCCAAGGGGGCGATCCGCGCGGGGCTCGTGGCGATCATTTGCGTCGGCGAAACGAGAGCCGAGCGCGAGGCGGGCGACGCCTTCTCCATCGTCAGCGTGCAACTGGCTGGTTCGATTCCGGAAAATTCGCCGCCGGGACAAATTGTCATTGCCTACGAGCCGGTCTGGGCGATCGGCACGGGTCTTACGCCGACTCCGGTGGACATTGCCGAGATGCATGGCTTCATCCGTGGCCGGGTGAACCAGCATCTGCGGGCCAGGGCGCCAGCATGCGCATTCTCTATGGCGGCTCGGTGCGGCCGGCCAATGCCGCGGAACTTCTGTCGATTGAAGACGTCGATGGCGCGCTCGTCGGCGGCGCGAGCCTGAGCTCTGCGGAGTTCATGGCGATTGCCGGCGTTTACCGGTGAGATGAGCGGAGCTCGGGCACGCGCGCTATTTGGCCTTGGGCGTCCTGGTCCGTGTCACTTTCATCGACGTGTACTCCAATATGTTTTTGAACACCGGTTCGGCGGTCCCTCTCGCGAGATCGGCGATCCGTTGCCGCAGTTGGTCCAGCGGCGCGCTCATTAGGGCCGGATTGTCCTTGTCGAGTTTATTGGCGAGATCGCGAGTCTGCTTTTCAGTAAAGCCCGCTATGACGAGCGTGAAGCTTGCTTCGCCGGTTTCCCGCCAAAGTGCGCGTGCTTTGTCAAGGGTTATAGTCTTCGCCTTAAACCCGGCGGCGACTTCTTTTTGCTCTGGTGTAAGAGTAGCTTTCTTGCCAGCCAACTCCTTCTTAAGCGGTTTTCTCGCCGGTTCCCCCCCGCCGCTTGCGAGATCGGCAAGGCGTTTGCGGCACCATCCCGGCGATGCGGTCTTGAGTTCTGGATTTTCCTTGTCCAGCTTCTTGAGGAGAGCAGCGCTGACCGAGTCGGCTAGGCCGTCAAGAATGAGCACAAAGGCCTCCCCGCCAATCGCGCGATAGATCTCCCGCGGCCGTTCGAGATCTATCGTTTTCGACTTGAGTTGATCGCTCACAAATTCTCGCGTGAATTTATTGATTTTAGTGGCGGCGTCCGGGAAGATCCGGGGGGTTGCGGCAATCGCCCGGAGGACCGCGATACCGTCGATGTCAATCGCCATGAAGCACTCCCTTTAGCTCCTGGACGAGTTGGGTTAGCACTTCGGTCACATCTCCTCCGTATTTCTGAATGAATGTCGGGTGTTTCTGATTTAGTGTCGGCGCTTCATCTATTTTACCCATGGCCTCGGCCAGCGCGACGGCGTGCTGCACTTTGGTCTTGAGCAGGCAAATTTCCGGATCTTTAATCCTCGCTGCGTCTTCCAACTCTTTGACCTTGAGCTTGTGTTGCGTGACATTCTTTAGGAACCTGGTCACAAGGACGTGCGGCTTTAGCTTCGGTCGAGGGAGAGCGCCCTTCGGCGGTTGCGCTCGCCAGAAAACCCTGAGAAACCCGTTAATTCCGTAAACGGAAATGAAATCCGGGATCGTCGGCACGATAACGAGGTCGCTCGCCCGGATCGCAACTTCGCTCAGCGGCGAAATACCAGGTGGACAATCAAAGATTACGTAGTCGTAGGTTTTGCCGAACGGCTGAAACTCCTGCTCGAACAGTTTCCACATTTGGCCCTCGATGCCCCTCATATTAAATCTTCTCTCGCCGAGACTATAGATGATTTCGCGCTCGACCACTCGAAGGTCTGGTCCGCACGGCAGAAGCGAAATTTTAAGCTGATTGCCGCGTTGCGTAGTTCGGCTCACGGCTGGGTGGATTCTCGGAGCGAGTTTCGCCGAGACGCGCGCGCAAAGACGAAGATCGAGAAAGGCTTCGAGTGTCCTGCCTTTTGCGATCATCTCCGCCAAAAGATCGTTTCCCGCGAGGCACACCGACGCGCTGGCTTGCGGATCGAGATCGACCACGAGAACGGACGCGCTTGGATCGTCGGCGGCGAGTGCCTCCGCGAGAACTCACCACGGTCGTCGTCTTGCCGACGCCGCCTTTCATATTCGCGACCGCGATGAGCTTGCCGGCCACTAGGATTTTCCCCGCACGACGCGCGCGAGACTGTCTTTCTGCTCAACCGAAAGACGCGTTTCCAAAAATCCTTCGACGGCCATCGGCAGCGTCGATTTCCGCACCGGATCGGCGAGAATTTCACACCCCTCGCTGGCCAAAGGCTCGCGCATCCGGATCAAACCGATCCCATGTTCGTCGCAATGGTCCTCGATCTCGGCGAGGCGCGCTTCCGACTTGGAGTTTTCCGGCAGATGCCACACAAGATGGCCGAAATGGGTGAACCTCGTCTGCGCCAATGCTTCGTGAACAGAGAGCACCGAACAGCCTGTTTCGGTCTTCAACTCGAAACTGTGCACGTCGACTTGCGCGCCGGGCATGAATTTGAACCGCATGGCGCTGACCAAGATAAAATCGGGCCGCGCCCAAAGCCCCTTTGCCTGACCCTTAGCGGAGGAGTCTTGTACGAGGCTAATGCTGTCTGCCGGGAGATCGAGCCCCCGTCTAAACGCCCTCTCAAGGTAAGTGCGCAGCGGTTGCATGAGTCTGGCCTCCGGCCATGGTTCTGCAGGCAAAGCTGGTTCGGCGGTGGCGGGCTGCGAGCCGTTGAGCGCGGCCAAAAAAATCTGGCCGCTTTGGCCACGTGATCTTCCGATCTTGCCATTTTGGAGAAGCAGGTCGCGGGCCGCGAAATAGAGTTCTGGCTCGATCTGAATCTCCAACTGGCGCGATAACATCACCCGCATGACGCGGTTGAGGACGGGAGTCCCGTCCTGCGGAAGCAAGAGCAGGATGCGATGCGCCACGACCTCGGGCGTGACCTCTCTCGGCGCCATTCTACAAATGCAAAGATTTAATCGAGAAATTTCATTACTGATAACATATTTGACGGCCACGAACAGTGCAATATCGATCGGAGATAGCGTTTTCGCGCAATTGGGCCAATCGTCCGATGACAACGATGGCCGCGCCAACTCTTGCCGTTGCGGCCGCTTGCCGATAAAGAGCATCCCGGTAATTATTCAAGAGGCGCTTTCCATGCAGTCGGTCCTGATCGTCGTTCATCTCATGATCGTCGTCGTCCTCGTCGTGACCGTGCTCTTGCAGCGCTCCGAGGGCGGCGCCCTTGGCGTGGGCGGCGGCGGCGGCTTCATGACCGGACGCGGCCAGGCAAGCGCGTTGACCCGCGCAACAGCCATTTTGGCGGCGCTGTTTTTCGCGACCAGCATGGGCTTGACGATTCTTGCCCGGTACAATCAAGCCCCGGAAGTGACCTTCCAAAGCATCACGCCGATCGAACCGCCGAGCGAGGCAAAACAGGGGGAGGGCAAGGGAAGTTTGCTCGACCAATTGAGACGGATGGAAGACCAGGCGGCCAAGCCGCCGGCGCTTCCGCCGGGTATGACCTTGCCGGGCCAGACCTCAACCCGCCGCGCCCGCGGCGCCGCAAGGTCTGAATTTGCCTCCCATAAAGCAGCCCGCGACGGCCCTCGCTCCGCCGGGCCCAGTTCAAACGGGGCCTGCCGCGCCTCCACCTCCGCCCGCTTCCATCATGGTGCAACCGGCGCCGCCACAGGCCGCGCCCGGCCCGGCCAAGGCTCCGCCCCCGGCCTCGGGTCCGCCGTGGTCGAAATAACCTTCGCGTTTATGTGCAAAAAAGGAAGCGGCGCATAATTTGCCTCCCCAAGCCGGCGGAAACAGGATAAATCCCAAGCCCCATGGCGCGGTTTATCTTCATCACCGGCGGCGTGGTGTCATCGCTTGGCAAGGGACTCGCGGCGGCGGCGCTCGGCGCGCTCCTCCAGGCGCGCGGCTATAGCGTCCGGCTGCGCAAGCTCGACCCTTATCTGAACGTCGATCCGGGGACGATGAGCCCCTACCAGCACGGCGAGGTCTTCGTCACCGAGGACGGCGCGGAAACCGATCTCGATCTTGGTCATTACGAGCGCTTCACCGGCCGGCCCGCGATACGGGAAGACAATATCACGACCGGCCGGATCTATCAGGAGATCATCGCCAAGGAACGCCGCGGCGATTACCTTGGCGCGACCGTCCAGGTCATTCCGCACGTCACCAATGCGATCAAGGCTTTCGTGCTCAGCGGCAACGAGGGCGCCGATTTCGTCCTCGTCGAGATCGGCGGCACCGTCGGCGATATCGAAGGCCTCCCCTTTTTTGAGGCGATCCGCCAGCTCGGCAACGAGCTGCCGCGCGGGCACGCGATCTATATTCACCTCACGCTGCTGCCGTTCATTCCAAGCGCGGGCGAACTCAAGACCAAGCCGACCCAGCATTCGGTCAAGGAACTGCGCTCGATCGGCATCCAGCCGCACATCCTTCTCTGCCGCACCGATCGCGAGATCCCGCGCGAGGAGCGGCGCAAGATCGGGCTTTTCTGCAACGTGCGCGAAAGCGCGGTGATCGAAGCCCGCGACGTCGCCTCGATCTACGAGGTGCCGCACGCCTATCACGCGGCTGGGCTGGACAAGGAAGTGTTGGCCGCTTTCGGGATCGAACCCGCGCCGAAGCCCGACATGGGCCGCTGGAACGCGGTAATGGAGCGGCTCTCCAACCCGGAAGGCGAAGTCACGATCGCGATCGTCGGCAAATACACCGGGCTTAAGGACGCTTATAAATCGTTGACCGAAGCGTTGAGCCATGGCGGCATGGCCAACAGGGTCAAGGTCCACCTCGATTGGATCGAATCGGAAATTTTCGAAACCGGCGATCCGGCGCCTTACCTCGAACATGTGCATGGCATTCTGGTTCCGGGCGGCTTCGGCCAGCGCGGCGCGGAAGGCAAAATTCTCGCCGCGCGATTCGCCCGCGAACGCAAGCTTCCCTACTTTGGTATCTGTTTCGGGATGCAGATGGCGGTCATCGAGGCGGTGCGATCGTTGACCGGCGTGCCGGACGCCAATTCGAGTGAATTCGGTCCGGCGAAAGAGCCTGTCGTCGGGCTGATGACTGAATGGCTGCGCGGCAACGAGCTGGAAATCCGCGCCGCCGAGACGGATCTTGGCGGAACGATGCGGCTTGGCGCCTACCGCGCGGAACTGATGCCGGGGTCAAGAATCGCCGCCATTTATGGCGCTACTAGCATATCCGAACGCCACCGGCATCGTTTCGAGGTCAACTCCGCCTACCGCGAAAGGCTCGCTCAAAAAGGCCTCATCTTCGCCGGCATGTCGCCGGACGGCCTGTTGCCGGAGACGATCGAATTATCCGGTCATCCCTGGTTCATCGGCGTGCAGTTTCATCCCGAACTCAAATCGCGGCCTTTCGAGCCGCACCCGCTGTTTGCGAGTTTTATCGCCGCCGCGGTGGAGCAATCGCGGCTGGTGTGATTGCGTCGACCTATCCCCTTCCGCGATAGGGCGGCACACCTTGATCGGGAACCCAGATGCCCGCTGGCAGCTCCCCTGTTGCCCAAAAAACGTCGATCGGAATTCCCCCACGCGGATACCAATAGCCGCCGATCCGCAGCCAGCGCGGCTCTAGGCATGGGCGAGATCCTTGCCGATCCGCAAGGTGCAGTCCTCGTGGAAAGCGCCATGATTGCGAAACGACGTGAGGTAGAGTTTTAGGGATTTCGATTCGACGAGCCAGCGCCGGGGAGATAGTCGATCACGAGCAGCGCGAAATCCGGCTGGCCGGTGATTGGACAGAGGGCAGTGAATTCCGGCGCGGTGAAGCGGGCGATATAGTTTTCGCCCTGATGCGGATTTGCCACCCGGTCGAGCGTCGCCTCGTCCGGCATTCGCGGCGCTTCCACGGCGCGGCCAAGCAGACTTGTTCCGGTATGAATTTTGACCATGATGGGTAAGAATCTCCAGTGGCAGCCGCCGCCGTGCTAAAACCGCCAAGGTCGAACCTGCACGTAAAACATTATCGCGGAAGGCAGGCGCCTAATCCATCGCGAATCAGCCGGGCAGGCTGGCGGAATATTTGTCCGCATTACCCGCTGCCGCGGATCCGGAAAATCCTGTCCCGATTATTTTGAAGCCCGGCTTGGCTGGCGTATTCTACGGCCCATAATGGACCTGTGAAACAGCGTCGCGCCCTTCATCCCCAAGCAAATTGAGTCCCCGGCTCGTGCCGCCCGGATCCCCAATGACTAAGATCATAGTTCCTTATGGCGCCTGGGTCTCGCCGGTGAGCGTCGAACTCATGACCGAGGCGGCGATTGGTCTTAGCGGCCTGAGCGTCGATGGCCAAGACCTTTACTGGCTCGAAGCCCGGCCGAAGGAAAATGGCCGCACGGTTTTGTGCCGCCGCCGGGCGGATGGCGAGATCGAAGATCTTACGCCGCCGCCTTTCAATGTCGGCAGCCGCGTGCATGAATATGGCGGCGGCGCTTACGCGGTTGCGAGCGGGTGTCGTCGTTGTCAGCGAACGCACCGACGGAAGCGTCTGGCTCATCGAGGCTGGGGCCGCGCCGCGCCGGATCGAAACGCCGGAAGACTGCCGCTACGCCGATTTCGAATTGGATCTGCCACGCCGCCGCGTTCTCGCCGTGCGGGAAGATCATCGCTCGCGCCCGCTCTCCGATCCAAAGGCCGCTATTGTCGCCTTGCCGCTCGATCCGGGCGGGGCCGAAACGATTTTGGTCGAGGGTCCGGATTTCCTGAGCTCGCCGCGACTTGCCCCTGGTGGCGAACGACTAGCCTGGATCGCCTGGGATCATCCAGACATGCCTTGGGACGGGACCAGGCTTTTCGTGTCCGATGTGACAAAAGAAGGCGCGCTCGAAGCCACGCGGCTTGCGGCGGGCGAAACGCCGGAAGCAATCGTGCAGCCGGAGTGGTCGGCTAACGGCACGCTCTATTTTTGCTCCGACCGGACAGGCTGGTGGAACCTCTATGCGTTGCGCGGGCACCGCTACCGAATCCTTGGCGCCGGTCGAAGCGCGAGATCGGCGGTCCGCATTGGGTTTTCCGCCAGCACTACTACGATTTTCTCACCGATGGGCGGATCGTCGCCGCGATCGTCCGCGACGGGATCAGGACCGCCGTGTTGATCGCGGACGGCAAGATCGCGCCGCTTGGCATCGGCCAGGTGCATGATTGTCCGCGCCCGCTCGGCGACGGTCTGGCCTATATCGCGACGCCTCCGTCCGCGCCGCCCTCGGTCTATTTATGGCCAAAAGTCGACGGCGGCGCGCCGCTCGTCATTCGCCGCGCGGCCCCCGCCGTGCTCCCGGAAGAAACCATTTCGATCGGCGAGCCGGTCGATTTCGCGACCCGTGGCGGCATCGGACATGCGTTCTGGTATCCGCCGAAAAACCGCGACTACGAAGGCCCCTCTGGCGAATTGCCCCCGCTCGTCGTCTTGTCGCATGGCGGGCCGACCAGCATGACGACCAACAGTTTTTCATTGAACATCCAATGGTGGACGAGTCGCGGCTTTGGCGTTGTCGATGTCAATTACTGCGGCTCGACCGGCTATGGCCGCGCCTATCGCGAGAGGCTCCATGGTCAATGGGGCGTCGTCGATGTCGAGGATTGCGCCGCCGCCGCGAACCATCTTGTCAAACGCGGGCTCATTGATGGCGCCCGCCTCGTCATTCGCGGCGGCAGCGCCGGGGGCTTCACCACGCTTGCCGCGCTGACGTCCCTGAACTTGTTCAAGGCGGGGGCAAGCTTTTATGGCGTCGGCGATCTCATGCTACTCGTCAAGGACACCCACAAATTCGAGTGCCACTATCTTGACCGGCTGATCGGACCGTTGCCGCAAGCGCGAGCCCTCTATGACGAGCGGTCGCCGGTCAACCATGTCGATCGGCTCGCCTGTCCGGTGATCTTTTTTCAAGGCGAGGACGACAAGACGGTTCCGCCCAATCAAGCAGAAACCATGGTTGAGGCCATGGCCGCGCGGGACTTGCCTGTCGCCTATTATTCCTTCGCGGGCGAGGGCCATGGGTTTCGCAAGGCCGAGACCCTGCGCCGCGCGCTTGAACTTGAACTCGATTTTTACGGCCGCGTGTTTGGCTTCACCCCGCCGGGCTTGAGCGAGCGCGTGGAGATCGCGAACATGCCGGCCCACGATGAGTAAGCAGTCCTTCTCTTCAAATCATCGCGGTGGGTAGTGGATCCATTTGAGTTCCGCCTGTGGGGCGGAACGGTTCTGACGCCACGCGGAAGAGGCTGACTCTCGGCTTGTTTCCTCCTTTTCCGAAGCCGCAATGACGTTGGACCCCCGAGAACCTCCGCTGCGAGCTTCTTTCTCCGGTAGGCACCTTCAAAGTGGCAGGCCGCGCGCAAAATCGGTTTCGATTTGCCATTCGGTCAGCCACTTGGGGAACCGCTCACCACTCGCCCCGGCCTCCGTCGTGCCGGCGTGCCAGGCGGCAAACACCGAACCCTCCTCGGCGAACATCAGCACAGCATCCATTCCCTTGGATCGCCGCAGCGTATCGATGGCCTGGGTCGCGCTCTGGGCGATCGGTCCGGCAACGTTGAAGGACGTATTCACTGCGGCCTCGATGCCGATGCGACGGCCAAGCGCCTTTAAGTACGCATAGGTCAACGGATCGGTGTGCTCACGCACGATCTGCAGCCGTCCCGTGCCATCGGCGTGAACGACGGCGGGAATGAGCGCGCGAGCTTCCGGTTTGGACCGCGCTGTCAGGACCATGTAATTATAGGCGTTGTAATTGTCGTCCGAAGCGCCGTCTGACAGTTCAAAGAACTGTTGAGCGGCCTCCAGCGTCATCATTGGAGCCAAGGGGCGGATCGCCTCCCGGTATTTTACCCGTAAATTCAGCACATCGCGGATGCGCGGATTGCACGGATTGGCGACGATCGAGCGGTGTCCGAGCGCGCGTGGGCCGGTTTCGGCACGTCCTTGGAATATCGCGAAAACACCGTCCCGGGCGGTCATAAAAGCCATGAAGTCGGCGAGGCCATTCCGCCGTTCCCGGCTGGCTAAATCGCCGAGGTGCATCCACGCGATGTCAGGAGCGTGGTCGAATGCCGCGCGAATTTCCATTTCGGTCGGTGCATGTCCGCAAAAGAAGGTGTGCTCGAGTGAGGGGCCGATTTCCGCGCCCGCCAAATGGGCGAACATGTAGGCCGCGCCGATGGTGACGCCCGCGTCGCCAGGAACTGGGGGGACCCAGAGATGAAGCCGCGTGTATTTACCGAGCGTGCGTTTGTAATACGCCGCGTCGAAGCGATCCAGCAGCCGCATGTTGGCGATTGCATTGAGCGCGACGCCGCCTGTCAGAACGAGTCGGTCGCTGCCGGTTTGCCGTATCAGATAATCGATGACGTGAAAAAGAGCATCTTCGAACACCATTTGGGTGGCCGCAGCTTTGTCGAGCCGCTCCTTGGTGTTCGGCGCGTGATCCTTTTCCTCGACGCGGAGAACGGCATCGGGATTCCATGTTTGCTTCTGCGGGATCGGCGCGCCCAATATACGGACGAGTTCCCGCGTGTAAGGTTTCTGGACGAGGCTGCGGTGCCAGTTGGCCAGCGCCCGGTTGAGATAGACCTGCCCGTCGGGTTCCAGTGAAAATATCCTGGCGAGCGATGGGTAAAAAGGGTTCGTCAGCCGGGCGCAATTGCCGAATCCTGCCGCTCCCATGTAGCGGCCTTCGCAACTCAGCAAACTCCAGCCGCCCTGGGTCGCGCTGATGACAGTGTAGAAAAAGCCCAGAGAGTTGAAAGTGCTGCCATTGCAGCGAAGTTTTCGAAGCGTGCCCTGTTCGACGACGTAGAGCGAGATTGCGCCGAGATCGCCCATTCCGTCGAGAACAGCGATCATGACCGGGGTCTTGCTGCGGGCGAACGGCGAGACGCTGAAGGAAAACCACGCGTGATTTTCGTGATGGGGCATCCCGATGATTGGAATCGGTCCACCAACGCCAAGCTGCTGGCCAAGCGTATTGGCGGCCCGAGCCGCCTCGATACTGCGGCGCAGGTTGATTGTGGGAATCTGGTGGCGCAGCAGGCCAAGCGACCCAGGAAGCTCCTCGAACAAGATTCGGATCAGTGTGGAGCCAAATGCAGGGTAGTCCCAGGTGCCGAGCCACGCAGCGATCCGGTCTGGCGCTATGCCGAGGCCATCGGCCGTTTTAACAAGTGCATCGAGTGCATTGCGGGGATATTCGGTCGAGTGTTTGTTGCCCGAGAATCGCTCCTCCTCGTGATTGCAGATAAGCCGAATTCCCCCCTCACGGGACGCCTCCACGAGCGCGACCCCCGAATTATGTGGGCCCCCAGGGGAGATGCCAGCGAGATAAACCGTCGCACCACGATCAAGTTCCGCGCGTACCGCGCGAAGGCGCTCCGCCGCAAACGAACTGTTTAGCTGGTAGGTACGGTGGCGGGCGTAATAACGCTCCAAAATTGGCAAGATGAATCGAAATGCTGCCGTCCCAAGCCGCGGGTGGCGAGGTCCGATTCGAGTGCAACGTGCGCGCATTGGCGATAGAGCCTTCTCAAAGGCTTATGCAGTGGTTGGGACAAGGGGATAATAAATCAGCAGACGATTTATCACATGAATGCGCAAGCCACCGTCGTTTCGGCCGATGGCCAACACCTCGGCACCCTCAACGCTCCCCTGAATCCGGCACGGAAGGGCCTCGTTCGCTCCACGGTCATGGCCGAACCTGGTTCGATATTGGTCTCCTATCTCGGGCCGGAGGACCTTTGGATTTTCTAGTCGGTCGACCGTATGATCGCGCGAGGCGGCGCTGGTAGCTGTACCCATCGAAAAGCAGCACTATTTGCCGAATGTCCAAAGCAGAAACGTCCTGCCGAATGTCCACTCTTCGGCGACCACGCAACGTCTGCTTTTGGCACTTAGAGTCATTGCGCCACCACCGGCTTAGCGCCCAAAGAGCACGCCAAGCCGAAATTCACATTGAACCAATACCACCCGGCGGCCCCTGGGCCCGAGCTATCACTGAATTTTGGTGACGGAAGGGTCAGGCGGCAGCGGCTTGAGCTTTCGGCTTGACGACCTCAATTCCGTCGGTGAACCTTACACCGAGAATTATTTTCGGCAACTGGTTGTGGCCATCGAGGCGACGCCAGTTTTTCTCGGCGGCCTCGGCCAGCTTGAAGATCATGGCGAGCGCGGTCTTGTTCGAGAGACATCCTTTGGAGCGCACTGTTCGGTGGCGGACCGTCGCGAATGAGCTTTCGATGGGGTTGGTCGTTCGCAGATGCTTCCAGTGCTCAGCCGGGAAGTCGTAGAAGGCAAGCAACGCGTCGCGATCCTTGATCAGGCACTCGACAGCCTTGTCGTATTTGACGCCCCAGATTTCGATGAAGGCGTCGAACGCGGCGAGTGCATCCTTCTTGGTCTCGGCCATCCGGATCTCCTGGAGCGCACGCTTGGCCTTCGATTGCTGGCTCTTGGGCAGCTTGTTCAAGATATTGGCGGTCTTGTGCACCCAACAGCGCTGGCCGCGTGTCCTCGGCCACACCTCCTTGACGGCCTGCCAGATGCCGAGGGCGCCGTCGGCGACCGCAAGCTCGGGTCCCATCGCAAGCCCCCGCCGTTTGAGGTCGAGGAGGAGCACTTGCCACGATCGCGCGCTCTCGCGGAAGGCGTCGATGAGCACGAGAAGTTCCTTTTTGCCTTCGGGCGTGGCGCCGATGATCACCAGCAGGCACTGCGCGACTTCCTCGAGCCGGGCTTGCACATGGATGCCGTCGACCAGAAGTAAACGTAGCGTTTGGCCGAGAGATCACGCTTGCTCCAACGCGTATGCTCGTTCGACCAGGCCTCCTGAGCCGCCCGATGGTCGAGGCAGAGAGCCCGCCGGCATCCTTGCCGAGCAGTGCGATCAGCGCCTCCGCGAAATGACCGGTGGAGATGCCCTTCAGGTAGAGAATTGGGATCAGCACCTCTAGGCTCTTCGATCGGCGCGCATAGGGAGGCAAAATCGTCGACGAAAATCGGATGTGCCGCCGCCTTCGCCGGCGCGGTCACGCACGCGCGGGCACCGCACCGCGACTGCACCGATGCCGGTCACGATCTCGCGCTCGGGCAGATGCCCGTGGCGCACCAGTCGCCGGCGGCCATCATCGGTCAACTTGTCGGTATGGGTGCTGAGCCAAGCCGCAACCTCGGCTTCGACGGCCTGCCCCAATAGCGTTCTCGCGCCATTGCGTAAAACCTCGGTCAGCGGATCGGAAAATGTTCCTGGCTGGGTTAGTTCGAAAACGTTAGTCTCGGTCACGGCGTATCACTCCTTCGGTGGAGAAGGGGAAGCGTTGAACACCCCGAAGAGGCGCCGCCTACCCCGGCATGGCCGCCGCGCGCCATCAATGGTTGCGTGCGGCGACGAAACGGGCGGCCTCTTTCAAGACCGTCGCCTTCGTGCCTTGCGGAAACGAATCGAGCGCGGCGATCGCCGCCGCCACGAGGCTGTCGCGCCGTTCCCGCGCCGCATCAATGCCGAGCGCGGCAACCAGCGTTGCCTTGTTGCGGCCGGCGTCCTTGCCCGCGCGCTTGCCGAGCGCCAACGCGTCGGCTTCGACATCGAGAATATCGTCGGCCACCTGAAACGCCGCGCCAAGCGCACGGCCATAGCGAGAGAGCGTGGCCCGCGCCTGGGCGTCGGCTCGCCCAAGAATCGCGCCCGCGTCGACCGCATAATGCAACAGCGCGCCGGTTTTCATCGCTTGAAGTTTTATCACCGCTTCGGCCTTATGCGGTTCCAGCGCCCGTTCGGCTTCGAGATCGAGCACCTGCCCGCCGATCATGTTTCCCAAACCGGCCGCGCGCGCCAGAGCGAGAACGAGTTCCGACGCGAACCCCAGAGTCCGGGTGGGTCGCGGGGTCCGCCATCACATCGAACGCATAGGTGAGAAGGCCGTCACCGACAAGGATCGCGGTCGCTTCGTCGAAAGCCTTGTGGGTGGCCGGCCGCCCGCGGCGCAGATCGTCGTTGTCGAGGGCCGGAAGATCGTCATGGACGAGCGAGTAGCAATGGACCATTTCAACCGCCGCCGCCGCGCGCAGGACGCCCTCGCCTTCGGCGCCGAGAAGGCGCGCGGTCTCGATCGTGAGAAAAGGCCGGAACCTCTTGCCGCCGTCAAGACTAGCGTAGCGCATGGCTTCGAGAAATCGCGCCGGCCGGACCGTCTCGCCCGGCAGGATGGCAGGGCTCAGCAGGGAATCGAGCATCCGCTCCGTGGCGGCGGCGATTGCCGCCAGTCTAGCCTCGAATTCGCGTGCCCGCGTGCCCCCGGTCATTGTCTCGCCGTCCTTTGGCCAATAAAGCCGAGGCTTTGCTTGCCCGATTGGGCGCGACCGGTCAAGGCTCGGCCATGGTATCCAGATTCCGACGGGCTGGTTTGACCGGCACGATCGCGCGCATCGTCCTTTGCGCCGGCTTGGCGCTGGCGCTCGGGTTCGCCGCGTTGATTCTCGTCTACCGGTTCCAGCCGCCTATTTCGACGCTCATGCTTGCGCGTTGGGTCGAAGGCGAGACGGTCGAGCGTCACTATGTTCCGCTCGAACGCATTTCGGGCTTTCTCCGCGCCGCTGTCATCGTCTCGGAGGACGCGCGCTTTTGCGAGCATAACGGCGTGGATTGGGGCGCGCTGCGCTGAGGTTCTCGACCGGCCGGGCGCACACGGCCCCAAGCGGGGCGCTTCGACGATCCCCATGCAGACCGCGAAGAACTTGTTTCTTTGGCCGTCGCGATCCTACGTCCGCAAGGCAATCGAAATTCCCTTGGCGCTTTTGATCGATCTTGAATGGCCGAAACGGCGCATTTTGGAGGTCTATCTCAACCTGGCCGAATGGGGAGAAGGAATTTTTGGCGCCGAGGCGGCGGCACGGCATTATTTCCACAAGAGCGCTGATAGGCTCGACGCCAGGGAGGCCGCATTGCTCGCAACCGCGCTGCCCAATCCCGGCACCGCAATCCCGCACGGCCGTCCCGGCGCCAAGTCTGGCTAACCACGCGCGTCATGGCGCATGCACGAACGGCCGGTTCGCTCGTCGAATGCGTTGAATAAAGTGCTCAATGATCCGTCTGACAATAGGTTCCGCATCGCGGCCGCTGCCTCGCATATTAGGATGGTCAAGCATGGGATTTCATTGTAATAGGCACGTAAATCCGCAAACGTGCGGCGCAGTTCCATCGCGCGAACCGGTATTGAGACAGCAACATGGCCGTTCCGAAACGCAAAACCTCCCCGATGAAGCGCGGTTTCCGGCGTTCCGCCGATGCGCTCAAGGCGCCTGCCTACGTGGAAGACAAGGATTCCGGCGAGTTGCGGCGTCCGCATCATGTCGATCTCAAGACCGGCATGTACCGCGGCCGACAGGTTTTCACGCAAAAGGCCAAGGAAGAGTGAAACGCAAGGTCCGTGGATCGCGGGAGCGCGGCGCTTGCGCTCGCAATTGGCGGAGCTAGAAAAACTGGCTGAAAAAGGTTGACGGGAATGTTCGGTGGGCGAGTTGGAGGGAGGCTGGCCCTTCCCATTCTCCTGGCCATCGGCTTCCTCACCCTCATCGCCCTCAGCCTCGCCTCGATCTGGCTGCACGAGCGCGCGCAACGGGATGCGGAACGCGCGCTCGCCGCGCACGCGCTCGAAGCCAAGCTTGTGAGTTTGCTGCTCAATCTTCGGCGGGCCGAAAGCAGCCAGCGCGGGTACCTATTATCGGGCGACCCTCAGTTCCTGCCGACCCATGGACCGGCGGTGGACGCCGTGCTGCCGGCGCTCGCCGAGATCGAAGCCGCCGTCGCGAACGACCCCGTGCAGCGGGAGGCGTTCGGCCCGCTGAAGCTGCAGGTTATTGAAAAGTTGGACGAGCTGCGCGAGACGATCCGGCGCTACGACACGGGCGATACAGCAGGGGCGATCGCGCTGTTCAAGACCGGGGCCGGCCGTCAGAACATGGAAAACATCAGGGCGATCGTCGAGCGCATGCAGGAGGAGGGGGAGCGCCAGCTCGGGCTGGAGTCGGCGCAATTCCAGCAGACACAACGCATAGTTTTGGCCGCCGAGCTGTCCGGCGCGGCCTTGATCGTGGCCGTGGCGCTCCTGTCGTTCTTTCTTTCCTGGCGCTCGATGCGCGACATGCGGACGGCCCAGCAGGAGCTCCGGGACAACAATGCCGCGCTCGAGTCCACCGTCGCCGAGCGCACGCGGTATCTCCTCGATGCAAATAACGAAATCCAGAGCTTTGCCTCGATCGTCAGCCACGACTTGCGTTCGCCGCTGGTCAATATCATGGGGTTCACGAGCGAACTCGAGACCTTTCGCAAGAACATATTCGAGCGGCTCGCCGCCTTGCGGGAAGAAGCGCCCGGCCCGGATGCGGAGAACGACGATGCCGCGCTCGGCGGCGAGTTCGACGAGGCGGTCGAATTCATCAAAGGCTCGATCGCCAAGATGGATCGCCTGATCAACGCCATCTTGATTATTTCTCGCGAAGGCCGCCGGAACCTGCGGGCGGAGCCGGTCGATATGACCGCGCTGGTACGCGCAATCGCAGACGGGTACATGCATAGAACTCTAGAGACAGGCGCGGAAATTGTCGTCGAGCCGCTGCCGGCCATGACAATTGACCGCCTTGCAATTGAGCAGGTCTTTTCCAACCTGCTTGACAATGCGGTAAAATTTATGCGCACTGACGTTCCGGGTCGCATTCACGTCACGGGCCGCGAGACGCCGTTTAGCGTTGTCTACGAGGTCACGGACAACGGGCGAGGAATTGATCCGAAAGACGCGGAGCGCGTGTTCGACCTGTTCCGCCGCTCGGGGATGCGCGACCGGCCGGGCGAGGGCATTGGCTTGGCCCATGTCCGCGCACTCGTGCGCCGTCTCGGCGGATCGATCCGATTGGCGTCGGAGCCGGGGCAAGGCTGCACCTTCACCGTGACCCTCCCGAAACGATGGATCGATCCAAGCACGGATTGGAAACAGCAATGAACGCCGTCACCATCGTTCTGATCGAGGACGACGACGGCCACGCCCGGCTGGTCGAGAAGAATCTGCGCCGCGCGGGCGTCAGCAATCCGATCACCCGCTGTGCCGACGGCGAACGTGCGGTTCAATGCTTGTTCGGCGACGCTTGCGCCGGCCACCTGCTCGTCCTGCTCGATCTCAATCTTCCGGACATGAGCGGTATCGATATCCTGCAGCGCCTCAAGACGGACCCGAAACTGGGTCGCACCCCCGTCGTGGTGCTGACCACGACCGACGACAAGATCGAGGTCCAGCGCTGCTACGATCTTGGTTGCAACGTCTACATCACAAAACCGGTCGATTACGAGCATTTCTCCAACGCCATCCAACAGCTCGGGCTGTTCTTAGCCGTGGTGCAAATCCCAGAGACCGCGTGATGCCCGGCGGCGCCAAGCACATCATCCTGATCGACGACGACGTTGCTCTAGCCCGGCTGCTGCGGAAAGAGCTCGAGCGTCACGGTTACAAGGTCTCGATCGCCGCCAGCGCCGCGGGCGGGCTCACTCGCGTCGCGGAAGGCGGTATCGAGGTCGTCGTTCTCGATCATCATTTGCCCGACCAAGACGGGCTGCACGTTCTCGCCGCGATCCGGCAGCTGCCCGAGGCGCCCCCCGTGGTCTATCTCACGGCCTCGGCGGAGGCGTCCGTCGCGGTGGCGGCGCTCAGGGCCGGAGCCGCCGACTACGTCGTCAAGGACGTGAGCGGCGACTTCCGGACGCTCTTGTTGCATGCTCTCGGCTCGGCGGTTGCGGCGGCGGCGACGCGGCGAGGCAAAGAGACGGCCGAAGCGGAGGTCCGGGTCGCGCGCGATCGCTTCAAAGCCCTGGCGGAGGAACGGGCCCTCTTGATCCGTGAAGTCAATCATCGCTGCGGCAACAGCCTGGCGATTGTTGCCTCGCTGCTGCGACTGCACGCCTCCCGGGCGCAACGCCCAGAGGTGAGCGCGGCTCTGAGCGACGCAGAGGCACGTATCCAGGCGGTCGCCCGGGTCCACCGCCACCTCTATACGTCGGACGACATTCGATCGGTATCGCTCGATCTGTATCTGAAATCCTTGATCGACGACTTGCGGCGATCCATCGAGGAGGGCGGGGCAGAGCTCACGCTCGACGCCGATCCGGTCGAGATTGACCCCGATCGCGCGGTTGCGGCCGGCGTGCTGGTCACCGAACTCGTCATCAACGCGAAGAAGCATGCCTATCCGGCCAGCAAGGGACAGATTCGGGTTGGGCTGCGCGCCATCGACGCGCATAGCGCCGAGCTTAGCGTGGAAGATGACGGCATCGGCTCTGCGAGCGGGGCATCGTCAGCCCCCCAGGGGCTCGGCACGATCATTATCCAGGCGATGGGCGTTAAGCTCGGTGGCAAGATCGTTGTCGACTCGTCGCACAAAGGCACGCGCGTGATGCTGACGTTCGCGCGGGGTGGGCACGGCCCATCCGAAGCATCTTGATGAAGTGGAATTCCGCGGGCTTTCCGGCGGTTTTACATTTCGCCCCCGCCAGCAGCTTAGGCCGCTTCCTGCAACCGCTTCGACACCTGCTCGCGCAGCGCGCGCAAATCCCGGGCAAAAACCCTGATCCCTTCGGCGAGCTTCTCGGTCGCCATGGCATCCTCGTTCAACATGAGACGGAAGGACTTTTCGTCGAGTGAGAGCTTGGCTGAGACGTGAGTCGCGGCCGTCTTGGGATCCAACTGGCGCGGCAGATCGCCCATGTCGCGCAAGAGGTCTTCGAGCAATTGCGGCGAAATGGTCAGCCGGTCGCAACCGGCCAAAGCCTCGATCTCGCCTTGGTTGCGGAACGATGCGCCCATGATGACGGTCTCGATCCCGTGGACCTTGTAATAATTGTAGATTTGCCGCACGGAGAGGACGCCTGGATCGGTCTCCGCCGTATAATTCTTGCCCTCGGCCTTGCTGTACCAATCGAGAATACGCCCGACGAACGGCGAGATGAGAAACACTCCCGCATCGGCACAGGCGGCGGCCTGGGTCAGCGAGAAAGCCAAAGTCATATTGCAGTCGATACCCTCGCCTTGCAGAATTTCGGCGGCCCGGATCCCCTCCCAGGTCGCGGCGATTTTGATCAGTACGCGCTCGCGGCTTAGCCCCAGCTTTATAACGGTTTCCTCCAAGAGACGCGCATGATTCGGTATGTGCGCCGCTTTCAGGATTAACGTCGGATTCGTCGTCGCATCGACAGCCCCGAAGCGGCGGATGGCATCCACATCGCCGGTATCGGCGACAACGGTCGTCATGGCTTTCAATTGATCGAGTTTTGAGGGCATTGATCTTACCGTTCGACGAAATTCAAACGCGTCAGGAATTAACGCGGGAGAGGAGGGATTGTTGCCTCCGCGAACTGTTTCATGGGCATCGGGAAAATTTTTTTGTTTGTTACGGTTGGATCAAGCGCAAGAGCGCGCGTCCGGCCTTTGACTTGAGGTCCTTCGCGGTAAGCGTTCCATCCTTGTCGGCATCGGCGGCGTTGAAGAGCTTTTCGACAACGCCGAGATATTCGTCCTTCGTCAAGGTTCCATCGTGATCCTGGTCAGCCTGTTTGAGCTGTGTCTTGCCGGCGCGACCGCCGATCTCCTTGCGGTCGAGCGTGGCGTCGCTATCCTTGTCGAGCTTATCGAACATGCTCGCGGCGGCGTCCTTCACCTCGGAGAGATCGAGCGTGCCGTCGTTATCCTTGTCAAGGGCGGCGAGCACCGCCGCCGCAAATGATTTCGAGCTAGACGCGATGGGGAGGATCGCCATCGAGAGGCCGCAAGCGAGTAGTTCATTGACAAAGAACCGGCGGTCGATCATGAATTTCTCCGGAGCGAGGGGGAAGGGATGGCAAGGGTCCGGCCAAAGGGCCGGCAACTATCTTTCGTTTTGCCCGAAAAGTAAACTTTCCGGCGGTTTTGGTAGTGTCTCAGATTGAATTTTTCCTACTTTGCCCCAAGGCAAGAACCGCTACGGCCCGGCCGAACGCATCGCCGCGGTCAAGAATTGGAGATCGAGGAGGCTGCGTAGAATGAACGCGACTTTGGCCGTAATGGGTCTGTTGGCGGGCGCGTTCTTTTTCGGTTCAGTCGTTTGGTTTGCAAAAAAAGGACGGCGTGGCGGTTTCTGCAACTATTCGGCTCGGTCTGCCTGATTGTGGTCGTGCTTACGCACATCGCGGAAATGCTCGACCTATTCCCAAGCATGGGATGGGGTCTGCCAAACAGCTTCGGGCATTACCTGGACTTCGTTAGTGCCGTCCTTGCATTAACGTTGCTCCCCCTAGGAATTTTTGCCGACGCGATCACACGGCGCAAAAATTCAAACTGAGACACTACCGGGGTTTTTTAATGTCAAGCTGAACGTGGCCGGACAACGTTTTGCGCGCGCGCATCCTGCCATTCGTCCTTCTATCTTATGCTGTACCTGACCGGCACAATGAGACTGACGCTTGATCCCATCTCCGGCGGCAACGGCCGCCCGGTGGCGTTCCGCGCCATTTCGAGCGCGGCTTGGTCGAGCGTGGACGATCCGGAGCTGCTGACGATATGCGCCGACATGACGTGGCCGCTGCGGCCAATCGTGAGGGCGAGTCGGACCGTGCCTTGTTCGCCCCGGGCCCGCGCCGCCTCGGGGTAATGCCGGTTCCAACCCATGGCCGCCGACCACGCGCTGCGGAAAGCGGCGGCCTCCGCCGCGCTCGAGGCCGGCGAGGCTGCGGCTTTGGATGCCGTTGCCGCGCGGGGCGACGCGCTGGTGCGCGGTGCGGGCGGCTCGCGCACCCGTTTCACCACCGGCTTCGGCGTTTCCTTCACGATTTTTTTCGGCTTCGGTTTTGGCTTCGGCGGGGTCATCAAAACCACATTCGGCTTCGGAACGGGAGGAAGCTCCGGAACCGCCATCGTTTGCGGCGGTTCGACTTCTTCGGGATCGGCCTGTGTCATTTGCGGTCCCGGCGTGGTTTCGGGCGGCGTCTCCGTTGGAGGCGCGACGTCCACAGGCGCAAGCTCGATCATAATCGCCGCCGGTGGCGCGCCGGCGAGGTTCGCGTCGTGCTTGTTCATGAGCCACAAAACGAGCCCGCCATGCGCGGCGGTAACGAAGGCCGCGGCCATGAGCCACCGCCGCAGCTCTTGGTCTTCTTCGGGCAGCAAAAACGATTTCGCGGCCATCATCATGGTTTCATCTCCACTGGCTTGGTCTCCGGGGATTTCGTCTCGGTGGCCCCGTGCGCAGGTTGGCCCGTTGCCTCCGGGCCGCCGGGGGCGGCTTCCATGCCGACAAGCCCGATCTTCAGATAGCCGGCGCCGCGCAGGAGGTTCATCACCTCCATGACCTCGCCATAAGGGACCGCGCGGTCGGCGCGAACGAAGACGCGTTGCTCCTTGTCGCCTTGCGTCTCGGCGTCGAGGGCACTAGCCAAATTGGCCCGCGCGATGGGAAATCCGCCGAGCGCCAGGGTAAGGTCCGGTTTCACGGTCAAAAACAGCGGCTTATCGGGGCGCGGCGCGGGGTTCGCGGTGGACGCCGGGAGATCGACATTGACGTCGACGGTGGAAAGCGGCGCCGCCACCATGAAAATGATCAACAGAACCAAAATGACGTCGATGAACGGCGTCACATTGATCTCGTGGATTTCCTCGAAAGCGTCTTCTTGCGGCGAAAGTCGAATGGCCATGTGCACTTACTCCGCCGACCGGCGCAGGGAAACGATCGGCGCATCTTCCTTTTGGCGCGGGCAGCCGTCGCGGTCGAGATCGCGGGACAAGTGGCGGAGAACTTCCGCCGCCGCGTCGCCGAGCATCGCGCGATAGCCCGTAATGCCACGCGCAAAAGCATTATACATCACGACGGCGGGAATGGCCGCGACTAGTCCCATCGCCGTCGCAAGCAGGGCTTCGGCGATGCCCGGCGCCACCACCGCGAGATTGGTCGTATTGGTTTTCGATATCCCAATAAAACTATCCATGATTCCCCAGACGGTTCCAAACAGACCGACAAAGGGCGCCGTGGCGCCAATCGTGGCGAGAACACCAATTCCGCGCGTGATCGCCCGTCCCGCTTGCGCTTCGATGCGAGAAAGCAAGGTGGCGGCGCGGTCCTTGACGCCCTCCGGCGCAAGACCATCGGAACGATCGGCTTCGCCAGCTGCTGCCGCAATGAAGCGGGCCACGGGCGAGCGCATTTGCGCAAGCTCCTTTTCGGCCGCGCGCAGGCTTTTCGCGCTGGCGAGCATCTCCAGGCCCTGCCGCGCCAAGCGCCTCGCGTTCCAGAGTTCAATCGTTTTCGCGAGCCAAACGGTCCAGGTCGCGAGCGAGGCGAAAGCAAGCCCCACCATGACGATTTTCACGATAGGCACGGCGCTGAGAAACATCCCCCAAGGCGATAGATCGCGCGGCAAGGCCGAAGGCAGCAGGGCATCGGTTATGCGCGGCGGCGGGTTGGGCTCCTTCGCCGGCAGCGCGGCGGGCCCGGCGCCGGGCGCGGCCTCCGGGGGCGCAACTCGCGGGGGTGCAACTGCCGCGCCCGCAGCCGGAGGAGGCGCGGCCGCGGGCGCGGCGTCCTGCGGCGGGGATGCCGTTTGCGCCAGGACCGGGGCGGCGCAGAGGATCGCGCCAAGCGCCAATGCCGCCAGAATTGCGGTCCTAAAACCGCGAAGCCCACTCCGCCTCGCCGTGCGGCCGTGTTTCGTACCCATCATTTCATTTCCCCTCCTCGTGTTCTTCTGGCCAGCGCGGAACCGGATACGGCTTCGCTAAATTCCGGCGGAGCGGGTCCGCCGCAATTGCCATGTTTTAACGTATGACGGCCGGAAGCACGACAGGCGCGAATTGCCGCGGCGGCTTTCTTTTCGTTCCGGGGGCGCGGGCGATGTCTCTCGTCAAAGCGCCCACTGACATTCCGCATGCGCCTCGATCAAAACCGCTGGGTCAATCCAGCAAGGATCGTGCGGCGAATGCCGAACTGCGGCGCGCCGACGCCAACCCCCGTGCCGTTTCTAATTTCATAGACCGCGTCGCCGATGTTCAAAACATCGAGGCGCAGTTCCGTCCCGTGCCCGATCCCCAAATCGAGTTTTTGGACAATGCTGGCGTTAACGGCCGCATATTCCGGCAGCGACGCGCCGTTTGGCACGGTGGGCGTGCTTGCGCGCAAGCCGCTTTGCACCAACAGATCCACCGACACGCGGGTTGGGTATTTTGTGCCCTGGTTGAACGTGTAGGCTGCTCCTGCCGACGCGGTCCACGTCTGATCATGGTCGAGATGAATGTAATTTTGCGCGATGTAGGCGAGCTTGTCTGGCGCGAAGTTGAACTGCGCGGAGACAATGTCGGTGCCAACGGCGTGCGAATAGGCAGCATTGCCATAGATCGACCACGGCCCTTGATCGTAGCTCAAGGTGAATTCCCCGCCGCCGATGCGGCCTTTGGCGTAATTGAACGCGGTCAAGATGATTGGCGCGCCGAACTGGCCTTCGTCGATCAGATTCGTTGCCAGTTTGTAATATCCGTCGAGACCAACGGTGAGGCCGGGAACGATGATCTGGCTGATCCCGAGATCGAAATAATGCGACCGTTCCGCCTTAACGGTATCGTCCTGCTGAACAGCAGGAGAGTTCGTCGTGTTGTTGAAAAGCGCGATGGCGGTCGGCGCGACGAGCTCAAAGGGCGGCGGCACAAAATAACGCGAATAGCCCGCGTGCACTGTGGTGGCATCGGTGGCTTTCCACACCGCATTTACGCGCGGGCTTACTTGATTTTCGTTGGTGAACTCGTTTACCCCATCGAAGCGGAAGCCATAGTTGAGGGTCAGGGCCGGCAGAACCCGCCATTCATCTTGCAGGTAAATACCATAAAGACCGCCGGTGCGGGCGCCATTATCGACTATGCCGAGGGGCACATTGGATGTCTGCGCGCCCGTCGCATCGACCGGCAGCACGAAGGAAGTGGTGTCGAACGCGGTGGTTTCAACCTCCCCGAGAAAACCGCCGCGCAATGTATGGCTGTCGTTGATCCGCCAGCTGGCGTCGGCCTGAACGCCTTCCGCGAGATCGGATCGCCGCGCAAAGGGGGTCACTCCGTTGAAGAGAAGATCCCCGACTACGTCCGGACTGAACGAAAAAACGCTGTTGCGCACGAAGGCCGAGATTTGCAAATTGATATCGCCGATATGTTTTTGCAGCGACAGCAATCCGAATTGGGTCGACTCGTGCTGAACCTCGTTGAGAAGATTGCTGTTAAATGACGACGCGCCAAGCACATTGAGGCCAAGAGACGGACTCTGGCCGGGATTATTGGGAATTTGAAAGCGCCCGTTAAAGGCGCCCCCGATCACGCTCACCCGCGTATCCGGATCGATAATGCCGGACATATAGGCAAAGCCGTGGAATTGCTGCGTCGAATCGTGGATCGCGTTGAAGGTCGCAGCCGGATTTTCGATGCCGCGATCGTTGCCCAAGTAATCGCCGGTCAAGAACCAATCGACCGGGCCCTCCCGTCCGCCATATTCGAAGCTGGGCTGCAGCCAATTGAAGCTTCCACCATACATCGAGAGAGCGAAGCCTGGATTGGTGAGCCCGGTCTTGGTCTGAATATCCAAGACACCGGCGGTTTGAAATCCATATTGGGCCGGCAAGGCGCCGGTGAGCAGCGAAATGCTGCGGGCGAAGCGCGATTTCAAGTGCCTGCCCGAAGACCGAAAGACCCTCGGGCAATTGCACGCCATTGATTCTGAATTGCACATTGGCATGATCGCCGCGTACATGGACCTGACCAAAACTGTCTTGCGCGACGCCGGGCATCTGCAGCAGGACCTGGTTTAAGGGCGCGTTTTCGCCTTGCGGAATCGTCTCCAGCGCCTCCGGGCCGAAATAATAAGTGCTGGCGCCGAGGCTCGGCTGAATCTGCAAGCGGGCGATATCGAGCTTCTCGGAGATGACTTCCACCGTATCGAGGGTGATTTGGCTCGCGGCGGGATCAGCCGGCAGTGCCGGCGCGGGATTTTCGGCTAAGGCGGGGGCGGCGGCAATTGTCAGAGCGAAGGCACTGATTTTCGGTCTAGCGAAGGGCGCAAACAGCATGGCTTATTCCATTCCGGCGTGACGGGACGCGTTTTGCCGAGCCGATTTCACGTTATGTTATAATATCCCACTACCATTGTCGAGTCCCCGCCGGCGCGCGCCGCGGTGAATCGCCGGATTGAACGATCCAAATTGCCCATCTTTTCATTGCTGCACGCGGGAGCGCTGAGGGCTGCATTCGAGGGCTCGGAGGCCCGCGCGGAGAGCAACAATATCGAAGGGTTCGCCGCAGTGGGGCTGCAACCATCGCCGATTTTTTTGCCGAAAAGCACAATGAGGACATTCTCGACGCCCTGCTCGAACATGTGACGCCGCTGCCGATGGAGGCCATCGCCTCGACAAGCCCGGTCGCGGGCAAGACGGTGGTATTTACCGGCTCGCTCGAATGATGTTCTCGTGCCGGATTCATCCGAGTGCGACGGCGCGTCAGCGAGGAAAATTCCCGAGTAATCGATTTTTCCTCGCTCCGATTCACTACCTCGCCGATTTCCCTCGCTAAAAACCTTGGGAGCGCATTTCTTCTCGCTTGAACAAGAGCAATACGCGTCTCATTTTAGAAACACATTTTCGATTGAGGAGTCTCATATGGGTAATGCAATGCGCCTGCGTGGTCGTCCGCGCGGTTCGGGAAAGAACGACGCGCCTTACCTCGCGAAAGTTGCTGAGCTGTTGATCGGCGATCCGTCGCTGAAGCCTACGTCTGCGATGAAGCGTGTCATACGTTGTCAAACGGATTGGGACGCCAATGACCCTACATTGCTTCGTCGCTGGCAGGTTAAATGGAAGGCCAACGGACCCTCTCACTTATGCACAGCGCAGAAGCGCGTTCATTGCCAACACCGCGCGGCAAGCGTCCGCTCTTCAGAATTGCTCTGGATGCAAGCGGCTAAGGACTTCGAGAATTCGCCATGGATGCGGGCGATCAGAGACATGGAGAACTTGCCCATAATGCGCGCGATCAAGGACATGGAGAGTTCGCCGTGGTTGCGGGGCACCATCAATTCGCCCGGCTTTCAGAAGCTGATTGACAACGCGAGGGCGGTCCAGTGTCAGATCGAGCTGGCTCGTTTGGTTAGCCCACTCGATTTTAAATCTTTGGTGGGTGAAGTTACAATGTGAGCACAATTACTAATTCGAGGTTGCGCGCGGGCCGCCCGGCGGGTTACCGCCCGCGATATTAGAAATGCGATCAAAAGCGAGCATCGTTTGATGCGCCCGCGAAGGAGGCGATTTCATGCCCTTGCGGCTCGATACACGGAGCCCGGATTTCGGTGCCTCGTTCGACGCGCTTCTCGCGATGAAACGGGAAGTGGCGGAGGACGTCGACCAAGCCGTTCAGGCGATCATCGCGGCCGTCGTCGCGCATGGCGATGCCGCGCTTATCGGCTATTCGAGGAAATTCGATCGCGTAGATCTGGACGAGCTGGGTTTGCGCGTGGGCGGAGCCGACATCGATGCGGCATTTGCCCGCTGTCGCCCGGAGGCGCTCGATGCGCTGCGGTTTGCGCATGCCCGGATCATTGCGTTTCATGAGCGGCAACTCCCGCAAGATCTAAGATTTACAGATCCGCTCGGCGTCGAACTCGGCTGGCGCTGGCGGCCCGTCGAGGCGGCAGGGCTCTATGTTCCGGGCGGTACCGCGAGCTATCCATCGTCGGTCTTGATGAACGCGGTGCCGGCCAAGGTTGCGGGCGTCAACCGCGTCGTCATGGCCGTCCCGGCGCCGGAGGGGCGGATCAATCCGCTTGTTTTGGCGGCGGCCAAGCTCGCCGGCGTCGATGAAATTTACCGGGTCGGGGGAGCGCAAGCGATCGCGGCCCTGGCTTATGGAACGCAGAGCATCGCCCCAGTCGCCAAGATCGTCGGTCCCGGCAACGCTTATGTGGCCGCGGCCAAGCGGAGGGTTTTCGGCACCGTTGGCATCGACATGATCGCCGGTCCTTCCGAGGTCTTGATCATTGCAGGCGATGGCGCCGATCCCGAATGGATCGCCGCCGATCTCCTCGCGCAGGCCGAGCATGACACCGCCGCGCAATCGATTCTGATCGCCGATGACGCGAGCCTCGCCAGTGCCGTCGAGACCACGGTCGCGCGGCAGTTGGCTAATCTCCCGCGCGAAAAAATCGCGGCGGCGAGCTGGCGCGATTTTGGCGCGATCATCCTTGTCGCCGATCTTGAGGAAAGCATCGCGCTCGCCGATCGCCTTGCCCCCGAACACCTCGAGATCATGACCGCGAACGCCGAGGCGCTCGGTCAACGGATCCGCAACGCGGGTGCTATTTTTCTCGGAGCTTTTACGCCCGAGGCGATCGGCGACTATGTAGGCGGTTCGAACCATGTGTTGCCGACCGCGGGTTCGGCCCGGTTTTCTTCTGGCTTGAGCGTTCTCGATTTCTTGAAAAGAACCTCGATTTTAAAGTGCGGCGCAGCCAGTCTCGCAAAGCTCGGCCCGGCGGCGATCGCCCTCGGCCGCGCCGAGGGACTGGATGCCCACGCGCGCTCGGTGGCGCTCCGAATCGATCATCGGATATCATGAGCCGGAACGATCCGAATGAACGCAATCGCCTCGTTTCCGTGACCCTCGACGAGGCTTCGATCGGCCGTGGCGCGGCGGACCAGGAGCACGAGCGTCAAATCGCGATCTACGATCTAATCGACGAAAACAGGTTTGCCCTGCCCGGCCGCGACGCCGGTCCCTACGGACTGAAGATCGCGTTGCAGGACGCAAAGCTCGCGTTGGAGGTCGTTGACGAAAATGGCGCGCCGCTCGTCGTCCATATTCTATCGCTCACTCCGTTCCGTGGTCTTCTCAAGGATTATTTTATGATTTGCGAAAGCTATTACGCGGCCATTCGAACCGCGGGGCCGAGGCAAATCGAAGCGATCGACATGGGACGCCGCGCGCTTCACAACGAGGCGGCCGACCTTCTCATGGAACGGCTCAAGGGCAAGCTAGATTGCGACCACGACACGGCACGGCGGATTTTCACGCTCGTCGCCGCGTTGCATTGGAAAGGCTGAGCGCCGATGTCGGCGGGGCACGCCGCGGCGCCGCCGGGATGAAGCCCGCCGTAAAAAACCGCCCGCAAGCCGTGCTTTTCGCCTGCACGCGAAATACGGTACGCTCGCCGATGGCGGAGGCCCTTGGCAGGCATTTCTTCGGTAGGCAAGTCTATTTCGCGTCGGCCGGGGTGAGGCGCGGCGAAAGCGATGGATTCGCCATCGTGGCGATGGAAGAAGTCGGCATCGACATAACCAAACATCGCCCCCACGCATTCGAGGATCTCGAAGACGCGTGTTTCGACGTCATCGTCACCCTTTCGCCGGAGGCGCATCACAAGGCGCTCGAATTCACCCGCACCCTTGCCACCGAGGTTATTTATTGGCCGACGTTGGATCCGACCGCCATCGAAGGGTCCCGGGAGCGGGTTCTCGATGCATATCGCAATGTTCGCGATGGCCTCCTCGAACGCATCAAGAAAATGTTGGATTACCAGCCGATGGGCAATCTATGAACGGCGAATGATCCCCCGTTACGATTGGCTCTACGACGCGCATCATGCCAATGGGCATAAGGGATGAGCGTCCGGCGCGATCGTGCCAAAATGTTTCACAAATTTATGGATCCCCCGCGCTGTCTTGCCGACCTGATGGCTCCATCCAACCGGGAAGTGCGGAAGGCTGACCGCCGGCGAGCCAGCGGCGCAGAAAAGCGCCGGACCAGCGCGCCACGGCGCCATCGTGCCGGAACCACCCTTCGATATGGCGATGGCGGGGGCAGGCGCCGGGCTCGCCCATGCGTTCGCAGAGTCAGGAGCGTCCAGCGGCACAACGTCGCGAAAGTCACTTCCGGATGAAACTGGAAGCCGTAGGCATCGCCGCGATAGCGGAAGGCCTGCGCCTCGAAATCCTGGCCCCTGGCGAGCAAGGTCGCCCCGCACGGCAGATCGAAACCTTCCCGGTGCCATTGGTAGACGTGATTGGGGAACCGGCAGTCGCAGATGCAATGCCCCTTTTCGGTCGGTTGGATGGGGTAATAGCCCACTTCGACGCGCCCTTGCGGATGCCGGCGGACGCGGTGACCGAGATGGCGCGCCAGCATCTGCGCGCCGAGACAAATGCCAACGAGTGGCGTGTCTTCCTTAAGCGGAACCCCGATCCAGTCTATTTCGCGGCGTACCCACGCGTCTTCGTCATTGACGCTCATCGGACCGCCGAAAACGATCGCGCCGGCGTAATTTCTTAGCGTTTCCGGCAGCGGATCGTCGAAGCAGGGACGCCGGCAATCGAGTTCAAATCCTTGCGCGCGCAAGAGCCGTCCGAGCCGCCCCGGAGTCGAATGTTTTTGATGCAGGACGATCAGAACCCTGCCGCAAGATTTGATCCCTTTAGGCATCGTTTGCAATTTAAAAAAAACCAAACCGGACCTTGGCTTTAGCGGTCGAGGGCCCGATTTTGCTGCAACCGCGAAATAACGGCTAAAGTTATGGACTTTGGCAAAAATGGCAAGAGCCCAATGCCGAGTTTGTTCAGCGATCCAGGCACGATCTCGCGGCGTCCGGCGATCAGTCCGGCATAGCCCGCTTCGGCGACCTCCATGGCGGTGGAAGCCGGAAGACGGCCCAGGTCCATGTTTGCACCGATACCCGCGCGGGCCTGGAAATCCGTCTTGGTGTAGCCGGGACACAGCGCCGAGACCGTGACGCCCTGCGAATGCAGTTCCTGCGAGAGGGCCAGCGAGAACGAGAGCACAAAGGACTTGGAGGCGTAATAAGCGGCCATGCCCGGGCCGCCCGGAAAATAGGCTGCGATTGATGCTACGTTCAAAATCCTGCCTCGGGCCGAGCGAATACTGGGCAGGAATCGCAAAGTCATTTCCACGAGCGTTCTGACATTGAGATCGACGATCGCGAGCTGTTCGGCCGGGTCGAGCCCGGCAACGGGACCGGCCAGGCCGAAACCGGCGTTGTTCACGAGAATGTCCGGCTTGGCGCCTGCGGCGTCCAGCGCGGCGGCGAGTTCGTTGACGGCGCCTTGTTCGATCAGATCGAACGCCAGCACCAAGGGCCGCGGCCTGCCGGACGCCACGATTTCATCGGCGAGTGCTTCGAGTTTGGCGCGACTGCGCGCGACGAGCGCGAGATCGTGACCATGTCTTGCGAAGACTCGGGCAAGATCGGCGCCGATCCCGCCGGAGGCGCCCGTAATCAGGGTGACGCGGCGCGTCTCGCGGCCGTCTTGCGTTAGACCCGTCTCGCTCATGCTTTCCCTTTCGTGGCCAGCGCGGCCCAGGGGCCTTCGAATGGGGTGTCCCGTGGCATTTTTTCGGCGACCCGCTGGCGCAGCAAGACCTGTCGCGCGTCGAAACGCCTAGAAGTTCGGCGATGCGCCAGATCGTGTTTTCCTCGAATTCATCGACCAGGCCATCGGCATATGCGATGTCCCACAGCATCTCCACGTTTCAGGACGCTGGTGAAATGGTAAAAATCGACGGCCTCGCCGTCGCTTTGCTCGCCCATCGTGATTAATTCCGAGGCTGCTTTCGCGTCGAGACCGAACCGCTCCTCGATGATCGTCTTCAGCCGGCGCCGCTCGGCGAGGTCCGTCTGGCCGTCGACATTGGCGACATGAATCAGCAAGGCCACCGCCGCGAGACGATAATCCTCTTCGCCAAAACTCCGGACGAACGCCTCCGCGCCGTCGACCTCGGCCATAAAACTTTTCAGGGCATCGAACATTGCGGCTTTCCAAACAGGGCGCGCTCTAATATCTCAAGGCATATACTTCAGTGACCTGTCATCTCGATCGCCGCGTGCTTGAATCCCGACGATTACTTTCCGATAAATACGGGCTTGCGCTTTTCGTGGAAGGCCTTCAGTCCTTCGACGTAATCGGCGCTCTGATAGACCCGTTGCCGCAGATCCTGAATCCGCTCGAATGCTTCCGGGGTGAGCGGCGCTGCCTGAGCCAACAAGCGAAGCTGCTCCTTCACTATGGCCAAGACCAAAGGCGCCTTGGTGGTCATGAGGCGGGCCAGCTCGTAGGTGAACGGCTCCAACTCTGCTGCCGGCACAAGATGGTTGAGGATGCCCCAGGTGGCCGCGGCCTCTGCCTTGACCGGGGCAGCGGTAAAAAACATCTCCTTGATGACGTTCAGCGGCAGCCGACGCAGAAAGTGCAAAAGGCCGGCAGTGTTAAATGCCAAGCCGAGGTTGGCGGGCGTGATAGCGAATGAGCTCGTCTCGTCGCCGATGATGAGATCGCAGCTGAGCACGACATCGGTCGCACCGCCCCACACGGAGCCATGGACCATCGCGATCACCGGGCCGGGAAAGGACGCAATGGCCCGCAACAGCCGCTCGAGCGGATCGGCGTATTGGAGCGGGTCCTGGCCTTTGGGCAATTCGTCGATGTCGTGCCCGGCCGACCAGACCTTGGCATCCGTGGCAGCCCGGATCACGACGACGCGCACTCCGGATTTCTGAAAATCGGCAATCGCCGTGATCATCTCCTCGACAAGAGCTCGGCTTAGGGCATTCCTTTTGGCCGGCTGGTTGAGGGTGATGGTGCCGACTGCACCTGCTGTTTGGGTGAGAACGAGCACGGGGTTCGCTCCCTGTCAGTTTTTATTCAGCATGGCCAGGATCGCGGCCCGGTCGCCATCCAAAGCGGGTGGCGGGGAGTAATCGGCGCGCTCCGGCACGCCTGAAAGCTTGATCGGATTGCCTGCGACCTTCATGCCACCAATATCCGGGTCGGCGATCGGCACGATCATGTTGCGGGCTGCTACTTGCGGGTCTTTAGCCACGTCAGCGACCGAATTGACCGGCCCGCACGGAACACCGGCCGCATTCAAAATGTCGAGCCACTCACGGGTGGTCCGCTTGCGCAGCGTCCGCTCGATGTCGGCCTCAAGCTGATCGACATGGGCACGGCGGAGTGCATTGGTCTTGTAATCGGGGTTTTCGATGAGATCGGGCCGCGCCATGGCTTGAGCTAGGAGACCAAAAAGATGATCATTGCCGGCGGCAATGACCAAGTAGCTGTCGTGCGTCGTGTAGACCTGGAAGGGCGCGATTTCCGGATGGCGCGATCCCTGGGGCTGAGCGATCTCCCCGAGGCAGAGATAGGCAGGCAAAGCGTCCTCAAGGAAAGCAAGCTGGCAGTCCAGCATGGCGACATCAACCTTGACGGCGCCACCCCGTTGGCTGCGTTTGTAGATCGCGCCGAGCAAGCCGATGCCAAGGTATAGGCCCGCCGCGAGATCGCCGATCGAGACACCGACACGCGTCGGAGGCGCGTCGGGTTGTCCCGTCATGCTCATAATGCCACCCATGCCCTGCACCACCATGTCGTAGGCCGCCCGCTTCGAATATGGGCCCGTATCGCCGAACCCTGATGCGGCTCCGTAGATCAAATTCGGATATTTGACGTGGAGCACGTCCCAACCGTAGCCCAGCTTTTCCATTGTTCCAGGCCGGAAATTCTCGACCAAGACATCTGCAATGCCAATCAGGCCCTCGAACACTTCACGATCGGCAGCGTCCTTAAGATTGAGCGCAATGCTTTGCTTGCCGTAGTTGATGGCGGAGAAGTAGAGCGATTTCCCGTTGGCGAACGGGCCGAAGGCCCTCGAGTCATCGCCAGTGCCCGGCATTTCGACCTTGATCACCCGGGCGCCCAACTGCGCTAGGATCATCGTGCAGTAGGGACCCGCCAGCACTCGCGACAAGTCCAGGATGGTGATCCCCCTCAGGGGAGGCGACTCCGAATTCTCCATCATCTGTTCCCTCGCTGCAGCCGCGCCAAGCTGCGCAGGCATCTTGCCCTTGGCGGCACAACTCTGCAAACTGCCCTCCCAATCTTGCCCAAAGCTTCAGGCAACCTCCGTCCCGCGAGCGCCCGCCCCCCACACCGGTCTTGTAACAATTTTATACTTCAAATAATAGAGTGCACAGATGCGAAACGCATCCGCGCCATTCAGCGCAGCAGTAAACAGGTCCAAAAGCCCTCGGGACGACGATAGGCGCGGCGTAAGCCGGCGATCCAGGCTTGACACTTTTGGCGCGAGGGAAAACAGAGTTTGTCATCCCGCCAATCGACGAAGGTTTGCCCATTGCCGTCGTCGAAGTGGCGGCCGCCGGAAAAATGCCCAAGCCAGACGGAAGCCCAGGGCAAATCTTCCGCCGTGGCCGCCGGCGGCGCCCAGACCGGCGCACCAATCTGACAGGCGACGCCAAAGCTTGCCGCATCTCCCCCGACGGCGGGAGACGCCGTACCCGAAGCCCAATCGGCGGCGTGAGCGGCGCCGCAAAAGCTTAAAAGCGCGGCGATGAATAAAAGCCTCGGCGCCAGGGGCCATCCCCTGACCGCCACGCCTAGTTTTCCATCGCGGGACATGCCTTGCGTCCGGCCATCCAAACCATGTTTGGATCCTTACCCGTCAAGGCCTCTCGCCGCAACCGCTATGGTCCGGGGCTCGCCCGATCGATGGTGCCGCAGTCCGCGCTGACGGGTTTGCTTTCGGGCCGACGGGTCGCCTCGAAATGGGCGCGCCCCGCATCTTCATTATTGAAAATCGGATTCGCCAAACTGGTCGACAGGAAAAGCTCCCATGCCGCGATCAATGCGAGACTTCTGCTTATTGTGTTTAAGTGGAGATGCCCTTTCTTGTTCCGGCCGCGCCAGCTAGGGTTTGGTTAAAAAATAAGCGCCCGGCACCGCCGCTCCGGCAAGATCACAGAGCCCCGCTAGGCCGTCCAAGCGGGCGCGGTTCGGCGCGGTCCGGCTTAGGCCGGCGGCGGCCGGCGGACGACCACCTCCCGCCAACGGGCTCTCGATCTCCCCGCCTTCGTGTTCATAGCCCAGAGCCTGAAGGAAGTGGGCTGTCCAATCGTGGATGCTGTTCGCGCGAAGCACCGTCATCATGGCGTTCCAGCGGTCCTTGCGTTCTTCGAGGGGCATCGCGTAGGCGCGCGCGATGGCGGCGGCGGTCGCTTCGATATCGTAGGGGTTGACGATCAACGCGCCTTTTAGCTCATGGGCCGCGCCGGCGAATTGCGACAAGACAAGCACGCCAGGATTATCCGGTGCTTGCGCCGCGACATATTCCTTCGCGACGAAATTCATGCCGTCGCGCAAGGGTGTCACGAGGCCGATCCGCGCGATACGATAAAGCCCGGCCAGGGCCGAGCGGCTCATCGTCTTGTTGATGTAGCGCAGCGGAGTCCAATCGACATCGCCGAGTTTGCCGTTGACGCGGCCGACTTCTTCCGCCAATTCGCGCTGCAAGCGGGCATATTCGGGCACCTCCGAGCGCGACTTGGGCGTGATCTGTAACATTGTCACGCGCGCCCGCTCCGCCCGTGGCGAACGCTCGAGGAACGTGCAAAACGCTTCGATTCGCTGTTTCAAGCCTTTCGAATAGTCGAGCCGGTCTACCCCAATGATCAGGTCCCGGCCTTCGAGGCTCGCGAGCGTGCATTGCACCGTAGGGCTTTTTTCGGCGGCACGGGCTTCCTTGGCGAATGCTTCGGTGTCGATGCCGATGGGAAACGCGCTGACCCGCGTCCGGCGGCCGTCGATCTCGCACCAATCGCCGCTGGCAACTCGGCCCGCATTGGCGCTCACGATGCAGTCGCGGAAATTACCGGTGTCGGTCTCGGTCTGAAAACCAACGACATCATACGCTCCAAACGAGCGCAGGATTCGCTGATAAGCGGGCAAAGCGCTGGCGACTTCCGGCCCTGGCCAGGGAATATGCATGAAAAAGCCGATCCGGTTGATGCAGCCCAACTCACGTAGGACTCTCGCCATCGGAATAAAATGATAGTCGTGCACCCAAATGATGTCGTCCTGGCGCAGCATCTTGTGAAGCTGCCGGGCGAATTGCTCGTTCACCCGGAAATAAGCGGCGGCGTTGCATTCCGACAGATCGGCGAGATCGAGACGATAATGACAGATCGGCCACAGCGCCCGATTGGCGAAGCCATGGTAATATTGCTCGATATCGCGGCGTGAAAGGTCCGACACCGCATAGGTGAGCGATCCAAAAGTCCCCCATTGGCACGCGGGAGGGCTCTTCTCGCTGGTTTTGCCCGACCAGCCAAACCAAAGTCCGCCGCGTGCCTTGAGCGCTGCCTTAAGCGCAACGGCAAGCCCTCCCGCCGCTGGCGCCGCCGAAGACGACGCCAAAGGCACCCGGTTAGAGACGACCACAAGTCTACCGTTCGAGCCGCCCCGAACGATCGCGGCAGGTTTGGACAGCAGTTCAAGATGATCCAAGGGCATGAAAACCTTATTCTGACCAAGCTAAAGCCTTAAACGCATAAAGGCGGGATTAGTTCCGTCGCGACACCGACGGGCAAGGCGAACTGCCTGAAAGCTGCCCAAACTCAATTTAAGCTCTATTAAAAAATAACAATGGCAAAGTTACGGCTGGAACTCGTTCATATGTGAGCCTTTCTCAAAAGTTTGCACGGAACGTAGCCCTTGAAGAAGACCGAACGGCTGTCGCGTTCTTCGACGAGCTGCGCAACCATTAGATACCAAGTCTCGTTGATCATGGCCGATACGCCCAGTCACTTGATCATGGACGTGATTCTCCACGGCATCCGGGTGGCATCGTGGGATTTGAAGACCCAGTTCGACCTTCGGCGGAGCGCGGCTGAATTGCCAGATATTTCGGGCGGCAGCGCTGTGATGGTGATGGTGTTCTGGGATAGAAGCTTCGCCGCGACACGCCACCCGGCTTGAGAACAACGAGCGCGTGCGCGCCGAGCTAAGATACGAGGAACGCCGCGCTCGCGGGTCCCAGGCCAGAAAATCGAAGGCCTTATGGCCTCGACCTATATTCTCCCCAATAGGGCGAGGATCAAAACGACCACGAGAACCGTGCCAAGCACACCGCCTGGCGCGTAGCCCCAACTCGCACTGTAGGGCCAAGTCGGCAACGCGCCAACGAGCAGCAAGATGAGGAGGACGATCACGATGGTTGAAAGCATTTCATTATCTCCTTTGTTATTCCCGGCGCGTTAATCGCGGTGCAGGAGCGAAGTTCCATGCCCCTGGAGCCCCCGGAACGATCTGTATGTTCGTCGACCGCAAAACGGCGAGCATATGGCCGAAGTGGACTTGCCACATCGGCCATACGTTTAGCGCCAAAAAAGAATCAGCAGAATTATAATTGGCAGTGGTATGCCCAACAGCCAAAGCAGTGCGCCGCGTCCCAGTCCCATTGCTTTTCTCCTTCAAGCCTCATGTTGAGCGATACTATTTTCGCGGCTGGCAAACGCCCGTGCTGGATCTTGGTTCCTCGCGCGAAGAAGTTTTTGCATACCGCGCGGCCCACAGGCCCAAGGCGCCTCAACTTATATTCGACCAAGCAAAACCAGGATCAACACAATAACAAGCACAAGGCCGAGGCCGCCGCCCCCGTAGTAGCCAGTACCGTAAAAAGGGCCGCCGCCGATTCCACTAAAGCCGCCTAACAATGCGATCACTAAGATGATAAGAATGATGGTTCCAACTGACATTCTAGAATCTCCTTATCCTAAATCAGCCGCAATCGCCGATTAGCCCCTAAACGTCATCGGGCGGGGTTGGTTCCAATGTTGTGTTGGCGTAATCGGCGAACCCTGGCCTCTTGGCGGACGCATTGATCGGGCGACGCGTGATTGTCTCGGTCCCATACTTTGGGGGAACCACCCTATGACTAATGACGGGATATCGCATGCGCTGCGCCAGCAGCGATCAATCAATCCACCCCGGCCTTCTCTTGCGCTGCGTTGCAGTCGCCTGGGCGCGCGGCGTCATCTCCGGCTCATAAATCCCCGCGCCGTATGCGAGCGCGTTGCACGCGGCGATCGCGCTGGCGCGTAACCCCAACACGCGCAGTAGGGCCAAGTCGGCAACGCGCCAATGAGCAGCAGAACGAGGAGGACAACCAAAAAGGCGGGAAGCATTTCGTGGTCTCCTTCACTGTTTCCTATCCCTAATCGCGAACCGATACCAAAGTTCCATGCGCGCGGAACGGTTCGGCGAATAAGCGCGATCATGGAATCTGGCGTTCACAGCGAAGCCCGGCGGTTGCGCGTCGCGGCGGCCTTCTTGGCCGCAGCCGAACCCTCGGCGGCTGGCCGGCTGGCCGATGCTTGGCCGCCAAGCCGGCCGCCCTTTTGCGATGAGGCATGGCATTCCGGTTGACCGCGGCCGGAACCGCTTTTCTTCCCGCCGCCGCTTTCCTTGTTCACTGTTGCCCAGGCTCTGCGCTCGGCTTCTTGCTCCGGCACGCCACGTGATTCATAGCTTTCGGCGATGTGATCCGCTTTGCGCTCCTGTTTTCCGGTGTATTTCGATTTGTCGCCGCGAGGCATCGCCACTCTCCCACCCCCCTCATTGATCCTATCATTATTCGCTGGCTTGGACCGGGAGCAGGCCCCGGTCCCGCCCGGCCCTGCCGGAGTGTCAGGCCGCGGCGTTGCGTAGATTGCGGACTCGGTCGTGATTTGCCTTGACGCCTTGGTATTGCCGCTCGACGAGCGTTCTTACGTCGGCCGGCAAGCTCTTCTGGAGCGCTGCTTCATAAGCAGCCTTGGCGGCATCCTCGCCACGCTCGCACTCGGCGAGCACCGCGTGTTCGCTCATGCCGGTGATGGTGGACTTTATGTTGGTCCAGGCGCGATGCATCGAGCCGCTTATGGAGCCCCCTTGTGCGGGCTCACCGCCGAGACTGCGAATTTTGGCTTCAAGTTCCGCCGCGCCCTCGGCGCAACGCCGCGCCGCTGCCTCGAACAGCGTTTTGAGATTAGGGCTCCGAACCCCTTCGGCACACGTGCGGAAACCTTGTTCTCCATCGCGGCTTATTTCGAGTAGATCGTTCAACGTCGCGATCACGTCATGATTGTCCATGGGTTAGTTCCTCTTTATTGAGCCACCCCTTACGGCGCTTTAGCAGCGGGGATTCTTCTCGCGGGCCGCAAGTGCAGCCCGTCCCGTCGAAGGCCGCATCGGGCGAGAACCTCAAGCGGCCTTCGACGCCGTGCACGCGAAGCACGCGGGTGCGTCACGACTCGATCACTGCTTATTCAGCCAATCGTCGACAGACTTGCGCGCCGCGTCCTTGGTGATGCCGGCGCGTTCCTGAATCTTACCCTCAAGCTGTTCGCGCTTGCCGGCGATCTTGTCGAGATCGTCATCGGTAAGATGACCCCATTGCTCCTTGATCTTGCCTTTGAACTGCTTCCAGTTTCCTTCGATGCGATTCCAATCCATTGCAGACTCCTTTAGTTTGAGCAGACTCCCTTAGTTTGAAAGGTGCGGCAACATTCGGCCGCCGCATCTTGCACTCCAAAACATCCTTGCGCGGAGTTGGTTCCACCGTCGCCTTGGCGTAAACAGCCGAACGGGCCTTACCCTCACATTCGGCTATCGCTCACATTCGGCTATTGGTTTTCTTGTCATAGGCCGGAGCCGCCTTGAGCTCCTCTTTGGTTTGATTGAGAACCAGCCAATCCTTGCCGTCGCGCGACACAACCTTTAGGTCCTTGAAAGGAACGGCCACGTCCTTCTTGCCGGCGCCGAGAAAACCGCCGACGCCAACGACCGCGGTCGTGACGTTCCCGCTGTTATCCATGATGAGATCGGTGACGACGCCAATCTTATTTTCGGCATTGTCATAAACATCCGCCTTATAAATATCGGAGGCGAGCCAATGCATCGTCGAAAGCGACGATGGCGCGGTGACCGAGCGGCCGGTCGATGAATTCCTGATTGTTTCCGCCTGAGCGATGGCAAGGCTGCCGGCGAGAGCCAGGACCGAGGCGGACAGAGCGAGCTTGCGTAGCATGGGATTTTCCTTCTGTTTGAGCGCAATGATTTGCGCCGCTCTCAAACACCTGCGGCGGATCTTGGTTCCTCGCCCGAAGTCGCGTCGAACGCGACAATCGCGGTCAATATTTCGTGAACAGGAAAAGACCGGCCAACTATAGGCCATCTGCATCGCGACGGTCCTCCCCAACCCAAACGGGGGCGGAACCGGAACGGGCCGTGGCGCGTTCAAGGCGGAAATACGGCTGCAATGTAACGAAACAGACAGACAGCGAGCCCCTCGTTATTTAGCTTAGCGGTGTGCGCGGCGGGGTGCCGCAAAAGTTCGACCCCGCGATCGAACAGCAAAATATGGGAAATACTGGGAGGTTCCTGTGAGTATTTCGACCGACGGATCGGTCTCCGGGCGCCCGGCAAGGCGTTTGCGTCCGATGCCCGCCGCAGGGCGAATTGACACGGCATTGCGCGACAGCGAGCTGCTATGCCGCGAGGTGCTCGAAGCGCTTCCCGCAGCCGTTTATACGATCGACGCGGAAGGGCGGATCACATTCTTTAACGAGGCGGCAGCTGACCTTTGGGGTTGTCGCCCGACGCTTGGCACGAGCGAGTGGTGCGGCTCCTGGCGGCTGTACTGGCCCGACGGCAGGCCGATGCGGCACGATGAGTGCCCGATGGCCGTGGCGGTGAAGGAAGGGCGCCCGATCCATGGCGCGGAGGCGGCTGCCGAGCGGCCAGACGGCAAACGCATCCCGTTCCTCGCCTATCCGAGGCCGCTGCGGGACCGGTCAGGCGCGTTGACCGGCGCAGTGAATACGTTGATTGACATCACCGAGCGCAAGCGCTCCGAGGAGTTCGAGAAGCGGCTCGCCTCGATCGTCGAGTCCTCTGATGACGCCATCGTGAGTAAAGACCTCGATGGTATCATTAGGACCTGGAACGCGGGAGCAAAGCGGCTCTTCGGCTATACGGCAGAAGAGGCTATCGGCAAGCCTATCTTGCTGTTGATTCCAATGGATCGCCACGGTGAGGAATCCGATATTCTTTCGCGCATCAGGCGCGGAGAGTGCATCGATCACTATGAAACCGTTCGCCAGCGCAAAGACGGTAGTTTGGTCGAGATTTCGGTGAGCGTGTCCCCCATCAAGAATGCTGAAGGCAGGGTCATCGGCGCATCAAAAATCGCCCGGGACATCACCGCGCGCCGGCGAGCGCAGGAGCAACAGAATCTTCTCATCAGAGAGATGAGCCATCGCGTCAAGAACCTTTTTGCCGTTACGAGTGGCCTGGTGACCCTGAGTGCGCGTTCCGCCCGCACGCCGGCGGACATGGCCGAGGCGGTCCGTGATAGGCTGGGCGCGCTCGCGCGCGCTCACGGGCTCACGCGACCCGGCCTGATCAACGGGAACGGGAAACCGTGCCAGGACACGACCTTGCACGCTCTCGTCCAAACGATCTTCGCTCCCTACGTCGACCCGGAGCGCAGCAAAGACCACGGGTTCTACATCATCACCGGGCCTTGTCTGCCGATCAGCGGGAACGCCGTCACGAGCATTGCTCTTGTTTTGCACGAGCTCGCGACGAACGCGGGCAAATATGGGGCTCTATCGTCTCCTGGAGGCTACATCCACATCGACTGGTCCGTGAAGAACGACGAACTTCTGCTGACCTGGAAAGAGCATGGCGGCCCATGCCTCGACGGGCCGGCGGAACATGAAGGATTCGGAAGTTCGCTCGTGCGCCGGCTCGTGACAGGGCAGTTCGGAGGTCAGCTTTCCTACGACTGGAAAGCCAAAGGTTTGATTATCCGTCTCTCGATGCCCGTGGAACGTCTTGCGATGTGAGATGAGCGGGACAGAATTTCCCGTGGCTTTTGTCATGCGAGCGCATTGAACGCTGTGATCGCGGTGATGAATCCAGATCATGAAAAAATACCGAGGACGAAAGTCCGACCAAACAGCATGTATCGTTCTGGGTCGCTTGCCCCTTGTGTCTTCGGCCTGCCTGGCTCTCCGGTTTAGCCAAACGCGGCCAGCGCGTCGCGCATATGTCCAGGCAGCGGTGCCTCGACCATTACCGCGTCCTTGTTTTTGTAAAGAGGAACCTTGATCGCCCTGGCATGCAGCTGCAAGCCCATCGCCCCGCCATGCCCATAGATGGCATCCCCCAGGATCGGCCAGCCGAGCGCCGCGCAGTGAACTCGAAGTTGGTGCGTGCGCCCGGTTAGCGGCGCAAGCTCCAGAAGCGTGTGGCCGGCCGAGCGCCCCAAGACCCGCCAGGATGTTTGCGAAGGGAGGCCCAAAGGATCGGCCTTCATCCACCAGCCGCGACCGCGATCGAGACGGCCGAGCGGCAGGTCGATCAAGCCTTGGTCTTGCGCCGGGTTCCCGTCCACGATCGCCCAATAGGTCTTTGCGATCTTGCCTTGCTTGAACAGGAGGCCGAGCTTTTCGAGCGCCTTGTGGTGCCGCCCGAGCACCAGGCAGCCCGACGTGTCGCGATCGAGCCTGTGCACCAGGGCGGGATTGCGCGGCAGGCCGAAGCGCAGCGCATGGAAATAGTCTTCGAGATTTTCGCCGCCTTTCGGGCCGCGATGGACCGCGATCCCGGCCGGCTTGTCGATCACGAGCATCAGCGCGTCGCGATAGAGAAGCCGCGCGGCCAAGTCTTCCCAGGTCATGGTCAGCCGAGGGCGTGTGCCACCCTCCGCATCTACCACCAGCCGCGCCATTTGAACCATATGATCGGGACGATCGCGCTGAGCGCGATGAGCAAAAGCCCGTATTGATAACCGAAGGACCAATCATATTCAGGTATGTTCTTGAAGTTCATGCCATACATGCTCGCGACAAAGGTCGGCGGAATGCCAATCACGGAGACGACGGTCAGAATTCTGAAAATATTGTTCTGATCGACGTTCGTCAGCCCCAAGGTGGCATCGAGCAAAAAATGAATCTTATCCGTCAGATGCGTCTCGTAATCATTAAGGGAATTGATGTCGCGTTGCAGGCTTTCGAGCTTTGCGCGTATGCCGGCTTCGAGATAGGGCGCCGCATTGTCCGCGACATAGGGCACCATGCGCGCCAGGCCCAAAAGCAGGTCTTCGATCTTCGAGGTCAGATCGCCGTTGCGTCCGACCTTGCGCAGCACGAGACGCAATTGCTCGCCATCCTCGCGCGGCTTATGGCGCCGCGCGTTGGCGGCATTCGCGCCAAAAATTTCCTCGGATAGGCCATCGAGATCGCCGCCGACGCTTTCCAGCACGTCGGCGGCGTGATCGACGATCACTTCCAAAATGGCGACCAAAACGCCGGGGCCGCCCGCTTGCGCCGGACACCGCGAAATAGTCTCCGGCACTTTGTCGAAGGCTTTCATATGCTTGAAACGGACGGTCAGGAGAACGTCCTTCGACAGGACGAAGCCGAGCGGTGTCAGCGCGGGCATTAAACTATCCGCCCGGTGGATCATCGGAATACTGAGATAGAGCCAATCTTTCTCGCTGCGCAGCCGGCTCGACGTTTCGATTTCGGAGAGGGTTTCGAGCGTCGGCACTTCGATTCCGAGCGTGCGTTCGAGAAAAGCGATCTCGCGGGCATCCGGCCGCAGGGCGTCGATCCAGTTGACCCCGGACGGAATCGACTTGGCGTCCATCGCGACCTCGATCCCTGCCTTGCCGGCGGAGTGAAAGCTAAGCATGCGAGGCGCTCGCGTGACCCAAGAAAGCCGCCATGAGGCCCAGGGTTAACATCACGTGACGCGCGTCGAAAATCACAACACTTGACATTCGTCATGGCTTCCTAGCCGGCGAAGGCCGCGGGAGCAAAATGAGGTTTTTAACCGGGGCTACCTGACTAATGTTTAAAGCATAATCTTTCTCACCGGGCTCATACAATAGGCGCCATGACAACCCGGCGCGTCTCTCCAGAATCCATTGTTCTAAAATTGATCGCGCCGACCTTCCCGATCCGCCTACGGAAGTCTTCGTCCGGATTAACAGATTTATCGGAATAGTTCCCATCTCTACATGTGTGTTGGTAGCGATGGAAATTTTGTTACAGATCTCTTCGATCAGAGCTTCGGACGTTCGCTCCCTTGGCTCGATCGTGATCACTGTATCCAATACCGGCTTCACCGGCTCAAGATTTCCGGATAACCCCGTCGCTTTCCGAGGCACGACGTGAAGCAGGCCGGCTCCCCGCACGACGGCAAATTCAAAGCCGCGATGGCTTTCGTTATAGATTTTGAGGAGAGCCATCGACCGCTACCAGTTCATCTGGATCGGCCGATGGCAGCGTAAACGTTAAGTTCCCTCCCTTTGGCCTACTGTTACTATTATTTCTCTGAACCGTCTGCAATTGAGACAGGCTCCGAACCTCTTTCCGGGCCAATCAGTATCTGTAACATCGGTAATATCGCTATAGTGAACATATGGAGGATCTTCGTAGGTAATTTGCCATCCATATCTCTTTTCGAGCTCTTGTATAGCTTCGGCGACTGGCCTCCCGCTTTGAACGGTTACTGTATTGGGCGAGGCGCTGGCGTTGCACAAGAAAGCCGCCATGAGGCCCATGGCGATCATCACGTGGCGCGCCCGGAAAATCACACCGCTTAGCATTGTTGTATCCTCATAATCATGGAAAGCCTTCTGTCTCGGACATACCGGCTCGTGTGGAGGTCACCGTGTCTCCTCTCATCGAAGCACCCAGCAGATTTACGTTTCCCGTATTAGTGCTCCCGTATGCGGTATATGTGTCAGGTGGATCCGAAGGAGCGTGTATTTTCATCTGTTGTCCAAATCTGGTTCTACAAAAACCGTCTCTTATGAAAGTAGGACTATGTTTACGATACAAAAATACTACCCTGGGGAAATATCCAACTTTGTCTGGGCCGTAAATGTTACCGGATTCTACAGTCCGAAAGACACCCGGCTCAGTGGTGACACTCTCGAGCGGCATCCCGCCTGATTTAGGATACCAGCACGTGTCCGGGCCGGCGGGGGCCGCGGCGAATTCTTGCACTTGCTCCCCAGAAAAATCAAAGGTTGGATCGGAGCTAGGCGGGACGAGGGTCTGTTGCCACAAGCCTTGTGTATAATACCAGGAACCGAAGTCGGTCGTTTCGTGATCGGGACGGACCACCGGCACATTGATGTCAAACGTATCTTGCTCCGTGGAACCGTCCGGAGCTGCCCACGTCGCATTAAAAGTGTCAGCTACGCTATTGGGCGGAGCGGGAAGGGTGCTTTGATTGTTATGAGCCGTCCATTCATAATAGATTGTAGCAAAAGTAAATGTTGATCCAGCGCAAATCCCGCTTCCTTCTGTAACTGTTACCGTGCCGGTTGTTACGATCCCGCATTTTCCTGTCCCAGAGTCTGGGTAGTGGTGATGGTCCCGCAGTCTTGGGTAGCGGTGTTGGTCCATGCGCCCACCGCAATCTCTGTACAAGTGACGGGATCGATCTCAGCTAACCCTTCCAGGAGCGTAGGGGGGTTCATGTACCTGGCTATACCATAAGTAATTGTACTGAAAGTATTCGCGGAAAGAGGCAGGATCGTGTTTCTGCTGAGCATCGACACGACGGCGCGCTTATCGTCGGGCGCCCGAGCGGTCTGGCCAAGGGCAGTCAGAGAGAACGCCATGGCCGCCGCAAGGACGGCGCCAGAAGCGCCGAAATAACGCATGGAATTTTCCTCTCACATAGGATTGTTGCCCGGCCCGCGCGGCCTCTAAAGTCGGCCGGAGTAGGCAAGGGTGGTCACCGTGCCGGTAGCCGGCATGGCAATCACTTCCAGCTGAAAGCTGCTCGCCCGGCCATTGCCATTGCTGTCCACCGCCGTTGCGCTGCCGGAAATTGTGACAGTGTCAGACGTGGGGACAGACAAAGTCCAAGTATAGGGAATCACGACTTGACACGTCGCCGTGGCGCCGGAACGCGTGGCCGTGGCCTGATCCGTCTCGGCGACGAAATCGGACACGCCCGTCGGATCCGTGCCAAACAAAGACGCTTGGAGTCCGCAGAGTATCGGGGCCGTGGGGGGTACGTTGGATACCACCGCAATGGTAAAGGTGAAATTCACCACCAACTTGCCGGTGAAGATGGCCGCCGCGGCTTTTGGGGTGGGCGTCTCGGTCCGCAACGGGCGAAACGTGCCGCTCGAACTCAGAAAACCGAATACGCCATTCGCGTTCGACCCCGCATGCGCGGCACATGCGGGAGCGCCGAACAGGCTGGCGGCAATCGCAACCACGGTGATTTTTTTCATGGGCATTCTCCAGTCGCAGCAAGTGATGAATATTATTAGTAGTCAACAATAAGACGCGTTGCGAAGCCCCGTCAACGTGAGACGATGCCTCGCGTACTTATGCGGGATAAAAAACTTCGCCGGCGGCGGCCATGGCACGCAGGCGCTCGCTCGGGCGGTAGATTGGGCCAAGGCTCGCCAATCTATCGGCACGTTCCACAATGTTTTTGAGCCCGAGGTAATCCGCATATTTGAGCGCGCCGCCAAGATAGCGCGGGAGGCCGAGACCGAGGATGAGGCACATGTCTACCTGCCCAGGCGACGCGGCGATGCCATCCTCGACGCAACGCGCGGCCTCGAGGATCAACGGCAGCATCATGCGCGCGGCGATCTCCTCCTCGCTGATGCGGGTGTTGCCACTTGGTTGCCCGGCCGCGAGCAGGCGCTCCGCGTCCTGATCGATTTCCTTGCGCGGGCGGCCTTCGGAATCTCTCTCGTATTTATAAAAGCCGTGGCCGTTCTTCCGGCCAAGGCGACCTGAGCGCAGCAAGATTTCGAGCGCCGTCTCGAAAGGCACGTCCATGCGCGGCGCGAATCCCGCCGAGATGATCTCGACGACATGCTGCGAAATATCCATGCCGATGACGTCGATGAGATAGGCCGGTCCCATCGGCCAGCCGAAGGTTTCCATCGCCTTGTCGATCGCTTGAAAATCGACGCCGTCGTGAACGAGGCGGAGAAACGCGATGAGATAAGGCGTGAGCGTGCGGTTGACGGCAAACCCAGGGCAATCCTCGACAACAATCGGCGTCTTGCCCATCGCGGCCGCATAGCCGGTGACCGCCGCGATGGCTTGGACAGAAGTTTTGGTGCCGCGAACCACTTCGACCAGCGGCATTTTTGGAACAGGGTTGAAAAAATGCATCCCCAAAAAATTTTCCGGCCGCCGCAGGCCCTCCGCCAAAGCGCCGATCCGCAATGAGGATGTGTTCGAGGCAAGGATTGCTTTGGGGCTGACACGCCCCTCGATTTCGCGCAACACCGCTTGCTTGACCGCGAGGTTTTCGACGACGGCCTCGACCACCACATCGGCGTCGTCGAAACCTTCATAGGTAAGGCTTGGCGTGATCGAGCCAATGACCGCATCGGCCTTGTCCCGCGTGAGCCTTCCGGTCGCCACCGCCTTGGCGAGCAATTTGCGCGCTTCCGATATGCCAAGGTCGAGCGCGGTCGCTGCAATATCCTTCATGACGATTGGCACCCCGCGCGAGGCACTTTGATAGGCGATGCCGCCGCCCATGATTCCAGCCCCCGCGACGGCCGCTTTGCGCACCGGCGGCGCGTCCTTGGCATAACGGCGGATGGTCTTCTTCACGGCTTGCTCGTTGACGAAAATCGTAACAAGCGAATCGGCGGCTTGCGTCTTCGCCACTTTTGCGAAAGCCTCGGCTTCAAGCGCCAAGGCCGTGTCGCGGTCGAGACCCGAGGCTTTTTCCAGCAACTCGACCGCGAAATGCGCCGCCGGCAGATGCGGCAGGGCCTTCGCCGCCTGCACCCTGGCATCGGCAAGAAGAGACGCCGCCTCGCCCTTGGCAAGCCCGAGGTTTTGATTCATGCGGCTCCGCCGGCCTTGCCAATCGGCCTTGCCCTTGATAGCCATTTTGAGCATTGCAAGCGCAGCCGCGCGCAATTCCTGTGGCACGGCGACGGCATCGACGGCGCCCGCCTGCAGCGTCCGCTCGGCGCTCTGCTGCGCGCCAAAAATGATCCATTCGGCGCTTGCGCTCAAGCCGCTGAGACGCGGCAGGCGGACGGTGCCGCCATAGCCGGGGAATAGACCCAGGGAAATCTCCGGAAAGCCGATTTTCGCGGCGCTCGACAACACTCGATAGTCGGCCGCGAGCGCGACCTCGAGCCCGCCGCCGAGCGCAAGACCATTGATCGCCGCGACCGTTGGTACGGAGAGATCGGACAGCGCGGTGATGATCTCGCTATTCGCGCCGACAAAAGCCTCGATGTCTTTTTCCGGCCGCTTAAAGACGCGCGTGAATTCGAAAATATCGGCGCCCACGATGAAATTATCCTTGGCGCTGGTGATCAAGACGCCTTGGATCGCTGGCGTCGCTGCGATGGCGTCAAGCGCGCGACGCAGTTCGCTGAATGTTAGGGCGTCGAGCTTGTTGACGGCCTCGTTGCGGCGCTCGAAATCGCAGTTCGGCGAGTCCCCCGTCGTGCGTATCGACCTTGATCGTTTGACCATCGAAAAGCATGGGGCCGACCTCGCCGTTCTTGTTGGCCCAGCGCGCCTACGAGTTTGCCGGATAATGCCTTACACCGCCAGCGCCGAACGCGGAAGCCGTCATCGCGCGGCAGGGCGCGTTCTTGGTATTGCCGGGCGAAGGCAAATGGGCGGGAAATTCAGCCTCCGCCCAGCGCCTTCGCGGCCTCCAAAATCCCGCCCCGGTTTTGGGTGGCATCGGCAAGTTCACTACCGCCGGGAAAAATGTTAGACTTAGGTTGCACGCGGGCGGACGCCCAGGGCCCAGACCTTGAATGGCCGCTTTTCACGATTTCCGCGGACGTTTTTTTCGCGAGCTTTCGCCGCATGGCGAGAAAGAAGGACACAAGATGGCGCGTAGCAAGATCGCATTGATCGGAGCCGGTCAGATCGGCGGAACCCTAGCTCACCTGGCGGCGCTTAAGGAGCTTGGCGACATCGTGCTTTTCGACATCGCGGAAGGGACGCCGCAGGGCAAGGCCCTCGATCTTGCCCAATCCGGTCCGGTCAACGGATTCAATGTGGCCTTCGAAGGCGCCAATAGCTACGAAGCAATCGCCGGCGCCGGCGTCGTCATCGTGACGGCCGGCGTGCCGCGCAAGCCCGGGATGAGCCGCGACGATCTGCTCGGCATCAACCTCAAGGTCATGGAAGCAGTCAGCGCCGGCATCAAGCAATATGCGGCGGACGCGTTCGTCATTTGCATCACCAATCCACTCGACGCAATGGTGTGGGCCTTGCAGAAAGCCTCGAACCTCCCGGCGAACATGGTCGTCGGCATGGCCGGTGTTCTCAATTCGGCGCAATTCCGCTATTTCCTCTCCGAGGAACTCAAGGTCTCGGTCGAGGACGTCACCGCCTTCGTCCTCGGCGGCCACGGCGACGATATGGTGCCTTCCCTGCGCTATTCCAGCGTGGCGGGAATTCCCCTGCCGGATCTTGTCAAGATGGGCTGGACAACGCAAGAAAACTCGACGCGATTGTTGCACGCACCCGCAAGGGTGGCGCCGAGATCCTCGGTCTTCTGAAGACGGGATCGGCGTTTTATGCGCCGGCGGCGGCGGCGATCGCGATGGCTGACTCTTATCTTAACGACAAGCGCCGGGTGTTTCCCTGCGCGGTGAAGCTCAACGGGGAATATGGCGTCAAGGGTCTTTATATCGGCGTACCGGCGGTGATCGGCGCCAAAGGCGTCGAAAAAATTGTCGAGGTTGCACTCGATTCATCCGAGAAGCAGATGTTTGAAAAATCGGTCGGGTCGGTGCGGGACTTGGTGGAGGCTTGCAAGACGATCAATCCGGCCCTCGCCGGCTGATACTTTTGCCAATTGTCTACTCTGTGACTTCCGATAAAACCCGGTGCCCTGGGAGAACCGGCCCCTATGTCACCCACCCAAAATCCAGCACGCCGTGCCGATCCGCTGGAGATCGTGGCCCGCGAGATGTGCCTCGCCGCCGGGATAGATCCCAATTCTCGTGTGGCGAAGCCGGAAAGTCCGCGTGGAATGCCGGCATGGTGCAACTTCCGCGACGCCGCCCGCGCCGCGCGGAATGCCCGCGAGGCAGCCGATCTCGCGGCCCAGATCGTCAACCTTCGCCCGCAAGAGGAGCGGTTCCAGAACAGTCCGCTGACTATCTTCGGCGACCACGACCCAAACACCATTGCCCAGATGCGGAACTGCATGGCCATCGGCAACGCGGTTCAGGGCGTCATTTGCGCCGATGGCCATCTCGGCTATGCGCAACCGGTTGGTGGCGTCATCGCCTACGAGAAGCAGATCAGCATCTCGGGCGTTGGCTTCGACATCGGTTGCGGCAATATGGCCGTCCGGCTCGATACGCCGTTTGTCGACATCGAAGATCGCGTTGCGCCGATTCTGGCCGATGTCCGCAAGGTCATTTCCTTCGGTGTTGGCCGCGTCAACGAAGAGCCTGTCGAGCATGAACTGTTTGACGATGGCGAGGTGTGGCGCGAATCCGATATGGGGGAATACCGCCAGAAAGCCGCCGCCCAGCTCGGCACGGTCGGATCGGGCAACCATTACGTGGACCTGATGGCTGACGAAGATGGCTTCGTCTGGATCGGCGTGCATTTCGGGAGCCGCGGGTTAGGCCACACGAGCGCGACCCGCTACCTCAAGGCCGCTGGCGGCAAGGACGGCATGCACGTCGCGCCCGCCCTCGTCGACGAGGACACCGAGCTCGGGCGCCGTTATATCGCCGCGATGGAACTCGCGGGGCGCTACGCCTACGCGGGCCGGGATTGGGTGGTTGAGCGGGTGCGCCAGATCATCGGCGGCAGGGTGACGGAAATGGTCCACAACCATCATAATTATGCGTGGCGCGAGACGCACGGCGGGCGCGATCTTTGGGTTGTCCGCAAGGGCGCGACGCAGGCCTTTCCCGGCCAGCGCGGCTTTGTCGGCGGCTCGATGGGTGATGATGCCGTGATCTTGGAAGGCGTTGACAGCGAGGAAGCCAGGGCGGCGCTCTATTCGACCGTCCATGGCGCGGGCCGGTTGTTCGGCCGCAAGCAGGCGATCGCCACCTTCACCAAGCCGCAGATGGAAGGTTGGTTGCAAGAGCGTGGCGTGATGCTGTCTGGGGGCGGCATCGACGAAAGCCCGATGGCCTACCGTCGGCTGCCCGAAGTGCTGGCGCACCACGCCGCCTCATTGAAGGTGTTGCATACATTGAGGCCGTTCGCGGTGGCGATGGCCGGGGAAGCGGAGTTCGATCCATGGAAGGATTGAGCGGGGAATAAAGGATATAAGTCCCATATTTTTGCGTAATGGTATGCCTTTGGACTTGACATCTCGCGGATTTCTACGGCGCAAGGGTCGCTAAGCCTTATGATACAATTAACGGGAGTATCCCATGAGCATCAAGATTCCATATGAACATCGTAAGGATGATATTCGTCGCGTGCTTGTAGAAAGAGCGCGCGAGGGAAACACAATTACTTACAAAGTTTTGGGAATTGTTCTAGGAATCCCTCCAAGAGGGCCGTGGAAGCCCATTCTTGATGCTTTGAGCCTTGAAGAAACCAAAGCAGGTCGCCCAGACATTACCTATTTGGTTGTGAGGGCTCGCACCGGTTACCCTGGTCAGATCGACTTCATGCGAGCAGAGCCGCTGTCCAACGAACAAAAGGCTTCGGCAGACAATAAGATTCAGGACGTTCGGGATTATTACCGATGGTATTAAGTGTCCGTCCGAAAAGAAGTTGAATCCGCTAAATCATTTGTGATTTAAGGGTGGCGGCCTGATTTCGAGGAGGGGCCGCCAATGTGGACGACTGCGAACCGCCTGAATTACAAGCGTGACAATCTGCGCTATCCAAGCGACCTGACTGGCGAGGAATGGGCGCATATCGAAGCGCTGATTCCCCCGGCCAAACATGGCGGCCGCAAGCGCAAGGTGGATGTGCGCGAAGTTGTGAATGGGATCATGTACGTGTTGAGCACGGGGTGCCAATGGCGCTATGTGCCCAAGGACCTGCCGCCGAAGAGCACGCTCTACGATTATTTCGACCTGTGGACCTACGACGGCACGTTGGAGACTATTCATCATGCGCTTTATGTGAGGTGTCGCGAGCAAATTGGGCGAGAGGCCAGCCCCACCGCCGCTATCATCGATAGCCAGAGCGTGAAAAGCGCCGAAAAAGGGGGGCTTGCATCGACCCCCACGGCTATGATGCGGGCAAAAAAATCAACGGCAAGAAGCGGCACATTCTCGTCGACACTTTAGGCCTTTTGCTTCATGCCCTCGTGCATCCGGCGGATATTCAAGATCGCGACGGCGGCGTGGTGGTTTTGTCAACCTTGTTTGGCATGTGCCCATTTCTCGAAAAGCTCTTCGCCGATGGCGGTTACCAAGGGCAGGCTTTTCGAAAGGCGGCTGCCAAGGTGTTGCCCCACCTAAAAATCGAAATTGTGAAGCGATCGGATCAGGCAAAAGGCTTCGCGGTTTTACCACGGCGGTGGGTCGTCGAACGCACCTTCGCTTGGCTCAATCGCTGTCGCCGCCTGGCCAAGGATTTTGAAAATCTCACCCGAAACGCACTCGCTTTTCTCCGCCTCGCCTCGATTCGCCTCATGCTCAGAAAGCTTTGTCTGACTTGACGAACTTTTCGGACAGACTTTAAGACCAAAAGCAGCCTCATTCGATCGCGCGTTCGATAGGGTGGTTAGGCCCGCGCAAGCGGTGAAGTCGCAAGATGGCAAACACAAGAAGGAGTGATCGCCTATCAACGGACACGCCGACGCGATCAAACGAGGATTGAAATGAAGCGCAAGCGGTTTTTCGTCTTTGCCTCCAGCAAAGCTAAGTGGCGCAAAGGATGGTAGTCCGTGAACGAAATCGCATTGCGGTTAGCATCCAGAATTTTTGATCAGAGGCTAATCGAAAATCAGTATCGAAGCGCCTTCATTGAAGCGATGATCGAGCCATACCTTACGCCCAACGGCTGGCGTTACGTAGGCGATGGATGGAGCGGATGGGACTTTGAACGAAGCGATGGCAGTCGGCTGGAGGTCAAACAGTCCGCAGCAAACCAAACATGGTCTGCGCCACGCAACATTCAGACACGTGGCGCGTTCGATATTGCCGCCCGGACGGGCTATTTCTATGAGGGCGGTTCGAAGTGGGCCAATGTGCCTGGGCGATGCGCTCAAACTTACCTATTTGCCTGGAACCCCGTTTACGGCGCCGATACCGACCATAGGAATCCAGAGCAATGGGAGTTCTATATCGTGGCCGCCGCCCTACTACCTGAAGGACAGAGAACAATAGTACTTTCCAAGATCAAGCGCATGACTGCCTCGGTGACGATTGGCCAGCTGTCCCATACGATTGCCATCGCGGCCCAAGGAATTCGCCGTGGTTCGTAAAACCGCGTCTTATTGTGGCTGGTCATGTCACGTATAATATCGTCAAAAAGTTCATGCGGCTCTGATCCCCAAATGGCGAAATGCTTCGGCCAGCCCAGAGCTCGGTTGCCCGCTAAACTGGCGTGAAAACTGCTTGGTCCGCCGTTAAGCACCTGGGCGACCGCCGGACAAGAGACCGTAGATGAATATTCACGAGTACCAGGCCAAGGCTGTCCTCAAGGAATTCGGGGTCCCGGTGCCGCGCGGGATCCCGGTGCTGCGCGCCGCCGATGCCGTCGCCGCGGCAGAGGCGCTGGGAGGCCCGGTTTGGGTCGTAAAATCCCAAATCCACGCCGGCGGGCGGGGCAAAGGCAAGTTCAAGGAGAAGGAGGCGGGCGGCAAAGGGGGGGTAAACTCGCCAAATCGGTGGCCGAGGCAGAGGCCTTTGCCGGCGAAATGCTTGGGCGTACCCTCGTGACGGCACAGACCGGCCCGGCCGGCAAACAAGTCAACCGGGTTTATCTCGAAGACGGCGCCAATATCGTCAAGGAATTCTATCTTTCCCTCCTTGTCGATCGATCCGTAAGCCGCGTCGCTTTCGTTGTTTCGACCGAGGGCGGCATGGACATCGAGGAAGTCGCGCGTCACACGCCGGACAGGATCGCTCGTTTCACGGTCGATCCGGCGACCGGGATCATGCCGCACCACGGCCGGACGGTCGCCAACGTGCTCGGCCTTGCCGGCGGCCTCGCCAAACAGGCGGAAAAACTGACCTCGCAGCTCTATGCGGCCTTCGCCGCCAAGGATATGGCGATGCTCGAAATCAATCCGCTGATCGTCTCGGCGGAGGGCCAGCTCAAATGCCTCGATGCCAAAATCTCATTCGACGACAACGCGCTTTACCGGCATCCGGAGATCGCCGCCCTGCGCGACGAGAGCGAGGAGAACGCCAAGGAAATCGAGGCGTCGAAACATAACTTAAATTATATCGCGCTCTCCGGCACGATCGGCTGCATGGTGAATGGCGCCGGTCTTGCCATGGCGACGATGGACATTATCAAGCTTTATGGCGCGGAGCCGGCGAATTTCCTCGATGTCGGCGGCGGCGCCACCAAGGACAAGGTGGCGGAAGCGTTCAAGATCATCACCGCCGACACCCAAGTCAAAGGCATTCTGGTGAATATTTTCGGCGGGATCATGAAATGCGATGTGATCGCCGAAGGCGTCATCGCCGCGGTGAAGGAAACCGGCCTCGAAGTGCCTCTTGTTGTGCGGCTCGAAGGCACAAATGTCGAGCTTGGCAAGAAAATCATCGCGCGCTCCGGCCTCAACGTCATCGCAGCGGACGACCTCGACGATGCCGCCCAGAAAATCGTCGCGGCGGCCGGAAAGGCCTAAAGCATTGCCGATCCTCGTCAACAAGGATACGAAGGTCATTTGCCAGGGTTTTACCGGCAAGAATGGCACCTTCCATTCCGAACAGGCGATCGCCTATGGTACCAGGATGGTCGGCGGTGTCTCGCCCGGCAAGGGCGGCGCGACCCATCTTGGCCTGCCGGTGTACGATACCGTCGCCGAAGCGCGCGCGGCGACCGGCGCCGAGGCGAGCGTCGTCTATGTTCCGCCGCCAGGCGCGGCCGACGCGATCTGCGAGGCGATCGACGCCGAAATGCCCCTGATCGTCTGCATCACCGAAGGGATTCCGGTGGCGGACATGATCAAGGTCAAACGGGCGCTGTGTGGCTCGAAATCGCGGCTGATCGGGCCGAACTGCCCCGGCGTAATGACCGCCGGAGAATGCAAGATCGGCATCATGCCGGGCAATATCTTCAAACCCGGCTCGGTCGGAATTGTCTCTCGCTCGGGAACCTTGACTTACGAGGCGGTGTATCAAACAACGCGGGAAGAGCTCGGCCAGACGACCGCGGTCGGCATCGGCGGCGATCCGGTCAAGGGCGCCGACTTCATCGAGATCTTGGAATTGTTCCTGGCCGATGACGCCACCAAATCGATCGTCATGATCGGCGAGATTGGCGGCTCGTCCGAGGAAGACGCCGCGCAATTCATCGCCGGCGAGACGAAGCGTGGCTGCAGGAAGCCGGTCGTCGGATTTATCGCGGGCCGCACCGCGCCGCCCGGTCGGCGCATGGGTCACGCAGGCGCGATCATCGCCGGCGGCTCGGGGGGTGCCGAAGACAAAATCGCCGCGATGGAAGCGGCCGGCATTCACGTGTCGCCGTCGCCCGCTAGGCTCGGCAAAACCCTTGCCGGTGTGCTGCGCGGATGCGCCGGACCTTGAGAAAAACGAGGGGCGTCCGCATGTAATGGACAAGGTTCCGGCAACCGGGTCCAACGTGACGGGCTTGGGTTTTTGACGGAAGCGAATGCAACGCCGGCGCCCGGCAAATGGCCGCGCTAAGCTTGCTTGTGGAACCAGGCATATTTTCGCCTGCCCGACAATGCGAACTTGGATGAAATTTAAATTAAAAAAGCGGGTTTGAATGAATTGGGCGGTTGGGCTTAAAGGACGTTGGCTTAAGGACTTGGGCTTAAGGACTTGGGCTTAAGGATTTCGGCCCGAAGGAGATGAAGATGGCGCGCCGGGATACGAATGGAAATGCAAATGGTTCGGGCGGCGGGCCAGGCAGCCGCTCGGCCTCCAATTCCGCATTCGCACGGACGTCGTTTCTTGATGGCGGCAACGCCGCTTATATCGAACAACTCCAGGATGGCTATCTGCGCGATCCCGCCGCTCTTGACCCCTCGTGGCGCGAATTCTTCGCGCAGCTGAACGACGACAGCGCCGCGATCGCGCAGAGCGCGCAACGGTCTCGCTGGAAGCGGACCACCCGGCCGGCCGCCGCCGATGGCGAACTCGTTTCGGCGCTCGACGGCAACTGGACCGAAGCCGAGACACCGATCGGCGCCAAGCTCGAGGTGAAAGCCGGCGAGGGCGCTCTGCTGTCCCCCGGCGAGCTCCAACGCACGACCCGCAATTCAGTGCGCGCGCTGATGATGATCCGTGCCTATCGCATCCGCGGTCATTACCACGCCAATCTCGACCCGCTTGGCATCGAGCCCCCGAAAGATCACGAGGAGTTGCATCCGGCTGCCTATGGGTTCACGGAGGCCGACTACAACCGGAAAATTTTCATCGATGGAGTGCTTGGGCTTCAATTCGCGACCATTCCCGAAATGCTGAAGATCCTGCGCCGCACCTACTGCGGCACCATTGGGTTCGAATTCATGCATATCTCCGATCCGGCTGAAAAGGGTTGGCTGCAGCGGCGGATCGAAGGCCCTGGCAAGGAAATTACGTTCACCAAGGAGGGCAAGCGCGCGATGCTCAACAAGCTCGTCGAGGCGGAGGGTTTCGAGCAATTCCTCGACATCAAATACACGGGCACGAAGCGTTTCGGTCTGGACGGCGGCGAAGCCATGGTTCCTGCGCTCGAGCAGATCATCAAGCGCGGCGGCGCCTTGGGGGTCCAGGATATCGTGCTCGGCATGGCGCACCGTGGCCGCCTCAATGTCCTTTCCCAGGTCATGGGGAAGCCGCACCGGGCGATTTTCAATGAATTCAAGGGTGGCTCATTCACTCCCGACGACGTCGCGGGTTCCGGCGACGTCAAATATCATCTGGGCGCCTCTTCCGACCGCGACTTCGACAACAACCGGGTCCACCTTTCGCTGACCGCGAACCCGTCGCATCTCGAGATCGTCGATCCCGTCGTCCTCGGCAAGGTGCGCGCCAAGCAAGATCAACTGCACGATGTCGTCGAACGCACGAAAGTGCTGCCTCTCCTCATTCATGGCGACGCGTCGTTTGCGGGTCAGGGCGTGATCGCGGAATGTTTCGGTCTTTCCGGGCTCAAGGGATACCGAACCGGAGGGTCAATTCACTTCATCATCAATAATCAGATCGGCTTCACCACCTCGCCACGCTATTCGCGGTCCTCGCCCTATCCGTCGGATACCGCGAAAATGATCGGGGCGCCGATCATTCACGTCAATGGCGACGATCCCGAAGCCGTCGTCTATGCCGCGAAGATCGCGATCGAATTCCGGCAAAAATTCCATAAGCCGGTGGTCATCGACATGTTTTGCTATCGCCGGTTCGGCCACAACGAAGGCGACGAGCCCGCGTTCACCCAGCCGGTGATGTACAAGAAAATCCGCTTGCACAAGACGACCCTCCAAATCTACACCGAGAAGCTCGTTGCCGAGGGAGTTTTGACCGATGGCGAGGTGGCGAAGTTGCAAGCGAATTGGCGGCATCATCTCGAAACCGCGTTCGAAGCCAGTCAATCCTTTAAGCCCGGCAAGGCCGACTGGCTCGATGGCCGCTGGCTGGGCCTTAAGCCGGCGGCGGCCGGGACCGAGGACGATCGCCGCGGCCGCACCGGCGTCGACCGCGCGAGGCTAGCCGAAATCGGTCGTCGCATCACTTTGGTTCCCGAAGGATTCCACGTCCACCGCACCATCCGGCGCCTGCTCGACAATCGGCGCAAGATGGTCGAGACCGGCGACGGCATCGACTGGGCAACGGGCGAGGCGCTTGCTTTCGCGACGCTTGTCGACGAGGGCTATCCAGTGCGTCTCTCCGGCCAGGACACCGAGCGCGGCACTTTTTCGCAACGCCATTCCGTGTTGATCGACCAGGAGACGGAAGCACGCTACATCCCCTTGAACAATATCCGCGACGAGCAGGCGCATTTCGAAGTCATCAACTCAATGTTGTCGGAAGAGGCCGTGCTTGGCTTCGAATATGGCTATTCGCTATCCGAACCCAATGCCTTGACCGTTTGGGAAGCTCAGTTTGGCGATTTCGCCAATGGCGCGCAGGTCTTGTTCGATCAATTCATTTCATCCGGCGAACGCAAGTGGCTGCGGATGTCGGGTCTCGTCTGCCTCCTGCCGCATGGGTACGAAGGCCAGGGGCCGGAACATTCCTCGGCGCGGCTCGAACGCTTTCTCCAGTTGTGCGCCGAGGACAATATGCAGGTGGCGAATTGCACGACGCCCGCCAATTATTTTCACATCTTGCGGCGTCAATTGAAGCGCGACATCCGCAAACCGCTCATCCTGATGACGCCAAAATCGCTCTTGCGCCATAAGCGCGCGGTCTCGAAGCTCGACGAGTTTGCTTTCGGCGCGTCCTTCCATCGGCTTTTGCCGGATGATGCAGAACAGGCGCCGGGCGGGACGATCGCCCTGGTGGAAGATACCAGGATGCGCCGGGTGGTCTTATGTTCCGGGAAAGTCTATTACGATCTTCTCGACGAGCGCGAAAAGCGCGGCATCAACGACATCTATCTTCTGCGTGTCGAGCAGCTTTATCCTTTCCCTCTGAAAGCGTTGGTCTCGGCGATGGCACGATTCAAAGGTGCGGAAATTTTCTGGTGCCAGGAAGAGCCGAAGAACATGGGCGCCTGGAGCTTTGTCGACCCTTATCTTGAGTGGGTGCTTTCCCAGGCGGGGGGCAAAAGCAAGCGGCCGCTTTATGCGGGCAGGCCCGCCGCCGCGTCGCCCGCGACCGGAATGCTGTCGAAGCATGTGGTGCAAATTCTCGCCTTCATGGACGAGGTTTTCGCAGCTTGAACCGCGAGGGAATTGTTTTTCGATCAGATATTGGTGAACTTCAAATAAAGCCGGATGGCTTGGGCTGGACATATGGCAACTGAAATCCGCGTGCCGGCGTTGGGCAAATCGGTCACTGAGGCAACAGTCGGACGGTGGTTCAAGAAGGCCGGCGAGCCGGTCAGTGCGGACGAACCAATCGCCGAACTTGAAACCGACAAGGTAACGCTCGAAGTCAACGCGCCGGCGTCCGGGGTCCTGGCTGAAATCGTCGCCAAGGATGGCGAGACGGTTAGCGCTGGGGCTTTGCTCGGCCAGATCGGGGACGCGGCGTCCGCGGCGCCTCCCAAGGCCGAAGCCGAGCCGGTTCCGCCGCCAACGGCGCCTGTAAGTCCCGCTCCCACCCTGGCTCCAGCGCCAGCTACGCTTTCCCCGCTAGCAATGCCCGCCTCGCCCGCCGCGGCAAAAATCGCCGCCGATCATGGCCTCGACCCGGCCATCGTCGCGGGGTCGGGCAAACGCGCACAGGTCCTTAAGGGCGATGTTCTCGATTATGTCGCAAAGCCCTCGGCCCCTGCCCCCGCCGTGCCGCCACCGTCTCCGGCGCCCGCCTCAGCGGAGGATCGCGAGGAGCGCGTGCCGATGACGCGGCTGCGCCAGACCATCGCGCGGCGGCTCAAGGACGCGCAGAATTCCGCCGCTATGCTGACGACCTTCAACGAGGCCGACATGACCGAAGTCATGGCCCTGCGCGCACGTTACAAGGACGCATTCGAACAGAAGCACGGTGTGAAACTCGGTTTCATGGGGTTTTTCGTGAAGGCTTGCGCCGGCGCCCTAAAAGAGGTGCCCTCGGTCAACGCCGAGATCGACGGCGCCGACATAATCTACAAAAATTACTATCACCTCGGCGTCGCGGTCGGCACGGAAAAGGGTCTCGTCGTGCCGGTCGTGCGCGATTGCGATAGGCTCGACTTCGCCCGCATCGAGAAGACGATCGCCGATCTTGGCAAACGCGCGCGGGCGGGAGAACTCAAAATCGAGGACATGCAGGGCGGAACCTTCACCATTACCAACGGCGGGGTCTATGGCTCGCTGATGTCGACGCCGATCCTCAATGTGCCGCAATCGGGCATTTTGGGGATGCACAAAATTCAAGAGCGGCCGGTGGCGGTCGCGGGCAAGATCGAGGTCCGGCCGATGATGTATCTCGCGCTCACCTACGATCACCGCATCGTCGATGGCAAGGAGGCGGTGACTTTTTTGGTCCGGATCAAGGAAGCGCTGGAGGACCCCGTGCGGCTGGTGCTGGATCTTTAGGGCGGGAACCCTTCAACAAGCGCGGCTGCCGCGAATTGTTCATGCAGGCCCGGCCTGACCCCGCGAATCGAGAATCAGGATGACCTACGATCTCATTGTGATCGGAACCGGCCCCGGCGGCTATATCTGCGCGATCAGGGCGGCGCAGCTCGGCCTCAAGGTCGCGGTCGTGGAAAAACGCAAGACGCATGGCGGAACCTGCCTCAACATCGGCTGCATTCCTTCGAAGGCGCTGCTTCATGCCTCGGATAAATTCGCCGAGGCCGCGCACGAGCTTGCCGCCTTCGGTGTCATCACGGGCAAGCCGAAGCTCGATCTTGCGGCGATGATGAAACATAAGGACGAGACAGTCGCCGCCAATGTCAACGGTGTCGGTTTTCTGTTGAAGAAGCACAAGATCGACGCTTTTTTCGGGCTTGGCACGATTGCGGCGCCGGGCGCGATCGACGTGAAGGCAAACGACGGATCAACCCAAAGGCTTGAGACCAACAATATCGTCATCGCCACGGGCTCGGATGCCGCGCGGCTTCCAGACATCGAGATCGACGAAAAAACCATCGTTACCTCGACCGGCGCGCTTTCGCTCGAAGCGGTGCCGCAAAGACTTCTTATTGTGGGCGCGGGCATCATCGGCCTCGAACTCGGCTCGGTCTGGAGCCGCCTTGGCGCCGAGGTTACCGTCGTCGAATATTTGGACCGCATTTTGCCAGGGTTCGACGGCGAAATCGGAAAACAATTTCGGCGCATGCTGGAGAAACAGGGTTTTGGATTTCGTCTCGGCCACAAGGTGAGCAAGGCCGAAACAACGAAATCGGGCTTGCAAGTCACCATCGAGCCTTCGGACAGGGGCGATAGTTCGGTGCTCCTGGCCGATGCCATGCTAGTCGCGGTCGGCAGGCGCCCAGTCACCAAAGGGCTCGGCTTGGACGCTCTCGGCGTCGCGCTGGATCGTGGCCGCGTCGTGATCGACGACCGTTTCGCGACCAACATCGCGGGGATCCACGCCATCGGCGATGTCGTGCGCGGCCCCATGCTCGCCCATAAGGCCGAGGACGAAGGGATCGCGGTTGCGGAGATTCTCGCGGGCCAACATGGTCATGTGAATTACGAGGCGATTGCCTCCGTTGTCTACACCATGCCGGAGATTGCCTCCGTTGGCGCGACCGAGGAAGAACTTCAAGCCAAGGGTGTTGCCTACAGAACCGGAAAATTCCCTTTCACCGCGAACGGCCGCGCGCGGGCGATGCGGCGAACGGAAGGTTTTGTGAAGGTCCTGGCCAATGCCGCGTCTGACCGTGTGTTGGGCGTTCACATTATCGGCGCGGGGGCGGGCGAACTCATCGCCGAAGCCTGCGTGCTGATGGAGTTCGGCGGCTCGGCGGAGGATTTGGCCAGAACGTGTCATGCGCATCCGACGCTCTCCGAAGCGGTGCGCGAAGCCGCTCTCGCGGTGGATAAAAGGGCGATCCATATTTGACGAGGCGCCCCGTCCTTGCGGCAGTGTTTTTCGCGCGGGTCGATCGTACCAAATTGGTTCGAGACCTGTGCGCGGCGCCGCCTTGGCAAGGCGGTGGGGGATTGGAGCGCGCTTGCCAGATTTTGAGAGGCAGCATCATTGCTGCGGCGAGTGAAGATCACAAGATTGGCGCTTTGGCGATGGGTTTGCAACGGTCGATTTTGCTGGCCCGCTCAGGCCATTTGCAGCCGCCAGAAGCGTTTGCAATTGTAAGCGATCACGGCGAGATGGATTTGCAGCCTTGCCTTGGCGAGGCCGATCCATCGCATGGAGCGAAAATGATAGCTGCGCTTCCACGTGCCAAAGATTTTCTCGATCCTTGCACGGACCGGGCGCAGCGGGCGGTTGTGCGCTTCGAGCGTGGCGGCTCTCAGCCAGCGGTGGCCTTTGCGCATCAACCGCGGGGTTCCGCCCTTCGCTGCGATCGCCTTTTCGACCGAGAGCGCGTCGTAGGCTTTATCGCCATAGACCTCGCCCGGCTCATCCGGAACGATCGAAGGGGCGACATTGACATCGGGCTCGTTGGCCGCAGTGATTGCGACATCACGGATGATTCCACTGTCCTTATCGACGGCAACATGCGCCTTATAGCCATGTGCCGGCGCGCGGCTTTTGTGCTTCACCCAAGCCGCGTCTTTATCGCCTTTGCTGGCCGAGCCGATGATCGTTGCATCAATGAGCGTGCCTTTGCGCACGCAAGCACCCTTGGATTCGAGATCAAGGGCGATGACCTCGAAGAGGCTGCGGTCGAGCCCATGCGCGGTAAGCTCGCGCCGAAAGCGCACAAAGGCGGTGCGCTCGGGCGTTGCTTCGTTCCGGGCAAAGCCGCAAAAGCGGCGGAAGCTCGCCCGGTCCGAGAGCGCCTCGGCCAGCATCACATCGGAAAGATCATACCAGGTGGCCAGCAACAGGGCTTTGAACATTGCAAGCGGCGGCCAAGCCTTCTCGCCATTGGCGGCATTATAAAGCCGCGCCATAACGGACTGCGCATGCGACCAATCAATCAATGCCCCAAGCGCGTCGAGGCTCGTTTGGCGTTCGGCCATTGCGCCGAAGCGAAACATCTCCTGCCCGATCCCCCGGTGTGCCATGATCCACTCCCAGTCGTTGCAGGCAAAAAGAATCATGCGCAGCGAGCCAGCGCAAGCACCCGGAAGCACTTGCGCACAGGTCTCGGTTCACGTGAAACACTTTGGTACGATCGACGGGCGAGAAAAAATTCAACCTCGTTTAAATACGGATTGCGCGCAAAAGCTACAAATCGCGGGCGATCTAAAGATGCGGCGGCGGCTTACATTATGGAGGATAAAGAGGTGGTGCGACGGGATCAATTCGATGCGGCGGAAGATTGAACTGTGCTCTTGGCGGCTTCCTTGAGCCAGTATTCGTTTGCCTTCAACACTTCGACCTCGCGAAAGGGCGCCGGTGATTGAGTGAGCAGAGGGGAGGGCTTATTGCGGACATAAGTGTCGAAGAATGCGAGGAGATAGGAATCGCGTATCGACTTGACTCGATATGGGTTTGTGAGCAACCACGACTTGGAAAAGCGTTTGAAGATCTCGTCGGAAAGATTTTCGTGGAAAGATTCGAGAACATGGTACCCATAGCCGGCGGGCCGATTTGCGAGCCGCATTTCCTCGCGGAGATCGCGAGCGGTCAGCACCGCCTCAAACCGCTTGTTAGGGTTAGAGACTGGAGTTGTCGCGGCGTGGGAAACACAGCATTCTCGGTCAGGATAACCAAGTAAGGCTTATCGAGAGCCCCAAATGCCGCGCGGCCGAACAGCCAGCCGTCGAGATTTGCCACGGCGACGACGCGCGGGTCAAAGGTGCCGGCCTCCGCCGCGGTGGATCCCCCAATGGAAAAGCCAAAGAACCCAATCCGATCGAATTGGATCCGTGCGCGCCAGTCCGCGTTGGCGCAGGCTTTGAGCTGGTCGAGCGCCGTCAATGCCTTTTCGGCTTGGCGGCGGACTTTGCGATCGCCGATCCGCAAAGTGATTTTGAATGCCTCGGCGGATGAAAAGTCGAAAGTCAAGGGTTGCCAGTTGTCCGTAGCGGTCGGCGAGCGCGGATCGCGATCTATGTCGTCAATGGCCATCACAACATATCCATGGCTCGCAAGCTCCGCGGCAGTCGAGGCGTTGTCGTCCTTTGCGCCGCCATTCCATGGCGCGTAGAGGAGAATGGGAAATTGTGACCGAGTATCAGATAGGCGACAGTCATCCATAACTTTTGAACAGACAACCGGCGTCGCGGATTCGGACAACAAGTCTCTTGCGGGAACGTTCGCCGCCGCAGGATACCAGATTTGCACAAAGATCGTTGGGTCATTGGTCGCTGAAGCCAGGAGAACGGCGTTGACGGCCGTAACCTGGAAGGGCCGGAAGTTGCCGTTGGTGCCCGGGCAATCATGAATTGTCGCAAGGCCGTTAAGATACGGGGTACCGATGGGACGAAGAGCAGACCGCCGATCCCAAATCCAGTCGCTAACGCGACGAGAGTGAATGAGCGCGTTGGCCGCGTCGAACGAAACTGTACAATGATTATAACGATGGCCATCAGGATGATCAGCGCGCCGATTATCCAACCATATCGGTCCCGCCAGTGATCGAAATTCATATCCGATATCCTCGCGATTACTCGCGGGGCGGCGGCACCGTCCCTCCGGTCGTGGTCAACCTGTCTTGATTGCTTTGTGATCAATCATCGCTCAAAATAATAAAGCGGATCCATAAGGAGTCTCACCTCTTTCGACATTTGCCATAGCTTGGCGTTTCCGCGCAAGCGTATGGTTTTGGCTTTCTAAAAAAAGCCGATGCAGGTGGCATGAGTGGGGTATATTCGTTAAGCTCGCGAGGCTTCGCTCCGGACCGTTTGGTCGCGCTCCGCATCCACTTGGTCGAGCAGAGACCGCAGATGATCGGCGGTCCGGTCCGCCCCTTCATCCTGGAACATATCCACGTGCCCGCCGGGGACCCGGTGAACGAACAGCCTGCCCTTGACGTGATCGGACCATTTCATCTTCGGGTCGGCAAAGCGAGTCACGACTTCGTCGCTTTGCAACACCATCACGTCGCCAACCGATGCGGATGCCCGGTAGCGGCCTCGCGCTTCTTCGAGATGGCGCAGGAACCACAGGTTGGCCCAGTCATATTTTTCCAGCTTGGCCCGGCTGACGAGGTGTAGCGCAGCGGCCAAGTCCATAAACCTGCTCTGGCGCACCAGCTGGAAGGACACAAGAAACTCCGCCACCGACTGCTTGCCGCTTAAAACGAGGCCGCATTTATACTTAACGGCGTGCAACCTGTAGGAGCAGCGAAACAGAAAACGCCGGATGAACGGAAGGCTCTTGATATAGCCTGGCAACCAGGTGTCGGCCATCACGACCAGTGGAACTGACTCTCCGGCCTGCCTCAATTGCTGCGCCGCTTCATAGGCGATGACTCCCGCTACACAAAGTCCAAATAGGATATAGGGACCGTGCGGCTGCGCCTCGCGGATAAGGCGCACATAATCGGCCGCGATCTCATTCATGTCGCGGCGGCCCAATGAACGAGGATTGCTGGGATCAAACAGCTGAACGCCAAGAAACGGCCGATCCGTTCCAATCCTTCGCGCGAGATTGTAATAGAGCATTGTATTGTTGATGGCGATAATTGGCGTCTTGTCGCCGAGCGGTTAAATCTGGACGATGCTCCAAGGTTCCAGCGGCCTTTCGATCCTCGACACATGGGCTGCGAACTCTCGCACGGTCGGCGCCTCGAAAAGGGTCATGACATTGATTTTGACGGCAAAGGTGCTCGCGACCTTGATCATGAGCCGCATGGCCAGCAAGGAATGCCCGCCGAGCTCGAAGAAATTCGACGTGGGGCCGATTTCCGGAACTTGAAGGACATCCCGCCAGATCGCCATCATCCTTGTTTCGGCATCGGTCGGCGCGCTTGGCGGCGGGCGCGACGCGTCGATCGCGGCGAAACCGTCGATGGATCTGGGTGACGCGATTCTGTCTCGAACTGGCGGAACAAGCGAGGACAATCTCGCATCGGGATTGGAAATAGCGAACTCGATAGTCGCCATCATGAACTCGAGCAGCCGCTCGGCGGTGCGCCTTTCGAACAGGTCGGGATTGAATTCCATGGCCATCCGCCAGCCATTCGGCCAATGCACCATGAAAAAAAACAGATCATAGAGCGAGCCGGCGGACAGCGAAGGTTGCCCACGAAGGTCGAAGGTGCCGTAGGTTTTATGGTCCATGACATCCCGCAGGACGGTGAAATTGATGGAGGTGAGCGGTGTGCGTTGGGAATCGCGCGGCGGGTTAAGAACCTCGACCAATTTGTGGAATGGCATCCGTTGATGGATCAGCGCATCCTGAACCGTTCCGTTTACTCTGGTCAGGAATTCATCGAAGGTCGGGTCGCCGGAGGCATCGAATCTCATCACGAGATTGTTGAGGAAGATGCCGATCATGTTCTCGAGATCCGGATCGTCACGGCCGGCGATTTGGGTCCCGAAAATGATATCGGTGGCGCCGCTGTAGCGGTGCAGCATCAAAGCGGTCACGGCGCAACCGAAGCTGAACAAGGTGAGATTGTGTTTTCGCGCGGCCTCCTCCAATTTATCGCCAAGCGCCGGCGGCAGAATGGCGGCGAGGATTTCGCCCCGGTAGGTTGGCTTCGAGGGGCGCTTATGGTCTGGAAGAACCTCGAAATAGGGCGCTCCGGACAGTTTGGTTTTCCAATAATTGGTCTCCGCCTCAAAGCTGCTGCTGGCGAAATATTCCTTCTGCCAGAGGCAATAGTCGCCATATTGCAGCGGCAGCTCCGGAAGATCGTGAGGTCCCTTGGCGTCGAGCGCTGCAGCGATTGTGCCAAACTCATGGGCGAGATTGCAAATCGACCAGCCATCAAAGACAATCTGATGCACGGTCACGAGCAAGAACTCCATGATCGGCGGACAGGCGCAGCAAGGTCACCCGGATCAGCGGCAATTGTCCAATGTCGAACGGCACGTGCGCCTCGCGGCGGCCCAACGCCATGGCTTCATCGAGCCGCTTTTCCTCGGGAATGGCGGTCAGATCGACAACGGACAAATGGAAGTCAAGGCGGCCGGCTACTTCCTGCACGAGTTCGCCGTCCTTATCGATGAACCTCGTGCGCAGGATCTCGTGCCGGTCGATGATTAATTGAAAGGCTTGCTCGATCGTCGGAGCGTTAAATCGCCCCTTGAGCTCCCAACGGAGGGCGATGTTGAGAACCGAACTTCCAGGACTTAGCGCATGGATGAACCAGCATCGCTGCTGCGACGACGAGCAGGGAAATGACAGTTCTTCTATTGGCTTCGTCTCTGGACCGGGCAAATGATGAACGCCTTCCATTGTCATCTCGATCGTCATCTCGACGCACCCGCGCGGCGTCTGAAGCTTTGCAGCGAGGGCGCCGCATTCCTTGCCGCGCGCATCAATTCCTCCGGCAGGTCATTCGCGGCCCGCGCCAATTCGGCGATCGTCGGATGCCGCATCAGGTGTGCCGCACCGAGGCCGAGGCCCTGGTCCCGCGTCCGCGCCGCGATGCGGAACAGGTCGATGGAATCCGCCCCGAGCGCGAAGAGGTTGTCGTGAATGCCAATCTCGCCAATTTGCAGAACTTCGCCCCAAATCGTTGCGAGCTTGGCCTCGAGGGATGTCTTGGGTGGCGCAACCACCCGCTCCGGTAACGCGTGCGTGGAATCGGGTCGCGGCAGCGCCTTGCGGTCGATCTTACCGTTATGGGTGCGGGGTAGCGCGTCGAGACGCACGATTTGACCTGGGACCATGTAATCCGGCAATTCCTCGCGCAATTTCGTGCGCAGCCCGTTCATGCCCGGGACGGTGCCTTCGGGCGCCGCGATATACCCGACGAGGTCATCGCCGCGCAAAACGGCGGCTGCTTCCGGGCGGCCGGAAACGCGCCGCAGCGCATCTTCGACATCGCCAAGTTCGATGCGGAAACCGCGCAATTTGATTTGGCTATCGGCGCGTCCGAGCAGTTCGAAGCGATCGTTCGCTAGATAGCGGGCGCGATCGCCGGTGCGATAGAGGCGCCCGTCCAGGCCGCTAGAAAACGGATTTTCCGGGAAGCTTTGCTGGGTGAGCACTTGATTTTTATGATATCCCCGCGCGAGCCCCGCGCCGGAGATGCAAAGCTCACCCGCGACCCCGATTGCCGCCGTATTTCCCGCCGAGTCAAGGATATACATGCCTGTGTTCGCGATCGGGCGGCCGAAATCGATAGCGCCGCCGGTTTGCCGTTCGGTGAGCGACCAGATCGTCGTTTCGGTCGGTCCGTACATATTCCACAGTTCACCCGATCCGAGATCCTGGGCAAGTTTCCGGTCGAGCGCTTCGCCACCGCACAGGATTTTGAGCCCCTTCGGATTGAGGCCCGCTTCCAGCAATACCCGCCATAGGGCCGGGGTGGCCTGCATCATCGTTGCCGAGGTGCGGGTGATCAGCGCGGCCAGGGAAAACAGGTCCCTGACATCGGCCCGGCTGGCGATCACGAGCTCGGCGCCGGCCGTCAGCGGCAGGAAGATTTCAAGAGCGGCAATGTCGAAACAGGGCGTTGTCACGGCGAGGAAGACATCGGCGGCGCTAATGCCGGGCGAATGCCGCATCGCGGTCAGGAGGTTCACGACCGAGCGATGTTCAATATCGATGCCCTTTGGCCGGCCCGTCGAACCGGAGGTGAAGATTCGATAAGCGAGATCGGTTGGGCGCACGCGGGGAAGAGGCGGCAGTTGTTCTTCGGCCAATTCCGCGCCGGCTTCTCCAATCCCGATGCAAACCGGAATCGCCGCTTTGATGCCGTCTTCGAGCGTTGCCGAAGTCAAAGCAATCTTAACATCGGCTTCGGAAACGATCGCATGGATGCGCGCGGGCGGATAGATCGGATCGAGTGGAACGTAGGCGCCGCCCGCCTTGAGGACGGCGAGCATGGCAACGGCCAGCTCCGCCGAGCGGTCGAGATAAATCGCGACCGGCGTTTCGCGTGCGACCCCGGCGGCAATCAACCGCCAAGCCACACGATCCGCGCGCATTATAAGTTCGCGATAGGTGACGGTGCTGTCTTCGAAGCGGACCGCGACGGCGTCCGGAGTAGCCGCCGCCTGCAAATCGATCAATTCGTGAATGGCGAGGTCCGGGATGGGATAATCCGGCCCCGCCAAGGCGGCGTGCAGCCCGTTCTCCTCCGCCTGGCTTAGGATCCGCAGCCGCAGGGCCGCCTGGTCCATATCGACGGCGATGGCTTCGAGCAGCGTCCGGTAATGGCCGACCCAGCGCGCGATGGTCGCCTTATCGAACAAGTCCGTGCTGTAATCGCAATCGACGATTAGGTCGTGATCCTTCGCGACGACATTGAAAAACAGATCGAAATTCACAAAACGCTTGGGATTGGGGTCGGTCGAGACGGCGAGATCCTGGAAGGGAAGGTTTTGCCCGATCCGCTCCAAATTGAACTGTGCTTCGATCAACGGGAGCCGGTTGACCTCCCGGGGCATGTCGAGCGCCCGGACGAGGGACCCGAAAGTGTAGCTTTGATGGTCGGCCGCATCGAGAAGAAGCTGCTGGGTCTTGTGCGCGGCCTCGAGGAAGGTGACGCCGTCTGGGAACTCGCCTCGCAACGGCAGGAAATTGACGCAATGGCCGACGAGAGGCCCTTCGCTGTGCAAGCTCTGCCCGGCGGTCGGAATGCCGGCCACGATATCGGTTTGTCCGGTCAAGCGGGCAAGCAGCAACTGATAGGCGGTCAACAGCACGGCGAACAAGGTACAGCCGTTGCGGGCGGCCGCCTGCTTCACGCCCTCGTATAGGGAAGCCTCGATCGTTCCGCGCAGCGTGTCGCCACGGAAACTCTTAAGCGCCGGGCGCGGACGATCGAGCGGCAGAGCCAAGGGCTCCGGCGATTGCGCGAATTGGTGCAGCCAATAGGCCTCCGCCTCCGGCTGCACCCCGCCGTGCCGGGCCGCGTAGTCGACGAAGCTGTGCGCCTCCGGCAGGCTAGCGGTGGCCCCGCTTAGGCGGGCCGAATAGAGCGCCCCAAGTTCTTCCAAAAGGATGTTCGTCGACCAGCCATCGCAGACGATGTGATGGGCGGTCAAGACCAACATATGGCGGTCTTGGCCATGGTCCGGCACCAAGGTGAAGCGAATGAGCGGTCCATTAACCAAATCGAAGGGAGTCGAGGCCTCACTTGCGCTGACCTCGGCAAGACGGGTATCGAGAGGCTCCGCCTCGTCGCGCGCGGCGATAGTGAAGGCTAGCGGTGCCGCGGGCATCACGGTAAACCCGTCGCCCGCCGGCGCGAAACGAATGCGAAGCGCTTCGTGGCGTTGCACCAAATCGCGCGCCGCTTTCCGCAGCGCCTGCCTGTCGAGCTTGCCGCGCAGATCGAGCGTGACCGATTTGTTGAAGCTGCACGAAGCGGCGTCGCCGAGTTGGGCGCTGAGCCAAATTTCCATTTGGCTTTCGGTGAGCTGGCCTTGGCGCGCCCCGGCCGATTCCGGCCTCCGTCCGAAGAGTCCCGCGACCATCATCTGTGCCGAAGCCGCGTCGAAAGCCTCGACGATTTTCGCGAGATCGGCATCGTCGTGGGCGGTTGTCAGGAAAGCGGGGAAGCCCTCCTGGATATGAATGCCCTGTTCGCGCACCAGGTAATAGAAGAGCGGCGCGAAATGATATTGGGCGGGGAATTTGAGGAAGATGATCGAACCGAAATGATGAATTCCGGCCGGAACGCCATGGCGCTCGAAGACGGCGCTAAGGTCGTCCACGAGATGTCCGGTGCGCTCGGACAACCTCTCCTGCAGGCTTGGCCCGGCTGCTTTGAGATGCTTCAAAACTGCGGCGGTGGCGGCGAGCGTCAGCGGGTGGCGCACGAAAGTGCCGGCGAAGAAGGTCACGCCGGCGGCCGGATACGAATCGTCGCCATATTGCCAGTATCCGCCGTCGAGAGCATCCATGAACGCGGCCTTGCCGGCTAGGATGCCGATCGGCATGCCGCCACCAGCCACCTTGCCATAGGTGACAAGATCGGCGCGGATGCCGAACAAGGCCTGTACGCCGCCCGGATGGACGCGGAAGCCGGTAACGATTTCGTCAAAGATTAACGCGGTCCCAGCCTTCGCGGTCAGCTCGCGCAACGCCTCCAGGAATTGCCGAGGACGGAAGTCCGGCCGCCGGCTCTGCACGGGTTCGACCAGGACCGCCGCCAATTCGTGGACGTGCTGTTCGAGCCAGGCGAGGCTCTCGGGGGTTCCATAGTCCAGGATGGTGATGTTGGCGATGGATTCGGCCGGAATACCCGGCGCGATCGGAAATACCCGCGCAACCCCCTCGCGAACGCCGCCTCGCGCCAAAACTTCGTCGAATTGGCCGTGGTAGTCGCCGCCGAAATAGACGATCCGGTTGCGCCCGGTCACCGTTCGCGCGATCCGCATCGCCGCCATCACCGCTTCGGATCCGGTGTTGCAAAAGGTCATCCGCTCGTTGCCCGTGAGATCGCAAAGGAGCTTCGCGACCTCGCCGGCGAGAGGCGTTTGCGGGCCCAATTCAAAGCCCTGGTCGATTTGCGCGATGAGCGCTTGACGAACGAAATCTGGCGCGTGGCCGAAGGCGGTCGGGCCAAAGCCGTTCAAGAGATCGATATAAATGTTGCCATCGACGTCCCAAAGTTTCGAGCCCTCGGAGCGGACGGTGACGATCGGGTAAACGATCTCCTTCCATTCCGGATGGAATCCCGCGGCGACCCGTGGATCGGCGAGCACCGCCCGCGATGCCTGGGTCAAGTCCTTGGAACCACGCGTGCGTTTTGTGTAGCGTTCGATCAAATCGTTGACAAAACGGCGTTGCCCAGCGTCGAGACCGGCATCGCGCGCTTGCGAGAAAGGCTTGAAGGGGCCAAAGGCCTCGCCGGGTGTTTTTCCCGGAAGCGGCTTTGCTTGAAGCGGTGCCGCTGCTTGCGGGGGTTGCCGGCCGGCTGGGGCCGCCGCCGCGGCCAAAGGTGCCGCGCCGCCAATCTGCCGCAAGGTTTCGAGCTGCCGGTTGATGAGGTCGGTCATGCTGGCGAGCTGCGCCGCCATGACTTGCTCGATGCCTTGTCCCGGCCCGGCGACAGCCGCAAACCCGGGTGCGGGAATTGCCGCTTGAAGAGGTGTGGAGGGGCTAACCTCGACCACGAAATTTTCCGCTACCTCGTCCAGATGCCCGGCGACGGCATCCACCGTCGCAAGCTCGCCCATCATCTGGCGAAAGCTGACGGCGACATTAAAGCGGATCTTGATGGCTTGGCTCGCCTGCGTGAGGAAAAGCGAATCGAAGCCGAGTTCGAGGAAACTTGTACCGGGCGGCGCGCTGGCAACGTCGATGCCCGAAAGATTTTCGAGCAAACCCGCCAGTTCGGCCCGGATCGCCGTCAGGCGGTTTGGTGTTTCGCGTTGTTGCGCGATCCCCGCATTGGGGGGCGGTTGCTGTGTTTCGTTCGCCGTGGCGGTCACTTGGCTTCCTTTAATAGGGTTGGCAGTAATAGGGTTGGCAGTAATAGAGGGTTGGCAGTAATAGGGTTGGCAGTAATAGGGTTGGCAGTAATAGGGTTGGCAGTAATAAGGTTGGCAGTAATAGGGTTGGCCGTGTCCGGGCGCGCGATTGGCGCGTCTATAAAATAACGCTTCCGCTGGAACGGATACGTAGGCAGGACGACGCGCCGTTGCGGTGCGCCTTCGTACAACGCGCGCCAATCCGGCGCCGTTCCAATGGCCCACAGGCCTCCGAGCGTATCGAGAAAGACCGCGTCGGCGTCGCGCTCCTCGACCGGATCGGGGAGCGAAGCGGCGATCAGAGGCGCCCCGCGCGACACGTCGTTTTGCCGGGCGAGGCTTGTGAGGGTCCGCCCGGGACCGACCTCGATCAGGATTGGCGATAACGGTTCGGTGAGGCACGCAAATGCCGCGGCGTAGCGCACCGTCTCGCGGCAATGCCGCGCCCAATAAAGCGGGTCCGTCGCCTGATCGGCCGTTATCCACGTTCCCGACATGGTGGAGACGTAAGGGACGCGAGGGGGACTGAGAGGAATCCGTGCCAAGATCTCCGCTAGCGGTTCGATCACCGGATCGACCATCGCCGAATGAAACGCATGCGAGGTCCGCAACCGCCGCGAGGCGGCGCCGCGGGCAGTCAGCTTCGCCTCGAAAGCCTCGATTGCCGGATGCGGCCCGGCGACAACGCAGACGGCATTGGCGTTGACCGCGGCGATCGAAAGATCGCCGGGCAGGCATGCCTTAAGTTCAGGCTCCGCCAGCATGACCGCGAGCATCGCTCCTTCCGGCAGCTCCTGCATCATGGCGCCGCGCGCGGCGACGACCGTCAGCGCGTCTTCGAGCCGCATCACGCCGGCGAGCGTCGCGGCGACGAATTCGCCAATGCTGTGGCCAAGCATGGCGGCGGGCTCAAAGCCCAGGCTCCGCCATAACGCCGCGACGGAGAAGCTGACGGAGAACAGGGCCGGTTGCGCGAGCGCCGTCGACTGGAGTTGCGGCGCGGCCTCCCGAGGGTCGCCAAAAAGGACCTTGCGCAGATCGAGGCCAAGCAAAGGTTCTAGAATCGAAGCGCATTGGTCGATCGTGCGCGCGACAACCGGATAATGCCGGTAAAGGCCCTGACCCATGCCCGGATATTGGGCGCCCTGGCCAGGAAACAGGAATGCAAGCTTTTGCGGGGACGCGGCCGCCGTCTCGGCTTTGCCGGGGCCGCCGAGTTTTTCGATCAAGCCGCGTCTGTCATTGACGACAGCGGCGAACCGCCTGGCGAAACCGCGCCTGCCGGTTTGCAAGGTGAAGGCAATGTCGCCGAGGCTCTGTTCCGCGTGCGTTTCGACATGTGCCGCGAGGCGGGCACGGGCTTCCGCCAAGGCATCGTCGTCGCGGGCCGACAGGACAAACAAATGCGCGGCCTCGTCATCGGGGGCGGTCGCGGCGGCGGCGGCCGGGATGGCGGGCGCTTCCTCGACAATTAGATGGACATTGGTTCCGCCTACGCCCGCGGCATTGACCCCGGCGATGCGCGGTTTGGCGCCGCGCGGCCAAGGCCGCAACTCGGCATTGACGAAGAACGGGCTCTCCTCAAGGCCGAGTTTCGGGTTTGGGGTCTTGAAATGAAGCGTCGCGGGCAGGCTTTCATGTTCGAGCGCAAGAATGGTTTTGATTAACCCGGCGACGCCGGACGCGATATCAAGGTGGCCGATGTTCGTTTTGACCGTGCCGATCGCGCAAAATCCCTTGCGATCGGTGGTCGCCCCAAACGCCTTGGCGAGGCCGGCGATTTCGATCGGGTCGCCGAGCGGGGTCGCGGTGCCGTGGCACTCCACATAGGAAATGGAGTCGGCAGTGATATCCGCCACGGCATGGGCGAGGGCGATGACCTTGGCTTGACCATCGCTGCTCGGCGCCGCATAGCCGACTTTCCTGGCCCCGTCGTTGTTGACCGCGCTGCCGCGAATGACCGCGCGGATCTGGTCGCCGTCGGCCAAGGCGGCGTCGAGACGCTTCAACAGCACCACGCCGGCGCCGCTGCCGAACACTGTCCCCGCCGCTTCGGCGTCGAAGGTGCGGCAGTGACCGTCCGGCGAAACCATGCCGCCCTCCTGATAGAGATAGCCGCGCTTCTGCGGGAAGGTGATCGAGACGCCGCCCGCGAGCGCCATATCGGCGCGATAATCGAGAAGGCATTGGCAAGCTTCCGCGACCGCAAGAAGCGAGGTCGAACACGCCGATTGCACGGTAAAGGCGGGACCGCGCAAATCGAGCTTGTAAGCGGTCCGCGTCGCGAGGAAATCGCCGCCGTTGCCGACCAGCGTCGGAAATTCGCCGACTTGATAGGTGCCGGTCATACTTTCGAGCCGCTGCCGGTCCGTCAGCACGTTATAGAGAAGGTAGGTATTGAAGCTGCTCCCGGCGTAGACCGCGATCTCTCCGGGAAAGGCGGCGGGGTCGTAACCGGCGCTTTCCAGAGCCTCCCAGGCGATTTCCAGAAAGACTTTTTGTTGAGGGTCGGTCAGCTCCGCCTCGCGCGGCAGGAAATTGAAGAAGCCGGCGTCGAGCAACTCGACTCTATCCAAAATCGATCTTGCGCGCACATAGCCAGGCTGGTTTTGCACCGAACGGCCGTAGGCGTCTTCCAGCTCCTCTGGAGGAAAAGCGGTGATCGATTCCACGCCGCGCCGGAGATTATCCCAGAACGCGTCGAGCGTCGGCGCGCCAGGGAAGCGGCCGGCCATGCCGATCACGGCAATCCCCCGGATCGAATCCGAAGTCTGGATGAATGCGGTCAAAGGGCGGGCCTCGCGCGGTTCCGCCCAAGACGTTGAAGGGCCTCGTTCTGGCGCAGCCTGCGGTTGCGAATGTCGGCCATCCGCAGCTTGCCGGCCTCGGGAGGTCGCGCCGGATCCTGCGTCTGGAGGCGCGCCGCCAGCAACCGGATCGTCGAATATTCGAACAACGCGGTCACCGGAAAATTCCGCTCGAACCGCTCTCGAATCTGTTTGTGCAGCGCAAGCAGGTCGAGCGAGGTGCCCCCGAGATCGAAGAAATTGGTGTCGAGATCGACATCGGCGAGATTTAGCAGCCGGGCACAAATGCCAGCGAGCGTTGCCTCCACATCGCTCGCCGTCGGCTTCAGTCTTGCCTCGGTGCCGAACGAGGCCGGCGGGACCGGCAGCGCTTTGCGATCGATTTTGCCACTCGGCGTCAACGGCATCCGCTCCAGGACGACAAGCCGGCTCGGAATCATGTAGTCCGGAAGGCCCGCCCGGAGATGCGCTTTTAACTGCTCGACGAAAGCGTCGGCCGGCGCTGGCCCCGCGGGCGTCCGCCGGCCTTCTTGTGCGCTAGGGACCGCCACGACATAGCCGATGAGCTGTTTGCCGGACGTTCCCTCGCGTGCGCTCACCACCGCCTCGCGCACGCCGTCATGCGCCAGGAGCCGAGCCTCGATCTCGCCCAGCTCGATTCTGAAGCCACGGATCTTCACCTGATGATCGATGCGGCCGGCATACTCGATCTCGCCGTTGGCGCGCCAGCGCGCCAAGTCACCGGTCCGGTAGAGACGCTCGCCGGGCTTTTGCGCAAACGGGTTGCGAACAAATCGCTCCGCCGTCAGCTCGGGACGGCCGAGATAGCCGCGGGCGAGACCCGCTCCTCCAATGTACAATTCGCCGGCAACGCCGACCGGGACAGGGGTCATATCCAGATCGAGAATATAGGGGGATAAGTCGGGGATCGCGCGTCCGATCGGAATGGCGGAGCCTTCCAGGTCTTCGACCCTCAAAGGCCGGTAAGTCACATGAACGGTAGTCTCGGTAATGCCATACATGTTGATCAAGTGCGGGTGCCGGTCGCCAAAATGATCGAACCACGGCCGTAGGCTGGCGGCGTCCAGCGCTTCGCCACCAAACACCACGTAGCGCAGATGGAGCTTCGCGCCGTCTTCGTCATAGAGTCCGGCCACCCGCGTCAGCTGCCGGAACGCGGACGGCGTCTGGTTAAGCACCGTCACCTGTTCGCGTCGCAAGAGATCAAGAAAGTCTTCCGGAGAGCGGCTCGTGCGATACGGCACGACGACGAGCCTGCCGCCATAGGTCAATGCGCCGAACAGCTCCCAGACTGAAAAGTCAAAAGCAAGGGAATGGAACATCGTCCATACGTCACGCCGATCAAAATGAAACCAGGGTTGCGTCGCTTTAAATAAACGCACGGCGTTGTGATGCGTGAGCAGGACTCCCTTCGGTTTTCCCGTCGATCCTGATGTGTAGATGCAATAGGCGAGGTCTTGTGGACGGGCGAGGTTATCGAGATCGGCATCGGAATGGTGCTCGATTTCCGGCCAGTCGCGATCGAGTCTCCAGAACTTCACTGCCGATGACGAGTTTTTGGCGGCGCCGGGGAGAGAGCTAACAAGATGTTCCTGGGTGAGCACAAGGGAGAGCCGAGCATCCTCTAACATGTAGGCGAGACGCTCGGCCGGGTAGGCCGGATCGAGGGGGACATAGGCGCCGCCGGCCTTGAGGATGCCGAGCAGCCCGACCACCATCTCAAGCGAGCGCTCGACGGCGAGACCGACGAGAATATCGGGTCCGACCCCGAGAGACCGCAGATGCCGCGCGAGCCGATTGGCTCTCGCGTTGAGTTCGCCATAGGTGAGGGAGGCGTCCTCATAGACGACGGCCGTCGCGCTGGGCTGCTCCCTGACCCGCGCCTCGATCAGCTCATGCAGACACGCGGCGTCGTTGAAACTTTCCCTGCCGAGGCTCCACGAGTTGAGGATCTTGGTTCGATCGCCTGGTGTCAGGAGCGTAATGTCGCCGAGCGCGCGCGCGGCGTCGGCGGTGATTTCGTCGATGAGTTGCAGCATGTGCGCCTGCAAGGCCGATATCTGTTCGGCGTCGAACCGTTCGCGCGGATAGGAATAGCCGATTTCGAGCCGCTCGCCCGCATGCACGTCCAGGGTCATTGCATAAATGGTTGTTTCGAAGCTCTCGGGCGCGTTCAATCCCGGCATTATGCCGGAGCGGCGGCGCAGGGTCTCATCAGCGGAACAGGTCTCAAAGACGATTATCGAATTGAACAGAGCCTCTCCTGAGCGGCCAGCCAGGCGCTGGATGCGGCCGAGCGGCGCATGTTGGATTTCGCGCGTTGCCAGAATGTCGTTCCGCAAGGCACGCAGCCAGTCGCCTGCCAATTGTTCCGGCCGTGGGCTCTGGATAATCGGCAGGATGGGGACGAGACCGGGCAGTTCTCTTGCACCTGGGGAATCGGCGGACCGGGCCGCGAACGCGGCTCCAAAGGCCACTGTCCGTTGCCCGCAATAGCGCTGCAGAAGCAAGAGCCAAGCTCCCTGCAGCACGGTATTCGGGGTCACACCTTCCTGCCGGGCGAAGCGGGCGAGACGGCCGGTTTTCTCAACGCTTAGATGCGTTTGAACCCGCGCCTGCCCACCTCCATCCGGCGCCCTCCCGGCATGTTTGGACGCCCCGCTCAGAGCGTCGCCGACCAGGGTCGGTTTGACCAACGCCTGCAGCTTCTCCGTCCAGAAAACCTCCGCGCGTTCGCCGCTGGTCCCGGTCGGGCTGTCCGGGTCGTCGGCAATTTCCATGGCCGGAATTTGAAAACATTGGGGCACGTTGTCGAAATCGTTCCCGGCCATAGAGATCGCCTCAAAAATACGCCGCCGACAAAAAACGACTGTGATTATACCCTAAAGCACCCTTTGTGTATCCCCAAATGGGCCGGGAGGTCACAAAAACGGGCTGTTTAAGGCTAAATACTAGGGCGGGTGTTCAGTTGAGCAAGACGATAGCGGAAGCCAACTGGACTCCGGCGAGAAAATTTCGGGCGAGTTTGTCGTAGCATGTGGCGATGGCTCGAAAATGCCTGAGTTTATTGAAGAGGCGCTCGGCGAGGTTGCGTTCGCGGTAGAGCGCGAAATCGCAAAGCCGTTGGGTTTTGCGGTTCGCTTTCGGCGGGATGACCGGAGTGATTTCCCGCAGGGTCAGGGTGGCGATAAACGGATCGGCGTCGAAGGCCTTGTCGGCGATCAAGGCGTCTGGATTGGCGGCTTCAATCAACTCCGCTGCGCGAGCCAGATCATCGGCCTGACCTGGCGTGAGTATCTGGCGTGAGTATTAAGCGGATAGGATTGCCAAGAGCATCGACAAGCGCATCGACAAGAGCGTTGATTTTGGTTGTCAGTCCACCGCGCGAGCGGCCGATCGCTTGCGCGCCGTTTTTTTCGCGCCCCGGCACTGGGCTGGTGAGCCCGCACAATAGGGGCGTCGATCATCATGTATTCGTTCTCGTGATCGCTTGCCAACAGATTGAAAATGCGCTCAAAAATCCACTCTTCGCGCACCGGCTGAAGCCCTGGTGAAGGGTTTTCCAATCCCCGCAACGCTCCGGAAGATCGCGCCAAGGAAGGCCGGCCCTATACCGATAGAGAACGGCTTCGACAAACAATCGATTGTCCGCCGCGGTGCCTCCAACATGGCCTTCGCGGCCGGGAAGAAAATCCTTGATCCGATCCCATTGGTCGCCGCGTAATGCATAGCGTCGCATCGGTCAGCCCCTCCTCAGGCCGACCACCCATCAATCACGCCATTGCTGATTTGGGAATCCCTTCCGCAGAATCGCGTCAAACGAACAACAGCGTTCCACGTTTGATTCTGATCCGTTCTCGTGCCATGGCCTCCTAACTGAACACAGGCCCTAATTATACTCGTCCGGCGAAGGCGGGACCGGCAAAACCGGCACGCCCTCCTCGACCAAGGCGCGCGCGTCGCCGATACTCGCCTGGCCATGGATCGGACGCTCGGGGACGAGGCCGTTGTGAATCTTCCGCGCTTCCTCGGCAAAGCGCGAGCCGACATCGTCCGCCTCCGCAAAAATGCGTCGACGAAAAGCGTCGATCATTGCCCGCGATTTCAGGTCGTGCCGATCGAGAAGCGCGACCTTGGTTTGCGACTGAGTTTGCGACTGAGCTTGCGCCGGAGGTTTGGCGCGCGCCGCCTCGCCCCGGCTCGCGATTGCCGGCGCCATGATGGCCTTTGTCACCTCCGTCACCTGGCAAAGCGGGCAAAGGACAAGGCCGGATTTGACCTGCGTGTCGAAAGTCTCGCTGCTCTGGAACCAACTCTGAAATTCATGGCCGCGCGCGCAAAGCAAGGCGAATTTGATCATTGCGCTCCGCCGTCCAGAAGCTCATCGAGCTTGCCATCGCGGTCAAGTTCGTGCAGCTCGTCGCAGTCGCCGATATGAATATCGTCGAAAAAGATTTGCGGAACGCTCATGCGGCCATGCGCCCTTGCCGTCATGTCCCCGCGCGTCCGCGGGTCGCCATCCACCGCGATCTCGGTGAAAGCGAGGTTCTTCTCGCGCAACAAGTCCTTGGCCCGGCGACAATAGGGGCAGGCGGCAGACGTATAGACGGTGATTTGCGGCATCGCGTCACTCTTTCACGAAATCTTTATATGGGAGACACGGCCGAAGCGACAACTGGCGTCATGCCTTGCGGAAGGGGTGCGGCAAGCGCCGCGTCAGCCTTACGCTGCTTCCTGGATAGTCGGGAATTTCCGCTTTCCAAACGTCGACAATGGGAAATCCGGACATACATCTGGTGCGCCACGCAGCGCCGCTGCGCTGATCGCGCGGCGGGGGCGGAGCGGCTAGAGGAGAGGAGCTAGGACGACACATGAGTGGCGACACCGTAAACCCCTCTCTTCAAAATCTGGACAACTCAGCCAGAACGCTTCACAATCAACCCTGCCCAGCAACTTGGGACCAAACACCTATCCTTCACCTTTAAGAATCTGCCTTCACCGCTAGCAAATGGCCGCAAAGGCGGATAACTGAGGCACCACCATCGCGTTCCAACTCATGGTATATCGCGTTCCAACTCATGGTATTAAGCCGTCTATGCAGCCTTGATTTTCTGCCGTTCGTCACCCGCGCTCGTGGCCCCTTCGCCCCGGCGGGTGGTCCAACGTTGGGCAAAGTGTTGAACCGTCGGTACTTGGGAAAATAGCGCATGTTCCTTGTTTGTTCGAACGCTGCGCGTTCGCGCCCAATCGCCGCCAGCTTCGCGCAAGGTCGCGAGCAGGATCGGTAAAAATCCCACGTTCCCTGATGACCATTGCCGGTATGAAGCGTTATCTCCAAGCTTCGTGGGCTTATAACGAAACCGGGCGGCATCTCCGTGGTTCATGATTCATGACGCCCTTGGATCGCAAGGCGTGGCGGCTCCGGCTCGAAGGATCCTGGCGCGAATCAAAACGACCTCTGGCGCGGGGAGCCGGATCCTCGGGCAAAACCAGCCCCTTCTTTCTCGGCCGGGAAGAGGCTATATTGCATTGCAACAACCGGGTGCCGCCAATTGTACCGGCGCATGAGCGCGGCCCCGAAGGACATTCGAATGGGGCACCAAATCGCGCAAGAGCAAGGTCCGCCGACCGCGCGGCGCGAGGCCTGCGATCCCGCCGTCCCGCGAAAAACCGCCTTTGCCGCGATGGCGCTCGGGTCGCTTGGCGTCGTCTACGGCGACATCGGCACGAGCCCACTCTATGCGTTGCGCGAATCGCTTAATCATATCAAAGCCGCCGGGGTGACCGACCCGGGGGTGATCGGAACCGTGTCCCTGCTCATCTGGGCATTGTTCTTCACCGTGACCGCGAAATATGTGCTGTTTCTTATGTACGCTGACAACAAGGGCGAAGGCGGCACCTTGTCGCTGATGGCCCTCGCCCAGAGGGCGCTCGGCCATGGAGTGGCCCCGGTTTTTTTCCTCGGCGTCGCGGGGGCGGCGTTGTTTTCGGGCGACGCGGTCATCACCCCGGCGATCTCGGTTCTTTCCGCGCTTGAAGGCCTCGAACTCGTCACCCCGGTTTTTTCGGCCTATATCCTGCCGATCACGATCGTCATTCTGATTTCGATCTTCTGGGCGCAAAGGCGCGGGACCGCGCGCGTCGCAGCCTTCTTCGGCCCGGTCATGGCGGTTTTTTTTCTGGCGATCGGCCTTCTCGGCGCGGCGCACATCGGCGATGCGCCACGCGTCCTTTTCGCCTTCAATCCGGTCCACGGCTTAAGGTTTCTGTTCGGCCACGGCATGCTCGGTTTTGTGGTGCTGGGTTCGGTATTTCTTGCTGTGACCGGAGCGGAGGCGCTTTACGCCGACATGGGCCATTTTGGCCGCGCCCCCATTCAAACAGCGTGGATGGTCTTCGTGTTGCCGGCGCTGATTTTGAACTATCTCGGCCAAGGGGCGCTCGTTCTCGCCGATCCGTCGGCGGTGGAAAATCCGTTTTTCCTGCTTGCGCCGCACTGGGCTCTTTTGCCGCTGGTCATCCTTGCCACGGCGGCCACGGTCATCGCGAGCCAGGCCGTCATCACCGGCGCCTTCTCCCTGGCCCGCCAGGCGATCCAGCTCGGACTGTTGCCGCGGATGCTTATCTTGCACACCTCGGAGACACAGGAAGGCCAGATCTTCATTCCGCGCATCAACCGTCTGCTATTGCTCGGAGTTCTCCTGCTGGTGCTTTTGTTCAAGAGTTCGAGTGCGCTGGCCTCGGCCTATGGCATCGCGGTAACCGGCACGATGGTGGTGACCACTGCGCTCGCGTTCGTGGTCGTGTGGAAATGCTGGCATTGGCCGGTCTGGCTCGCCGCGCTGTTCGTGTCCGGATTCCTTGCGATCGATCTCGCTTTTCTTGTCGCCAATCTCATGAAGATCGTCGATGGCGGGTGGGTACCGCTTTTGTTCGCGGGCTGCGCGATGGTCGTAATGTGGACCTGGGTTCGCGGCACAGCCCTTCTCGCCCGCAAATTCCGCCGCGATTCGATCCCCGTTCCCGATCTCATCCGGATGCTGGAAAAATCGAAACCGATACGGGTGGCCGGAACCGCGGTTTTCCTGGCAAGTTCGCCCGAGATCGCGCCATCCGCCTTGATGCACAATCTCAAGCACAATAAAGTCCTGCACGAGCGCGTCTGGCTTTTGTCGGTATTGACCGAAAATACGCCCCGTGTTCCAGCCGGCAAGCGCTATCAAATCGAAAAGCTTTCCGAGGATTTCACCGGCATCATCTTGCATTATGGCTACATGGAAAGTCCACGCGTTCCGGCGGCGCTGGCCTCGCTGCGCAAGGCCGGCTTGAAATTCGACATCATGACGACATCGTTCTTTCTCGGCCGCAAGACGATCAAGCCCGCGCCCAATTCGGGCATGCCCTTATGGCAGGACCGGCTTTTTATCGCGCTGTCGCGGCAAGCGGCGAACGCGACCGACTTCTTTTCGATTCCCTCCGATCGCGTCGTCGAGCTCGGCGCCCAGGTGACGGTCTGATTTGCGCGGCTCATGCGTGGCGCGGCATCAGGAAAATCACGAAACTTGAGAATAAACGTACGCCATCTAAGAAACGACCCAGGCATGACGGAGTCACGCACAACGGGATTTGGCATAAGACGCCATCGAAATTGCGTTTTTGACAAAATCAACCCTCGCGAAAAGGGCGGTTTTCCAGAGGCCCGTAGCAGGTTCCATATTGGGCCTTATGCGACTAGCGCGCCTTTGAAAGGCCGCCGGGTTACTGCCTCTCATTGAGCTTTTCCCGTGCTTTCAATCCTTTCGTAGCGGTTCCGAATGATGTTTGGACTCGTCAACTTGATCTGGATATAGTTTTGCGTGCCAATGATCGAGAGCGGACGCATGCTCAGCGAGCCAATTAAGGTCTGTGCAAACGTCCGGTTGATATGTAAGCAGACCAGGAAAAAGCTGTTTAAGTCTTTCCATGGCAGCCTTATAAGCCGGATTTCTGTGATACATGGAACGCGGATCGTCGAGATCAAAACCAGCTTCAACCAGCGCTTTGTTGTCGAGACGTTCCCGAGCAAAGGCAATCCTTAACCAGTCGGGAAAGAGCTTTTCCTTTTTGTGATTGGCAATTAACTCCGCGGACTCGATGTCCTCGTCATCGTCGAACATTTGATTCTCCCAATCTTCGGTTTATCAGCAGGGGAATGGCAAGGCCGTCTATGGCAAGGTGCCAGCTTAGCGCCCAGAGAACGCTCCACCTGAGCGACGCGCGCCTCCATAAGGCCGGTTAGTCTTATGACAGTACACCGTCCCGCTCAGACGCAGGGGCCAATATTTAGATGACTTTCAGCACGTTGCGAAATTCAAGAATTATGATCGCATTCACAAGGCGCGAAAATGACTGATGCACAAGGGCAGGAGGCTTCACCAGACCCAGTAATGGAAGCCTATGCCGCCCGCTGTACGGCTGCTTGGCACGAGCTGTTCTCCGCCGCCAAGGACAAAGAAGAAATGCAATTTGCTATGGCTCTAAATCCCGAATTTCGAGGGATGCAGGACGCAGGATGGTCAACTGCCGAAGATGCATCTAGGGCGCTCGATCAATATCTTGAGCTTCTTGAGAAACTGGCATCTTCCCCGATTAAGGTTCGGCTGGCGCTGTCTCTCTATTCTCACGTTTCGGAGGCATCGGGTTTCTATGAAGTTCCGAAGAACATGATGCGGATCGCATCTGGTGAGGACTACAATCTTTGGCCGTTTCAACATCTTGTAGCCCGGCGCGCTGCGAGCGGAGCGATTATCGCCCCAAATGCAAATAAGGTAATGAAAGACCTTCTCGGACACGCCCAAGAGCTTGGACTTCAGGGGCTTAAGGAGGTCATAATCGAAACTTTCGATTCTGACCTTCGAAACGGTTATGCCCATGCGGATTACATCATATGGGATGATGGCATTCGCTTGAGAAAGCGGAACGGTGGGCACCCATCCGTGGTGTCCTTCGACGACTTCACACTCAAACTCAACAAAGCCATCATGTTTTATGGAATGGCCCGCCCCTCCTTCCGGCAAGGTAGTCTCGCCGGAGGCTCAAACGGAGAAGTGGATCATGAAGATTGCGGTGCTTGGCGTCGATCTCGGGAACAATGTGTGCAGCAGCGTCGGCTTCGATGAGGTCGGGGCAGTCGTTCTACACCGGCGAAGCAGGAGAGACACGCTCATCGATTGCGTCGGCAAATTACCGCCGTGCATTGTCGCGATGGAAGCTTGTTGCGGCGCCCATCATCTCGGTCGGTTGTTCGCGGCGCAAGGGCACGACGTCCGCCTGATGTCGCCGGAATACGTGCGGCCTTACGTCAAGGCGCAGAAGAACGACGATCGTGACGCCGCGGGGATAGCGGAGGCGGCAACGCGGCCGACCATGCGTTTCGTCGAGACAAAGACCGAGGCGCAACTCGACATGCAAACGCGGCACCGGTCCAGGGACCGTTTGGTGGGCGAACGGACAGCTCTGATCAACCAGTTGCGCGCGATCCTTCTGGAGCGCGGGATTGTTGTACCCCAGGGCAAGCGCAAACTCGAACAATATCTCGTCATGCTGATGGAAGAGGAGGAAGGCCGAGGTCGGAGCGCGCGGATACGGATGCGGAGCGCCGACATGCGGGCGCAATGGCTAGACCTCGATCGACGGATTGCCGCTTTCGAGGCCGAGTTCACGTCCTTTGCGCGAGTTCACGTCCTTTGCGAAAGAAAACGAAGACGCCCGGCGATTGACTACTATCCCGGGCGTCGGCGTCATGATCGCGGCGGCGTTGATCGCGGCGATTGGCAAAGCCGAGACTTTCGCGCACGGTCGCGATCTGGCGGCGTGGCTCGGCCTCGTTCCGCGTCAATCGACAACCGGCGGCAAACCGCGCCTCATGGGCATCAGCAAGCGCGGCAACACGTATCTTCGAAAGCGGTTGATCCATGGCGCACGGGCAGCGTTGCCCTATGTCGCAGAGCGGGACACGGTTCTGGGACGATGGGCCAAGGCGCTACTTGCCCGCGTCCATCCGAATGTCGCCGCCGTGGCGCTCGCCAACAAGCTGGCGCGCATCTGCTGGGCCGGGCTGCGGGGCGAACGCCATTTTGCCGCCAAGGGAGCGCCTCTGGCGGCCTAACTATCTGCCGGACAGCACAAATGATGTGTTGACGGACTGACGATGTTTGCGAGTGGTGGAAGCGAGATGGCCTGACAGTCGAACGGCGTTCTGCAAACCTGTTTTAAAAAATGGCGCTCGATGCCGAGAGTTTTATGAGGACCGGGACGCGCGTATCTCCATCTTGGCCGGGGAACAAGCCCGAGGCCGGATACGTTGAAGCAGACTGATAATGGCGTTCTCGATAAAATCACTTGCAGACGGGGCGGCCCATACGTTTTTTAATGAAGGGTAGAGCCAGCGAAGGTCTCCGCGCGGGCAACGCTATCGAAGTCGGCATTGAAGTTGGCTAGTTCGACAAAGTAGCGCGTGCGAAATCGGATGTCAGATCTGCTCGAAACCATAATTTCTTATAGGGTCCTAAAAAGCGTATCCAAAACAGTGCCTTGGATCTGATTTGGCAACTCGACGCGTCGCGTCAATTTGTAAACATTAGACAGTTTGTTATGTATGTGAAATTCAACGTCTGCCGTTGTCGGGTTCGTCAGACCAACAAATTGCAGGAAGTGTGGCGCATCGGCGAGAACCTCCGTACTCATTTCCCAAAGCTGTGCTATCTCTCGATCAGTCTGTAAAAGGCTTCCAAAAAGTTTGTGAAACCAGAAATAGTCCTTCGACGCAGGATCATCAGTCGTGTGCCAAAGCTCGTCAGTCGCCTCCTTCAACCGCTCCACAATTTTATGCCGGGGAAACGCGGCGAGAAACCAGCTCGAAAATGGTCGGTCCGGTTTCGGTTTCGCATAGGCAAAGAAACCGCTTTTCACCACTACTTTTTCTAGCCACTCGTCCAACGGCCTTACGCACCATGTCGTGGCGTCAGCCCAGACACCCCCGTGTTGGGCGAGGATATGTATCCGGATTACGTCTGACAGCGCAGGAAGAGGAAGCTCACGTTTTTCAGTGTAAAAGCTGGGAAGGCATGCGACGCTGCGCAAACTTTCGGAGGTTAGCAAATTAATTTTCCAAGATTGGTTTCGCACGAGCCAGCTTTCAACGCATTTTTGCACAATCTTAGGCGCAGTACTCCAACCCTGATGCCAATACATCCATAGCTGACGAGGGAAACTTAAGTCTGCTGGGGCAATATCCGTTCGTTGACTCGATCTCATCGTAACGCCTCCGGTCTGTTTTATGGCATCGATTGTCCTACCAGCACAAAAGCCACCATCAATGCTTTCTAACGTATTAGATGCATGGGCGTTTAGACGCATATCATGACGATAGACTTCCTGAATAATGGGTTCGGCGCTAGCAGGAAGTATTTCGCGTAATGCCTTGCAGGCTTTTCCCGCCATACGATGTTGTATTGGGTATACCAAGGCGTCACGCCGCTTTAAATCCCGTTCGAGAAATTTCATGTTGTCAATTGGAAAAATCGCGTCAATCGGAACAGTACCATAAGCAAAAATATATGCGCACTGCGGAAGTAGATGTCGTCGGATGTCGTTAGGTGGGAATGATTGCGTATCGCCTTGGCAATATTCGAATCCGTCAAACGGGTCACGAAATATGTCCAGAATATGGGATAAACTGACTAAACGATCTAGTTCATCTAAGAATGCATTTAGGATCTTGCTATCATCGAGCGATACATCAGAAAATCTGTAATTTTTCCACAAGAAGTAAGAAACAAATCGCTTAACCGGATCACGAATTACAGAAAACGAGTACAGCCCTTTTCGCGTTATGACTTGGGGGAAGTTCCTGACTATTTCTTTGATGGTGAGGTGCTGCAAGCCGCCTCCAAACATGCTCGCAAAATGGGGTTGTGTGGAAGTCGGCTTGAGGCCGATTTCAGGGTATTCATCTGCAATCCCAAGGGCGACCTCGACAGAGGTCCCTGCGCACTTTGGAATGTGAATAAATAGGCAGTCAGAGTGGCTGAGCGGCATAATAACGCGATATCCAAGGTCCGAATGAGAAGGTCGGCCTTGTAGAGATGATCATCAACGGTGTCCACAACGATCGACATCCATATGCCATCTGGTTGCATTTGCCTTCCATACTCGAAGGTGGCGTATCGTGGGAGTATACGAAGCCACCAACTGTCCACATCGCGTGACACCCCGAAATAGGCCCCAAAAGGGCACGTCACCGAACTATTGTTGCAAAAGCCGTGGCCTTGGGCCGATGCATAGTTCCATTCGCGAGGGAAGTCACGTCGGGCGATGTTGACGGCGGACCGTCACTCCAAGCCCCTATTCCCAGGATAAACAGGAACGCATGGAGTATGCCCTAAAAAAGTTGCTCGCCTTTCGATCACGGCGCTGTCCATCATGTGTCGCATTGAGGCGATGGGCCGGGCCGTTGCCCCTGGCCTCGTGCTCATGCCGGAGTGTCTTGCCAATGCCGCTCCGCGGACTGATTGGGCCGGCCGTCTTTTTGTGCTAATCTGAAATCATGGGCGCGATTGCTAGGATACCGGTCAGGATGACCGTCGCGGAGTTCCTCGCCTGGGACGCGGGGGATGGCCGACTTTGGCAGCTCGTGGACGGAGAGCCGCAAGCGATGGCGCCCGCCAGCCGGACCCATGCGGCCATACAGGCGGAGCTTTGCAGGCTTATCGCGAACCATCTTGCGGAGCGGTCGAGATTGTGCAGCGTGCTCGCGAATCCGGACGTTGTTCCACGGGTTCAGGTGGAACATAATATCCGGATTCCGGATCTGGCGGTGATCTGCTCGGAATATGAGTCCGAGGAACCGGTCATTGCCGATCCTGTCTTGATCGTTGAGATTCTCTCGCCCAGCAACGAGGCCGAGACGTGGGCCAATATTTGGGCCTACACGATGATTCCTAGCGTCCGGGAAATCGTCGTGCTGCGGACCGTTTCGATTGGCGCCGATCTTTTGCGCCGCCGCGCGGATGGCTTCTGGCCTAGGATGCCGGAAGCGATCGACGCTGGGGACCTTGTGCTCGAAAGCATCGGATTCCGGGCCCCATTGACAGCCCTCTACAGGACGACGCGCCTGGCCGGCCGCTCAGGCGCCGCCGGCGGCTGACCACCGTCCTGCACATATCACATCCGCCTTGTCGCATCGCCGTCATTGCCGCGCGGCGCCGCCTCGCGGAACTCCGCCGCCGTGTGATCGTCGCGCGGGATTGGCACGGCTTTCGGCATCGAAGTCTCCGCGAATCAGTGCCAAGCCGCGGAAAATCACGCCAGCCCTCATTGAGAACCTGTTTCGGTCGATTTTTCCGGCTATACGCGCTACTTCTTCTGCAAAACGTCGTCTCGGTGGCTCTGTAAGCCTGTCTTGTCCCCACGGCGCCGTCGGTTCGCAAGACGCTGGCCCTCGCCGGCATCACGTTGGGTGGCAATGGGCTGCGATCTATTGAAGACCCGATCCCGAGCCTCAATGAATTGGTTGATCAGTTGTTTGGCAGAACTGTGTAGGCCGCAGGAAGGAAGAGCCTTTCTATTCGGCAATGATTTCGCCGGACCCGCCCAATTCGGCAGGAAAGTCTCTCAATTTCGGAAGCCCGTCGCGCATGGGCAGCACCGTCTCAGCGTAGTTGACATGAAGCTGCGGCCGAAACGGGAAATCCGGGATGGTCGCCGAGAATACGTCAATCAGTCCCCATGCCGGAAGTCTCGACATCACGTGTCCGCCGCAGGTTCGGCAGAATTGGCGATGGTGATTCTCGGTCTTGGGGTAGGCGCCGATCTGATCGGCCCCTTTTGTCACCTTCACGTTTTCCGGCTTCCAGAGCGTGAAGGCATTGACGGGCGACGCGGACCACGACCTGCACGACAGGCAATGGCAATACCCCATCGCCTCCGGCTCTCCAGACACCTCTACTTCGACGGCGCCGCAAAAGCATGCGCCGGAATAGTTTTTGGTCACGAAAATTCTCCTCCTTCAGGGCAATTGCCGAACCTGGCCGGGCACGAGGTGCGAACGTCAGGCGAAAATCGGGACCATGTGGATCAAGGGCTTCGCGCCGCTCTTTTCATATGAACGCCGCACCGTCTTGCCATCGATCTCCTACCGCGATCCCGGCCTATCGAATTTCAGGATCGCCTGACCTGATCCTAGCATACTTTACATTCGGGGCGCTCACACGGGAAATCGGCACCAAAATGAAAACCTTGATTTAAAAGGGCTCATTTGGCGCGGAATTCCGGTGCAAAGTGATTTCGGATTTGCGCCGGGCTTTTTTAGTTTGACGCCTTTCGCCGGGATCGGTGCAACAACGCGCCGGGTCCACAGCCAAGTGCATATGTCGGCTTGTGGTCAAAAGCAGCGCCGCAACGACCCTAAAGCTTCCGTAGCTCGACTTCCTCGATGATGTGGCTTGGCCCTTTGGTCAACACGAGGCTCGCGCGGGGCATCGTCGGAAAAATGTTTTCGCGCAGATTGCGAAGATTGATTCGTGTCCAAATGTCGCGCGCGGTCGCTTCCGCCGTGGTGTCGTCGAGGCCGGCGTATTTCTTGAAATAAGACAAAGGGCTCCGAAAGGCAGTGTCGCGCAGGCGCATAAAGCGGGAGATAAACCATTTTTCGAGATCTTTTTCCGCGGCGTGCAGATAGACCGAAAAATCGAAGAAATCGGAGACGAAAGGAATGGCCCGTCCATCCCGCGCGGGGCGATTGGGCAAGAGGACGTTCAGACCCTCGACGATAAGGATATCCGGGCGATCGACAATGATGCTCTCGCCGGGGATCACGTCGTAAGTCACATGCGAATAGACCGGCGCTTGGACATTGTGCTTGCCGGCCTTTACATCGGAAAGAAAGCAGATGAGTTTTGTGCCGTCGTAGCTTTCCGGGAAGCCCTTCTTCTCTAGCAGACCCTCGCTTTTGAGGCGGGCGTTCGGATAAAGAAACCCATCCGTGGTGATGAGTTCGACCTTCGGCGTGTTCGGCCAGCGCAACAACAGCGTCTGCATGACCCGCGATAACGTCGATTTGCCGGCCGCGACCGAACCGGCGACGCCGATGATATAGGGGACCTTACCACCCTCGACGCCGAGGAAACGCTGGGTTGCTTTGTAGAGACCTTGCGTCGCCGCGACATAAAGCGCGAGCAGGCGCGACAGCGGCAAATAGATCGCGACGACTTCCTCCAGCGAGATCGGATCGTTGAGCGACCGCAGCCGCGTCAGATCCTCCATCGACAGAGTGAGCGGCGTGTCGGCGCGCAAGGCCGCCCATTCAACCCTCGTGAAATGATGGTAGGGTGAGAGGGTCGCCGCGGTGGATGCCGCGCGTTCGTCCATTTATTCCTCGACCGGAGCATGATCCGCGTGGCGCGCCGCTTTTTCCGCGTGGCCGGATTGGCCGGTCCGGCGTTCAAGCTCCGCGCACACATCATCTAACGAAATGCCGCTTTGATGCAAGACGACCAGCAAATGATAAAGCAGATCGGCGCTTTCGCGCGTGACCGCTTGCGCGTCGCCTTCCATGGCGGCGATCACGACTTCGACCGCCTCCTCGCCGAGTTTTTTGGCGATGAGGGACGGACCCGCGTCGAGAAGCGACTTTGTGTAGGACGCCGCGGCAGTCACATTGGCGCGCGCGGAAATGATCGCGGCCAAATCGTCGAGGGTGAAGCGCGTCATGAATCTGTTCCCTTGCCGGCGGACGCGATTCCCGCGAGAAAAACCTGGGGCTTCGCAGCTGGGACGCGCGGGCTCGGATCGAGCCGCACTGGCAATCCGAAGCTTGCCATATGCTGCTTGGCTTGCGCGATCGTAAATTCGCCGAAGTGAAAGATCGAGGCGGCGAGCACCGCGCTCGCGCCGCCGTCGCGAATTCCCTCGACGAGATGATCGAGCGTGCCAACACCGCCGGAAGCAATTACGGGCACGGAAACCGCGCTGGTGACGGCCCGTGTGAGAGCGAGATCGAAACCGCGTTTGGTGCCATCGCGATCCATCGACGTCAATAGAATTTCGCCGGCGCCCAGCGCTACCACTTTCTTCGCATAAGCAACGGCATCGAGGCCGGTCGCCTTGCGCCCACCATGGGTGAAGGTTTCCCATTTGCCGGGGGCCGTTTGTTTGGCGTCGATCGCCACGACAATACATTGGCTACCGAATTTTCGCGCCGCCTCGCCGACGATTTCGCGGTTGGCCACCGCGGCGGTCATGATCGACACTTTGTCCGCGCCGGCGAGAAGCAGCGCCCTTATGTCCTCTAGCGTGCGCACGCCGCCGCCGACGGTAAGCGGCATGAAGCAGGCTTCCGCCGTGCGCTGGACAACATCGAGGATGATCGCGCGGTCCTCATGGCTGGCGGTGATGTCGAGAAAACAGAGTTCGTCGGCGCCCGCCGCGTCGTAAGCGAGCGCGCATTGGACCGGATCGCCGGCGTCGCGCAACTCGACGAAATTCACGCCCTTGACCACGCGGCCGTCCTTCACGTCGAGGCAAGGAATGACGCGGCATTTAAGCATCGGCGCGGCTCCGGGCGGCGAACCGCATTTTCATGCCGGCGCCTTCGCCCGCCGGATCAGCGACAGCGCTTGCGCCGGATCGAGTCGCCCGTCGTAAAGCGCCCGCCCAGCGATCGCGCCTTCGAGTTTTGCGCAATCGTGCAACAGCAATCGCTCCACGTCCGCGAGCGAAGCGAGGCCGCCCGAGGCGATCATCGGAATTCTTAGCGCATCGGCGAGCGCCAATGTTGCCTCGATGTTCAAGCCCCTAAGAACCCCATCACGCGAAATGTCGGTATAGACGATCGCGGCTACTCCCGCATCCTCGAATTTCTTGCCGAGCTCGGCTGCGGCGAACGCCGAGGCCTTGGCCCAGCCTTCGACCGCGACCACGCCGTCGCGCGCGTCGATTCCAACAGCTATGCGGCCAGGGTAGAGCCGCGCCGCCCGCCGGACCAGATCTGGATCGCGGACCGCCGTCGTTCCCATAATGACCCGCGCGACGCCTTTCTCGAGCCAGCGTTCGATGCCGCCGATGTCTCTGATGCCGCCGCCGAGCTGAAGCGGAATTTTGACAGCCGCGAGAATTGCCTCGACCGCGGCCGCGTTCACCGCGCGCCCTGCGAAGGCGCCGTCGAGATCGACGACATGGAGGTATTCGAACCCTTGGCGCGCGAACGCCAGGGCCTGGGCGGCGGGGTCCTCGCTGAAGATCGTGGCACGCGTCATGTCACCTTGTTGGAGGCGCACGCAATGGCCCTGCTTGAGATCAATCGCCGGAAACAGAATCATGGCCGCCACCTCAGAAAATTGGCGATCAGCGCGAGGCCGAGCGCCTGACTCTTTTCCGGATGGAACTGGGTTCCGGCAACGTTGCCGCGTCCGATCAACGCGGCGATTGGACCACCGTAATCAGTCGCCGCTATGACGCAGTCTTGGCGCTCGGGCTTGAACGCATAAGAGTGCACGAAATAGGCGTGCAAGCCCTCCTCCCCGGCCGGGATCCCGGCGAGAAGCGGATGCCCGCTTACCGCCTGCAGCGTATTCCAGCCCATGTGCGGGATGCGCAAGCGTCCTCCTTGCGAATCGATTGGCGCGACGTCGCCGCCGATCCAGCCGAGGCCGGGCGTGGTTTGATATTCAAGTCCTCGCGTGGCCAGCAATTGCATGCCGACGCAAATTCCGAGGAACGGACGCGCCTTTTCGCACACCGCCCCGGTCATGGCCGCGATCATTCCTGGCACGGCGTCGAGGCCGCGCCGGCAATCGGCGAAGGCGCCGACGCCGGGCAAAACAATTCGATCCGCGCGGAAAACTTCGTCTGGATCGCGGGTGACATTGATTGTTCCGAAAAGGCCCGCCTCGCACGCGGCTCGTTCGAAAGCCTTGCGGGCGGAGTGGAGATTGCCCGAGCCGTAGTCGACGATGGCGACATTCACGGGCACGCCCTCACGAACCGGCGCCGCCTCGCGCACCGGACACGATATCAGCGAGCGGGCCGTCCGCCGCTTCGAATTCGCGGTAGAAAGCGATTTCCGCTTCGTCGCGGGCCGGGGCACTGATGATTTCGACGAGACGATACCCTTGTGTCGCGAGTTTTGCCTCAAGGAGCCGGTTGGCTTCGAGACCGAGCAGCATTTGCAAAGCCAAGGCTATGAAGAGGCCAGCCCCAGCCGAAACAACAGTGAGCGAGGCGGCGATCAGGATTGAATAACCGGCGGCCCAAAGTGCGAGACCGGCCCAAAGCCGGTGAAGTAGTAGCCAAAGCGGGCCAAAAAAGAACGCCTTCCAGCTGAAGGCCTGGCCCACGAACGCCGCCTCGGCAACGGATTGGGGTCCATCGCCCCGCAGATGAACCGAGTAGAAGGCCATGCTTAGGCTCCTTCGTAACCGCTAGCAGGACAGCAAACCCTTGGTCGATGGAATCGCGCCCTTTTGGCGATGATCTAGCTCGACCGCGGCGCGTAAGGCGCGGGCCAAACCTTTGAACGAAGATTCGGCGATATGATGCGCATTTTCGCCATATAAAGTTTCGACGTGAATAGTCATCGCGGCATGGGTGGCGAAGGTCTGGAAAAACTCGCGCACGAGTTCACTGTCGAAGGCGCCTATTTTAGGTTGCGCGAATTTTGTCCGGAAGACCAGAAAAGGCCGGCCCGAGATATCCACCGCAACCCGCGTAAGGGTCTCGTCCATCGGCAAAAGCACATCCGCGAAACGGGCGATTCCGGCCATGTCGCCCAACGCCTGGCGCACCGCCTGACCGAGTGCCATGCCGGTATCCTCGACCGTATGATGCTGATCGATATGAAGATCGCCCGCCGCGCGGATTTCGATATCCATCAGCGAGTGGCGCGCAAGTTGTTCCAGCATATGGTCGAAAAAGCCGATCCCGGTCGCAATTCTGGCCAGGCCGGTCCCGTCGAGATCGACGCTGACCTCGATCCCGGTTTCCTTGGTCTTGCGCGAGACGGCACCGTTGCGCATGAAGTAGATGCCCGGAAATTAGGTTGCGGTTTCCTGAACCATTTCAAGGCAACCGAGTCTTAAGATTTGGTTGCGGAATGCTCTAGCAACTTGGCACGCGCTTGGCTACCGTTGCCTTGCCACGGGTTGAACTCAACGTCCCCCGCGGAAAGGCTTCAAAGCGAGGTACCTCCCGCGCCGCCAAATCGCACCGAAACCACTGGTCACTCCGTCGGGCAGGTGCGGGTCGGACTGCGTGACATGACGGTCGAGGAAGACTTGGGCGCGACCATGGTCAGTGGTCCGCAATTTGCGCGCCATGTCGTGCAGGCCCATCTGGAGATCGTTCCACAATTCGAACTGCGACTTGATCTTGTACATAAAGCTGACCTTGCAATCCGAGGCGGCGATCGTCTCCGGCCCCAAATTTATAGGCGCGTCCAAGTTGAGGACGCGCTCGAGCGTGGGCGCCGCCTCCACCCGCGCGGTCAGGGAATCGCCAAGCTCGAACCGGTGACGCAGCGTATTGATCACAGAGGTGTGGTCGAAAGGCGTCGCGCCGTCCTCGGGGTAATTGTCGCTCGGCCGCAGAACCGTGCCAGCCTGAATATAGGGCGAGGCGATCACGGCGGGCACACGAACGCCGTAACGATCAAAGGCGAAACGATGGGGATTGTCGCCTACAACCGAACTCGGCGGAATTGCCTTTGGCGGCGGCACATGATCGTAACAGCCGCCATGTTCGTCGAAAATGATGACGAGCATGGTCTTCTTCCAGCTTCCACATTGCCGCGCAAAGCATTGTACACGGTGGCGACAAGCTGGTCGCCAAAGCAAACGACATGCGGCGGATGCATATCGTTGGGCAAATTGAACTGCGGCGGAAACACGCGTATGTCCGCATAATAACGCGGCTCGATGAAGGAATAATTCGGCAAAGCGCCCTCGCGCGCATGGCGCAGGAAGGTATCGAACATGTGGAAATTCTGTGCTTTTTGAATAAGCTCCGACAGTGTCAACGTCTGCGGAAGGTCGTGGTGGTAAAGCGCCCAGCTGGGCTTGGATGGCGCCCTGTCGAAGGAGTTGAACACCGTCGGCATCTTGAAAAACAGCGCTTTGGGGTTATTGTTCTCGTAACCATCGGCCGTTCCCGTATGCACGAAAAATCTGTTCGGCCATGTCTGGCATGGCGCGGAGGCGAACCATGAATTGCAAACCGCGAATTGGCGAGCAAGCGTCGCCAGCGCCGGCACATCCCGATCTGGCTTGTAACGGCTCATGATCCGCCGCGCATCGTTTCCGGCGCGCGACGGACGCCTGGGGTCCGTATAACTCTCGACGAAGCCGCTCATGTCGGCGACGGCGCCATCGCGCGGCTGATAGGGCTCGTCCTCGTGCAGCTGGCCGGAACCGAAAATCTGCACATTGATGTCCTGCCAGAGTTCTCCCGGATCGGGGTTTGGGACGGATAAACCGGCCACGTCACCGCCCGGCGTCTCGGTCAGAGGCCAGACCTTGCCCGAACGGTCCGTGTTGGATTGCTTCCGTCCACGCCCTCGAAATCCTTCGATTTCGGGTAGAGACCCCCGAGTAGATTGTCGAAGGAGCGATTTTCCAGCATCAGAACGACGAAATGCTCTATTGATTGTAAACGCGTCATGGCAATCTCCCCCTGGCCGCCGACCCTGGCCGCGCTGCTTCACCTAATCCGGTGGACGCCGCAAGGTGGTGCAATCGCACGGCACCGGCAACTGAATGCACGGTCCCTGTAATACTATGAAGTAGGATCACTCCTCAATGCGACGTTGCGGATTTTATGCCGCGTGGCAGAGCGCTTCCGTGCTTTCCAAGAGGGCGGCTACCCATTTCGGTCCGCGAAAAACCGGCTGGAGACTTAATCACATGGAAAAATTCACATCCCTTACCGGTGTCGCGGCGCCGCTCGACATCACCAATGTCGATACCGACATGATCATCCCAAAACAATATCTGAAAACGATCAAGCGCACCGGCTTGGGCAGCGGGCTTTTCGCCGAGCTCCGCTACAATGAGGATGGAACCGAAAATCCCGAGTTTGTCTTGAACAGGCCGGCCTATCGCGAAGCTAAAATTCTTGTCGCGGAAGATAATTTCGGTTGCGGCTCCTCGCGCGAGCATGCTCCCTGGGCGCTCCTCGACTTTGGGATCCGCTGCGTCATCTCGACAAGTTTTGCCGATATTTTCTACAACAACTGCTTCAAGAACGGTATTCTTCCAATCATTGTTTCGCCAGACGGCCTCGCCAAGCTCATGGATGACGCCAAGCGCGGCGCCAATGCGACGCTCTCGATCGATCTCGAAACCCAGGAAATTCGCGGCCCGGATGGCGGCGTCGTCACCTTCGATATCGACCCTTTCCGCAAACATTGCCTTTTGAACGGGCTCGACGATATCGGCCTGACCCTGCAAAAGGCCGCGAAAATCGAGGCTTTTGAGGCCAAGGCGGCGGCGGAACGCGGCTGGCTCTGACCCCTTGAAAAAAGGCATGGCGCCAGGCGGCGACCAATGCTAGATAGAGAATAGGACAGTGTCGAAACCTGTTCGTGGTGAGGAACCGTAAGCGCAGCTAATCGCAACGCTGAGATGGAGGCAGAGGAATGACTTGGACGACCCCCGTTATCACCGAGATCTGCATCGGCATGGAAGTGACGAGCTATCTTTCCGCCGAGATCTGACGGCCTCGGCTCGCAACTTCTTTAGAATTTTTGATCGGCGCGCGTCGTGCGCATTCTCGTGTTGGGTTCGGCAGCCGGCGGCGGCTTTCCTCAATGGAACTGTCTCTGCCCTGTCTGCCGGCTTGCCTGGAGCGGCGATAAGCGCGTCAAGCCGCGTAGCCAATCAAGTCTCGCCGTCAGCGCCGATGGCGAGCGGTGGCTGCTGTTGAACGCGTCGCCAGATCTCCGCCAGCAAATCATCGCTTCGCCGTGCCTGCACCCGCGCGGGGCCAAGCGGCATTCTCCGATCGGGGCCGTCTTCGTCACCAATGCCGACGTCGATCATCTCGCCGGGCTTTTGACTCTTCGCGAGCAACAAAGTTTCGCGCTCCTTGGAAGCCAGGCCACCTTGGCGCAGACGGGCGCGGGGATCTTTGCCGTTTTGAGCAAGGATCTCGTCGCTAGGCGTGCGATTGCGCTCGATACGCCCGCCGACACCGGCCTCGGCATCTGGGTCACGCCGTTCGCGGTGCCGGGAAAAGTTCCTCTCTATCTCGAGGGCGAGAACGTCGCGGTCGGCGCCGAAAGCGAGGCGACCGTCGGGGTCGAGCTGAGCGACGGCAGCAAGAGCTTTTTCTATGTGCCAGGCTGCGCCGAGATCAACGAAGGAGTCGTAAAGATGCTCTCCGGGGCCGCGCTCGTTTTCTTCGACGGAACCACTTTCACGGACGACGAGATGGTAAATCTGGGCCTTTCCAAGAAAACCGCCTGGCGCATGGGCCATGTGGCGATGAGCGGCGAAAAAGGCTCGCTCGAGCGGCTTGCGACTTGCGCGATCGGCCGCAAGATTTATGTTCATATCAACAATACGAACCCGGTTCTGATCGAGGATTCGCCGCAACGCGCAGCCGTCGAGCGTGCCGGTTGGGATGTCGCCTTTGATGGCATGGAGATCTGCCTGTGAGCAGCCCCAAACCGGTTCTGACCAGCGCGGAACTCGAAGCCCGTTTGCGCCAAACCGGGGCGGAGCGCTATCATAATCTGCACCGGTTTCACCGCCGCTTGCACAACGGTCAATGCACATATGACGAAGTGCGGGCCTGGGCGCTCAACCGCTACTATTACCAGGCGATGATCCCGATCAAGGATGCGACAATCCTGACCCGGATGTCAGATGTCCGGGACCGCCGGCACTGGCGCAAGCGCATCGAGGATCATGACGGCCGCGCAGAAGGCGACGGCGGCATCGAGCGCTGGCTGAAGCTCACCGATAGCCTGGGCTTTTCGCGCGATTATGTGACGTCGACGCAAGGCATATTGCCGGGCACCCGTTTCGCCGTCGAGGCCTATGTCGAATTCTGCCGCGCGCGGAGCCTGCTTGAGGCGATCGCCTCGTCCCTCACGGAATTGTTTTCGCCCGCCATCATCAACGAGCGGGTCGCGGGCATGCTTGCCCACTATGATTTTGTCAGCAAGGAAACGCTCGCGTATTTTTCGCAGCGCCCTGTGCAAGCCAAGCGCGACAGCGAATTCGCCCTCGATTACGTGAAGCAAAACGCAGCGACTCGCGCCAAGCAGGATGCCGTCCTCGCCGCCCTCGAATTCAAATGCGCGGTGCTTTGGGCGCAGCTCGATGCCCTTTGGAGCGCTTATGTCGATCGCGCCGTCCCGCCTGGCGCCTGGATGCCGGGATCCGAGGCCACCCATGGTCAAGCGGCATGACGGGAACAAGCCACCCAGACATCGTGTGGAAACCGCGCCTGCCGCGCGGCGTTAGGTTGAAATACGACGAGACTCGGGGCGAATGGCTGCTGCTTGCGCCCGAACGCATGATCAAGGCCGATGCCATTGCGGTCGAAATTTTAAAACGCTGCGACGGAACAGCCACCTTCGCGGCGATCGTCGATGATCTCGCTGCCCAATTTTCCGCCGATCGCGCAAGGGTCGAGACGGATGTGCGAGGGTTGCTGGAAGAGCTCGCGGCCAAGCGAATGGTGGATTTATGACCGCCTTGCCAGGGAAACTTGCCGCGCCTGTCGCGCTTCTCGCCGAGCTGACGCATCGCTGTCCGCTGGGCTGCCCCTATTGCTCCAATCCTCTTGCGCTCGATCCGCGCGGAGAAGAACTTTCGACCGCGGATTGGATCCGCGTCTTTTCAGAAGCCGCAAGGCTCGGCGTTCTGCATGCGCATCTTTCTGGCGGCGAACCGGCGGCGCGGCAAGATCTCGCCGACATCGTCGCGCATTGCGCGAAAGTGGGACTTTATACCAACCTCATCACCTCCGGGATCGGCCTCACGCAGGATCGTGTCAAGGAACTCGCTAGAGCCGGGCTCGAGCACGCGCAGCTTTCGATTCAGGATTCCGACGCGCCATCGGCCGACCGGATCGCGGGCTACAAGGGCGCCTTCGCCCGTAAACAGGCGGTCGCGGAGTGGATCACCCAAGCGGGCCTGCCGCTCACCGTGAACGCTGTCATTCACCGCGCCAATATTTTCCGCGCCGGCAAGATGGTGGAGCTTGCAGTCCAGCTCGGCGCCCGGCGCGTGGAGATCGCACATACGCAATATTACGGCTGGGGACTGCTCAACCGGGCCGCGCTCATGCCAACCGCGGCGCAGGCGGAAGCGGCGATCGCGGAGGTCGAAACGCTCAAAACGACCTACGTCGGGGTAATCGTCATCGACCATGTGATCCCCGATTATCACGCCCGTTATCCGAAGGCCTGCATGGGCGGGTGGGCCAAGCGCGGGTTAAATATTACCCCCTCGGGCAAGGCGCTGCCTTGTCACGCGGCGGAAACCATTCCGGATCTGGTTTTCTGGAATGTGCGCGATCGTTCAATCGAGGACATCTGGACAAATTCGCCCGCTTTCAATGCGTTCCGCGGGACCGATTGGATGCGGGAACCTTGCCGCTCCTGCCCGCGCAAGACGATCGATTATGGCGGCTGCCGCTGCCAGGCGCTGGCGCTGACCGGCGACGCGCGGGAGGCGGACCCCGTGTGCCACCTTTCGCCGCATCATGATAAGGTCCTAAAAGTCGCCGTGCTTGCGGCGCAAGGCGAAGACGCGGGCGGCGCGGCCGCCTATGACTACAGGCGGATGAAAGCGCGCGAGCCGGCGTAAGGGCCCATTTCGCTTGCGCCATGAGACGGATGAGCCGTTCTTTAGCAGTCTGCGGAAAAACCGGGAGATTTGAGATTTTGCCGTTCCGGTGTGGAGCTTTGTGCTGCGGGTTCAGTCGTTCGGATCGGCATAACAGGCTCTTTCTCGTGTCTTTACGGAGTTCGCCTATGCGGCAACCAATTTCGGGATGCGGATCAGGTTGGAGGCGATGAGGTTCAGCAAGAATCCTCCGGCGATACGAGCAACCCCGCGATGCTTCGCCTTGCGCATCGTGCCATGCTGCTTGCCCCAGCCAAAGATGCATTCGATCATTTTGCGGCGCTTCTGCGACACCCCATAGCTCGCGTGCCTTGTCGTGCGGGCATCGATCGAGCTTCTCCGCCGCTTGCCGATTCGCTTGCCGATTTTGGCCGGGCCATTGTTCTGCGCCACATGCGGCGTGAGGTTGATGGCCCGCAAGTCCCTTCAACATGGCCCTTCAACATGGCCCTTCAACATGGCCCTTCGTATCATAGGCCTTGTCCGCGCCGGCCGTGATGCGATGACCAACGGCCTTGCGCTTGGCTTTCAGCATGGCTTGCGCGGCGTGCCGTTCCGCCGGGCCATCGGCCTTTGTGACGACCCCTGCCACCGCAAGCCCGTGCCGGTTCTCGATGGTGATTCTCGATGGTGATTCTCCATGGTGACATGACCCATGGAGCAGAGTTTTGCCTCCCGCCCCGCCGCCTTGCGATAGAGACGGCTCTCCGGATCGGTCGTGCTCGCAGGCGTCTCGTTCGCGCGTTTCTGGCCGCGCAAATCCGCGCCGTCTCCTTCATTGTCGTTCATTGTCGCCGCCGTCCTTGGCCCGAAAGCTCTTCTGCGACGCCCACGCCTCGATCAAAGTCCCATCCACCGAAAAATGCTCGTCCGACAAGAGCGGCTTCACCTGCGGGTGATCAAAAGCTGCGTCATGAACTTTTGAAACACCTCGCCGTGCTGCAGTCGATCCCGGTTCTTGGTGCCGGTTCTTGGTGCCGGTTCTTGGTGCCGGTTCTTGGTGAAGGTCGTCGTGTCCCCCACAGGGTCGTCCGGCGCAAGCCCGGCGAACCAGCGATCCAAAAGATTATAGTCGAGCTGTCCCATCAGCTGGCGTTCCGAGCGGATGCCGTAGAACACCTGGAGCAGCCACCTGGAGCAGCAAGGCGCTCAGCAATTGCTCCGGCGGGATCGAGGGGCGGCCCGCGCTCGAATAGAGCTTTCCGAAGCTGGGGCTCAGGTCTTTCAGAACCGCCCGAACCAGCTCCCTTACCTGCCGCAAAGGATGCTTCGCCGGCACCCGCGCCTCAGGCGACAAATAGGAAAACAATCCGCCCTGATCCCGAAATCGTCCGCGCATGAAACCCCCACCGATTCGTGACCAAAGTGAATCATCTCAGATCAGCCAAAGCCAGAGTTTTTCAGCAAACTGCTAAAAGCCCGTCAGACGTTCGACGGCACCCAAGGCGGGCGGGATTATTAGGAGCTGTCTAGAGAGCCGTGCAGGCCCGGGATGGTTCGCCGCAAAACGTGTTGGAGGAGTGCTTACATGATGGCTGTAGAATTCAGGCCAGTCGCGGTCGATTTTGATGCTGAGGCGAAACCGCATTTCGTCTCCGATCAGGAATGGCTCCTATCGCCACATCGTCGCCGAGGCTCGCACCTTTAGCGCGATACAGCGTAAAATCGCCCGCCTGCTTGATGCCAAACCCGAGCAGGTCGAATTGCGGTTGCCGCCCAGAACAACATCAAAAAAGAGGGGGTAAATGGCCGTGGCTCTCGCGCCGGGCTCGATCCATCCAGGCGCGATTGAGGGGGCTCGGACCCGGTCTTCTCCGCCGGCCCGGGCTCTCCTTCAGCGATCGCGGCGCTTCACGAAGAGTGGCCACATTCTCGCGGCAGATATCCATCTCTTCTGAGGAAGGAACTTTGACCGCTGCAGATTCCTGTCGCTCTTTCCAATAAGTTGGAAGTCGCAAGTGTCACGAATGTCAGCAATTGATGGACGAGGCATCTGAAACTCCAACCCTGTCGAAAATGGTTCTAACAAAATGAAAGATAAGATGCTCGACAGAAGTAATTATCCTGGACTACCCATAAGAAATGCTTTAGTAACTTGATACAAAAGTTCAAGAACCCCCTTACCATATTTCTTCACCCAACCCTTAACCATAACCTCAACCCCATAGGCATAATTAAAAAATAAATGCTTTGGATAGTTGGAACAAAAGTTCAAGCACTCCACGGCCATATTTCTTAACCAAATTCATAACCACCCTAACCGGAGCATAAATCCGTGTCATAATAAACTACCCTTATATTTGACTACTACATACGTTCGGCAAACAGCGTTCACTTGAGGAGGATCTCGTTAGCGCATCTAGCATAATAGGCGCTTTGGATAATCGCACACTTCTTAAGAGCCGCTTCATAGGCGGGTTCCTTATCTGGAACCACCTCATGGACCGTGAAACCTGCCTTCTGAACGCAAGCGAAGGTGACATCAATGATCTGTTGGCCTACCTGGAGGTCTAACCAATTTCTAAACCCCACACCATCTGGCGGTAGCATTTCATCCGCAGCCGGGCAAGCCGGATACGCCGAAGTGTCAGCATTGTTAAACGCTTCTTCGTCGGCTGCCTTTTCAGCCTTGACTTTCGTTGCTGCGTCCGCAGCTTGCTTCTGCTGAATCAGCTCCTTGTTCCGCGTTGCCACTCGCTGCGATTCGATTGCGGCTGCCTCTGCAACTTGCAACTTAGCGATGTCTTCTTGGATATCCGCTGCGATCTTAAGCAATTCCAGTCGATGTTCAGGAGTCAATCGATGACCATTGACAGCATTATTCGCCCATCCTTCAGCAATTCTAAGGAGTTGGATCATTTGTACAGAAGTTTGAGCCTTAGTCGCATCCTCATAAATTCTGAAGCAGTCGCGTAAATTCCCGCTGTTCCTCGACCTTGACTACACTCTGTACAGGTGCTTCACTATCTCGTTTTTGCTGAAGATGCCGTTGTTCTTGCTGTTGCACTTGAACTGGCGTATGCCATTGAGGCTGTGCGTAAGTTTCGCTGGTGACGGATGAGTCTGGGCTCTGCTGACCGACGTGAACGACGATCTGTGGGTTGAAACTGTCTCGACGCTCCTGGCGCCCGCACTCTCCGCATACGGAGAGGCATGAGATTGAAGCTCCTGCATGGCTTGTGCGACTTCAACGTCGGTCGCCTGCACGCTGGAATAAAGTTTGAGATCCGCGCTCGCTGCCTCAAGGTTGCCGAGTTTCTTGTTTGCTAGTCCGCGCTCGCGCAAAGCGAGCGCGAGATTCCTGTCCAAGTCGAGCGCGCGCGTGAACTCGGCGATCGCTTCGCGGAGATGCCCCGCCTTCGCAAGTATCTTGCCTTGATCCAGAAGGAGGCCAGCATCCCTCGGGTCCAGCGATATCGCAGTTGTGTAGTCGCCGACGGCGAGATCAAGCCGGCCCATTTCAACGTAAACGTTACCTCGGGCCCGATAGACGAACGCGTAGTTCGGCGCGAAGCGGATCGCCGCGTTCGCGTCGTTCAGGGCATCGCCCAATTGACCCAACGACTTGTAGGCGTTTTGGCGGTTGTCGTAGTAACCGGCGATCCGAGGGTTCAGTCGAATGACCTCAGAGAAATCACTGACGGCGTCAGCAAATCTGTTTAACTCCATGTTCGCGTGGCCGCGCCGATTAAAGGCGCGTTCTAAGATGCGTGGATCATTGGATTTTTGGATCACCGCGGTACAATACCCGACCTTGACTGATGCAACCTTGGATTTTCCACATTGATCCACCGAGAAGCCGAAATCACTCGCACCGGCTAATGATGAGGGTCCGGTGATCAAGGCTACCGTAGAAACGAATTTGAGAAATCCCGTGGTCATGTCAGCCCCATCGATACGGCGATAAAGCAGCATAACTTATGAATGATATATATTCAGCTAACACACTAATTAGGTTTCTGCGGGAATTTTCACTGGTTCAAATCAAGTTGGAACCGCGCGGCGCCGTTATTTCCGTACGCTCATAGATTGTTTACGAGCCGAGGAATTGTCGCTGGGCTACTCCAAAAGAGCAAGCCGAGAACTCGCGACCACCGGCAATAGGATATCTTGCTGTCGCGCGTTTAAGGGATGCTCGTGGCACGACACAACGAGGCGAAAAACACGATCATGCAAAGCTGACCACGCCGGAGGTTCATACCATCAAGATGTTTGGTGAACGGGGGTTCGCCGGAAGCGAGATAACCGCTCTGGCCAACGCCTATGGAGTTGATCCTAGCACGATCAGGGCGATTTTTCGAGGTAAGGATTGGAAACATGTTGAAGCAAGACCTTAATCTCGTGCGGCGCGATTCCCGGCGCGCCGTGCGTGATGAATAGCTTGGCAGCAGGAATCAGCTGGCGCGCGACAATCGTGGCAAAAAACTCTTGTGCGGGGGCGGCCCGCGCTCGAATAGAGCTTTCCGAAGCTGGGGCTCAGGTCCTTCAGAACCGCCCGAACCAGCTCCCTTATCTGCCGCAAAGGATGCTTCGCCGGCACCCGCGCCTCAGGCGACAAATAGGAAAACATCCGCCCTGATCCCGAAATCGTCCGCGCATGAAACCCCCACCAATTCGTGACCAAAGTAAATCATCTCAGATCAGCCAAAGCCAGGATTTTTTCAGCAAACTGTTAGAGCGCCCCACCGTCCAATGTTGCCCATGGGTCGGAAACAAAAATTCAAACTGCAACACTTCCCAAATGGCGGCAGCCTTGCAAATCCCAAGGCGAAGGCATAATAACGTGCGATTTTACGTGGAATTAAGTGTATTACAGGATGCTTAAGTGAAAGCTGGCGTCTCGCCGCATTTGCGCCGCCTCGAATCGGAGGCGATCTTCATCATCCGCGAGGTGGTGGCGGAGTTCCAGCGCCCGGTGATGCTCTATTCCATCGGCAAGGATTCGAGCGCGATGCTGCATCTTGCCCAAAAAGCCTTCTTTCCGTCGAAACCGCCGTTTCCGCTGCTTCATGTCGATACCACTTGGAAATTTCGCGAAATGATCGCTTTTCGCGACCAGGCGGCGAAACGGGCCGGGATGGAACTTCTCGTCCACATCAACAAAGATGGTTTGAGGCGCGGCATTTCGCCGATCGCCTCGGGGTCCTCCGTGCATACCCAGGTGATGAAGACCGAAGGGCTGCGCCAGGCCTTCGATCTTTGGCATTTCGACGCGGCGTTTGGGGGCGCCAGGCGCGACGAGGAAAAAAGCCGGGCCAAGGAACGGATTTTTTCGCACCGCTCCGCCGCCCATGCCTGGGATCCGCGCAACCAACGGCCCGAGCTCTGGCAGTTGTTCAACACGAGGATCAAACAAGGCAAATCGATGCGGGTGTTTCCGCTGTCCAACTGGACCGAGCTCGATGTCTGGGACTATATCCTGGCCGAGGACATTCCCGTCGTGCCGCTCTATCTTGCCAAGGTGCGTCCCGTCGTCGAGCGCGACGGCTCGCTGATCATGGTCGATGATGAACGGCTGCCGCTGCGTCCTGGCGAAGTTCCGCGCATGGAGTGGATTCGTTTTCGCACTCTCGGCTGCTACCCCCTGACTGGGGCGATCCGCTCGCAAGCCGCGACGCTGCCCGAAATGATCGCCGAAATGCGCGCCTCAAGAACATCGGAGCGGGCGGGCCGTCTGATCGATCACGACAAATCTGGCTCGATGGAAAAGAAAAAGCGCGAGGGCTATTTCTGATGCTCGACGCGGTGCAAATAAACCCGCGGTCTGTTCTGATGACGCCCGCCCGTCCAACTCTCAGATTGCTCACTTGCGGCTCGGTCGATGACGGCAAATCGACGCTCATCGGGCGCCTGCTTTTCGAGCAGAGCCTCATTCTCGACGATCAGCTCGCGGCGCTCGAGCGCGACTCCAGAAAACACGGCACCGATGGAGACAATATCGACTTCGCGTTGCTCGTGGACGGGCTCGAGGCCGAGCGCGAGCAGGGGATCACGATCGATGTTGCCTATCGTTATGTTTCGACCGCGAAACGTTCCTTTATCGTCGCCGACACGCCCGGGCATGAGCAATACACCCGCAACATGGCAACCGGCGCGTCCGGCGCCGATCTCGCGGTACTGCTCGTCGACGCGCGCAAGGGGCTTTTGACCCAGACCTGCCGGCATGCCGCGATCGTGTCGCTGACCGGCATTAGGCATGTGGTGCTTGCCGTCAACAAGATCGATTTGACCGGCTTCGACGAGGCGGGCTTCGACGAGATCGTGGCCAATTTCCGACGGTTCGCGGCGGCGCTCGATTTCAAGACGATCAGGCACATTCCGGTTTCGGCGCGCCATGGCGACAATATTTCAAGCAAGAGCGCCAATACGCCTTGGTATCGCGGCCCGGCGCTGCTCGATTATCTTGAAACCATCGATGTCGTGGAAGACGGAGCGACCAGACCGTTTCGCTTCGCCGTCCAATGGGTCAATCGTCCGCATCTCGATTTTCGCGGTTTTTCCGGGACTGTCGCGAGCGGGATGCTACGTGCCGGCGACGAAATCGCCGTCGCGGGTTCCGGCCGCCTCTCGCGGGTTGCGCGCATCGTCACCGCCGATGGCGACCTCCAAAGTGCAACGGCCGGCGATGCCGTCACCCTCGCTCTGGGGGATGAGCTCGATATCGCGCGCGGCGATATTTTGTGCGATCCGAAAAACCGGCCCGAGGTCTCCGACCAGTTCGCCGCGCATCTCATTTGGATGAGCGATGGCAAGCTCTTGCCTGGCCGCTCCTATCTCATGAAAGCGGGCACCAGGACCGTTCCCGTCTCGGTGACCGAGCTCAAGCATCGTCTCGATGTCAATACGCTCGGCGAACTCGCGGCGAAAACCTTGAGTCTCAACGAAGTCGGCTTTTGCAATCTCGCCACGACCACGCCGGTCGCCTTCGACCCATATAAGGAAAATCATGCGACCGGCGCCTTTATTCTGATCGATCGGATCACCAACGCCACGGCGGCGGCGGGGTTGATCGCTTTCGGGCTTCGCCGTGCGACCAACATTCATCTCCAGGGCCTCGCCGTCGCCAAGCAAGATCACGCCCGGATCAAGCATCACCAACCCGCCGTTTTGTGGTTCACCGGCCTCTCCGGCTCGGGCAAATCGACAATCGCCAATCTCGTCGAATCCCGGCTTTACGCGCATGGCGTCCATACCATCATGCTTGATGGCGACAATGTGCGGCATGGGCTCAACAGGGATTTGGGTTTCTCCGAGGTCGACAGGGTCGAAAACATCCGCCGCATTGGCGAAGTGGCAAAGCTCATGACACAAGCCGGGCTGATCGTGCTGTGCTCCTTTATTTCACCGTTCCGGGCCGAGCGGCGGATGGTGCGCGAATTGCTCGACAGACATGAATTCATCGAGATTTTCGTCGCCACGCCACTCGAGGATTGCATCGCGCGCGATCCGAAGGGCCTCTACAAAAAGGCGATGGCCGGAGAGATCAAGAATTTTACCGGCATCGATCAGAGTTATGAGCCGCCGGAAGAGCCCGAGCTTATCGTCGGGCTGGACAAACAGCCCGCCGGGCAGGCGGCGGCGCAAATCGTCGCGCTGCTCACCGCGCGCGGCCTCATCGACCACATCGACGATCTCGCCGCCGACTGGTCGATTTGAAGTTTCCTCGCCTGGATGCGCGCGTGGCGCTCGCGTCTCGTCCTTCGATAAACTCAGGATTAGGGGAAGCGAAGGGTTTCATTGCCACTCTCTGCAGCTCGCGCGCCTAACTCAGCATCAATTTGTTCCTACATGGTTGTAGGCATAGATGATATGGATGGAACCGACCTTATCGACCTTCGACCATACTGAGCGCACATTGCCGAGATCGACGGTAAGCGTATCGTTGTCGATCCAGCGCAGTGTGACAGGGGCCATCGCGTCCGAACTCGGATCATATTCCACCAATTTCATTGCCTATTCAGACTCCCTTGTGTGTAGCGTGACTGAATAGTCGACGAACGCCCCGAGGCCGAAGCAAACTCGTAGATTTACCGCGGCGACGTCACCGCGTGTATTGCCTATCGTCGTACCCACTTCCTCGCCGCATTCCAAAGGCGTCGAGAGCAGATAAGCGAGCTTGACGGCCTCCGGTGTGGCTGCAGCTAAGGCCAGCAAGCCGGCGGCGGCGGCGATCCACTTGAGGTATCTCCACATTCTTATTGCCACTTTCCTTGATCAGCGTCGTCCCAGCCCGTTCCATTTTCCAAGGCGTTTGGACGATCCTACCACCACCCAGTGTCCGCCTTGGCATAGGTGTAGGCGCTAAGGATCGAGCCAACTTTGTCGACTTTTGACCATTAGGGAATCGACTTTTCCAAGATCGATCATGAGGGTGTCGTCGTGGAGCCAACGAAATTTTGGATATCCGTAATAGAGCCTATCGTGTTCGACCAATGTCGCCGTTTTTCATCGCCTCTAAGCTGCGACACGATGGAGTAATCGACAACCGTTCCAAAACCTGTACATAGGCCCTAATATATTCCTCGACAACATCACCCCGCGCATTGGTGGAGCGCTGGTCGTCACGGGTCCCTCGTCACAGCCTTGCCCGGCTGGCTCCATTGCGAACATGACGAGAAAGTATATAGCCGGCAGGAACTCCCATATGATTACGCCCAGTGCAATCAATAGTACGCCAAGAAAAACGATCCAGCCGCGTTTCATTTCGTTTTCCAATAGCCTGGCATCGGCATCCTCCAAACCGCGCTCAACCCACGGGCCGCCTCTGCTCGAGTAGTCAAATCTGTTCAACGAAAAAGAAGAGCATAACCCTAAAAATGCATATGTTTCTGCGAGGGAGTAGCCGGCCGCCGCCATATAGACACCGATGGCATAATTGGCGGCAGGAACATACTCGTCAAAGTAGGTGTTTGTCGCTTTGTCCCGCTGGAAATCATATGTATGTTCCAAGTCGTTTGGAATTGTCTTATGGGGGAGGATCGACCTTGGAATAGATATAGATGATGTGGATGTTGCCTACTCTATTTGCCCGCGACGAGACCCAATAAACCCTGCCGAGATCGACGCTGAGCGTGGCGTCATTCAGCCAACGTAACACCGGCTCATGGCCGGGGCCGGCCGGATCGTAATCTATCAACGTTTTCTTCGGCCAGATACGCGTAGGTTCGTGAACTTGTATGGTGATATAACTATTGACGACTGTTCCAATCCATGTACAGACTTGTACCTGTCCTTCTGCTGTGTCGCCCCGGCTATTACGAACAACAGGAGAAGGCGCCGTATCATCACAGGTGTTGCGCGACAAATAAGCGATCAGACCTAAGAATAAGACGACAGTTAGCGCGCAGACAATGGAAAAAGAATTGACTGTCCACTTGAGAACGCGCCATAATATTATCGCCAATCTCCCGTGTGGGCGTCCTCCCAGCCTTTTATTTTCCATTCGCGTCCTTTATATTTCTCGTCAAATGCGTTTGATGAATTGAAGACAGCATAGGCTTGGGCAAGGGCGAGGGATTGATATAACCCGTAACCTGCGCCCGCCATATAGACCCCAACGGCGTAATTAGCGGCATGGACATATTCGGAAAACCAGGTGTTTGTCGCCTTGTCCCGTTGAAAATCATAGGTTCCGAATTGTTGGAGGGCGGTTCTCGCCGAGTCAATTTGTTGCAAAAGCGACAAATCTGCGATCCGTTCGCCAGCTGCATAGACCTCCTGAAAATTTGCCTGTGTCGGAGCCATGAGCTTCTTGGTTGTCGAATCCGGGTCGTAGATTGTTGATCCATCCGGCCGGGCGACAGCGACGGCATCCTTGGGCAGGGTATATTCTTGATGAACTCCGCCATTGGCGCTTGCCGACCGCCCTTCAACCAGCGACGAGGCGTCGCCCGCCATAGCCGCATCCCCGGATGTCCATTGACCGCTTTCCCGTCCGCTACCAGCAGGCACGCGCGGCTGATTCTCGTCGTACCCCAGCTCCCGCGCAAGCCAGCCTGGCGCGACGTCCCCGTCGAGCAGCTCCGCCGCCAGCGACAGGCGATAGGCGGCGTCCTCGCCGATGTCCGGCAAGCCCATCTGCGCCAGATGAATCGCGGCGAGACGCTTGTCGCCGCCTTGCCAGCGTTTTGCCGCGCGGCGCAGCGATCCCAATACCGCCTGCGAAATCTTCTCGTCGTAGGCGACCGCAAGAAGCGTCCAAATCCGCTTTTGATCCGCCTCGATTGGAAGGGCTTCGTTATCCAGTTTCGCCAGCAAGGTTCCGGCGCCGAGAACGAGCCCTTGCCCGGTCAAGGTAATCCGGCGCTGAAAGTGGCGCGAAGCAATTTTGCTGAATTGTTGACGTGAAATGTCGTTGACGTGCATGGATTTTTCTCGGACACGGATATCCGAGCATAGCATTTCTATCATTGATTTTGAAGATGGGCTTCTTCAGGTGGATTATACATGTTCTCCTCGTAAGAAGTAAGATTGCTCGTCTTTCCCTGCCGCGCCGCGCCGGTTCCAAAATCCTTTCCAATCCGCTACACTGAGCGCCGCAAGACCCGAGGCGGCGGAAGGCGTGGCAGATGGTGGAGGAGACAAGGCGCGCGGCGATCATCGGGGTCGTCACGGCGTCCGACCGCGCCAGCGTCGGGCTCTATGAGGATGAAAGCGGGCCCGCCATCGTCGCGTATCTGAACAAAATCCTGACGTCCCCTTTCCATATCGTGCGAAAAATCATTCCGGACGGGTTCGAGTCCGTGCGCGACACGCTCATCGATCTCGCCGACAAGGAGCATTGCGATTTGATCCTGACCAGCGGGGGCACTGGACCGTCACCGCGCGACCTGACACCGGAGGCGACCAAGGCGGCGGCGGCGCGCATATTGCCTGGCTTTGGCGAACTCATGCGCCAGGAAAGCGTAAAGCAGGTTCCGACCGCGATTTTATCCCGCCAGATCGCCGCGCATCGCGGGCCTTGTCTGGTCATCAATCTGCCGGGCAAGCCCGCGTCGATCGAGATTTGCCTCAACGCGATCTTTCCCGCGGTACCCTACTGTCTCGATCTCATCGGCGCCGCCTATATTGAGACGGATGCAACGATCTTAAAATCCTTCCGGCCCAAGCAAACATAGATGAGCCTAAGCGCACCGGACCAGGCAAAAGCAGATATTGACGCGGCGCGGCGGATGGCCGAGCTCGCGGCCGATTACAAGCCGCTGCCGGGTGTCCCGGATGAATTCATCGGCGCGGACGGGCGCCCGCGCGCGCATTGGCTGCGGTTTCTCGCCGCGCTGACGGATCTTGGCGCCGACGATATCGGCAAGCGCTTCGCCACGGCGGACCGGCATATTCGCGACACGGGCGTGTCCTATCGCGCCTATGGGGATACCAGCGAACGCGCCTGGCCGCTCTCGCATGTGCCGCTTCTCATCGAAGCCGGAGAATGGCGCGAGATCGCGCAAGGCATCGAGCAGCGCGCGCGGCTCCTGGAACTGGTTTTGGCCGACATCTACGGCGAGGGCCGGTTGATCGCCGCGGGCGATTTGCCCGCCGCCGCTGTCACCGGCAGCCCCGAGTTTCTGCACCCTTTGCATGGGGTGAACCCGCCGGGCGGCAAATTCTTGCATATTTACGCCGCCGATATCGGGCGTGGGCCGGATGGCCGCTGGTGGGTTCTTGGCGACCGTTCGCAGGCGCCGTCGGGCGCCGGCTACGCGCTCGCCAACCGGCTTGTTCTGGCCCGCGCTTTCCCAGCCCTTTACCGCGATATGAATGTCGAGCGGCTCGCGCCGTTCTTCGAGGCATTCCGGTTCGGCCTCACCTCGATGGCGCAGCGTTCGGACCCGCGTATCTGCCTACTGACGCCAGGCCCTTTTAACGAAACCTATTTCGAGCAGGCCTACCTCGCCCGCTATCTCGGCTTGCTTCTGGTCGAAGGCGGCGATTTGACGATGCGCGACGGCAAAGTGCATGTCCGCACCATCGCCGGGCTAAAGCGCGCCGATGTGATCTGGCGGCGCATCGACAGCGATTTCGCCGATCCGCTCGAACTCAACGCCCGTTCGCGACTGGGTGTGCCGGGTCTTGTCGATGCCCTGCGCGAGGGCGGCGTCGTCATTGCCAATGCACTCGGGTCCGGCGTGCTCGAGGCGCCCGCGATGATGAGTTTCATGCCAAAACTCTGTCGCACATTGCTACGCGAGGACCTCCGCCTGCCGAATATCGCAACCTGGTGGTGCGGCCAGGGCCAAGCGCGCAGGTCCGTCATCGCCGACATGGACGAGCTTGCGATTGCCGGTGCCTTCGGCAATCCGGTCCTCGGCTTTGCCCGCAACCAGCCACTCGTTGGCGCGGCGCTCGACGCACAAGCGAGGGGCCGGCTCGCTGCCGCCATGGCCGAGCGCGGCGTGGATTTCGTTGGCCAGGAAGTCGTCAATCTCTCGACGACTCCCGTGTGGCACGATGACCGGATCGAGCCGCGGCCGTTCGTCCTGCGCGTCTATGCGGCGCGCACGCGGGAGGGATGGAATATTATGCCGGGCGGGTTCTGCCGCATTTCCGGCCGCGCCGACGCCCGCGCCGTGTCGATGGGCGAGGGGGTCCAATCGGCCGATGTCTGGGTGCTCGCCGACAAGCCTGTCGCGATGGTCAGCCTGCTGCCCACCGACGAGACAGTTCGCATCCGCCGAATCATGGGCACCTTGCCGAGCCGGGCCGCGGACAATCTGTTTTGGCTCGGGCGTTATCTCGAGCGCTCGGAAGCGACCTTGCGGCTCATCCGCTGCCTCGCCGGCCGGATGATCGAGACCGGTGCCGGGACCGCCAATTCGGGATCGGCGGTATCCAAGCTCACCAGCTTGCTCGTTGCGTGGCACGCCGCGCCGATTGAGGCGGTCTCCGGCGCCATGGCGCTTGCCGCGATTGCCCTGCATGGCGACGAGGACTATGGCTCGGCCCTGTCGCTCGTGCGCGATGCGCGCCGCGCCGCGTCGTTCATTCGCGAACGACTCTCGACGGACACCTGGCGGCTTATCGGCGATCTCAATCAAAACCTTTCCATCGATGTGCCCGGGCCGCTCGCCGAAGCCGAGACTTTCGAGCGTGCCGACGCGGCCTTGCGGACGATCGCGGCGATCTCCGGCTTGGCTCAGGAAAACATGAATTGCGGCGCCGGCTGGCGCGTATTCGATAGCGGGCGGCGCATCGAGCGAGGCATCAATACGTGCCGCTTTGCCCGCCATTTCGCGAGCGGCGACGCGCCGGCCGACGATCTCGACGTCTTGCTCGATCTCGTCAACTCGCAGATCACCTATCGTTCGCGCTATCTAATGGGCGTCGCTCTCAACCCGGTTCGCGACATGGTCGTGCTCGATTCGTTCAATCCGCGCTCGGTTGCCTTCCAGGCCGAACGGCTCGACGAACATCTTGAAACTCTGCCCTTGCTCAGCGACGATGGAATGCTCGAGGCGCCGCGCCGCTTGATCTTGCAGCTCGCCGCCGAAATCGCGACCGCAACCGCCTCAAGCCTCGATAACGAAAAGATTCTCGGCTTCGAGCAGAGCCTTCTCCGCCTCGCCGACGCGATCGCCGCGCGCTATTTCCTGCAAGGTCCGCATGTTGCACGGGCCGACAAGTCGAGCGGCCTCGCATGATCTACGATATCCGCCATTTGACCCTTTACGAATACGGCTCGACCGTGACGTTCTCACATTGCGCGCTGCGGCTTCTGCCGACGGATGGGCCTGGACAAACGGTGCTTTTGAGCGAGCTTTGCATTACCCCCGCGCCCGCGCAAACGATCGAGCGGATGTGTTTTTTCGGCAACCGCCTCACTTTTCTCACGATCGAAACCGCGCATCGCAAACTGATCGTGGAGGTCAATGCAGGCGTCGAGATCGACCGGAGCGAGCCGTGGGCATCAATGCGAAACACCAGCGTTCGAAATGGTGCGGGAGGAAGCCTTTGCCAGCACGTCCTTTGATAAGGACTCGCCCGCCCATTTCCTGCATCCAAGCCGCCTTGCTCCGCGCTTCGAACCGGCGTCCGATTATGCGCGCGAAAGCTTTTCGGCCGGGCGCCCAGTTCTCGAAGGCGCCAAGGAATTGATGCGGCGGATGAAGGCCGATTTCAAATACGACACGAAGGCCACCGTGGTCTCGACGCCGCTTTCCGAAGCTTTCGGAAAGCGGCGCGGCGTGTGCCAGGATTTCGCCCATATCATGATCGCCGGCTTGCGCGGCATCGGCCTGCCCGCCGCCTATATCTCGGGTTACATTCGCACCATTCCACCCGCCGGCAAGGAGCGCCTCGAAGGCGCCGATGCGATGCACGCCTGGGTATCGCTCTGGTGCGGCGAGGCGCGCGGCTGGGTCGGCCTCGATCCGACCAATGCGATGATGATCGGCAACGATCATATCGTTTTGGCGAAAGGCCGCGACTATGCCGATATTTCCCCCGTCGCCGGAATTATCCTCGGTTCGCGCGAGCAGGATGTCGATGTGCAGGTCGATGTCGTGCCGAGGGTGTGATCCAAAAAGTTTGTAGGTTTGGGACATGAAAATAATATTAAACTAAAATACCCTTTTGAATCAGGGGGCAACATGTTCAACAGCGCGATCATCGACGTTGCCATCGGGATGGTCCTTTCCTTCCTTGCCGTGAGCCTCGCGGCTAGCGCGATTACCGAAGCGATCAGCTCGTTCATGAAATTGCGAGAGAAGACCCTTCTCAAAGGCGTCCAGGACCTACTGAACGACCAAGACTTTACGGGTATCGCGCGCGATCTCTGCAATCATGCGCTCGTCAACCCGCTCGCCTCCGGCACGGCCAAGACGTTCGAGGATCTCACCAACAAGCCGTCCTACATCGATTCCCGGCAGTTCGCGCTGGCCATCTACGGCAAGCTGAGCGAGAATGCAGGGTCACCGAAAGGGGAATCACCAGCCGATGTCATTGCCAAAATCCCTGACCCGCAGCTGAAGACCGCGATGGAGTCCTTGTGGGCCATTTCTTCGAAGGACGTCGACGCATTCAAGCACAATATCGCCGTCTGGTTCGACAATTCGATGGATCGCGTCAGCGGATACTACAAAAGATGGACCCAGTGGGTGTCTCTTCTCGTGGCGCTTTTGATCGCTGTGATTTTTAACGTCAACGCCCTCTATGAAGGCGCGCAGATCTGGACACGGCCAAGCGTCATCGCCGACTTGGCGACTACGCATTTCCAGGCGGACATGGCCGCCGCAGATGCGGCAAAGGTCTTCAACGCCCTTGAGCCCGCTTTTCTCATCGGCTGGGTCAAGGGGCCGATGCCGCACGACCCCCAATCCTGGTTCATCGCGCTCGCAAGCTGGATCATCGTCGCCGGTGCGTCCCTCTTCGGTGCCTCGTTCTGGTTCGACATTCTCCAGCGCGTCACTCACCTCAAAGGACGGGACTCAAGCCGGAACGGAGCGCTACGCCGCCGCAGCCTGACGCTTAACCTCATTTTTGAAAAAACGAAAACCCGGGCACCGCGGGTTGCTCGCGCGAGCAGAATGTCGATGTCGTGCCGAGAGCGTGAGAGGCGAGGTTCCGATGCATTACCACTTAAATTATTTCCCCCTGCCATTGATCTTTTACGCGATCTTCGCAGGCGTCCTGCTCGCTCTGTTCATTCTCGTCCAGCTCGAACTGCTGCGTTACGCCTATTTGCGCATCGGCCTCGACTCCCGCGTGGCCATGCTGGTTCTCCTTGGTTCGCTCCTTGGCAGTTACATCAACATCCCGCTAGCGCAGCTTGCGGAGGCGCGCGTTGCATCAGACGAGGTGATCGATTTCTTCGGCATGCGTTATGTCGTGCCGGTCGAGGTCGACTGGCCCGGCACAATCATCGCCGTCAATGTCGGTGGGGCTGTCATTCCGAGCCTGCTTTCGATTTACTTGCTCGCGCGCAACCGGATTTGGCTTCTTGGTGCCGTGGGGACCATCATTGTGGCCGTCATTGTTAATCGTCTTGCCTTCCCGGTTCCGGGCGTCGGCATAGCGGTGCCGGTCCTTGCGCCGCCCCTCGTTACGGCGGTCGTGGCGCTGTTACTCTCGCGGCGTTTCGCCGGGCCGCTCGCTTATGTCAGCGGGAGCCTTGGCACACTGGTCGGCGCCGATTTGCTCAATCTCGACAAGCTGCATGGCCTCGGCGCGCCCATCGCCTCGATCGGCGGGGCAGGGACATTCGACGGCATTTTCGTTACCGGCATCCTGGCCGTGCTGCTTGCGGGCCTCGGCGCACGGTGAAACTTTCGGCGAAGGGCCACGGCTACGCCGATATTTCTCCCGTCGCTGGACTTATCCTCGGCTCGCGCGAGCAGGATATCGATGCTAAAGTCGATGTCGTGCCGAGGGCATGAGGGGCACCATAGGTAGCGGCGAGCAGCCTGAAAGAGGGGTTCAGGGAGTCCCGGTCTCGCGCCGCGGCCGGCCCGCTCTCATCCTTGGCCCGAAGCCGCGCCAGATGCGAGACATTAAAGGTTGGCGCAACGGCTCAATGGGATTCAATCGCAACGCGATCGCCGGTGCCCGCAAGGTCGCTGGTCGAGACCGCGTGCAAGAGGGCGCGCAGCTCCACGGTGCGCTCCCCGCCGAACGCCTTCTCGAAACGCGTCTGCGCTTCGGTCCACCCCTTGCGCGCCTGGCGCAGCCGCGCGAGGCCCGCATCGGTCAGGCGCAACTCCTTGCTCCTCCGGTCGGCACTCCCCTTCACGACGGCAATGAGGCCATCGCGCTGAAGCGGCAGGATATTCCGACCAAGCGTGGTGTGGTCCATCATGAGTTCATTGGCCAAAGCATTGATCGTCATCGGCTGTAACTGCCCTAGCTTGGCGAGAACCGAGGATTGGGTGGCGCGCAGCCGAGCGGCGCCAGGAACTGATCGTAGAACTGGGTGTCGTGCCGCGCTGCCTGGCGAATGGCGAGGCAGATGCAGATTTCGGGCTTCAGCTCGGCTTCCGGCATCGTAGTTCTCCATCCCTTGACATACGCGCATATACGCCCAATTAGGCGCATATTGCGTGGCTCTCCTGGAACATCGACCGACGAGTAAACAAAGGACGAGCCACTCAGAAGCGACTTTAGCAGCCGGAGGGCTTGACATGTTCGCCTATCCCCATCATACTAAGTTAGTCATCTGACTTATGTACAAATATGGCTAGGACACATATCGATAAACGATCGCGGCTGGTTAGTGCGGCAGTGGGCTTGGCGCACCAGAACGGGTTCGGCGCCACCTCGCTTGCCGACATCGCGCGCGAAGCCGAGGTTCCTCTGGGCAACGTCTATTATTACTTCAAGACCAAGGACGAGATTGGCGAGGCGATCGTCGAGCTGAGGCTAGCGGCGCTGTCCGCGCAGCGGCAGCGATGGAACGAGGCTGGATCGCCCAAGGATCGGCTTTGCGCCTGCGTCCAAGACGTCTTCGAGAACAAGGATTTCTTGGCAGAGCACGGCTGCGCGGTCGGGACGTTTTGCTCCGAGCTCCACAAGGCGGGCTGCTCGGTCGCCACCAGAGCGACCGAGATCTTCGCTCAACACCTGGCCTGGATCGAGAGCCAGTTTCGGGCACTCGGGAAGGGGAAAGACTCCAACGGCCTTGCCGTCCACCTGCTTTCCGCCATGCAAGGCGTTTCGATCCTGGCTCATTCCTTTCATGACTCCGGTCTTGTGGCGACGGAGACCAAGCGCCTCAAGAGTTGGATTCAAAGCTTGTGAGACACCAGGCGGGCTGAACCCGCAGGCCCACACGGCGAAGCCTGAAGCGGGCCGAGCACTATGCACATCGTAGTTAGTTAGTTGACTGACATAGAACCCGAGTGACGAGGTGATCGGATGAATGGCATTTGGGATTCTGGCGATATTCCCCGCCTCGATGGGCCTATGGCGGGTTGCGGCACCACTGCCGCGACACGCTTGGTGTCGTTCGTCCGGGGTGCCTCGAGAGGCGGCACAACGATGTGCGGAGAACCGATCGCGCCATGCGGCTTGCCGGCGCTTACCAAGGGAGACTGATATGCGAGCACGAATTAACAAGCGAAGATTCGGTCCATGGGCCGTCATTACTGGTGCATCATCCGGCATCGGCAAGGAGTTCGCGCGCCAGATAGCGGCGTCGGAGTTCATGTCGCTCTGGTCGGCCGGCGAGAGCTTTTGCTGCAGACGGTTGGCGCTGAATGCACCCAGGCGTCTGGTGTCCAGCACCGTATCATCCCTCTCGACCTTTCCGAACCTGACTTCCTCCCGGTGCTTGCAGACGCCACGCGTGATCTCGACGTCGGCCTTGTCGTCTCCAATGCCGGCACCGGAAATCCCGGCGAGTTCTTGAAGCTTGATCGGCAGTTGCTTCAGGCGACTTTGCGGCTCAGTACGATGGCGCATCTGGACATCACCCACCATTTCGGCGCGAAACTCGCCGAGCGGAAGCGGGGCGGCTTGATCCTCGTGGGGGCAATGGGTGCGGAAAACGGCATTCCCTGTATGGCGAATGACGGAGCCGCGAAGGCGTATGTACACAGCCTTGGCGAGGCGCTTCACTATGAGTTCAAACCTCTAGGTGTCTACGTCACTGTACTGGCAGCCGGGTTTACGAACACAGCGGTGCTCGAAAAGTTCGGCCTCGATCCGAAGACCATGCCGATGAAACCGATGAGCGTCGAGCAGTGCGTATCTGAGGCCCTCAGCGGTCTGCTCAAAAACCGCTCCAGAATCGTTCCAGGCCGGCTGAATCGCATCATGAACGCCTTCGTGCCCGCTTCTTTTGCGCGGAAGATGGAGGCGGACATGCTTGGTAAAGGGCTTGCCAGCAAGTCCGCTCCTGCAAACGCACGGGCGGAGGCCGATTAACGGGGATGGCCAAGGATGCTCGCCAAGACCGTGGCGACGGCCGCTACGCCGCCACGGCCGTAATGGTCGAGACCGGCGTCGGGAGGAATGCACGATGGGCAAGATCCAGGTGAACGACCTGGTTCGGGACTTTCAGGTCGAGGAAACGAAAAGACCGGGAGACAGGCAGATGACCTCGATTTTGAACGAGCAGGGCGCGGCAAGATCGCGCAGAGCCTTACGATCGTCGCGATCAGTGCTTGCGTTCGTAACTCTCCTCATCGTCGTCGGAGCCGGCGTTGGGGCGCTTTATGAGCGCGAGGCGGGCCCGCCGCCGGCGGCGGCTCCACCTTTGCCAGAGGTGGATGTAAGTCTACCGCGGCAGGAGACGCTCGCGCGATTGGCCGAGTTCACGGGGCAGTTTGCGGCCGTCGACGTTGTTGAGTTGCGGGCTCAAGTCAACGGCTACCTGACCGAAATACACTTCACAGACGGACAGGCTGTTCACAAGGGCGACTTGCTCTTCGTTATCGATCCGCGCCCGTACGAGATCGCGCTGCAGCAGGCCCTCGCCCAGGATCGGGCAGCCTCAGCTGCGGTGGAGCTTGCGAACAAGCAACTCTCGCGCACCACGGAGCTCGCGAACAGAGATTACGCATCGCACGACCTACTGGACCAACGTGTGCAAGCGCAACGCGCGGCCCTTGCCGCGAGCGAACAGGCGAAGGCGGCCATCCGCGCTGCCCAGCTCAACCTCGAGTTTACGCACATAACTGCTCCTTTCAGCGGCAGGGTCAGCAACCGCCGCGTCTCAATTGGCAGCCTGATTTCTGGTGGTTCAGGCTCGACGAATGGAACGCCACTGACGAGCATTGTCTCTGTTGATCCGATTTACCTAGATTTCGATATGAGCGAGGCCGATTACTTGGCGTTCTCGCGAGAGCACGCCAAGCAGAAAGGCGCCGTCGCGGACAAGGTCGAAGTGGCTCTCGGCGACGAGACGGAATTCCCGCGACAAGGCATGCTCGATTTCGTGGACAATGTGCTCAACCGGTCGAGCGGCACGCTCCATGCCCGCGCCACCGTTCCCAATACCGATTTGCTCTTGACACCCGGCGAGTTCGCCCGCGTGCGCCTGGTCGTCGGCACCCCGGTCGCGACGCTCCTGGTGCCTGATTCAGCGGTGCTCCCTGACCAGTCCGAGCACATGGTTCTGACGGTATCGCCGGATGGCACGGTGGCACCCAGGCAAGTCCAGATCGGCGACATCCGCGGCGGCCTGCGCGTGATCCGGTCCGGCCTCGCACCGACCGACAAGGTAATCATCGAGGGCATCCCCTACGCAGCACCGGGCTCGAAGGTCGCCCCGCAGGACGGCGCGATCCAGTTCGTCGCCGCCGACGGCCAGAAATAGGACCGGGCCCCCAAAATGCGCCTCACCCATTTCTTCATCGATCGCCCGCGCTTTGCGACGGTGCTCAGCATCTTCGTCACCTTGCTCGGTCTCGGCGCGCTCGCAGTCCTGCCGGTCGCCCAGTATCCGGAGATCGTCCCCCCGACGGTGCAGGTCACGACCTCCTATCTGGGCGCTTCTGCCGACACGGTAGCCCGCACTGTCGCGACGCCGCTCGAGCAGCAGATCAACGGCGTCGAGAACATGCTCTACCTGAGCAGCCAATCAACGGGCGACGGCAATCTCACCATCACTGTGACGTTCCGCATCGGCACGGACCTGAACGTCGCGCAAATGCTGACCCAGAACCGCGTGCAGGACGCCTTGCCGCGCCTGCCCGAGGACGCGCAGCGCCTGGGCGTTCAAGTCCGCAAGGCGACGCCCAGTATCCTGCTCGCCGTCCATCTCTATTCGCCCGACAAGTCGCGCGACACGCTCTACCTGTCGAACTATGCGACCCTGCACATCAAGGACGCGCTCGCCCGCCTGCAAGGTGTCGGCGACGTGCAGTTCCAGGGTGCGCGCGAATATGCCGTGCGCATCTGGCTCGATCCGGACAAGGCTGCGGCCCGCGACATCAATGCCAGCGAGGTGCTCTCGGCTCTCCGCGCGCAGAACCTGCAGGTCTCGGCCGGCATCCTGAACCAGCCGCCAACCCCGGGCGACGAGGCCTACCAGATCAATGTCGAGACGCTCGGCCGGCTGACCACGTCCGATCAGTTCGCCGACATCATTGTCAAGTCCGACAGCCGCGGGCGCGTGACCCGTGTCCGCGACATCGGACGGGTGGAGGTCGGCGCCGCCGACTATGGCAGCACGACCTACATGGACCACAGCAATGCCTCGACGCTGCTCGTCTATGCGGAGCCCGGCGCCAACTCGCTCGCGGTCGAGCATGAGGTCCTGGCGACGGTGCAGGGGCTGAAGAAGGATTTCCCGGCCGGGGTCGACTCCATCATCGTCTACGATCCGACGATCTTCATCGCGAAGTCGGTCGACGAGGTCATCCTCACGATCTTCGTTGCGATCCTGCTGGTCGTCGGCGTGGTGTTCGTGTTCCTGCAGAGCTGGCGCGCGACGATCATTCCGGTCATCGCGATCCCGGTCTCGCTGGTCGGGACCTTCACGGTCCTCGCGGCGTTCGGCATCTCGCTCAACAACCTGTCCCTGTTCGGCCTCGTGCTCGCGGTCGGCATCGTGGTCGACGACGCGATCGTCGTGGTCGAGAACGTCGAGCGCAACATGCGCACCGGGATGTCGCCGCAGGAGGCCGCCCATCGCACGATGGACGAAGTCGGCGGGGCGCTGATCTCGATCGCGCTCACGCTCTGCGCCGTCTTCGTGCCGTCTGCCTTCCTGTCCGGCATCTCCGGCTTGTTCTTCCGCCAGTTCGCGGTGACGATCTCGGCCTCGACGGTCATCTCCTGCTTTGTCTCGCTGACGCTCAGCCCCGCGCTCTGCGCCGTGCTGTTCAAGCCGCACTACGTGCACGACGACTCCCACGCCAATCCCGCGCAACGCCTCCTGCACGGGGCGTTCGATCGGTTCAATCGCGGCTTCGACCGGCTCTCCTCCGGCTACGGGAGCCTGACCCGTCGCTTGGTGCGCGGCGTCGCCATCGTCCTCGTGGTCTATGTCGGGCTGATTGGGATCGCCGGCGTCGAGTTCGCGAATACTCCCATCGGCTTCATCCCGGAACAGGACCAGGGCTATCTCATCTCCGTCGTCCAGCTGCCGCCGGGAGCTACCTTGGACCGGACCGAGAAGGTCGTCCGGCGCGGGATCGACATCATCCTGGGGACGAAGGGCATCGAGCATGTGGCACCCTTCGCCGGCCTCGATGCCACGACTTTCACGGTCGCCTCGAACGCCGGAACGATCTTCTCCGGTTTGCCGTCGCTCTATAATCACGAGCTGCCGGGCGTGAACGCGAACACGGTCCTGGCCGATCTCCGCAAGCGCCTGTCGGTCATCAAGGATGCCTTTGTCCTGACCATCCCGCCGCCGCCGGTCCAGGGCCTCGGCAGCGCCGGCGGCTTCAAGATGATGCTGGAAGACCGCGCCGGGCTCGGCTCCGAAACGCTCGTCAAGGCCGCTCACGCGCTCGTCGCCGCGGCCAACAAGGACCCGGACTTCGCCGGCGTGTTCACGCTGTTCAACACCGGCTCGCCGTCGGTTTACGCCGACATCGATCGCCTGAAGGCCGAAAAGGTGGGCCTTACGCCGACTGATGTCTTCTCCACGCTCCAGGTTTATCTCGGCTCGCAGTACGTCAACGACTTCAACTATCTCGGCCGGAGCTACGAGGTCGTCGTCCAAGGCGACGGGGCGTTCCGGCGCACGACGCAGGACATCTCTCGCCTCAAGGCCCGCAACACGGCCGGCGAGATGGTGCCGATCGGAACGGTGGCACAGCTCAAGGACAACACGATCCCCTACCGCGTGCCGCGCTACAACCTGTTCCCTGCGGCCGAGGTCCAGGGCGTGGCGGCGCCGGGTGTCGCCACCGGCACGGCGCTGCATCGGATGGAGGAACTGGCTCACCAGGTTTTGCCGAAGGGCATCGCGTTCGAATGGACTGATCTCGCCTACCAGCAACAGCAGCGCGGCACCCCCACCCTGCTCGTGTTCGGCGTGGCCGCCCTCTTCGTCTTCCTCATTCTGGTCGCCCAGTACGAGAGCTGGAAGCTGCCGCTGGCCATCGTCCTGATCGTGCCGATGTGCCTGCTGGCTTCCGTTACCGGCCTGCTCGCACGCGGGATGCCGATCGACATCCTGGCGCAGATCGGCTTCGTCGTGCTGGTCGGCCTCGCCGCCAAGAACGCCATCCTGATCGTCGAGTTCGCCCGGCAGAAGGAGGATGAGGGCGGCACGACTGCGGGCGAAGCTGCGGTGCACGCAGCCCGCACCCGCCTGCGCCCGATCCTGATGACGTCCTTCGCCTTCATCCTGGGCGTGGCGCCGCTCGCGGTCGCGACGGGCGCCGGTGCCGAAATGCGGCAGTCGCTCGGCACGGCCGTGCTGTTCGGCATGATCGGCGTGACCTGCTTCGGCTTGCTGTTCACGCCCGTCTTCTACGCGGTGGTGAGAAAATCCGCGTTTACCAAGTCTTTACCTAAAGTTGGGATTTCTCCTTCCGTGGCCCGAACGGTGCCACGCCGGTTTGCATAAACCTTTGACTATCGCAGTTGTCCGTCCCGATCGTTCCGATTGCTCCCGAACATGAAGCCGAATGATCACGCTTTATCATCATCCGCTCTGCCCGCATTCGCGATTCGTCCGGCTGCTCCTCGCCGAATATGCGATCAAGCCGGAACTCATCGAAGAAAAAGCGTTCGAGCGCAGACGGGATTTCCTCATCCTCGATCCGGCCGGGCAAACGCCGGTTCTCGTTGAAGAGTCCGGAACGGTCGTCTCGGGCCCCGGTCCGATCGCCGAATATTTCGACGAGACCCGCGGCCTTGCCTTGGGCAGACACCGGTTGTTGCCCGAGGATCCGGGTTCCCGTGCGGAGGTGCGCAGGCTGTTCGATTGGTTCAGTCAAAAATTTTTCCATGAAGTAACGAATTGGCTCGTCACCGAAAAGGTCTATAAGCGATTGATGCCCCGCGAGCAGGGCGGCGGCGGGCCCGACATGGATCTCGTGCATGCGGCGCGGGTGAATATCCGCACCCACATGCGCTATATTGGTTACTTGGCGGGCAACCGGAATTGGCTCGCCGGAGACCGGCTGTCGCATGCCGACCTCGCCGCCGCGGCGCATCTCTCCTGCGTGGATTTTCTGGGCGACGTGCCATGGGAAGCGAACGAGACGGCAAAGCTCTGGTACGCCCGGGTAAAATCGCGCCCGTCGTTCCGCCCACTGCTCGCGGACCGGCTGCCGGGCTTTTGTCCGAACCCGGTCTACGCGGATCTCGATTTCTAGGCCCGGACTTTAAGCTGCTGTTGCGCGAGCAGGCCCGCGCGCGCGGCTTCGACATCTGCCGCATCACCCATCCGGGCGCCATTCCCGATGCGCCGGAAAGACTTAGGTCCTGGCTTGCCTCCGGCGCGGCGGGCTCCATGGACTGGCTCGCCGCAACAAAAGAGCGGCGTTCCGATCCGCGCAAACTCTGGCCCGAGACCGCGAGCATTATCATGCTTGGCATGAATTATGGCCCGGCTGGCGATCCGCTTGCCTCGCTGGCGCGGAAATCGGCCGGATATGTCTCCGTTTACGCGCGAAACCGCGATTATCATGACCTGATCAAGGGGAGGCTCAAGCGGCTCGCCACGTGGCTCGTCACGCAAGCCAAGGGAACCGCAGTCAAGGTCTTCGTCGATACCGCGCCGGTCATGGAAAAGCCGCTGGCGCAGGCGGCGGGTCTCGGCTGGGCCGGCAAGCACAGCAATCTGGTTTCGCGCGAGTTCGGCTCCTGGCTGTTTTTGGGCTCCATCTTTACCGATCTGCCGCTCGCACCTGACCCGCCAGAGCCGGATCATTGCGGAACATGCCAAGCTTGTCTCGACATTTGCCCGACAAAGGCTTTTCCGCGTCCCTATGTGCTCGATGCCCGCCGTTGCATCTCCTATCTCACGATCGAACACAAAGGCCATATCGGCCGCGAGTTCCGGCCGCTGATCGGAAATCGCATTTTTGGCTGCGATGATTGTCTTGCGGTCTGTCCCTGGAACAAATTCGCAGCAACGGCGCGGGAAGCCAAACTGCAAGCGCGCGACGACCTGTGCGCGCCGCCGATCGCCGATCTGCTTCGCCTTGACGATGCCGGTTTTCGGGCGCTGTTTACGGGAAGCGCGGTCAAGCAAATCGGTTATGATCGGTTTACGCGCAATGTCTTGATCGCGGCGGGCAATAGCGGCGATCCGGCGCTCGCCGGACCGGTCGCGGAGAAGCTGAAAAGCCCTTCGGCTCTGGTGCGGGCGATGGCGGTGTGGGCGCTCGGCCGGCTCGTCTCGCCGGATGAATTGGCTGAATTCGAATGCCGCTGGCGTCCCAGTGAGACGGATGAAACGGTCGATGCCGAATGGGCGGCGGCCGGCGCGGCAGTGGCCTTGGGAGCGGTTGATTGTCCGCTTCGGGGTTCAAACCTTCGCCTTCAGGCGAAGGGAAGGGTAGATGAAGTCGCATTATGCGACCAGTATGTTGACAATACGCTCTGACGCTAGTTGAATCCCTAGAGGTCATGGATACCCTGTCCCCGTCTACCATCGGGCAAAACTGACGCGCTGCATTGATGTATCCGGCGTGGGGTCGATCCAAGGAGGGGACCTTCCTCATCGGTATTCCCCGCTAAAGGTCCTCAGCGCTACCCGATGAGGTGCATTGCCTGGAGGATAAACTACTGTAGTCCACATTCTGTGTTCTAACTGTTCGTTGGATGTGTGTGACCTATGAAAATACACATATCGCATTACGCGGCTTGCCCGACCAAGGGAATGGAGAGGATCGATGAAAACCCAACGGTATCGGATGAGGCGAGTTTTGGCTTTGGTAGTTACCGCGTGCATTGCAGGCGTACCGGCATTCGCGCAGAGCAGCACCGGAACAATCCAAAGCGTCACGAGCAACCTGTGTCTGCAGCCGGTCAACGAATCCACCGCCCAGGGCGCAGCGATCGTACTCGAGCCGTGCAACAACAGCGCCGCCCAGCAATGGACCAACGTGCCCGTGAACGGCAACATTTCCCACTACGTGAACGGCGTCAGTGGATTCTGTCTGGACGCCAGGGGCCGCGCCGTCAACCACACCCCCGTCCAACAGTGGACATGCAACAAAATCAGCAACGAGAATTGGGAATCCCCGGAAGCAGAGGCGGACACCATTCCACCGTTGATCTCGCGGGTCTCCGGTACCAGAAGCCACTGCCTCGACATACCAGGGGGGCAGAACATCGCCGGGCTCGCCATGCAGATCTACGCCTGCAACGGGACCCTTGCGCAGATATGGTTCGCTCCGTAACTCATCAACTTCAGAGGGAACTGAAATGCGAAATCAACGAATTGTCACGCCGTTGTTCGGTTCGGCGCTAGCTGCCGCCGTCGCTCTGGCGTTCACGTCGTCGGCCCAGGCGGAAGACGCCATCGTCAATCTCGTGAGTGCCGAGAACGGCAAGTGCCTCCAACCAGTTAACGGTTCGCTCAGCCAAGGGGCTGCGATTGTTCAGGAACCCTGCAACGGCAGCGTCGCTCAGCAATGGACGGTCACATCCGTCTCCTCCACCAAGGTCCACCTGGTCAACAGGTCTAGCCATTTCTGCCTTGACGCCCGCGGTAAGGCCACGAACGGAACTCCTATCCAGCAGTGGACGTGCAATAAGATCACGAACGAGAACTGGAGCTTCGGCATCACCAACAACTTGTTGTCATCCGGAATCTCTAACACGTTCAGCCACTGCGTTGCTACACCGGGAAATCAAGACGGCCTAGCGATGGAGTTGCGGTTCTGCGCCGACACCCCCGCGCAGCACTGGAGCCGCCCCGCCGGATGAGATTGCTGATGTGACGGCCTGCCCAGCACGCCGCCGGGGGCAGCACCTATGGGCGCGGGGCTATTTTGCGGTCACCTCAGGAAACATTACCGACGAGATGATCAACGATTACATCAATGACCCGGAAGGTGAGCCGGTTCAGGACGACGGTCGATTTCAAATCGACCCCTCTTGAACCCCTCGCCTTATAGGAGAGGGTTGTCAGTTGAAAGAAGGCCGGCCGTCATGAATCTCTTCGCATTCGGTCTTGGCTATTGCGCGCGTCATTTCATCGCCCGCTCGGGAAGTTCGTTCGATGCCATCGCGGGAACCGTGCGCGCGCCCGCCAAAGCCAAGGAGTTGGCGAGCGAAAATATCGAGACCTTCGTGTTCGGCCCCGAACGTGAGGATACAGCGATAGCGGAGCGGGTTGCCTCAGCCGATGTTATCCTCGTGTCGGTCCCGCCCGGCGTCTCGGCCGATCCCGTTCTGGCTCGGTTTGGCCACCGCATCGCGAGCCTCCGGCGCCCTCAGACGATTGTCTATCTCTCGACCCTCGGCGCCTATGGCGATACGCGCGGCGAATGGGTCGATGAAACCACGACCCCGGCGCCCTCCTCGGAACGTTCGCTGGCGCGGCTTCAGGTCGAGAAATCCTGGGCCGCGATCGGCACGGAAAGCGACAAAAAGGTCTACATCCTGCGTCTTGCCGGAATTTACGGCCCTGGCCGCAATGCGCTCCTCAATCTCAAGGCAGGGACCGCGAAGCGCGTCGTGAAGAGGGGCCAAGTCTTTAATCGTATCCATGTCGAGGACATCGCGCGGGCGATTGACGCCGCCTTGGCCTACAAAGGCCCGGGCGGTGTCTTTAACGTAAGCGACGACGCTCCAGCACCGCCGCAAGACGTTATCACATATGCTGCGATGCTCATGGGAATCGAGCCGCCGCCAGAACAGGACGTCGAAGCCGCCGGTCTGAGCCCTTTGGCGCGTAGTTTTTATGCCGAGAACAAACGCGCCTCGAACCGCAAGCTTAAAGACGAGCTAGGCGTAAAACTCGCCTTTCCAACCTATCGCGTGGGCCTCGAAGCGCTTTGGGAAGCAGGGGAGGGGCGGTAGCGCGGGTTCATATGTCCGCCGAGGCCTTCAGCCCAATCAATTGCCGTAATGGGTCCCCCACGCCCGGCGGTTTATCATAGCCGGGATCTACATCCTGTAGCTTTGGCCACGTCTTGAGCCGACGCGGACGTACATAATAGGCGGTAACGCAACGCCTAAGCGGCCGCAAAAGCGTGCTCCTGTTTTTCGGTTTCGGCCACAACTGCCGGCATTAAGTCGCCACGGAGCTCTTCTAGGAATTCGTTACCTGTACGCGCAAGCTCATCTGCACGTTTGTGAACCCAGTCGGAGTATTGCTTCACGGTCGTACCGGTAACCTGTCTGGAAATGAGTTGCTGCTGAAGCTTTTCCGCCGTGATCTTGTATTTCGGAATGTAGTCCATCGGATTTTGTTTTGAGATGCGGATATTGATGGTCGGTCCGATGATAGCAATATTAGCTAGCGCATCGACCAAATCGGCGACCACCTGTCCTTCTAGGAATTTTTTTGGAAACACATGATGGAACTGCGGCTGAAAGCCCGCGAGTAGCTCCGCACCGTCGAAGCCGATGCGAACACCCTGTTGATCCCAGTCGACGGCCTTGTTGCGAAGGACCAACAGGTACAGCAAGAGACGGCCGAACCGGGTATCCCCGTAATCTCGCATAAAGTCATCGGCCGTCAACGGAGGTACGTAGCGGATTTGGGCGAGTAACCGCTCTAACGCTTCAGTCAAGGTGGCGGAATTGGCAATTTCCTTCAAATCTTCTTCCATCGAGGACGTCGATGAACTTGAATATCGGCTGAAGTGAGAGGCCTGAAGAAACCAATATAGGATGCGTGAAAAACCGTCGTCCGGAAACTTGTCGAGCAGAGCGATGAGCGACACCAAAGCGTTGTCAGCCGGGAGTAGGGCATTGCCGGGGATGCCGTGATCCTTCAGCTGTTTGATCGCTAGACTCCACGCCTTCTTGGTATGCTCCCAGACCGGTTGGATCGATATCGCGTTCCAAAACGCTGGTTCGATTGATCGATAGCGGACCGCCTTCTTCCCGATGCCAGTTAGCGTGCGGAACACGAGATTTGGCGACACCTCGTACCCTAGTGGATCGACTTTAACTTTTCTTTCCCCCGTTTGACAGCAGCGAGGACGCGTTTGGCGTCAGCGGTCCAGACGAAGGGTTTGGGATCGGAGTTGGTTTCTTCGACGAACCGGTTGATTGCAGCCTGAAGGTCGGCAACCGACCGGAACACTCCACGCTTGAGGCGGCGTCTCGTGAGTTTGGCGAAGAAGCCTTCGACGGCGTTGAGCCAGGACGCCGAGGTAGGCGTGAAGTGAAACGTCCAGCGGGGATGCCGGGCCAGCCATTTTTGTACCTTGGGATGTTTGTGGGTCGCGTAGTTGTCGACGACGGCGTGGATCGCCATTCGCACCGGCACCTGCGCCTCGGCGGTGTTGAGGAAGCGGACGAACTCCTGGTGCCGGTGGCGCGGCATGTTGCGGCCGATGACGGTGCCGTCGAGCACATTGAGGGCGGCAAACAGCGTCGTTGTGCCATGGCGTTTGTAGTCGTGGGTCATCGTCCCAGCGCGGCCCTTCTTCATCGGCAGACCGGGCTGGGTGCGGTCGAGCGCCTGGATTTGGCTCTTCTCATCTACCGAGAGGACGACGGCGTGGGCGGGAGGATCGACATAGAGACCGACGATGTCCCTGAGCTTCGCGACAAACTCCGGGTCCTTCGACAGTTTGAACGTCCGGATACGGTGCGGCGCGAGTTGGTGAGCTTCCAGGATGCGTTGCACCGAACGCAGGCTCACTCCGGCCGCCTTGGCAAGTTCCCGGCCCGTCCAGTGGGTGCTCTCGCCCGGCGGCGGCCCCAAGGCCAGATCGACCACGCGCTGAACGGTATTGGGCGGCAGCGGAGGCTTGCCAGGCTTGCGCGTCTTGTCGCGCAACAGCCCTTCGACGCCCTCCGCCATGAACCGCGCCTGCCAGGTCCACACCACCGGCTTCGATTTACCGGACCGGCGCATGATCTCGGCAGTGCCGCGGCCGTCGGCGGTGGCAAGGATAACCTTGGCGCGCCACACGTGCTTCTGTGGTGCGCTGCGATCCGCAACGATCGCCTCAAGCCGGAGGCGATCTGCTCGCGTGACGTTGACGACAATTCCTGCTCTCATAATGAGAGCTTGGACTGCTTCGGCCGATTTGGGAATCGTCCGAATGAATCAGACCACTAGTTCGGTCACCTGCGAGACGAAGGGCAGGAAATTGTCTCGCACCCAGCCGGGTGTTCGCGCGGCGACGACGCCCAAATAGATGTCCGCCTCCGTGACCCGCGTACCGCGGCTGTTGAGACGCGAGAAGATATCAACAACATCTTCAAGATCATTGTCCACCGTGATAGTGATGACCTCCATGTCTCTGATCTTCCGGACGCGATCTAGACGTGTGTAGACCTCCATCGCGTCCATGCCATTGCAAAGCCCGTCGAGCTTGACTTGCTTTGCCATCTCCTGAAGCGTTTTCAGATCGCCTTCCCGACTTACATCAAGGATCAGAAGCTTGTTGATTGGAATGTAGCGCGAGCCCTTCACGCGTCGCGTGGCGGCGTTAGCCACGACAAAAAACGGCGGCTCCTTCGTGTGAACGTCAAAGCGAATATCGTACTTGCGGATCGTCTTTTCCCACTCGTCAGCCCCGGACCACCAATAAGGCTTACGTCCGCTCAATATGCAAAGGGCTGTAGTGCGTTGTTGTCCATCGACGACCCATAGTTCAGGTGTCTGCGCGTCTGAAGCACTCCTCGTTTGCACAGGCGATGAACTGTCCCAAACAAGCACGGTTCCCACAGGATAGTTGAGCCACAGCGATTCGATCAGGTCGCGCACCTGCGTAGCCTTCCAGACGAACCCGCGCTGGAACTCGGGAATACTCCATTTGTGATTTACCGAACGCTCAACAATGTCTTTAACTGTGACTGAAGCGTACGCCATCCTGGTTACCTTATAAACGTATGGCCCGCCCCGTTTAAACGTATGGGCCGCCCCGTCTGCAAGTGATTTTATCGAGAACGCCATTATCAGTCTGCTTCAACGTATCCGGCCTCGGGCTTGTTCCCCGGCCAAGATGGAGATACGCGCGTCCCGGTCCTCATAAAACTCTCGGCATCGAGCGCCATTTTTTAAAACAGGTTTGCAGAACGCCGTTCGACTGTCAGGCCATCTCGCTTCCACCACTCGCAAACATCGTCAGTCCGTCAACACATCATTTGTGCTGTCCGGCAGATAGTTAGGCCGCCAGAGGCGCTCTCTTGGCGGCAAAATGGCGTTCGCCCGCAGCCCGGCCCAGCAGATGCGCGCCAGCTTGTTGGCGAGCGCCACGGCGGCGACATTCGGATGGACGCGGGCAAGTAGCGCCTTGGCTCATCGTCCCAGAACCGTGTCCCGCTCTGCGACATAGGGCAACGCTGCCCGTGCGCCATGGATCAACCGCTTTCGAAGATACGTGTTGCCGCGCTTGCTGATGCCCATGAGGCGCGGTTTGCCGCCGGTTGTCGATTGACGCGGAACGAGGCCGAGCCACGCCGCCAGATCGCGACCGTGCGCGAAAGTCTCGGCTTTGCCAATCGCCGCGATCAACGCCGCCGCGATCATGACGCCGACGCCCGGGATAGTAGTCAATCGCCGGGCGTCTTCGTTTTCTTTCGCAAAGGACGTGAACTCGCGCAAAGGACGTGAACTCGGCCTCGAAAGAAGCAATCCGTCGATCGAGGTCTAGCCATTGCGCCCGCATGTCGGCGCTCCGCATCCGTATCCGCGCGCTCCGACCTCGGCCTTCCTCCTCTTCCATCAGCATGACGAGATATTGTTCGAGTTTGCGCTTGCCCTGGGGTACAACAATCCCGCGCTCCAGAAGGATCGCGCGCAACTGGTTGATCAGAGCTGTCCGTTCGCCCCCCAAACGGTCCCTGGACCGGTGCCGCGTTTGCATGTCGAGTTGCGCCTCGGTCTTTGTCTCGACGAAACGCATGGTCGGCCGCGTTGCCGCCTCCGCTATCCCCGCGGCGTCACGATCGTCGTTCTTCTGCGCCTTAACGTAAGGCCGCACGTATTCCGGCGACATCAGGCGGACGCCGTGCCCTTGCGCCGCGAACAACCGACCGAGATGATCGGCGCCGCAACAAGCTTCCATCGCGACAATGCACGGCGGTAATTTGCCGACGCAATCGATGAGCGTGTCTCTCCTGCTTCGCCGGTGTAGAACGACTGCCCCGACCTCATCGAAGCCGACGCTGCTGGCGTGACTTTCTGCGGCTTCAGCAATGATTCGGCGTTGCGAAAATAAACCTATTGTCCATTCGATTCGTCGGATGGCTCCTCTGCCCTGAGTTCGACGGCTACGTGCGCAGCCGCGATCGCGTCGAATTCAGATCGATGGCCGCGCGGCAATGAATGATCTGGCAGAACCACGCAAACACGGGTGCCCGAGACCCCTGATCGTATAATCAAACGCCCTTTCAGGGACCGGACCAGCGCATCGACGATATTCAATCCCGTGCTCCGGCCTGCTCCATCCATGCCGGCGCCATTATCTGAGACTATACAACGCCAATTACGGCCGCTTCGGGTCATGTCTATGCGAACGACACTATTCTTCCGATCGGCAAAGGCGTATTTGCTCGCATTAATCACAAGCTCGACGATGATGAGACCGAGGCGCTCGCAGACATCTATGGGCAGCCGCCCCTGATCCACAAACAACTCGAAGCTCGTGCTGGTTGGACTAAGGACTGCACTGGATAACGTACGGCCTAGACGCTCAAGGTAGACGTCGACAGCGGCATCCTCGGCCGTAGGTGTAGATGAAATGGTTCGAAGCAGCTCACTTGCTGCCATGAATTGATTTTCGAACTTCGTCACCGCGCCGCGCACGCCTTGATCGCTGAACTTGGAGAAATTGCGATGAAAGAGGGCCAGTAATATCGTGAGCATATTCATCATGCGATGGTTGGCTTCCCGGACGTCAAGCCCGTCTTCGTTCATCTGCCGCGGCTTCAGCATCGTACGCCTCCATAGAGAAGTCATTGTTCTACCAGGTATCAGGCGCGGAATCGTGTTTTCCTGAATAATCTTGCGATCTAGGAACGTGCTTGCTGCTATTTCGAAGCGAAGGCTGACTGCAGCCGCTTCAAATTCGTCCGCTGCAGACGCCGGCACATGCGCAGCGATCCCTCAGCGCTGTAGTGTCTAGAAGCGATGCGTCTGATCGTGCTGTGCCGGCCGACCAGGCGCGGCAATATTACAGCTTCCGGAATTGCCCTGGAGATACTCCGACCATCTGGCGAAAGCGACGGGTAAAATGACTTTGATCTGCAAAACCCACCGCAAATGCTACTTCGGATAGGGAGAGCTCAGTACGGGCCAATAGCTCGCGCGCCCTTGCGAGGCGGCGCTCTAATACGAAGGCATGGGGTGTTGTTCCTTCGGACTGCTTAAAGGTGCGGGCAAAATGATATACTGACAGTTCAGCCGTCGCGGCGAGCGATTTAAGCTCGATGTTCTGATCCAAATGCGAATCAACATAGTCGCGTATGCGACGCAGCGTGGCGGGTGGCAATCCCCCGCGCGCCCTCGACGGCTTGGACACGTGACGGCTGATCGCGAGGGTGTCAAGCCGGGACCTGAGACGCAGCTCTTCGCCCCCGGATTGCGACCATCGAGCTAAGGCCGGTTCGGGCGGCGTGATGATTGCCGGCCAGGATTCGGCGCTTCCACGTGGTCTTATTTCAGTCAGGATATCGCCCCGGTCCACGTGCCGGAACAATGCGTCATTCTGTTCAAAGACGGCCCACAGGCCGACCCCCTGCTCCAGACGATCATGCCCAGAACGTGATAGCACGTGGCGAGCGCTTCGGTCCGCGCCTATGATCCGCCGGTCACGATCGACGGAAATCAGCATCGCAGAGCTGGACTCATCGGGAAGTGCGACTGCGATGATCCACTCTCGGTGGAATTGTTTTCGGAACAAACGCTCCTCGATTGCGCGCGCTGCTGCTATGGTCAGCGCTCCTGTCAAAGCGTGAGCGTGTTCCGACAACTCCGGATCGATGGACGAAACATCCAAAACCCCAAGGAGCTCGCCCTTGCCATCGAAGATGGGGGCGCCGGAGCAGCTGAGGTTGATATGCCGAGCCCGAAAGTGTTGTGAGCGATGAACGGTCACTGGTCGCCCATCGGCAACGCATGTTCCAATGCCGTTCGTTCCTTCCGCCTCCTCCGACCAGACTCCGCCTAGCCAAGTTCCCCAGCGTCTGAACTGCGCGGCTTCGCTTTCCTCGCCACGATGCTCGATCACCAAGCCGTCCTTGTCGCACAGCAAAATCACATAGCGGGCTGGCCGAACAATCTTGTAGAGATGGTCGAGTTCTGCCCGCGCCACGTCTATGAGTTGTGCCGACGCTTCTTGCGAAATCCGAAGTTCGCTGACTGTCAGAATTCGTGGGGATTCGCGTGATCCAGGATCGACGCCATGTGCGTTCGCAGACCTTATCCAGGACTTCCAGACAACGCCGTCTGTTGGAGGTCTGGTTAGGCCTTCTACAACCGCCAAAACCCAATCAATATGGTGGGTATTCGCTCTGTCCATCGGCGTCCCTCATCTCGAAGACGAAAGCGCATCGGTCACGGCGCCGACGGGTACGACGAGTGTCTTGAAGACGGTCGAGCGGCACTGTCCGAGCGCCGCCTGAAGGCAAATCCCCGTTAGCTGAAGGATCATAGTCGTAAAAGAGTTGGAAGGCGACACCGGCCTGCTCCATCGCGCGGACCGCGGGAGCAATCCTACCACTCATGTGTCTCTCTCGCCCGGCAAAGAGAAGAGGTTGCGTGTCACTCTGATTTTTCAGTTTTCGGCAAGATGAACGCCAAATAAACTCAAATATATGTTGCTGAGTTCCAATTCCGCTATAATCATCGGAAGAATGAGGACATCTTCCGAACGGCGATTATCGGATGCTAAGATTTAAAGTGGGGCGATGCTTGCCGCGCTGTTACTCGGCACCAAGGGCAAACGGCTTCTCTATCGACAGCCTAACGAAGCCCCGCACGCTTAAGCAATTGGCACGGGCATTGCTCTGCGCTGGCGCGTGAAGCGCAAACCCGAGTGAGGCTGGCGCTCACATCAAGCGTCAATAGCCGCCGAAGTAGGCGCTGCACGGGATTGGGTTGCCCCAATCGTCATAGGTGCAGATTTGGTAGCCGTAGGCGGGATAACCGTAGCTGTAACCGCCATATCACCGCCATATGCTCCGATCCCGCCAAATCCCCGGCCGGCAAAGGCCCCTCCGCGCGCCACGCTCCGGCCGGTGAACATATGGCCGCCTCCGAATCCGCGCATGCCGCCTCCGAAACCACCTGCGTGGAAACCGCCGCCATGAAAACCGCCGCCTCCTCGGCTGAATGCCGAGGCTGGGGCGGGTGCACTGTTCGCGAGCAAGCTCGCCAGGGCCGTGAGAATGATCGATTTTGTGACGCTGTTCATGAAACTCTCCTTCTGGGATGTCACCTGCTCATCCTTCAACCCCGACGATTTCCGCAAGTTCCGCGACAAACGCCGTGCGGCCGGCTCCATGTTTTTCTCGAGAGTCTCTGGTTGACGTTGCGTCCTTGCGGTCGCCGTGATCCAAGCGGAGGCAGCACCGCCAGGAATGGCGGGTGTGTGTGCGCGGTCCAGCTTCAGCTTGTTTGTACACGCATTCCATCGGCTATATTCGCCGGTGGGCTTAGGATGACGCGATCGCCGGGCCGCAGCCCAATTCGCACTTCGACATTGGCACCGTTATCCGCTTCCAGTTCAAGCTTGCGAAGCTCAACCTTGCCGTTGGAGACGACAGCTGCGCTAAGCCCATCCTTATTGAATATTACTGCCTGCGAGGGAATGAGCACGACCGGATTCGAGCGGCGCACCTGAAAGTGAACGATGCCATAAAGACCCGCCGTCAACACGCCATCTTTATTATTGACATCGACTTCCGTGAGCAGCGTGCGGGTGCCGGCGGCCAGCGTCCGTGCATTGCGCGCCACCTTGCCTTCGAAGACGCGGTCAGGCAGTTCCGGCACCGTGATCGTCGCGCGATCGCCGTCTTTGATCCCGAAATAGGCGGTCTGGGGCACATAGACACGAACACGGAGAACGTCAGTCCGGTCAATGGAAAACAACGGAGTTCCACTGTTCGCGTCGGCCGTAACAAGGCTCCCGACATCGATCAAGCGGCTGGTGATCACGCCATCAAATGGCGCGGTGATCTGCTCGAAGTCGGTCAGTTGAGCCAACCGGTTCACCGCCGCCTGTTGCACCACCACATTGGCCCGCGCGACCGCAAGTGCCGCCGTTTCAGAGGCGAAGGTCAGCCGGTCCTGATCACCCTGTTGCGCACTCGACACGCCCTTGACAACGAGTTGCGAAGTGCGCGCGCTTGTAACACGGCCAAGTTCAGCATTGGCCCGGGCCTGCTCGACTGCGGCCTGCAATTGGACAAGCTGTGCCTTCGCCTGGTCGAACTGCTGGTCGAGGTCTGGTGCCGCGATCAACGCAAGTACATCACCTTTGCGCACCTTGCTGCCGATATCGACATTGCGGACGCTGATGTACCCCGTGGCGCGGGCAAACAGCGTCGCATAGTCAAATGCCGCCATACTGCCCGGCAGCTCGATGGTGCGGGGTGCCTTGTCCTCCACGACAGTCATAGTCCGCACGTTTGGCACGGCGTTCTTTCGCGCTTCTAAGACCGCGATGGTGTCGGCGCTGCGGCTCGAGTGGCTCCAGGTACCGAAACCAACAAGCAGCGCCACGGCAGCAATGGCGCCAAGGCCGATCATGCGGGCAATCCGCAGCCGTTGACGCTCATCGGCTTTCCTTCCCTTGTACTCGTGAACCATTGGTTCCGCGGGCAGGTAATTCATGACAAGGATCCTTGATGCTTCAGTTTTGCGGAAAACCCAGCTTCCCGCCGCTCAAGACGGCCGATCACAGAGTAAAGATAGGGCACGAATAACAGCGTGGTGATCGTGCCGACCATCACGCCGCCGATGACGGCGCGTGCGAGGACTGCATTCTGCTCTTCGCCGGGGCCGCCGATCGCCATCGGAAGCATTCCGACAACCATTGCAGCCGCCGTCATCAGCACGGGCCGCAGACGCGTCGTGCCAGCGGACAATGCGGCCTGGAAGGCGCTCGCTCCCGCTTGACGCTGCTCACGCGCGAATGTCACGAGCAGGATCGAGTTCGCCGAGGCGACGCCGATCGCCATGATCGCGCCCATCAGCGACGGCACGCTCAGCGTCGTGCCGGTGACGAACAGCATCAACAGAATCCCCGCCCCGGCACCCGGCAATGCCAGGATAACGGCAAGCGGATCGACGAAGCTCTGATAATTGACGACCATCAGCATGTAGACGAAGACCGCGGCAAAGAGCAGACCTATCGTCAGGTTGCCGAAGGCCGACTGCATGCTCTCGATCTGACCACGAATGACGATATGGTTCCCTGGCTTGAGCTGCGGCTCGACCTCCGCCACGATTTTCTGGATCGCTGCCGCGACGCTCCCGAGGTCGCGGTTCTGCACGCTGCCCCAGACATCATATACCGCCTGGATGTTGGACTGATTGAACACCGACTGAACGCCGACGCGCTGTCCGCTGGCAATGTTACCGAGTAGATTGGGGATCGGCGTGCCATTGACATCGAGGGCGCTGGTCAAAAGCGTGTTGTCGAGCTGGTTCTTGTTGGAGATGCGATACTCGGGGGTCTGCACGGCGAAATAATATGGAATGCCGTTCTTTGTGTCGGTCCAGAAATTGGGCGTAACCTGTTCCGACGAGCTGAGGCTGATGTTGAGATTGTTGGCGACTTCCTGAATGTTCAGCCCGAGCTCCTGCGCGCGTGTGCGATCGACGGCGTAGTACATTTCAGGCGCGTTCAGCTCCTGCTGGATGTGGGCATCGACCAAGCCCGGAACATTGGCCATCTTCTGCTGCAGCAGAGCCGCGATTTGCTTGTTGTTCTCGCGGTCACGCCCTTGCAGCTGCACATCGATTTGGGTCGGCACGCCGAAGTTCAGGACTTGCGTTATCATGTCGGCGGGCTGGAAATAAAAGAGCACGTCGGGGAACGCGACAGGCAGTTCCGTGCGCAGCTTCCTGACGATCTGGGCAGTTGGCTCATGCTCGTGGCCGAGCTCGATCTGGATCACGCCGTCATTTACCCCGATCGTGCTGCCATCGGTGAAGGCGAGATTATATACGCGTTGCGGCAACCCGATATTATCGAGGATAAGCCGTAGATCCTTGGCCGGGATCTGGGTGCGGATGTTGTCCTCGATCGCTTGAAAGATCTGCTCGGTTCGCTCGATGCGGGTGCGCGCCGGGGCGCGAACATGCACTTAAATCAGCCCAGCATCCACGCTCGGAAAAAAGTCGGTGCCGACGAAGAGAGCCAAGACCCCCGCGCCGATCACCACGATAGCGGCCACGGCCGGCGTGAGAATCCGCCGCCGCAGAATACCCTTGAGCAACCAGCCATAGAAGTCGCGGAAGTTGTCGAACCGCGCATTGAATGCCGCATGAAAACGGTCGAGCCAGCCGGTGCCCGCACCCTGCCGCTCATGCTCCTTGCGAATGAGCAAGCCGATCATGATGGGAGTCAGGGTTCGCGAAATGGTGTAGGACGCGAGCATGGCGAACACCACCGCCATCGCCATGGGTGTGAATAGATAGCGCGCGGCGCCTTGCAGGAAGAACACGGAGACAAACACGCAGCAGATGGCAAGCGTTGAGATCAGCGTCGGCACCGCAATGCCGGCAGCACCTTCTAGCACCGCCCTGTCGAACGGCATCCTTTCTTCCAATAGCCGGTGCGTGTTCTCGATCGTGACCGTGCTGTCATCAACCAGGATGCCGACAGCGAGCGCCATACCGCCAAGAGTCATCGTGTTGATGGTCTGGCCAAGGGCTGTGAGCACCGCGATCGAAGTCAGGATCGATAACGGGATCGACACCATGACCACGAGGGTGGAGCGCCACGAGCCGAGGAAGATCAGGATCATCAGGGCGGTCAGCCCGGCGGCGATCGCACCTTCGTGCAGCACGCTGTCGATCGCATTTTGCACGAACACCGACTGGTCGAACAGCAGCTTTATGTCCATGCCGGGTGGTGCGGCCTTCTCAATCTCGGGCAGCGCCGCCTTCACCCGATTGACCACATCGAGGGTGGAGGCGTCGCCATTCTTGATGATGGTCAGCAGGACCGAGCGCTTGCCCTCGGCCCGCACGATGTTTTGCTGCACGGCCCAGGCGTCGCGAACGTGCGCCACATCGGAGAGATAGATAGTGGTGCCTCCGACCTGTTTGATCGGCAACCGGTTCAGCGTGTCGATCGACGGCGCCATATTGTTGACGCGCACGATGAACTGCTGGTCGCCCATCTTTGCATCGCCCGACGGCAGGGTCAGGCTCTGGGCGTTGACGGCGTTGACGATATCGTTGGGGGTGATGCCGCGCGCGTTGAGCGCATCGGGGTCGATGTCGACCATGACCTGTCGATATTTGCCGCCATAGGGCGTCGGCAGCGTGATGCCCTGGATCGGGGCCAGCGCCTGGCGTATCTGATATATGCCGTAGTCGTAGAGTTGTTGCTCGTTCAGCCGGTCAGAACTTAAGCTGAGCTGGAGGACCGGGACGGACGACGCGTTATACTGAACAATGATCGGCGGCTCGATGCCGACTGGCATCAAAGCGCGGATCGCATTGGACCCGGAATCGATCTGGGCAATCGCCAGGTCGATGTTGACGTTGGGCTGGAAGAATATCTTCTCGACCGTGATGCCCTCAAGCGACTGGCTCTCCATGTTGCGGATGTCGCTAACGTTGGCGCTGTACGCATATTCGCTATAGGTGGCAACGCGCTGTTCCATTTCCTCCGGCGTCAGCCCGGAATATTGCCAGATCACTGACACGACCGGGATGTTGATGTTGGGGAAAATGTCTTTGGGCGTCGTAAGGATCGCGCTGCCGCCAAGGAACAGCATCATCAACGCCAGGACGTAAAATGTGTGGCGATAGCGAAGCGCGAAGCCGACAATACCCATGTCACGCTCTCCTATCTTAGAAAATTGAGGCGGCGCGGAAAGGACAGCCGCTCCGCGCTCGGCCGCTTCTGTCAAGCCCGTCTTCGTTCATCTGCCGTGGCTCCAACATCGTACGCCTCCATCAGAATCGTGTTTCCTGATTAATCTTGCGAGCTAGGAACGCGCTTGCTGCTATTTCGAAGCGAAGGTGCCTGCAGCCGCATCAAATATCCTACAAATTGAGGCGCCGCGGAAAGGTCGCTCCTGATCGCTTTAGGTTGATTCGCCGATGGTCATGCTCGTATTGTCTTGTACAGTACAATCTTTGGACTTGAAATACCGTCTCGTACAGTACATATCAAGGGCCACGGATTTGGCTCACGCAGTTGTGAAGAAAATGACCCCTTCAGACGTCGCCTTTGCCGTGTCACCGCATCGCAAGCGCCTCGCCGCGCGGCGGGAAGCTTTCTTGGCTGCGGCCAAGGAAGTCTTCCAAAAGAAGGGCTTTGCCGAGGCAACGCTGGACGACGTGATTGCCGTCTCAGGAGGATCACGGCAGACGCTTTATGAATTGTTCGGCGGCAAACAGGGCCTCTTCGAGGCGATCATCAGTGAGACCTGCGAAACGATCTTTCGAGGACTGACTCTGGAGCAGCTAGCCACTCGGGCACCCGACGAGGTCCTGCACGAGGTCGGCATCCGTTATCTTGCCATCGTGACCTCGCCGGCGTGTTTGAACCTCAACCGCCTTATTGTTGCAGAAGCGCCGCGTATTCCGGAGGTTGTCCAGCAATTCTGGAAGCTCGGCCCCGGCCGCAGCCGCGCCTTCCTGGCCGAATTTTTCGACCGCCAGATCGAGCGCGGGCTGCTTCGGATGCCAGACAGCCGCGCCGGAGCGGAATATTTCCTCGAGATGCTGTCGGGAACCGTGCGGCTGCAATGCCTCATTGGCTTGCGCCAGCCGCCAACGCCGCGGGAAATCGAAGAGATCGTCCAAGGTGCCGTTGCTCAGTTCCTGAACGGCTGTTTGGCAGCAGCCGATCCGTGGCCCACTATTGCTCCGCCGCGTACAATTTCCTGAACAAAACCACTTGCTGCGAGCAAGTATGCTACATCTCGGCGTCGTAGAAAAATTCCTCACGTACGATCTTTCCGTCACGGACCGTATAGAGGCCGACCTCGTCCATCTTCATTCTCTTTCCGGAAGGCTTGTTCGTCACGTCGTATTGGAATCCGACGACAAACCGGTCCCCATGGGGCCAGGGGCCCGTCACCGAGGCGGAATGAATCTCGTGATTTGCGAGCCACCACTCGTGCTTTCCCTTCACAGCCGCGAGGCCCTTTACTTCCTGTTGCGCACCAGGCATTGCAACGGCTTCCACACTGACCACGTCATCCGCGAAAAGAACGTCTAGCGCTTCCATGTTCCTCCCTTGCTTACATAGTTCGGCAAGTTTCTTGGCAATCTCAATCGTATTCATGTGATCTCCTTTCAGCCCGTAAGAGACATGTCGCGGCTTCCAGTCTACCAGCGTTCGGTTACGAGTGAGACGCCTAATTTAAGCGGCATTCCCCAGATAGCCGCCCATTCAGGCTGATATTATCCCGGACTGGCGTTCCTGGCAGGCGTAAATCGCCGCAGCACCTTGTGGACGGGCGTCGGGGGCGGCCCGACGCCTCGCTGAGCTACGAAAAATGTTGTGTTTGCCGTCATGAGCCGCACCTTTCCCGCGGATTCCATCGAACGCATGACAATCGAACGCCTTACGCTGTGGATGTAACGGGCGGTGGTCGTAGTTCGGCGACCAGCCGCAGGATGTCGGTGACCAGTTTCTCGGAATGGCGACCTCGGCCATCTGGAAGGCGACATAGCGGCCGTGGCTGACGACCTTAGCGTACGGCCTGTTTGGAGACATAATACTGCTTCTCGCGTAATGGTACGCATGTTGAGACATCTCAATGCTAGAGCGCTCGACCCTTCGAACCTTGGGCTTGCTCGCGCTGTTTTACGGCAGCTCTGCGCTGGCAGGATCGGAAAGCGCAGTGACGGGCAAGGTAAAATCGATCCAAACATCCGTCTGCCGCCTTATCGAATTGTCGGCTCGAACTCAGAGTCTGCCGGTCGCGTTCCTGACACGTCTGATATGGCAGGAAAGCAGCTTTCGACCCGACACGATCAGTCCAGCCGGCGCGCAGGGCATCGCGCAATTCATGCCGAAGACGGCTGATGAGCGTGGCCTTGCCAATCCGTTCGATCCCGAAGAAGCAATACCAAAATCCGCCGACCTTCTCGCCGACCTCAAGCAGCGTTTCGGCAATCTTGGACTGGCCGCCGCCGCCTACAATGCCGGTCCTGCCCGTGTTGCGAACTGGCTCGCCGGCCACGGCAATTTGCCGGCCGAGACCCGGGACTACGTTCTCACCATCACGCGACGTCCGGTCGAAGACTGGATCGGCGACGCCGCGGCGGAAACGATAACCGACAGCGCGATATCCCCGAAGCTATCCTGTTTACAAGCGACAGCCGCCATTCGCCGTTCAGAACCTCGCTCCGTTGCCGCCTCAGCGCTCTTTGCGCCGTGGGGCGTCCAGCTCGCCGGCAGTTTTTCGAAGGCGGCGGCGCTGGCCGCTTACACACGCGCCCGGAGCAGCTATTTCGCGATAATTGGCAAGATCGAACCCATGGTCATCGGCGGTCGCGTGCGCAGCCGCGGCTTCGCTCCATACTATCAGGTACGCGCACCTGCGCCCTCGCGCGCGGCAGCTGATGCAATTTGTGAAAAGATCCTCCGCGCAGGTGGCGCTTGTGCCGTCCTGCGGAGTTGAAGCAACTCTGGAAACGAGCCCCTGATCGAGATTGGGTCAGGATGCGAATGCGGAGCATGCGAGCGGGCTGTTGATCGCGTTTTCGACGGGACCGGGCAAACATCGTAAGGACAGACGCAAGACGACGATTTCTGGTTTGTGCGAAATCTCTTGGAGCGAATTCGCCAGCCGTTCGGCCTCCGCGTGCGAATTGAACCCCACTGGAAGTCGACCATTCCTCCGAATTCTGTCGATTCATCGGGGTCGTCTTCGGCGATGGAGACCAGTTGCTGCCTCACCGCTTTGAAGGCGTCTGTCTTTCTGATCCAGAGAACGAGCGCGAATTTTTTCAGCTGTCGCATACCCCGCACGGGACCCTCCAACTTCTGGACACATATATAACATATTTTACCCGATCGATTACTCGCCACGGGAACATAAGTCAGCCAAAGCTTTGCGTACTATAACCGTATGGTGCTCGGACCTGAGCGCGGGCCTCGCGGACCTCAAGGCCCTGGTAAAAAGGTAGTCGTCTGCGACGGGATCGAGTCCGCCGCAAGGAGCACAACCGATGGCTAAAATCGTCTTCACGGCAAACATCCAGCGCCATGTCGCCTGCCCGCCGGCCAAAGCCGCCGGCCGCACCGTAAGTGAAGTTCTGGAAAACGTCTTCGCTGAGAACCCGCAGGCACGGGGCTATGTGCTCGACGACCAGGCGGCGCTGCGCAAGCACATGGTGATCTTCGTCGATGGGCAGGTCATCCGCGATCGCGCGCGACTCACCGACGCCGTGAGCGAGACCAGCAGGATCTACGTCATCCAAGCCCTGTCAGGAGGCTGACGACGAGCGACATGCTTCTCATTTCGACCCGCAAAGGCCTGTTCATGGTGTCGCGCAAGGCGGGGCAGTGGGAGATCACGGGCACAGATTTTCTGGGAGACAATGTCTCCATCACCCTGACCGACCGGCGCGACGGACGTCATTATGCGGCTCTCGATCACGGGCATTTTGGCGTCAAGCTCCACCGCTCGACGGCAACGGGTTGGGAAGAAATCGCTGCTCCTACTTATCCGCCCAAGCCGGACGGCTACGAGGAGTACGACATGTGGGGTCGCCCGCTGAATTGGAGCACGGCACGCATCTGGGCGCTCGAGGCCGGTGGACCCGACGAGCCCGGCGTCATCTGGTGCGGAACGCTCCCGGGTGGCCTGTTCCGCTCGGCCGACCATGGGCAGAGTTGGGAGATGATCCGCGCGCTCTGGGATCATCCCAAGCGCAAGCAATGGATGGGAGGTGGCGCCGATCTGCCGGGCATCCATTCGATCTGCGTCGACCCACGCAATTCAAGGCGCGTGTGCGTCGCGGTCTCGACCGGAGGTATCTGGTTCACCGAGGATGCCGGTGCGAGTTGGGCGCAACGCGGGGAGGGCATGCGAGCCGAGCACGTGCCACCAGAACTGACCCACGACCCCATCGCCCAGGATGTCCATTGCCTGGCGCAATGTCCGGCCGCGCCGTACCGCATGTGGGTGCAGCACCACAACGGAATCTTCGTCTCCTCCGACGAGGGAAAGACATTTTCTGAGATCAACGGTGTCGAGCCATCGGCTTTCGGCTTCCCGGTCGTCGTGCATCCATGCGAGCCCGATACGGCGTGGTTTGTCCCCGGAATCAAGGATGAGAAGCGTATCCCACCCGACGGCAAGCTGATTGTCACGCGCACGCGCGACGGTGGCAAGAGCTTCGACGTCCTAACCAAGGGCCTGCCGCAATCGCACGCCTACGATGTCGTGTACCGCCATGCGCTCGCGCTCGATGAGGCGGGCGACCGGCTCGCCTTCGGCTCCACGACTGGCGGCCTTTGGGTGAGTGAGGACCAAGGCGATAGCTGGGCCTGCGTTACGCACACCTTACCGCCAATCTATTCGGTGCGGTTCGCATGACTTGACGAGGACGCCAGCCTGCGCTTCGGAACGAGTCAACGACATCTCATGACCAAAGTCTCGTTCTTTACTATTCGGCCTGCGGTCCATGGGCGGCAACCTCGCCTACACCATCATCCGGGTTGTTGTCGGGGAGCCATCGTGTTTTGCGTCTGGCTTGGACGGATCGGAGCAAGCTAGGGCATTGCGCGCCGCCGCGCATCAAGTAGGAGAAGAAGATCATGCGCATTGGCTTCATCGAACTCGGGCACATGGGTGCCGGCATGGCTGCGAACCTCGTGAAGGCGGGGCACGACGTGACAGTCTACAATCGGACGCGAGCGAAGGCCGAAGCGCTGGTCGCCCAGGGCGCGAAGGCCGCCGCCAGCGTCTCGGACACCTGCCGGGGCGACATCGTCATCACCATGCTGGCGAACGATTATGCCGTGGAGAACGTCGTCCTGGGTGACGAGGGCATCACCGCAAGTCTGCGGACTGGCGCGATCCACATTTCCTCGAGCACGATCAGCGTCGCCCTGTCCGAGGCGCTCGCGAGCGCACATGCGAAGGCTGGCCAGCGCTTCGTCGCGGCGCCGGTGTTCGGACGCCCCGACCTCGCGACTGCGGGCCAGCTCTTCGTGGTTGCCGCAGGTGAGCACGACGCGGTCGAAGCCGCGGCACCTCTCCTCGACGCGATCGGACAAAAGACCTTCATCGTTTCCGAGACGCCGAAGGCCGCCAATCTCGTGAAGCTAAGCGGCAATTTTCTGATCGCCGCGGTCATCGAGTCCCTGGGCGAGGCCATGGCGCTTGTCGGCAAGGGAGGCATCGACAAGCGGCAATATCTCGACATTTTGACGTCGACGCTATTTGGTGCGCCCGTCTACAAGACCTATGGCAGGTTGATCGCCGATGGAAAATTCGAGCCGGCCGGCTTCGCTGCGCCCCTCGGCCAGAAGGACATCCGGTTGACGCTCGCCGCCGCCGAAGATCTGCGCGTGCCGCTGCCGCTCGCCAATATCCTGCGCGACCGTTTCCTGACCTTGCTGGCCCATGGCGGCGAAAGGCTTGATTGGTCGGCTATCGGCCAGCTCGCGGCCAAGGATGCCGGCGAGAGGTGATGCTGAGAGGGTGCAGCCGATACTATTTCCGACGCGTTCAAGGGAGAAGCGAAGCGGCCACTAATTGCCAAAACAGGCCAGCACCGGAATGCGAAAAGCTTTGTGACAGGCATCCGGATAAATCGGGGCCGGCCGCGTTTCATTCCGTAACAACGGTTATGATGCGATGCGAGCGCCAGCTTGGCGGTTGCCACGTGTTGAAAAAGGGAAATGTTTCCATGTCCGCGTCAAACCTTCCCATCTTTCGCGACGCCCTGGCGTGGAGGCAAGCGGGCCGCGCTGTTGCCATGGCGTGCGTGGTCGAGACTTGGGGGTCGGCGCCACGCCCGCCCGGCAGCCGCCTCGTGGTGGACGCGAACGGGAATTTTTCGGGTTCGGTGTCCGGCGGCTGTGTCGAGGCCGAGGTGATCGGCGCGGCGGTGGAGGTGATGCAGACGGACGCGCCGCGCCTGCTCGAGTTTGGCGTCGCGGATGAAACAGCTTGGCGGGCCGGGCTGTCCTGCGGCGGGCGGCTCAAGATCTACGTGGAGAATGTCGGCGCGACCCAAGCACGTCTTCTGGAAATGCTCGCCGATGAATGCGCCGCCCGGCGTGCATGCGTGCTTGTCACGGATATTGACTCGGGCGAGCAAAGATTGGTCCGCCCGGACGAAGCCGGGAACGATCCGTTGCAGGACCTCATCGAAGCGCGGCTGCGGCGGGGGCGGAGCGCCTTGATCCCATATGCCGGCCGGCGGTTGTTTTTCGATGTCCAAGCTCCGCCCGTGCGGCTTTTCGCGATCGGCGCGACGGATATCGCGCAAACGCTTGCCGTGGCCGCAAGCCTTGCCGGCTTCGAGGTGATCGTCATCGATCCGCGCACCGCTTTCGCGACGCCGGAGCGATTTCCCAAAACGCCAATTGCCGCCGAATGGCCCGAAATCGCGCTGCCGAGACTGGGACTTGATTGCTATACAGCGGTTGCCTTGCTCGCGCATGAGCCTCGGATCGACGACCCAGCGCTCGGCACGGCCTTGCGCGCGAAATGCTTTTATGTCGGCGCGCTCGGCTCCAAAATAACCCACGCACGGCGCCTCGAACGGATGCGCGCGGCCAGCTTTTCCGAGGCCGAGCTCGCACAAATCCATAGCCCCATAGGGCTTGCCATCGGCGCCGCGAGTCCGGCCGAAATCGGCATCGCGATCGTTGCCGAAATCATCGCGGCGCGGCGGAAAGTTAGTGGCGCGGCGGAGGAGGCGGCGTAGGTGCGGCAAGTTGCAGCAGTCATCCTCGCCGCCGGCGAGGCGAAGCAATTCCGCCGGTCGCCAGACGAAACCAAGCTCGTAGCCGAGCTGGATGGCAAGCCGATCGTGCGCCATGTCGCGGAGGCGGCGCTGGCCTCGCGGGCGCATCCGGTCCTGGTGGTGACGGGCCACGCCCACGAACAAGTCTCAAGCGCGCTCGAAGGTCTCAAGCTAAAACGGATTCACAACCGCGATCCTGGCGCGGGCCTGGCGGCGTCCTTGAAGCTCGCGGTCCGCACTTTGCCAAGCACTGCTCGTGGCGCGGTTATTCTCCTTGGCGATATGCCGCGAATCGCACCAAGCCTGATCGACCGGCTCATTGACGCTTTCGATGCGGCTCCGGTCGAGCCGCTCGCAGTCGTGCCGGTGCGGGGCGGGCGGCGCGGCAATCCGGCGCTGATCGGCCGCGGCCTATTCGCGGCGGTCAGGATGCTCGAGGGAGACAAGGGCGCGCGAGACCTCATTGCCGCGCGGAAAGGTATTCTTGAATTGCCGGCGGCCAACTTCGCGATTGAGATCGACGTCGATACATGGGAGGATCTGCGCCGGCACCGCCACGTTGCCGAATGAAGGGCGCAACAAATCGCCCGGCACGCTTTGCTCACGCCACAGTAACCGCTTGACGCCATGCCCAATAGCCGCGGCCCGGAAGGTGCGGTGCGTTGGCCGAAATAAGGTGGCGTTGGACATTAAAAGCGTTGGACATGGCTGCGTGAATGGAGAGAAATCTTTGCGCTGGCCCGGCGCTCTTGAAGCCTTACATCTTTCGCTCCCTTCGCCGCGGTCGGCTGATGCGAATTCTCCGCTAAATTGTTGCGCCATCGGACGCGTTCATGCCGGTACGTCAGCCCAAGATCTCGGGCAGCGGCACCATTCGATTTCACGTCATCCGTGACCATTTTGTCAGGAACGAACCCGCATTTCTTCAGCGGCATGGAAATCAACCTCGAAGTCAGGAGCAACCTTGATGCTTGGCCGCAATAGCTACATCGGTTGGAGTCTCGCCCTTGCCGCCTTGAGCTTCATTGCTCGCTGTGGCGTTGCCAGCGCCCAACGCGCCTTACCGCCGCCGGCGGTCTCGGTGACCCCGGTGGTAAGCCGTCAGGTGACGGAGACAGGCGATTTCATCGGCCGTGTGACGGCAATCGACAAGGTCGACATTGTCGCGCGGGTCACCGGGTTCATCGAGGAGCGCTCTTTCACCGAAGGGCAGCAGGTCAAGACCGGCGACCTCCTGTTCCGCATCGAACAAGCGACCTATAAGGCGGCGGTCGAACAGCAGCGCGCCAATCTCGCTAAGGCAAAGGCAACAGAGGTCAACGCCGCCCTGCAACTGGGGCGCGGCAAGGAGCTTGTCAGCAAGCAGAATATCGCGCAAGCCACGGTCGACCAGCGCGCGGCCGACGAGGCGGCGGCGCAGGCCAATGTGTTGGCGGCGCAGGCACTGCTCGACCAGGCGGAAATCAATCTTGGTTACACGGAAATCCGTTCACCGATCGATGGACGGATCGGGCTTGCTTATTTCACCGTGGGCAATCTGGTCGGCCCGTCGTCCGGGACGCTTGCGACGATTGTCAGCCAAGACCCCATCTATGTCATCTTTCAGGCAAGCGAGCGCGATGTCATTAACTACAGGCGCAGGGTCGCTGAATTGGCCGCCAAGACCCCGCATGTGACCGTTCACATCCAGCTGCCCAATGGCAGCGCCTATCCGCATCCCGGCCTCACCAACTTGCTCGACGTCCAGGTCGAGACCGGCACGGACACTGTCGCGGTGCGGGCGCAAGTGCCGAACCCGGAGGGTCTTCTGATCCCCGGTGGGGTCGTGGGCGTGACCGTGGAACGGGGCGCGCCGCGGTCTGCGCTAGTGGTTCCGCAATCCGCCGTCCTGCTCGATCAGGCCGGCCGCTATGTCCTGGTGGTCGACGAGGCGAAGAAGGTCGAGCTGCGACGCGTGACGACCGGCGTCGAGCATCCCGACGGTTCGGTTGTCCGGGTGAAAGACGTCGCCCGCGTCGAGATGGGCGCAAAATCGCAGGACATCTCAACCTCAACAAGGCCGTCATCCGGTCGATGTCGGATAATGGCTCTCCATTCTAGCAGCCAGCCCGCTATAATGGCGCGTCGGATTGGGAACGCATGGCTTCGGGGATCAGATGGCTCATAAATCGGCCGCCGGGTGTTTGCTATTGACCTTTCTCTCCGGTCTGCTTTCGGCCGGGGCCGAGGCTCAGCCGGCCTCCGGTGGGCCGCCCGCGGTGGGGGTGGTGCGCGCCGAGCGCCAGCAGATGACCCAGACCGACGAGTTCATCGGCCGGATCCAGGCGGTGGGACGGGTGGCGCTCGTTGCCCGGGTCAGCGCGTTCCTCGAGCAGCGGCTCTTCGACGAGGGCGCCGAGGTCAAAAATGGCGATCTGCTTTACCGCCTTGAGCAACCCCCTTTTCAGGCGCAGGTTCAGTCTAACCAGGCAACGGTGGAGCAGTTGCAAGCGCAGCATCACAATGCCGAGCTGACGCTTTGGCGCGCGCAGACCCTGTTGACGAGAGGTGCCGGCCAGCAAGCGAACGTCGATGCCGCGCTTGCTTCGGAACGCGCCCTGGCGGCTCAGATCGCCGGAGCGCAGGCTCAGCTGCGCCAAGCTGAGATCAATCTTGGCTATACCGAAATCCGAGCCCCGATCGACGGCAAGATCAGCCGTACGGCGATCACCGAGGGCAATGTCGTCTCGCCGACAAGCGGAACCTTGGCGACACTCGTCAGTCAGGACCCGATGTATGTGCTTTTCTCGATCGCGCAGCGCACGGGGCTCGATCTGCGCAACCGCTATGCCAAAAAAGGAGGGTTCAGCGCGGTCGTGATCAAGCTCCGCTTGCCGGACGGGCAGATCTACGGGCAGGACGGCACGCTCGACTACGTGTCGCCGACAGTCGCCGAAAACACCGACACGATCACCGTGCGCGGCGTGATCCCCAATCCGGTGTTTCCGGGCATGAAGGCAGGGATGCCCGGATCGCGCGAGCTGACGGACGGTGAGTTCGTGACCGTGATTCTCGAAGGCGTGCAACCGATTGCCGTGCTGGCCATTCCGCGCGCCGCGGTTTTGTCCGATCAGCAAGGCGACTACGTCTATGTTGTCGATGCGCAGAAGAAGGCGCAACAACGGCGCATCCAGCTCGGCCAGTCGACCCCGACCACCGCCGTAGTGACCAGCGGGCTCGAGGAGGGAGAATTGGTTATCACCGAAGGGTTGCAGCGAGTCCGGCCAGGCGAGACCGTCTTGCCCGGCCCGGCGAGCCCGCCGCCGGCGATTCAGCCCGAGGCTGCGCAGGACGGCGCAAGCGGCGCTCCGGCCGGCGGCGCTAGGCCGGGTGGCCCCGCAAGCGATCCCAACCCGCCGCCGCGCGGTTCTTCAGCGGGCGGGAGGTGAACTGATGATTTCGGCAATCTTTGTCGACCGCCCGCGGCTCGCCGTTGTCATCGCGATTGTCATCACGATCGCCGGCGCGCTGGCGCTGACGCGCATCCCGGTCGCCCAGTTTCCGGACATCGTCCCGCCGCAGGTTCAAGTTTCCGCCACCTACCCGGGCGCCTCCGCCGCCGTCGTCGAGGCGAGTGTCGCCCAGCCGATCGAGGCGCAGGTCGTCGGAGTCGACAAGATGATCTACATGAAGTCGACGAGCAGCAACGATGGCAGCTACAATCTGACGGTCAGCTTTGTGCTCGGCAGCGATCCCGATATCAACACCAACGCCGTCAACAACCGCGTGCAGACCGCGTTGGCCCAGCTCCCTTCCGAAGTCCAGCTCGAGGGGCTGACAGTTCAGAAAAAGTCGTCCGCAGTCCTGCAATTCATTATGATCTACAGCGAGAGCGGCGCGCAGGACCCGCTGTTCATCACCAATTACGCGATCATCAATATTCTCGATGTGTTGTCGCGCACGCCGGGGGTCGGCCAGGCGAGCCTGTTCGGCGCGCTCAACTATTCGATGCGGATCTGGTTCGATACCCAGCGGCTCGACAATCTGCAGCTAACCCCGGCCGATGTGATCTCGGCGATCCAGGCGCAGAACGTGGTGGCGCCGGTCGGCCGGGTCGGCGCGCGCCCGATCAACAGAGACCAGCAATTCCAGTTGAATGTGCAGACCTTGGGTCGCCTGACGACACCCGAGCAGTTCGGCAATATCGTGCTGCGCGCCAATCCCGACGGGTCGCTGCTGCGGGTGCGCGATGTCGCCCGGGTCGATCTCGGCGCCCAAAACCAGGATGTTGAAGGCCGCCTCAACGCCGAGCCTGCGGTAGCGATCGGCATATATCTCTCTCCCGGCGCCAATGCCGTGCAAACCGCTGCCGCAGTCAGAGCCAATCTCGATCGCTTGAGCCAGCGCTTCCCACCGGGTCTTAAATATTTGGTCAATTACGACACGACCACCTTCGTCCAAGCCACCATTCACGACGTGCTGATGACGCTGTTGATCGGCTTTGGGCTTGTCGTGATCGTCGTCTTTGTGTTTCTGGGTAGTCTGCGCGCGACCATCATTCCTGCCATTGCGGTGCCGGTCAGTTTGATCGGCAGCTTCGCGCTGTTGCTGGTGATGGGCTATTCGGCCAATACGATCTCGCTCCTCGCGATGGTTCTGGCGATCGGCATCCTCGTCGACGACGCGATCGTCGTGGTCGAGAATGTCGAACGTGTGATGGAGGAGGAACCTCACCTGTCGCCCGCGGACGCGGCGAAGAAGGCGATGACGGAGATTACCGCGCCGATCATCGCGATTACCTTGGTCCTCCTTTCGGTGTTCGTGCCGATCGCCTTCATCCCCGGCATCTCGGGCACCTTGTTCCGGCAATTCGCGGTGACGATCAGCGTCGCGATGCTGATTTCGGCATTGAATGCGCTGACCCTGTCGCCGGCGCTGTGCGCCGTGTTTCTGCGGCACGGCGGTCCAAAGCGCGGCCCGATGGGCTGGGTCTTGCGTCGCATCGACAACATCCGCAATGGCTATGCTGCGATCGTGCGCCGTCTGGTGCGCGTCTCTGTGCTCGCCGTTGTGCTGATATTGGCGAGCGCCGCCGGCATCCTCGGCCTCTCCTTGCGCACGCCGACGGGATTCCTGCCGGAGGAGGACCAGGGCGCCTTCTTCGTCTCGGTGCAATTGCCGGACGGAGCGTCAGTGACCCGCACCAGCAAAGCGGTTCAGCGCATCGAGACCCTCCTCAAGCAGATGCCGCAGATCCAAAACGTGTTTGCGATCATCGGCTACTCGATCCTCGATAGCGTCAACGAGCCGAATGCGGCATTCGTCGTCCCCACCTTGAAGCCGTTCGCCGACCGCGCCGGTGTGGCGAATTCGGCGCAGTCGCTGATCGCGCGGGTCTTCGCCGAAGGGCAGCAGATCCGCACGGCGACTGTCATCCCGTTCAACCTGCCGCCGATCATCGGGCTGTCGACCACCGGCGGGTTCGAATACGAGCTCGAAGGGCTCGAAGGACAGGACCCGGCGGCAATGAATAGTGTCATGCAGGGGCTCCTCGCGGCTGCCAACCAGGACCCGCGGCTCACCCGCGTCTTCTCCACCTATACCGCGAGCAATCCGTCCATCTATCTCGACATCGACCGCGAGAAGGCGCAGGCGCTCGGTCTTGGCATGAACGATGTGTTCGGCGCTCTGCAGGCGACGCTGGGCGGCATATACATCAACAATTTCAATCTTTTCGGGCGGGTCTGGCAGGTCAATATTCAGGGCGAGGCGGCCGACCGCAAGGACGTCTCGTCACTGTGGCAGATCTATATTCGCAACAAATACGGCGGTGATGTGCCAATGCCCTCGATCGCCAATGCCCGCGTCATCGTCGGACCGCAGGTCATCACCCGTTACAACAACTATCGGGCGATCCCAATTCAGGGCGGGCCGCCTCCAGGCACGTCGTCCGGCACTGCGCTCGCGGCGATGGCACAGGTCTCCGGGAAGACTTTGCCCGCCGGTTACAGCTACGAGTGGACCGGAACCGCCTATCAGGAGGTCGCGGCCTCGGGGCAGACAGGGGCGATCCTCGGTCTTGCCGTGATGTTCGCCTTTCTGTTTCTCGTCGGACTCTATGAAAGCTGGATGATTCCGGTTCCGGTGCTGCTATCGGTTCCGGTCGGGGTCTTGGGCGCTTTTGTCGGGATTCTGATCTGGCATCTGTCGCTCGACCTCTATGCCCAGATCGGGCTCGTGGTGCTGATCGCGATGGCCGCCAAGAACGGCATTCTGATCGTCGAATTTGCCAAGGACCAGCGCGAACAGGGCAAGGACATTCGGGAAGCCGCGGTGCTCGGCGCGCAGATGCGGTTTCGCGCCGTGATGATGACCTCCTTCGCCTTCATTCTCGGCGTCTACCCGCTGGTGGTCGCTCAGGGGGCCGCCGAGATCAGCCGGCACGGCGTCGGCACGCCGGTCTTCGCCGGGATGATTGCCGCCAGCGGCATCGGGCTTTTCTTGATCCCGATGCTTTACGTGACATTCCAGAGCCTCCGCGAGCGCACCAGCGCCCGCTTCCGCCGCGCAAAGCCGCGCCTCAGCGAGACTGATTAACGAGCACCGGCGGCTTCCAATACGTGCTGGAGGCGCTGCAGGGCCAGCCGCCTTCCATCTATCTCGATATCGACCGCGACAAGGCGCAGGTGCTCGACGTCAGGATTACCGATATCTTCAATGCCTTGCAATCGACGCTAGGCAGCTACTACATCAACGACTTCAATGTGTTCGGCCGCACATGGCAGGTCAACGTCCAGGCCGAGACGCCATTTCGCGATAAAGTAGACGACATCTACCGGATCTATGTGCGCAACGCCCAGGGGGCGATGGTCCCGATCCGCGCCCTGGCCAAGGCGAAGCTCGTGCAAGGGCCGCGAACGGTGGTGCGTTACAGCGGATTCCGCGGCGCAATTGTGAACGGCGCGCCGAAGCCCGGCTACAGTTCCGGCCAGGCCCTCGCCGCGATGGAGCGCATCTCCGCCGCGACCCTGCCGGCGGGCTACAGCTTCGAATGGACCGGGGCCGCGCTCCAGGAAAAGGCTGCGAGCGGACGCACGGCCATTGTGCTCGGATTCGCAGTTCTCTTCGCTTACCTGTTTCTCGTTGCGCTTTATGAGAGCTGGAACATTCCGGTTCCCGCCTTACTGTCGGTCAGCGTCGGGGTACTCGGCGCCATCGTCGCAGTGATGCTGGCTGGACTGAGCTTCGACGTCTACGCGCAGATCGGACTCGTCGTGCTGATCGCGCTTGCCGCAAAGAACGGCATTCTGATCGTAGCGTTTGCGGTGGAACAGCGGCGGCTCGGCAAGGCCATCGACGCTAGCGCCATTGAAGCGGCGGGCCTGAGGTTCCGCCCGGTGATGATGACCAGTTTCGCGTTCATCCTTGGACTACTGCCCCTGGTTATTGCGCGGGGGACGGGGGCCATCACGCGCCAAGCGGTGGCACGCCGGTGTTCGGCGGCATGATCGCCGCATCCGTCTTTGGGATTTTCATTATTCCGCTGCTCTACATAACCGCGGAAAGCTTGCGTCAGCGGACGCGCCGCCGGGAAGCGAAGTGATCGCCGCACGGCACGCTTGAGCCGCCATGCGGTTCGCCGGTTTGAGGTCCGAGAACTCCAAGTCTGCCACGGAATTAGATAGGCGCGTTTTCGGATTGGGGAGAGTAAGCGCTTCGTGTGGCTCGTTCCGGCGCTCTCGCCCGGCGACATTGTCGGGATCGACAATCTTGCCTCGCACAAGAGCCCGGCTGCAGTGAAGCCAAAGCTTGATCGGAGAAGAGAAGACGGGTCTGGTGGGCAGCGTAGAACCACGCGCTGAACCAAAGCTCAGTTTGCCGCGTTGCTCGCTCTCCAATCTTATGTGGAGTAATGTTCAAAAACCGTATGGTGACCTTCATGCCGAACAAAAACAAACTCTCAAAATACCGCGCGAAGCGAGATTTCACCAAGACCGCGGAGCCAAGTGGCCAGATGGGGATCACCGCCTCCAATCGGCGGCGGTTCGTCATCCAGAAGCACGCGGCAACGCGGCTGCATTACGATCTTCGGCTTGAGCTCGATGGTGTCTTTAAATCGTGGGCTGTGGCCCGCGGCCCGTCGCTCGATCCCCATGACAAGCGGCTCGCGGTCGAGGTCGAGGATCACCCGCTCGATTATGGGGACTTCGAGGGAACGATCCCCAAGGGCGAATATGGCGGCGGGACGGTTCAGCTCTGGGACCGCGGATATTGGGAGCCCGAAGGCAACGAGACGCCAGAAGAAGCGCTTGCTAGCGGTGATTTCAAGTTCATGCTGCAAGGACAGCGTCTGCACGGCAGCTGGGTTCTCGTCCGCATGAAGCATGACAGGACCGGCGGCAAACGGACCAATTGGCTTTTGATCAAGCATAGGGATGAGCACGCGCGAGAAGGTGACGCCGACGCGGTCCTCGCCGAGGACCGCTCGATCACATCCGGCCGTCCGATGGCGACAATCGCCGCCGGAAAGGGGCGCAGTCCGAAACCGTTTGTGCTGGCGGCTAAAGCGGCTGCGGAGCCGGACGCTGTGTGGGACAGCAGGGCGAACCATGCTGCCGAGAATCACAAAAAGCGCAAGGCTGCGGCCAAGACAAAGTCACAGACGTCGAAGGCTCGGCCACGATCCTCTGCTGCGCTTCCGGACTTCATAGCGCCCCAGCTCTGCGAACTGGTCGAGCGGCCACCGTCCGGCGACGGCTGGGGACACGAGATCAAGTTCGATGGCTATCGTATTCAGCTGCGTGTGCAGAATGAGCAGGTGAACCTGAAGACGCGTAAGGGGCTCGATTGGACCGGGAAGTTCGGTGCGATCGCAAGAGAGGCCAAGTCGCTGCCGGACGCGATTATCGACGGCGAGATCGTTGCCCTCGACGAGAACGGCGCTCCCGATTTCACTGCTCTGCAGGCGGCACTGTCTGAGCAAGAGACCGACGACCTGGTCTTCTATGCTTTCGATCTTTTATTCGATGACGAAGCCGACCTGCGACGACGACCGCTTTCCGATCGAAAAGCAAGGCTTCAGAACTTGCTGGCGGACCACGGTCCAGGTGACGCGGCCCGGATTCGCTTTGTCGAGCATTTGGAAACGGGCGGTGATGCGGTTTTGAAGTCCGCTTGCCGGTTGGCACTTGAGGGCATTGTTTCGAAAAGGCTCGATGCGCCCTATCGTTCCGGCCGAACCAACAGCTGGACCAAAGCCAAGTGCAGGGCAGGCCACGAGGTCGTCGTCGGCGGTTGGACAACCACTAACGGCAAATTCCGCTCTCTCCTGGTTGGCGTTCATCGCGGCGAGCATTTCGTCTATGTCGGCCGCGTCGGTACAGGATATAGCGAGGCCAAGGTGAGGCAACTTCTGCCGCGCCTGAAGGCCGTTACGACCGCCAAATCACCGTTCACCGGCATCGGAGCGCCGCGCAAGGAGGCGAACGTGAACTGGACCAAGCCGGAACTCGTCGCCGAGATCGAGTTCGCCGGCTGGACCGGCGCCGGCTTGGTTCGGCAGGCCGCCTTCAAAGGGCTGCGCGAGGATAAGCCGGCGGCCGAGGTTGCAGCTGAAAAGCCGGCGCCTCTGGAGACTACGGCGGTTGCAAAGCCCACCAGCCGACTCAAGGCGGCCGTACGAGCGTCAAATCCGCTCGATAAAAAGCCCGTCGTGATGGGCGTGCTGATCACAAATCCTGACAAGGCGCTTTGGCCGGATGCTGGCGACGGCGAGCCGGTGACGAAGCTCGATCTCGCTCGTTATGTCGAGGCCGTGGGACCTTGGATGCTCAACCACATTGAGGGCCGCCCCTGTTCGATCATCCGCGCACCCGACGGCATCGCTGGCGAGCAATTCTTTCAGCGTCATGCCATGCCAGGCACCTCCAATCTGCTCAAGCTCGTAACCGTCTTCGGCGATCGCAAACCCTATCTTGAGATCGACCGAGTGGAAAGTCTCGCCGCTGTCGCGCAAGTGGCCGCGCTCGAATTGCATCCCTGGAACTGCCAGCCGAAGCATCCTGAAGTTCCGGGGCGTCTCGTCTTCGATCTGGACCCTGGCCCCAACGTCGCATTCTCCACCGTCGTCGAAGCCGCCAAGAAAATGCGAGAGCGGCTCGACGAACTCGGTCTCGTCTGCTTCTGCAAGACAACGGGCGGCAAAGGGTTGCATGTCATCGCACCGCTTGCCGCTTCCAAGAAGAGCAAGCTGACTTGGCCGGATGCAAAGGCTTTCGCCCACGAAGTTTGCATTCGAATGGCGAAAGAGAATCCGCAGCTCTATATCGTGCACATGGCTAAGAAGCTGCGTGAGCGGCGCATCTTCCTCGATTATCTCCGCAATGACCGGATGGCGACTGCGGTTGCGCCATTGTCGCCACGCGCCCGTCCTGGCGCGATGGTGTCCATGCCATTGACCTGGGCGCAGGTCAAAGCCGACCTCGATCCCAAACGCTTCACCATCAGGTCCGTGCCAGCCCTTCTCAGCAGGAGCAAGCCTTGGGAGGACTACTGCGATTTTGAGCGGCCGCTCGAGCAGGCAATCAAACGACTCGGCAGGTCGAGGCGGGCAGCGTGAGCGTCAAGTCCCCTTTTCGTCAGCACACGCAGTTCAATTTGGAGCAGGACTACAAGATGAATGATGACATATCAAATCGGGGTTAATTCGTTCGCCGCGGCTTGGCCATAAGTATCCTCAGACCTTTTACTGGGTACCCATCGGAACCAAACCGGCAAACTGTGGTTTCTAGAATATCTCTGCCCGTAGGGTTTGGGCACAGATTTGTGAATGGAGCAATCCTATGCATCTGGTCAACGATGAGATGAAGAGCTGCATCGCCGAATGTTTGCGCTGTTATCAAATGTGCCTGTCGACGGCGGTGGGGCATTGTTTGCAGATCGGCGGTCAACATACCGAACCAAGGCATTTCACCTTGATGATGGCTTGCGCCGAGATTTGTCGGACATCCGCGCATTTCATGCTTCTCGGCTCGGAACTTCACAAACTCACGTGTCGGGAATGCGCCGAGATCTGTGAACAATGCGCCGCGGATTGTGAGCGGGTCGGGGAAATGCGGGAATGCGTGGATGCGTGCCGTCGCTGCGCCGAAAGCTGCCAAAAGATGGCTGCCTGAATGCTTGTCGGAATTATGAGCATATTGTCGGGGAGCCTGGGTCGGCGCGCTTTTGCGAAAAAAGTTCCGTCAGCGGCACTTGAAATTATCGCATCGCCGCGCTCGTCGCCGTGACTGAACGTGAGCGAGCGTATCGCTACGACTTCATGCGCCAGTCTCGCGCGGCGTTTCATTTTCATACAATATCATTCCCTGTGGAGGTTCTGAATGGCTACGCAACATAAAGGCGCCCAAAACCATACATCAGCAGCGGAGCATCATGAGCGCGCGGCTCACCACCATCGGGAAGCCGCCAAGCATCATGAAAGTGGAGCTCATGAAAAGGCGGGGCATCATGCCCACATGGCCCGTGGCCATGCTAGCCATGCGAGGCACCATGCGGAGGAAGCTAGTAAACATCACGCTCAGGAACATGGTTCGAAAAAATAGGCTTATTAACCGTGGACGAAGTGTCCGGTGCAGGGATAGGAGTTTATGTCAAGCCGGCGGCGCGAAGCTTGCCCCCGCCGATCATCGCTTGCGTGACGGCCGGGTTGAGGACAAGTTCTTCGGCAAGGGCGGGCGTGACTTTCCGTTCGGATGGCAGCCGACCATGTGAAGCATGAAGCGCGACGAGGTCGATCGGAGACAAACCGGTCTAAGCAAAGTGGTCGCCATTCTGCAAAAGCCCCATGGCTACGGCGACCTCATCAATGTCATTACGCGGCTGGTCAATTAACGCGCAACGCGGGGCCAGGCAAACGCGACCATAGTGAGCGAACCTCTCCAGCGCCATCGGGGGCTTGCGGCATTTTTTAAATTCGTTCGACTTGGGCTGGGCTAGGATGGTATTGGTGCAAGCCGCTAAACCCACGTCTTTCACTGCATTTTGCGGCTATTTCACTACTAGGAGGAACGAGCCTTGCACAGGATCCTTTGCATAGCGGGTGTCATCGGAGCCGTGGCCACGCGTTATAGTCGCCTTTGACGCCACCGCATTTTCAATATCACCGGTTCCTAACCAGAGCTCGAATGTGACGCTGGTCGCGGGAGGATGTGGCTTGGGCTTTCACCGGGGTCCCTATGGAGGCTGCCGGCCCAACATCGCGGGATACCCCGCGGTCGGTTACGCCGGCGGCGTATATCGCGGCGGTGTGTACCGCGGCGGCGTGTACCATCGCGGTGGCGTATACCGTCGCGGCGGCGTGTACCATCGCGGTGGCGTATACCATCGCGGCGGCGTGTATCGTCGTCGCTGAACGATATCCGTTTATGGCGCTCGCTTGATGAACGGCGTTGTCACGCCGCTCAGGACTTGCGGTTCCACCGGCGGTTCGGTAGCCAAGGTGATGAAGAAAATCAGCTATAGCGGCTACCGCTTTCCGCCAGAGATCATCCACCAGGCGATCTGGCTCTATCTCCGGTTCACACTCAGCCTACGCGTCGAAGACTTGTTGGCGGAACGGGGCATCATGGTCTCCTACCAGACCGTTCGGCGCTGGGTGAATCATTTTGGGCCGATGATCGCGGCGGACCTGCGCAAACGCCGGCCCAAGCCCCACACGACCTGGCATTCGGATGAGGTCTACCTGAAAATCGCGCGCCGCATGGTCTATCTTTTGGTGCAGCATATCGGCGAACAGTTCGCATTCCCACTCGCGCAGATCGCGGCGAGTTTGTAGCATCGGCGTCAAATGGTCTTGAGTCCGCTATGAAGCATGTTCCCATCGCCTTGTTGATTTTCGTCGCGCCCGCCTTTGCCGAAGAACTTCCCTTCAACCCGGCCGTCACGCAAGCGACGATCGGCCGCACGATCTGCAAGCCGGGCTGGACTAAAGCGGTTCGCCCGCCTTTGCGCGTGACGGATCAAATCAAGCGGGACAAGCTTCGCGCGGCCGGCTGGGCAGACGCGGACAAGAACCGATTTGAGCTCGATTACATTATCCCGCTCAGCCTCGGCGGGGCGCCGAATGATCCGAAAAATTTCCAGTTGGAGCCAGGAAATGAGGTCGTGGAGAAGGAAGCCCTGGAGGCTTGCCTGCCGCGCTTGGTGTGCGAGAGGCGATTGATGTTGGACGAAGCCAGGAAAGCTGTTTGGCGGGACTGGCGCGCCGCATTGAGCCTTTGCCGGGATTGAAACGTGTGCATCGTCGGGACATTGCGCGCCGGGGTTCGCGTCCTGATGCGCTTGTCGGGCTTGGCGTTGCCGATGGGAACCAAGGTCAGGCCGCGACGTTTCCCAGCCGACCCCAAGGTGGTGTCGCAACAGCAAAGGAGATCAGTTATGTTAAAAACTCTCGCTCTGTCCGCCTCGGTCTTCGCTTTCGCTAGCGGTCTCGCTTTCGCAGAGACCACGATGACCAGAGAGCCATCGACCGGACGCTCGGTCGTGACCAATCCTTCGTCTTCGCTTTCGACGGACCATTGGCTTGCCTCCGACGTCTATAAGGCAAGTGTTTATGATCCTTCCGAACACAAAATTGGCAACGTCACCGATCTTATGATCGATAACAACGGCAACGTCACGGCCGCGATCATCGGCGTCGGCGGGTTCCTTGGCGTTGCCCAGAAAGACGTCGTGATTCCCTTCAAGGAGCTGAAAGTCTCGACGCGCGAGGGCAAGGATTGGCTCGTCCTCAATCGCACCAAAGACGAACTAAAGATGGCTCCCGCCTACAATAATACGGGTTCTTCGAGCGAGTATCGGGGTAAAGGAGGCGATATTCGCTAATGCCTGATGCCGCAGCCGCATGTTGATGACGCCTGCGCCGCACGTATCAAAATGCTGAGGCGACGAAATGCGTTAGCAGTTACGCCTGAACGCAGTACTCATTGGGCAAAGTCGCGCTGGCTGTGCGGTTCTGCGAACCGGTTCTCCGCGATGATCTCGAGGCGGACATGGGCGGAGGAACTCGGTGAACGTGGCTGCGATCCGGCTCATGGCGACATGATAGAACAGTAGCGGCGCGCTGATGCGCAGCGGAGCTAAGGCCGAAAGTTGGTGACGGCATGAAGGGGTAAGGCGGCGTATCGTGGGGGTGTTCAACGCCTCCACTTCTCCACCGAAGGAGTGATACGCCGTGACCGAGACTAACGTTTTCGAACTAACCCAGCCAGGAACATTTTCCGATCCGCTGACCGAGGTTTTACGCAATGGCGCGAGAACGCTATTGGGGCAGGCCGTCGAAGCCGAGGTTGCGGCTTGGCTCAGCACCCATACCGACAAGTTGACCGATGATGGCCGCCGGCGACTGGTGCGCCACGGGCATCTGCCCGAGCGCGAGATCGTGACCGGCATCGGTGCAGTCGCGGTGCGGTGCCCGCGCGTGCGTGACCGCGCCGGCGAAGGCGGAGAGCACATCCGATTTTCGTCGACGATTTTGCCTCCCTATGCGCGCCGATCGAAGAGCCTAGAGGTGCTGATCCCGATTCTCTAACCTGAAGGGCATCTCCACCGGTGATTTCGAGGAGGCGCTGATCGCACTGCTCGGCAAGGATGCCGGCGGGCTCTCTGCCTCGACCATCGGGCGGCTCAAGGAGGCCTGGTCGGACGAGCATACGCGTTGGAGCAAGCGTGATCTCTCGGCCAAACGCTACGTTTACTTCTGGGTCGACGGCATCCATGTGCAAGCCCGGCTCGAGGAAGCCGCGCAGTGCCTGCTGGTGATCATCGGCGCCACGCCCGAAGGCAAAAAGGAACTTGTCGGGCTCATCGACGGCGTCCGCGAGAGCGCGCAATCGTGGAAAGAGCTCCTCCTCGACCTCAAACGGCGGGGGCTTGCGATGGGACCCGAGCTTGCGGTCGCCGACGGCGCCCTCGGCTTCTGGCAGGCGGTCGAGGAGGTGTGGCCGAGGACACGCGGCCAGCGCTGTTGGGTGCACAAGACCGCCAATGTCTTGAACAAGCTGCCCAAGAGCCAGCAATCGAAGGCCAAGCGTGCGCTCCAGGAGATTCGGATGGCCGAGACCAAGAAGGATGCACTCGCCGCGTTCGACGCCTTCATCGAAATCTGGGGCGTCAAATACGACAAGGCTGTCGAGTGCCTGATCAAGGATCGCGACGCGTTGCTTGCCTTCTACGACTTCCCGGCTGAGCACTGGAAGCATCTGCGAACGACCAACCCCATCGAAAGCTCATTCGCGACGGTCCGCCACCGAACAGTGCGCTCCAAAGGATGTCTCTCGAACAAGACCGCGCTCGCCATGATCTTCAAGCTGGCCGAGGCCGCCGAGAAAAACTGGCGTCGCCTCGATGGCCACAACCAGTTGCCGAAAATAATTCTCGGTGTAAGGTTCACCGACGGAATTGAGGTCGTCAAGCCGAAAGCTCAAGCCGCTGCCGCCTGACCCTTCCGTCACCAAGATTTAGTGATAGCTCTGCGCAGCGGCAACCAAACTCGTAGATCAGTGTTTGCTTATGACGGCCACGGAGAAGGCAGATGGATGAGATTGAACCCAGCGCACTGTCTCGTCGGCGGCTGGTCAGTGCTGTCGGGATCGGCGCGGCGGCACTAGGCACCGCGGGCACGGCCCTGGCTCAAGAGCAAAATGACCGCAGGGGTAACCTTCGAAACGGCGAGCCGACCATGGAGGACCCGCGTTCCAAGTACCCGAAGCCGCCGTTCAAGCAGCAGACGCAACCTTGGCCGGGCTTGGCACGCGACATGGATCCAAAGCCGGACCATGGAGAGACCAGCTATCGCGGCTCCGGTCGCCTCGCCGGTCGCAAGGCGCTAATTACCGGCGGCGATTCCGGCATGGGACGGGCTGCGGCGATTGCATATGCGCGCGACGGCGCCGACGTAGCTATCAACTACTTCCCGATTGAAGAGGCGGATGCCCGCGAAGTCATTCAGCTCATCAGGGAAGCCGGCCGGACCGCTTTGCCTATCCCCGGCGATTTACGCGACGAAGCTTTTTGCCAAAGACTGGTGAACGAAGCCGTAAAGGGGCTCGGCGGACTCGACATTGTAGTTTGCAATGCTGGTAGACAGCAATCGAAACCGTCGATCCTGGACATTACAACCGAGGACTTCGACGCGACGATGAAGACCAATATTTACGCGCCGTTTTGGATCATTAAGGCTGCCCTCCCTCATCTCAAGCCCGGTTCCGCAATCATCGGTACCACGTCCGAGCAGGCTTATGATCCCTCGCCGGACCTTTATGACTACGCCCAGACAAAGGCCGCGACCATGAACTACGTCAAGTCATTGGCCAAGCAACTCGGGCCCAACGGAATCCGCGTTAATGGCGTAGCGCCGGGGCCGATCTGGACGCCTCTGCAGATCAGCGGCGGCGCGTCAGAGCAGAAGTACGAAAAATTTGGTAGCACCGAGCTTCGCTACTGGGAACGTCTACGGCTCAGGCGGTGGACAGGGGCAGCCCTGACATGGGACGGTTCGGTTTGCACAGGACAGAGGGGCGCGTGCCAGGCCAAAATATTCAGCGTTCAAGCGCGGTGGCTGTGTCAATGCTACCGGTGAACGTCCGCATGCATGTTCTTCGAGGCCCTTACGATCAGTGATTTTTATTTTGCCGCGCCGGTACTTTCCCCTTGGGGTGTTTCGGTCAGGCCAAGCGCGATCGCCGCCTCTCGTCACCACCGCCTGTGCAACTGCCTGATCTTGCCGCGCGCATACTGCCAAGACGCTGCTGCTAACTTACGGCGCCGGCGCCAGGTGTTTTGCCGGATGGCTGGTTAGCCGGGAGACAGGAACGCCTTCCCGCATCTATCCGTTCACGATCAACCCTGAGGATCCGCGGATGTATTTCATTGCGCTCGCGACCGATTACGACGGCACAATCGCCGAGGATGGCGTCGTAGCAGAGGCAACGCTAGAGGCGCTACGCGATCTAAAGCGATCTGGGCGAAAACTCCTTCTTGTCACCGGCCGTCAGCTACCGGACTTGAAGAAAAGTCTTTCCGAGATTGCGCTCTTCGATCTGATTGTCGCTGAGAATGGCGGCCTCCTTTTCGATCCAAAGACCGGCGAGGAGAGGCTGCTCGCGCCAGAACCGCCGCAACCGTTTCTTGATAGGTTGCACGCGCGCTCGGTGCCGGTATCGGTCGGACGCTCCATCGTTGCGACCGAGGAGCCGCACCAGCAAGCAGTGTTGGAGGCAATCCGCGAGCTCGGGCTCGAGCTCCAGATCATTTTCAACAAAGGCGCCGTAATGATACTTCCCGCCGGTGTCAGCAAGGCCAGCGGCCTCGAAGCGGCGCTGGCCCTGCTGGAATTGTCGCCACATAACGTGGCCGGAATCGGAGACGCCGAGAACGATCACGCTTTTCTCCGGTTATGCGGCTGCGGTGTGGCCGTGGCGAATGCCTTGCCGTTGCTGAAGGAGAACGCCGATTTCGTGACTGAGGATCCTTGCGGTGCTGGTGTAGCGGCGCTGGCTCGGCAGATGATCGCGGACGACCTCGCCGGGTTGAGCCAAGGTTTTCCCCGACAGTCGATTGAGCTCGCGCTGGATGAAACGGGCGCGCCGATCGGGATTTCACCACGCGGTGGAAGTCTGCTGATCGCCGGAATGTCGGGCGGGGGTAAGTCGACGGTCGCGACCGGGCTTCTCGAGCGTTTCTTAAAGGCAGGCTTCCAGTTTTGCGTGATCGATCCGGAGGGCGACTACGCCGAACTCGAGAATACGGTGTCGTTGGGCGACGCCAAGCACGAGCCGCGCCTTGAGGAAGCGGTCGCGCTGCTCCGACATCCAAAGGAGAATCTCGTCGTCAACCTACTTGGCGTTCACCTCGACGACCGACCACGCTATTTCGCCAAGCTGTTCTCTCAGCTGTGCGAATTACGCGCTGAGACTGCGAGGCCGCATTGGATGCTAATTGATGAAGCCCATCATATGATGCCGCGCGAATGGGCGACAGCGGCTAGTCTGCCGCAGCAGCTTGAAGGAACGATCTTCGTCACCGTGCATCCCGAGCATGTCGCGCGGGCGGCGCTTGAGACAGTCGTGTTCGTCGTAGCCGTCGGCGTGGATCCCGCGGCGACGCTTTGCTCGTTTTGCCGCGCGGTGGGCGAGGACCCGCCTGAGATGCGTGCCGGCCATATCGATCGGGGCCTCGCTTATTTTTGGGAGCGGAGAGAACGCCGGCTCCGCCGTGTGCGCATCAATGAACCGCGCCAGCATCTTCGGCGTCACACGCGCAAATACGCGGAAGGCGATCTGGGCGAGGACCGCAGCTTCTACTTCCGCGGGCCAGATGGCGATCTGAACCTCCGAGCACAGAATCTGCTATTGTTTCTTCAGATCGCGGATGGTGTCGACGACGCCACTTGGTTGCATCACCTGCGCGCCGGCGACTATTCGCGGTGGCTAGAGGAGTCGATCAAGGATCCTGAGCTCGCCAGCGAAGTTGCGGTGATCGAAAAGAGTTCTTTGGATGCCCGCGAGAGTCGGGCGCGGGTGAAGGAAGCGGTCAACCGAGTTTATACGAGGGCGATCTAATGCGAAGGTCGAGCAGGTTCCGCCAGTCACGGCAGCGCGCGCGAGGTCACAATTCGGCTTCCTAAAGCAACCTTGTCAGAGCCCAACGCCATTCCCGCGAAAACTATGCAAGTGCCGACAAGCCCGGGGCGGTTATCGTCTTCGAGCTTGATAGCGTTGAGCAGGCAAAGCGTTATGTGGCTGATTTTCCGATGTCGAAGGCAGGTTATCTGGAATGGTTTTACATCCCGTTACAAGCACCGTTGCCGATTGCGAGCCTGATGGATGACCGCACGGCAAAGACGACGTAGAAACATCTTATGGAATATTCCGTAGACGTCAGTTACCGCAGCCGCGCGGTGTTCATCCGCGCGATGGAGGAGTCGATCACATGCAACAGAAATTCGGGCTGAATATTCCTCGAACGCTGGAGGAAATTTGCGATCCAGCGCGCATGGCCCTGCTTGTATACGACATGCAGGTCGGCGTCGTTTCCCAAATTCGAAATGGTCCAGAAATTACGTCACGCGTTTTGCACCTTCTGCAGGCCGCCCGCGAAGGAGGGTTCCGTGTATTCTTTAACCGCTACATGACCCTCCCTAAAGAGGTTGCGGGCGTATCCCAAGTGCGCATGGCAATGGATTGGCAGCACGTGGACTCAATCGACAAAATCCAGCCGCGATTTCTCCGCGACTCTCCTGAATTTCAGATTTGTTCGGAGCTGTCGCCGCTCAGGAGCGAAGCGGTCTTCGACCGGATTACCATGTCCGCGTTTGAGGGTACGCCGTTGAACATGGTTCTGCGCGACTGTGGAATAAATGCCTTTGTCATCGCAGGCGTCGCGACCGAGGTCGGCATCGAACCGACCGTCCGGCACGCCGCGGACCTCGGCTACATCCCAGTGATCGCCACGGACGCGTGCGGCGCGGGAAACGAGGCGGCTGCTCAGCGGTCACTGGACAGCCTTCGCTTCGCCGGAAATGCAGTCATGTCGGACACAGATACAATCTCTAAGATTTTTCGTCGCCAATGAAATCCCACTAGCTAATCGATCGTCCGCATGAAGAATTCAAGCGCCCGGTCAAGACGTAGACCGCCGAACCACCAGCCGAAACCGCAACCGTATTGTTCTGGGCATTGCGCCTCAGGCCAGTTCGCCATACGCAAAGTCGATGGCTGGCAAAGCCTTGAAGAAAAACCCTCCGATCAAATCACTGAACTCGCGGACGATCAGATAACCTAATCACGCTGGAGATCGCGTCAAAAAAATAAATTCCACCCCAAATCGCGACGGCACCGCGCCCTCCTTTTCATGGGCTCTCCTCCCGGATTGGCCGGAAGGCGTGCTGGAAAACATAGTCAGCCACTTGATTGCCTTGTATGATGCCCTGATCGGCGTCGAATTGCCAATGTATGCCCATGTAAATCCGGCCTTGCGCGTTGTCGTATTCCGCTTCGCGAAACGATTTGAACGAGGCTGGCCGGAGGGGCCTGATGATGCCGTCAGCATCTTTATTCTTGCCGTTCCATTCATCCGAAACAAAAGTAAATGGTGTTTCGTCCGGCCAAAAGTGGCGCAGGATCTGGAACAAGGCACCACCGAATACCGCGTGGCCCGATGTATAGGACGGAAACGGCGGCGTGAAGTTCGGACCCGCCGTGTTGGTGTCGGGAGCGCCGAATGGGTAAAAATTGGGGTCGGATTGTACGCGAATTGCCGTGACCGGCCGCCAATACTGGTAGAAAAATTTCGAATCCCACGAGGCGATGCCTGCATCGGCCAGGGCGACGTTGACCAGCGCAAACAAGCGGGCTACGTCCGGCACCCGGAGCATTTTCTGCTGCAGAGCGATTGTTCTTGCGATCATATTATATAGCCGCGTCGGAGCACATAAATTCGGCGTGCCGTCGTACCCCCAGAACCTACCCATCCACGTCTGGGCTTCGGTGCGGCTCGTATTGGTGCCATGCGCGGGGTCGCCGCCTACGCGAACAGCCTCCTTGAAGGCTTTCTTATAGGCCCTGTTTTTCAGGGACGGCCGGGGCGGTGGCGGCGCGCGAAATTGGTCCGCGGACGTCAGCACGAACGGCTTTACCTTCGGCCAGTTCCCGCCGAGCGCAACCTTTAAGTTGCTGATTGGGTCGATTTGCCAAATGCCGGGCAAAACGTTGGGATAACCGATGGGATGGTAGTCGTCGCCCCAGCGAGGTTCGGGCAAGGCGGATCCATCGTTCTCCCGCAATTCGAGAATAGCGGCAGCAGCTCGCTTTCCAAGCGCTTCGCCAGCTTTGATGGAGGCCTTGTTACCTTGGATTGTAACAATGTCCAAATCAAAAAGCTCGTCGATGCGCTCCTTTTGGAACGGATATAGAGCGGCCAGGGAGTCGTGCGCCGCCTGGGCGATGGCCCGGTCCAGCGATACGTTACCCCTTACCGGTGGAATGCCGGAATAGCTCACGTACCTTTTCGTAATGGCATTTTCGGCATCGAACATGGCGATATGAACGATTGCCAACGCATAGCTCGCCCGAGTCGGACCGAACTGCTCACCGAAACGGCGCGGATCCTCGTCGCTTGCTGGATCAACCGGCGTATGGTCGATCGCGGTTGTGTCGAGGGCGATCTCGTTCCACATCAAAAAACGATCAAGAGCGTCCACAGGGATGCGCGGCAACTTCCTGAAAGAGTAAAGTACGATTACGTTTTCCGCCGGAACGCGAAGCAAACGTTCCAATTCCTTGGCGTTTTCGCCCGTAAGAGGCGATTCCGCGGTGGCCGCCGAGCCTGCCAGGGCGAACATGGCCGCCAAGGCCCAAGCGATGGGCCGGTGGCGATTTCTCTTATCGCAAGTGGCTTTTTCGCCGGTGGCGTTCGCGAAGCCACCCCGCCCCCCTGGATCTTGCCGCGCATGGGCGGAAGCGGAGCGCAGACACATCGTTGCGGAGTATATTGCCGCCCGAAAAAGATTGCTGTTCATAATCCTGCGAGCCTCCTATGTTGTGCCTGTCTCGAAACAGGCACTTGCTCGCAATAGGTAACGCTATAATCAGGCGACAATATTACTTAGGTTTGGCTTTGACATGGTGTTAGCTTGATTTTACATTGGCGCTGGTTTGACTTTGACGGGACGTTGGTTTGACTTTACCTGGACGCTTGCTTGACTTTAACGGGACGCTGACTTGACTTTAATAAGGCAGTGAGCGCATGCAGGCGCGCTGGGAATGTCGGATTCGTCGCCGCAAGCCGCCCGCGGCATACCGCAAGCCCGTTTGGCGCCGGAGGAGATCCTCGGCTTTGGCATTGGCGAGGAGAACCCGGCAATACCGGTCAAGGAAAACGGCGAACCCGGGCTAAAAAAGAGCGTTTATATTTTTTGGAAATTCAGGCGGTGGCCGGCGCACCGGGCAAGGCGGTCTCAAAAAACCGGCGGATGAGCTCCGTCTGGCGGGAGGTTCCGGTTTTCGCAAGAATGCGCTTTGCGTGCTTGCGCGCCGCCGCCTCGCCGCCTACGCCGAATTTGCATAAAGTCGCGATGGAGTCGACAATTGGCCAATCCGCTAGAGCATGGGCCGGGCAATGGCATTATTGGTTGAGATCGAGCACGTCCTTGGAAACCTAGAGCCTTTTGTCCGTGCGTACGGCGCCGCCGCGGTCATGGTCATTCTGACATGCGAGTCTCTAGGACTTCCCCTTCCAGGCGAGTCTGTGCTCGTTTTTGCTTCGGTTCTCGCGGGACGCGGCGAATTATCGCTCCTGCCTCTGATGCTGTCGGCGTGGGCCGGTGCCGTGTTCGGAGACAATATAGGGTATTTGATTGGGAGGAGGCTTGGCCGCGCCATTGTCCTCCGCTACGGGGAGAAGATCGGCATCAACGCCGATCGCCTCAACCGCGTGGAAGCGGTCTTCGCGCGGTATGGTCCCGTAACCGTTGCTTTCGCAAGGTTCGTCAATATCCTGCGTCAGTTGAACGGCGTCGTGGCGGGGATGTTGAAAATGGAGTGGCGCCGCTTTCTCGTCTTCAATGCGCTCGGAGGGGCGCTTTGGGTTTCGGCATGGACATTGGCAGGGTTTTATCTTGGCGAGCATGGATCCGACATCAAGGCGGTTGCCCATGATTTGGAGCGTGCCGGAGCAATTTTGGGCCTCGGAGTGTTGATCGGCGCGCTTGTCTATGGGTTTCGGCGCCTGCGCCACGGAAGCTCATGACACCCAACGGGGCATCAGCCAACGGCAATGCGGAATGACCTAAAACCGGTGGTCGCCGTAAGTCTGCCCAGCCGGGGGGAAAGGCGCCGAACTCGCGACTTGGCGTTCTCCACTTTCGCGCCAATTCGCCTACTCCCACTCGATTGTTTCGAACGATCGTAACGCACTCAATAGCTTATGACGCCGATCGGCGCCCAAAACCTACGCCGAATTCACACTCGTCCACCAGCACCCATCATGTGCCGACTGCCGGCCCGCGTCGATGCGAACTCATCCGGCAGCGGGAGATCAACCGGTCTAGTCTGGAAAGGAAGAACTTCAACGTCGGGGACGTGTTCGTCCTGTCCAGCCACAAGATCGATGGTGGGCGCATCGTCGCCCGCCAGTGGGCGGCTGGTCACCGACCATGGCAGAAAATTCTTGGCATAGGCTGAGAGCAGCGTCACGCCGCGCTGTTGATATCTGTAGGAAATTTTCGCCTCAAAAATTTTTGCAGGTTTCACCAACTATCGACATCAATTGGTCAATTCCAGTGACTTCGTCGCGTCGGCTGTGTTAAAAGCGTCTACAATGCCTGGCGAACCCGCCGCCTTCGTGAGGGACTGGCCGCCGCTTGATCCGACGTTCCAAGACAGCCAACGGTCTCGCCATTCGATCCTCCAGTGCCAGCGAGGTCGCTATGCTCGACGGGGTAATGTTGCTGTGGTTCGTCCTCGCGGCCATCGCGCTACTGTTCGTCGCCATCGACATCCGCACCACCCCGGAATCCCCCGTGCTCAAATGGGGCTTCGTGCTGGTCACTGCTTACACCGGCGTGGTCGGCGCCTTCCTCTACGTTCTCGGCTGCCGCGAGCCGCTACCCGGGCTGCACGAGCAGTATGTCGCGGCGCGTTGGCGCCAGACCTTGGGATCGACCATGCATTGCGTCGCTGGCGACGGCGTCGGCATCCTCGCCGGCGCTGTGCTCGCGCACGTTTTCGACCTCACCGGCCTGCGCGAGGTCGCTCTCGAATACGCCCTCGGTTTTGCGTTCGGCTGGATGGTGTTCCAGGCGTTGTTCATGCGCGACATGTTCGGCGGCTCCTACCCCCGCTCGATCGCCCGCACCTTCATCCCGGAACTGCTGTCTATGAACTTGCTGATGGCCGGCATGGTGCCCACGATGATGATCCTGCAGATGCAGCTTGGCAGAGGCGCCGATCCGACAACAGCGGCGTTCTGGTTCGTCATGTCGATGGCACTGCTGGTCGGCTTCATCGCCGCCTATCCGATGAACTGGTGGCTGGTACGCTACAATCTGAAGCACGGCATGATGACGGTGCGCCCCGCGGCCGCACCCGTGCACAGCGGCCACACCGCACACGCCGCTATGGCCGAGGCGCCGCACGCGATGGATGCGATGGCCACCGAGGTGAAACCACAGCCCGCTGTCCCTGTCATGACCCTATTGTCGTTTGTCGTCCTTGCGGCCGGCCTGGTGATCGCCTCGATCGCCGCACCGATGTAGGGCAAATTCTGGGGTTACAGGGACATGATACACATTGCGTGATTTCGCGGCAATCGCTGGCAGCCTCCTGAAATCCCGGCAGACCGGGGATCAAAACCAAAACGAAGCCGCCATGAGATCATGCATTGCGTATATCATTTCCCCGTAACCTGTATCCCCCATGTCCCCGTCCTGACATTTTTTGTTGCCGACTGTACTGGTTTCCAACTTATGCAAACACTCGAGAGTGCAGTCGCTACTCCCACTCTATGGTTCTGAGTGATAATAAGCGCTGAATTCCAGCGCAAATTTTTCCGCGCTCGATCAAAGCCCGCTGTTCAATCCGTCAGAATTTTGCGCTCTTGATTTGAAGGCGAATTTCGCCGATTTGAAATCTGCCCGGTTTCAACCACTATCGGTATCAGTCGGCCGATTCTCAAAATCTCCAGAGAGTAACGGCGGCGTCGCCTTCGCGGAGAAAAGACCGTCAGGCTCGGCATGACGCACGATGGCTGCATGAGTGCCGTTGCCGATCAACCGCCTGACCAGTGCATGACGATGCCCACGATTGCGCCGATGAAAAGCAAGAGGCACCCAGTCGATTGGATGAAGAACCCGGGCAAGCGCTTCTCCACAGCTTTGCTGTAGCCGGCGAAGTACAAAACACGCCCGCCGATCCAGACAAGTCCGAGCACGGCGGCGGCGATGTCGTTGAGGTAAATTGCGCAAAGCCATAGCGGCACCAGGAAAGTCGGCATCCATTCGAGCGTATTCATGTGCACTCGAAAGATACGTTCGAAGTCGGAATTGCCCGTCGTTGCCGGAAGCTTCACGTTGAATTTCCCGTGCGCTACCGCAACGCGCGTTGCAAGGAAGAAATAGAACGCTACGGCGAGCAATGTGACGACCGCGGTGTAATACGGCATGACAATATCCTATGCTAATCAGCCCTTGCAGAGGTCACGGCGGTTTGGGCAAACGCAGCGAGCAACCGACCCCAATCCCCGGTCTTATCGAAGATCGTGCGCATCTCGTCGCGACGATCACCATAGCGATCTAGACGCCGATGCTCGAACTCGACGCGCGTGCCAGCATCCCCTTCTGTAATAAAGCGCACCTCTATTTCCGTCTGCAGAGCTGGGTCATACTGCCAGTCGGCGGTGATGTCCCAGGAGAGCACGAGCCGCGAGCGCGGCTCCCAAGCGAGCACGCGGCCCCAGTCGCACGTGCTTCCATCGTCACCGTGCTCATACCAACGGCCACCGACGCGCGGTTCGATGACTGCATCCACGGCGGCGGCTTTGCCGATCTTGTACATCGCTAACGGCCACCACTTTCCCATCTGTTCTGTGAAGACACGCCACGCCACCTCTCGTGGCGCCTGCACGCTAACAACCTTGCGGACGCTGTTTGGATCAGACGCACCCGACGTGATCTGCTCAGCCATCATGATCTCCTTGCCTTGTTTGCCGCTCGCTCGGCCGCTTCCTTGAAGGCACTCAGCGTTTCGTCCCAGAATCCATCGAGCCACCGGCGCAACGCTTCGACACCGCGCATATCGACCTGATAGAGACGCCGCGTGCCATCGGCTCTGACCACCACCAGCCCTGCCGCTTTGAGTACCTGTAGATGCTGCGAAACAGCCGATCTGGTTACATTCATCCCCTGCGCCAATTCTCCCGCAGAGCAACTGCGATTGCGCAGCCGTGCAAAGACGCGGCGGCGCGTCCGATCCCCGAGCGCGTCTAGAGCTCGTTCAGCATGGATCATATCTGCGGTCCATCAGAGCGCATGAAAATCGCGTAGGTTTAGCTCAATTGTAAGTCTTCACTAACGAAAGTCAAGGCTAAAATAGATGAGCGGTGGCAACAGATCCGCTTACGAGTTCGCGCGCTTTGACAGCTTGCGCCCCGAACGAGCATTTTCTCTGGAATTTCAACAAACAACCCGCCAGAAAAATACCGTCACTTGGCCGGCCTTTGTGTGACGGTCTTTTCAAAACGCCGGCAGGAATCTCGAAAAAATACCGTTGAAAGCACCGTCAAATTGGTTCGCTTCGATTGGATTGATGAGAGCCCCTTCAACGGAAAATCAGCGGCTTAGCAAAATCAGAGTTTCAATTGACAATGGAACGCCAATCATCAACAAAACCGTCAGCAACCCTCTATTTTTCCTACGCCATTCCTCTCCAAAGCCCTCCGGACTATCCCAGCCCTCTCACTCCCACTCGATCGTCCCAGGCGGCTTGCTTGTCACGTCGTAGACGACCCGATTGATGCCCTTGACCTCGTTGATAATCCGCGTCGCGGCGCGGCCAAGAAATGCCATGTCGAAGGCAAAAAAATCCGCGGTCATGCCATCGGCCGAGGTGACCGCACGCAGCGCGCAGACGAAATCATAAGTCCGCCCATCGCCCATGACGCCGACGCTGCGCACCGGCAACAGCACCGCGAACGCCTGCCAAATCTTGCCGTAAAGGCCCGCCCTGCGGATTTCGTCGAGATAGATAGCATCCGCCTGACGCAGAATATTAAGCTTTTCAGAGGAGACCTCGCCGAGGCAGCGGATCGCGAGCCCCGGCCCTGGAAATGGATGCCGGTTGACAAAACTTCCGGGCAGGCCCAGTTCGCGGCCAAGCGCCCGCACCTCGTCCTTGAACAACTCGCGCAGGGGTTCGACGAGTTTCATGTTCATGCGCTCGGGAAGGCCGCCGACATTATGATGCGATTTTATCGTGACCGAAGGCCCGCCACGGAAGGAGACACTTTCGATCACGTCAGGATAGAGCGTGCCCTGGCCTAAAAATTCCGGCAATCCGCGGCCATCGGCGGCGATTTTTTTGGCCTCGCATTCGAATGTCGCGATGAACAGGCGCCCGATGATCTTACGTTTTTCCTCCGGGTCCCTGATCCCGCGCAAGGCGCCCAGAAACATTTCCCCGGCTTCGACATGGACGAGGGGAATATTGTAATGGCCGCGAAACAACCGCACGACCTCTTGCGCTTCGCCAAGGCGCAACAGGCCGTGGTCGACAAAAACGCAAGTCAGGCGGTCGCCGATCGCTTCATGGATCAACAGCGCCGCGACCGCCGAATCGACACCGCCCGAAAGACCGCACAAAACTCGGCCCTCGCCAACCTGCGCGCGGATCGCCGCAATCGCCTCGGCCCGGAAGGCGCCCATGGTCCAATCGGCGCGCAGTCCCGCGACCTTGTGGACGAAATTCGCCAGCAGCCTCGCGCCGTCCGGCGTGTGGGCGACTTCGAGATGAAACTGCACGCCATAGAGGCCGCGCGTCTCGTCGGCAATTGCCGCTAACGGCGCGTTCTCCGAGGCGGCAATGCGGAAAAACCCGGGCGGCAAGTCCGTCACCGCGTCGCCATGGCTCATCCAAACAAGATAGCGCTTGCCTTGTTCCCATACCCCTTCGAACAGCGCGCTATGTCGCAAAACCTCAACCTCGGCGCGGCCGAATTCGCGCTTGTGCCCGGCCGCGACCTTGCCGCCCAATTGCGCCGCCATCGCTTGCTGGCCATAGCAGATGCCGAGGATCGGCACCCCGGCGGCGAAGAGTGCGTCTGGCAAGCGCGGCGCATCCTGGTCATGCACGGAAGCTGGACCACCCGAAAGAATCACCGCTTTCGGCGCCAGCTCCGCGAACGCCTTCTCGGCGTTCTGGACGGGCGCGATCTCGCAATAGACGGCCGCCTCGCGGACGCGCCGCGCGATCAATTGCGTCACCTGTGATCCGAAATCGACGATCAAAACCTTGTCGTGATGCACGGTAATGACGTTATGGAGAAGATCCTGCGCCATTCATGAACCTGTTCCTCGCGGCCAAGGTGTTCGCTTAGGCGATCGCCCCGTCAGGCGCAAGCATTTGCGGCCCTTACGTCGTCATTTGGCCGCGGTCGTAGAACGGTAGGCCGTCAGCCGCTCGACGGCGAAAATGATGACGCCCATGGCCACGAAGAAGGCGCGCGCAATCTGCGTCTCCTTGGTCATCAAGACGAAGGCGAGAATGATCAGTACTGGACCGACAATCCGCTCAACCCACTGGTGGAGAGCGATCGGGATTACTTTGATGACGCCAGCTGGGAAGTCGGTCAGGAGCGTCATCAACAGATGAATGCCCGCGAGCGCGTAGGACAGCGCTGCGGGCCAGCCTGAGAGCCCGATAACTGCCGGGGCCACCGCGAAGATCACGACGGCAAGGTAGTCGATCGCACCATGGACGGTAGGGGAAATTGGCTTCATGTCTGCACTCCCGGCCTGAAATATCGCCGGAGACGCTAGATGACCGGGCATTATCTGTCTGTCAGATGGATGACACTCCCTTTGGGCCGGTATCCAACGACCGTGCAAACAGGGAGAGCGCACGGTCATTCACACAGATCATGTCGCGAGTGTAGTCCAAGAGGCCGCGCTTGCGAAGGCCACTGAGGATTGAGCTCGCGACTGGACGGGAAGCGCCCACGAGGTCGGCGATGTCCTGCTGGGTAAGCCTTATCTCAAGCGAGAATCCATGTGGGCACCGCGCGCCGAAGCTGCCAGCGAGTTCGACCAGCGTTTCGATCACCCGCCGGTCGACGGATTGGGTCATCGCGCGGAGCACCCGCCGCTCAACAGATCGTTTCGATCTCGCCAAGTATTCGGCGACGAAGACCGCCAAACCGGGATTGACTTCCATGGCGGCGCGCAGTTCCTGTGCGAGCACGCGTTGTGCCACAACATCGCCAATTGCCCGCGCCGTTTCCTCGTGTTCCGATGGCAGTTGGCGATTTGGAATTGCGCCCGCGATGTCGCCGTATTTCAACAGCTCGATCGTAATCTCCGTCCCATCCTCGCAAATGCGTGACGTTTTCACGAAGCCGTCCAAAATAAGAAACAGCGTATTCGCAGGCTCGCCCTGCGCATAGAGACCCGCCCTGTCCGCGAGTGTGACGCGCCGGGCCGACCTGCACATCGACGCAATCAACGCGTTGATTGGCACGCCTGCGGTGCTCAGTTCGATGTCACATACACCCGCCATCTTTTTCTCATTTTCCGAATTTAGGCTGACTATATAAAACTGTATCCCTGATTTCGAATCCAACTCAGAGCCAACCTTTTCGGCCGTTGGCATTACAAGGTAGCTCATAACTCATTAAACATGCGGAATTCCGAGCGACCCCTGCATCGGTCCCACGGCCCGGAAGACATCTCTTAAAAAACCGCAGGCTAAAGCATAATCCCTATCGCAAACTTTCGCTTGCTCCAAATCCCCGCTTCGTACCGCGCCCCGCGCGCCAAAAGTGCGTTTGCCCCGATCGTCAATCGTCCCAAAATGTTGCATGGAAACTTTTTGGCACGATTGCGCGAAAGCCCGCGCACACGCGCTCAGGATTGCGCCGCGCTGCAAACGCACTCCAGAATGAGTCGACCGCCCTGCTTTGGGTCGGGTTTCCCGTGGAGGCATTTTAGCTTCCGAAGCCACGTCACCGCCTTCACGCGGGCAAAACGACATGCTATCCAAGTCTCTCCGTCATCCCTCGGGCCGTTTCGCGGGCATTCCTTGGCCCCCGCCTGGTCCGGGCCGCCATCGCAGGAATTTTCAGCATGAGCCAAACCGTCGCCAGCCGCACCGTGCCGGACTCCTTTTTCGCGGCTGGTCTCGCCGATGCCGATCCCGAAATCGCTAAGGCGATCGAGCTGGAACTCGGCCGCCAGCGGCATGAAATCGAGCTGATCGCCTCGGAAAATATCGTCTCAAAAGCCGTGCTCGAGGCGCAGGGCTCGGTTTTGACCAACAAATATGCCGAGGGCTATCCCGGCCGGCGCTATTACGGGGGCTGCCAATTCGTGGACATCGCCGAGACCCTGGCGATTGAGCGCGTCACCAGGCTGTTCGACTGCAAATTCGCGAATGTGCAGCCGCATTCCGGCAGCCAGGCGAATCAGGCGGTGTTTCTCGCGCTATTGCAGCCGGGCGATACTTTTATGGGGCTCGATCTCGCCGCGGGCGGCCATCTGACCCATGGCTCGCCGGTAAATGTCTCCGGAAAATGGTTCAAGCCGATTTATTATGGCGTGCGCCGGGACGATCATCAAATCGACATGGACGCGGTCACGCGGCTTGCCGCGGAGCACACGCCGAAGCTCATCATCGCGGGCGGCTCGGGCTATCCCCGCTATTGGGATTTTGCGGGGTTCCGGGCGATCGCGGATTCCGTCGGCGCGTATTTTTTCGTCGACATGGCGCATTTCGCGGGTCTTGTCGCGGGCGGCGTGCATCCTTCGCCATTTCCGCATGCCCATGTCGTCACCTCGACGACCCACAAGACCTTGCGCGGCCCGCGCGGCGGGCTTGTTCTCACCAATGACGAGGCGATCGCCAAGAAGATCAATTCGGCGATATTTCCGGGCCTCCAAGGCGGCCCTTTGATGCATGTGATCGCGGCCAAGGCGGTTGCCTTCGGCGAGGCGCTCCGGCCCGAATTCAAGCTTCACGCGAGGCAGGTCGCCGACAACGCCAAGGCGCTCGCCGCGACGCTCAGTGAGAGCGGTTACGCCATTACCACCGGCGGCACCGACAATCATCTAATGCTGGTCGATCTGCGGCCAAAAAACCTCACCGGCAAGGCGGCGGAAGCGGCGCTTGGGCGGGCCGGGATCACCTGCAACAAAAACGGCGTGCCGTTCGATACCGCGAGCCCCATGGTGACCTCCGGCATTCGCCTCGGAACGCCGGCGGCGACCTCACGCGGTTTTGGGATTGCCGAATTCATGCAAGTCGGCGAACTGATCGCCGAAACCTTGGACGGTTTGGGCAAGCACGGCGAGCCGGGCAATGCGGCTGTCGAAGCCAAAGTCAAGGCAGGCGCACGCGAATTGACGCAACGCTTCCCGGTTTATTGAGGCCGGGGATCGTTGGCGTCGAAGGTAACAGGAACGCGATCCGCGTATGTTACGATCATGCTTTGAGGCCGGTCCGCCATGCGGTGCCCTTATTGCGGCAGTCTCGAAACCCAGGTGAAGGACTCCCGCCCGGCCGACGATGCAGCGGCCATTCGCCGCCGCCGGATCTGTCCCGATTGCGGCGGCCGGTTCACGACGTTCGAGCGGGTGCAATTGCGCGAATTGATGGTCTTGAAAAAATCCGGCCGGCGGGTGCCATTCGATCGCGAAAAACTTATGCGCTCGCTCGAAATCGCCTTACGCAAGCGGCCCGTCGAGCCCGATCGTGTCGAGCGGATGGTGAACGGAATCGTGCGCCGGCTCGAGAATCAGGGCGAGAGCGAAATTCCAAGCGACCGGATCGGCAAACTCGTCATGGAAGGTCTTCGCGGGCTCGACAGCGTCGCTTATGTGCGCTTCGCCTCGGTCTATCGCAATTTTCGCGAGGCCCGCGATTTTAATACGCTCATCGACGAACTTGCGAATGGCGAGGGCGATGCCCTGGAAGACCAACCAAATCCCCCGCCGACAAAAGCGCGTTCGCCGAGCCAGGCATGATCTGCGCGGACACGCGATTCATGGCCGCAGCTCTCGCCCTTGGGCGGCGCGGGCTCGGGCTTTGCGCGCCAAACCCCGCGGTCGGCGCTCTTGTTGTCAAAGATGGCGTCATCGTGGCGCGCGGCTGGACCAAGCCGGGCGGCCGCCCGCATGCGGAAACCGAGGCCCTGCGCGAGGCGGGCGCGCAAGCCCACGGCGCGACGCTCTATGTGACGTTGGAACCATGTAGCCATCATGGGCAGACGCCGCCCTGCACGGATGCGATTATCGCGGCGGGGGCCGGCCGCGTGGTCTATGCCGTTGACGACCCCGATCCCAGGACCTTTGGCCGTGGCGCGCAAATCCTGGCCGATGCCGGCATTGAAGTGACGCGCGGCGTGCTCGCGGACGAGGCGCGGCGGGCCAATCTCGGCCATTTTTTGCGCGTTGCCCGCAAGCGCCCGATGGTCACCCTGAAACTCGCCCTGACGGCGGATTTTTATGCGGCGGGATCGGCCGGCGATCCGCGTCTTGTCATTACGGGCGCGCCGGCGAATGGGCTCGTGCATCTTATGCGCGCGATGCACGACGCGGTCATGAGCGGCATCGGCACCATCTTGGCGGACGATTCCCTGTTGAGCGTGCGGCTTCCGGGCCTCGAAGACCGCCAGCCTTTGCGCGTCGTGCTCGACAGCGATCTTCGTCTGCCGCCTCTAGCGCGGCTTGCCGCGACGGCGGCAAAAATCCCGACGCTGATTGTTGCTGGCGAGGGGGCGAGCGAAGAGAGGGCCGCGCGCTTGCGCGAGGCGCATATCGAGGTCGCGGATGTGCGCCGTGACGTGGCGGGGCGCGTCGATCTTGATGCCGCGTTGACTCTCTTGGCCGCGCGCGGCTTAACCCGGATCTTTTGCGAGGGAGGTCCCAGCGTGGCGGCGGCATTGATCCGGCAGGGGCTCGCCGATGAAATCATTATTTTCACCGCGCCAGATCCTCTCGGCCGGAAGGGCGTTTTGGGCCTTGACCCCAACACGGCCGCCCTGCTTGCCGATCCCACGCATTATCGCCTCGCGGAAACGCGCATGATCGGAGCCGACCGGCTGACTCGTTACAAAAGAGTGGACTAATGTTCACGGGCCTTGTGAGCGATGTCGGCGAGGTTGAACGGATTGAGGCGGGGGCCAAGCTAAACCATCTGCGCATCGCCTGTTCCTATCCGGCCGAGACGATCGTGCCCGGCGCATCGATCGCCTGCGGCGGACCTTGTCTGACCGTGGTCGCGCGTGGCGAAAGCGGCAACCGCAGCTGGTTCGAGGTCGATGTCGCGGCGGAAACTCTCGCATGCACGACGGCGCGGCACTGGAAAGCTGGCACGAAGCTCAATTTGGAGCGGGCGCTCAAACTTGGCGACGAACTTGGCGGCCATATCGTGACCGGGCATGTGGATGGAGTGGCGAAAATCGTCGCGATCGCGGATTTCGACGGAATGCGCCACATCGGCATCAGAGCGCCGCATGACCTCACGCGTTTCATCGCGGAAAAAGGCTCGGTTGCGCTCGATGGCACGTCGCTGACGGTCAACCGCGTCGAAGCCGATATTTTTTCGGTGCTGCTCATTCCGCATACGCTGAAAGTCACGACCTGGGGCGAAAGGCGCCTGGGCGATGAAATCAATATCGAGGTCGATCTGATGGCCCGCTACACCGCGAGGCGCGCCGGGACATTCTCTCAAAAGCCGTGACGCGAATGGCCGCGCGAACAGATACGCCGCGTTCACCGTGAGGGCCACCCAATTCGGCTGACCACGGCGTTAGGTCGAATGTGGTTGATGAATTGTAGGTCACTTCACCTTCGCTCGCCACAGGACCGGCCAATAATCAGGTGGGGCGCTGGGGCGCCCCAACTCGGCGTAATCGACAAGGGCGAAGCTCCTGCCCGTCCAGACATATTTGCCCATCGTACCGTAATCTCCAACGCCGCGGCCTTTGTAGAAGAAAGAGAGCGTTCCCTTTCGCCGATCAAATTCGGCATTGATCAGTTCGTTGTCGGTCTCCTTAGAGCCCGGCCGCTCGAACGCCACCGGGACGGCCTTCGCTACGCTAGCCGCGGTCACAATCCAGAATTCCGAAAAGATATTGTAGACGCCATTCCGGTTCCAACAAATTAGCCCAACAAGCGTCCGCGAGCGATCCAAGGCCTCAACCAAATCGGTGAGGTCGTTGTCCGGACTACCATCGCAATCATAACCTTCACTGCCAGGGCACTCTTTAGCTTTATCTTCCTTGGCGATCCGCTCGCGGAGCATCGAGGCCAGGGCCGGGTTCGCCTTGACGCCCCGTGGCATCTTCGCGCGAACGATGACCGGCAGAGCGGGGGCATCGGGTACGGCCGTGCGCGGTTTGTCGCCTGCCCCGATCAGCGCGGTTTTTGTGCCGATGCGGCCCTGTATTTCATCCATTTTTAGAAGCGCGGCAACCGCTCCATGAAGCGAGATGTCTGCCTTCCACTTGCCGTCCACGGTCGCAAGATTGAGCGTCTCGCTCTTGCGGAGCGCGGCGATGAAGGGTTGCAACTCTTGCGGTGAGATCTCGGTCTCGACTAAGTCTTGATTAAGATAGTCCTTCTCCTTCGCCGCGGTTCGCGCCTCTCGCTCGGAATCGACGCCCGCGATCGGCTCGCCATCGGCCGTAAGACGTAAGGAGACCGTCCCTTTCGCGTCTTCCACGCCGAGGATCAGGCGAATTTTGGCCCGGCCACCGGGCCCGCCCGCGCGCTCGACGTGAATAAAATCGTCGGTTGCTTCGAGTTGCGCCGTCGCCGCCGCGCCGCCCGTGCCCCCGAAGCCGATGGCGTCGGCGGCTCTGGCATAAGGCAATACAAAATCATGCGCTTGTTTTGCGTGCGCTGGCAGGAGAACTAGCCAGGCAACTGCGCTGCCTATGGCGAGTTCGCCCGTGCCGTCGCCATATCATTTCGCGCCGCGCGCTCCGACAACGCGATCCAGCCATAGCCGGCGAGAAGCGAGAGACTACCGATGAGGCCGTGCAGGTAGCGATAACCCCAGCCGTGGCCCTGATAGGGGAGCAAGATGAACATGGCGGCAAGCGTAAGAGCAAGGCCGGTGGAAAGTTCGCGGGCGATTCCATCACCATTGCGGACCGGACGATAGGCGAGGAGCGAACGGCAGGGCTATAGGATTTTGCCAATCGACGAACCGTAATACATTCTTGAGCATGAGACCAGGCCCGTCCAATGGAAGCTTGTAAAAAGGAACGCCGCGCGGGCTATGAAGTAGACGGGCCCTGCGTCACTGGAGGCTTGCCGCGAAAAGCCCTGCCACTCGAGCATAATTTGCCAATAGCTGATCCAGAACAGGCAAATGATCGCGTAGCTGACGATATAGGTTAGGGCCAGCGGACGCCGGCCTGAGGCCCACAGCCGAACAATGAACGGCGCGACGAACAAGGGATGGAAAATCAACTGATGCAAGCCGGAGGCGAGAAATCCCACGGCGATCGCCGCGCCATGTCCGATTTTATCATTGCGCAGAAACAACCAAAGCCAAATGAGTTTCAGGGTCAAATGCGCTGTCATCGCATAGCTGGTCATCGAGGTGACGAGCACTTGAGAAGGGCACTGATTAGAGCAGCATCGAGGCGTGTTGGCCACAGACGCTGTGCCACCCCGAAGACCGCGACGACAGCGAGCGCGGCAAGCAACGGGCTCGTCCATGCCGAGTCCGTTAGCAAACCAATCAACGCGCGAAGGGCAGCGTTAACGGGGAGATAGGCTGAAACGTAACCCGCGCCATCGGCGATAGGAACCATGAACGTTGGCGTGAGAGCGGAAGCAAAAGGCCGCCATTCCGAGGCGACCGGCGCGATCGCCATGCCCGAGCGTAGAATAATTGCGTCGAAATCGGCTAGGATTTCGTCGCGCGCCAAGGGAAGCCGTGAAAAACGACATGAGTGCCGATAATCCCGCAAACGATAACGAGCGCCGTGAGGATCGAAATTGCCACCCGTGGGTTACGAAGCATTGCAAGCGCCGCGTACCGAGGCGTTGTCGGCAGGCGTAGGATGCCAAAGCCGAGAAGCATGAGCGCGATCCAGAGCAACCAAGGAGCGTCTTGCACGCGAAAGAAAAAATCCGTGAGCCGGACGAAGCTAGGCCGGCCCGCGCTGGGAATAAAGATCGTGCTGAAGCAGAAAGCGCCGACAACGCCAGCAGCTATCGCCAATGCACACGCGATCGAGGCCAGCCGCAAGTCGTGCGGCAGCCTGTATCTTACTAGACCAAATCGCGATTGTGCCGGGGTGAGCATGAACGCTATTCGCCGATTGGTATGCGACTGCCAGTGTGCAGTCCATTTGCTTGATCGATTTAAGCTCGATCTCAGCTAAGTTCGTGCAGCATGTTGGTATATTGTTCCGCAGCGGTGGCCCAGGAGTAACGGGAGTGCGCGAACTCGAAACGTTTCATCGCTGCCGTCGTAGTCGGCATGCCGCCAGCACTACTTAGTCGCGATGGAGCAATGCATCCCTGCGAGACGATGCGCCTGCGGGGCGCGGATGAGCCAACGATCGAGGAAACGGAGCCAGCCAATCGCGAGCAGCATCAGCGCGCGTATAGCCAGATACGGGGTTCGCCGCTCGCCCGCTATGCTCAGGGCCACATATTCGCTGACGATGTTGGTGAGTGCGCTGGTTGGTCCGTAGTGCGGCTCAACTAGGACGCCGCTGAACTTGCGCAGGAGATAATACATCCCATCGCGGGTGAAGTTGCAGTAATGGGCCGGATAGCCGTGATAGGGAAAGAGGAACAAGTTGATGCAGAACAGCTTGCCCCCTGGCTTTAACACGCGCCGGACCTCGTCCACCACGGCTTGAGGATCGGGAACATGCTCGATGACGCTGTCGCGTAATCCACCAATTCATCGGCGAGGGGACTGTTTGTGATGTCGGCCGCAACGTCGACATTGGGAAACAGGAAGAGGTCGATGTTGATGGTTCTATCGGCTAGACGCCGGTTGCCCGACCCGAGCTCGACGACGATGGCGTCTCGAGGCAATTCGGCAAGGAAGCGGGCGCTATGATCGTGTGGCGCATATTCGCTTGTGATGATCCTTTGGCCCATGTCATAGAGTCGGCCGCGCAAGCTCCGATGGTACATGCGCTCCTGTTGGAATTCAGCGTCTTCGCTCTCGATCAAGGCTGCATTGACGAAGTCCGGACGGCCCTCACGGCGAGGGTACTCCACGCCGCAAGTCGCGCAGGCGACGTTGGCCGCCGTCCAGTCGAGACCGCTGCGGCAACGGGGACATCGCAGGAGAGGGCGAAGGCGATCCGCAGGACCGGCATGGATCGGCGAGGTGAATCCGTTCTCGATCATCGCTGTCATCAAGGCGTCCTTGTGTCCGACCGCATCCGGTTTTCGCCCCGCTTGTAGACGTGCGGGTTTTGTAATTCCCTTCGCGTCGTTTTAGTGTGCAGTCCATTTGCACGATCGATGGGCAGTGCATCAGTTTGAAATTCGGTCCGAAAGCCGGGGCTCAAGGCGGTTTAATGAGAAGGCCCTGGCCAGTCGGCAGCGACAAGATAGAAAGCCCTCGTTCAGTTGCGAAAGCATCCATCCCGATCTTCTGCGATTCGTAGCCATAATAGGCGTAGTCATCGAGCAGGCCGGGCGCCCCGGGCGTTAGGCGATTCCAAAGGTGGCGTATCGCCGCGACTTCGGGAGGCGAGCAATTCATGTCGATATGTAGAAAGGCGATGCATTGGGTGTCAATTTGCTCCAGAGTTTCGGGAATTGCGCCGACAATGATGCAGACGTTTTTCCATTCGGCGAAATTGCTACGCACCGCCTCGACGCTCGTCGTATAGGAACCGCTGTCCAGTTCTCGCCGGTTGCGTTCGAGCGCACCGTCCTTCTTCTCCTCGACCGAGACGTAGCGCTCGGCCAGACCGCCGAACGTGTCGAGCAGATAGAACCGGCGTCCGGACTTGTCCCAATCGAGATCCTTCATAATGGCCGAGCTTAGGAACTTTCGATTGGTTCCGCATTCGACGAAATCGCCTGGCAAGCGCGCGGCCAGTCGTGCTGCCCAGAGTCCGACATGCACGCGCCAGTGCCAGCCATAATCCGATGCGGCCTGGACGCCCGCGCTGATAGGCGCGGACGAAAGCCGGATCGGACATGAAATCGTGATTGTGGATACTGCGCAGCCCATCCTGATTGTAGCTGGGTTGCGCTAAGTAGTAACCGGCCTTCACCATCCGATGGACACGGTAAAACAATGTCCCTCGCTGCGCGGTGTGAATATCGAGCCTGTAATACGCTCGCTTGATGGAATTTTGGGTCCAGACTCAATTTAACCAGAAGTAGATAGCGGCGATCAAGCAGACGGCGCTAAGGAAATTCTCGGCGCATTTGCCGTAACGGGTAGCGATGCGGCGTGCGTCTTTGAGGCGGCAGAACATGCGCTCGATCTTGTTGCGGTGACGATAGGCGCGCTTGTTATAGGGAAATGGCTTGCGGCGATTGATCTTGTTGGGAATGACCGGGGTGGTGCCGCGCCGCGCAAGCCAATCCCGGAACGCGGCGCAGTCATCAGCCTTATCGGCCAGCAGTTTTGTGGTCGGCGGCAGGGGCTTGCGCAAAGGCCCAGCGGCTTTGCCGTCGAAGCACTGTCCGCCGCTCGGGAGAAAGCGCAAAGGGCGGCCCTTGCGATCAATCACTGCATGGATTTTTGTCGCCCAGCCACCCCGGCTTGTGCCAAGCGCTTGGTCTTGGCCCCTTTTTTACCTCGTGCCGAACGGTGCGCTTTGATCGCCGTTAAATCGATGCTGTTTTCGTAATGTGTCCCGACAATCTGGCTTAGCTCATAAAACAGCTTTTGCCACAGCCCTTGCTGTGACCAACGGTGCCAAAATCGTTGTCGCGCGGCCATGCTCTTGCGGGCAATCCCGCCAGCGCATTCCCGACTGCAAAACGTGAATAATCCCGCTGATCACACGGCGGTTATCAACCCGCCGTGGCCCGCGCCGCTTCCGGCCCGGCAAACAGCCTTTTATCGACGACCATTGCAGGTCATCCAGCCAAAATAATCCCTCCCGCATGATCCACCTCCATAGAAGTTGAATCATGCGCCAATTAATGCTTCGTTAATTTGAGTTCAGACCCTAGCTGACGAACGCGCCGAATTCCTGATCAATGACCGGCTGTCATTCATGCGTTTTCTCGGATTTGGATTGTCGGATCGCGTCCCCGACGCCCGGACGATTTGGCTGTTCCGGGAGAAACTCACCAAGCCCGGCGCCATCGGGCCATTGTTCGCGCGCTTCGATGCAACGCTTCGGCAATGCTTCGGCAATCCGGTTCCATCGCCATGGCGGCCCAGATCGTCGATGCGCGCCTGATCGCCGCTCCGCGTCGGCGCAACACCCAGGACGCGAAGAAGGCGATCAAGGGCGGCCGCATCCCCGACGACTGGAAAGACAAGCCCGCGAAGCTCCGCCAGAAGGATCGCGACGCGCGCTGGACAGTCAAATACACCCAAATACACCAAGGCCAAGCCGCGCGAGCAAGCCGCGCGAGGATGGATCGACGCCGCCTGTCGATCTGGCGATTCCGGTGTTCGGCTATCAGAACCACATTCGCTCGATCGCGGTTTCGGCTTCATTCGCAAAGGGAGCGCGACGGACGCCGCAGCCTATGAGGGCCGCCGTCTGCGCGATGGACTTCTCGACAAGACCAACACGGCGCGCAGCGTCTGGGCGGACACCGCTTACAGATCGGCCGCCAACGAGGAGTTCATGGAAAGGAACGGCTTCGTCAGCCATGTCCATCGTAAGAGGCCGAAGGGGCGCCCGATGCGAAGCGATCCGGCGCGCCAACACCGCCAAATCGAAAATCCGTTCGCGCGTCGAGCCTGTCTTTGCCGCGCAGAAGGATCGGATGGGTTTGTTCATCCGGACCGTCGGGATCGCGAGAGCGAAGACGAAGATCGGCCTGGCGAACCTCGTCTCCAATATCAAACGCCTGCTCTTCCTGCGGCGCATCGCGGCGGCATGATCGATAATTGCCTTCGTCAGGGGGCTTTAACATCGCCAACACCGCGCCGGCCGTTCACGTCAGACAAAATCCGGCGCGGAAGCCAATCCAACCCGCTCAACCACGCAGCATGGTCGCGTTAATAATGGTCGCGTTAATAGAAGCGTCCAGGTTACCCCGCCGCCGCCCCTTGCCGCCAAGCCTCCCGGTTGCTACATAGCAGCCCTTAACCCTGCTTCTTGCCGCCGTCGCCGCGCCGGCCCGCTGATCTGGCGGTGGTTTGCCGCAATGGCGGCGAACGCGGACGGACAAGACGCACAACCAATCCAAGACCCCGGCGCCGTCGGCATTCGGGCAATCATTCGGGCAATCAGGAGAACGAATGGTATCCACCAACACCTACGCGCCGTCGCGCGAGGATTTCGCGGCGTTGCTCGCCGAGAGCTATGGCCAGAACGAGGCCTTTGAAGGCTCCGTCGTCAAGGGGCTTGTCGTCGCGATCGAAAAAGACGTCGCCGTCATCGATCTCGGTCTGAAGACCGAAGGCCGCGTCGCCCTCAAGGAATTTCACGGACCCGGGCGCGAAGGCAAGCTCACCGTCGGCGACGAGGTCGAGGTTTATCTTGAGCGGATCGAGAACGCGCTCGGCGAGGCGGTCATTTCGCGCGACAAGGCGCGGCGCGAGGAAAGCTGGGTCAAGCTCGAAAAGGCGTTCGAGAAACAAGAAAAGGTCGAAGGCATCATTTTCAACCAGGTCAAGGGCGGCTTCACCGTCGATCTCGACGGTGCCGTGGCGTTCTTGCCGCGCAGCCAAGTCGATATCCGGCCGATCCGCGACGTAACGCCTTTGATGCAGACGCCGCAGCCCTTCCAAATCCTGAAAATGGACCGCCGCCGGGGCAATATCGTCGTCTCCCGCCGGACCGTGCTCGAGGAATCCCGCGCCGAGCAACGCAATGAGATCGTCGCCAACCTCGCGGAAGGTCAGGTGATCGACGGCGTGGTGAAGAACATCACCGATTACGGCGCCTTCGTCGATCTCGGCGGCATCGACGGTCTCCTCCACGTGACGGACGTCGCCTGGCGGAGAAGTCAATCATCCGACCGAGGTTTTGGCGATCGGCCAGACGGTGCGGGTAAAGATCATCAAGGTTAATCACGAAACCCACCGCATCTCGCTCGGCATGAAGCAATTGCTCGAGGACCCCTGGCAGGGCATCGAGGCGAAGTATCCGGCCGGCGCGCGGTTCCAGGGCCGGGTGACGAACATCACCGACTATGGTGCCTTCGTCGAGCTCGAACCGGGGATCGAGGGCCTGATCCATGTGTCGGAAATGTCCTGGACCAAAAAGAACGTGCATCCGGGCAAGATCGTCGCGACGAGCCAGGAGGTCGAGGTTCAGGTTCTCGAAGTCGATCCGGTCAAGCGCCGCATCTCGCTTGGCCTCAAGCAGACGCTCGTCAATCCTTGGGAAGCCTTCGCCGCGAAGTATCCGCCCGGCTCGGAGGTCGAGGGCGAGGTCAAGAACAAGACCGAATTCGGCCTGTTCATCGGCCTCGACGGGGAGGTCGATGGCATGGTCCATCTCTCCGATCTCGATTGGACCAAGCCCGGCGAACAAATCATCGAGGATTACAAAAAAGGCGATGCCGTCAAGGCCAAGGTACTCGATGTCGATATCGAAAAAGAGCGCATCTCGCTCGGCATCAAGCAGCTCGGCCCCGATCCCTTCGCGGCGAAGCCGCAAGGCGAGGCCCGCGCCAAGCCGGGCGAAGAGGCCGCCGCCGGCATCAAGAAGGGCTCGGTCGTCACTTGCGAGGTGCTCGCGGTGAAGGATGCCGGACTCGACGTGAAGATCGCCGGGACCGATTTCACCGCCTTCATCAAACGCACCGAACTCGCGAGGGACCGGGCCGCTCAAAGGGCGGAACGCTTCGCCGTCGGCGAGAAGGTCGATGCACGGGTTACCGTGTTCGACCGCCGCGCCCGCAAGGTTTCCGTCTCGATCAAAGCGCTTGAAGTCGCCGAGGAGAAGGAAGCGATCGCCCAATATGGCTCGGCCGATTCCGGTGCTTCGCTTGGCGACATTCTCGGCGCCGCGTTAAAGGCGCGCGAGGACATCCCCACTAAGGGGGCCAAGGGCACGACGGACGAATTGGAATAAATTGGATCCGCGCTTGACGGCGATCCGGCGAGATTGCGCTAATTATCCTTGATGTCCGAAAAGACGATTTCCAGCCATTTACCCTGCTCGTATTTGAGGTCGAAGGCCGAGGCGGCCAGGAAGACCGCCGCACCGTCGAGATCGCGCGCCATGGACGCCGGGTGCGCGTGAATAAACACGTCGCGTTCGGCCGGACTCTTCGCCGCGATCCACCGCGCGAATTCGAACCGGCTTGTCTCGAAAGTCACGCGCAATCCATATTCAGCCTGAAGCCGCTCGGCGAGGACATCGAGCTGCAAGGCGCCGACGACGCCGGCGATCGCGCCCGATCCGTCGTTCGGCAAAAAGAGCTGGACAACGCCTTCCTCGGCCATTTGGCCCAAGGCCTCGCGCAGCTTCTTCGCCTTCATGGCATCGCCGGTCTTGAACCTGCGAAGGATCTCGGGGGCGAAGCTCGGGATCCCGCGAAAGACGAGATCCTCGCCTTCCGTCAAGGTGTCGCCGATGCGCAAAGTGCCGTGGTTTGGAATACCGACGACATCTCCCGCATAGGCTTCGTTGGCCAGTTGTCGGTTCTGCGCGAAGAAGAATTGCGGCGCGTTTAGCGCGATATTTTTGCCCGTGCGGACGAGCTTGGCCTTCATGCCTCGCGCCAATTTGCCCGAACAAACGCGCAAAAAAGCGATCCGGTCGCGATGATTTGGGTCCATGTTCGCTTGGATTTTGAACACGAAGCCGGTCATTTTTTCCTCGCGTGCTTCGACGGTTCGCGAAGCTGCCTGACACCCGTGCGGCGGCGGCGCGAAATCTTTCAGCGCGTCGATCAAGTCGCGCACCCCGGAATTGCGCAAGGCGCTGCCGAAAAAGACGGGCGTCAAATGGCCTTGCAGAAATGGTTTTTGGTCGAAGGCTCTGAGACCTCCGCGCGCAAGTTCGATTTCATCCAGAACCTTTGCGAAATCCGCTTCGCTCAAGAGGCCGGCAATGAAGGAATCGTCCGGCCTGGATACAGGGACGGGGACGGGGGCGCTGTCGCGGTCGAGTCGGCGCACGAGATTGCGCCGCAAGTCGAACGTGCCCGCGAAGGCGCGGCCGCGCCCTAGCGGCCAGGTGACGGGGGCGGCATCGAGCGCAAGCGAGTTTTCTATTTCGTCGAGGAGATCGAAAGGATCCCGCGTTTCGCGGTCGAGCTTGTTGATGAACGTCAGGATTGGAATATCGCGCAGACGGCAAACCTCGAACAATTTGCGGGTGCGCGCCTCGATGCCTTTCGCGGCGTCGATCACCATGATCGCGGAATCGACGGCGGTCAGCGTGCGATAGGTATCTTCCGAGAAATCCTCGTGGCCCGGCGTATCGAGGAGATTAAAGACGCAACCGCCATAGTCGAAGGTCATCACCGAGGTGACGACAGAAATCCCGCGCTCGCGTTCAATCCCCATCCAGTCCGAGCGGGTCCGGCGCCGGTTCGCCTTGGCGCGAACCTCGCCGGCGAGCTGAATCGCGCCGCCGAACAGCAGGAGCTTTTCGGTGAGCGTCGTCTTGCCCGCGTCGGGGTGGGAAATAATCGCAAAAGTCCGCCGCCGGGCGACGGGATCGAGCAGGTTCATGCCGGTGCTTCGTTGCAAGATGAGGCCGCGATGTCAATTGCAAGGCGCTGGCTCACCCTTAGCCTGCATCTTGCTCGATTTGCATCGGTGGCCGGAGCTGACAAATTTTAAAGATTTAGGGACCTATAGACGTGCTTGACCCACAAGTTAGCCCTATTGGGTCATGGCTTTAATAAGTTCCTTGCGAAGCGAGCGTTTTTCACTCTCTGTTAGATCTCGACGGATTCGCGTCCTTGAAATCGCGAGCATCTTACCATCAATGTCGGCCGGTATTGTTTGACCGCCATTCAACCGCAATTGCAAAGCCATAGATGTGGTGTGATCTATGCCGCTAAGAAACTCTTTTACGAGTTCCTCAGTGTTTGCAGGATCATAGGCCGCCGGCGCATAAGGTCGTTCCGCGAGCCAGTAGCCGCCTGATTTAAGGCGAACGATTTGGTCCTGCATTCTCCAAAGCATGGTGCTCAGCACCATTTCGGGATCACTTCCCGATACGATTTCCACCCCACGCTCGGCAAGAGCCTTGAATAAGTCGGCACGCGATACAGGCTCCCCGCGTTCTTGAATTACACGCCTAGCCGCTTCCGCAACATCCTCTTTCTTAGGATTCCCGGCCGCCCGGCGCTTTTTTTGTTCCGCTCTGCCTGAGACTGAGCCGTAGAAGGATGCGGAGTTGGGCGCCTCGGCCGCGGCAAGCGTACCCGTAAGTTCATACCACTGCGCTATCCACGCATCAATTTTGTCTAGATCGCGCTTAATCTCTTCCATCCGTTGCGCTAGCGAATTGATTTCCGCCGCAAGCGAATCACGCTTTCGTTCGGCATTCTTAAGGGCTTTGTCGGTCACGGCCGTTCCTCCGATGTTCCGACACTATAATGTGTATCTAATGCAAATTCAATCGCATATTTAACTTTTGAGGCTGTGGACTACGGTGAATGGGCGGAATTCACTCGAAAGCCGCTTGCGTGAATGCTGGAACCACGATATACAGTTTTCAGCCCAAAATACAAACGACCCCTCTGGAGGTGCGATCTCCAAAAGGGGCCGTTTCTGGGTCACCGGGTGGCGCGTTTGCACCGAGACCACCTGGCGAATAGGCATGGCGGGGCGCCATATCTCCCATCGGGGATATAGCACCCGCCTGCCGTTTAGTCAACACGGTGCCTCTTAAAGTCTGTCCGAAAAGTTCGTCAAGTCAGACAAAGCTTTCTGAGCATGAGGCGAATCGAGGCGAGGCGGAGAAAAGCGAGTGCGTTTCGGGTGAGATTTTCAAAATCCTTGGCCAGGCGGCGACAGCGATTGAGCCAAGCGAAGGTGCGTTCGACGACCCACCGCTGTGGTAAAACCGCGAAGCCTTTTGCCTGATCCGATCGCTTCACAATTTCGATTTTTAGGTGGGGCAACACCTTGGCAGCCGCCTTTCGAAAAGCCTGCCCTTGGTAACCGCCATCGGCGAAGAGCTTTTCGAGAAATGGGCACATGCCAAACAAGGTTGACAAAACCACCACGCCGCCGTCGCGATCTTGAATATCCGCCGGATGCACGAGGGCATGAAGCAAAAGGCCTAAAGTGTCGACGAGAATGTGCCGCTTCTTGCCGTTGATTTTTTTGCCCGCATCATAGCCGTGGGGGTCGATGCAAGCCCCCCTTTTTCGGCGCTTTTCACGCTCTGGCTATCGATGATAGCGGCGGTGGGGCTGGCCTCTCGCCCAATTTGCTCGCGACACCTCACATAAAGCGCATGATGAATAGTCTCCAACGTGCCGTCGTAGGTCCACAGGTCGAAATAATCGTAGAGCGTGCTCTTCGGCGGCAGGTCCTTGGGCACATAGCGCCATTGGCACCCCGTGCTCAACACGTACATGATCCCATTCACAACTTCGCGCACATCCACCTTGCGCTTGCGGCCGCCATGTTTGGCCGGGGGAATCAGCGCTTCGATATGCGCCCATTCCTCGCCAGTCAGGTCGCTTGGATAGCGCAGATTGTCACGCTTGTAATTCAGGCGGTTCGCAGTCGTCCACATTGGCGGCCCCTCCTCAAATCAGGCCGCCACCCTTAAAATCACAAATGATTCAGCGGATTCAACTTCTTTTCGGACGGACACTTAAAGGAGGCATAACCTATGGCATCAAGATGTTGCCATTGGGTGGCCGCCTACGTGCGCATCCGCCTCGGGTGCATCCAGCACGTTTGCGGGCATTGGCGTTGCTGCGGATAAAGCCGCTTTAATACTTGACGCTTAGGACGTCCTGGCCGTCGCGGGGGCAAATCCTGCGGCGGCTTCTTTGCTTTAGACCGTTCGATGCTTTCCACAACTTCCTTTCGCTCAGTTGCGACAATGACCGAGCTCGCAAGACTATATAACTGTGCCCAAGCGGACATCTTGACAAACCAGCATAAATAACGAGAGCCATCTTAGATCACTGCCGGCCCACGGGCAATGCTCCAGGCCGGCCGTGTGGCCGTGCGATCCGGAGGCCCCTTGCTAGCCACCGCTGAACCAAAAATCACCCCCGAAGTCGTTGCCGCGCATGGCTTGAAGCCCGACGAATATGCGCGCATCCTCGCCCTCATCGGCCGCGCTCCGACATTCACCGAACTCGGCATTTTCTCGGCGATGTGGAACGAGCATTGCTCCTACAAATCGTCGCGGATTCATCTGCGCCGGCTCCCCACCAAGGCGCCGTGGGTCATTCAAGGGCCGGGTGAAAACGCCGGCGTCATCGACATCGGCGACGGGCTTGCCTGCGTCTTCAAGATGGAGAGCCACAACCACCCCTCCTTCATCGAGCCTTTCCAGGGCGCCGCGACGGGCGTTGGCGGAATCTTGCGCGATGTTTTCACGATGGGCGCGCGCCCGGTTGCCTGCCTAAACCTGTTGCGTTTTGGTGCGCCAAATCATCCGCGCACGCGGCATCTGGTGGCGGGCGTCGTTGCCGGGATCGGCGCCTATGGCAACAGCTTTGGCGTGCCGACGGTCGGCGGATCGACGAATTTCGACAAGAGCTACGACGGCAATATTCTCGTCAACGCCATGGCGGTGGGCATCGCCAACACGAACGAGATTTTCTACGCCAAGGCCAGCGGAATCGGTAACAAGATCGTCTATCTCGGCTCGAAGACCGGCCGCGACGGAATCCATGGCGCGACCATGGCATCGGCCGCTTTCGAGGCCGACGCGGAGGAAAAGCGCCCAACGGTGCAGGTCGGCGATCCTTTCACCGAAAAGCTCTTGCTCGAAGCCTGCCTCGAATTGATGCAAACCGGCGCGGTCATCGCGATCCAAGACATGGGCGCGGCGGGCCTAACCTCCTCGGCGGTCGAAATGGGCGCCAAGGGCAATCTCGGGGTCGCGCTCGACCTCGATCGCGTGCCCTGCCGCGAGGCCGGCATGTCCGCTTATGAAATGTTGCTGTCGGAAAGCCAGGAGCGGATGCTGATGGTGCTCGATCCGGCCAAGGAAGCAGACGCGGCGGCGGTTTTTCGCAAATGGGGCCTCGATTTCGCGGTCATCGGCGAGACCACGGACACGCTGCGATTCACGGTCAAGCATCAAGGCGTGCTCAAAGCCGATCTGCCGATCAAGCAGCTTGGCGACGCCGCACCTCTTTATGATCGGCCTTATATCGCCGCGCCCAAGCGGGCGCCGATCCATCCAGCAAGCATCGCCGCGCCGGTCCCCCACGCCGAGGCGTTGTTGCGCCTCTTAGCGTCCCCGGATCTTTGCTCCAAACGCTGGATTTTTGAGCAATTCGACCATTTGATCCTTGGGAATACGGTGCAGCCGCCGGGCGGCGACGCGACGGTGATTAGGATTGGCGACGGCCCCAAGGGCTTGGCGTTTACCACCGACGTGACGCAGCGTTACTGCGAGGCCGACCCTTACGAGGGGGCCAAACAGGCCGTCGCCGAAGCCTGGCGCAACCTCAACGCCGCCGGCGCCCTGCCCCGCGCCATCACCGACAATCTCAATTTCGGCAATCCGGAAAAGCCGGAGATCATGGGCCAGCTTGTGGGCTGTATCGAGGGGATCGGCGAGGCATGCCGCGCGCTCGATTTCCCGGTCGTCTCCGGCAATGTGTCGCTCTACAACGAGAGCAGCGGCCGCGCGATCCTCCCCACCCCGGCGATCGGCGGCGTCGGCCTCGTCGAAGACGTGTACCGGACCGCGACGTTGTCGTTCAAGCGGCCGGGTGAGAAAATTCTGTTGATCGGAAAGACGGCAGGCTGGCTCGGCCAGTCCCTCTATCTGCGTGATATCTGTGGCCGCGAGGACGGCGCGCCGCCCCCCGTCGATCTCGCGGCGGAAAGGCGCAATGGCGATTTTGTGCGGGGTCTCATCGAAGGCCGGGCGGTGACCGCCGTGCACGACGTTTCGGATGGCGGTTTGGCGGTGGCGCTCGCCGAGATGGCGATGGCGGGCGGGATTGGCGCCTCGATCGAGGTTTCGCCGCCGCTCCCGGAGCTTGGTTTTCTCTTCGGCGAGGATCAGGCCAGGTATATCGTCACCGCGGCGCTGGAAAACGCGGATGCGATCCGGGACGCGGCCGAAACCGCGGGCGTGGCCTGTGAAATCATCGGTGGGACCGGCCAGCGTACGTTGACCCTTGGCTTTGGGACCGCCATATTGCTGGATGACCTGGTGCGGGTCCATGAAGGGTGGCTTCCGGGCTACATGGCCGGGGAGAATCCATGACGAGAAAAGACGCGAAGGATGAAGGATTATGAGGAAGTCACGCGATGCCCATGCCATCATGTGAAATCGAGCGACTGATCAAGCAGGGCATTCCGGACGCCAAGGTCGAAATCACCGACCTTGCCGGCGACAACAACCATTATGCGGCGATTGTCGTTTCCTCGGAATTCGCCGGCAAATCCAAGCTCCAACAGCATCAGCTCGTCTACAAAGCGCTCGGCGGCGCCATGGGTGGCGAACTGCATGCGTTGCAGCTTCAGACCTGTGTGCCGACGTAAGTTTCACCGCATGTTCTATGCGAGTTCTATGCGAAGACCGTTATCTGAAAGGACCCGGCAATGGCTATCAAGGATGAAATCCAATCGACGATCGACACCAACGACATTGTCTTGTTCATGAAAGGAACGCCGGACTTTCCACAATGCGGTTTTTCGGGTCAGGTCATCCAGATCCTAAATCACATGGACGTCTCATATAAGCCGGTGAATTGTCTTGCGAGCGACGAGATCCGCCAAGGAATCAAGGAATTTTCCAACTGGCCGACGATCCCTCAGCTTTACGTCAAAGGCGAGTTCCTTGGCGGCTGCGACATTGTCCGGGAAATGTTCCAATCGGGCGAACTCGCGGCGCATTTGGCGGACAAGGGGATCGCCTGCAAGCAACCAACCAAGGCGTGATTTTCTCAGCATGTGGTACGCTCAAGATTGGCCGAGACCAAACGGGTCTCCGACCAGGCGTGCTTGGGTCGTCCGAGCTAAGATCTCGGACAGGAGACTCTAGGAATTAGGCGACCAGCTGATGTTTTACGGTTGCTGTTGTTGATCGGCCGGGGTTGTGAATTGATAGACAGTGCTCTCTACCCCATCCCTCGTGCCGTCGCCGCCCATCGAGTCAACCGTGTAGTAATAAGTTATTCCAGGCTTCAAGCCATCCACTCGCACGCGGAAAACCGTGTACGAATGGTTCCGGTTTAGCCTGATGTGAGATTTGGCCGTCTGGTTCAGTTGGTTGCGATCGGTACCGTAGCTCACGATCCCGAAGTGTTCGTCCGCGCCCCCGGGGTTGTTGCTAGTCCACGTAATGATGGCCTCATCGTTCCTGAACAATTCGAGCGTCGGCCCTTCGGTGATTTGGACGCGCGCCGCGTTGTTGTTGGCAGGTGGCATTTCCTGAGCACCATACGGCGTCATTTGAGCGGCCGTTGAGCTCGAAAAGAGCAGACTGCCGACAGTGCCGGGAACCGCCAGTATCAGCAGAAGCAATCCATTTACGTGCAGACTTTTCATGTGCAAGCCAAGAGAGAATACCGCAGCTGAGGTTTTCCTGAGCCATAAGTGAAGGCGCATGGGGACCGCTCGCGGGCCACCATACGCATTCTCAGTCCCGGCCGTGCGCTCGCATCCACCGTTTAGTGTGGTGGTCGCAGTCGACGCGACGATGAAATTAGAAAGGAATTTCCTTGCGTTGAAGCATTACCGCCGGTCATGCAAGCGCCGGTAAAGGTATTGATGTCGGGGTAAGGTGCTGCGCCCGCAGCAGTGAAACCGTCGGTGAGTGTTTGCAGGAAGGCAACGATCTGGTTCTCTTCAGTATCCGTCAAGTGGAGATTCCCGACGGTCATGTCCTGGTTTTGCGGGACCTCGGCCGAAGGCCAGCAGGTTACTTTTTCGATTGTTCCTGCCGGGCAGTTGTTGCTCTCGACAGCCATCCTAAACACGTCGCGCGTATTGTAGAAGTGCACCAGTTGCTTCAGGCTCTTGATGTAGCCATTATGGAAAAACTCCTTTTGGAAGTAAGGTCCCGGGGCCTCGGTGGTCGGACACGCCCTACACCCGACCGGGGATCCGGGCGGGCACAGCGGCACCAGGGCCACGTCGCGCGCCGTCATCGTCTGCATCTTGCCGTCGGAAACTGCGGCGAATTGTCTCCACGCCGCGTCCGGGTTGGGAGCGGAGCCGAAACCGCTTCTGAGGAAACTTCCCAATCCGAAATCGGTGTAGATAAAGCCTTCCGGGTTGGGCGTGAATCCGAAGAAATCCGGCGTGGTCTCATAATACAAGGCAACTCTGGGATTCTTGGGCAGGCCGAGATTGGCCGAGCCGAAGCAGGTGAACACCGGCGTGGTGTCTGCTGCTGCCCCGGTGTCCACGCTGCTCGGAGCCTTGGGAGAGGGAGCCGTCGACCTGCCGTCCAGATGGCATGAATTGCAATTCCCTTTGCCACGGAACAGGTTGTAACCGGCCATCTCGTCTGAAGTCAGCGTGGTTAGGCCCTTCAGGAAGAAGTCGAATTTCGACGTGAAAGGGCTGACCGACAAGCTGTGCTCGTAGGCGCTAAGGGACAGCCCCCACTGATCATAAACCGCATTTGAGCGGGTGCGGTCGGCCGGACTTAAATTAACTGGCGTGGCGCTCCCGCCGAAAATCGCGGCCCCATTAGGCGTGTCGCAGATCTGCTCAGTGGTGGATGGGAAATTGATCGCGAACGAGCCCGCCCCCCATACCTCCTCAAAGAGAGGTCTGTACACGGCCTGTGAAAGCCGGAACGTGATGCAAGCAGTGTCAGGCAAGCCCATTTCGAGAGGATCGACAGGAGGAAACTGTGCCTGGTTGGCGTCGGGACTCCTAGTCAAATATCCGGTTGCGCGTGAATCCCAGAAATTTCCGCCAAAGAAAGCGCCCTGGGTCGGGTCGAACTGGAGTGGAGGAAAGTAGCTCGAATAGGTGTATCTCTGCGCTGTCCGCTTGGCGGCCCGGAAGTGAAACGATCCGGGATACGCGATCATCGTCAAATTCACCGACGGGATCGGTCCGCTAAAGGCGGCGTACGGCATGTGGCAAGACGCGCAGGCCGTATTTTTGAAGGGAGAGATGTTTAAGTCGAAATTCATAAGCTTGCCGAGTATTTCTACTGAGGCAACACCGGTGTTCTGAAGTATGGGCGGGTTACCGGTCAGAATCGGGGGCGGTATGGCGTGCCACTGTCCGATAGCTTCATTTTCGATGAAGGCAACTTCGCGCTGGACTCTTAGTAACTCCGAATCCAAATCGGGCGGCAGGATACCGGGCGGGTACGGGTTGTAAATTGGTGGTGTCTGGGCGCTAATTTGTGTTGGCAAGAGCCAAGCGGAGATGAGCAACACGGCTGCAATTGTTGAACAGACCGCTGAAATTTTTGTCAGTCGCGCGCGTCCCATAGTACCCTCCCTTTTCTAGCAAACTCTAGGCCCGCTACTTCGTTCTCTAGGCCAGCTACTTCGTTGTCTTAAGTTATGCTCACGAGCGGCGAGGCGGAAGTCTTTGGCGCCGTCCTCTATCGTGCAAACCCATTCCTTCCGCCTGTCCAGCATGACCAAACACTATGCTTGTGATTCTCGTTGTCAACCGTCCAAAATTACTAAATAAAATCTTGTTAAATATAATAAATGTTAAATAAAATAAAATTTATTTGCGCGCGGTCGACGGCGTGCAACTGAAGACCACCTAGCCACAAGCACTCGCAAAAGGAGCAGGATCATGGCTCGTCGAGCCGAAGCTTTTAAAACGAACATGGAGCTTGCCGACATTCCCGGCACATCGCTCAAGGTGTCGCCCGTCGCAATCGGCACCTGGGCCATTGGCGGGTGGATGTGGGGCGGGACCGATGAAGCTGAATCTGTTTCCACCATTCGTGCCGCGTTGGAGCATGGCATCAATATCATCGACACGGCCCCCGTCTATGGATTCGGCCGATCCGAAGAGATCGTTGGCAGGGCAATCGCCGAGGCCCGCGTACGCTCGGGCGTGCTCATCGCCACCAAGGCCGGGCTTGAATGGGAGGATGGAAGAGTATTTCGCAATGCCAGCCGCGCCCGCATCATGCGGGAGATCGAGGACTCCTTGCGCAGGCTTCGAACCGACTATATCGATATCTATCAGGTTCACTGGCCCGACCCATTGGTGCCGATCGAAGAAACCGCCGAGGCGATGAACACGCTGTTCAGGCAGGGAAAGATCTGCGCCATCGGAGTCAGCAATTTTTCGGTCGGCCAGATGGACCGGTTTCGCCGCGTGGCGCCGCTGCATGTGCTGCAACCGCCCTACAATCTGTTTGAGCGCGGAATCGAGGCCGACCTTCTACCTTATTGCCGCAAGAATAAAATCGCGACCTTTGGCTACGGCGCTCTGTGTCGGGGCCTCCTATCCGGACGCATGCGGCCGGATACCGTTTTCGACGGCGACGATCTGCGACGCACCGACCCGAAGTTCCTCGAGCCCAGGTTCGCGCAATATCTGGCCGCCGTGGAACGGCTCGATCGGCTCGCTCAACAACGCTTCGGCAAGCGCGTCATTCACTTGGCGATCCGCTGGATGCTCGATCAAGGTATCACCGCGGCGTTGTGGGGCGCGCGTCATCCCGATCAACTACAGCCGGTCGACGAGGCGACGGGCTGGTGGCTCGATGCGTCCGCAAAGACGGAAATCGATCGGATCCTGCGCGAAACGATCACCGATCCGGTCGGGCCGGAATTCATGGCACCGCCGGCACGCAGTGTCACGGCATGAGCACAAAAGCTTGCATGGTCGAACTAGCACATGACGCACACGCTCATCACGCCCACATCCTACGACAAGGAGAGACACATGCAACGCCGTACATTCCTTCTGACATCGCTGTTACCGGCTTTGCTGGCAGGCGCCGCCGAGTCTTCGGAGATCGAGCCGAAGCAGACCTTCGTCCTGCAGCGCGATGGCATCACATTCGCCCCTTGGGCAGTGTTGCCGCCCGGCAGCGGCGAGATGGCGAAGCTCTATGGGGATTTCGACAGGCCAGGCCCCTACCTTGTCCTGATGAAATGGAACCCGGGCTGGTTCAGCGCGCCGCACAGCTATGCCACCGACCGTATCCAGATGGTCATGTCGGGCACGTGGTGGGTCAACAGCGGCGCCGACTTCACGCCGGATATGGCGGTGCCGGTGCCGGCAGGCGGTTATGTCAAGCGAACCGCACGGACCTTCCATTATGACGGCGTGCCTCACGGCATCAAGGAGCCCGCGGTGATCGCCATCTTCGGCATCGGCCCGGTCGACATCCGGCTGGCCGATCCGCATTTACCCGCGTGGCGACAGGTATAACTCGTGTGTCCGCGCAAAGGACAAATCTCGATCGCTGCCCTCCGAAAATCGGTCCATCTTGGGTGTTAGTTTTGAGAAGGAGATAGACGATGGCGAGCAAGCGACACAAACGGTAGGTTGAGCGCTCACGGGTGGTCCACCCACGGTACGAGCTGTCTGGGCCATGACGGGCAGATCGGTTAAATTGACTATAAATACGCTTCCCTGTTGCGCCACTTAATCTAACAATCTGCGGACGCTGCGCTTGTCGAAGCTTGCTGCGCGTGGTGCGATCTTGCTCAGAACCCCTCGGACACCTGGCGCAAAATTACAAATTAACGCGTAGAATGGGCGCGGCCTACGGACGCTATCATTGGGTAGTGGTACAGTTTGAAATCTATTTCACGCACTACAATTTCGTGCGCATCCATCAAAACCTTGAAGATCACCCCGGCAATGGCGGCGGGAGTCACTACCAAACTCTGGGAAATGCTGATATGGTGAAAGTGCTAGAGGATTGGGAGGGCGCCAACTAAGGTGCCCGCGCCGCGAGCTTTACTGGAAAAGCGATTTCAACTTGCAAAAACCTCATCACGCATTACCTAACGCTTATAAAAGGAGTGGACTTGGCATCCAATAGTGCAGATGGTGTGGTCTATGCAGATGGTGTGGTCTATGCTCTCAGCGACGGAATGCCGATCCAACTCAAAAGAATGCGGACGCTTGGCGCGCGAGGCTCTCTCCATGCCGATCAGGTTGGCATCGGCCAACATGGCGCGGACTTGGATGGTGCTCGCCGCTCAAACAGATCGTATTGAGGAATTGCTAAGAGAGCGCCGCACGCACATGCCGTAATCAAACTGTACCACTACCGACCCGGCGACTGCCTTACTGTCATGAAATAAAATGCGTGACATCGCAAGCCGGACGCTTCTGTTAGCGCGACTATGCT
>CAVQHH010000004.1:0-7057 GCA_963712225.1 uncultured Alphaproteobacteria bacterium
GCGGGAAAGTCGCGAAGATCGAGAAGCTGAGCATCGACACCCTCGCGCTTCTTCAGGTGCTGCAAAATCCACTTCGCGGGCTTTTCCGAGAAACGGCCCTCGCGGGTGCTTCCAACAATGACGGAAATGACGGTCATGCTTTTACTCCTTGCCGTACGCCGAAAGAAAAAAGGTCGGTTGATAAGGGGAGCAGACTGTCTCTTGGTCCAGGCTTAGTTGATCGTTTCGGCGCATGCCGTTTGCGCTTCGATAACTTCGTGGTGCCCATTCCGTATCAAACTATGACCTGGGCTAAGTTAGATACCTGTACTATGGTCCGCAAGAAGGCACAGATCTGATACCTGAGCACACCGAAATGACCGTCCCGCTCCCCGATCCCGCCAGCGAAGGTTGCCGCGCCCTCAGCTCCATTCTGGCGCGCGTAGGCGACAAGTGGACCGTGCTAATCGTCGTCTTGCTCGGCGATGGCCCGAAGCGCTTTAATGAGATCAGGCGGATGGTCGGCGGTATTTCACAGAGGATGCTCACGTTCACGCTGCCGGGATCGGAGCGGGGCGGCCTGGTCACGCGGACTGTCTTCCCCACCACTCCGCAGCGTGTGGATTACGAATTGACTAAGCTCGGCAGCACCTTGTGGGAGGCCGTGGAACCGCTCAGTTCGTGGGCGCGCGCGCATGTGAGCGAGATCCTCACATCGCGGGAACAGTTCGATGAGAAGGACGCAGGCTAACACCCCCAACTCCGGACGCATCGCTGCGTCGCAGCAAACCGAAGGTTCGGGCCCTTGTTGTTGATGGTGTCGCCCTGGATATGACCCTTCTTCCACCGCCGCACGGGTGGCGTTGAGCGCGTCGTCCATTCGATCTTTCTTAGGTCGCGCCGCCGACGCGGATCAACGCGACGCCAAGCTTGGCCAAACGCTCCTGGAGCTTTTCGCGATCATAGTCCGAGGTGTCGACTGCCTCGAGAATCGGCAGAAAAGCTTGCAGCGAAGATAGCTTTTTTCATGCATGAGGAAGATAGCTTTTTTCATGCATGAGAATGTAAGGGTCTTCGAGCTCGGCAACCATCTTCTCGGCATTAGTTATAAAAATAGGGCGAGAGGCAGGGTTAGTTGGCTTGCATTCCCACAAAAAAGGGGTATATACCCGGCTATGAAGTTCGAGTCACTGAAGTTCGAGGCACCTTGCACCTGCACGACGCTCCGCCGCGCCGCGCGCGCGGTCACCGCCGCCTATGATGCGGCTCTGGCGCCCTCGGGGCTGCGCATCACCCAGTTCTCCATCCTGCGCAAGCTCGCTCGCTTTGGCCCTCTGCCCGTCACGCGCTTGGCCGCCGAGGCCGCGCTGGACCGCTCCACGATGGGCCGCAACCTCAATCCGCTGGAACGCCGCGACTTGGTTCGGATCGAGGTTGGGAACGTCGACCAGCGCGAGCGCGTCGCCTATCTCACGGCCGCGGGCGAGGCCGCGATCAAGGCGGCACTGCCGTATTGGCGCGAGGCTCAGGAGCGGACCGCGGCCTTGGTGCAGCCTGCCGCCATCGGCGAACTCGCCGATCAGCTCGACTCCTTTCGGGCGCGTGAGCAGATTCCCGCGCGAGAAAAGAGCGACAATAGGCATCCCTGACATCAAAGGGATCCGAGCGAAGCACGAGGTGCGCGTCATGCAAGGACAGGGCATCGGTAGCATTATCAATATCTCCTCGACCTATGGGCACGAGGGTGCGGCGGGTGCCTCCGTCTATGTCGGCAGCAAGCACGCCGTCGAAGGCATCACCAAGTCGGTTGCGCTCGAGGTCGTCAAGTCGGGAATCCGTGTGAACGGCGTGGCGCCTGGTCCTATAGATACCGGCATGTTGACCCGCTTTACGGGCACGCCCGAGAACAAGGCCACTCTGGTGACGACTGTTCCGATGGGTCGCCTCGGCCTCTCGGAGGAGGTCGCCAACGCCATCGTCTTCATCGCGTCGGACGAAGCTTCATTCATCACCGGCCATGTCCTCAATGTCGACGGCGGTAAGAGCCACTGACCCTGTCCGGGCACGAAGGTTTGCTCCGCGCCCGGTTAAGGGGCGGTCTGCCCGAGCGTCGTTTCCAATTCAGAAGGATACAGATCATGGCTGACAAGCCGATGAAGATTCCGGGGCCCGACCACCCCATTTCGATCGATGCGAACCCGTCTCGCGTCGCGGTCACAGTCGGCGGAAAGGTTATCGCCGACAGCCGTGATGCGTTGACGCTTCGCGAGGCCTCCTATCCGGCCGTTCAGTATATCCCCCGTCGGGATGTCGATATGGCCGCGCTCACGCGTAGCGAACACACGACGTATTGCCCCTACAAGGGCGACGCTTCCTACTACAGCATTCCGGCTGGCGGGGATCGTTCCCTCAATGCGGTGTGGACTTATGAAATCCATTTGAAGCGATGGCGCAGATCAAGGATTACATCGCCTTCTACCGGACCGTGTCGACGAGATCAGCTAAACCGACACCGGCGGCGCGAATATCGTCACGGCCGCCGCTAGATCAGTCAGGCTGCGATATGAGGGGAAGCCATGACCACGATCGAAGCACAGAACAAAGCGTTCGTCTTGGAGGCGTTCGACACGCTCTTCAACAAGCGGGACTACGCCGCAGCCGAGCGTTTCTGGTCGCCCGCCTATATCCAGCACAGTGCTCATATCGCGCCAGGGCGCGAGGGGCTCTTCGAACTCGTCAAGGCCGCGCCGAAAGAGCTGCATTACGAGAACGCGCTGATCGTCGCCGACGGCGACTATGTCATGCTCCACGGCCGGTTTTCAGGGATCGGGCAGCCAGTGAACTGGGTCGTGGTCGACATCCTGCGTATCGAAAACGGCCTGCTCGCCGAGCATTGGGACGTCATCCAGGACGAGGCGACGCGAGAGTCTTCGAAGAGCGGGCGGCCCATGTTCGGGGATAAATTTCCCGCCTGACGGGCGCCCTTCAGCGCGCGAGCGATCGCTCAGTCGCCGAGCGGAAGCTCGAACAACTAAGTTAAAAGGAGATATCAACATGCGTGCTGTTCAGCTCACAGCTTTTGGCAACCCTGTCGACGGTCTTGAGTATGTCGACATTCCCGAGCCCGACGCTCCCGGCCCCAACCAGGTCCTCATCGGCGTCGAGTTTTCCCCCATCGACCCGAGCGACCTCCTGCTCGCCCTGGGCATCTATGCATTGCGCCCCGCGCTTCCAACCGTCATCGGCAATGAAGGCGTCGGCCGCGTTCTCGCCGTGGGGCCGGGGGTGGTGAACGTCAAGGTCGGCGACCGCGTCCTGGCGCCGCTTTCCAGCTTCACCTGGAGGGAGCGGATGGTCATTTCGGCGAACGGCCTTTTCGCCCTGCCCCCTGACGCGGACCCGCAGCAGTTGGCGATGCTGGCCATCAATCCCCCGACCGCGGCGCTGCTGCTCAGCGAGTATGTCACTCTGAAGCCGGGCGAGTGGGTGGTGCAGAACGCCGCCAATTCCGGTGTCGGGCGGTGGGTGATCGCGTTCGCGAAAACGCGCGGCTTGAAGACCGTCAACATCGTCCGGCGCCCGGAGCTCGTGGCCGAGCTTGAGGCGATCGGCGGAGACCTCGTCGTCGTCGACTCTCCCGATGTCGCGGAAAGGATCAAAGCGGCTGTCGGTCAGGCTCGAGCTCCGCCTGGCGCTTGATGGTGTCAGCGGCCCGGCGACGGGCGTGCTCGCTGCGACGCTCTCGCCCCGCGGCACGCTCGTCAGCTTTGCGGCCATGAGCTTGAGTTCGATGTCAATCAGCCCGCTGGACGTTATCTTCAAGCCTCTCACCATGCGGGGCTTTTACATGGCCCACCCGGAGTTTGCGGCCAAACTTGCGCCAGCCGCAGCGCAGGCGGCCGAGATGATCGCGTCCGGCCGGCTGCACATACCAGTGGCGGCAACCTATCCCCTCTCCTCCATCAAAGAAGCCGTCGCGCATGCGCAACGCGGCGGAAAGATCCTTCTGGACGTTGCCGGATCATCCACCTGACCTCGGAATAGGCATTTGAATTATGAGGCGACATAGACTTGCCATTGACGATCCTTGCCGAGCTGCGCGCCACTAATGGCAAGTGCATTGCTAACTTCAGCGGGCCGAATGCCAGCGAATTTCAGTTTTGGCGTGCAGGGGCCGCCGTGCTGGCGCAGCTTTTTTCCTATGAGGTGAAGCCATGACCACGACCGAAGCACAGAACAAAGCGTTCGTCTTGGAGGCGTTCGACACGCTCTTCAACAAGCGGGACTACGCCGCAGCCGAGCGTTTCTGGTCGCCCGCCTATATCCAGCACAGTGCTCATATCGCGCCAGGGCGCGAGGGGCTCTTCGAACTTGTTAAGGCCGCGCCGAAAGAGCTGCATTACGAGAACGCGCTGATCGTCGCCGACGGCGACTATGTCATGCTCCACGGCCGGTTTTCAGGGATCGGGCGGCCAGTGAACTGGGTCGTGGTCGACATCCTGCGTATCGAAAACGGCCTGCTCGCCGAGCATTGGGACGTCATCCAGGACGAGGCGACGCGGGAGTTTCGAAGAGCGGGCGGCCCATGTTCGGGGATAAATTTCCCGCCTGACGGTACATCATATAAACTAAAGCCGCGGATATACGAAAGCCGCGGCTACAAGGGGAGAGGTCATGGCAATCACGGCTTCAAGGGCCGCCAAAGCCATGAGCGCTGTCGCCTTGGTGCAGGCGACATCATCACGCCCTTGAAAGACCTGTCTCGCCGACCTAGCTAAGTGCGATAGTTCGATAATTGTGCAATTATCGAAGTGACGTGAACTTCAGAGGATGGAAAGTCATGAACAGATTATCTGGCAAAACGGCGGTAGTGACCGGCGCGTCAAAAGGCATTGGCGCGGGAATCGCCAAAGAGCTCGCGGCTGAGGGCGCGGCGGTCGTCATCAACTATGCCTCGAGCAAGGACGGCGCTGATCGCGTCGTTGCGAACATTAAAGCCAAGGGCGGCAAAGCGATCGCCGTGCGAGGCGATGTGGCAAGGGCGGCGGATGTGAAAAAAATTCTTCGGGGAGACGAAGCAAGCGTTCGGCCGGCTGGACATTCTGGTCAACACTGCCGGCGTCTATAATCTTTTGCCTCTCGAGGAGGTCACGGAAGAGGACTTTCACCGGCATTTCAACATCAACGTGTTGGGCCTGCGACGCGGTGGCTCATGCGGCGGACCAAACGGCCACTTTCGGCCAGTCTGAGCGCTGTGGCCGGCCAAGTAATCGGCGATAGGCTCGCCGCACCAAAAATCGCTGCCAGCGTGGTCGTTGCCCAATTCCCGTACGTGCCGGCAGCATCCATCGCACAGACTTTCCCATTCGGTAGGCTTTAATGCTTCGAGCGCCTTTCGCTTCCAGAAAGGCACTTGCGCGGCAGCTTGGGGTGTCGCCGGGGTTTTGCACCACGCTTCCCGTGTGATTTGTCACGGGCCCCGGATGTGCCCACGAGATCAAGTTCGACGGTTACCGCATCCAGATGCGGGTCGAAGACGGCGAGGTGACGTTGCGGACCCGGAAAGATTTGGACTGGACCGAAAAGTTTCCGGCCATTGCGAATGCGGCCAGGCGGTTTCCTGACTGCATCAATCAAAGGATGCGGCACGATCGGAAGCAATTCGCCGGTGGCCAAATCACGCGGCGCTTTTCGCCCGGGTCAAGGATGTCGGTGCGCGCGGAAAGCGCACTGGTCGGCGTGGCCGGGGCACTTGCGGCGGCTAGCGTTTGTTCGCCATGCGGGCCACTCTACCGTACCACCGCCTTGGATGCAGCGGGCCGTGTAACGGCGGCGGTCCGGTTTTCCTCCCCTGGTCATTACTCCAGGCGGGAGCAATTAAAGAGCCGTAGGCGCGAATTCGCTGAACTGCTAATGATAGGGCCGATTTTTCGCGATGGAAACGGCCTTATGGCAGGGGGTCATTCGGTCGTCGATAATCTCGTGCATTTGGCAAGGCTCGATGAGGCGCGCGGGCTGGGGGTCCCCATGTGACGCCGGCACGCTGCCGCGTCCGCTCTTGCGCAGGCCCGTCATTCGACCTGTAAAATCAGCGCGACGAGTTCGCTCTGGCGATGTGTGTCGGTCTTGGCAAAAACCGATTTCAACTGATTGCGCACCGTCTCCCTTGAAATCTTCAATTCTCCTGCCGCGATCTCGGGAGAGGCGCCGCGTGCGATGACGCTGGCGAGCTTCGCCTCCGCAGGCGTCAGACGGAAGGCCTTGGCGAGGATCGCCGCGGGCGGTCCTGGTTTCGGCCCCAAAGCATTTAACGTCAAAAGAGCGCATACATCCTGCGCGGGCCGGTGCGCCGCGCCGTCGAAACGCCAAGTTCGCACGATAACCGGCAATTTGCCATTACGCCGAACGATGATCGGCTCGATAGCAAATGGGTTGAGACGGGGCGAAGTTTTCAGTTGATCGATGGCTTCTTTCAGGAGGGCCTGTGCTGCGGGGTCGCGAACGAAAAGACGCCGATCCTTGATCCTGAAATTATTGTCGAAAACGGCTTCGGCCGCGGCGTTCACCTCGGTGACAAATCCGTGTAGGTCGAGGGCGATCGCGGGCAGGCGCATCGCATTGAGCGCCGCGGTTGGAGAAGTGCCCGATGATCCCCGCGCTCCCGCGACTTCGGCCATCTCGATCAGGGACCGGGTGAAGGACGCAAGAATACGCTCCTCCTCGGCGTCCAGATTGTCGGCTTCCGAATTCACGTCAAAAAAGTTCATTTTAACACCAGGACAGGATCAAGCACGTGTTGAGCGGCTTAAGGTCGTGTGGTAATGGCTGGCCGCCATGCCAGCATGTGTGTCTGTTTTTCATGTCTTGATGTAACACTTAGCAACAGCCGTTACATGGCCCGTTTGCGATCGGCGCTTGAGTTGGCGGCCTTTTTGAGAAGCGCCCTTTCTGTTACGTTATCATTAGTGATGAACCGCGGTTCTCGATCAATCCGGCGCCTTGGTGGAAGTCCATGACATGCCGACGCTTCAAGACGGGCCTGCCGGAGGGATTCCTGGCTGGGGGACCTGGATTCGAA
>CAVQHH010000005.1:0-348981 GCA_963712225.1 uncultured Alphaproteobacteria bacterium
CCCGTCCCTTGTCGGTACCCTCGTTTCGCCTTGCAGGATAGTTTTCGTGGCTGAACCTCCTCTCCTCGACGTCCGGGATCTTAAGGTGCTCTTCCGGCAGGGCGACACCGAGACGCTCGCCGTCGACGGCGTGTCCTTCGCGCTGGAGCGGGGGCGCACCCTTGGCCTCGTCGGCGAGTCCGGCTCCGGCAAATCGGTGACCGCTCTCTCGATCGTGCGTCTGCTCGGCCGCGCCGCCGTGATTCAAGGCCAAGTGCTGTTCAAGGGCGAGGATTTCTGGCCACCCGCGAGGCGCGGCTGCGCGAAATCAGAGGTGCTCACATCACCATGGTCTTCCAGGAGCCGATGACGTCGCTCAATCCCTTGCATACGATCGAGCGCCAAATAGGCGAAATACTTGAGCTGCATGCCGCCCGGCGGGCCGAAAAGATCAAGGCACGCGTCGTCGAGCTTTTGCAGGAAGTCGGTATTCCAAATCCCAGTCAGCGGCTCGGCGCCTTCCCGCATCAACTTTCCGGCGGCCAGCGCCAGCGGGTGATGATCGCCATGGCGCTCGCCAATAGGCCCGGTCTTTTTATCGCCGATGAACCGACGACCGCCCTCGATGTTACGGTGCAGGCCCAGATCTTAGAGCTTTTAAAGCAGCTGCAAACGCGCCATCATATGGCGATGCTCTTCATTACCCACGACCTCGGCATCGTGCGCAAAATCGCCGACGATGTCGCAGTGATGCAGAAAGGCAAAATAGTCGAAACCAACAAGGTGGCGGACCTTTTCGCTGCGCCGCGCCATCCCTACACAAAGGCGCTGATTGCGGCTGAACCGAAAGGCACCCCGCCAGCGATGGACCTTGCCGCCAAGACCATCCTCGAGGCGAGGGATATCCGCGTATGGTTTCCGGTCAAGCGCGGGTTTTTCCGTAGGACCGTTGGTTTCGTCAAGGCGGTCGACGGCGTCTCGGTGAGCGTGCGCGAAGCCGAGACGGTCGGCGTTGTAGGTAAATCCGGCTCGGGCAAAACCACGCTCGGCCTCGCCCTCCTGCGCCTCATTCGTTGCGAAGGCGCGATCGTCTTCCTGGGACGCCCCATCGACGGCCTCAAGTTCAAGGCGATGCGGCCGTTGCGCCGCGACATGCAGATCGTGTTTCAGGACCCCTATGGTTCTCTGTCGCCCCGGCTTCCGGTGGGCGACATCGTCGCGGAAGGCCTCGGCGTGCAATATAAAGCCATGCCCTTGCCGCGCCGGCGCGAGATCGTGGCGCAGGCGCTCGCCGACACAGGCCTCGATCCGGCCGCGGTAAATCGCTATCCGCACGAATTTTCGGGCGGACAAAGGCAACGTATCGCGATCGCGCGGGCCATCGTCCTAGAGCCCAAATTCATCGTCCTCGACGAGCCGACGTCGGCGCTCGACATGTCGGTGCAAGCCCAGATCGTCGATCTCTTGCGCGATTTGCAAAAACGGCGAGGGCTCGCTTATCTCTTCATCAGTCACGATCTGAAGGTGGTGCGCGCGCTTGCCAGTGAAATCATCGTCATGCGCGACGGAAAAGTTGTCGAGTTCGGTCCGGCCTTGGAACTTTTGGCAAAGCCTCGCAGCGCGTACACGCGGGCGCTTTTCGCGGCGGCGTTCGACATCAAGGCCGAGGCCGGAGCGGTTTTGGGCCAATAATACTAACTTGACAACACCGATAGCTCGTCTCAATTTTTATCCTAGCGGTCGCTTCTTCGGAAGGCACGGGATCGGGGTCGCAATCAGTTTCCCACCGGTCACAGTTTCTGCCATATTTTTTCGTCTCGTAGAGGAATTTCCAATTTCAACCGTCGACATTCAGGCACCCTCACTCCCTCCCATCACCCCGCTTGGAGCGCGGACGTTGTCGTGCCATGTCGCATTTTGGAAGCCCCTCGCCGAACGCGAAACCCTAGCAGCGCGACGAGACTCTATTAACCGATTGCTGAAATCGGTGGTTGGGTTTACTCACGGTCTCGACAGAAATCGTCCATTTGATTTGTTGGAGACAGAGTGGGAAACCATTCCCGTGACATTTCGTGTTAGATTGCATGAAGAATTGATATCGTCTCTGATATATATTCATATAGACCGCGCACACAATTCTGCAAATGAGATCGTTAGTAAGCTTAGCGAATATTTTGATGCCTTCGCGGACGTGGCCGCTCGCGGTATGTGCACTTGCGCTGATTGGCCCAGTACGTGCCACAAATTCCTGTTTGAGGAGGTATGGGCGCGTTTTTTTAGCGGCAGCAAAGAGAGAATACCTCCACCTTCCCCTCAGTGGCCTCATTACCCATCTGAGCTCGCAAATCCGAACATAATTGCGAATTTTCGCGGATTAATAATTGCGCAAAAAAGAGATTTGGCAGCAGGAATTGATAATGAACGCATTGCCCGGTCATTGGGGCCGTTCTTATGCTGTACGGGAAAGCAAAGGACGGAGGATCTCTCCGTAAGCACGCTGAAACGAGGTCGCGCCTTTCATGCCTCGACGCTAGGCCAATCGTCTTCCGGGGCTTATGACGAAGAGACTCATCGTTACGTAGTGTGCTCGCATACGTTAGATCAAGAGGAACTCGGGGAGCTGATTAATACAGGGCATGAGCTTGGCATTCTCCGCCTTTTGGCGATCCGCCCGCTACCAGATCTCGAAAAAGCTCAAGAACTTCTTTGTCAAATCGAACGCGAAATTGATCGTACACTTGAGACACCGCCTAGCGAGCGCGGTTCTGCCGAGATACGGGAAAGTATAGGTTCAAAATTTCGAGCACTCAACGATATGTTTGGCGGAGATTTACGAAGTAGAATTATCAGATCTGCAATGTATAGACAAATAATTAATGATTTAATAAATTCACTTGAGAGTCTGTCCGAAAAGTTCGTCAAGTCAGACAAAGCTTTCTGAGCATGAGGCGAATCGAGGCGAGGCGGAGAAAAGCGAGTGCGTTTCGGGTGAGATTTTCAAAATCCTTGGCCAGGCGGCGACAGCGATTGAGCCAAGCGAAGGTGCGTTCGACGACCCACCGCCGTGGTAAAACCGCGAAGCCTTTTGCCTGATCCGATCGCTTCACAATTTCGATTTTTAGGTGGGGCAACACCTTGGCAGCCGCCTTTCGAAAAGCCTGCCCTTGGTAACCGCCATCGGCGAAGAGCTTTTCGAGAAATGGGCACATGCCAAACAAGGTTGACAAAACCACCACGCCGCCGTCGCGATCTTGAATATCCGCCGGATGCACGAGGGCATGAAGCAAAAGGCCTAAAGTGTCGACGAGAATGTGCCGCTTCTTGCCGTTGATTTTTTTGCCCGCATCATAGCCGTGGGGGTCGATGCAAGCCCCCCTTTTTCGGCGCTTTTCACGCTCTGGCTATCGATGATAGCGGCGGTGGGGCTGGCCTCTCGCCCAATTTGCTCGCGACACCTCACATAAAGCGCATGATGAATAGTCTCCAACGTGCCGTCGTAGGTCCACAGGTCGAAATAATCGTAGAGCGTGCTCTTCGGCGGCAGGTCCTTGGGCACATAGCGCCATTGGCACCCCGTGCTCAACACGTACATGATCCCATTCACAACTTCGCGCACATCCACCTTGCGCTTGCGGCCGCCATGTTTGGCCGGGGGAATCAGCGCTTCGATATGCGCCCATTCCTCGCCAGTCAGGTCGCTTGGATAGCGCAGATTGTCACGCTTGTAATTCAGGCGGTTCGCAGTCGTCCACATTGGCGGCCCCTCCTCAAATCAGGCCGCCACCCTTGAATCACAAATGATTCAGCGGATTCAACTTCTTTTCGGACGGACACTGAGGTATGGAGTGTATCTACACTCAACTCTTTAAAACAAAAAAATGTCTTTAAAACAAAAAAATGAAAGAATTATTGACAATACGATAGGAAGAGCAGAGCGATTATTACTTAATTACAACACCGTTCTCGGTGAGTTTCGTAATGCGCGACATTTAGCTGCTTTAGAATGGACGGCTAAGAGTGCAGAAGAGACAGCTGCAAAACATCAAAGAATAGTAGACCTACAAGAGACAGCAGAGCTGGTCTTGTTTTTCGCTTTGGTGCCGTACTATATTGGAAATAATTTTTCGCACACGGCACATGCATCAATTCCATTATTAGTCGATATTGGCAAACATAAAAATCTCATTAATGTTGTTGACGCACTGATCTGGCTTTTCGCCGTCGCATTGAGCGTTTGGCTTGGGGCTAGGTGGTTCGCTACATACGAACCGAAAACCCCAATTGGTAAAATCGCGGGAGCTATCAAGCGATGGTTTAAGTTCTTCCGGCTGCCTAGCATGGGGTCAGTAGTTTGGTTGATTTTTTTTTCGATTGAAGCACTTTTGTTGTTTGCGGAGGTCTATTCCTAGTTGCCAGCGTCCGGTTGCGATATAGCGGTCTACTGCCAGGCCACGAAGCGTTGCCAGAACGCTTTGCACGGGGTGTCCTGCGGGTTTGGGGCAGGGCGTCAATCTCCCGGTAAGCGCTCAGTCCGTCCTTCAGGTTGGGCGCGCAAGGCCCATCGTAAGCCTTCAGCGGCAGCGACACCAGCGACCACCGCAACAAGCATGGCAAAGCCTGCCAGAATTACGTTCAGCATAATTGGCCTCTCTCATCATGGTTGGCTACGATGAACCTCGAATGTTCATGCGCAACTTGTAACGCCGTGGCAACGACCACGACGCCGAAACACTGCGGCATTGAAAGCCGCGAGACAAACGATGACTGCTCCGGCAACGCCGAAGAATTTGGGGAGTATTTCGCGCGTTGGCGTCATCGAATCTCCGCTGTCGTCTAAACGTGATGGTTAGATGGACGTTCCATCACCCAAGATAGAAATCAAAACCTATAGTGTTAAGCTCGTGGTGTAAGCGCAAACTGCCCGAGACAGATAATTCTAGCTATAATCGATAAATGGTTAGTTAATGATTTCGCTCAAGTTGCGCCATAACCGGGCGATCATTCGTACATTCTCCGAGAGACATGGCTTGGGGATAAGCGACGCCCTGAACTCGCCGCGCAAGCCTAACCTAAACCCTACGGTTTACGTGAACCTGTCGCGACCTGGGCAGTTACGAAAAAACGACCTATCGCGGCGGATTTGCGGCGGCAAGCATTTCCCAGTTTTTCAATTGCATCCAGGACATAACCCGAAATTTGGCCATTGATTTGGCCATTGATATTGCAGGGCTTTTTTGGTGCATAATTCCGGTGCAAAAATATTCCGCCGTTGACGGCCGGGGTATTGCTTGTGACATACGAGACCAAGTGGCGGCGGCTCGGGCATCCCGCGTGACAACATCGATTCGGTCAGGGAACCTTACATCGGGGATGAGTTCCCGCAAACCGGCTAAGCCATCGAGGCGCCGCCGCCGCTCTTTTGGCCACGCAGGCTCACGGCGCCTTTTCAAGCTTTCCCGCTATGGCTCGGCTTCGGCATCTTTCTGGCATCTGGCGAGCCCGCTAGCGAGCCTCGCTGACCGCCCTAGAAATCGTGCCGATTCAGATGATCGTCTTGTCGTTATGACGACGAGCATTAACTGTTAGGCGCCAGGAACTTTTGCCCGCGAGAGTGGTTATGCGGCGTTGGAGAGCGGTGCACGATAAAAACGCGAGGACCCGCAATGCTTAAAATTGGACTAACGGCGCTCAGCGCCATATCCCTAACCTGCGCATCTGCTAACGCTGTCGACAACGCTGCAGCTGCCAACGCTGCAGCTGCCTTCGACCAGTTCGGTGTTGCAGGTCTCGCCGTCGCCGGACGGGCAGCGGCCGGATATGGATATCCTCCATTCGGCCCGCCTGTGTATACGCCCGTCGGCCCACCGGTGTATACGCCCGTTTGCTGGACGCAATATGTGACGATTGCGAACGGAAACACCTTGATCAATCTCCCGAATACGATTTGCCGATGAGCGATGAGCGGTGACTTCGAGGTACTGCGTTCTGGTAATTCTCCGAAGGTGGTGATCGGGTCATAGGAAGACTCGCCGGCCCGCTCGCCGAGCGTCCATTGCACCTTCAGCAGCGCACATTCGGCACGGGAAAGTCGACCGCTCTCAATGTGCGAATATCAAGGATTCTGCACCAAAATTTGGCCATTGATATTGCAGGGCGTTCTTGTTGTACAATTCCGAGGCAAAAATATTCCCTCGTTTACGGCCGGGGTATTGTGCATCCCGCGTGCCAACCTCGATTCGGTCAGCGAACCTTACATTTGGGCCACCTTCTCGGAACGCCCGTACAATCGAGACGACACCGCCGCCCCTGGAATTGCCCCAAAAGATAGAGGGTGATAATTGGGTCGAGCATGGTGAAGGCAAAGAGTTTTATGCCGTGGCCCAAATAGAGTACAATGAGTGATCATCATTGTCGTCATGGTTGGTATGACATCGCGAGACTGTTTGCCGCATTGATCCGCTGGGGGCGCCGGCCAGGGGTCTGGCTTACGCTTTTGTTGGTCTTCGCCATCTTCCTGATGCCAGCGGCCGGACCGCTCATGCGGGCGCTTTTTCCGGACGGTCCGCGTCCCGTCTACTCGCGCGCGAGCTTTTTCGAACTCACATTGGCCCACGCGGAGCTTGTCGCGCTCTCGAGCCTCGGCGCCGCCACGATCGGGATCGGCCTAGGGATTTTCGTCACGCGCGAAAGCGGACGCGAATTTGCCGCGATGGTCAGCGCGATAGCCGCGATCGGGCAGACTTTCCCGCCGGTCGCGGTGCTCGCACTCACGATCCCAGTACTGGGCTATGGCGCGGCCCCAGCCATCGCGGCGCTTTGCCTCTATGCCATTTTTCCAGTCATCGAGGCGACGGTGACGGGCATTTGCGCCGTGCCCGCCGCCGTCCTCGACGCGGCGATGGGAATGGGCTTCGCGCCACGGGATGTCTTATGGCGGATCGAGCTGCCGCTCGCGTTTCCTTTCATTCTCGCCGGTCTTCGCAATGCGGTCATCATTAATATCGGAACGGCGGCGATCGGATCGGCCGCCGGCGCTTTATCGCTGGGTTCGCCCATCATCGAGGGACTTTCCGCGTCGAACCCGGCGTATGTCTTGGAAGGCGCCGCCATCGTCGCGCTGCTCGCCATGGCGGTGGATCGCTGTTTCGCCTGGCTCGAGGATTTCGCGCGCCCCGGCGAAATGCGCCCGAAGTAAATCAGGCCCGCTTCTCCGGCCATCGGCAACGATAGAAGATGCTGCATCGGGGTTTTGCCGAAGCACCGGTGACCTTGATGTGGACGTGCCTCGTTGTCCTCGCGCAGCGGTACGGATCCGTGCCGGTGCGCGGCGGCTGCCGGTGCGCGTCAGGAAAATGCGTTAAATCACCGATGTTCCGCCGCTGTTTGAGATCAATTCATGCACGCTGAAGAGATTTTGGTCGTCGGTCCAAACGCGGCCCGGCAGCCATCCCGCCGAGCAGGAGATATCTTGAAATTGTCCGATAGAATATTTGTAGGAGTTCTCGGTATGGATGGTTTCCCCGGCAGAAAATCGAAACCAAATGCCCAGGATTCTCACCGCTTGATTCCGAATACTGACAATGTGCATCTCGACGCGGCCCTCGCGGGGATTATAAATCGCCTCGTGGCGGAAGCCATCGAGATCGAACGAGCCTTCGAGCTCGCGGTTGATCCGCGTCAAAAGATTGAGGTTAAAGGCCGCGGTGACGCCGGCCGCGTCATTGTAGGCGCGGACCAGCTGGCCGGCGTCCTTTTTTAAATCAACGCCGACAATGAGCCAGCCATCTGGCGTCAGCAAGCGGCGCATGGCGCCGAGCAACATTCGGGCGGCAAATGGCGAGAAATTGCCGATGGTCGAGCCAGGAAAGAAACCCAATTTTCGCGCTTTGGCGAGGTCCCGCGGCAAGGCAAGCAGCCTCGAGAAATCGCCGGCGATGGGGCGCACGGCGAGCCCCGGAAAGCGCTTGATCAGGCGCCGCTTCGCCTCCTGAAGCGCGCTTTCGGACACGTCGATAGGCACATAGGCCCGCAGTCGCGGCAAGCCCGCGAGCAAAATCTCCGTCTTGCGGCTTGAGCCCGAACCGAATTCGACGAGAACCGCGCCGTCATCCACGCGGCTCGCGATCTCCGCCGCATGTGCGTCGAGAATCGCGATCTCGGTCCTCGCTGGATAGTATTCGGGCAGGCAGGTGATCCCTTCAAAGAGCTCGCTGCCCCGCGCATCATAGAAGAACCGGCAAGGCAGGCTCTTGCGCGGCTTTGACAGGCCCTCGATCACGCTCGCGGCGAACTCGCGGTCTGCGCCGGCAATGACATCGGGCAGGCGAAGGGCTTCGTTGCTCCACATCATTCGATCTCCGAGGCAAGGCGCAGCCCCATGAATTGCCAGCGCTGGTGGGGATAGAAAAAATTGCGATAGGTCGCGCGCGCGTGCCCTTCCGGAGTCGCGCAGGAGCCGCCGCGCAAAGCGTGCTGGCCGACCATGAACTTGCCGTTGTATTCGCCAAGCGCCCCCGCTGGCGCGCGGTAGCCTGGATAGGGTAGATAAGCACTCTGAGTCCATTCCCAAACGTCGCCGAACATTTGGCGGGGCCACCCATCCTGGCGCGGAGCAGCTGGCAGGGGCCGCAGCGCACCCGAGGCGAGCGTGTTTCCCGTCGCCTCGACGCCCTTTGCTGGGACCTCCCATTCGAATTCGGTTGGAAGCCGATGGCCCGCCCAGCGCGCGAAAGCGTCCGCCTCGTAATAGCTTACATGCGTGACTGGAGCCGCGCGATCGATCGGCCGCATGCCTTCGAGCGACATCGCGAACCATTGCCCGTCGCGCTCCTCCCAATAGAGCGGAGCCCGCCAGGTTTCCCGATTGACGATCGTCCAGCCGTCGGCAAGCCAGAGCGCGAAGGTTCGATAGCCGCCGTCCGCGATGAATGCGAGCCATTCCGCATTGGTGACAAGGCGATCGGCGAGACGGAACGGATGGATCAATTGGCCGTGGCGCGGCGCCTCATTGTCCCACGCGAAACCTTCGCCGCCGTGACCTATCTCGTGGATCCCGCCGGAATACTCGATCCAGCGAAGAGGCTCCGGCTCACGCTGACCCGCGCGCGGGCGCGGCGCTAGGTAGGCCGGCCGCAGCGGATTTGCGGCGAAAAGCGCAAGAATGTCGGTCAGCATCAACTCCTGATGCTGCTGTTCGTGATTGATGCCGACCTCGATAACGCGCGCCAGCTCGGACCCCGGGACCCTCCCGTCCGAAAGAAGCTTTTTGAGCCCCGCATCCACATGGGTGCGGTAGGCGAAGATGCGTTCGCTCGACGGCCGCGTGAGGAGCCCGCGCTTGCCGCGGGGCTGCCGCGGCCCATGAGATTCGTAATAGGAATTGAAGCAATAGTTGAATGTCTCGTCGAACGACCCATAGCCGTCGAGATGCCTGGCGAGAACGAAGGTCTCGAAGAACCAAGTCGTATGCGCAAGATGCCATTTGGTCGGACTGGCGTCGTCCATCGCCTGGACGGTCATATCCTCGGCGCTGAGCGGGCGGGCGAGGTCCAAGGAAAGGCGCCTCGTTTCGAACAAGCGGCTGCTTAAAGAGCAAGGCTCGCGCGGCGCGGCCGGAAAGGCCGAAGACAATCGCGCCATATTTGCCTCCCCTCCGGCCGGGCCTTCGATGGGCACCTTGGTTTGGCGGGCAAGGTCCTCCTCCCCTGGGCGCGCTGTCAAGAATAATCATTTTTGCGTGAATTACCGATATCGGTCGGCTTTTGTGTCGATGCAGGAGGGTTATGGCTGTTATGTGGCATCACGATTGGAGCGTAAGGCCATGTCGCGGTAAACGCGGGAGCGCGTCATACGTTCCGAGGTTCGCGGTTCGCGGCTCGCGAGTGGTGCTCGGTCAGATTCCGGCGTACCACTCATATCCGCGATCTTCCCAAAATCCGCCCTTGCCGCGCCCCAACCCGTCGAGCCGGTCGGTCACCTCGATGCGCATCAGATATTTTGCGTGCTTGTAGCCGAGCTGCCGTTCGACCCGCAGCCGCAGCGGAGCACCGTGGCCGATGGTGAGCGGGACGTCGTCGAGACTGTGGGCAAGAATGGTTTGCGGATGGAAAGCGTCGATCAGATCGATGCTTTCATAATACTGTCCGGTGCCGTCAAGCGTTTGTTCCAAAACGTCGGCGCAGTGGAAGACCACGAACCGGGCGGCGGGAAGAAGCGCGGCCCGCGCGAGCACGATAGCCAGCGGAACGCCCTGCTATTTGCCGATCGCGCTCCACCCTTCGACGCCCCGCGAAAAAGAAATGCCAGCGGCGTCCAAGGCGACCCACGAACGAAGCGCTTGACGAAGTCACTCAGGACTCTCGAGGTCTGAGACGGGCAACCTTGCCGGCCTGGATCCACACGATCGATGGCTGGATATCAGGCATGACATGCCCTCCGGACTACGTCGCGCTAATGGTCCACCGACAAGGATGAATGGCTTACCGCACGTCCAAGGAACTCGCGGATAATCGCAGCGATCTCTTCCTCTTTGCTCTCGAGGGCGAAGTGTCCGGCATCGACGAAATGCACCTCGGCGCCGGATTATCGCGCTGAAAGGCTTTGGCGCCGGGCGGCAGGAAGTACGGATCGTTCTTGATCCAATACTGCGAGAAGCGGGGGCCGGCGGGTGCGAATGCGCGCGGCGTGGCATCGCATCAAGGTGGTCGACGCCTGCCGCTGCATTTGTTTTACAATCACCGGAGGCTGCACGCGACGCTTTGATATCGCAGCCAGATGGCCGTCGCGGAAAAACGTATTGCCGCTAAACAAGGGCTCGCCGCATCACCGCTCAGTTGCGGGTACCCTAACCGCAGGCGAGTTGAGGGCGACAACGCCGATAGCCCGGGCAAGGTTCCTTTCTGATAAATTTCCCTACGCGCGCGCTGCACCGCTAAAGTAATTTCAATGTTAACGCAGCATAAATCCACATCCGCCGCGCCTTCGGGCCGAAACACGGATCTCTGACTTCCTTCAGTGGTCTTTCCGGTTGCCTTCCGGCAACTTCAAACATAAGGTCCGCGGCCAATTGGGGGCTCTGCATTCGCCCTTGCGCCATCATTTCCCGCACCGGAGCTTGGCCAGATGTCTTTCCTCGCCGATGCCCTTTCGCGCGTAAAACCCTCCGCGACGATCGCGGTCACGCAGAAGGCGCGCGATCTCAAGAACGCAGGGCGGGATATCGTTTCGCTGTCAACCGGCGAACCCGATTTCGATACGCCGGACAACATCAAGAAAGCCGCGATCGCCGCGATCGAGCGGGGCGAGACCAAATACACACCCGTGTCCGGCATCCCGCCGTTGCGCGAAGCCATCGCGCAAAAATTCAAGCGCGAGAACGGGCTCGATTACAAACCGTCGCAGACGATTGTCGGCACCGGCGGCAAGCATATTTTGTTCAACGCCTTTCTCGCCACTCTCAATCGCGGCGACGAGGTGATCGTTCCCGCACCCTATTGGGTGAGCTATCCCGATATGGTTCTGATCGCGGGCGGCACGCCGGTCGCGGTCGAGACCAAGATGGAACATGGTTTTAAGCTGCAAGCGGAGACGCTCGACGCGGCCATCACGCCAAAAACCAAATGGCTGATTTTAAATTCTCCGTCGAACCCTTCGGGCGCCGCCTACACAGGTGCGGAGTTGAACGCCCTCACCGATGTTTTGTTGCGCCATCCACAGGTGTGGATCCTGACCGACGACATCTATGAGCATCTCACCTATGGCGATTTTACCTTCGTGACGCCGGCGCAGGCGGAGCCGGAGCTGACCCGCCGCACGCTCACCATGAATGGCGTATCGAAAGCCTATGCGATGACCGGCTGGCGGATCGGCTATGCCGCCGGGCCGGACCATTTGATCAAGGCGATGGACACTTTGCAGGGGCAACAGACTTCGGGCGCCTGTTCGATCGCGCAATGGGCCTCGGTCGAGGCCCTGACCGGCCCGCAGGATTTCATTGCCGAACGCGCCAAGATTTTCGAGACGCGGCGCGACCTCGTCGTTTCCATGCTCAACCAGGCCAAATATTTGACCTGTCCCTCGCCGGAAGGCGCGTTCTACGTCTATCCTTCTTGCGCCGGTGCCGTCGGCAAGAAAACTCCGGATGGCAAAGTGATCGGCAACGACGAGGATTTTGTCGCCGCGCTTCTTGAAGCGGAAGGTGTCGCCGTGGTGCAAGGCGCGGCCTTCGGGCTCGGCCCGAATTTTAGGATTTCCTATGCGACGGCGACATCCGTGCTCGAAGACGCCTGCGCGAAAATCCAGCGTTTTTGCGCGAGCCTCGCATGAGCGCGCGGTCATGACCTCGTATGCCAGAGACCTTGAGACGCGTGGAAACGCGCGGAAAATTGGTACTTTAGGCTAGTTATGGTGCCGCTTGGCACGGCCGCACTGGCGGCCCAGCGACCGCAGGCCGATTTGCGGATTTTGGTCCAGTAGAGCATGATCGCAGCAACGCTCATGCCTGTTTTCGCCACGGTGGCCAGCGGCTCCGTTGGGCTTCGCGAGTTACACTGAGCTATCGCGTGTGCTCATGCAAAGCCTTGTCGAAGTAATGTCAACCTACGTCCGCGAAACGCGCAGGCTCGAAAGCCTGCCGTCGTCGACCGAGACAACCTTTTATCCCGACTTGAAGGCGCTGCTGAATTCCGTTCTCAAAAGCGAGCGGCTCCCGTTTGACGTAATCACCGGAACATCGGAGGGCGGCGCGCGCCGCCGCGATATGCCGGATTTTGTGCTGGGCGACTCGTCGCTGTTCGTGGGCGTCTACGGCGAAGTGAAGCGGGCCAATGCGTCGCTTGCTGACATTGCCGTCTCCACCGAGCAAAACGATCAGATCGGTCGCTACCTGTCGCAAACGGGTGTCGTGCTTCTATGCAATGTGCGCGCGATCGGGCTCCTTACCTGTGAACCTTCATTCAAGCGTGAGCCGGGTAAGCCTGTCCCGCCGAAGAAGCGCGTTCTCGAAAAAACAGTCGATCTCTGGTCCGCCGCCGGCGGATCAGGCCCGAAGCAGAAAATCGATTCTTCGGCGGTCGAAGATCTTGTCTCGATTGTCACGCGCGCGGTCACCGATCTCGCGCGCATCGGTTCGCCTGCCGATCTGGCAAAAATTCTCGCCTGGCAGGCGCGCGACGCAAAGGCGGCGCTCCCTGATGATCTGAAGCCGGTCAAGCCGCTGCTGGATGACTACCGGCAGGCGCTTGGGCTTGCCTTCGATATCGACGACGAAAAAGGCGTCCGTTTCTTTCGCTCGTCACTTGTCCAGTCAATCTTCTATGCCCTCTTCGCGGCGTGGATATTGTGGGACAAGGAGGCGGCCGCCGACGCGGCTTTCGAGGTCGATGACGCGCACGAGTATCTTCCGATCCCCTTCCTCGATGCGCTCCTTCGCGACATCCGTCATCCCGCGCGGATGAAGCATCTTGGACTGGACGCCCATCTGACGCGGGCCATTAAAACGTTCAACAGAATCGACCGCCCACTCTTCCGGTCGCGCATGACCTTCCCGCAAATCGACGGCCAGACGACGATCGCCGCCATCACATATTTCTACGAGCCGTTCCTCGAAGCGTTTGACCCGCAACTGCGCGAGGATTTGGGCGTCTGGTATACGCCGCCGGAAATCGTGCGCTACCAAGTTCAGCGCGTTCACTACCTCCTGAAAACCGAACTCGGTCGGCCGCGCGGCATCGCCGATCCCGACGTCGTGGTTCTCGATCCCTGTTGCGGCACCGGGGCGTACCTCCTTGAGGTGGCCCGATGCATTGCTTCCGAACTGAAACGAGAAGGCGATGAAAGCAGCCTGGGGCTCGAACTGGCCCGCGCTTTCCATGAGCGCGTCATGGGGTTCGAAATCCTCACCGCGCCATTCGCCATAGCGCAACTTCAGCTCTACCTCCTGCTCGATCAGCTTGGATCGCGGCCAGATGCCGCGCATAGGCTTGCGATCTTTCTGACGAATGCCCTATCGGGCTGGCATGACGCTGGGGATATCAAGCTGAATTTTCCCGAGATGCGCGAGGAATTCGACGCCTCGCAAAGGGTGAAACGAGAGGCAAAAATAATCGTGAACTTAGGCAATCCACCGTACGACGGCTTTGCTGGAGCTGCGCAAGCAGAAGAAGCCGAACTGGTTGCACACTATAAGGGTATAGAACTCGTCGATGATATCGATCCCAAAACGAAACAGGCGCGACGGGATGAATTTGGAAAGCCGAAAAAGAAGCAACGGGGACAAAGCCTCCTGTATCTTGAATATGGCATTCGAAAGCAACTTCTTGATGACCCCTATATCCGGTTCTTTCGTCTCGCTGAAGAACATATAGGCGAGGCGGCGGATTACAGTGTCATCTCGTACATATCGAACTCGTCTTATCTGACAGGACGATCCCACCCGGTGATGCAGCAATCTTTGCTCTCCAACTTCCATGGGGTATGGATCGATAATCTCAATGGAGACAAATACCGCACCGGCAAAATCATACCAAAGGGTTTGCCTGGCTCTGGCACGCGCGACGACAGCATCTTCACGACTGACATGGACCCACGCGGCATTCAGCCCGGCACCGCAATCGCCACCTGGATGAAGCGCAAATGCAACCCAACGAAACCGACCGATACGGAAGTCTTCCACCGTGACTTTTGGGGCCCCGCTTCACTCAAGCGACAAGGCTTGCTGGCGAGCTTGCCAACGGGTTCGCCTCCCAAGGGAAGTGATGTTCCCGCCTATGAAATCGGTGACACCTTCACGGGGAAACCGGTGGAGAATGTCGCCAACGATGGTTGAAGGCGGATTCGAGGCGTGGCCTGGTTTGGATGAGTTGTTTCCCGTTAATTTTCAAGGCGTGCAGCCCAGCCGCGGCCTCGAAGGAAGCATTGTTGACACAAGCCGAACCGCTCTCTCAGATCGGATGCAAAAATATTTCTCTGCGAGCACGTTTGCGGACGCTTTGACGGCCGTTCCAGAGCTGGTAGAAGCACGCGCAGGGGGGTATGATCCTGAGAAGGCTTGGAGTTCGCTAAAAGCAAAGGGGCATTTCATCCAAGCCGCCATTAAATCTTTTCTTGTATTTCCGTTTGACAGACGGTTTCTGTACTATAGCGTTGATTATAAGCTCCTAAATCGAGCACGTCCTGAATTTGCGGATAATGAGCAATCTAATGAATTTCTTGTATGCGTTTTCGCGCCTCGAAAAGTCAGCGAGATCTATCCCGTCTTTTCGCGCGAGTTGCTGAACTATCATGTTCACGAACGCGGTTCTTACGTGTTCCCGCGTGAAACGCGCGGGGACGATTTGCTAGCGGACCGAGACGCCAATATTCGCGAGCCGACGTGGCGCATTTTGCGGGATCACTTCGGTCTAATTGGCGAACGAAGCGAAGGGGCCGCCCGCGCCTTCGTCGGAAAACTGTTTCGCGTTGCGTTCGCAGTCCTGCACGCGCCAACCTATCAGGCTGAGCACAAGAGCGCTCTATCTGCCGATTGGGCTCACGTGCCGATACCGAAAGATGTGAAGCTTTTTGACCGCCTCGCCGCCGCCGGAGAACAGGTCACCCGCTTGCTGGACGCTGGCCGTGACGCGGGCGATGTGATCCAGGCAGTTGTCGGCGCCGACCGCGCCCGTGCGCTCGGACCTTTGAAGCGCATCGACGGTAGGCACGTGCGCCCAGACGATCTGAACTCACTGTGACGTATTGGGGCGGCGGAAAGGGGCGGTGGAAGCCGCGCCTGTTCACGGCCGAAGAACTCCCCGCGGCTGATTACGATGAAGCATGGGGGGAGCGGACGGGCGATCTTTTCCTGAATGACGATGCGTATTTTGCAAATGTCCCCGAACTGGTGTGGACCTATCAGCTCGGCGGCTATCCCGTTCTCAAGAAGTGGCTCGCCTACCGGCAGGCGGATCGGCGCGAAGGAAAGCCGTTGACCGATGATGAGCGCCGCTGGTTCCGCCAGATCATTCAGCGCATCGCAGCGCTCCTTGCCCTCCGACCCTCGCTCGATGGTCTTTATCAGGAGACCGCCGCGATCGCCTTTACGGCTTCAGAACTTCAGATCGCACGCTAAACTCTCCAACCTATTGGGATCATGCTCTAGCTCTTCTTGCGAAAGGCGTCGATCGAGACGACCTTGGGTTCGCCTTTTTGCGGCTTCGCAGCCGCACCCCCGGCCTTGGCCGCTTCGCTTGCTTTCTTGGTTTGCTTTTCCGGCTTGGCTTCCGGCAAAGGCGGGGCCTGGGCCAAGGGTTCCAAAACACTCACGGGCGACGTTTGCGGCGGCGAAGGTCCGCTATCGCCGACGCCGGCCGCCTCGTCCTCGACCGCGAACTGCAACTCGAATCCCACCGACGGATCGGCAAAACGGGTCACCGCATCGAACGGGATGAGCAGCATTTCCGGCACGTTATGAAACGACAGGCCGACCTCGAAAGCCTCTCCGGTCACGCTCAAATCCCAAAATTGATGCTGCAGCACGATCGTCATTTCGTCCGGATAGAGCTCGCGCATCCGCGACGAAAGCCGCACGCCCCGCGCATGGGTGCGAAAACCGATGTAAAAGTGATGCTCTCCCGGAACCCCATCGCGCGCCACACCGGAAAGGACTTTCCGCACGGCCCCGCGCAAGGCGTCCTGGACAAGAAGATCGTAACGGATCAGGTCAATGGCCATTCAACCCGCTCGCACAACGCGATTTTGGACAAAATTCCCAACGCGAAAATATTAAACGCGACACCCGATTGGCGAAAGTGGAGGCTTCTGTTGCCAGGTGCCTCCGGACCCCGCCTTGAAGTGCTACCTCCAAGGGCTTAATTTCGGTACCATTACCGCATTACGCGGCAACAGCCACCGGAGCATAGTTGTCATTAGCAACTATAAGGTTCGGCCCGATGACGGCGGAACCATGCCGGGCAAAAGACGGTCCTTTATACTCCCCGTCGAACCTATTTCGCCCCCGCCGAAACCCGCCGCTGCCGCGCATCGCGCCTTCAGTAACGGGCTTGGGTGGAGGCGCCGGGTACCGCCCCCGGGTCCGAAGAGCTTATTTCGACGCCGTTTATCGCCATAGCCGCGCAAGGCGGCGGTTCGAATATAAGCGTTGCGGCGCGATTTTCAAAGGAGAAACCAAACCGCTGTAAGATCGGCGGCGCGCATGGGGATAAGGGGCCGCGCCGTGACCGGCCCGGCTCCGGCTGGTACATTTTCAATGCCGCGAAAAGACGATACAAGGTTCGCGCATGCAAACCTATCTCGATCTTCTCGCCAAAATTCTCGGCGACGGCGAGGTTAAGGCCGACCGAACCGGGACCGGGACCCGCTCGCTTTTCGGGCATCAGATGCGGTTTGCTTTGCGCCAAGGCTTTCCGCTCGTCACCACCAAGAAGCTGCATTGGAAATCCATCGTCCACGAGCTTTTGTGGTTTTTGCGCGGCGACACCAATATCGCCTATCTCAAGGCGCACGGCGTCGGCATCTGGGACGAATGGGCGGACGAAAACGGCGATCTCGGACCCGTCTATGGCAAGCAATGGCGCGCGTGGCAGGCCCCGGACGGGCGGGTCATCGACCAGATTTCCTCGGTCGTGGACGAAATCAAGCGCAATCCCCTTTCCCGCCGTTTGATCGTCTCTGCCTGGAACCCCGCCGATCTGCCGGCAATGGCGCTTGCGCCCTGCCATTGCCTGTTTCAGTTTTATGTCGCGGAGAGCGCGGATGGCAGGAAAAGGCTCTCGTGCCAGCTCTACCAGCGTTCGGCGGACGTGTTTTTGGGGGTGCCTTTCAACATCGCAAGCTACGCGCTTCTAACCGCGATGGTCGCGCATGTCGCGGGCCTCGATGTTGGCGATTTCGTGCATGTCCTTGGCGATGCGCATCTTTATGAAAATCATCTCGAACAGGCGCGCCTCCAGCTTGGCCGTACCCCCCGCGCCTTGCCCCGGTTAAAGCTCAACGCGCACGTCAAATCGATCTTCGATTTCCGCTTCGAGGACATCGTGATCGAGGCCTATGATCCGTACCCGGCGATCCGGGCGCCGATCGCCGTATGAGGCGGACCGTCACTTGGACGCCGAATACGAAGTCATGGAGACCACGCCGGCCACACCGGCTGGCGCTGTTGCCTTGCTGCGTTTCGTTGCGGACTTGATAGAGGTTTTCTATCTCCCGGACAACGATGAGCACGAGCACTACGTCCGGGCCATACGCAATGTGGCTGATTTCTTCGAAGGGTGCGCTCAGGCATGATGCTGCGCGTCCAGCCTAGCTATCCCACCTGAAAGCTCCGCGCGTTGTGCTGGGTTTTGCGGCGGGTGCGCGCGGGGCGCCTTTCTTGGCTCGAGGGGTGGTGAGTTCGCGGCGAAAAACAAGCAGAGTCGTTATTGCGAGGACGATTATTGATGGCAGCACATCGAACATAATGGAATCCTCCGGCGTTTCCGATGGCAAACTGGCGAGGCGGTTGACCGGAAAGGCCACGTCTTTGGCTTGTGCCGAACCAGTCGCCCTGTCGCCTCACACTCCCGCGGCAACAAAGGGATCCTTGCCGCGCCAGAGATGTTCGGCTCGGCATTTCGTCAAAACTTCGACGAAATCTTGCCCGGCATATAATGGATAGCTGGTGTGGGAATGGTGCAACACGACTGCGCGCGTGGCAACGCGGCCGAGTGGAATACAAAAAAGCCCCTGACCTGGCCGCGCGAAGGGGAGTTATGCGACCAGACCAGGGGCAGGTGTCGCAAACTTGGAGGAAACCAAGCAAAAATGAATAAGCAATATTCAGGCCAATCTTGGCGGCCGCCGCGGCCGGGACTTGCGGAGAGCACGGAGGCCCCTGACCTGGTGGGCGCCAGATCAGGGGCTGTGCCTCAACAGGCGTCTTCGCTTACTCGCTACGGCGAGGCCGGCCTCAAATTCGGCCTCTGGAATCTCAGCTAGCCTCTGCCAATCTGAGGATTGTCGTTTCGAAATGCCAAGATCATAATGCCAAGATCATTAAGTGTTTTAGCTTCGGTTCCATCGCGGGACCGATCCGCCTTTGGGGCGTCGGGGGCCAACCCGGCGATTGCCAGTTATCGCTTCAGGGCTCTAAAAGTTCCACGTGGAACGCCGAGTGAGCCTGGCACGGCGGCTGCGCGCGGGAGGGTCGCAAGGACCGGCCAACAGCGCATCGGCGCCAAGGGGGCCGTGTAATCGAGGGAGGGCGCCGTTAGGGCTCGCTCATCTTCCGGCCGGGGAGCACCAAGTCTAATTTAGCCAATGCTTTGAGGAGGTAATTGCTGTACGGCAAGCGCCCAACAAATGCCTCCGTGCGCTCGGGTTCCAGGGCCCACGCAAATAAAAGCGCCGCCAGCACCAATAGCGGCAGGGTAATCCAAACGAAAGCACCCACGACCGCGGCAAGAACCGCAACCGCCAGGGCAATTCCCATCGTAATCTTTTCTCTCATATTCTGCGTTAGCTAAGATTTAATCTGACATGTGGTGTCCTGGACCCCACGGCGAATCGTAGGCCGAGGCGGGGCGCGGAGCGGTCGGGTGGCGAAGCGCCCCGCCTCGGCGGATTGGAGGACACCACATGACGACCGAACAGAAGATCATCCGCGCCAAGGTTGGGCTCCTGGAGCTCGCCAAGCAGCTCGGCAATGTCAGCCAAGCCTGCAAGATGATGGGCTATAGCCGCGACAGCTTCTACCGCTTTAAGGAACTCTATGACAAAGGCGGCGAGCTGGCGTTGCAAGAGATCAGCCGCAAGAAGCCGGTACTGAAGAATCGCGTCGCACAGGAGATCGAAGATGCCGTCGTTGCGCTGGCCGTCGAGCAGCCGGCCTTCGGTCAGATCCGCGTCGCCAACGAACTGCGCAAGCGCGGGCTCGCGGTCTCGCCCGCCGGCGTGCGCTGCGTGTGGCAGCGTCATGACCTCGAGACCATGAACAAGCGGCTCAAAGCACTGGAGGCCAAGAGCGCCCAGGAAGGCCTGGTCCTGACCGAGGCCCAGCTCGTCGCGCTGGAAAAGGCCAAGACTGAGAAGGAGGCGCATGGCGAGTTTGAGAGCGAGCATCCGGGCTACTGCGGCGCCCAGGATACGTTCTATGTCGGCAATCTGAAGGGGGTCGGGCGCGTCTACCAGCAGACGTTCATCGACACCTACGCCAAGGTTGCTTGCGCCAAGCTCTATGATCGCAAGACGCCGATCACGGCAGCCGATCTCCTCAACGATCGCGTGATCCCCTTCTTCGACGGTCACGAGGTTAGGCTGCTACGCATGCTGACCGACCGCGGTAGCGAGTACTGCGGCAATCCAGAGCGGCACGAGTACGAACTCTACCTCGCGATCGAGGACATCGATCACTCGCGCACTAAGACCAAGAGCCCGCAGACCAACGGCATCTGCGAGCGCTTCCACAAAACCGTGCTCAATGAGTTTTACCGTGTCGCGTTCCGCAAAAAGGTGTATCGTTTCATCGACGAGCTGCAGGCTGATCTCGATGTCTGGATTCACGAGTACAATGAGGCGCGGCCCCATCAAGGACGCTGGTGCTTCGGCAAGACGCCGATGCAAACGTTCCTCGACGCAATGCCGATGGCGAAGGAGAAAATGATCGCCGCCTGACAACGTCGGACACCAAAATCCGACCGCTCAATCAGGCACTGTCTGTCAGATCGAGTCTCGGCTAATACACATATTCGCCATCGCCGTTGTCCTGTTTCTTCACTCCCGAAGCGCGAGCTTGCTACTGGCATTTCGTTAACACTTCGATAAAAATGACCGGTGCGGGATTAGGCAACACTGCGCAACACCGAGAGGCTGGCGCGGCTGTGCGTGCCCGGCGCCGCGGCTGGGCGCATTTATCGGCAGGCCGCGCTCCAGTTCTTCTGCTTGTGAGCGGGGCCAATTTGCAGCCACGGTGCGGGCGGCGCGGGGCGTTTTGTTACCCATTCGTTACCCTTGACGGTGATTTTTAATATTTACCTCTTAATTCGCATGTTGCAGCATAAGGCGAAGATTTTGCAGCGCCGCGCCGGATGCGCCCTTGCCGAGATTGTCGAGTTTTGCGACGAGAAGGGCCTGACCTCTTGAATCGTTGGCGAAGACCCGCAGTTCGAGATCGTTCGTGCCGTTGAGAGATTGCGGCTCGATCCTGCCAAAAGCTTCGGCCGGCTTGACCTTGACGAGAGCGCTTCCGGCGTAATGCGCCGCGAGCGCCGCCTCGAGATCGGCGCCCTCCGGCTTGAGCGGCAAGTCGGCCAAAAACAGCGGCACGCAAACCAGCATGCCTTGCGCGAAATTGCCGACCGAAGGCGCAAAAATAGGGCGGCGCGCGAGGCGGGCGTAGCGCTCGATTTCCAGCACGTGCTTATGTTCGAGGCCGAGCGCATAGGCTTCGAACGCCGGCGCGGCACCGCGCTCATAGTCGGCGATCATCGCCTTGCCGCCGCCCGAATATCCCGACACCGCATGGATCGAAACCGGAAAATCGGCGGGCAAAAGGCCTTTGTCGACGAGCGGGCGCAAAAGCGCGATCGCGCCCGTCGCGTAGCAGCCCGGATTGGCGACAAACCTCGCCTTTGTGATCGCTTCGGCCTGGCTAGGTTCGAGTTCGGGAAAGCCGTAGGTCCAGCCTTTCGCGACCCGGTGCGCGGTCGAGGCGTCGAGAATGCGCGGGCTCTTCTCGCCCATTGCAGAAATAATTCCGACGGATTCCCGCGCGGCATTATCTGGAAGGCATAGAACAACGATATCGGCTCGTTCCATCAGCGCCTTCTTGGCGCCCGGGTCCTTGCGCTGCCTGGGGGGCAAGCTAAGGAGTTCGACTCCGGGGAGAGAATCGAGCCGCGCGTGAATGCCAAGTCCGGTTGTTCCGGCTTCGCCATCGATGAAAATTCTCGCGTTCATGTTACGGCCTTTGGGCAAGCAATTGGATGCTAGACCATAATCGCTTCGAGTTTCATCGCTCATCGTCTCGACACCCCCGCGGAAGCCCCGCTCAAAGTAGCTTGGTCTGCCGCCCTGCCTCGTTCATGTCCGCAGCTTGCGGCACCGGCTGCTGGCTGCCGTGATGGCGGGCATAGACTTTAGTGAACTCGGCCCCGAGCAGGAAAATCTGCGCTGAGTAGTAGATCCATAACAGCGCCACGATCAGAGCGCCCGCCGCTCCATAGCTGGAGGCCACCGCGCTGCTCCCGATGTAGAGTCCGATCAGGAACTTGCCGATGCTGAACAGGAAGGCGGTCACGACGGCGCCGGCCAGCACGTCCCGCCACTCCAGATCCTTGTCGGGCAGCACCTTGTAGATCGCCGCGAACAGGACCGAGATCAGGGCGAACGAGATCAGGAAATTCACGGCTTGCAAAATGAAGTGGCCGAACGGCAGGTAGGCGTTCACGTACGCGCTCAATGCTGAAAAACCCGCGCTGACCACCAGCGAGACCAGAAGCAGGCACCCAAGTGCCACCACGAGACCCAGGCTGGCGGCGCGAGCGCGAAGCAGGCGGTAAACGGTGCTGCCCTTCGGGTCCGCCTCCCATATGGCGTTCAGCGCCGACTGGATTTCGCCGAACATGCCTGAGGCCGTCAACAAAAGCGTGACGACTCCCAAGGCGCTGGCGAAGATACCGGAGGACTTCCCGGAGGCGCTCCTGATGACGTTTTGCAGCAGCTCCGCGCTCCGCTGTCCCATGAGCCCGCTGAGCTGACTGGCGATTGCTCCTCGGGCGGCGTCCTGGCCGAAGGCGAGGCCAGCAATGGCAACGGCGATGAGCAGAAGCGGGCCGATAGAAGTAACGGCGTAGAAGGCGATAGCCGCTCCGCGGCTCAGCGCCCCGTCATTGACAAACGAGGCGACGCTTTCCCTGCCCAGCTCCCAGGCCTTTCCGAACATGGCACCCTCGCGTTGCGGGGAATTGAACCGGCATACCCTCGGGAGTTCGCCGGCGCGCCCTTGGAAGTCGGACATTGAGATCAGACTGCGGGGGTTCTTCGCGGCCTTTGGACAGGCAATTGGGCTCGCCGTCAATTGCCGGCGAGCCCGCCCCGCCAAGCTTAGTGGTCAATGTCGGCCTTGACCGAGGTCGTGACGCCGTCATCCCCGATGCCGAGGGTCACAGGCACTGGATTCCTGGTCCCGGTCAAGTTGGCCCCCCTTGCCTCCGCACGCAACGCGTAATGGCTCGTTTCCTTCGGCTCGATCAATACCTCAAAGTCCACGCCGCCGATCATTCCTTTGAACAGATAGGCCGTTCCACCATTCCGCGCGACCGCCTTGAAGGAATCGGGCGGGATGATCGTGGTGAAAGTGCCAATGCCGAGGGTCACCGCCAGTGTGACAGGGATAATACTGCCGCTTTCACTCGCCAATGCGAAACTGGACTGAAGGTCAAAGGAATCCCGATTTGAGTTTTGCTCAAGGTCGATCTCGAGCTTGGCGTTGAGGGCGCTGAAGGAGATCCCCTTCGACGGCGGCATAATGGCGACCGCAAAGGGGATATTGCCCGCCATGACCGTCGTCACCACCGTGTTGGTGGCGGTGGCGATCACCGAAACATTGCTGGAAAACGCATTCGCGACATAGGCGTGTTTCCCATCCGGAGTGACGGCGACCCCAAACGGCTCCCTCCCCACCGGGATTGGGATCCCCACCACCGCGTTGGTGACCGTGGCGATCACCGAGACGGTGTTCGTTAATTCGGTCGTCACATAGGCGTGTTTGCCATCCGGGGTAATCGCGACCCCAACGGGCCCGGTTCCGACCATCATGATCGTCTTCACCACCGTGTTGCTGGCCGTGGCGATCACCGAGACCGTGTTTGAGCCTTCGTTCGCCACATAGGCGTGTGTCCCGTCCGGGGTAATGGCGACCCCAAAGGGCCCGGTTCCCACCATGATCGCCGTCACCACCGTGTTGGTGGCCGTGGCGATCACCGAGATCGTGTTTGAGCCTTCGTTCACCACATAGGCGTGTGTCCCATCCGGGGTAATGGCGACCCCGAAGGGGAAAGTCCCCACCTGGATCGTCTTCACCACCGTGTTGTTGGACGTGGCGATCACCGAGACCGTGTTCGAGCCACTATTCGTCACATAGGCTTGTGTCCCGTCCGGGGTAATGGCGACCCCAAAGGGTGCGCTCTCGACCTTGACCGTGGCCACCACCGTGTTGGCGGCCGTGGCGATCACCGAAACGTTGTTGGACCTTTCATTCGCGACATAGGCGTGTTTGCCATCCGGGGTCACGGCTGCCCCCTGAGGGCCACCACCCACAGGAACCGTGGCAATCACCATGTTATTGCCCGTGGCGATCACCGAGACCGTATTGTCGTCCCGATTTGTCACATAGGCGGGGAGCGACGGCGGGATAATGCCGATCCCAATGGGGTTGACGCCCACCGTGACCGTCGTCGTTACCGTAGCGGTGATTGTGTTGATCACCGAGACACTATTGGAGCCAGCATTCGTCACAAAGGCGTGGCTCCCATCCGGGCCCATGACGATCCCCTCGGGGACACTCGACACCCGGATCGGACTGCCCACCATCTTGTTGGTGGCGGTGGCGATCACCGAGACCGAGTTGGAGCCTTGATTCGTCACATAGGCCTGTGTCCCATCCAGCGTAATGGCGACCCCATAGGGGAAAGACCCCACTGGGATCGGACTGCCCACCACCGTATTGCTGGCCGTCGCGATCACAGAGACCGTGTTAGAGGCAAAATTTGTCACATAGACGCGTGACCCATCCGGGGTAATGGCGATCCCGTGGGGGGCAAATCCCATCGTGATCGGACCGCCCACCACCGTGTTGGTGGCCGTGGCGATCACCGAGACCGTGCCGGAGCCGCGATTCGCCACATAGGCATGGGTCCCATCCGGGGTAATGGCGACCCCAAAGGGGAACCCCCCGACCATGATCGTCGCCACCACCGTGTTGGTCGCCGTGGCGATCACCGAGACCGTGTTGGAAGCAAAATTTGTCACATAGACGCAGGTCCCATCCGGGGTCACGGCGACCCCAATGGGCTGACGCCCAACCAGGACCGTTGCGAGCACCGCGTTGGTGGCCGTGTTGATCACCGAGACACTTCCGGAGCCTCTATTCGTCACATAGGCGCGGGTCCCATCCGGAGTGACCGCGACACTGGTGGGCTGGTTCCTCACCCGGATCGGACTGCCCACCACCGTGTTGGTGGCCGTGTCGATCACCGACACCGTGTTGCCAGTTGAATTCGCCACATAGGCGAAGGGCGCCGCCTCCGCCGGCCGGGCGCTAAAGGCGATAACCAGCGCCAGCGCGGCCCATAGGGCCGCAAATCCCCGCGCCCATGACGCGAGGCTTCTTTTGCTGCTGTTCCTTTGCATGTTCCACCCCCATTTTTTAGCCCAGTCTAAAATAGGGCACTTTCAATAGCTTGTCATTATTGCGAAGCGGAAGCCGCGATGACGTCATGCTGAATTAAGAGCGCGATCGCTTCGAGTCGCTCGTCGCCGCGTTGTGTTTGTTTGCGCTCTAAGGGCCATTATAACAAAAAGGCGGCCGGTTTGGCCGCCTTGAGGTAAAACAATCGCCGGCTAACGGCTTAGCGCTTCGAGAATTGGAAGCTCCGGCGGGCTTTCTTCTTGCCGTATTTCTTGCGCTCGACGACGCGCGGGTCGCGGGTCAAAAATCCTTCTTTCTTGAGAACGGCCCGCAGATCCGGCTCATAACCGACAAGCGCCTTGGCAAGGCCGTGGCGCACGGCGCCCGCCTGGCCGGAGAGGCCGCCGCCTGCCACGCTGACCGTCAAATCATATTGGCCGGTGCGCTTGGCGACGCCGAGCGGCTGCCGCAGGATCATCCTGAGCACGGCGCGAGCAAAATAGGCGTCGAGCGCCTTCCCGTTCACCAGGGCTTTGCCGGGGCCGGGGTTGATCCAGACCCGCGCGACCGCATCCTTGCGTTTGCCGGTGGCATAGGCGCGTCCTTGCGGATCGAGCTTTTGCACATAGCGCGGAGTCGCCTCGGGAGCAGGCACCGCCGCGCCCTTCAAATCCTGAAGCGAAGATAAAGTTTCGGGCATGATCAGACGACCCTCGCGTTCTTGCGGTTGAGGCTCGCGACATCGAGCGTCACCGGCTGTTGTGCGGCATGAGGATGCTCGGCTCCCTTGTAGACGCGCAAATTGCCGAGCTGCTGGCGGCCGAGCGGACCACGCGGGAGCATCCGTTCCACCGCCTTTTCGACGATGCGTTCGGGGAACCGGCCCTCCAAAATGAATTTGGCCGAACGCTCCTTGACGCCGCCCGGATAGCCGGTGAAGTGATGATAGATCTTTTGCTCGCGCTTACGGCCGGTCAGAACCACTTTTTCGGCGTTGATGACAATGATGTTATCGCCATCGTCCAGATGCGGCGTGAAAGCCGGCTTGTGCTTGCCGCGCAGCCGCAAGGCGACCAGTGAGGCGAGCCGTCCGACGACAAGCCCCGTCGCGTCGATCAACACCCATTTTTTTTCGATGTCCGCCGCCTTGGCGGAATAAGTCTTGCCGAACATTTGGGATTCCGTGCCTGACGAACTCAGGGCATTGCGCGCAACGATGCACGCCGCCGCCAAATTCCGGTCTCTTGTAGGCATCTGTTGGGCGTCGGTCAAGGCTTTCAAACGCGAAGAAACCAACAAATAAACAACCACTTGTACTATGTGGCATCGCTATACCGTAATAGTAGAAAGTCCCGCTCGCGGGCCGAACCCGGCAAAATCGCGGGTTTTGAGTTTTGCAAATGGCCTCGCCGAGTTCGCGAAGCGGCCGCACCATTAACGGGAATCCAGACTGCAAACCCGGGGAACGAGCCGAATGGCAATTGTCGGCACGCTGGCCATAGCGGAGCGGAGCTGAGCACATCTGCAAGATCGGCCATCCTTGCTGTCCAGGCGCGGCTCATCGCATGCAGAATCAATTTCGCAGCGCGAGGCCGACTGGCACGGATTTGTTGCCAATTGTAAAATCGCCTCAAGACGTTAAACCAGCACGCTTCCAACGATGTTGTTCCACGCTTTACTACAAGATCCCATAAAATTAGATGCAGCGCGGTTGAATTTATAACGACGCCTCTGGGAGACGCAGCGCACGGATTGAGCAATTTCTATTCGTATATTGGATTTGCTGCAACTGGGAGAACTATTTCGCTTTTGCGGCTTGACTGAATCTCCGCGCGTTCCCGCGAAACGGCGCCGTTCATCGGCGCACAATTGTTGGTTTGCGGGATAGCTTTAACCCGCGGTCTCGCCACTCGACCTCGGCTTGGGCGGGCCAATTTAAATCACATCGGCCTTGCCGGAATTCAAGTTCAAAAACCTGGCTGGAGTACGTGGATCGAACCGAGGATGGAGGCTAATGAGCCGGGACGATTATTCCGACGTCTTTTTGCGCGATATTCTCTCGACCGTGAAAACCATCGCGATGGTTGGCGCGTCGGATAAGGAGACACGGCCTTCGTATCGCGTTTTCGGCTTTCTTATCGCGCGGGGCTACCAGGTGATCGGCGTCAATCCAGGCGTGGCGGGCAAGAGCGTTCGCGGCGCCGCGTTTTTCAAGACTCTGGCAGATGTTCCGGGGCCCGTCGACATGGTGGACATTTTCCGCAACTCGACTGCGGCCGGGGGAGTCGTCGATGAGGCGCTTGCGCTCAACCCCAGGCCTTGGGTGATCTGGATGCAGCTCGGCGTCCGCGATGATGCGGCGGCGGCGCGGGCGCGGGCGGTCGGGGTCAAAGTCGTCATGAACCGTTGCCCCAAACTCGAAACGGAGCGCTTGGGGATCGGGGAAGCGTAGATAAATTTTTTGCTAACGCGCTTGCGAAAGCGCCTGCGCGTGCGCGACGGCCATCCCCAAAACGATCATCGAGAAGGCCTGATGCAAAAGCCCGGCCCAGAAAGGAACCCCTAAAACTAGCGTCGCGACGCCAATTGTAGCTTGCATGGCGACGAGCCCTGCCACCGCCCATGCGCGCCGGACAGCCCGGCGTCCCACAGCAGCCCGCGATGCGTAAAGAGCCTGCGCTAGAGCAAGCGCCAAAAGCGCATAGGCAATCATCCTATGCTGGAACTGGACCAGCAAAATATTGTCGAGGAAATTCCGCCAAAGCGGCGAGAGAAGTGTCAATTTATCGAGGGGCGGCCAAACATATCCGTCGATCAGCGGCCATGTGTTGAACGCGTGCCCCGCGCGCAGGCCAGCGACGAGGCCGCCGAGCCCGATTTGCAAAAGGACGAGCGAGACCATGCCGCCCGCAAACGACCCCAGCCCCGGCAATCTCCGCTCCGGGATTTGGGCCACGCTTCGCTTAAGCGAAGCGGCGAGCCAAACCAGCGCGGCAAAAGTCAGCGAGGCCAGCAACAAATAAATCGCGAGCCGTTCCTGGGCGACTTCGACGCGGTCCGAAAGCCCCGACTTGACCATCCACCAGCCAACAAAACCCTGCAAGGCGCCGAGCGCCAGAATGCCGAGAAGCTTTGGCTTGAACCCGGGAGGCAGAAGCCCTTTCGCCCAGAAAAAGATCAGCGGCAGCACCATCGCGGCGCCAATCAGACGGCCCAAAAGCCGATGACTCCATTCAAAGAAAAAAATGAATTTGAAACCGCGCAAATCCATGTCCGGGAAGAGCTCTGCATATTGCGGTATCTTTTTATAATTCTCGAATTCGGCCAGCCATTCGGCGGGGCTCAGCGGCGGGATGACGCCGGCCACGGGCTTCCATTCGGTAATGGACAGGCCGGATTCGGTGAGCCTTGTCGCGCCGCCAACGATCACCATCAAAAAGACGAGACCGGCGAGGCTCCAAAGCCAAATCGCAACCGCGGCGTGCCGTCCGCTTAAAGGAGCAGCATCAAACTCGACTATCGCTATCGGATCGTAAGGGCGCTCGGTCATGCAGGTTTCTTGACGGCGATTGATGAAGGTTTTCGCACCGGCATAAAGCTCTTATACCACCCGCCCGAGAACCTGATTCCTGGGGATTCCCAAAGCATCGCAAACATGACTCGATGCAGCATGTCGTTGATTTGCGGAGCGGGCAGCATGTCGGCAATTGAGATTACACCCCAGGGTTTGCGTATTTCCCAGTTGCGGGCGGCGGCGGCGCGAACCGTGTCCCGCTCTGCGACATAGGGCAACGCTGCCCGTGCGCCATGGATCAACCGCTTTCAAAGATACGTGTTGCCGCGCTTGCTGATGCCCATGAGGCGCGGTTTGCCGCCGGTTGTCGATTGACGCGGAACGAGGCCGAGCCACGCCGCCAGATCGCGACCGTGCGCGAAAGTCTCGGCTTTGCCAATCGCCGCGATCAACGCCGCCGCGATCATGACGCCGACGCCCGGGATAGTAGTCAATCGCCGGGCGTCTTCGTTTTCTTTCGCAAAGGACGTGAACTCGCGCAAAGGACGTGAACTCGGCCTCGAAAGAAGCAATCCGTCGATCGAGGTCTAGCCATTGCGCCCGCATGTCGGCGCTCCGCATCCGTATCCGCGCGCTCCGACCTCGGCCTTCCTCCTCTTCCATCAGCACGACGAGATATTGTTCGAGTTTGCGCTTGCCCTGGGGTACAACAATCCCGCGCTCCAGAAGGATCGCGCGCAACTGGTTGATCAGAGCTGTCCGTTCGCCCCCCAAACGGTCCCTGGACCGGTGCCGCGTTTGCATGTCGAGTCGCGCCTCGGTCTTTGTCTCGACGAAACGCATGGTCGGCCGCGTTGCCGCCTCCGCTATCCCCGCGGCGTCACGATCGTCGTTCTTCTGCGCCTTGACGTAAGGCCGCACGTATTCCGGCGACATCAGGCGGACGTCGTGCCCTTGCGCCGCGAACAACCGACCGAGATGATCGGCGCCGCAACAAGCTTCCATCGCGACAATGCACGGCGGTAATTTGCCGACGCAATCGATGAGCGTGTCTCTCCTGCTTCGCCGGCGTAGGAAGGAGGGGCGGGCCATTCCATAAAATTTCTTCGCGCTCGTGGAGGAAACCGCCGCACAGCAGGCGCGCGGTAACCCAATCGAGATTTGGTTCCAAGACGAACCCTCCATTCGCACTTCCAAAGCGCTTCGCGCTTCGGAACCTTTGGCGCATTCCGCCCGGGTCGGCCGAAGAACAAGATCACGCGCCGATTGGGGCGACGCAGGGTGTCGCGTTCGGCCACCCCCTCACCTCTGCCGCGATCTCTTCCCCGCGTAGGGATTGTCGCTGGTTTTTTTCGAGATACGGATGGGGACGCCCGGCAGATCGAAGGCTTGGCGCAGGCCATTGGCGAGAAAGCGTTGGTAACTCGCGGGCAGAGCGTCGAGCTGATTGCCAAAAAGGATGAAATACGGCGGCCGCGCGCGGAGTTGCGTCATGTAGCGGATTTTGATGCGCCGCCCAGCGACCGCGGGAGGCGGGGTCTGTTCGAGGGTGGCTGTAAGCCAGCGATTGAGCCGCGCCGTCGAAATCCGTTTGTTCCAAATTTCATGGACACGGAAAATCGCCTCGATCAGTCTCTCGACCCCTTCCCCCGTCGCGCCGGAAACCGGCATGACCGGCGCGCCTTTCACCTGAGGCAAAAGCCTCCCCGCCTCCGCCCGCAATTTCGGAAGCGTGGCGCCCTTGGCCGCGATCAGATCCCATTTATTGAGGCCGATGACGAGCGCCCTGCCCTCGCGTTCGGCGAGATCGGCGAGAGTCAGATCTTGCTTCTCGAACGGGATCGCCGCGTCGAGCAGCAACACCACGACCTCGGCGAATTTCGCCGCGCGCAAGGCATCGGCCCCGGCAAGCTTTTCCAAATCGTCCGTGACCCTTGCGCGCTTGCGCAAGCCTGCCGTGTCGAACATTTTGATCTGACGGTTTTGCCACGCGAAATCGATGCCAATCGTATCGCGGGTGAGACCGGGTTCGGGTCCCGTCAGCAGGCGGTCCTGACCGAGAATCCGGTTGAGGAGCGTCGACTTGCCGGCATTGGGACGGCCAATGATCGCGATCCGCAGCGGCTTCGTGACATCGAGTTCGGAGCCGTCTTGATCCTCCCCCGGCGGTGTGCGCGTGGCATCTTCATGCGGTTCATCCGGCAGGGCGGTTGCTTCCGGGAGCGCCTCGCGCAAGGCGGTATAGAGCTCGGCGAATCCGTCCCCGTGTTCGGCCGAAAGCGGCACCGGCTCGCCAAGCCCCAAATCGAAGCCTTCGAGCGCGCCCGCCGCACCGGCGCGCCCCTCGGCCTTGTTGGCGACGAGGATCAATGGCTTATTCGCGCGGCGAACGAGATTGGCGAAGAGCCGATCGGCCGGCGTCAGACCGGCGCGCGAGTCGAACACGAAGAATATCGCATCGGCGAGGTCGAGCGCGGCTCCGGTCTGAGCGCGCATCCGGCCGGGCATGGAGGCGCTGTCGCCCTCCACTAGTCCGGCGGTGTCGATGATCTTGAAGGCGAGATCGCCTAGTCGCGCCTCGCCCTCGCGCCTGTCGCGGGTCACCCCAGGGCGGTCGTTGACGAGCGCGAGCTTTTTCCCGGCGAGCCGGTTGAACAGCGTCGATTTGCCAACGTTCGGCCGGCCGATGATCGCGACGGTAAACATCGTTCCGGACTGTTACTTGGCCGGCGCCTCTCCGGGCGGCGGGTTTCCGGCTTGCGCATTCGCCGGCGGCAAGGTCGCGGATTGAACCAGACCGAGAAGAGCCTGAGCGCGCATATGTACCCCGGCCGGTGCCCGCGGGTCGGAGACGATCCCATCGAACCAGTTTCCGGCAGTGTCAAAAGCGTTCCGCTTCAACGCGGCAAGGCCAAGCAGCTCCCGGATCTGATGATGATAGGGAAAAGAGTCCGAGGCGAGCGGCGCGAATCTTCGTTCGAATTCCAGCGGATCGTCGCTGTCGAGTCGCAACATGGCCGCCCGGAGCTTGGCGAAATCCTTGAAGGCCGGATCGAAGCTCGGGTCGGCCGCCAACGCCTCATAGGCCTTAATCGCCGCCTGTGGATCGCCGACCGCGCGCTCGTCCGCCGCGCGCAGGCGCGCGAGGATCGCATAGCCCTTTGGCGTGGTTTTGCTCAAGGCATCGAAAGCGGCCGCGGCTTCGGCGGACTTGCCGTCGCGCGACAGTTGCGCGGCGGCTTCGTATTTCGCGCTGGCTGCCTGCGCCGCCTCGTCGCGGTAATGGGCGTAGAGGCGCCCGCCCCCCGTCCCGGCCACGACGAGAACAGCCAAGGCTATCAACAAATATCGATATTTGGTCCAATACCGCAGGATTCGGTCGCGGCGGACGTCTTCGTCGACTTCGCGGAAAAACTCGGTCATTGGCTTCTCAGACCCCTTGGCATTCGTGCCTGTTAGCTAGCATGCGCGGGCTAAAAACGCCACCCGTCGGAGCTTTTCGCGCCCGAGCCGGCAGCTAACCCCCGCGCATGCGGTCTCGCGCGGCGGAAAGCCCACCTTCCGCGCGGAGATGGGTTGACGCGGCGGCAAGCCCGAACAACGGCATATTGGCATAGATGGTTTCATATTTGCCCGGCTCGACGAGATAGGTCTCATGCCAAATGCCGACGGTGCCGTCCTTGCCGACGGCGCGGTTAAACGCCGCCCAGGCCGGAAAATGGTGGGCGGAAGTGTCATGCGCATAGGCCAGGAGCTTATCGAACGAGTCCCAATATTGCTGCACCAGGAAAATCCGCCCAGAATGATACAGCCGGTGCGAGAGCAAACCAGCCTCTGGCTTGCGGTCAAGCTCGGCGAGCATCCGCGGCATGGCGGTGACGATGGGCAGCCATTTATGCGCCGCCCATAGCTTGTTCAGCCGCAGACCAATCAGAAAAAGCACCAGAGACTTGTCCGTGCACGCCGTATAGCGGCCATTAAAAATTTTAGCCATGCCCAGTCTCCTCGCGATTGTGGATTCCTCGACGGTCGCACGGAGACTGACCCTTGGCCTGCACCGCTGGAACACCGCAGCGGGGACCACTTCCCAACCTCACTCGGCCGCACGGCGCGCTGGTTTGTCATCTCCCTTAAGGAGGAAAGCCGCTTCGCCGCGCTTTCCGCCATGATTCCGCGCAATCAGCGTGTAGATCGCCGGCGTCACGAACAGCGTGAAAATCGTACCGATGCTCATCCCCGCCGCGATGACGATTCCGATCGCGAAGCGGCTCTTCGCGCCGGCGCCCTCGGCGACAATCAGGGGAACCATCCCGACCACCATGGCCGCCGTGGTCATGAGGATCGGGCGCAACCGCACGGAGGCGGCATGTTCGATCGCCTCGCGGCGGCCAAAACCTTCCTGCACCTGAAGCCTGTTGGCGAATTCCACCATCAGGATACCATGTTTGGAAATGAGGCCGATCAGAGTGACGAGCCCGATCTGCGAATAAATATTCATGCTCGCCGCGCCGGCAACTCCAAGGATGTTCAAAGGCAGAAGCGCGCCGAACATCGAGGTCGGCAAGGGCGATGAGAATAATGAAAGGATCGCGGAAGCTTTCGAATTGCGCCGCGAGCACAAGGAAAATCACAATCAGCGCGAAGACGAAAGTGACGATGAGCGTATTGCCTTCCTGGACGAACTGCCGGCTCTCGCCCTGGTAATCGACGCTGTAGCCGTCCGGCAAAAGCTCTTTTGCCTTCTGTTGCAGAAAACCGATGGCCTCGCCAAGCGTACGGCCAGGGAACGGCACGCCCTGCAACGTCGCCGAGTTCAATTGCTGGAACGTCGGCAATCCATTCGGCTGCACGCTCGTCGAGAGGCTCGCAACCGTCGCGAGCGAAACCAGCGCGCCGGAACTGGTGCGCAGCTGATAGCGGGTCAGCCAATCCGGCGTGAGCCGGAAGTCCCTCGGCGCCTGCGGGATGACTTCGTAGCTGCGTCCATGCAGGCCGAAACGGTTGACATAATTTCCGCCGAGCAATGTGGCGAGCGAGGAGCCGATAGTCTGCATGCTGATGCCGAGGCGGTTCGCCTTGTCCGCATCGATCTTGAAGTCGATTTGCGGCATATCGAATTTGAGATCGCTGTTGGCGAAGAGAAACAGCCCGCTGTCGCGCGCGGCTGTCTCGATCCCGGCCATGACATTCACGAGCTGACGGTAATCGCCGATGGTCCGAATCACGAATTGCACGGGAGGCCCGCCCGTCGAGCCAGGCAGCGACGGCCGGGCGAAGGCCAGGATCTCGGCTCCGGTGACCTTGGCGAGCTTCGGCTGTAGAGCCTGCATGATCTCCTTCTGATTGCGTTTGCGCTCGCCCCATGGCTTCAACAGGAGGCCGCCAAAACCCTCGTGCACGCTGGGCGAACCATTGATGATGAAAACATGCTCTCTTTCAAGGATGTCGCTGGCCGCCGCTTCCACCTGCGCGGTCGCCTTTTCCATATAGTCGAGGTTGGCGTATTGAGGTGTCTTTATAAGAGCGAAAATGATGCCCTGATCTTCCTCGGGCGCCAGTTCCTTCGGGGTAGAGGCGAACATCACGCCGGTGAGCGCCAGGACGCCAATGAGGATCAGGACGGTCAGAGCGCGAAAACCGAGAGTCTTGTGAAGCCGCCGCTGATAGCGCTGCCGCAGTCCGTCAAATACCCGGTCGAGGAAGGCGGAAAACCCGCGCGCTTGGGCCCGGGGCGGTTTCAGCAAGCGCGAACACATCATCGGCGACAAGGTGAGCGCGATGATGCCGGAGACGACGACCGAACCCGCGAGGGTGAACGCGAATTCGCGAAACAGCGAGCCGGTCAACCCGGACACAAAGCCAATTGGCGCATAGACCGCGGCAAGCGTGATCGTCATCGAAACCACCGGCGCGGTGATCTCGTGCGCGCCTTGCAGGGCCGCGTCGCGCGCGGGCATCCCCTCTTCCATGTGGCGATAGATATTTTCAACGACGACGATCGCATCGTCCACGACGAGACCGATCGCCAGCACGAGCGCGAGCAAGGTCAAGAGGTTCAGCGAATAGCCAAGCGCGAAAAGAATTGTCATCACGCCGACGAGCGAAAGCGGAATGGTCACGATCGGGATAATCGTCGAGCGCAGATTGCCGAGGAAAAGAAAAATCACCACGATGACGATCAGCGCCGCTTCGCCAAGCGTCTTTTCGACTTCCCGGATCGAGGCACGGATGAATTTCGTCGCGTCATAGGCGATGGAGGCGTTGAGCCCGGCGGGAAGTTGCGACTGGAGTTCCGGAAAAGCCTTGCGGACGTCGTCGATCACATCGAGGGGGTTCGCCGTCGGGGTCGCGTAAATGCCGATGAAGACAGCCTTGAGACCTTCGAAAGCCGAGGACGAATCGACCAACTCCGGGCCGAGTTCGATATCGGCTATGTCGCCGAGCCTGATCAGCGCGTCGCCGCGCGCCGCGATGACCAGCTGGCCGAAGGCCTTCGCGGAATTGAGCGAGGTCTCGGCATTGATGCTGGTTTGGATGAAATCGCCCTTGATCTCGCCCGCCGCCGTCGTGAAATTGTTGGCGGCCAGGGCGGCCGAGACATCGATCGGGGTCACGCCGCGCGCGGCCATCCGGTTCGGATTGAGCCACACCCGCATCGCGAAGGTTTGGCCACCGAGAATCTGGGCGTTGGCGACCCCATCTATCGTCTGCAGTCTCGGCTGAACCACGCGGTTCAGGTAATCCGTGATTTGCGAGGGGGTGAGAACCTTCGAATTAAAGGACATATAAAGGACGGCGGTCGAATCGCCGGTCTGCTTGACGACGACAGGATCGAAAGCCTCGCGGGGCAAAAGATATTTGACTTGATTTACCTTCGCCAAGACATCGGCGACCGCGCGGTCCGCATTGGCGTTGAGGAGAAGGTTGAGGGTAATCGTCGAGGTATTCTGCTGCGAATTCGAAACCAGCGTGTCAATGCCTTCGGCACTCGCTACCGCCTGCATCAAGGGAGTCGTGATGAAGCCCTTGATCAGATCGGCGTTGGCGCCTGGATAGACCGTCGTGATGGTGATCGTGGCCGACGAGAGTTCCGGAAATTGGCGGAGCTGCAGCTTCAAGCCGGATTGAATCCCGGCGAGCAGAATCAAAAGGCTGACCACGCTGGCCAATACCGGCCGCCGGATAAAAATATCGGTAAAGGACATCCCTTATTCCTTCGGCCGCACCGCTGGCGGTTCGAGACGCGCGGCGGGGTCGATGCGCACCCGCGCACCGGACTGCAGCTTGAGCTGACCTTCGGTCACGATTGTTTCGCCCGGCTCGACGCCTTCGACGATCGCGACCCGGTCTTCCCGCGTGTCGCCGGCGCGCACCACCCGGCGTTCGACTTTCAAAACCGCATCTTCATTGGCCGGATTGGCCGGCGCCGCCTGCGCCCCGCCTGGATCCGGCGCGAAGGGCTTCACCACGAAAACGCTGTCGCCATAGAGCGAGTAATTGACCGCGGTCCGGGGCAGCGTCACGACCTTTTGGGGCGCGCCCGCGATGACGTTCACATTGGCGAACATCCCGGACCAAAGCTGCCTTTTCTTGTTGTCAATCTGGCCCCGCACCAAAACATTGCGGCTATCCTGGGCGACACGCGCATCGACGGTCTTGATCACGCCGTGGAAAATCTGGCCGGGATAAGCATCGACCTCGACTTCGATGGCTTGCCCCGGCTTTAGGAGATCGAACGATTTTTCGGGAATAGGGAAATCGACGAAAATCGGATCGAGTTGCTGCAAGGTGATGAGGCTCATTCCCGGCGACACATATTGTCCGAGATCCAATTTACGAATGCCCACCCGCCCGGCGAACGGCGCGGTGAGCATTTTCTGGGCGATGATCGCGCGGACCCGTTCGGCGGCGGCGGCGGCGGAATCGCGCGCGGCCTCGGCGGCATCGAAATTCGCCTTGGCGGTGTTGCCGCGCTGAATCAGCTGACGCTGTCTTTCGAGCGCCAGGTCGGCGTTCTTGAGGACCGCGAGATTATTCTTGAGATCGGCCTGCTCCACCGAATTGTCGATTTCAAAAAGAGGGGCGCCCTTTTCAACGTCTTGGCCCAACTCGACGCGGACCGATACGACCGCTCCGCCGATTTGAGGCGCGATATCGATTTCTTGCACCGCCCGGAAGGTCCCAATCGCCGGCAGGCGCGGCGCCCAGGTCTCGATTTCGGCCATGGCGACCGCGACCGAAGCGGGGGGAGGAGGCGCCTCTAGGATGAAGCGCCTGATCATCCCGGGCTTGACGACGAAGTGGAAATACCCAAGGCCGCCGCTAAGAGTTGCAAGCAAGACCAATACGGCAATGAAAATGATACTGCGCTTCAACGTTAACCGACCGATGGCTCACAGTAATCCGGCACGCCGGAGATCATCGAAAAATCACAGAACTTCTTGGTCCAATTTGAATCTGGCCGCCGCCCGTCGATGGGGTGGGTCCACACAACGAATTTGTCGCGCAGGTGTCGCGAACGCTCAAGAACTGCTGCATGGAAATCTAGCGGTTCCAATCATATTTAGCCGTGGCTTGACTGCGATTTCGCCGCCATCAAGCCACCTAAACCTTATGGGCGCGGGCCAAGCCATGACCTTTGCAATGCGCCAAGTTTACGGCCAATTCGATCGATCGACAGAACGTAAATCACAACACAAGCGGGCGAAACTACGGCAACGGCAATCGGTTTTATACTGAATGTGTCGGCAAACTCACGCGTGAACCCAGCGGCCGTTTCCGGCCACTGGGTCCCATCGACACCTGAAACTCGGAGATTATGTCAACGCTTGAGGCTGTCGACAACTTTGCGTCCGGCGTCCTTAATATCGCCGGCCGACTGCCGCGCCGCGCCTTCCGCCTTGTCCGCCTTTCCTTCCGCCTGGGCCTTTTTGTCGCCGGTCAAAGCCCCCGCCGCATCCTTGACGGCGCCTTTGGCCTTCTGCGCCGCGCCCTTTACATGTTCCTTGTCCATCTTGAGTTCCTTTTGGTGGTTGGAAGACGGACGTTAAACGTCAAAGCAACGTCGCGGTTCCATTGCGCGAGCGTGTTGCCGCTGCGCGTCCGCATGGTGCGCAAGCTTCGCCGCCACCTATCCGGAAGCTTTGCCTTGCTCGTGCGGGGCGGCGTTTCGCGTTTGCGCCGGACCTTTTCGAGGATAGGCGCTTTTAGGTAAGCGCTTAAGCGATTGATCGATTCGATGTTCGGCAACCGATTGCGCGAGCACAATGCTGACCGCCGCGGCATGCCGCAAGATCGATTGCCGCCACGGCGTTGGCCAGACCGTCTCCACGCAGCTATTCATGGTCAGGGATGGCGCGGCGTTTCCCGCTCGGCGGAAAACAAGGTAGGATAAATGTCGATATGGCATTAGCGGCACCCTAAATCCTGGCGCGACGACAAAATGAAAAAGCAGGGAGCGGGTTTCGAACGGGCGAAACCTTGTGGCCGACTTAACCATGACCATTGAGTTTTGCCAAGGAGACGGCCATGGACACCAACAAACAGAAACAGACTTGGACGATCTGGTACGTCGTCGCGGCCGGATTGGGCGCGCTGATCCTAAACCAGTACTGGAACGTTTCTCGGCAAACCGATGCGATTTCCTATAGCCAGTTCGAGCAGCTCGTGGCTGGCAAACAAATCTCCGCGGTCGTCATTGACCAGGATATAATCGAAGGCACGCTTAAGGAGCCAGGGCCGGACGGCAAAACCAAATTTGTTACCGTCCGGGTTGATCCGGCGATCGCGGGTAAGCTTGCCGCCGAGGGCATCAAGGTTTCCGGCGCGCCGCCCACCGGCTTCATCGGCACTATTCTGGCCTGGACCATTCCCGCCGTAATTTTCTATTTCCTTTTGGGTTTCCTCTTTCGCAAATTCGCGGGCAAGCAAGGGCTCGGCGGGCTCATGACGGTCGGCAAATCGCGCGCGAAAGTCTATGTCGAAACCGACACAAAGGTTACGTTCAAGGACGTGGCCGGCGTCGACGAGGCTAAATTCGAGCTCCAAGAAATCGTCTCCTTTCTCAAGAATCCAAAATCGTTCGGCCGCCTCGGCGCTCGCGCTCCCAAGGGGATCCTCCTCGTCGGCCCGCCCGGAACTGGCAAGACACTGCTTTCCCGCGCGGTCGCCGGCGAAGCCGGCGTCTCTTTCTTCTCTATATCGGGTTCCGAATTCGTCGAGATGTTCGTCGGCGTCGGCGCCGCCCGCGTTCGCGATCTCTTCGAACAGGCGCGCAAGGCGGCGCCCTGCATCATCTTCATCGACGAACTCGACGCCCTCGGCCGCTCGCGCCAAGCGGGCGGCATCGGCGGCCATGACGAGAAGGAACAGACGCTTAATCAGCTCCTCGCCGAGCTCGACGGTTTCGACCCCTCGACCGGCGTCATATTGCTTGCCGCGACGAACCGGCCGGAAATTCTCGATCCCGCGCTGCTCCGGGCCGGCCGCTTCGACCGCCAGGTCCTTGTCGACCGTCCCGACCGCAAGGGGCGGCTCGAAATCTTGAAGGTGCATGTGCATAACATCGTGCTCAATCCCAAAGTCGATCTTGATCGCATTGCCGCCATGACCACGGGGTTCACCGGCGCCGATCTCGCCAATCTTGTCAACGAGGCGGCGGTCGTCGCGACCCGCCGCGACAGCCCGCAAGTAACTTTCGAGGATGTGACGGCGGCGATCGAACGCATCGTTGCCGGGCTCGAAAAGAAGAGCCGGATTTTGACGCCGCCGGAGCGCCGCCGCGTCGCCTATCACGAAGTTGGGCATGCGCTGGTCGCGGCGAGCCTGCTCGGCGTCGACCCTGTCTTGAAGGTGTCGATCATCCCTCGCGGCGTCGGCGCGCTCGGCTATACGATCCAGCACCCGACAGAAGACCGCTTTGTTTTGGCGGCAAGCGAATTGCGCCATCGCATCGCCGTGCTCATGGGCGGTCGCGCCGCCGAAGTTCTCCTCTTCGAAGGCGACATTTCGACTGGCGCGGCCGACGATCTCCAGCGCGCCACCGATATCGCCACCGAAATGGTGACGCTCTACGGCATGGCTGAGACCGTCGGACAGCGCACCTATAAGCCCGCGCCGCAAGGGTTCCTTTCGGGCCACGCACTCGACAAGCCCGTGGCTTCGGAAGCCACACTGCGCGAGATCGATCTGAGCGTCCGCGGTATCGTCGCCGATGCCTTCGACGAAGCGCGCGCCATTCTGACGAGGCGGCACGCCGATCTCGACCATGGCGCCGAGCTTCTACTGGCAAAGGAAGCGATCACCGCGGAGGATTTTCCGGCCATCCGGCAGACGGAAGCGGACGCGAGGCTGCCCACCGTGTTAATGGTCCCGGCCTGAGACAGTGATGTCTGGTTGATGTCCATTACATTCCTGGAAACCATGCCGTGGATCACGCCGTGTCCATTTCACCACCAGCGGGCGCCGCGGAGGATCCGGTCGAACGAATCGATGGTAGCCTTGCGGCGGGTGTCCTCTTCCTTTGCGATCACGCGGCCAACGCGCTGCCAAAAGCCTATGGCACGCTCGGTCTGGCCAGAGAACAACTCGACCGTCACATCGCCTACGATATTGGCGCGGCCTGGATCGCCCGCCGTCTCGCTCGCGGTTTCGGCGCTCCGGCAATTCTGTCGCGGTTTTCGCGCCTCCTCATCGATCCCAATCGCGGCGCCGACGATCCAACACTCGTCATGCGGCTCTCGGACGGCGATATAATCCCCGGAAACGCAAGAATTGGCGCCGAAGAGATCGAATATCGCCACGCGCATTATTGGAAGCCCTACCGCGCCGCGATCGCCGCGATGATCGACTCCATACTGAGCCAGGGACCACCGCCGGCCGTTGTTTCGATCCACACATTCACACCATCCTGGAAAGCGCGGCCAAGACCATGGGAAGTCGGAATATTGTGGGACAGCGATCCGCGTTTCGCCAAACCGCTGATCGCGGCGTTGACCGGCGAAGGGCTCTGTGTCGGCGACAACGAACCCTATGATGGCGCGCTCATCGGCGATACGCTGGACGAGGAAGTCACGCGTCGCGGGCTTGCCGGCCTCCTCATCGAGACGCGCCAGGATCTCGTCGCGACCAACGCGCACGCCGTCGTCTTCGCCGATCGGCTTGCGGGACTTTTACGCCCAGTCGTCGCGCGCCCCGAACTCCATTGCAAGGCGTTTTTCCCAAGCCGGACAGGGCGGCACGTTTGAGCGGCAAGACGGCGCGCTGGACCGGAATCAGGGGCAGGATTGCGGGGATAATTCCGCCTGGCATCTTGACCGCTCGCGGCGGCGGCGGCATTGCGGGGTTCGCATCGAAAAGATCCTCGCCAGGAGCTTTTTCCGGCCGATTTCGCCGGGTCCTGGGCGACGCCCAATCCAAACAAAGGAATGTTTCTGATGACGGCAGATGTCGCCGGAACAGGTGTCGCGGCGCAGGAGCTGACGCAATTCATCGAAAGGGTGGAGCGGCTGGAAGATGAAAAAAAGGCCATTTCCGACGATATTCGCGAAGTCTACGCGGAGATGAAAGGTTGCGGGTTCGCCGTGAGGGCCGTGCGCGAGCTCGTCAAGATCCGGAAGCAGGACCATTCCGAACGCAAGGAGATGGAGGCCATTCTCGAACTCTACATGGCCGCGTTGAATATGAATTAATAGATAAAACGAAAAAGATGCTGCTACTGTTTGGGCACTTCATACGCCGATTTCGTCCATGCAATCCGTTGTCGTTCATGGCGCGTTCGATTTCCGCTCGCCTTACCTGTCGCAATTGACCAAAAAGTTCTCCTATTATGTCGGCCTCGCGGAGCTAACGAAACACCTGCCCATTGCCACGAAACGGCTAAGCAAGTGGCGAGTAGTCCTATCGTCATCCGGCTGCGGCGCTGATCGTAATCGTCAGAAACCACAGTATAACTAATGGAAAGAAAATCGGGAATCCGCTAATAAGCGGGTTATCCTCAATACTGTCTAATATTTTGGCAAGGCGCAACAGAACATCATGATCTACCTGACTCAGCATAATGGACATTCTGATTCTCTTCTATGAATAGCTGAGCGCGCAATTGCTCGCCCCCCGTCCCCTGACCCCAAGTCGTGGACAGCCGGATCGCCTTGGCTGTCTTGTGGTTGCGCGGGCGCGCCTGGTGCCATGGGCGAAGTCCGGCGCATCCGGTGGTGCAAGGCAATCCCGGGGGCGCCGCGGACGCCTTTTTTGCGCGGCGGCGCGCCGGTTCGCAACGATCATTTTCAATGCTTGTTAAAGCCCCAAAAATCTGCAATCTTAAATCCTTAGGACAGCGTTACTGACTATTTGTGCTGGGGCAACGCTCGGTGGCGCGCGCTCCGTCGTCCGGAATTGACGCAAATCCATAGCTGAAGCAGCGCGCTGGCGCGGGCCGGTACCAGCGCCTTGAAAGCCGGCGTGGCGCGGTTCTTGCTCGATCGGTTCTTGCCAGATGGTAGGCTCGTCAAGCGCGCTTCGATGGGGCGCGGAGGCCTCGCTGTGGCGGTTCATCGCTTATGGAGGGTGAGAGATGACGGATCCGATCTTCCCCGGCCAGATCTGGCGAGATCCCGGCCTGCCGGCCGCGCAAGGCCTTTATTCGCCCGCCAACGAGCATGACGCCTGCGGGGTCGGTTTCGTCGCGGACATGCGCAATCGCAAGTCGCACGAAATGATCGCCATGGGCCTCGAGATTCTGCGCAATCTCGATCATCGCGGCGCGGTCGGCGCCGATCCCGAGGCGGGCGATGGCTGCGGCATGCTGGTTCAAATCCCGCATCGCTTTTTTGCCAAAAAGGCAACCGAGCTGGGTTTCGTCCTGCCGGCGCCGGGCGAATATGCCATCGGCGCGCTGTTCTTGCCGCGCGATAGGGAGGGCCGCCGGATCGTCGAAGACATCGTTGAAAAAATGGTCGCCGCGGAAGGACAGATCACTCTCGGCTGGCGCGACACGCCGGTCGATTCGTCTTGTCTTGGCGCGAGCGTCAGGGCGGCCGAACCTGTAAGCCGCCAGATTTTTATCCAGCGCGGCCCTCATGTCGAGAACCAGACCGTGTTCGAGCGGCGGCTTTTTATTCTGCGCAAGACGATTTCGAACGCGGTCTACCATCTGAACGACCCGCGCGCCGCCGGCTTCTATCCCGTGTCGCTTTCGTCGCGCACCATCGTCTACAAAGGCCTCCTGCTCGCGACGAAGCTCGGCAAATATTTCAAGGACCTCGCCGACCCCTTGTTCGAATTGGCGCTTTCGCTTGTCCATCAGCGCTTTTCGACCAACACGTTTCCAACCTGGTCGCTGGCGCATCCCTATCGTCTCGTCGCGCATAATGGCGAAATCAATACCCTGCGCGGCAACCTCAATTGGATGGCGGCGCGGCAAGCCTCGGTCGCCTCCGGGCTTTTCGGCAATGACATAAGCAAGCTCTGGCCGATCTCCTACGAAGGCCAATCGGACACGGCCTGTTTCGACAATGCGCTCGAATTCCTCATCCAGGGCGGCTATTCGCTTAGCCATGCGATGATGATGCTCATTCCGGAAGCCTGGGCGGGCAATCCGCTGATGGACCCGGCGCGCCGCGCCTTCTACGAATATCACGCCGCGATGATGGAGCCCTGGGATGGGCCGGCCGCCGTCGCCTTTACCGATGGCCGCCAGATCGGCGCGATGCTCGACCGCAATGGCCTGCGTCCGGCGCGCTATATCGTCACCAGCGACGGGCTCGTCGTGCTGGCCTCGGAAGCCGGCGTCTTGCCGATCGCCGAAGAGCGGATCATTACCAAATGGCGGTTGCAGCCGGGCAAAATGCTGCTCGTCGATTTGGAGCAGGGCCGCATCATCTCGGACGACGAAATCAAAAGCACGCTCGCCGCCTCGCATCCTTATGCCGAATGGCTGAAGCGCACCCAGATCGTGCTCGAGGATATGGATCTCGCGGTCCATCCGCGTTCGCCGCGCACGGATGTGTCGCTCTTGGATCGCCAGCAAGCGTTCGGCTACACCCAGGAGGATCTTTTGCTTCTGCTGCCGCCGATGGCGGTGACCGGCCAGGAAGCGGTCGGGTCGATGGGCACCGACACGCCGATTTCGGCATTGTCGACGCAGTCGAAGCTCCTCTATACCTATTTCAAGCAGGATTTCGCGCAGGTGACCAATCCGCCGATCGACCCGATCCGCGAGGAATTGGTCATGAGCCTCGTGTCCTTCATCGGGCCGCGCCCCAACATCCTCGATCTTGAAGGCAACGCGAAGAAGAAACGTCTTGAGGTCCGGCAGCCCATTCTGACCAACGGCGACCTTGAGAAAATCCGTTCGATCGGGCATTTCGAGGAGGCTTTCGACACCAAGACTCTCGATATCACCTATCTTTCGGAAAGCGGCGCGGAAGGCATGCCGGATGCCCTTGGCCGGCTCTGCGAACGGGCCGAACACGCGGTCAACAGCGGCTTCAACATCATCATTTTGTCCGACCGTATGACCGGCGCCGATCGCATTCCGATCCCGGCGCTTCTCGCGACGGCGGCGGTGCATCATCATCTGATCCGCAAGGGGTTGCGCACCTCGGTCGGCCTCGTCGTCGAAACCGGCGACGCGCGGGAGGTCCACCATTTTGCTCTGCTGGCGGGCTATGGAGCCGAAGCGATCAATCCCTACCTCGCCTTCGAGACGCTCGCCGCCATGGCGAGCGAGTTTCCCGATGAAATCGATGGCCATGAGGCGTGCAAGCGCTACGTCAAGTCGATCGACAAGGGCCTCTTGAAGGTGATGTCGAAAATGGGCATTTCGACCTACCAGTCCTATTGCGGCGCGCAGATTTTCGAGGCGGTCGGTCTCGCGGACGATTTCGTTGAACGCTATTTCAGCGGAACCGCGACGCGGATCGGCGGCGTCGGGCTCGCCGAAATCGCGCAGGAAACCGTCCGCCGCCATAAAGAAGCTTTCGGCGATGCGCCGCTCTATCGCCATGCCCTTGACGTTGGCGGCGATTACGCCTTCCGCATACGTGGAGAAGCGCATTCCTGGTCGCCGCAATCGGTGTCCCTGTTGCAACATGCCGCGCGCGGCAACAATGAGGCCACCTATCGCGCCTACGCCGCCCTCTTGAACGAGGAAACCGCGCGGCCGTTGACGATACGCAGTCTCTTCCGCATCAAGACGGCGCAGGAAGACGGCCGCCTGCCGGTGCCCATCGAGGACGTCGAATCCGCCCAATCGATCGTGCGGCGTTTCTCGACCGGGGCCATGTCCTATGGCTCGATCTCGCGGGAGGCCCACACAACGCTCGCGATCGCGATGAACCGGATCGGCGGCAAATCGAATACCGGAGAAGGCGGCGAGGAGTCCGACCGCTACAAACCGCTCCCCAATGGCGATTCGATGCGCTCGGCGATCAAGCAGGTGGCCTCCGGGCGGTTCGGTGCCACCACCGAATATCTCGTCAACTCCGACATGATGCAGATCAAGATGGCGCAGGGGGCAAAGCCTGGCGAAGGCGGCCAATTGCCGGGGCACAAGGTCGATGCCGTCATCGCCAAGGTGCGTCACTCGACGCAAGGCGTCGGCCTCATCTCGCCGCCGCCGCATCACGACATCTATTCGATCGAGGATCTGGCGCAGCTCATCTTCGATCTGAAGAACGTCAATCCCGAGGCCGGTGTCTCGGTCAAACTCGTCTCCGAGGCCGGCGTCGGAACCGTCGCCGCCGGCGTCTCCAAGGGCCGCGCCGACCATGTCACCATTTCCGGCTTCGAGGGCGGCACGGGAGCCTCGCCGCTGACCTCGATCAAACACGCCGGCACTCCCTGGGAAATCGGCCTTGCCGAGACGCAACAAACCTTGGTCCTGAACCGTCTGCGCTCGCGGATCGCGGTGCAGATCGATGGCGGCCTGCGCACCGGCCGCGATGTCGTGATCGGCGCGTTGCTCGGCGCCGACGAATTTGGCTTCGCCACGGCGCCCCTGATCGCCGCCGGCTGCATCATGATGCGCAAGTGCCATTTAAACACCTGTCCGGTCGGCATCGCGACGCAAGACCCTGTTCTGCGCAAGCGGTTCACCGGTCAGCCCGAGCATGTGATCAATTTCTTTTTCTTTGTTGCCGAGGAAGTGCGCCGATTGATGGCAACGATGGGCTATCGCTCTTTCGACGAGATGATCGGACAAATGCAGATGCTCGACGAGCAACAGGCGATCGACCATTGGAAGGCGCGCGGGCTTGATTTCTCGAAGCTCTTCCACAAGCCAGCGGCGCAAGGCCAAGCGATCTTTCATTCGACCCGGCAAGATCACGGGCTCGAAAAAGTGCTGGATCGCAAGCTGATCGCGGCGGCCAAGGCCTCGATTGAAACCGGCACCCGGGTAACCATCGAGACCGCGATCAACAACACCGACCGCGCCACCGGCGCCATGTTGTCGGGGGTGATCGCGCGCCGTTATGGCCATGCCGGGCTTCCGGACGACACGATCCATATCAGAGCCAAGGGGACCGCCGGACAGAGTTTCGGCGCCTGGCTTGCCGCCGGGGTCACCCTGGAACTCGAGGGCCAGGCCAACGATTACACCGGCAAGGGGCTCTCGGGCGGACGCATCATCGTTTATCCCCCGGCTCTAGCGCGGATTACCGCGGAGAAATCGATCATCATCGGCAATACCGCGCTCTACGGCGCGATCAGTGGCGAATGCTATTTCCGCGGCGTCGCCGGCGAACGGTTCGCGGTCCGCAACTCCGGCGCGATCGCGGTCGTCGAAGGCGCCGGCGATCACGGCTGCGAATATATGACCGGCGGCATCGTCGTCGTCATCGGCGAGACGGGGCGTAATTTCGCGGCCGGCATGTCAGGGGGCATCGCCTATGTCCTCGACGAAGACGGCAAATTCGCGCAACGCTGCAATCTCGCCATGGTCGAACTAGAGCCGGTCGTCGAAGAAGAAGACTTGATGCTGAAGAACTATCACCACGGCGGCGATCTCGATTTCCATGGCCGCGTCGATGTCATGGGCGACATGACCCGTTTCGACGCCGAACGGCTGCATCAGCTCATCTCGAACCATGCCCTTTATACGAATTCGGCGCGGGCCCGCCACATTCTCGAACAATGGGACGAGTACAAGCCCAAATTCCGCAAGGTGATGCCGGTCGAGTACCGCCGCGCGATCGAGGAACTGATCGCCAAGGGGGGACAGCCAAGTCTCGCCGCGGCGGAATGACTGGAGAGACGTCCATGCGGCCCCGGGCCCCCGATAGGATTGGGTGGCGCGGCCAGGTAGCGGACATGTATGCTGGGCTTAAGACCTTCTTCCACGGGAGAATAGCATGTTCTCGCGCCTTCAGAGCCTGCCTGCAAATGACCGCCCTCGTCCTTCGAGACGGCCTTTCAGGCTCGATGAGGGCGATGGCGGTGGCATGGCTGTACAGGCAAGAACCATTGGGGAATTTTACGGTGCATGGGCAAGGTAACGGGATTCCTTGAAATCGACCGGCGCGACCGGCGCTACGTGCCGGCCTCCGACCGGATTCGCAATTACAAGGAATTCATGATCCCGCTTTCCGAGGAAGCGACCAGGGATCAGGCGGCGCGCTGCATGGATTGCGGCATTCCGTTTTGCCACACCGGCTGTCCGGTCCACAATCAGATTCCCGATTGGAACGATCTCGTCTACCGCTCCGATTGGGAGGAGGCTTCGCGCAATCTTCATTCGACGAATAATTTTCCGGAATTCACCGGCCGTCTTTGTCCGGCGCCTTGCGAAGCCTCTTGCACGCTGAACATCGACGATAGTCCGGTGACCATCAAAACCATCGAATGCGCGATCGCCGACCGCGCCTGGACGAACGGCTGGATAAAACCCGAACCCGCCGAGGCGAAGACCGGCAAGAAGGTCGCCGTGATCGGCTCTGGACCGGCGGGGCTTGCCTGCGCGCAGCAGCTCGCCAGGGCCGGGCACGAAGTCCATCTCTACGAGAAAAACGCCAAGCCCGGCGGTTTGCTGCGCTATGGCATTCCCGACTTCAAGATGGAAAAGCATCTGATCGACCGGCGGATCGTCCAAATGCAGGCGGAAGGCGTGCATTTCCACAATGGCGTGAATGTCGGGATCGATCTCGCTGCGGCGGAATTGCTCGAACGCTTCGACGCGATCGTTCTCTCCGGCGGCGCCGAAAAGCCGCGCGATCTCCCGGTTCCCAGGCCGCGATCTCGATGGCGTGCATTTCGCGATGGAATTTTTGCCGCAGCAAAACCGGCGCATCGCCAAGGAGCCGATCCACAGCAACGCGCCGATCCTTGCCTCGGCCTTGCACGTCATCGTGATCGGCGGCGGCGATACCGGATCGGATTGCATCGGAACCGTGATCCGCCAGGGCGCGCTGTCCGTGACCCAGCTCGAAATCATGCCGCGCCCCCCGGATAAGGAAAACAAGCTACTGACCTGGCCGGACTGGCCCTTGAAGATGCGCACGTCGTCCTCGCAGGAAGAAGGCGCGGAAAGGGATTTTTCGGTTGTGACCAAGGAATTGCGCGGCGAGGATGGCGCCGTCAAGAAACTCGTCTGCGTGCGGCTCGACGCGAATTTCAAGGAAATTCCGGACAGCGCCTTCGAGCTCAGGGCCGATCTCGTGCTGCTCGCCATGGGCTTCGTTTCGCCGGAGCATGAGGGGCTTTTGGAAAGTCTCGGCGTCGCGTTCGATCCGCGCGGCAATGTCGCGGCCGATGAGATGAGCTACAAGACCTCTATTCCCGAAGGTTTTTGCCTGCGGCGACATGCGGCGCGGCCAATCCCTGATCGTCTGGGCGATCCGCGAGGGCCGCCAAGCCGCGCACGCCGTCGATAGATTTTTGATGGGATCGACGGTCCTGCCGCGATAGAGCGGTTTCGCCGGCCGGTCCAAATTGCCTTCTTGCGATCGGCGCCTGTATGCTGCTCCGGCAACGCCATTCCGCGTTGCTTGGAGGACATTCCATGATCAAGATCGCATCGTTATCACATCGCCGGGGCTCTTCTCGCCTGCGGTCTTTCCGCCGCGCCGGCCGCAGCGCGGGACCAAACCGGACTTGGGTTTCCGGAAAGGGAACCGACAGCGGCGCGTGCACGCGCGCCGCGCCGTGCCAGACTTTTGCCTTCGCGCTCACCCAGACCGCCGCCGGCGGCGAGATCGACGTGCTCGATCCGGCCGGCTATGGCACGGTGACCATCACCAAGGCGATCAGCATCGTCAACGACGGCGTCGGCGTCGCGGCCATCGGGACTGCCTCGGGCAATGGCATCACGATCAATGCCGGCGCGAGCGACAGCGTTCACCTGCGCGGCCTGACCATCGAGGGAATTGGCAGCCGGGGCAAACGGCATCCTGTTCAACACGGGCGGGAACCTCGCCATCGAGAACTGCGTCATCCGGAATTTTAGCTACTGCCGGGATCAATATCGCGCCCAGCACATCGAGCAGCTTCTCGGTGTCGAATACGATTGCTTCCAATAATTCTAGCCGCTGGGATCTTAGTCGACCCACCGGATCGGCGGTCGTCACCGGCGTGCTCAGCAAAGTCACGGCGAACAATAATAATAACACCGGAATCGCCGTGAATGGCGCGGTCGACGGCCGGGGCATCGCTCAATGTCACCATCGTCGATAGCGAGGCTTCCAACAACTGGCATTAACGGCGTCTTGGCGGCATCTCGACGTCCGGCAATGCGGCCACCGCAGTCATGCTGCGCAATGTCCGTTGCCAGAAACAACAGTACCGGACTTTACGCGGAACGGATGCCATTCTTCGGGTCGCGCATTCGGTGGTCACGGGGAATAGTTGCTGGAGTGGACACGCTCAGCGGCACTCCTAGATAGCTACGGCGACAACGACATCGACGGCAACATGAACAACAATATGGGCGTTCTGACCATGATCCCCACGCATTGACGAGCCCTCCGCGCCGGAGGGGCATCTCCGACGCTCCTCTAACGCGCCGCGGGCGTCCTTGCTCGCGGCGCCATGTTTCGATTGCAAGAGCCGCGTCCCTGTCACAGCACCACGACGCGGGTGCCGATCTTGACCCGCTGATAGAGATCGATGGCATCGGCGTTCATCATCCGGATGCAGCCGGATGACACCGCCTTGCCGATCGAATCCGGCTCGTTGGTGCCGTGGATGCGAAACAGCGTGTCCTTGTTGCCCTGGAACAGATAGAGCGCGCGGGCGCCGAGCGGATTTTCGAGCCCGCCGTCCATCTCTTCCGGCAGATCGGGGCGGCGCTTCAGCATTTCCTTGGGCGGAATCCAGCGCGGCCATTCGGATTTGCGGCCGACGCGCGCGACGCCTTTCCATGCGAACCCCTGGCGGCCGACGCCGATGCCATATTGAATGGCGCCGCCGCCTGGTTGCACAAGGTACAAATGCCGCGAGCTTGTGTCGATCACGATCGTGCCGGCCGGCTCATTGGTCGGGTTTTGCACCATCGCGGCGGTTTTCTGGTTGAAATTGACGCCGAGTTCGAGATCGTCGCCGCCGTAGGATTGGCCGCGCGGCCCTGACGCATAGGGGTCTTCGTAAAGAGGCGCGCCATAGGCATAGGGGCGGCCACGGTAACGCGGCGCGGGCGGCGATCGCCAGTAGCGATAACCGTCTGGGATAGGCGGGATAACCGTAAGGCGGATAGCCGGGATAGGCCTGATAGCCGCCATAATTGCGCCATTGCGCGAACGCCGGCGCCGCCGGAATCAGTAAGGACCAAGGCCAGGATAAGAGAAGCCAGGCCGCGCGGGGACAAAGCCGCCTTGTATTGCACGCATGTCAAGCCTCGGGATTCGCTGTCTACCTATCGAATGGCGCATGATTTTCTCAACAAACGGCAAAAGCGGGCCGCGGCTTTCGACGGTTTTGCGCCGGCTAGCCGACTTTGAAAGCAAAAATAAACCGGTTTGGCAAGCCGCCAAACCGGTCTCGACTCGCCTCAAACGATTGGCGAGCGGTCAGAGCACGACGACCGGCGCGCCGACCTTGACCCTCGAATAAAGATCGACGACGTCGTCGTTTAGGAGGCGGATGCAGCCGGAAGAGACCGCGCGGCCGATCGTATCGGGCTCATTGGTGCCGTGAATACGAAACATCGTGTCGCCATGGCTGTTGTAGAGATACATGGCGCGGGCGCCGAGCGGATTGGCAAGGCCGCCTTCCATGACGCGCGGCAGATCCGGGCGGCGTAGCAGCATGGCGGCGGGGGGCGTCCAGCTCGGCCATTCGGCGCGGCGGCCGATATGGGCGCGCCCGGACCAAGCAAAGCCCTCGCGTCCGACCCCGACATCGTAGCGCATCGCCCGGCCCCGCTCCATCGACAGATAGAGATAGCGGTTCTTGGTGTCGATCGTAATCGTTCCGGCCCGTTCGCCGGTCGGATCATCGACAATCGTGCGGGTCGGCTGAACCTCGCGCTGGACATCGGTTGGCAGGCTCGCCGGCTGGACTTGACGATTCATAAGCCCCGAGGGCGAGCCGCCGTCGAAGGCTTGCGCGCCAGTGGCGAGGAGCGCGGCAAACCCGGCCACCGCGAATAAATGAGTTGTCGAGAAGTTGAACATTGGTTTGGCACCCCGTTCGTCGGCCACGCCGAGATTTGTCGTATGGTTAACGCGCAAGCGCGGCGGTTCGTTCCATCGCGAAAAGGCGCGAGGTCGATTTTCTGTGGCGGGCTGCATGGAACGACGCGGATATTTCTCCGGCGCGTCAGTTTCTCGGCCAGGAGAAATCGTCAGCGCGTCCGGGCTTCGGGGCAAGGGGCCTGCCTTGTTGCAAGGTCTGCTCGATCAATGTCCGCGCGGTGTTATTCGCTGTCCCGGCGGTTGTCGTCCGCGTGGCGAGTTCGCCGCCTGGGGCGAGAACGGGGCCGGTCAAAGGCAGGATAGGGCCGGCAACCGGTTTCGGCGCCGGCGGGGCCTCGCTCCCAGGCAAAGCCGACACGTTCGCGGGCGTTTTCGCGTCTTCGGGGTTTGGTACATTCGCCAAGTTTGGGGCTGGCTCGGTGTTCGGCTGCACCTCGTCGAGATTGTGGCGGATCTCAGGTTCGACAAAATGGGCGAGCTTGCGTGCCCCCGCCTTGGTGAAATGGATCCCGTCGTTCGCGCGCAACCGCACCGTCTGCCCGTTGATGTCGGGGCCAATAGCACTATATCGACCGGCCTCGTCGGCGAAGGCCTCCCATATATCGATGTAAGTGGCGCCCGATTTTTCGGCGTAGGCGCGATAGAATTCATTGAAGGCAAGCGCATCGGCGGAAAGCCGCTCGCTTCTCAGGATCGGCAGGCCGACCCAGACGAGTGGAATTTTCTTGTCGCGGAACATTGCCGCGATCGTTTCGATGCGTTGGGTGTAGGCCGCTTGCCATTCCGGCGAGCGTGGCTCGTAGCTGCCATTGGCGTCGCGCAAGGTTTGCCGGTCGTTGCTGCCGATCAACATGACGGCGAAATCGATTTTCTCGCCGCTCGCGAGCATATCCCGCGTGGCCTGGGTCCAATCGAAGAAATCGTCGCGGACAAGGCCTGAGTTTTCTTTCGCCTTGCGCAGGATGGCGACCTCCGGCCGGTTCTCGAACGCCTCGCTCAATCCCTGCGCCAGCATCTGACCGAGGCTGTCGCCGAGGACCGCGACGAAATAAGTAGGCGCGACGGCGGGCTTCGCCTTTGCGATTGCTTTTTCGCCGGCTTTTCCCGTCGCCCTTTCAATCGCCGGGCGGCTTGACCTCGGCCGCGCCAGATAGGGTCGCGGCGCGGCCCGGTGGTATTCCGGCCTTGGTTTCACGGCGCGTTGCGGCGGCGGATTTGGCTGGAACAATTGCTCGAACCAGCCAAACGGATCGATTTGCGCAAGCGCGGGCTGGCTGCCCGCCAGAGACAGCAAAAATGCGGTAGCCACAAGCGCGGCGGCGGCCGGCTTCGGCAAAAGCCGTGCCCGCCACCCCCAATCCTTCGGTCCGGAATTTTTCCCCATGCGGGCCACTCTACCGCACCACCGCCTTGGATGCACGCGGCGCGTAACGGCGGCGGTCCGGCTTCCCCTCCGATGGTCATTACCCCGGCGGACAGCAATCAAAAAGCCGTAGGCGCGAATTCGCTGAACTGCTAATGTCAGCTTCGGCGTTGGGCCGATTTTTCGCGATGGAAACGGCCTTATGGCACGGGGTCATTCGGTCCTTTTTGAGTTGAACGCGGATTTGTGCACCCTGCTTGAAGCCGTCGCCTCGGGTAACCGCAAGGCTTTCCGGACACTTTACGATAAATCCGCGCCGGTCCTCTTCGCGATATGCGTGCGCCTGATGCGGGATCGCGACCTGGCGCGGGACGTGCTTCAAGAATCAATGACCAGAATTTGGCGGAAGGCGCATCTTTTCGATTCTTCCAAGGGTACTGCCATGGCGTGGATGGCCGTGGTTACCCGCAATTGCGCCTTGAGCCAGATAGCCGCCGCGCCATCGCCTTCCTCCTCGCTCGACGAAGCGGGGGTGCTGGCGGCGGTCGAGGCAAGGCCGTCCGGCGATCGGTGATCGCGGCCGATGTCCGGCAATGTTTGAAGAAGCTAAATGAAAAATATAGAAAGTGCGTGACTTTGATCTACCTGCACGGCCTGAGCTACGAGGAGCTTGCAACGCAAATGGGTGCTCCCGTGGGGAGCGTGAAGTCATGGGTTCACCGCGCGCTGCGGGAACTCGCTCTATGCATGGGAAAATGATGTCCGAGGATCTTGATCAGACCGCCGCTGCCTATGCGCTGGGCATTTCGCGCGGGGCCGCCCGCGCGGCGATCGAGGCGAGGCTTTCCGGCGACCCGGCCTTGCGAGCGAAAATCAAGCTTTGGCAAGAGAATTTTGTCGCGCTCGATCTCGCCGCCGGGCTGCAAGCCCCGCCAGCTGGACTTTTCGACGTGATCGTTGCCGCTATCGACGCCGGCGAAGCGGCGCTTTCCGGCACTGTGACCCGGCGCGCCGGAACCGGCGTTTGGACCGAGATGGGGCCAGGCGTGAGCTTTACGGTTCTGTTCGAGGACCCCGTCGCGAGGCGGCGCTCGATACTGGTTCGAGCATTGCCCGGTTCCAACTATGCCTCGCACTTTCACGACGAAGGCCATGAGGAGTGTCTCGTCCTCGAAGGCGATCTAATCATGGGCGATTTGAAGCTGCTGCCGGGAGATTACCACATCGCGGCCAAAGGCAGCACGCATCCAGCGGCGACGACGATGTCTGGGTGTCTTCTTTATCAATCGATAGCGTTTTAATGCGCACGCGCCAACCGCCGTTCAGAGCCCGCTGAACCAATGATAGCCAAGGGCCTCCCAACAGCCGCCATTGAATTCATTTCCGATTTTAATCTCGCCGATGTGTTTCGGATTCTTGTCGCCCAGCTGGTCGGGATTCGCAGCTTCATCGGGAAACCGTATTTGCGCGGGAGCACTTCCCCATCGAACCAGAAGGTCGCTGCGTCTGGGGGTGCAACGCGGTTAGCATGTCGAAACCTCATGAGGCGCTCGCCGGACCACGCCATGCGTGGAATGGTCCGGCCCGTTCAGCGCAAGAGTCAGCTCTTCGGCATAAGCACCGTATCGACGACATGAAGGACGCCATTCTTCTGGTTGACGTCGGCGATGGTCACGAAGGACCTGCCGCCTTTCGCGTCGATGATTTCGAGCCGGCGGCCGTCTTGCCGCACGGTCAGCTCCTCGCCCTCGACGGTCTTGTACATGGCTGCGCCGCCGCCTTTCTTGACCGCCGCGACGAAATCGGCCGCGGAAATCTTGCCGGGAATGACATGGTAGGTGAGAACGGCGGTCAATGTCGCCTTATTTTCGGGCTTCAAAAGCGTTTCAATCGTCCCCTTGGGCAGCTTGTCGAAAGCCTTGTTCACCGGCGCGAAAACCGTGAACGGCCCATCGCCCTGCAAGGTCTCGACGAGATCCGCCGCCTTGACGGCCGCGACGAGCGTCGTGTGATCCTTCGAATTGAGCGCGTTTTCGATGATGTTCTTCGACGGATACATCGGCGCGCCGCCGACTTCCACGGTCATTTCCGCGAAGGCGGAGGAAAGCGCGGCGCCACCCAGCGCGGCAAGGCTCATTGCGGCGGCAAACGCCGCGTCGCGAACTGTAAACATGCAATTTCTCCTGCAAACTTGGTGCCCCCGAGCGGGGGAAGCGACGAGCCCCGGTGTCGGCATTTGGCCCGCCTCGGTCTCGTTACCGGCAATTGGGGGCGCGCGCCGCAAAAAGTTGCGCAGGCCATTGGGATACGCTTTGAGCGGCGAACGCCACCGCGCTGGCGATCCCGTGCCATCATGTCGTGCGAACCGATGGTGCGCTCTCCGGCTACCGCTGGAGCGTCGCGCGCAAGCGCGCCTTGGTCGAAAGGGAGGCTGCAGGGTGAGCATCCAAACGAAACCCCAGCCGACCGCCGTGGCCGGGTCTCCTGCTGGCCGCGTCGCGCGGGTTCGCCGGCGCTCCAATCGTCTCGAACTTGCCAGACCGCGCCGCGCGTGCCAAGCAGGCGCATGAATTCCAAGTCAACAAGCGCTGCTCCATCTTCCCCCTCGAACCTTGCGTGCCCCACGCCAGCGCCAAAAATTTCCTTCGTCTCGCTTGGCTGCCCCAAGGCCCTTGTCGATAGCGAGCGGATCATCGGCCGTCTTCGCGCGGAGGGTTACGAGTTCGCCAAGACGCATCGGGACGCGGCGGCGGTCATCGTCAACACGTGTGGTTTTCTCGATAGCGCCAAGGCTGAATCGCTGGCCGCGATTAGCGTGGCGGCGGCCGAGAACGGCAAGGTCATCGTCACCGGCTGCATGGGCTCGGAACCTGAAGCGATCTTGGAAAAATTTCCGGACGTTCATTGGATCTCCGGCCCGCAGGATTTTAACTCCGTCATGCAGGCGGTCCATGAAGCGGCCGCGCCGCCGCCCGATCCGTTCCTCGATCTCCTGCCCCCGCACGGCATCAAGCTCACGCCGCGCCACTACGCCTATTTGAAAATTTCCGAAGGCTGCAACAACCGCTGCACCTTCTGCATCATACCAAAACTTCGCGGCGATCTCGTCTCGCGCGAGGCCGCGGATGTCCTGCGCGAAGCCGAAAAGCTCGTGGCGGCGGGCGTCAAGGAGCTTCTGATCATCTCGCAGGATACGAGCGCTTACGGAGTTGATCTGAAATATGCCGAAAGCTTATTTGGCGAGCGTCCGGTCAGGGCGAAATTTTCCGACCTCGCGCGGGAGCTTGGGCAGCTCGGCGTGTGGGTGAGGCTCCACTATGTCTATCCCTATCCGCATGTCGACGAGGTGATCGAACTCATGGCGGAGGACAAGATTTTGCCCTATCTCGACATTCCGTTTCAGCACGCAAGCCCAAAAATTCTGCGCGCGATGAAACGGCCGGGCGTAAATGATAAGATGCTGGAGCGGATTGGGAAATGGCGCAAGGTCTGCCCGGATCTTACGCTGCGTTCGACCTTCATTGTCGGCTTTCCCGGCGAGACGGAAGAAGATTTCAAGCTTCTCCTCGACTGGCTTCAAGACGCGAAAATCGACCGCGCCGGCGCCTTCAAATACGAGCCGGTCAGGGGCGCGGCGGCGAACGATCTCGGCTTATCCCCCGTGGCGCCGGAGGTTTCCGAAATCCGTTACCAGCGCTTCATGGAGCATTGCCAGAAAATCAGCGCCCGCAAGCTCAAGGGGAAAATCGGCAAGCGCTTGGCGGTCATCGTCGATCATGGCGGAACACGCTCCGGCCAAGGCCGCACGACGGGCGATGCGCCCGAAATCGACGGCAAGGTTCATATTGTCTCGCGCCGCCCTTTGCGGCAGGGCGACATCGTCACCGTGAAAATCGAACGGGCGGGAGCCTACGATCTCCATGGAACCGCAATCTTGGGCGGCTAAACATCAGAACAGGAGTTGCGAAGATGGGATGGTTCGTTCGATATATCGACGACGAATTGAAGCACGAAATGGTGTCTCGCGAATTGGCGACCGAGGAGGAAGCTCTCGAAGAGGCTTGGCAATTGGCTCAGGGAGACAATGAAGTGATCGCCATCGACGGGCCCGACGATGAGTCCGTTCCAATGGTGGAGATAGAGGCGTGGTTCGAAACCCGTTCCGCCTCCGGCAAATCGGGGCCTTCGTCCTCCGGTTCCCTGTGACACACGCAACAACTTGACGGGAGACTCGGGTTAAAGCTCGCCCCCTCTAAGAGCAATTTCGTACCTCTTCTTTAAGAAGTTCTTCCTTTGGAACGGTGAGCGCCATCCTGACGACGTTGTCAAATCGTTCCCATTCGGTGTTCCCAGGAATGTGCGGGGCCAGTCGCGGCTTCATTATTTTGGTCCTCGTCTATGGACGATTACCCATCGCTCTGCATATTTTGACCACGTTCTTATCACAGCAAAGATGTGAATGCTTTGCCGAGTTATATATCTTTGGGGGCTTTATCTTTCTAGGGTAAAGGTTAGCTTGCTGTAGGTAACGGTGTGACCTCGTGTCGTCAGTACAAACTACGCGACAGTTGGACGTGGCCACCAATGCAACAAGGTGCTCGTCATCGAAGTTCCTGTTTGGCACCCTAATCTTCAGTTCGGCCGCATAGGCGTCAACAGGGGCGCCAGGCAACTCAATCGCTCTTCTTTGCTTGGCCAATTCTCCAATAACCGGCAAATATTTATGTAACTTACCCAGCTCACGCTTATATTTCGTCCCTCCATAGATAATGCATCCCCTGCGATATGGACTTGTTATCCAGATAAGCACCGGAATGAAGTCACTGTGGTCCTGGGACTCGGCCCCAAAGACGCTCGGTATCTTGCAAGTATCAATTATCAGACACACGTTCACAAACCAAGTAACAGCATTTCTTCACCTATAAAGAACCTACGGTAACTGTCAGGCTGTTTGGATGGGAGATTCCCTTTTGAAATCGATTTTCAATGGAGTAACTGTATTCATCTTGTTGTGCCTCTCAAAAAACAATATTTGGCTATTCAGCCTAGAATGGCCATTGTTCTTCCGATAGTTCATCCTGAAATCTATCTACAGTGAAATCACTGTGGGTCTCGATTAAGAAACGCTTCTTGTCTTTTATCGCCATTTCGAAGAACACGTCCCCAAGAGCGGCCTGTGCGCGCGGATGTAGGTGTACCTCGGGTTGCTGAATTGCAAAAACGCTGCCGTGCGGCCTGAATAGCAACTCCACAAATATCGGAAGGGACTGCGATACTCCGTATCCGACGGTGCTCAGATTAAGAGCTTTATCATCAAGAACGACATCAACTTCAAATGGGGCCCTCACTTCTGAGCCAAACGTCTTAGTCTCAATCGATTGAAAAAGTCCACTAGCAGCACCCGCCCTCGTAATGAATTCCTGGAACTTCTTTGCCTCAGAAAATCAAGGATTTTCTTTATGAGATATGGAGTATGCGATCCTTCAGCAGAAAAAGCGCGTTGTAATTCATCATAGGTGCGTCGGGGCTTCGTCCTTATAGGGGCCACCCAGACGACTTCAGGGGGAAACGCCTGCGGCCCAGGGAATTCAAATGACGGACCTTTCTTGTCTTTCGAAGACTGCACGGCCCAACTGAGCACCAAAAATATTGGTACTTCAACAAGGCCCTCCGGAATATTCAAGAGCTTGTATCCAGGCCCGTCGCTGGAGTGCTCACTAATCCAGTCAGGTATTACCACAGACGCCATTTTTTGAGCTTCAGTGACTCCTTGCGGGAGATCATGGAACCTGTAAGAAATCTGCCTTTCTTCGAAACGAAGGTGCGCGCAGCGATTTCCCATTGTCCAACTCAATTTGGATAACTGTGGAATACCCGCGTGCTCCCGGTAGGTAAGAAGCATACCGCTTGCCGATGTCCCTGCCTTGTTATTGGCTTCCTCGTCTATCAATCCAATGCGGAAATAAGTTCTATCTTCCGCGTGAGCACTAACCATATCGCTGAAATGGCCAAAATTTACATCTTCATCATTGAAGAAGTCTTTGCCCATTAGGAAATGTGAACTAGAAAACAACTTAAGGAGGCTCAGGACGGAGGTCTTCCCAGAGCTGTTCTCGCCAACGAGAAAATTAACGTCTACAATAGGGATGTAGGCGTTGGAAAATCCTCGGAAGTTGTCGATAAAAAGATATCTCTTCATAGCTCCCCGCGCGGCTGAGCCGACTTATTAATCCGCTTTGCGCTTCGCTTAGCCGAGCGTGGAGTTTTCGTATCTGGCTTGAGCTGGGTCATGTTCAACATGAATTCCAAGAGTGACACGGAGTCCTCCGGCACCTTCCGCCTGCCAGCACGGCTTTTTTTCATATTGTCTCCATTCACTATTTTGGCAGCCATTTCGAGGCGGGGCGTGCCTACCTGGGTCTGAAAATGGCCCGCTTTTGACCCTGCGACAGCCCCTCACGCGGCTTTTTTCTTCGGCGCGATCAATTTCCGATTGATGAGCACCTCGGCGATCTGAACCGCGTTTAGCGCCGCGCCCTTGCGCAGATTATCGGCGACGCACCAAAGCGAGAGACCGTGCTCGACCGTCGCGTCCTCGCGGATGCGGGAGATATAGGTCGCGTCCTCGCCCGCCGCTTCGTGCGGCGTGATATAACCGCCGGGCTCGCGCTTGTCGATCACCAGACAGCCGGGGGCTTCCCGCAATATTTCCCGCGCGTCATCGGCGCTGATTTGGTTGGCGAACTCGATGTTGACCGCTTCCGCATGGCCGATGAAGACCGGCACGCGCACGCAGGTCGCAGTGAGCTTGATCTTGGGGTCGAGGATCTTCTTCGTCTCCGCCATCATCTTCCATTCCTCCTTAGTGTAGCCATCCTCCATGAACACGTCGATCTCGGGGATGACGTTAAAGGCGATGCGCTTGGGGAATTTCTTGGCCGTGACGGAATCGGACACGAAGATCGCGCGGGTCTGGGAAAAAAGCTCATCCATGGCCTCCTTGCCGGCGCCGGACACCGATTGATAGGTCGCAACGACGACGCGCTTGATCTTGGCCTTGTCGTGGAGCGGCTTCAAGGCGACCACGAGCTGGGCCGTCGAACAATTCGGATTTGCAATAATATTGCGCCTGGCGAAACCCGCGATCGCCTCCGGGTTCACCTCTGGCACGATCAGAGGCACGTCGGAATCGTAGCGCCAGGCGGAGGAATTATCGATGACGACGCAGCCTTGGCCCGCGATTTTCGGCGCCCATTCCTTCGAGACAGTGCCGCCCGCCGAAATCAGGCAGATATCGGTTCCGCTGAAATCGAAGTTTTCCAGCGATTTGCATTTCAAAATCTTGTCGCCGAAAGAGACCTCCGTGCCGATCGAGCGGGGCGACGCAAGCGCCACAACCTCATCGGCCGGAAACCGGCGCTCGGCGAGAATATCGAGCATTTCGCGTCCGACGTTTCCGGTTGCGCCAACAACGGTAAGCTTGAAACCCATTTTCTGCTCCGTGCACAAATCGCGTTGTATTTCCCGGCAAGGGGCCCGCCGCACAAGCGGCTCATTGGATAGGCGATGTTGGAGAAGGCCGCAACGGGTAGGGCAGGCTATAGCGTAACCTTGGCCGTGATGGCGATAGCAGGAATTGGGGTTGGCATTCCTTGTAGATCAAAAATTATGTAGGAACCTGGCATCAAATCAAATGGAATATCGGCCGCTTTGAGGGCGCGTATCAATGCAGAAGCCGCAGGGAGAGGATTACGTGGGTCAGGAGAAAGAACGGCAATTCCTTTTGGCGATTTTGTGCTTGGTCTCTCGACCATTGGAGCCCTTATAGTCCAATGAGCTTCAGAAAAAATCTCTAAAAACTCTCCAGCATATTGATTACAATCTTGGCAACGTATATCGGACTCTATGCTCAATGCATAAGACGACCCTGCTGGCAACATCACATTTTCAACAATTGTTTTCTTCTGTTCAAAGGACAGTTGCCGCGGCTCAACGCGGCTTACTCGTGCCTCCAAGGCATCGATTCGAGCTTTCGCATCGGACGGCGACGCGCCGTTGAGCTTGTCCTTGTAGTCAGCAATTTGTCTGTCGAGCAATTCAATCTGAGAACTCTTGCTTGCTAGCACTGGAGCTAAGGCCGAAAGTTGGTGACGGCATGAAGGGGTAAGGCGGCGTATCGTGGGGGTGTTCAACGCCTCCACTTCTCCACCGAAGGAGTGATACGCCGTGACCGAGACTAACGTTTTCGAACTAACCCAGCCAGGAACATTTTCCGATCCGCTGACCGAGGTTTTACGCAATGGCGCGAGAACGCTATTGGGGCAGGCCGTCGAAGCCGAGGTTGCGGCTTGGCTCAGCACCCATACCGACAAGTTGACCGATGATGGCCGCCGGCGACTGGTGCGCCACGGGCATCTGCCCGAGCGCGAGATCGTGACCGGCATCGGTGCAGTCGCGGTGCGGTGCCCGCGCGTGCGTGACCGCGCCGGCGAAGGCGGAGAGCACATCCGATTTTCGTCGACGATTTTGCCTCCCTATGCGCGCCGATCGAAGAGCCTAGAGGTGCTGATCCCAATTCTCTACCTGAAGGGCATCTCCACCGGTGATTTCGAGGAGGCGCTGATCGCACTGCTCGGCAAGGATGCCGGCGGGCTCTCTGCCTCGACCATCGGGCGGCTCAAGGAGGCCTGGTCGGACGAGCATACGCGTTGGAGCAAGCGTGATCTCTCGGCCAAACGCTACGTTTACTTCTGGGTCGACGGCATCCATGTGCAAGCCCGGCTCGAGGAAGCCGCGCAGTGCCCGCTGGTGATCATCGGCGCCACGCCCGAAGGCAAAAAGGAACTTGTCGGGCTCATCGACGGCGTCCGCGAGAGCGCGCAATCGTGGAAAGAGCTCCTCCTCGACCTCAAACGGCGGGGGCTTGCGATGGGACCCGAGCTTGCGGTCGCCGACGGCGCCCTCGGCTTCTGGCAGGCGGTCGAGGAGGTGTGGCCGAGGACACGCGGCCAGCGCTGTTGGGTGCACAAGACCGCCAATGTCTTGAACAAGCTGCCCAAGAGCCAGCAATCGAAGGCCAAGCGTGCGCTCCAGGAGATTCTGGATGGCCGAGACCAAGAAGGATGCACTCGCCGCGTTCGACGCCTTCATCGAAATCTGGGGCGTCAAATACGACAAGGCTGTCGAGTGCCTGATCAAGGATCGCGACGCGTTGCTTGCCTTCTACGACTTCCCGGCTGAGCACTGGAAGCATCTGCGAACGACCAACCCCATCGAAAGCTCATTCGCGACGGTCCGCCACCGAACAGTGCGCTCCAAAGGATGTCTCTCGAACAAGACCGCGCTCGCCATGATCTTCAAGCTGGCCGAGGCCGCCGAGAAAAACTGGCGTCGCCTCGATGGCCACAACCAGTTGCCGAAAATAATTCTCGGTGTAAGGTTCACCGACGGAATTGAGGTCGTCAAGCCGAAAGCTCAAGCCGCTGCCGCCTGACCCTTCCGTCACCAAGATTCAGTGATAGCTCGTCTAGCACTGAGCTGTATGACCAATTTACTGCGACCCAAACTATGCCAAAGATCGCTATGGTAACCATACCAAACGGGATCGGCGCCGTCCGGATCACCGCAACTTGCTCCAAAATATCCTTCCATGAAGGCATGATTTTCTCCCTCTCGTGATGATACACACAAGAGTGGAGATTGAGCGAATTGATGGGCCGCTGTGGACGGCCTTATTTAAACTGGCCCACTACTCGTTTCATGTTTTGCCCTATTCCGTCCTGGCGGCGGGCAAAGCCGCACGCAATATGATAAACGCGTGGCCGCGTCCCGCCTGGCTTTCGAAAGCGGCGAGGAAAGGGCGCCTGAAGGTAAACTCAACTTTAATCGCGACAACAATGCGCGCTGTGCAACCAAACCGGGGCCTATGCGTTTACGCTAAGGAAGCTTTGGAGTTTCGAAATGTTTCACAATAAGGTATCGATCGTCCTGGCCGCCGCCGCCTTGGCCGCGCTCACGGCCTCCGCCAACGCGCAAACCAAACCGCGTCATCGCCACCGCCAGCAGGTGGCGGAGCGGTACAATGACGAACGTCCGCCGCTCACCGTCAACCGGCGCAGTTTCCTCGACCCCGGACCGGCCGTTCCAGTCGGCAGCATGTCAAACTACGTGACCGCCACTACGATCTTCAACCGGACGCCCGACCAAATCTTTGACAAGTCGGCGTTCGGAAACGAACTTCTCCCGTCGCCGCTCGAAATTCCCGCGCGTGCGGGCCCCCTCATCGAATTCGAAACCCCCGCCTATGATTATTGACGAAAAAGGGCTGGGCGGTGCGGAACTGGCGGCGCACGGGCACGATCATCGCGAGGACGCAGCGGGAACCATAGGCGAAGGATCACCGCCGGCGCGCTCGGGGATGCCGGACGGCTCGAAGAGGGGATGGGGACGCAACAGGCGTTCCGCCGAACCGATGAGTGCCATCTCATAGGATAGCCGCCGCTCCGTTTCTTCGAGAACGCCGTAGACGCCGGAGACGGCGCGGCCGAGTGCCGCTCCGGTTGTGAGCCCCTGCACCAGCGCGGCGGCGAAGTGCGGTGAAGAGATCGCCGGTCCCCGAGGGACGGCAGGAAAGCCTGGGAGTCGAGACCATCCAAGCGGCCCGCGGCTCGATTGCCAAGGTCTGAACGATCCCGGAAGATGCGTCCTTGAGCTGCACGCCGGTTACGGCAACCGTCGATGGCCCAAGCCCGCGGGCGGCCGCGACAATGCCTTCGACCGTTGCAGGCGCGCGCCCTATCAGATGCTCCAGTTCAAATCGGTTCGGCGCAATAATATTCGCCAACGGCACAAGGCCTTCACAAAACATAGCGCACATATCTTCATCCACGTAGAAGCCGAGATCGGCGTCGCCCATGACCGGATCGCAAAGATAGAGAAGGTTTGGGTTTCGCGCCTTCGCCCGGCGGACGAAATCGATCACGGCTTCGGCGATCGCCCGCGAGCCCAAATAGCCGGAGATCAAGACTTTGCAGGTGTCGACGCGCCCGCGTTCTTCCGCGCCAACGAGCAGATCGCGCACGAATTTTGCGTCGAGCACACCCCCACGCATGGAAGAATAATGCGGATGGTTGCTCAAAAGCGCCGTCGGCACCGCCGCGACCTCGATGCCCCAGGCTTGCAGCGGGAAGACCGCCGCGCTGTTTCCGACGTGGCCGTGAACAACTTGCGACTGAATTGAAATGACCGTCATGATGCCGCCGTCTCCTTCGCAGTCATGGCCTCAGCCCCTCCAGCCATTCTTCGAACATTTTACGCGCCTTGGCGGGCAATGAGGGTCCGGCGGCCGTGGCGCCGTCCCGCAATTGGCGTGGATCGATCCCGGCACCGGCGAGTTCCGCCGCATGGCCGACGAGCCATGGTTCGATCCCGGCGGTTGGGTCGACCTCGGGATGAAACTGCACGCAAAGAATGTTGGAACCCAAGGAAAAGGCTTGGTTGCGGCACATTGCGGTCGAGGCGAGATGGACGGCGCCCCGCGGCAGATCGAAGGTGTCGCCGTGCCAATGCAGCACCGGCGTTCGCGCCAGATGCCGAAGCGGCGCGGATGCGGCGGCATCCGTCAGATCGACCGGCCCCCAGCCGATCTCCTTGACACCGGACGGATAGACTCTGGCGCCGAGCGCGCGGGCGACGAGCTGGGCGCCAAGGCAGATGCCGAAAGTAGGCCGGCCGGCGCCCGCGCGGGCTTTGAGAAGATTGAGTTCCTCGCTGAGAAACGGATATTTGTCTTCCTCATAAACACCAACGGGCGCCCCGAGCACGATGACGAGACCGTTTGCAACCGGATCGAGTGCTGGGCGGCCGCGAAGGCCAACATCGTAATAACGGAGCTCATAGCCCGCCCGCGTCAAAGGCTCCTCAAAGGAACCGAGATCCTCGAAATGAACATGCCGTATGACGGCCGCGGTTTTCATCGACATTGTGTTTTCTTTAGACCGAGCTAGCCTTCGGCTATACCCTCATATCCTGGCTGTGGGGGCTTCGCTTACCGCGCATGTCATGGATTGCCGCGAGCCGGGAAACCCCGAACCTTGGCCCATTCCGCCATGATTCGCGGGGCCAGACGATGACCGCGACCAGACCCTCTGCTTTTGGAAGTCCACCGCGTTCTTGCAGGGCCGTTCGAAGGCGGTCCGCATAGCAAGCAAGCGCGTCCTTGGCCAACGCCGCCCTCGACGTCAGCCGCTTCGCCCGCGCAAGGATCAACGTGGCCAGGGATAGGACCGATTTCGCCGCCGCCGGCCCAGCCATCATCATGCGTTCGCCGCCGGCCCGGACGAAGCCAAGGGTTCCGTCGCGCGCGGCGCGATGGAATGGAACGGAGAGGAGCCACGCCGCTTTTGCGGCTCATGGGAAAACTCCGTCTTTTTTGATTTGTCGTCTGTATCCCTTTAATTTGTCGCATAATCTTCTCCAAAAAACCCGACCTTTGGAATCATGCCTTAGAAATCATCAATCGCGGGCGTACCCGTCATTCCCGCCAAGGACAAGACGGATATCGTTCCCGGTCCGGTGGAGAATTTGGGGAGCGGATAAATTTGTCGTAAAGGGATCGCGGGCGTCTTTTTGTCCAGACGGGGCACGGCCGGATGTGATTGAACAGGCAATGGTCTTCACGCTTGGGTTTTTGGCCGCGAGCCTTATCGCTCTCGTGGCCGCTCCGGCGTTTTGGCGACGCGCCATAAGGTTGTCCACACGGCGGCTCGAAATGCAGCTTCCGCTTTCCCGCGAGGAAATCCTCGCCGGGCGCGATCTGTTGCGGGCCGAATTCGCGGTCGAATGCAGGCGGCTCGAGCAAAAGGTCGAAGCCCTCAACCTCGTTCATGCCGCCGATATGACCGAACTCGGACGCCGCGCGGCGATCATCGCCGGTCAAGACGCCGATTTGCTCGCTCTTTCCAAGCAAGATAGCCAACGTGGTGCCGAGTTCGCCGCGCTTCAACGCGCCTTGGCGGAGACTTCGGCCGAACTCGCCGCCACCGCAAAGGAATGTTACGACACAAGCGGACTCATTGCGCGCAAAGAGGTTCAAATCACCGTGCTCGCGGCCAGTTTCGAGGAGGCGCAAGCGCTCGCCGCCAAGCAGCAGAACGCTTTGACGGCACTTGAGGCCAGTATGGCTCGGCAGGGCCAAGCGCTTGCGACGCAAACGGGCAAGGTCGAGCTTCTCCAAGGGGAGCTTTCGACCCTGCGGCTTCAGCATCAAGCCGAGCAAGTCACTCTCAAAACCGCGGCTGCCAGGGTCGCGGATCGCGAAGAGGCTTTGGAAGCCGCTGTCAAACGGGAAAAGGACTTGATCCGGCACCGCATGCTGCAACTCGAAACGACGCGCGCGGTCGAGAGTGGCTATCTCGAAAAAATCGAACGGCTGCGTAGCGCCCATGCGGCCTCGCAGGATGCGCTCGATACGTCCCGCAAGACGTGCGCGGGGCTCACGCAGGAGCTGGCCGCGCTGCGGGCCACGCTGCCTCCGCATGACGTCGATGCGGCCCTCATGCAACGCGAGGAAAATGAAATTTTGCGGCACAAAATCCATGAAATCGGCGCGGCGATCATTCGCGCGGCAGGCGTCGTCGAGGCCGCGCCCGAAGAAGGGCCGGCGAAAAGCGGCCTTCCGAAGGACACGATCCCGGAAAAAATCACGGCGTGATAGGGGATAGGTGTGCCGTAACTACCCAGCCGGCGCCCCTGCACTCCCGATCGCTATGAACCGGCAAACTTCGCCACGAGTGCGTCGGAAACCTCAAAATTGGCATAGACGTTTTGCACGTCGTCATTGTCTTCGAGCATGCCGACGAGGCGCAGGATCTTTTCGCCGGCATCGTCGTCAACGCCGATCGTATTTTGCGGCTTCCAAATTAGGCTCGCCTTGCGCGGTTCGCCGAATTTCGACTCGAGCTCTTGCGCGACCTCGCGAAGGCTTTCGAGCGCGGTGATGACCTCGTGGCCGTCCTCGCCCGATTGGACATCTTCGGCTCCGGCTTCGATCGCCGCCTCCATCATGGCGTCCTCCGAAGCGGCCTTCGCCGGAAACTCGACAACGCCGACATGATCGAACAGGAAGGACACCGCGCCGGTCTCGGCGAGCGAGCCGCCGGATTTGGTGAAATAAGAGCGCACCTCGCCTGCCGTCCGGTTCCGGTTGCCGGTCAGCGCCTCGACGATGACGGCGACGCCGCCCGGCGCATAGCCTTCATAACGAACTTCGTCGTAAGTCTCGGCATCGGCGGCAGAGGCCTTCTTGATGGCGCGCTCAATATTGTCCTTCGGCATGTTTTCCGCGCGGGCGGCCAAGACGGCGGCGCGCAGCCGCGCGTTCATGCCCGGATCGGGGGGGCCCAATTTCGCGGCAACGGTAATTTCGCGGGCGAGCTTGGAAAACAGCTTGGAGCGGATCGCATCCTGCTTGCCCTTCTTGTGCATGATGTTTTTGAACTGGCTATGTCCCGACATTCCGTCCCGTCTCCAATGTGGCCCGCCGCGCGGCTCGAAACCAACGCGTTTCCGGGCTCTCGCCGCGCGGCGCGCGTTGGCCGGGCGAGCCCTATGACGTTGATATAATCCGGCAATTTCAGGAAATAAAGCAACCCAAAAGGCTTGTTGCCGCGGCGTGGCGGAGAAACCTTATTTCACATTTGCCGCTGTCTGGGAGAACAGGATTCTGCGCGACTGCTCATCGCCGGCGATTGGCGTCGTATTAATTCGGGCCGCGATGGCATAGGCGCGCCGCGTCGCGGGCCGCGCTTCTATCGCCTCGAACCAACGCTTCAGATGCAAAAAATCGTCGAGCTTCTGGCCTTGATTTTCGTGCGGGACAATCCAGGGATAGGCCGCCATATCGGCGATCGAATAATCCCCCGCCACGAAGGCGCGGTCCGCTAGGTGTTTGTTGAGGACGCCATAGAGACGGTTGGTTTCGTTCACATAGCGTCCGATCGCATACTTTAGCTTTTCGCGCGCGTATTGCTTGAAATGATGGTTCTGGCCGGCCATGGGGCCAAGGCCGCCGACCTGCCAGAAGAGCCACTCGAGCGCCTCCAGCCGGCCGCGCAAATCCTGGGGAAGAAATCTCCCGGTTTTCTCGGCGAGATAGACGAGGATCGCGCCTGATTCGAAGACGGACACCGGCGCGCCACTGTCGCTAGGATCTTTGTCAACGATTGCCGGAATGCGGTTATTGGGCGAAATTGCCAGAAATTCCGGCTTGAACTGGTCCCCCCGGCTTAGATTGACCGGATTGATCGTGTAGGGGAGTCCAGCCTCTTCCAGGAAGAGCGTGATTTTGTGTCCATTGGGCGTGGTCCAATAATAAAGGTCGATCATCGTCTGAGGCCTTTTCGTCCGGCGCCGTCCGGCCGGTGTCTGCGGCCCAATAGAGGAAATGGGTGGTATGAGTTCGAAGCAACTTATGCCACGAGAGTAATGATGAAAATTCCGAAAAATACGACGGTGCTAATAACGTGGCCTAAATTCAATGTCATGCACAGAAGGTCGCCGCCCGTCTCGCCCAGAGTCGTCGCGCTAATCTTCATGACCAAAAGGCAAAGTGACTTGGGAAACCCTGTTCATGATGTGGCCCATGGCGGCAGCCCTGCGGTCTGCAATTTGTGAACAGAATTCTCATGCGCTCCGGACAAATGCCGGATCGAGGACGCACGGGATTTTTTCGGTCCAATTTCGATCCTGTCTGGATCGAACGCTATCAGCGGCTGGCGGCGGGCGCGGCCGGCTGTCCATTGGGCGCGCCGAAAAAGCGGAAGAAATCCGATTTTGGGCTGATGACCATGCGTGTATCGCCGCCTTTCAATCCGTTTTCATAGGCCTGCATCGAACGATAGAAGGCGAAAAAATCGGGGTCCTTGCCGTAGGCCTCGGCGAAAATGCGGTTTCTTTCCGCGTCGCCTGCGCCTCGCGTCTGGTCGGCTTCTTGCTGTGCATTGCCGAGCAGCACCACTACGTCGCGGTCGGCCTTGGCCCTAATGGTTTGCGCCTGTTGGGAGCCTAGGGCGCGATATTGCGCCGCCTCGCGCGCGCGCTCGCTTTGCATCCGGCTATACACTTTTTCGGAAATCTGCCTTGGCAGATCGGCACGGCGGATTCTCACGTCGACGGCATCGATGCCGAAATTGCCACCTTGCTGGTTCACCTGTTCGCGGATCCTGGCCATGAGATCGCCGCGTTTGTCGCGCACGATTTCGGTCATGTTCGCCTCGCTCAGCACCCGGCGTACCGCCGAGTTTAGGATGAACCCCAGCTGACCGTTCGCCAGGTCGGGCGAGTGGAGCGTCTGATAGAATTTCAACGGATTGACGATCCGATAGCGAAGAAAGGAATCGACATCGAGCCGGTTATTATCGGACGCAAGCACCTCCTGTTTCGGCGCCTCGACAACCAGGATGCGATTGTCGAGAAAAACGACATTCTCGATGAACGGGTATTTGAAATGAAGCCCCGGCGAGGTGATGAGACCACGCCCGGCGACCGGCTCGCCGAAACGCAAAACAAGCGCCTGCTCGGTCTGGTCCACGGTAAACACCGAGGCCAGCGCGACGACCAGGACGACGATAATGGCGGCGATCGCGCCGAACGTCGCTGCACCCTTCACTTGCGGTCTCCTTCGCCCGCCCGGGGCGTCAGCGGCCCAAGCGGCAAATAGGGAACGACCCCCTGGCCTTGCCCGCCGCTCTGATCGAGAATGACCTTGTCCATGCCGCCGAGCACACGTTCCAGGGTCTCGAGATAGAGTTTTTCGCGCGTCACTTCGGGCGCTTTCTTATATTGCGCGTAGACTTGGGTGAAGCGGGAAACCTGGCCGGTCGCCTGGGCGACGGTTTGGAGCTTGTAGCCTTCCGCCTCCTGGACAATCGCCGCGGCCTTGCCGTTGGCCTCCGGAACGACCCGATTGGCGTAGGCCTCGGCCTCGTTGCGCAAACGGTTTTGATCCTGCTGCGCCGCGGTCACGTCCTTGAAGGCAGCGATGACCTGCTCGGGCGGGTCGACGGATTGCAATTGCACCTGCAACACCAGAATGCCGGCCTTATACGAATTGAGGACCCCTTGCATGAGCTGCTGCACGTCCGCCTCGATCTTTGGACGATCGGCGGTCAAAATTCGTTGAATTTGACCACGGCCGATGACCTCGCGCATGGCGCTCTCGGCCACCGCCTTCACCGTTTCGCGCTGGTTTGCGATCTTGAAAGCATAGTCCTCGGGGCGCACCGGGTCGATCTGCCAGATCACGACAAATTTGACGTCGGCGATATTTTCGTCGCCGGTGAGCATCAGGCTCTCTTCGGGCAGGTCGACCGTGCTCTGCGCACTCGGCGTGCGCACGTCCTGACGCAAGCCAAAGCCGATGTTGGTCGTGTTGCGATCGGTGACCTGGAGCTTCTCCACGCTGCCGATGGGGATCGGCAAGTTGTAGTTTAACCCCGGTGCGGTTTTGCCCGTATAGCGTCCGAAAATCCTGTTCAGCCCGACTTCGTTCGGGCCGACCGTGTAAAACCCGGACACAAGCCAGACGATCGTGCCGACGAGAGCCAAGGCGAGAAGGCCGCGTCCCCCCAGCCGCCCAGGTCCCGGCATCCATTGCTTGAGCTTCTCCTGCGCGCGCTTGAGGAATTCCTCGAATTCAGGTGGCGGCGCGCCCGGCTTTTGCCCCCAAGGCCCGGGGCTGCCGGGCTTCCAAGAGCCGCCATTTCCGCCTTCACTGCTCCACGGCATGAGAATTCTCTTTTGAAAGGTGACGCCCAAGAAAGCGAGCGATAACCGCCGCGGCCCCGGACCGGGCCGATCGTAGTCCTTATACGAGAGCCCCACGTGCACTACAATGATAAGCAGCGGCGCCGGTCAAAATCGACAAAAGCGAATGTCGCCTCGTCCTTGGCCGCTGGCCGTGGCCGAACCCGGCTTACTTCCAGCCAATTAGACCAGTCGATGGCGGGAAAACTCACCGCGCCACTTGGCGCGATATCGACGAAGGTTAGATGCATGCGCTCGGCGCGGCCAATCAAACTTTCGTAAAGATTCCCGCCGCCGGCCAAAATAACCTCTTCCGCGCCCAACGCTTGGGCCCGCGCCTGCGCGAGCGCGAGCGCCGCGTCGAGTTCATGCACGACATGGAGGGGGGCCTTGGCTTGCCCGCCGCCGCGTGACGGGTCAAAGGCACGGTCGCGGGTGACGACGATTATCTCGCGCCCGAGCAAGGCACGCCCTATCGATTCGAAGGTTTTGCGTCCCACGAGCAGGGGCTTGCCCATGGTGATCCCGCGGAAATGTTTGAGATCGCTCGGCAAATGCCACGGCAGGCCGCGTCCGTCGCCAATCACGCCATTTTCGGCGATCGCGGCGACAATGGCGAGAGGCACGTTCATAATCGAGCACCAAATTTCCGGATCCGCGGTCGCGGCACTTTTTGCCCAAGCGGCACTTTGTCCATTGCTTCACCATTCCTGGATTCCGCCATCCCATTGTTGGACTACTTCGAGCGGTATTCAATCCACCCCAATAAAAAGCAATAGCTAGAAACACATATGCCGGCATGGACCTCGGCGATACTGACGAAACCTGGGCAGCATGCCAGCGCCGGCGAGCCGTTGTGGCACGAGGGTGCGGCAAATCCGCCAAGAACTCATGTTTTTGGTCCATGAAGGAAGACGAACGAACCGGCGCCGGCGATCAACCCAGCCCCAAACAACGTGCGCGGGCCGGGGATTTCAGCGAAAATCACCAGACCGAACAGCGTCGCCCAAAGCAGCGCCGTGTAGCCGAATGGCGCGATTATGTTGGCCGGCGCCGCGGCAAAGGCGCGGATCAGACAAAAGTGGCTGACAATGCCGAGGAGGCCCAAGAGAAGCATCAGCCCGGCGTCGGCAAGGCCGGGCGCGACGGCGGCAAAGGGCAAAAAACCGCCGCAGAACAAAACTCCGGCAAGCGCTGTGTAAAACAAGGTCGTCACCGGCAAATCGGCGCGATGCAAAAACCGGGTCGCGATCTGATAGAGCGCATTGGCGAGAGCGGCCAGGAAAGGAAACAGCATGGAAAGCGAAAAATCCATGCCCGTCCGGCCAATGATCACCCAAACGCCGATCAGCCCGGCAAAAACGCTCCCCCATACGCTTAGGCTCACTTTTTCATGGAGTATGAAGACCGAGAGCGCGGCGACGAGAACGGGCGCCACCCACACAATGGCGGAAAAATCGATAAGCGGCATGATCTTAAGCGCGAGCATCCCAAACAAGGTCGCGCCAAGCAGAAAGCTCGACCGCAGCATTTGTAAGAGGGGCCGGCGCGAGCGCATGAGGCGTGGGTCGCGCCAAGTAATGAGGCCGGTTACCAAAATCATGTGAACGAAGTAGCGCGCGAAGGCGATTTCCATCGCCGGATAGGCTTTTAGCAAGATGCGGGCGGTTGAATCCTGACAGACGAATAGGCACGTCGCGACCAGCATCCAAAGGATTCCGGTCCTAATCGCCGCGCCGCTTGCCACCGGTGCTGCGCTGGAAAGGGCGTGCTGGGTGGAGGCTAAGGGATCGCCTGGCGAGCCGGCCGCGGCCGGTATTGTGCTGGTCATGCAATGCTCAAAGCAACGATTTCGAAATTGGCGAGCCGAAGCGGTAGCCGAATGCCGGGGCTTTTTCCAGGCCAAAACGGGTCCGAGGCGTCGCGCCCGTTGCGGCCGCGTGAAGTAAAGAACCTGCCCCGGGAAAATGGACGCCAGAACCCAACGGCGCGGTCCTGGCGCCTTTGCCACGACCGCGCGCAACGTCAACTCTCGAGGCCCTGCAGCCCAAACACCTCGGCATCACGCCGGAGAGTGTGCGATTTCGCGACGGTGGTTGTCGCGCAAGGCACCCCGGCGGAGCTTGCTCAGCGACGCCAGATGGAGGAGTACCGAGACCGGCACCAGGAACACCGGAATAAGCACCAGCGGAAACCGGCTAACGAGCTCGTTCGGCAGTTCGAAGGCAAATAGCTGGAACGGGGAAGGGGACGTGAGCATTCCCGCCGTCACCGCGACGACGAGATCGGCAAGCCCAAATAGGTTCCACCCGAAGACCAGGTCGGCATTCTCGCGCGGCCCACGCCGGTACGCTATCGCGACGACCGGGGCGAGAACGCCGGTAAGGACGTCGCCGAGACCGGCCGGCCAGGCAAACAATCCCGGCAGCTTGCCCGTAGCGTAAAGGATCAGGAAAATCACGCCTAATGCACGATAGAGCTGAACCCCGATCAGCCAATGCTGGGGCACCGCATCAATGATTCGCGCGAGGCGGGGCGATCGCCAGATCAGTAGTCCGCCTATGAGGATCGGAACGAGAATTCCGTATTGGATCGTGGGGATACGATTCTGGGCGGCACGATAGGCATCGACCGACGCGAGCGCGATGGCCAGGAGAAACCATCCGATGACGGTGATGGTTGCGGCGCGGAGGGTCACGGTGCGGTCGTAAGCGGCCCAACCGGCGCTGCGAAGGGCGCTGCGCAATCCAAACAGCAGAGCCGCTATCGTGCCGATTGCGCCGGTGAGCACGTAATAGGGAAGATAGGCAGGAACGATCATCACATACCTCCATAAATAGGATTACATCATTCATTTCGCGGGTCACCAAAGGTGACGGTTAGCTGTCCTTTCGAACGTCGGTGTCACGTTGGAAACCCGTGACCTGTCAGAGCGCTAGTCAGATTACGCTGACTGAGGATCCACAAGGCGCCACCTCAGGGAAAGGCCAACTCCACAAGTACCTACATAATTGATAGTGACTTGTCAACAGATAGTTAGTTGAAAAATTTTAGCGAAGCGCGTATTTATCCTCCATGACCAGCGGATATGATCAAAATTGCCCAGTTGCCCAAGCCCTCGATGTCGTCGGCGAAAAATGGTCGTTGCTCGTGCTCCGGGATCTGTTCCGCAAGGGTCCTTTGCGGTTTCATGATTTGGAGGCGGGGCTCGCGGGCGTCGCGCCGAACACACTGTCCGCGCGGCTCAAGACGCTCGAAAAACAGGGGGTAATCGGGACGCGGCTTTATGAGCAACATCCGCCCCGGTTCGAGTATTTTCTTACGGAAAAAGGCCAAGCACTGGGTCCGGTATTAAAGGCGCTTTATAAGTGGGGGGAACGCTATGGCTAAAGGATCCGCAGGCTCGCATGTAGCGAGCGGCTGCATGGCGACGCGAGGATCGTTTGCATGACGAAGGACGGTCGCGGCGTCATGGCGATACTGCGCGACGCAGGGGCGTCCGATTCCCCTGGGCGGAAACGCTTCAGCCAGCCGCGAGAGCCGCCAGAGCTGCATCGAGCATTCCGGCGGGAAGCCAAACGACGCGGGGCCCAGCTGTCCAGATCAGCAGCATCCGCAAAGTTTTGTGTGGCCAGAGCGGCGCCAGAACCGCGCGGTAGAGCGCCATTTGCGCGAGATAGGCGGCGGGCGTGCCGTCGAGCGGGCAAGGTGCTCCGGTCTTGTAATCGGCGATGAGAATTTCTCTCTGGTTTTCGCCGATCCTGTCGATTTTGCCATTGACCTCAATCATCCGCTGCCCAGCCGCTATTCTGCCTGCCACGGAAACTTCCGCTTTCGAATCTTGCCCGAACAAACCCGTAAGCTCGGGCAGGGCGATCACCTTCAGCACCTCTCCGGCGAGATGTTGACAGGTCGTATCGTTGAGACCAGGGGCCCGCGCGGCTAGGAAAGCCAGCGCCATGTCGCGCCGGTGCAGCGCGGTAATGCCCGGCAGGTATTGCAACAACAAATGCATCAGGCGGCCGCGTTGCGAGGCTTCGCGCCTTGCTTGCGCAGCGCCCGTGCCGTCGAGATGCGCCGGCGCGCGCGCGTGCGAAGGCCTGACGGGAGGCCTCGCAGTTGTCTCGACTCCGGCGCCGCGCCAGAGCCAGTCCGGCAATAGGGCGGCCGACATGGCAGGGGCCCGGGCGTCCAGCAAAGCAGAAGCGTCGGACGCGCCGCTCCCTTCCGTGCCGAGGCGCAAAATTTGATCCTCGCCATTCCAAAACGCCGGCACTGTCTCAATTCCGGCGTCGTTGGCGAGAGCGGCCTCAATCATCTTGGCCCAGCAGCCGGGAACTGGGCCTTTCGCACCATGAAACCCGGCGATATAGAGACGCTCTTCCGCCCGCGTCAAAGCCACATAGAGAAGCCGCCTATATTCCTCCATCGCCGCTTCGCGTTCCCTTTTGCGCGCACCGGCAACCGCCGCGCAATCGAAATCCTTAATCGGCGACCAGGCGATAATTTCCTCGCTGGGCACAGTCGTGCCAAGCTTAAAAATTTTCGGGTCGTGGCGTGGCGACGGCACGCGGCTGGTATCGGGGAGAAACACGATTTTTGCTTCGAGCCCCTTGGCCGCATGGATGGTCATCACCCGCACCGCGTCCTCGCCGGTCTCCATGTCGCGCTTGATCGAGTACTCCAACCCCGCGAGATCGTTGAGAAAGGCCGCGATCGAAGGCGCCCGCGCGTCTTCGTGGGCGATGGCGAGACGCAAGAGTTCGTCGATCGCATCGCCGGCTTCCGGTCCAAGTCTCGCTTCGATGTCGCGGCGTCCCCCATCCGCGCCGAGAAGGCCCGCATAGAAATCAAAAGGACCGCCGCCGACTCGCTGCCGCCAGAGCGCGAGCTTGTTTATGGCCCCGGAATGCCTTGCGTCCGCGGAGGCTTGGAGCGCATCGAAAAGGCTTGCCGCCCGGCCCGGCGCGAGCGCCATGAGATCGTTATCGTCGAGCCCGATGAGCGGCGATTTCAGCACGCAGGCGAGCGCGAGATCGTCTTGCGGAAGCAGGCTGGCGCGCCCGGCCGCTATGAGATCCATGACGGCGATATGCTGCGCGAGCTCAAGCCGGTCGGCGCCCGCGGTGGGGATTTGGCTCTTTTTCAGCGCCCTAATCATGGCCTCGAAAAAAGGCCCGCGTGACCGAACGAGGATCAGGATGTCGCCAGGGCGCACCGGCCGCCGTCGCAAGGTTTGGCTATCGTGCACACATTCATTGGAACTAGGATCCATGAGTTGCGCGATCTTTTGGGCAACACGCTGGGCAACAAGATTGGCCGGGTCTTTCGCATCGAGAAGATCGAGCGGAAGCGTCCACGCGCGGGGATCTTCACCGGACTGCGCCGCCGCCAGCGGCCAGAGTTCGACAAGACCAGGCAATTGATGCTTCAACGCTTGGTGCGGCATCCAAACGCCATTCGCCGCGACAAGCCCGCGTTTGTGATCCCCGTGCTCGAACACCTTGTCGATCGCGGAAAGAACGCCGGGCGCCGAGCGAAACGAGAGGGTGAGCGGCACCTGCGCGAATGGTTGAGCGCCGGCCGTAAACTGGGCTTCGAATTTTCGCCGCATCTCGTCGAACATGAGCGGCGCGGCGCCCTGGAAGGAAAAGATCGACTGCTTTTCGTCGCCGACCGCGAAGAAAGTGCGCGGGCCGGGGCTTTGCCCGCGCCCGGCCGCGAAATCGCCGGTGAGCTCTTCGAGAATTTTCCACTGGGCTTCGCTTGTGTCCTGCGCCTCATCGACGAGAATATGGTCGATTCCGGAATCGAGCTTATAGAGCACCCAGCGCGCATCGGAGCGTTCGAGCAAAGCCAAGGTCTTCTCGATGAGATCGTCGAAATCGAGGATCCCGCGCGCCGCTTTCTCCTCGCCATAGCGCTTGCAGATGGCGCTCGCGACCTCGATCAGCGCGCGCGTGCGATCGAATGTCGCGGCGGCCTTGCGCTCGGCGCGAAGCCCATCGAGACGCACCTGCTCGGCATAAAGCTCGGTTCCAACGCTCGAGTGCTTCTTCAAAAGCCCATTCGTCAAAAGCCTTTGGGCCGTGCTGCCTTTGCCTTTGTCGGTAAAATAAATAGCGAGATAGTAATCGAGACATTCTGCGAGGCACCCGCCAGGGGCTACCAATCGATAGGCCGCTAGGGATTTTCGGAAATGGTTTGCACGGCGCTGGTCCTCCGGCTCGCCACTATCGAAAATCGCCGCAAGGTCATTCCAGCGCGCGGGCGCGATGCCACCCTCGACCATGTCGCGCTCGACGTGCGCAATATCGCGGCCTTCGACAAGTCCCAAGGAACGGCGCAAAATCTCTGTGGGGTCCTGTAAAAACGGCGCGCGCAAAATCGCACCCTGCTTCATCGTTTCCTTGATGAGGTCTTCAAAAGCGTCTGGGCCGCATTCATCGGTGATGCGTTGCACAGCGACACCGAGCGAGCCTTTGCCGGAATTCGCCTCGGCCAGAGCTTGGCGCTGGGAAATCTGCAACAATTCGGCGCGCCGCAAGTCCTCCGCCACCTCGAACCGTGACGGGACATTGGCTTCGAACGGAAACAAATGCAGCAGCCGTTCGCAAAACGCGTAAATCGTCTGGATCTTCAAGCCGCCCGGCGTCTCGACCGTCCGCGCGAAAAGCTTTCGTGCCGCGGTCAATTCCTGGCTGCCTGGTACCGGTGCTCCGGCCGCGACGATCCGCCTTCCAAGTTCCTCGTCGGCAAGCTGCGTCCACAGGGCTAGCGTATCGAACACGCGCGCGGCCATATTCGCCGCCGCTGCCTTGGTGAAGGTCACGCAAAGGATTCTTGAGGGCGCGACGCCTTGCAGGAGAAGCCGGGTGACACGGCTCGCGAGAACATGCGTCTTGCCCGATCCGGCATTGGCCGAAACCCAAACCGACTGGTTTGGATTTGAGGCCTGGTGCTGTTTGCCCCGCGTGTCGGCCGGGATGTCCAAGGATGCCATTATATGCCGCCGCCTTCCGGCTCGCCGCCCAGCGACCATTCCTTGACACGGGCAAGATGATCGTAAGCATTGTAGCGCTTCGCGAATTTCGGAAACGGACGCGGCGGATAGGCTGTTGCCGGGTCGCGGAACTGATCGAGGAGCGCGATGAGACCGCGATAATGGTCTTCGGCGACATCTTTGAAATTGGCTTGGGCGAAATCGACGGGCTTTTCCTCGCCGCCGCGCATTCCGCCGAGCTTCAAATACAGTGCCTCGATTGTTTCGACGCTCCACCCGAGGTTGAAGGCGCCCCGGGCGGCCATCGCCGCTTCGAGCGTCAGTTGCGGCGCGAAGCCCACAAAAATTTCGTTGGTTCCCGGCGGCGTCCCGGTTTTGTAATCGACGAGCGTAATTGTTCCATCGCTGTTATGCTCGATCCGGTCCGCGCGGGCGGTGAGCGTGAAGATGGAACCATCAGCAAGCGAGATGTCGAATTTGCCCTCGCACTCGGTCTTGATCACTTTGATTTTGTCGCGGCGTCCTGCTTCAAATCCGAGAAAGAAATCGATGGTTCTTTCAAGCCGCGGCCACTTCAAGGCGGCGAAATCCGCGTCTTGCAATTGCACCACGAGCACTTCGCGAAAAAGGGCGCGAAGTTTTTCGCGCGCGTCTGGTGGCAGGGGTCCAACTGGGTGGCCATTGACAAAGCGCTCAAGTGCCGCGTGGATTGCACTGCCCAACTCTCGCGCGCCCGATACGCCCCCGAGGGGATCGAGTTGCTTGAGACCCAGAATCTTTTCAGCATAAATGGCGTATGGGTCGCGCCGCAGCGTCTCGATCTGGGTCACGCTGAGACGCGTCGGACGCAGCTCGACCGGCGGTTTCGGCAGCGGTCTTTCGCTCGGCGGCGTGATCGAAGCCGAGCGGTCAATCGCTCGCGCAAGGCGCAAATAATAATCACCGCGTTCCCGGCATGTCTCCCACTCCTTACGGCCGAGCGCCGCCATGCGCTGAAGGAATCGCGACGCCACCACGGGCGCGCCATCGCGTTTGCGTGCGCGGCTCAAAATCACTTTGCCTTTCCCCATGGCTTGCGCGAAATCATGCGCCGTCTGGCCGAGTTTGCGCTCGGGCGGCGTCAGGCCCAGCGCGGCGCGCATGGGCCGGTTGAGAAAAGCGTCGGTGCGTGCCTGCGGTGGCCAAATTGTCTCGTCGAGACCGCCAAGCAATATGACATCGACGTCGATAAGTCGCGCTTCGAGAAGCCCAAGGATTTGGAGGCGCGGATGCGGCTGCCTCGCCCCGCGCAAAATGATCTCGCACGCGACCGCCGTAAAAAAAAGCCCGTAGGATTCGACGTCGAAGGTCATGCGGTCTGGGGCGCTTTGCATAAGCTCATCGAAGAGGTCGTCGAGCGCCTCCCGGTCCTCGCATTCGAGGCCATCGCCCTCGGCGCCGGCGATCGCCTCTACCGTGTCGCGATGCGCCGCAACCCACCGGCCCAGGGTGAGTTTGCCGCGCAAGTTCAAGAGCGGCGCGAAGCGGACGCCAAGGCGGGACAGCAGATCTTCGAGGCTCGCCCATTCTTCGGCGGAAATCCGCTTCTTGGCCGGATGCGCGAAAGGGCTGTCCGCCTCGTCTCGCGCCGCCGCGATCAAACCGGAAGGTTCGCCGACAATGCGCTCGGAAAGGCGTGCAGCGGCGCTGCCCGAGCGCAGCAGGCCGATTTCGAGAAGCGCGGCACGCCGGGCAACGTCTTCGCGGGAGAGCCCCAGCCGCAGCAGCGGATGCGTCAAGAGCGCGGCAAGGTCTGTCGCCTCCATCTTGCTCGCCGCGCAGGCGATCGCGAGGCGCGCCAGCACGCCAATCAGGCTCGTGCTGAGGGGTTCGCCGGCGGAGTCGGCGGCATCGACGCCCCAGCGCAGCAATTCCGCGCGCACCCGGCGTGCGAGGTTGCGATCCGGAGTGACGAGCGCTGCCGTCTCGCAAGGCGTCTCCAAAACGTGCCGCATGGCGATCGCAAGCGCCAGCGCTTCCTCTCGCTCGTCGGCGGCCTCGATCAAACTGACCCCTTGCAGCGCGGCATCGAGCAAAGGTGCATCCACGCGCGCGCGGTAATCGATCCATTCGTGGGTCAATTCCGCCGGACGCAAGGCCTCGGAAACAAACATACCCCGCGCGGCGAGGCTTTGCGCGACCTCGCCGAGACTGACAACAACTTCGCGCTTGACCTGGAGAAGGCCGAGAAGGCGAGAAAGCGCGGCTTGCGGATGCGTGAACGAGGCCGCGCTATTTTGCTCGGGATCGCCCGCGATCGCGATCATCGCCCATGCGCGATCGTCGAGATCAAGATCGAGGCCAGGCAGCACGACCGCGCCCTTCGGCGCCCGGGCGATTGCCCCAAGAAGGCGCGCGGTCGCGCGATTGGCGCCGGTCGAGCCGATCGCGATGACCGGACCGCTTAGCGTGCCATCTTGCAGGCGGCGGCTTTGCGCCTCGATCAGCGCAACCTGGCGCCGCGCCTTGTCCACCAAGTTGCGTTCGGAGAGAATCTTTGGCCATTGCTCGATCGCGATATTGAGGAAATCGAGGGTGATCCGCCAATAGGTGTCGAACTCGGGCAGAACGAGCGGATCGAGCCTTTCCCAAGCCACATCCTCGATGATTAATTCATCGATGAGGTTCGCGAGATCGCCGGACAAATGCCAGGCATCGGCGGCGGTCGCCGCGACAAGAAAAACTCGCGCGTATCGAACGCGTGTTCGCCCTGCGCGCTGACCGAGACGATCGCATGGCTCAAGGCGCGCGCCCATTCGAGGATCAGTCCGGCAAGCCGCATCCGCCGCGCGATCTCTCCCATCGCCTCGGGGAGACCCGGCTCATAGGTGCGATCAAGCGCCCCTTCATCGAAGAGCAGGCTTGTCTCCGTTTCCTCGAGCGCGCCGAGCGGCAGAATGCGTGGCAAAAGGATCGAGGGGCGGTTTATCGCGCCGGAAAATTCATCGGCGAGCGCGCGGGCGGCGCGCCGCGTCGGCACATAGATCGTGGCTTCCGCCAATGCGAGAGGACCGGCGCGGCTCGAAAACCCCTTGACTACGCGGCCTTCGAGGAGCGCGGCGACAAAAGTTTTCAAAAAGGGCGCGCCAGGCGCGATGGTAAAAACTCTGTTTTCCACGGGGGTTTTTCAAATGATCCAGGCCAGTGGTAGCATCCATCATACGGCTTGCGAGCCTCGGGAAGGATTGGGAAAGGTCGAGGGATCAGAACGGGCATTCATCGTTCGTTGTGTCGGGCTTCGGCCGGGCGATGCGCGGGTCGTTCGTGTTCGTCCACTTGCTCATGCGCGCCTCGACGTCAGCGCGGTCGACGATGACGTCGCCTGTTCCGACGCGCAGAACGAGGCACGTTTCGTCCCATGTCCCGAGCAGGATCGCCATCCCGCCACCGCCATCATCATCGACCTCGTGAACGGTGCGGTCATAGGTTCCGTCGGCGATGGTAAAGCCCTTGGCTTTTAAGTCCTTGAGAAGCTTCGACGCCTCCATGTCGAGATGGATGCGGTCGGAGGGGTTCGACGACACCTCGGAATCCTGACGCGGCTGGCAGAACTTGTAGAAGCATCCGAGCAGGTCGGCGACCGTCTCGTCCTCGATTTCCATGTAGTCGAAGTCGATCGCCGAGGATACCACGATGAGATCCACAAGCCGCTTGCCGGATGTGATCTCAACGAGCGGGAGATACGAGCCGCCTGCGGGCTCGGCGCTCGCGGCCTTGCTGGCACTTGTGAGAGCAGACGACGACAGGTCGAAGGCCGAGGCGATAGAGGCGATGGTCGCGGCGGACGGGTTCTCGCCACGTTCGACGCGCTGGATGGTCGCGACGCCGAGGCCCGCCTTTGCAGCAAGGTCTTCCTGAGTTAGGCCATGTTCCTTGCGGAGCTGCTTGAGTCGGTCAGCGATGGTCATCGGGGCCGCATTGGTGATGGTGTTGAGCATGGTGAGTCTCCGTTGGTGCGTCCACTAGATCGCGCGAAGATGGCCCATCACGCCACATCATCTAGACCTCATCGCCCATTACGCACCCATCCCGCGTGACAACCTTAATTCGGTCGAGAACTTTACACCGGGGATAACTTCCCGCAAACCGGCTAAGCCATCGAGGCGGCGGCGACGCCTTCCTGGAATTGCACCAAAAAATCGATCGATCTTACAAATTGAAGAAGGGGCCGCTGTCTTCACCCCGCCGACCGGGCCAAGATGACGTAAGCGCCTCCTTCGCCTGCATTTCCTATGGCTTAGGCCAGAGCGGGAGGTGCAAGTCATCCGGCCATTCCAAAATGGGCTGTGCGGATTAGGCTTGTTTGCGCTGCATTGCGGCGTATAAATTGCCGCATGGCAGCAACACGCGATGGAGGTTGGCATGGCGAATCCGGCCCGCACGGCATTGGTCCTGCAAGGAGGCGGCGCGCTTGGCGCCTACGAGCTCGGCGGGGCGCGGCGGCTCTACAAGGATGAAGCTTTCGCACCCGATGTGATCGCGGGGGTCTCCATTGGCGCGATTACCGCGGTCCTCCTGGCGCGGCCGGCCACGGGTCTGAAGCCGCTCGAGGCGTTGGAGGCGTTCTGGCAAAAAATCACCGTGTCCGGACTGTTTCTCCCGCCGCCTTTCCGGCCCTACGCGTCGGTTCTAGGCAACCCCAATTTCTTCGTGCCGCGGCTTGATTACTACGCCCTGCCGGCTTGGACCAATATTTACGACACGGAGCCGCTCCGCCAGACGCTGTCCGGCTTGGTCGACCTCAAGGCTCTTGCCGATCCGGCGGCCGCGCCGGGACTGCTGGTGAGCGCGACGGATGTGGAGGAGGGAGAGATCGCCTATTTCTACAGCCATGACAACGGACTGTCGTTGGACCACATCCTCGCGAGCGGCAGCCTGCCGCCGTCGTTCCCGATGACGGTGATCGATGGCAAATCCTATTGGGATGGAGGATTATTCGACAATACGCCGCTCGGCGCCGTGCTCGACAGACTTGATGGCGCGGCGGGCGCGGACCGGACCATTTACGTCGTCAATCTGTTTCCGAACATGGCGCCGGTCCCCCGCAATATGCAGGAGGTCACGGCGCGGACCCAAAACCTCCAGTTCGCCAACAAGACCTTGGAAGACGTGAAGATGCTGCGCCGGATCGACGAGGTCGCCGCACTGATGGAGGCGCTTGAAAATCTTCCCGAAGGCAATCCGCTCAAGGACAATTCCGCCTATCAGGCCGTGGCGAAGCGCCGCTACGTCCGGGTCCCGCAAATCATTTCGATTACGCGTCCGGAAGAGGTTTCGGGCTTTGGGGCCAGCGATTTTTCGCCCGAGACAATCGAACAGCGCGCGAACGAAGGCTACAAGCAGACTGACCTGGCGCTGCAAGCGTCGTAAAGGCACAAGTCAGGCATACCATGACGGCTACACCATGCGGCAGCGGGAAGGGGAAATCGACGTAACGAAATTCACGCCGACCAGGCCGCGATGACGGTACGCCCATTTTGAATGGACAGACGGCCCGCTTGGGCTGCCGGGAGCGCGCGGGATTCTAAGGCCAGCCTTCCAGTGGAAGGATGACCCCGGCAAGCGGACCCACTTACTATCCGTTCAATTCAAACGCTACCCCTGAAAATTTGCCAAATCAAAAACGCGCTGTACGGGCTTCCAGAGTGGCGACCCGCCTACACAAGACGGGTTTTTTATTGCCCGCGGACCGAGAATTGCCGTCCCGGCATGTTGAACGACAGCTAAGCCATCGCCCTCGGCGCTGCACGGGCTTTTTTGGTGTGTGAAACCGGCGCGCTTTGGCACATTTCTCTTTACGTAACATGCATGTGTGATAGTTTCGTCATGCCGGTGCCGCCATAGTTGCGTCCAAAGCATCGGAAGACGACGCTTCGTTTTTCGTGCCCGCCCACAAGGCGGGTTTTTTGTCGTCCGCAGTTCGCGAGTTACCGCCCCGGCATGTTGAATGACATCCGGGACTGGTTGGGTTTCGCGATCGTAGTTGTCTCCTTCGTCCTCCCCTTTATTACGGGTCACGGCTCTCGCCGTTACCGCGAGCGCTTCCGCTCGTTCAAAGGGTTCGGGATTGAGTGGACGAGCTTCGATCGCGACGACCGCCAGTCCTAAAGCCGCGCCCTTCCCGCAAGAGCAAGCCTTAAAATAAATCGATGCGGGACAATCATTGCGCATGCGGCATAAGCAAGTATTTCTATAGACTGTGTTCTATCTATGCGGATCACATGAGCAGCCTCGGCGACTCGCGCCCTTCCTTGTGACGCGGTTTGGCCTGCCGCGACGCCGGTCAGCGTTTCGGCGCGACCATCGCGAACATGGCGCCCTGTGGGTCGAGGCAGTGCACGACCCACATGGGGCCGGGCACCTCCATCGGGTCAATGATGATCTGGCCGCCGGCATCCTTTACGCGCGTGATGGCCGCGTCGAGGGCATCGACATTGAAGTAGTAGAGCCAGAACGGCGCCGGTGTTTGCGGCATTTTCGTCATCATGCCGCCCGCCTGCGCGCCATCAATCGCGAAAATCTGATAGACACCGTTCGGACCCATGTCCATCGCCTCGGCCTTCGTCCAGCCAAATAGGCCGGAATAGAAGGCAAAGGCGCTTTCCCCGTCGCCCGCGTGCAGTTCATGCCAGCCGACATGGCCCGGCGTGCCGGGGACCACCGGCTCAGGCTCCTCGTCACTCGCCCCTTTGAACAAGTTAAACACCGCGCCATGCGGATCGGCGGCGACGGCGAAGCGGCCAACGCCTGGAATATTCTCGGGAGCGCGGTAAATCGCGCCGCCGGCCGATTTGACGCGCGTGGCATAAGCGTCGACATCGTCGACCGCGATATACCCCGTCCAGCGCGGTCGAGTACCCATTGCGCGTGCTTCTTCCGGAATCGGCATCAGCCCGCCGACCATCGCGGGCCCCGCGGAGAAGAGTGTGTAGGAGCGATCGGTCTTGCCCAAATCCTTCGCGTCCCAACCGATCACCCTGCGATAAAACAATTCAGCGGCTTTGGTGTCGCTCGTCATCACGTCGTACCAGACGAATTTTCCATGATTCTTCGACATGGTCGTTTACTCCTTTGGTCTAGGTTGATTGAACAGCATTTCCAAATGTGGCCGCAGATGTTGCTCGCGGTGTCATGCCATTGCGCTCCGCGCGCTCACGCGTCCACAAGCATTTCGAAGCCGCCGTAGATGAGACGTTTGCCGTCAAAAGGCATAGGGTTCTTGTCCGGTTGCAGGCGCGGGTCCGCCATGACCTTCTTCATGCCCTCGTCACGCACATTGCGCGAAGGCCAGAGAATCCACGAGAAAACGACCGCCTCGTCGTCCTTGCGCTTGACCGCCATGGGAAAGGACGTAAGTTTGCCCTCGGGCACATCGTCCTCCCAGCATTCGACGACTTTCAATGCGCCGTGTTCCTTGAAGACAACGGCAGCGGCTTTGGCGTGTTCTTTATAAGTTTCGCGATTGGCCGTCGGAACGGCTGCCACAAATCCATCGACGTAGGTCATGGTCTTTCCTCCTTTAGGTTGGGTCGGTTAAACAACAGCTTCTGATAGCAGCTAAGATACCGCAGGCACGCCGCGGCGCCGGGCCGTCGTCAACTACGAAGTCTCGGCCTCGTACGCCCGCTTCAACTCACCGATATCGATCTTACCCATTCTCATCATCGCCCGCATGACACGCGCCGATTTCGCCTCGTCTTCGTCGCGCAGCATTTCGATCAAAGCCGTGGGAACCACCTGCCAAGACACTCCGAACTTGTCCTTCAGCCAAGCGCATGGCCCCTTTTGCCCGCCATCGGAAAGCTTGTCCCAGAGTTCGTCCACTTCTTCCTGCGTTTCGCAGTTGACAACCAGCGAAAGTGCTTCTGAAAACTTGTAAAGCGGGCCCCCATTCAGGGCGGTGAAGGCCTGTCCTTCGAGCTCAAACGCTATTGTCATCACGCTTCCCTTTGGCCTCGGACCGGCCTCGCCGTAGTGCGTCATGTTCTCGATCCGAGAATTTTTGAAAATCGAGATGTAGTGATTGACCGCCTCCTCGGCGTTATCGTCGAACCAAAGCATCGGCGTTATTTTCTGTGTGCGAGACATGGCGTTCCATCCTCTCGTACCGAGAAAGGAATTGAAGAGAGCCGAATGGCGTTGGACTCACGGTTGCAATTTTTTGTTTTTAAGCGAAATCTTCCATCTCAAAGAGCTGGCGAATTTCGATGTCAGACGTCTCTAGCATTGGGTTCGGGCAACGTTTGACCCACTCGATGGCTTGGTCGAGCGATTTCACCTTCCAAATCCAATATCCGGCCACAAGATCACGGACGTTCGAGAATGGTCCCATGGTCACTGCGCGGTCCCTTCCGGAAAACGTAACTCGCGCGCCCTTGGAACTTGCCTGAAGTCCAGCGGCGTCAACAAACACACCTGCATCCATTAGCTCTTGATTGAATTTGCCCATGTCCGCCCGGAGCTGCGCGCTTGGCATGACGCCAGCTTCGGAAATCTTTGGTCGCTTTAACGATGATCATGAAACGCATCGTTGGTTTCCTCCTGTTGCTTGGGTTGATTGAACAGCATTTCCAGATAGCGCCGGAGATGCTCAAGGCATTCTCCGGCGATCTCAGGTCCGTTTTTCGCCTTGGCCAGAATGAAGGCGCCCTGGATCACGGCCTGGGTGTAGAGCCCGAGGCCCTCGGCGCTCCACGTCGCATCTGGAGCATAGCGGGACTTGGCTTCGGCAATGTCCTTAGCGACCTCGGCGGCATGCGCGCTGATATGCGCGTCGCAGGCTTCGCGAATGGCCGGATGGGACTCGAAGGTCTCCTGCACCATCGTGCCGAGCAGGCAGGTGAATTCAGGCAAGCGACCTTGGAAAATCGCCATCCGGAAATCGACGTAACCAAGAACGCGCTCCAAGGGATCATGCAAAGCGCGATAGGGAGCCTGTGCAAACAGGCTGTCTGCCATCGCCGCAAAATGCCCGGCGGCGGCGAGCGCAAGCGCTTCCTTGCTCTTGAAGTGATAGAAGAAGCTGCCCTTGGTCAGCCCGGCGGCCAGGCAGACGTCATCGATGGTCATTGCCGAGTAGCCTTTGGCACGGATCGCCTGCACGGCGGCGTGCAAGATCCTCGTTTTCGACGCGTGTTGCGTTTTGACTTTAGGCATTTCAATACCCATTAGTTGGTATGATACCGTCTAGTAGGTATTGTGTCAATAGTCGATCTGATGCAGCGAGCGTCTGTCCGCAGAGCCGCCAGCAACATGTGGAAATCTCAAGAATTTGACGTTAAATCAAGGCATTGATATTTAAGGACTTCCTTGATGCACAATCCCGGCGCGGAAACATTCCGTCGACAAGCGGATTGCCAAACAAGCGGCCGGGAAAAAGCCCCGGCTTGCGGGATTGCGCCGGATCACCGCAGGGCTTTTTCAATCTCGGGCAAAATCACACTCCGATAGCTCACTTCGCCGATCGGTCCGACGAAACGGTAGGCGATCGTGCCGTCGCCTTTGACGATAAATGTTTCGGGCACTCCATAGACACCCCAGTCTATAGCGGTTCGCCCTTTGCGGTCGGCGCCGATTTTCGCGAAGGGATCGCCTCCCTCGGCGAGAAATCGCCTTATGTTTTCTGGCTCGTCCTTGTAGGCAAGCCCGAACAACCGCACACCCGCGTGCGCAAGAGCAGGGTCCGCGGAAAGCCGCATGATCAACTCATGCTCCTGGTGGCAGGGCACGCACCAGGAGGCAAACACATTGACGAGCGTCGCTTCGCCTTGGCGGAGATCCGCGTCCGAGAATCCCGGCTTATCCGGCAGCCCTTCGACGGGCGGCAAGGCGAAGGCCGGGACTTGCCTGCCGACGAGTGCGGATGGCAGAAGCGAAGCATCGCCGGAATAGAGCCGGATAACGAACAGTGCCGCTAGCGCGGCGAAAAGTACCAAGGGTACAAAAACGAGAAGCGGCCGCCTGGAATGTAATCCCGCTTCTGGCCGGGGCGCGGATGCTGTCATCTTATTCCAAGCCTTCCGGGTCCTGGGTTTGCGAACTCAAGTCCCTACGACCAATATCCGAGTTTTGGCGGGTCCCGCGCGACAATGAGCAAAGCGCATGTTTCAAGCGGATGTAATCGGCCAAGATCATCACGATCATTCCCGCCACGATCACAAACGCGAAGGCATAGGCGGCGACGACAAAGCCAAAGTGCGGATCATGGCTCATAAGCGGCCTCCCAGGCGGATGACGCCCCCGCGCGGCCTTGCTCCTGCGCGCCCGCCGCCAGGATCGACAGGCGGCGCAGGCGTCTGCGGAGGATCTCGTTGCGGATCGCCATGAGATAGAGCGTGACGAACAGAAGAGCGAAGGCGAGCGCCATCACCACGAGCGGCCACAGCATGGACGGCGCGATCGCGGGACCGCCGAGGCGGAAGACCGAGGCCGGCTGATGCAGGGTGTTCCACCAATCGACGGAAAATTTGATGATCGGAATGTTGACCGCCCCGACTAGGGTGAATATCGCAGCAGCGCGGGCGGCCTTGCCCGGATCCTCGATCGTGCGCCACAAGCCGACGAGGCCGAGATAAATCAAGAAAAGCACAAGAACCGAGGTAAGGCGCGCATCCCAAACCCACCAAGCGCCCCACATCGGCTTGCCCCAGAGCGAGCCGGTGCCAAGGCAGAGCAAGGTGAAGCCCGCGCCAAGCGCCGCCGCCGCCTTTTGCGCCGCGTCGGCGAGCGGATGGCGCCAGACGAGCGTACCGAGTGCCGCCGAGGTCATGACGACATAGATCAATATGGCAAGCCAGGCCGCAGGCACATGCAGATACATGATCCGGACCGTCTCGCCTTGCTGATAATCCGGAGGGGCGACGAACCAGGCGAGATAAAGGCCAACGCCGAGCGAGAGCGTTGTGAGGGTGGCCGACATAGGCACGAGCACTTTGGCAACCCGCAAGAAATTAGCTGGGTTCGCGAAATTCGACATGATTTTCATCTCGGTTCGAACATGCGAAAACGGACGATGCATGAAGGACGGCAAAGCGTTCCGGTTTTGGATGGTGGAGCTGAGGGGAATCGAACCCCTGACCTCTGCAGTGCGATTGCAGCGCTCTCCCATCTGAGCTACAGCCCCCAAAAAACGCTGTTTACGCGAGTGGTAAAGCGCACGCAAGGTTGTTGCTGCCGGCCGGACTTAGACAGCGAATCGATCGTGGCATTTGTCTGGCCCTACTTGCCAGCGAGGCCCGGGCCGCGTAAACGAGCTTAGTCCAGGCAAGCGGTCCGGAGTTCCAATGCGCGCTATTCTCGACGTCCTTTTAGTGGTCCTACAGCTTTATACCTATGTGATTATCGCCGCGGTGATTCTCTCCTGGCTCGTCGCCTTTCACGTCGTCAACCGTTATAATGACGTCGTGCGTTCGATTTGGAACCTCGTGACCGCGTTGACGGAACCGCTGCTGCGCCGGATCCGGGGAACGGTGCCAAATCTCGGCGGCATAGATATCTCGCCTCTCATTTTGCTTTTGTTGATTTTTTTGCTCCAACGCATCATCGAGGAATATATCTATCCAAATGTGTTCTAAACTCGCCTTTGCCCACGTTTCCTGGTCCGCTCACGCATTGCGCGGCTCGTCGTTAAAATAACTAGACTGCTTTTCGAATTGACGCGCAAACCTAGATCCAATCGTATATGCTAGGTTTTGGATTTATTCAGCCGACAGGAAAACATTTGCGGATATATGAACATGGTCGATATCGTACTGATCAATCCGCGTTTCGAGACGAGCTATTGGGGTATGGAGCACGCCCTCCACCTATTTGCCAAGTTTGGCAAGCGCGCGAATATGCCGGTTTCAGCCCTGCCCTTGCTTGCGGCTCTGACGCCCGCGGAGCACAAAATCACTTTAATCGATGAGAATGTCGAAGATATCGATTTTGCTCTTTGTGCCAAGGCCGACATTGTCGGCATTACGGGAATGACGGTGCAGAGATTCCGCATGACTGAAATTCTCAAGGAATTGAAAGGGCGGGGCTGCTTCACGGTCATCGGCGGTCCGTGGGTCAGCGTCCAGGAGGATTATTTCGGCGCGTTGGCCAATGTCATATTCGTGGGGGAAGCCGAAGAGACCTGGCCGCAATTTCTTGCCGATTGGGCCGAACGGAAACATGCTAGGCGCTACGAGCAGGCGGAGCGCACCGACATGAGCTAAAGTGCCGCCGCCTCGCTACGACCTTTTGAAGATGAACCATTATGTCGTGGCGCCGGTGCAGTTCTCGCGCGGCTGCCCATTCACCTGCGAGTTTTGCGACATCATCGTAACCTTCGGCCGTCGTCCGCGCCTCAAGACGATACCCCAGATTATTGCCGAACTGGAGACGCTTCGCCGTTTAGGTGGGGTCGACGCCGTCTTCATCGTTGATGACAATCTGATCGGCAATAAGAAGGCGATAAAACACGTTCTCCGCGAAGTCATCGCCTGGCAGAAGGCGCATGATTTTCCGGTGACTTTTTTTAGCGGAGGCTTCGCTCGATCTGGCAGACGACGAAGAACTCATTGGCCTCATGGACGAGGCAAATATCCGTTCGGTCTTTGTCGGCGTTGAAACGCCCAACGAGGAATCGTTGCGTGAAACGAGTAAGCTGCAAAACCTGCGCGGTAAGGAGCGCAGCATGGTAGAAAAGGTGCACGCCATCCAGGCCCACGGGATCGAGGTCTGGAGTGGTATGATCGTCGGTTTCGACCATGACGGCTCGGACATTTTCGATCGGCAGATCCGTTTCGTCGAGCAGGCCCGTGTGATCCATACCTCGGTCGGCATGCTTACCGCGATCCCCAAGACACCACTCTATGAACGGCTTTCCGGTGAGAATCGGCTCGATCCCGCCGATCGGACGCCGTACGGAACGAATGTCATTCCCCTCGGTATGGGCCGCGACGCGTTGCGGGAAGGGTATTTGCGGGTGCTGCATGCACTCTATGATCCAAAAGCCTATTTCGCCCGTGTGGATTCACTCTTTCTCGACGGCGGTCTGAAATCCAGCGCCGCCCGTGACGCCTATTTGCGCAGCCGGCCATTCCGCCGGTTCATTCTCTATGCGCAAGCGATGCTTTACGCAGGCTTCATCTATTTCAAGCTGCAAACCGCCGTCGAGGCAGCCGATCTTCGTCACCACTATCGGCGCGCCTTTTTCAACGTGGTGCGGCGACGTCCCGACCCGTTTGTTCTGCAAGCCTATGCGTTGAAGGCTGTCATGCATTATCATTATCATACGCTCATCGCGACTATCGATGCCGATGGACATTTGCTGAATATGTTCTGATGGCTCTGAGTGGGCATCCGATAATCGCGGTCGGCGCCTGATCCGATGATGTCGATGATCGCCTCTTCAATCTTGCGCCAGCGACAGGGGCCGCGCGACCGCCTCCAGCGGTTTGCGCTCGGCTGCGACGCCCCAAATCATCTCGATGACGGCGGCCAAGACCATCAGCCCCGAACCAAACAGATAGCCGCCGAAAACGCTGGCGCGCGAGCCGGTTTCAATCAAGCTCCCAAACAGGAACGGCGCTGCCACCCCGCCAATCGCGGTGCCGGCCGCGTAAAAAAAGGCGATGGCCAGCGCCCGAATTTCGACCGGAAAAATCTCGGATGCCGTCAAATAGGCGGCGCCTGCCGCGGCGGACGCAAAAAAGAAAATCACGGTCCAGATGATCGTTTGTTCCGCGGCATCGAGAAGGTCATCCACGAACAGCCAGCCGCTTCCGGCAAGGAGCAAACCAGAAGCCGCATAGGTGAAGGCGATCATCGGTTTGCGGCCAATCGAATCAAATAGCGGACCAAGGAGCAATGGACCAAGCACATTGCCAAGCGCGAAGGGAAGGATGTACCAGCCGACATGGTACGATGGCACTTGATAGAAATTCGTCAGAACGAGAGCATAGGTGAAGAAGATTGCGTTATAAAGGAACGCCTGCGCGATCATGAGAGTGAGCCCCAGCAGGGTTCTCCCTCTGAAAGCGATGAAAAGCGTTTGAAAGACCTGGCGCAGCGGCGTGTGGGTGCGCGGCCGCAACAGCATTGGGTTGAGCGTCGATCGCGTCTGGAAGAGCTCGCCCCGCGTAAGCGGAATCCGGTTTCGACTTCATCGACTATTTTTTCGGCTTCCGTCTCCCTTCCGTGAATGACGAGCCAGCGCGGGCTTTCCGGGATCCACGTCCTCAGAAAAAATATGACGAGGCCGAGCGCGGAACCGATGAGAAACGCAAGCCGCCAGCCGATGTCGGGATCGAGGCGGGCGGGATCCAGAAGGATGATCGATCCAGCCGCTCCCAGCGCGCCGCCGATCCAAAACGAGCCGTTGATGGCAAGGTCGGTCCAGCCACGATAGCGCGCCGGGATCATTTCTTAAATCGTGGAGTTCACCGCACTGTATTCACCGCCTATTCCAGCCCCGGTCAGCATCCGGAACAGACAGAAGCTTTCCAGATTCCAGCTAAAAGCGGTAGCGGTCGTGGATATTAAATAGAGACCTAAGGTGACAAAGAACAGCAGCCTGCGGCCGAGCCGGTCGGTCATCCATCCAAACCCAAGCGCGCCGACGACAGCGCCCGTAAGATAAAAGCTCGATGCTAAGCCGATGTCGGACGCGCTGAAATGCAGGCGGGAGCTCGACTTCGAGGGCGCCCGCGATCGATCCGGCAAGCGTGACTTCAAGACCATCGAGCACCCAGGTAATTCCGAGCGCCACGGCCACTAGCGTATGAAATCTTCCCCAAGGAAGACGATCGAGACGGGCCGGGACAAGGGTTTCGAGAATCTCTTTGGCCGCGTCGTGCATGTATCACCCTCACCGGTCGAGTATCGCATGGTACAAAACCATGCGGCCATTGTCTTAGCGTGCTTCGAGAGGAGAAATATCTCGCCGCACCCCCAGCGGAGGCAATTCTGGTTCAACCGCCGTTAACCAAAATCTGCCTTGATCCTCAGCCATGCTATTCGCTCTGGACGCTGGAACCGGCTATCAAACAAGCCTTCCGTTTCATTGGCTTATCCATGTCTCGCGCGCCAAAAATTCTCGTCTTTGATTCCGGCCTCGGCGGCCTGACCGTTTGTGGGGAGATGGCACGGCTGCTTCCGGATGCGCAAATCATTTATGCCGCCGACGACGCCGCTTTCCCTTATGGCGAGCTGCGGGAAGACGCTTTGGTCGCGCGGGTCTTGATGGTGATGTACCATTTGATCGCCCTCTGTGGCCCGGACGCCGTTGTCATTGCTTGCAATACGGCGTCGACGCTGGCGCTGCCGCATCTGCGCGCGCGGTTCCCAAAAATCCCTTTCATCGGCACGGTGCCGGCGATCAAACCGGCCGCGAGCCAATCGCGCTCGGGGCTTATCTCCGTGCTGGCGACGCCCGGCACCGTCGCGCGCGATTATACGCGCGAATTGGTGCGTACCTATGCCGCCCATTGTGTGGTCACCCTCGCCGGCTCAAGCTTGCTCGCGCCTATTGCCGAAGCTTTCATGCGAGGGAAAAATGTTCTGGACGCGGCGATAGCGCGGGAAATCGCGCCCGCATTCGTGACGTCCGGGGAACTCCGCACGGATTGTATTGTGCTTGCCTGCACGCATTATCCTTTGCTGCTGAGCCAATTCGAGCGCCTCGCGCCTTGGCCTGTGGCATGGATAGATCCGGCCCCGGCCATCGCCCGGCGAGCTGGCCATGTTCTGCGTGAACAGCTCGGTTTTCCGGCGTCAAATCCGTCATCAGCGGCGCCGCATTATGCGGTCTTCACCGGAGCATTGGCGGCGGGACCCGAACTTATGGAAGCCTTACGCCTTCGAGGGATCAAAAAAGCCGTCATGGAGCCCATGCCACTGGAGGATTTTCCGGCAAGCCGAAAGCCGGCCGCCACTTTTCGGAACTGACGCTTACGCCGCATTGAACTTGCCCGCGGTTAGGATCCCCCCAATTGAAAATCGCTCGACCGGCTATAAGTCCCAGTCGTGTGAAACCTATTCATCCATTTCGAGGCATTGCTTTTCGAATTGTGTCTTTCAGGTGGAATTTTGTCGATATTTTCCAAAAATACGAGACTATATGCACCCATCATATGTCTCGCGCAAAGCCGCGAAGGACCTGTCAAGAACGAGGACGGGTTGAAGCCGCCATGTATATCATCGCCCGCAACATCTCCGGCCCGCGCTTGCGATGCGAAGCCTTGATGGTCGACAAGAAAACCTTCACGCCCTGGCCTCCGGTCACCGAGGACGGCTGGCGACGAGCCTATAAATTCCGCGACCGCCTGATGGCCGAGGTGGTGCGTCTCGAAATCGATCCGTTGGGGGAAGAACTCAAGGTCATCGAGGCGGTTTATATCCGCTGATCGTCTCATAGAGGGAAATCAGGCTCTAAAACGTTCCTACCCTAGTTTCTGTCCTAGCGACGACGAGCCTCGATGATGTGGAGACATCCGCAAAGCTTAACCTTATTTCGGGTCGGAAATCTTCGTCATCGCCAGTGACCGCGCGTTGCCGCGCTGCGGTCCGCGCCTGCGCATCGCACGGCCATCATCGTCGCGGTGCCAGCCGCCATTCCCGCCGCAGGTGTTGGTATGTACCTCTTTCGTCCACTCGACCGGCGGCTTCGGAAGGTAGGCTATGACGAATCCAAGCCCCTTGCGCGCTTTCTTTGGGACGTGTTCGCCGGGTGGGAACTCGATTGAAGGTTACCGCAGGGAGGACGTCGTCAAGAAAATGATCGACGCGATTTAGCCAGCGGCAATTGGTGTGAGGCTCGGCTTGGTGAGCCGACTAGGTCTTTCGGGAGACGGCAAGCGCCGCGATCATGGCGACGAGACGCTTGCGGAGATTGGCCGCAGCTACAATGTAAGCGGCGAAACGTAAGCGGCGAAACGATTTCGAGATTATAACCATGACAGACGAAGAAATTGCGCCTCTCTTTGGTCATTTGTATCAGCGTTCGATAGTCAATTTGGTTACAATAGAGGAGCGTCCGCCGCTCCTAGCGCATTACACGTCGCTGGAAGTGCTAGAGAAAATAATGGAAAACAATGAAATTTGGTTCTCGAATCCACTTTTCATGAATGACTTGCAGGAAGTCAGATTTGGCATGCTGGAGGGGTTAAAAGCGTTCAATGATTTTGCGCTGACCCCGCACTTTTTGGAGGCCTGCGGCGGATCACAAGAAAAAGTTAAAATAATCTATACCCAATTCAACTTCTATTTCGCGAAGTTCGATGCCGAGCATGTGCTCGATGTTTATGTCTTTTGTCTTTCTGAACACGACCCAGACAACCACGACGGCGTGCTTTCGATGTGGCGGGGGTACGGCGCCAACGGGGCTGGTGCGGCGCTCGTCTTCAAAACAGAATTCATTGACGTACAATCCAGCCTCTCCCTTTTTGTTTGCAAAGGTCGCTTATGCCTCGGCGGAACAGCGCATCCAGCAGATAAAAGCGACCTTTGCGGATTGTGCCGCCGTTCTCAAGGAGCACGCCATACCTGCCGACAAGCTGTATCACGTAGCACACCACATGTTCACACTCATGAAATTATACGCGCTGGTCTCAAAGCATCACGGGTTCAAAGAGGAACGCGAGTGGAGAATTATCTACCTGCCGGACCTAGACACGAGCAAACTTTTGACGGGGCAATTTTCCTACATCATCGGCAAGAACGGCATTGAGCCGAAACTCAAGATCGAGCCGCTCAAAATCGAACCGGTTGAAACGTGGACGCTCGACAGCATTCTAGACCGTATAATTCTCGGGCCAAGCATATCCTCGCCAATTGAGGTCAACTCCGTTCGCAGAATGTTTGACACGCTTAAGAAGCCCGAATTCAAAAGGAAACTGTGCGCCTCAGGAATTCCGTTCCGTTCAAGGGCGCAATAACTGCGACATGGGTATCCTCTCCCATCGCGGACGCAACACGCGCGCGGCGTACGTTAAAAACTCTCGATGAATCACGAAAATCCCGGCAAGCTGGCGCGACGCCCGCGCGCTTCACCCGGGGAGAAAATTCATCGCGACGCCATTGATGCAATAGCGCAAATGCGTCGGCGGCGGCCCGTCTGGAAAGACGTGGCCCAAATGGCTGCCGCAGCGGCTGCAATGCACTTCCGTCCGCGCCATGCCATGGCTGCGGTCCTCGGTGTTCTCGACGGCGCCTTCGAGGGGATCGTTGAAACTTGGCCAGCCGGTGCCGCTCTCGAATTTCTTTTTCGACGCGAAGAGCGGCTGTCCGCATCCCGCGCAAACAAATATGCCCGGCCGCTTTTCATAATTGAGGGCACAGCTTCCCGGCGCCTCAGTGCCATGCGCGCGCATGACTCGATATTGTTCCGGCGTAAGCAGACGCCGCCATTCCTCATCGGTATGGATCACGTCAAACGCCTTGCCTTGCATGATCTTTCGCTCCCACGGGGCTTGCGAATTCAAGCCTCACACATCCAAATTGGCGACGCTGAGCGCGTTTTCCTGGATAAATTCGCGGCGCGGCTCGACGATATCGCCCATCAACTTGACGAAAATATCCTCGGCGTCGTCGCCTTCCTTGATCTTGACCTGCAGCAGGGTCCGCGCTTCCCGGTCGAGCGTCGTCTCCCAGAGCTGATCCGGGTTCATCTCGCCGAGCCCCTTGTAGCGCTGCATCTGGGAAATGCCTTTTTGCCCTGCCGCCATCGCCGCGTCGAGAAGGTCGCCTGGCCCCGATACTTGGGCCTGATCGCCCCTGCGCAGAAAAAGCGCCGGCCTTGCGAAGACATCGTGCAGCGATCGCGCATGCTCGTTGAGGCGGCGCGCCTCGGTCGAAGCCAACAGCCCGGCGTCGAGGGTCGCGGCCTGACGCACGCCGCGCAGTTCGCGGGTGAAGACATAGCCGCCATTCTCGACCGCGCCCCTCCAGCCGCGCTCCATATCCTCGGCGCGTTCGTCGAGACGGGCGGCGATCGTCGCGGCAAACCCCACGGCCTCGGCCTCGTTTCCGGGCGGCACCGGCTTCAATGCGCCGGCGATCGCCGCCTGTTCCACCGTTTGGCGATCGTAGCGCGAATGCAGGCCGCCCAGCATCTGGCGGACGATCCGCGCCTCTTCGACGATCGCGCGCAGGTCGGCGCCGGCGCGCTCCTCGCCGCTCGCAAGCCGCAGCACGGCGGCCTCGAGACCATTGCCGATCAGATAATCCTCGCGCGCGCGCTCGTCCTTCAGATACTGCTCGGAGCCGCCACGCTTTACTTTGTAGAGCGGCGGCTGCGCGATATAAAGATGGCCGCGTTCGATAAGTTCGCGCATCTGGCGGAAGAAAAATGTAAGCAGAAGCGTGCGGATATGCGAGCCGTCGACATCCGCGTCGGTCATGATGATGATCTTGTGATAGCGCAGTTTGTCCGACGTTGAAGTCGTCGCGCCCGATCCCGGTGCCGAGCGCGGTGATCAGCGTCCCGATTTCCTGGCTCGACAGCATCTTGTCGAAGCGCGCCCGCTCGACATTGAGGATTTTTCCGCGCAACGGAAGCACGGCCTGATATTCGCGGTTGCGGCCTTGCTTGGCGGAGCCGCCCGCCGAATCACCCTCGACAAGGAACAATTCCGCCTTGGCCGGATCCCGCTCCTGACAATCGGCGAGTTTGCCGGGCAGATTGGCGACATCGAGCGCGCCCTTGCGGCGGGTTAGCTCGCGTGCCTTGCGCGCCGCTTCGCGTGCCTGCGCCGCTTCCACCACCTTGCCGACGACGATGCGCGCATCCTGCGGATGCTCCTCGAACCAGGCCCCGAGCATTTCGTTGACGAGGCCTTCGACCGCCGGCCGCACCTCGGAGGAGACCAGCTTTTCCTTGGTCTGCGAGGAAAACTTCGGGTCGGGAGCCTTGACCGAAAGCACGCAAGTCAAGCCTTCGCGGCAATCGTCGCCGTTGAGATCGACCTTCTCGCGCTTTGCGAGACCGGCGCGCTCGGCGTAGCCGGTCACCTGACGGGTCAGCCCCGCGCGCAGACCCGCGAGATGCGTCCCGCCGTCGCGTTGCGGAATATTGTTGGTGAAGGCGAGCACATGCTCGTGGTAGGAATCGTTCCACCAAAGGGCCGCTTCGACCGTGATATTTTCGCGTTCGCCCTTGATCACGATCGGGTTCGAGATGAGCGGCGTCTTGGCGCGATCGAGGTAGCGCACGAAAGCCTCAAGGCCGCCGTCGTAGTAAAGCTCCTCCCGCTTGACCTCGGCGCCGCGTGCGTCGGTGAGTTCGATGCGCACCCCGGAATTCAGGAAGGCGAGTTCGCGCAGACGATGTTCGATCATCGCATAGTCGAAATCGACCATCGTGAAGGTCTTGGGCGAAGCCAGAAAGGTGACTTCGGTACCGCGTTTGGGTTTTCCATCGATTTCCGGCGCGGGCCCTGTGACTTCAAGCGGCATGACCGCGTCGCCATGTTCGAAACGAAGAATATGCTCCTTGCCGTGGCGCCAGATCCGCAGTGTCAACCAGCTGGAAAGTGCGTTGACCACGGAAACACCCACGCCATGCAGTCCGCCCGACACTTTATAGGATTTCTGATCGAATTTTCCGCCGGCGTGCAGCTGGGTCATGATGACCTCCGCCGCCGAAATACCCTCCTCACTATGAATATCCGTCGGAATCCCGCGCCCGTCGTCGGTGACAGTGACCGAACCGTCGGCATTGAGCGTCACCGTGACGCGCGTAGCGTAGCCGGCCAGCGCCTCGTCGATGGCGTTATCAACGACTTCATAGACCATGTGATGGAGGCCGGAGCCATCGTCGGTATCGCCGATATACATGCCTGGGCGTTTGCGCACGGCATCGAGGCCGCGCAGCACCGTGATCGAATCGGCGCCGTAATAGGCTTCTGTTTCGGGGGTCAAAGAGACCGGCAGCCCGGCGGCGGGTTCGGCCATGGGGAGTGCGGACTTTCTGCTCTTGGCAAAGGCTAAAGAGTCTGGTGTTCGATTATAACCTGAACCGACCTGAAGGTCATATTTTTTAATCTATTTTCGAGCATTTCCGGAAGGGTTAGCGGCGCTATTCACACGTGGTTTTTGCTCGTTGCCCGGCGAACCCGCAAACGCCGCGGGCGGCTTGATTTTCCGCGCCGCGATCTTCATCGACTTTTGGTCAGCAACCGCCACGCCCGGCCAGCGAACCGGACGCGGCTCTGCGGTTGAGACCCTCCGAACTGGCGCGCCGACCGTAGTGCCCAAGCCGTAAACGGCGGCGCCTTTTGCCGCTCTCGGCGTCCGCCTTTGCCCTGCGGCCTTCAACGCCTCGCCCCGCCACAGCAGGCGGTCGAACATGACCTCCTGGCTTTGAACCAGCTACCTATTTCAAATGCAATCAAACTGTCTGGACCGGGAAATTCGCTCGGGCCCATGTAGACAAATTGCTCGGTTGCCTGCCCGATATTTTGTTTGCGAGCGCAATTTCGTCGGACGAATCCGAACCCAAGTAGGTATGAGCCTGGTAGTAGCTAAACATCTCTGCCAACTCGGCGGCCCCAGGAAAGAGCTTAGCGAAAACTTCCTTCGGGACTTTTTTGAATGAAAATTTATGTCCCTGTCGATTTAGCGTGTCGACGATTTCGTTGAAGCTCATAAAATCACCGACGAGGGGCAGATACTCGCCATTGCCTGCCTGATCCGGGTGCGCGAATGCTCCGGCAACAATATTGCCAAGTTCGCGAATGTCGCCCATGTGAATGCAACGCACATCTGGATCAAGCGGAAGAGCCCAGCCCACGGATCCGTCTTCCTGCTTTTGCGGAGCAAGAGCGGCCCGCAAGGTTCTGGTAGTAGAAAGGCGCGATGACGAACGTATGATTCGCAAACCCGGCTTCCTTCACTATCCGATCAATCCTGGCCTTGCCGGTAAAGTGGGGAACGTGGAACTTGCCGCCGCTGATCGCTTCTACATCAGGCAGCGTGGACCAGATAAAGTGTTTGACACCGGCATCCTTGGCAGCGCGTACCGCCGCTGTTGCCTGCTTAAGTTCGTCGGTACCTTCGTCCCAAAAATTGGTGACTAGAAAAACGCCATGTGCGCCTTCAAACGCAGCTTTAAGGGTTTCCGGGCGGTCTAAATCTGCTTCGACGACTTCCTCGGCGAGTTCGCGATGCTTGCCTGGATTGCGGGTCAGAGCGCGTACCGTAAATTGGCCGTTGGCTTGCAGGGCACGTACCACCGCGCCTCCCTGCTGCCCCGTTGCGCCGATCACAGCGATCACTTTTCTGTCGTTGGATAACATAGTTCAGTTCCTTCTATTGGCTCTCAGGCAGCTACCCCCGCCACGGCCCTGCCGGCAATCAGAAGGCCATTTTTGTCAGCGCCGACGACGACCTTCGCGCCGTCGTGGATCTCTCCGGCAAGGATCAATTCGGCCAACGGATCCTGCACGTTCTTCTGGATGACACGCTTCAAAGGGCGTGCGCCATAGGCTGGATCATAGCCTTTGTCGGCAAGCCACGCGCGGGCCTCGCGCCGAAGTTCGAGCGTGATCTTGCGATCCTCCAGGAGTTTCGCAAGCCGGGCAAACTGGATATCGACAATCGCGCCCATATCCTCGCGGCGTAGCCGGTGGAACAAGATGATTTCATCGACCCGGTTCAAAAACTCCGGACGGAAATGCGCGCGCACCATTTGCATCACCTCCGAATGGACGGCGGAGGAATCCTCGCCCTCCTTTTGCAGCACGAGCAAATCGGCGCCTAGATTGGACGTCATGACGATCAGAACGTTGCGGAAATCGACCGTGCGCCCCTGCCCGTCGGTCAGGCGGCCGTCGTCGAGCACTTGCAGCAAGACGTTGAAGACGTCTGGATGGGCCTTCTCGATCTCGTCGAAGAGGACGACCTGATAGGGCCTGCGGCGCACCGCCTCGGTCAAGGCGCCACCTTCCTCATAGCCGACATAGCCGGGCGGGGCGCCAATCAGGCGGGCGACCGAATGTTTCTCCATATATTCCGACATGTCGATGCGCACGAGCGCGGCTTCGTCGTCGAAAAGGAAGGCGGCGAGCGCCTTGGTGAGCTCGGTCTTGCCGACCCCCGTCGGCCCCAGGAACATGAAGGAGCCGATCGGGCGATTGGGATCCTGCAGGCCCGCCCGCGCCCGCCGCACCGCGGTCGAGACCGCCTTCACCGCTTCCGCCTGGCCGACGACGCGGCGGCTAAGCGCCTTTTCCATCTTCAGGAGCTTGTCGCGCTCGCCCTCCAGCATCTTGTCGACCGGAATGCCGGTCCAGCGCGAGACAATTTGCGCGACGTGATCGGCCGTCACCGCTTCGTCCACGAGAACGCCGCCACGTTTCGCCTCGATCTCGGCGAGACTTCTTTCGAGACCTGGAATGACGCCGTACGCGAGTTCGCCGGCGCGCTGATATTCGCCGCGCCGTTGGACCTGCGTAAGTTCGTTGCGGGCAGCCTCGAGCTGCTCCTTGATTTTCTGTTCCGCGCCGAGTTTGTCCTTCTCGGCGTGCCAGCGCGCGGTCAACGAGGCGGATTTCTCCTCAAGCCCGGCAAGTTCGCCGCTGAGCTTTTCCAGGCGCTCCTTCGAGGCGGAATCGGTCTCCTTTTTCAAGGCCTCCTGCTCGATCTTGAGCTGAATGACCCGACGATCGAGTTCGTCGAGCTCCTCCGGCTTCGAGTTCGACCTGCATGCGCAGACGCGAGGCCGCTTCGTCGACGAGGTCGATTGCCTTGTCGGGAAGAAACCGGTCGGCGATATAGCGGTGCGACAGCGTCGCGGCGGCGACAATCGCGGCATCGGTGATGCGGACGCCATGGTGCAATTCGTATTTTTCCTTGAGACCGCGCAGGATCGAGATGGTGTCTGAGACGGTTGGCTCGGAGACGAACACCGGCTGGAAGCGGCGCGCCAGCGCGGCATCCTTTTCGACATGCTTGCGATATTCGTCGAGCGTGGTTGCACCGATGCAATGGAGCTCGCCCCGCGCGAGAGCCGGTTTCAAAAGGTTCGATGCGTCCATCGCGCCATCCGCCTTGCCGGCGCCAACGAGCGTGTGCATTTCGTCGATGAATAGGACAATGCCGCCCGCGGCGGCGGTGACTTCGTTCAAGACCGCTTTCAGCCGCTCCTCGAATTCGCCGCGATATTTCGCTCCCGCGATCAGCGAGCCCATGTCGAGCGCGAGAAGTTTTTTGTCGCGCAGGCTTTCCGGCACATCGCCGTTCACGATGCGCAGCGCAAGACCTTCGACGATCGCGGTTTTGCCGACACCCGGCTCGCCGATCAGCACCGGATTGTTTTTCGTGCGCCGCGACAATACCTGAATGGTTCGCCGGATTTCCTCGTCGCGGCCGATCACCGGATCGAGTTTTCCCCCGCGGGCGGCATCAGTTAAATCACGAGCATATTTTTTCAAGGCATCGTAAGCGTTCTCAGCGGTCGCATTGTCGGCGGTGCGACCCTTGCGGAGATCCTCGATCGCCGCGTTGAGAGTTTGCGGCGTGACGCCCGCCCGATCGAGAATCTTGGCGGCTTCCGTGCTTTTCTCCATGGCCAGCGCCAGCAACAGCCGCTCGACGGTGACATACGAGTCGCCCGCCTTTTGCGCGATTTTTTCGGCATTGTCGAAAACGCGCGCTGTTGCCGGGGCGAGATACAATTGTCCCGCGCCAGAACCTTGCACCCTTGGCAATTTGGCAAGCGCGAGTTCCGTGTCGCGGAGCGCGTCGCGCGAGCGCCCGCCTGCCCTGTCGATGAGGCCCGCGGCGAGCCCCTCCTCGTCGTCGAGAAGAACCTTCAAAACGTGTTCGGGCGTGAACTGCTGGTGACCCTCGCGGATGGCGAGAGACTGGGCGCTTTGAACGAAGCCGCGCGTCCTCTCGGTATATTTTTCCATATTCATGACGGATATCTCCCGTTCGCGAAGCCACCCCTTATGCCGGCTGCCGTCCGCGAACGGACGTAGACAGGACTGACACCACGGCGGCTACGCGCAACTCACGGTTTTGGTGTTACGATCTGCGGCAAATTTCGCCGCCCCTTGCCGTCGCCCTTTGCTACAAATGTAGGGGAGAAATGGGTGCGCGGTAGGGTCTTGTGCCCGCGAAAAGTTTCGGGGGCCTTTAGCGCGGAGGCGCGATGGGGACAAAGGCCGCTAGATGCCACGCAAGAAAAATCCTCGTTCTCGCTTTGGCCGGATAAAAGAAAACCCCGCGACGCGGGTTTTCAGGCGCGGCCCCCAAGGGCGTCGGCCGGAACCAGCGGCGGCAGCCGGCGGGCCACAGGGCCTCCGGCCGCCGCCCTTAACGACCGCGATGCCAGCTGGTCCGCAGCCGCCCGCGATTCGCGTGACATGCGATGGTTGCCGCAACGGGGGCAACGCCGGGACAGTGCCGGCGTCGAAGGAAACCACGGCGAACGCCCAACCCGCCGCTCGGCAAATAACTCCGCGAGGATGGAAAAACTCCCTCGGTTCGACCGCATCCGGGGCAATCGTCTCCCCCGCCCGGCAAATCGAGGCAAGCGACCAAATTAACGACGGGTCCGAGACTCAATCCTGGACCGGATCATCGGCATTTGCCTCTTCGCCGCCGTGCGGCCCGGCTACCCCCGTTTCCGCCTTGCCGCCGCGTCTGCGGCGGGGACGCGCATGAAAGTCGTTGGCCGCATCGTCCGCCTCTGGCGGACCGGCGAGCAAGGGGGAAAGTGCCTCAACGGGCGGTGCGGCATCATGGGCTTCGGCTGGGACGCGAACCGGGGAGGTAATGAACGCCGGAAGGCCGTTGTCGTCGATGCCTGCCTCGGCCATTTGGGGTTCGACGCGCGGATCGACTAAGATCGAGCCTTCATTGCGATAATCGCGCGGACCCCGTCCACGGTTGCCGCGGTTCTCCTGATCGCGGCCGCGGCCATTGCGTTCTTGATAAGGCCGCTGCTCCTGATAAGGTTTTTCCGGGTAGGCTTGATATTCCCTGTCCCGATAATTCCTGTCTTGAAAAGGGCGCTCCGGACGCGGCGCACGCTCCGGCCGGCTAAAACCCTGTCGGTCCCCATTATTATGGAAAGACCGCTCCGGACCGGGTTGCGCGGGGCTTGGCTGGGGCTGCGGCATGAGGCTTGGCTGCGGCGGCGCGAAGCGCTCGGCTGGGGAAGCGAATCTGTCAGGGATGCCAGCGAAATCGCTGTCGTCCTCGGCTTCTTCCACATTGGCTTCGCCGGGCTGACCCTGATAAGCGCCGGGTCCTTGTTGCGGGACTTGCTGCGCCGCCGCGATCAGCCGGAAATAATGTTCGGCATGCTGGAGATAGCTTTCCGCCATGACCGGATCACCAGAAGTTTGCGCGTCGCGCGCCAACTGGAGGTATTTTTCGCCGATGTGGTGAGCCGTTCCACGAATTTTCACATCGGGGCCGCTCAATTCATACGACCGCGTCAGAGGATTCGGTCCCTTGCGATTGTTGGGGCGGCCGCGCATACGTTTGTTGTTCTGTCCTGGTCTCATCGATGATCCTTGGGTGGCATCGTAATTGCGCTTGGCGCGCAGCCGGACCGGCGTGCGTTCACGGGAACCCCCTATTTTCAAAGCACGTAGGCGCGAGCGGATATAGCGCTTTCCAGCGGTGACGACTGTGCTCACGGAACCGCCGTGGCACCGATCCTCGACCCTTGATGATAGAGTCTCAGAGTCTGGGGACATTGATCCCGGTTGCGCCGGGCATCGCGGCATAGCTCGAAGCGGAGATCGTCTTGTTGTCAGCACGCCCGGCTTTTCGTTCGGACGTTCGCGCGGACCGAGGACCTCAACGCCAATCGCAACCATGCAACATGAGCGAAAACCAATCCTTGGAAACGGAACGTAGTCGCTTTCGCGGCAAACGCCAAGAGCTATTGCGAAAATATATCTCTTGTGATGGTTAGTGTGACCAATTTATCACGCCAGGGCTCACTGGCTAGGACACGCCAAAACCACACGCCGGCACCCATCGAGGTCAAGTCTAACCTTGACCGGCGCGCCGAATGCGCCGGTCAAGAGCGATTCGACGGCCGGATGCTGGCCCGCCCCGACTTCCAGCGCGATCAAACCGACTGGCGCGAGCAAATCCCGCGACGCCGGGATGATTTCGCGATAGGCCGCCAGACCATCTTCGCCGCCATCCAGGGCCAACCGCGGATCGTGATCGCGAACCTCCGGTGCTAGGTGGGCGATTTCGCAGCGCACGACATAGGGCGGATTGGAAACGATCACATCGAAAGGACCACGCAAGGCACGGGTCCAATCGCCCTGGACAATCAGCCCGCGTTGCGCGAGCCCCAAGGCGGTGAGATTGTAGCGCGCGATCACGCAGGCGCCACGCGAAATATCGACGCCGGCGCCGAAAGATCCTGGCAGGCTCTGCAACAGCGAGCAAAGGATTGCCCCGGACCCCGTTCCAAGGTCGAGAATCCGCCAGTTTTCGCGCGGCGACCGGGCCGCATAGTCGAGCACCGCTTCGATGAGCGCCTCGGTGGCGTGACGCGGATCGAGAACGGCGGAGCCGATCTTGAAACGCGCCCGCCAAAAATCCCGATGGCCGATGATTCGCGACACCGGCTCGCGCTTCAATCGCCGCGCCACGAAAGACGCGACCGTCGCGGCGCTTGGACCGAGCGGACAATCGGGGTTGCGAACGAGATCCGCGTGATCGATACCAAGCGCCTCGCAGAGAAGCACGCGGGCATCGATTTGCGCCGAACTCTATGCCGCCTTTCGCCAAGGCCCGCGCGAGCGAGCGCCGGGCTGCGTCACGCGCCATCGCCGGTTCGAAATCGGGCGGATGCGTTATCGCAAACTCTTCCCTCACGGCGCGGGCTGGCTCGCGGCATCGAGCAGAATCCTGGTCAGCCGCGCGGCGAAATGCGGCGGGTCGGCCGGCTTTTCACCTTCCACCAGCCGCGCCTCGTCGAAAAGGAGCCAGACGATATCCTCGAATTTTTCTTTGTCCGGGGCCCCAATCCGCGCCGCCAGGGCGCGAATCAGCGGATGCGCGGGATTGATTTCGAGCACCGGCTTCGACGCCGGGCCGAGGCGGCCGCTTTCGGCGAGAATCCGTTCGAGACGGCGGTCCGGCCCGCGATCGGAGGCGACGAGGCAAGCGGGGCTCGCCGACAGCCTGTCGGAAGCGCGGACATCCTCGACCGCCTCACCCAAAACCTGTTTCATGAGCGCGTAAAGGGTCGCGAGACCGGCTGCCGGAGCTGCCTCTTCAGCCGCGCCAGCGTCCAGTTTCTCCTTGAGCGGAATGGATTTTATGTCGGCCGCGCCCTGGGTCACCGACTTGAACTGCTTGCCGTCGAAGCCAACCGCCGTCGCCACCCAAAAGGCATCGACCGGATCAGGCAACAGCAAGACTTCGATGCCTCTCACCCGGAAACCTTCAAGCTGCGGACTAGCGGACAGATGGGCCAGATCCTCGCCGAGAAGATAATAGATCGCTGTCTGGTTCGCTTGCAGGCTGTCCACATAGTCCTTTAGGCCGCGGCCGCCTTGCGGATGGGTCGAGGTCGCAAAGCGCGCCAAACCGAACAAGGCGTCGCGTTTTTCGGGGTCCTCGTAAAGTCCTTCCTTCAGGACACTCCCGAAGTGCTCCCAGACCTTCGCGAACTTATCCTTGTCGCTTTCGGCGAGCTTGGTCAGTTCGTGAAGGACGCGGTTCGTCACGGCTTTCTTGATGGAGGCGAAGGCGGGGCTTTCCTGAATTGTTTCACGCGAAACGTTCAGCGGCAGATCGGCCAAATCGATCACCAGACGCACAAAACGCAGCCATCTCGGCACAACCTCGGCGTCTTCCTTGATCAGCACATGGCGGACATAGAGCTTGGCCCGGCTCGGACGCGAGGGATCGAATAGATCGAACGGCCGCGATCCCGGCACAAACGCCAAAACCGTGTAGTCGTGGCGCCCTTCCGCGTGCCAGTGCATCGTTATTGCAGGCTCGTCGAAAACACCGCCAAGGCTTTGATACAAATCGATATAGTCTTTCTGCTCGATCGCCGCCTTCGGCTTTGTCCAAAGCGCCAAGCCGTCGGTTAAGCGGCGCGCTCCCTTCTCTTCGACAAGCTCGATCGGCACCACGAGCGCGCTCGAATGTTCGCGCACGATACGCTCAATCCGGCCCGGCTCAAGATAATCCTTGGACTCTTCGTTCAGGTGGAGAACCACCCGCGTGCCCTGGACCGGGGCCTCGCCTTGCGCCAGCGGCAAAATCGAAAACGTGCCCTTGCCGTCCGAACTCCACCGGAAGGCTTCCGTCGAACCCGCGCGGTGCGTAAAAACATCGACACGGTCCGCGACCATGAAGGCCGAATAAAATCCGATCCCGAACTGGCCGATCAGGTCAAGTTTTTCGCGCGGATCCTCGGCCCCCGCCTCTTCGCCGCCATCGCCGAACCGGTCCAGGAAGGCGCGGGTTCCGGAGCGTGCGATGGTGCCAAGATGATCGGTGAGGTCTCGATGCGACATGCCGATCCCATTGTCCTCGATGGCGAGGGTTTGGGCGTCCTTGTCGATCGAAATTCGGATCGCGAACGGCGAAGATGCGAGCGCGGGATCGGCGAGCGCCTCGTAACGCAATTGCTCGCAGGCGTCGGCGGCATTGGAAAGAAGTTCGCGCAGAAAGATGTCCCGATCGGAATAGACCGAATGCACCATCAGGTGTAGCAATTTGGCGACATCCGCTTGAAAAGCTTGGCTTTGACACGCTACGTCCGGCATTGTCACGTGGCCTCCTTTCCGGTTGCTATTGAATTTCACGAATTTGGCGGCCCCGCGCAAATCACATCACGCTTGGTGCCGCGCGCCCTTCGCAGCGCGGATATTGCCTTTGTGCCCGGCGGATGCAAGGCCTTCGCGCGCGCCGAGACCAGGTGTCGCGGCGCCGTGCCGCAAATCCGTCAAAAGAACACTTGCCGTCGCGACATCTTCAAGCGACGATAAAGGCTGAGATAAAGCTTGGAGGCCACAGTCATGCGCGACACGGAACCGGTCGAAGATAATCGCGCGGCGAACCTCGCTTGCAAGCGCAAGGACGGCTCTGCCGCGCCAATCGCCGCGATAGCCGCGGCTCCGGCGGGCATCGCGGTTATTTCGTTTGACCGGAACGAATTGCGCCAGATTTTTAATCTCTACGGCCGCAAGGTCGCCGGCGGCGAATGGCGCGACTACGGGATCGATTTTACCCCCCAAAAAGCGGTTTTTTCGGTTTACCGGCGCGCGTGCGAATATGCACTCTACCAGATCGAGAAGAATCCGAGGCTGGCGCGAAAGCAAGGTGCCTATTCGGTGGTCACGGCGACCGGCCTCGTTTTGCAACGCGGCCACGATCTTCGCCGCGTTATTGCCGCGCTGGACACGCGACTGAAGCTGGTTTCGGAGGGAATCGGCGGCGATATCTCCATTAACTGAAACCGCTCCAACTTCGCCGGTCTGTTCCGTCATGATCAGTGGCGGAAGAAATGTTTGTTCCATATTATAAATTGAAGAAAAAGAATTGACAGACGTCAACAGTTATCTCATCTTAATTGTATTATCCGAGGTTGCGGTCACGGTCGTCGCCGACCCGCCATGCGGGGCGAACACGGGGCACCACCAATGCCCTATTTGAACACGGGGGCGTAACCGTTCATGCGTTCCTGCGGGTAGCAGCAGTGGTGGCGGCGAGCCGGCTCACCGAGCGGACATACTGGGATGCGATCTATTCGATATCTGAGCTTTGCGATGGTGACAGCGTTTGGTGCGGACTGCAGTGCAGCCGACCTCACAGCACGCGATAGCATCGCGGAATCGCCGCAGACGGTGGCGAGCGAACGAACCATCGGCGTCGAAGGTGCCACGAGCATCCGAATCCAATTCAATTCAGCATCAATCGCCCAAGGGGCGCAGAAAAGGTTGATTGCGGAGGACGGTGACAAGAGTTCGATCAGGCCGCTCTGCTTCGGTGGGGCCTGCAGTCAGCCATATTCAACGGATCAAGTGTGAAAATCCGGATTGACGCGCCACTCCGCACATCGGCGAGTTATGATGCGCTTGCGTTGAAGATTGAACACAAGCCTCCAATTGCAGTAACACCCGGAGTGGTCTTTGGGACCGACAAGCGAGTGGCCATCGATGATCCTCGTGTCGGCCGTATCGCTCCGATTGGCTGCACAGGCTGGCTCACCTCCCTCGGTGCTGTTCTCACCGCCGGGCACTACGAACCTACCGGTCAAGTGCTGCAATTCAACGTGCCCTCATCGCTGGCCGACGGCACCGCTAAGGAACCGCCGGCCGACGATCAATATCCACTGGTCAGCGACGCTCTTGGTTGCGACATCCGTGGGAAAGGGTGCGATTGGCAGATCATGACGATCCTCGCGAATGCCGCTGGCACTTCCGCTTATGATCGCCTCGCCAGAAGGCCTTCTTTCGATTGAGCGACGCGGTGCCGGGTACCGCCACTCCAGCCCCACTCCTGCAGGTGACAGGCTACGGGGGCGACAGTTATCCTCTCGGGACCAGCGGAAGCCTTAAACGCGCAAAGTCAGACCGAGCAAACCGACATCGGTCCTCTGGTCTCCTCGAACTCCAGTAGCACCAATGCCTGCGTCGCTTACACGCTGGACACCCAGGGCGGCAATTCCGGAAGTCCCATCTTTTGGCCTTCGAGCGGAATGGCGATCGGCATCCATGCATACGGCTCGGATTGTCAAGGGAACGGAAGACCCGTGATCTTTGGGGATGGACAGAACCCCAACGCCGCTGCCGGTAACGGAACCGTCTTCTCGCCCTATCAGCGCTTTTCGGAGGCCGTGATCAACACCCTCGCAGGAGGATGTCCTGCGAGTCCGGCCATCGTAAGTGTGGCAAATGGCCACTATGAGGGATTTTCCTTCGCATTGACCAACGCCTGCCCGTTCAAGCTCGTCGCTTCTTCTGGTTCGATCTTGATCGGCCCCCGCCCATACCCCTCCGAAATCCATGAGAGGAAATGACGATGCGCATTTATGCCTGGTTCGTCGCGGCCGCACTCTTTTCGTTCAGCCCCACCGCATTTGCTCAGATAGAGGTCAAACAAAACGGTAACGTCGAGCTTGGCACCCCGGGAGGAAACCCAAGCTTAACGACAACAGTACATGGCAATTTGGACGTCACGGATTCGATCACAGTGGGTGAAGTGGTTGCTCCAGCCACGACCATCAAATACGTGATGGTCTCAGGCCCGTTCTCGACCAGTTCCGGCAATTGGGAGGCAATGCCCGGGCTAACCCTGGTATTGCCGATGTCCTCGGCCACCCGGAACTGAACGCAGCGCTCACCTATTCGGACGGGACGCAAGGCGGGCGCCCGCCATTTGATCCGGTGACGATGTTCAAAATTCTCGTCATTCAGACGACGAATAATCTAAGGTCCAGACTCAATTTAACCAGAAGTAGATGGCGGCGATCAAGCGGACTGCGCTGAGGAAGTTCTCGGCGCTTTTGCCGTAACGGGTAGCGACGCGGCGCGCGTCCTTGAGGCGGCAGAACATGCGCTCGATCTTGTTGCGGTGACGATAGGCGCGCTTGTTATAGGGAAAGGGCTTGCGGCGATTGATCTTGTTGGGAATGACCGGGGTGGTGCCGCGCCGCGCAAGCCAATCCCGCAACGCGGCGCAGTCATAAGCCTTATCGGCCAGCAGTTTTGTGGCCGGCGGCAGGGGCTTGCGCAAAGGCCCAGCGGCTTTGCCGTCGAAGCACTGTCCGCCGCTCGGGAGAAAGCGCAAAGGGCGGCCCTTGCGATCAATCACTGCATGGATTTTTGTCGCGCGGCCACCCCGGCTTGCGCCAAGCGCTTGGTCTTGGCCCCTTTTTTACCTCGTGCCGAACGGTGCGCTTTGATCGCCGTTAAATCGATGCTGTTTTCGTAATGTGTCCCGACAATCTGGCTTAGCTCATAAAACAGCTTTTGCCACAGCCCTTGCGGTGACCAACGGTGCCAACGGTTGTAAATCGTTGTCGCGGGGCCGTACTCTTGCGGGCAATCCCGCCAGCGCATTCCCGACTGCAAAACGTGAATAATCCCGCTGGTCACACGGCGGTCATCGACCCGCCGTGGCCCGCGCCGCTTCCGGCCCGGCCCTCCCGCATGATCCACCTCCATAGAGGTTAAATCATGCGCCAATTAATAGACCTCTTGCATAACCGTCATGTGACTTTGAGCTCCATGTTGTAGATTGCGGCGATGAGGAAGAAGCGCAGGCCGAACGGCGGCGGCGATGTCTGTAGCGGTCAGCAATAATCTTGAAGCGTTTGAGCATGGCGATGCCGTTCTCGCAAGGCACGCGTTCGCTGGAGGTAGCGCGGTTTCTGGCCTTGTCGGTTGCGGCTAACGGATTCTTTTTGCTGCGCTTCTTCGGCATCGCCGTGTTGGCGTGCACGCTCTGCAGGCCTTGATAGCCGCCGTCGACAACGGCCTTCGTTTCAGGATGCAGACGAACCTTTGACCTCTTGAACAGCTTGAAGTCGTGCCGGCGTCCTTTTTCGTGCGCGATGCAGAGAATGCGGCGCGTTGATTTCTCGACAACAAGCTGCGTTTTTAGCGGGTGCCGCTTCTTCTTGCCCGAAGAGTAGCGCCGTTGTTTTTTTGGCCGTTCGATGGGTGTTTCGGTTGCGTCGATCAAGACGACATCGAACGCCCGGTCACTGGCAGCAACGGCCTTGCGGCCCGGTCACCGAAAGGATTTGCTTTTGGCCAGCGTGTTTTCGCACCATTTGATGTGGCGGTACCATTTGATGTGGCGGTACGCCGCACTTTCACTGATCCCGTAGGCTTGCCCGATATGAAAATAGGTCCGGTATTCGCGCCAATATTCGAGCATCATCAGAAGCTGGTTTTCGACACGGAGCGTGTTGGGCTTGCTACCGGCCGCCTTGTGCTTGCATTTGGTGTCAGAAAGCACCGCCGCCATCGCTTCAAATGGGTTCCTCTGAATACCGGTAAGTCGCCGGAATACTTCACCTTTCAGCTCTTTGACCGAATCAAATCTCATCGTCGCCTCCCTTTGGGACAACGAATCAAACAGTCGTTAAAAGAAGGTTATGCAAGAGGTCTAGTTTCCTGCCGTGAACCCGGCGTCGACTGCTGAGCCGGGGTGGACCGTGACACCGGTCACGCTCTCATTGGCGATATTGTTTGTCGCGCGGAAGGCCAAGAAGGGAGATTGCGGCCGCAGCGATATTGCCACTCAGCCTGAACAAAGCCGAGCCTCGGCCTGTGACATCGCTTAGATGACCGCTCATGGCGCGCTGTCGGCATTCAGGCGACTTGGAGCGAATGACTGCTTTCCATATGTGGACGGCCCCCTCCTCGCAAGGTTATTTGGGCAGTGCTCTGATCAGATCGCTTGCGTCCATATGTCCGGCCTGTTTTCGCGCTCGCACATGAACGCTGGCCAAGATGGTTTCCGCGATGCGAGTTCCAAACACCCATATGTGGACGGCCCCCTCCTCGCAAGGTTATTTGGGCAGTGCTCTGATCAGATCGCTTGCGTCCATATGTCCGGCCTGTTTTCGCGCTCGCACATGAACGCTGGCCAAGATGGTTTCCGCGATGCGAGTTCCAAACACCCAAGCGACCTTTGGCGGCCAGTGGAAAGCACGGAGTGTCTCGCGTCTTGGATCGATTGATCACGCCATCTGCTCGTTGCCTTGCAAGTTCTAGCATCGGCTCAGCACGGTTGCAGTTGAGTTGCTCCCCGTGTCTGGCTGATCTCTACGCGGCGCCCGTCAAGGCGGCGGGCGCGGATTTCGCGGCATAGCCGTTGCCTGTGACCATCAGCTTCCAGGCGATGCGGGCCATTTTGTTGGCCAACGCCACGGCGGCCAACTTCGGCGGTTTGCGCTTGAGGAGGCCGACGATCCAGGGCGACCCGCGCCCGCCGCGTCGTACATGTTGGATGACGGCGGTCGCTCCAACCACTAACACGCTGCGCAAGGCTTCGTCGCCGGCCCTTGTGATGACGCCGAGCCTGACCTTGCCGGCCGTTGAATGGTCCTTCGGCGTCAAGCCGATCCAAGCCGCGAACTGCCGCCCCGATCGAAACATCTCGGGTGCCGGAGTTTTCAGCAGCAGCAAAGTCGCGCCGATCGGACCGATGCCGGGGATATTGGCGAGGCGCCGGCTGCATTCATCGGCCTTGTGCCAGGCCATGAGCTTGGCGTCGGCTTCGACGATTTGCGCCTGCAGCTGCGCATATTCTTCAGCTTGGACCGCGAACAGCTCGCGAGCCAGGACAGGCACGCTCTCATCAGCTTGAATGCGATCGAGCAGCGGATCGATGTGCGCCATCCCCCTGGCGGAGGCAAAGCCGAACTCGGCCGCATAGCCGCGGATGGCGTTCGACAGCTGGGTGCGATTGCGGATCAGCCGATCGCGCAAGCCGGCCATCATCAGGGCCGCTTGTTGTTCGGCAGTCTTCACCGGCACGAAGCGCATCGTCGGTCAACTCATCGCCTCGCAAAGTGCCTCGGCGTCGGCGGTATCGTTCTTGCCGCGCTTCACATACGGCTTGACCAGCTGAGGCGCGATTAACTTCACTTCATGGCCGAACGACCGCAAAATCCGCGCCCAATGGTGTGATGCGCCGCAGGCTTCGATCCCGATCACCGTCGGCGCAAGCGCCTCGAAGAAAACGACCATCTCCTTGCGCCGCAGCTTCTTACGCAAAACCACCTTCTCGGCGGCGTTCACCCCATGAAGCTGGAAAAAATGTTTCGACGTGTCCATGCCAATTCGGCTAATCTGTTCCACGGACGGTCCCCTTTATTTGAGATCTGCAACGACCTCATTCTGGCACAATCGATGCCGTCGGGGGCCGTCCACCCCATCACCCCATCAGTCTCGATCGGCGCGACGCAGGTAGCCGGCCGGGAATTTCACCTGGAACCGGCCGATTGTGCGATAGTCGCCCAGATTATTGCTGGGTTGCGGCGTGTTGTAGCCGGCGAAGACGATCGTCACTATGCGCTCGTCGACGTACAGCGCTTGCGGATCATAGACCCGGCCGGCGCAGGGCTTCGACCGGCATGATCTGCGCGGATGTGACCCGCGTGCGCAGGCGATGCGGCCGGCTGGTCCGGTCCTCGAGACCCGCCACGCCTTCGCTTTCGTGGCGCCGGAGCCATTTCCTGACGGTAAGCGGGCGAAACACCTCCAGCAGCTGGCTATGGATACGGCGCCGGCTATGGAGCGCGGCGTTTCGCCCGCTCGGAGCCTTGCGACAAGCAGGACTCGCCTGTTCGGCGTCGTCCTGGCATTCTTGTGAATGCTCACAGGTGGGTCTCCTGAGCTTGTGGCGCTTCGCAAACTCCACAAACCTCAGTTTCTCCCCGTGAACAACCTATCGAGACAGAACACCTAGGTCCTCGCCGGAATGGCGAATCGCGCTTCGGCCGGTTTGGGAATCCCCCTCCAGATTCTGGCTCTTCGGACCCGCTTTAGCGCCGGTTCGGCATGACAAAAAAACCGGCGGCTCACAAGGAAGTCGCCGGTGCCGGATTGGGACCAAGAACAGACGGGTCTTGCGTCCGTCCGGGACATATCGGCGACCGGGGGAGGGCCGCTCGCCGAAACCTTCTTAGGATAGGCCGCCCGTCAGCACCGTAACCGCGCGGCGGTTTTGCGACCAGCATGAGATGTCGTTGCAGGTCGCGACGGGCCGCTCCTTGCCATAGCTGATGGTGCGAATTCTTGCTGCCGGAATTCCGCGGGCCACGAGATAGTCCTTGGCGGTTTCGGCCCGCCGCGCGCCTAGCGCGAAATTATATTCCCGCGTGCCACGCTCGTCGGCATGGCCCTCGACAGTCAAATTGTAGCGGCCATATTGGTGTAGCCAGCTCACCTGCTTTGCGAGGGTGGCCTGCGCGGTCTGACTCAATTCGCTCAAATCGCTGTCGAAGAAAACCCGGTCGCCGGCATTGACGGCGAAATCCTGAGGGCTGCCTGGTGCCGCCCGCCCGCCATTCAGGCCGGCGAGCGTGTCGGGGGCCTTCGCGCAGGCGGAGATCGCAAGAGCGGCGCCCAGCGCGACAGCGAATTTGAGTTCGGCGGTCCGCTGAAGAAAGCTCATCCCATATTCCTTCTGTGATCGCGGGCAGATCGCAGTCCTACCTGCCTTTCGTTAAAGGAATGTTCCATCAACCTTGATCGAAGCTAACTGGAAAGCGGTGCATTTGAGCAAACAAGGATAAGGTTAACCGATAGTTCATGGCGAGAATACGGCTAAGATGGAGTTTCGCACCGCAATCGCAAAAATCTTATTGCGACGCACAAAACGCCCGCCCTTTCCATGTCAGGACCGGAAAGGCTGATTTAGGGAAGGCCTAAGCGTGAAAATCAGTCGGAAGAGTCCAGGGCTACCTCGAGGAAATCAGGGCATTCACAGGGTGTTAGCGAGTTCGGAGCGCTTGACTCGCACGCCTAGCAAAGCCTCTGAACGGGAGGTGGGCTACGGTTTAGTTCAACTCTTCCTGTGGTCTCAAAGCTCAAGTAACAGATTACCAAGCGACGATCTGCCCAAAATAGCTCAGCACGCAGCTTTATCTGCAAAAAATCTTATGATAATATATGACAATAGTAAGGTTCGCTCTTCGGAGGCGCACGGTACAGGAGGTCGTGCCATGGCACTGAAACGCCGGCCGGCGGTCAATACGAAATCTTTTCTCGCCGTGGTTGGCGAGGGCCGCAGCATTGGCGAGTACCGCAAGGACCAGATCGTCTTTTCCCAGGGAGACCCTGCGGACGCGGTCTTCTACATCCAAAGCGGCAGGGTGAAGCTCACCGTCGTTTCGGAGTAAGGCAAGGAAGCCGTCGTCGCAATGCTTGGAACGAACGATTTCTTCGGAGAAGGATGTCTTGCCGGGCAGGCTCACCGCATAGCGACGGTCGCGGCGATGACGGACTCCGTCATCGTGCGCCTGGAAAAAGCGGCTATTGTCCGCATGATCCGTCGGGAGCCAGCGTTCTCCGAGATGTTCATTGCCCATCTTCTGTCTTGGCGCGGATAGCTTTGTCGATCGCCGCGCGCTTGGGGGAGCCGAGATTGTCCATGACGACGATGTCGCCATGCTTCAAGGTCGGCGCAAGAACCTGCTCGACATAGGCCAAAAAGCTTTCGCCGTTGATCGGCCCGTCGCGTACGAAGGACGCCGTGATTTCGTCACATCGCAAGGCGGCGAGGAATGTCATCGTTTTTCAATGACCCTGCGGCGCGTTGGCGATGAGCGCCTCGCCGCGTCTGTTCCAGCCATGTGTGCGCGTCATATTGGTCTTGAGCCTGTCGAAGGATCGCCCATGTCTCATCGATTGTCTGATCGATGAAGATGAGGCGCCTTGGATCGCGCCGCAACGGGATTTTCTTCCCCAAGGTGCGGCGCCGCGCGACGTCGGGGCGATCTTGCTCGCTGGCGAAAAGCGTTTTTTTTGAAGCCGGCCTCCGTGCGGCGCAGAAAACGCCACACAGTGTCACAGGACACGGCGACGCCGCGCTCGCGCAATTCGGAAAGAAGCGCATGCAAGGTCAGATCAGGCTTTTCGGCAAGGCGGCCGAGAAGAAAGCTCCGCTCGCCTTCCAGGAGATAAGGCCGCTTGCCGCCCATCGCCTTCGCTGCCGCACTGCCTGTCGCGCGGGACTTTCGGCCATTTCACAACGCTCGCCACGCTCACGTCAAAGACAGCGGCCACCGGCCGACAAGTCTCGCCACGCGCAACCAGAGCGACAACGCGTTCACGCAAATCGAGGAAATAAGGTCGCGCCATCCATGCTGGCCTCCTGCCTCCAGCACGGAGTCTGAAATCAGATGACAGCCGATTCGGAAATCCCCAACGATTCAATCGAAATCAGAAGGAGTCTAGGGCGGGATGACTCTGCACGGAAGCATATCCTGGGTTGACGAAATAATTTGCGCATTCGTCGGGACTGAAGGCGTCGAGGAGGGTTCCGATGCGCCTCCACGTGGCGGGGGCGGTGCGCTCGGCGGCTTTTCGCAGGAAATGCTTCAGCTTGGCGAACACCTGCTCGAGCGGTTGAGATCGGGACTGGAGGGCGGTAGGAAGAATAGCCTCGCCCCGGCGGCGCGGATCGCGCGGCGGATCGCCCTGCCCTTGTGGCTGCCGAGCGGAGCACGCCGGACGCCCCCGGCGGGCGGAGAGTTGTCCATCACGACGATGTCGCCTTGAGCCAGCGCCGGGACCAGCACGTGCTCAACATAGACCCGGAAGCTTTCGCCATTGATTGGCCCGTCGAGCACCATGGCGCATCGATGCGGTCGCAGCGCAGGGCGGCGAGGAATGTCATGGTCTTCCCGTGTCCGTAGGGAACCTGTCCCGGCAGGCGCTGGCCGCGCGGAGCCCACAACGGCCCCATATTTGTCCTGAGCTTGGCGAAGGATGGCCCAGGTTTCATCGATGAAGATCAGCCGCCTCGGATCAATGCGCCCCTGGCGGGTCTTCCACCGCCTGCGCTTGGGGGCGACGCCGGGACGGTTTTGCTCGCTCGCCAGCACGGTTTTTTTTGAAGCTTTAGGCCCTCGCGGCGGATGAATGTCCAGACGGTGCGGTAGTCGACCCGCAGCCCGCGCCCGGCAAGTTCGGCCACCAGTCCGCGCAGGGTGAACGCCGCCGCCGCCGTCCGCGCGACAAGCCACGCCCGATGGGCGCCCGCGATCTTCGGCGGCACATGGCCGCCAATCTTGCCAGGCGCGACGCTGCCCGTCGCCCGCAGCCCTTGCGTCCACTTCGCCACGCTCGACGGCGCGACGCTCAGCGCCCGCGCCACCTTCCGCACGCTCTCGGCCGCCGCAATCCGCGCCACCGCGCGCTCCCGCAAATCCATCGACAGAGGTCTGACCATCGCCGCCGGCAGAAACCAGGCGATTCGGGAAATCCCCGACCAATTCAGACCATCCTCATCCCGCTCTAGCTGTTCTGTCTCGATAGGTTGTTGACGGGGAGAAACTGAGGTTTGTGGAGTTTGCGAAGCGCCACAAGCTCAGGAGACCCACCCGTGAACATTCACAAGAATGCCAGGACGCCGAACAGGCGAAGTCCTGATTGTCGCAAGGCTCCGAGCGGGCGAAACGCCGCGCTCCATAGCCGGCGCCGTATCCATAGCCGGCGCCGGAGGTGTTTCACGCGCGACCGTCAGGAAATGGAAAGGCCGAACGCTTCGTGCCGACCTCCTTGCGGGAATGGGCCTACGCCAAACCATCCAATCATTGATCCGAACGGGCCGCCGCACTGTTGCCTTTCCTCCCCAATTATAATCATCATCGGCCTCACTTCGGCATCAACGGAAGACCCCCTATCTCAAGGATCTCCGTCAACAACCTATCGCGACAGAACAGCTAGCGCGCGTCCCGACAGAGGTCTCGAAACAAAAAGCCCGGCTAAACCGCCGGGCTTTCGTCCTTGGCGAAACGGCGTTCAGGCCGCTTGCTCGATGTCGGCTTCCTCGGCCTCGCCTTCTTCTGTCTTGCCGCGGCGCGGGCCTTTTTGCAGTTGCGTTTCGATCACTTTCAACAACTCCGTCTCGGTCAGCTTTTGCACGACAAGGATTTCGCGCGCCATACGATCGAGCGCGGTCTCGTAGAGCTGCCGTTCGGAGTAGGATTGCTCCGGCTGCGTATCGGAGCGGTAGAGATCGCGCACCACTTCGGCGATCGCCTTTAAATCGCCGGAATTGATCTTGGCTTCATATTCTTGCGCCCGGCGCGACCACATGGTCCGCTTGACGCGGGCCCGCCCCGTCAAAGTATCCAATGCCGCCTTAACGGCGGGGGCATCGGCGAGCCTGCGCATTCCGACGCTGGCTGCCTTCGGCGTTGGCACCTTGAGGATCATCTTGTCCCTGACGAATTTGACCACGAAAAGCTCGAGTTTGAAGCCGGCGACTTCTTGTTCCTCGATGGCGACGATCTGGCCGACGCCATGGGCGGGATAGACCACATATTCATGCGGCTTGAATTCATGTGGCTTGAACAGTTGCCGCTGAGGAGTCGCGGTCTTGGCCGGCTTGTGCGCCGGGGGGACAGATTTCTCGCCAGGCTTTGCTTCCGCCAAGTTCGTTTGGACGGCATCGACGCGCGCGGGCGCCCGCGCGCCTGGCCTGCTTGCGATGGACAGCGGCGTCTGGGAGTCCAACGTCTTCGCAGTGATCTCCGCGGCAAAAGGCTTGCTTGAGCCTTTGGCGGCGGCTTGCGATGGGCCGCCAGCCGCCGCACGCTTCGCAAGGACGCGCGCAACAATGGCGTCCGTTGGGCCCGAAGCAAATTCTGTGGATATTTCCTGCGCGGATTTCTTGATCACCGCTACCCGCACTTTTGAGGCTAAATCCACCTTCGAGTTTCCGGCCGGCCTGCCGGCAGGCGGCGAGGCCACTCGCTTGCGTGCCTCGGAAAGCCTCGCGGCGTTTCGCTTGAGGGCGAGAATCGCCGCCGCGGCCGCCTTGCTTGCGGCCAGGTTTTCGGCGGTGCGAGTTGGGGACTCGACGGCCTTTCGCACGGCCGCCGCCGGTTTGGCGGCAACGCGGCGCGAAACTTCGATGGCCGGAGTCTTTTTCGCCGCGGCCGCGGGCTTTCCCCGTGCCGGTTTGTTGCCGGAGGCACGCCTTGCCGCCTTGCCGACCGCTTTTGCGTTCGCGCGTGCGGATGCGCCGCCGGTAGCGCGAACGAGCACCGGCTTGGCGCTCCGCGTCGCGCCCTTCTTTGCGGCGCGGATCGTGTTACTCGCGCGCGGCGCGGCGCGTGCCGCCGAAGCCTTTTTCCTGGCCGCCGGCTTTGCCGCGACTGGGCTATTCGCGCGGCGGGTCACTACCGCCGTTTTTGATTTCGTTTTGCCCGAGAACTTGTTGGCTGCTAGCTTCTTGGAAGCAAGCGCCCGCCCGGCGCCGGCGGCCCGCTTGGCTTTGAGCAAGGTGGAGTGTTGCGACGCATTTGCCTTTGGGGTTCCCGGCTGTTTCGCCTGTTTTGCCTTATTCGCCTGTTTTGTCTTGGACGATTTCATGGTCTTCTTGACAGACGCCATAACAAGCGCCTCCTTTTTCCTGTCCCGCTTTGGAGACGAGACGGCTTTCGACGGCGGAAAGAACCTCAGCCGTTCGGAAACTCTGAATTTCGGCCCTGGAGAGGCGCGAAGCGGGATGCTCCTAAACGACGATCGTCCGTCCATGACTTGGCCGGATTGACGCAACGAGCGGCGCCGTCAGGGAACTCTTTGCCTCCAAGACACTGACGACGGGCGGCCGCGAATTCCCCCAATTTGACGACCGCCAAGAAACAGTCTGGCACAAAAAGGAGCAAAGATCAAAAGATAAGCTGCTCGCGGGCAGCTTCAATCCCGATTTCCCGTCTATGCGCCGGATTTTTTAACCGGCTGGACAGAACCGCGGCGTTAGTCTCCTTGGCCTGGATTTGGGGAAAAATAAGCCTCTAGCTTGCCGGACGTGCCGTCGAATGTCTTGGCGTCCGGGGGGGCATCCCGCTTAATCGTGATATTCGGCCAGGATCGCGCCATGTCGAGGTTAAGCTTAAGCCATTTTTCAAGGCCCGATTCGGTATCCGGCTTGATCGCCTCGGCCGGGCACTCGGGCTCGCAGACGCCGCAGTCGATGCATTCATCCGGATGGATCACAAGCATATTCTCGCCCTCGTAGAAGCAATCCACGGGGCAAACTTCGACGCAATCCATGTATTTGCACTTGATGCAGTTTTCGACGACGACATAGGTCATGATCATTTTCCTTCGCGGGCGAACGCCGCATCGCCAGCGCCGCCAGTCATCGGCCCCATGCAAGGGTCATCGAGACAACTGCCGGTCCCCCTTCGACTTCTATCCCATTGACATCTTGCTATCCCATTGACATAGCGCGAAGCCGAGAACGGCGCCATGGACCGGACCTCCATGGTACCACAACTTTCCAAAACTTTCCAGAAACGCGCCTTCGCCCGCGCGACACCTTGACGACGCCCGGAGTGCAGCACTCGACCTATTCCATGTGAATGGTTTCCTTTAGCGCGGTTGGTCCAAATAGTCCAAGGAATTTTGCAAGATTTTTGCAAGAACCCCGGACGCTTCCGCGGCGCTGTCCGGGGGATGCCAAGTTTTTAAATAGGACCATTGGCAGGGCCGGCGAGGCTCAAATCCCCAGGTCCGACAATTCCTCGAACAAGAGAGAAGCTTCGGAAAAGCCGCACCGGCGCGCGCCGGGAGCCACGACCTTAAGCACCCGCACCTGCCGCTCCAGCGCGATCGTCAGGACATCGCCCGGTCCGACGCCCTTAGCCGGGGTTTCGATCCGCCGCGCATTGAGGCGCACGTGACCCTCGGCGACAAGCCGGGCCGCGAGAACTCCGGGTTCTCGCCACACGCGCGAACCACAGCCATTTGTCGAGCCGCTGACGCAGCGCCACGCCTTTCCTTACGTTGTTCCCGTTTCCTCAATAAATATCCCCTGGAAGCGCGATTTCAAGCGAGCAGACCGCCTTTGGTTGGAGCCAGGGGATTGGCGGCGAGTGCCGCGTCGCCACGGGGCTCGACGAGTCCGGTCAGCGCCTGCCACAAGGTTTCAATGAAAGAAGGTTCTAAGTCGCGCAAAATAAAAACCATGCGGGTGCTGTGATCGGCGTCAGGCCAGCCCGGAAGCCGCAGCGGCGGATGAAACACATGCTGGACGCCCTGGATGACGACCGGCCGCGAGGGATCGTCGCCGAGCGCGACAATACCCTTGACGCGCAAGAGCCTCGGCCCGTGCGCGTTGCGCAGCAATTCGAGGAAGAGATCGAGAGCGGCCGGCGCCAGCGGCGCCTCGTGGCGCATGCAGAAGGCGCGAATGCGGGCGTCGTGCCGGTTGACGTCGTGTTTTTTGGCTTCGCCTTGGCTGCCGTCTTCGTGAGGGTGGTGGACGTCGGCGGAATGCTCATCCGCTCCGCGCGCCGCAAAAGCTTCCGCGTTCAACCAGCGCCGAACGTCGGGAATTTTTCGATCCGGATCGTAGATCCCGGCATCGAGAAGCGCTCCGGCCGTAGCTTCGCCTTTCGCGGCGTCAAGCAAAACCGCGCCCGGATTGAGTTTTTTCAGGCGCGCGCAAAGATCCCGCAGGGCACCGCTCCCCGCCGTCAGAAGATCGGTCTTGCTGAGGACGAGCCGGTCGGCCATGGCCGCCTGCTTCACCGACTCCTCATGCGCGTCGAGGGTCGCGTTTCCATTTACCGTATCGACCACGGTGACGACGCCGTCGAACTCGGAACCGCAGCATGAGATAGGGATGCGCCATGACCGTGTGCAGAACCGGCGCCGGATCGGCAAGGCCAGTCGTTTCGATCATGACCCTTTGAAATGGCGCGATGCGGCCATTGTCGCGTCGGCGTAAAATATCTTCCAAGGTCGCAATGAGATCGCCGCGAATCGAGCAGCACAAACAGCCCGACCTCATCAGCAGCAGGTCGCCGTCCAGTCGCTCAACGAGGAGATGATCGAGGCCAATTTCGCCGAATTCGTTGACGATGACCAAAGTACCGGCGAGCGCCGGATCGCGCAGCAGAGCGTTCAAGAGACTGGTTTTGCCGGCCCCAAGAAAACCGGTGACGACGGTCAGCGGGAAAGGCGCGGGCGGCCTTTTTTGCCGCGGGGTCACCGGCGGCGGCACGGCGCGCAAGCCGTGATTAAAAGCTCAACGCCTGGCATGCTTCTCCGGCGTCTTGCTCTTCGCCTTGCCGGCATGCGCCGTGACTTTCACCGGGAAATGCGCCTTATTAGCGAGCTTTGCCGCGATTTCCGGATGTTTGTGGACGCTAGCTTTGGCGAAGCTGGCTTTCCATTTGGGGGCTTTGCCTTGCGCTTTTTTTGCTGCCTTATGTGATGTTTTTTTTGCGGCCTTGCGGGCAGTAGGAAGGTCCGTGTCGCCGGTTTCGGTTCGCGCCAGGCGATGCGGCGGGAGGACATCGGGCGTCGCGGCGCCTTTGGCGTGCTTGGCCTCGCCCTTCATCGGAAGCGCGCCGGCATCCGGGCGGAGCGGCGTGTCTTCGAGCGCCGTCCCCGGCGTGGCGGGGGCATAGGCGCTGACGATGCTGGGCGGTTGCGCGGTGCCGACCGGCGAATGGGCCGGCCGTGCTTGCGCGATAACTCCCGCATAGCCCTCGGGCGCACCGGCATAGACGGGGACGGGATCGAACGCCGGACGCGGCACCATGGCAATTCGCGCTGCCATCGGCAAGGGCCCGGCAAGGGCCTCTGTTGGCGCCGGAACAAAGTGTTCGCGCGCGGCTGGGATCTTGGCATGGGTGGCGAGCAACGGCGCCATCAGCCGGTTGAGGTCCGTGTTAAATTGCGCCACCTCCTTGCCGCGTTTGCGGCACGTCGATTGATGCATGTCGGGCGCCGCCGCGGGACTATTCATTGATGTCTGCGCCGCAAGGTCCGCGAGCGACTTCGACGGCCGGTCTATCCCGGCAAAGCCGCGATCGAACAAGGCCGCGGCCATGATCGTGCGGCTGCGCAGACTGGGCGCGCCCAAAATCACCGCAATGAGCTTGCGGCCGTCCCGGCTCGCGCTCGCCACGAGATTCCATCCGGCGGCGCAGGTAAACCCGGTTTTCATGCCGTCGGCGCCCGGATAGCGGCCGAGCAGATTGTTGTGATTTGGGATAATTTGGCCGCCGAGCCGCATGGCGCCGATGTTGAAGAGATTCGCCTGCTCGGGAAAGGTCAGATAGAGCGCGCGCGCGAGGATCGCCAAGTCGCGCGCCGAGGAGACATGCTCTGGGTCCGGCAGGCCGTTCGGATTGACGAAATGGGATTGGGTGAGGCCGAGCTCGCGCGCCGTGCTGTTCATGTCCTCGGCGAAAGCCTCGACCGAGCCGGAAACCCCCTCCGCGATCGTGACGGCCATATCGTTCGCCGATTTCACCATCAGCATCTTTAGGGCATTGTCGAGGGTCACCAGCGAGCCCGGCCGAAAACCCATTTTGGACGGCGGCATCATTGCTGCGCGTGCCGAGACGGAAAGCGGCGTGTCGAGCGCGATGTGGTGGTCGCGGACCGCGCTGAGCGCCACATAAACCGTCATTAGTTTCGTGAGGGAGGCTGGATACCAGGGTTCTGTCGCGTGATCCTCGTAGAGGATCGCGCCGGAAGGCATTTCGATCACCAGCACGGGGTTGGCGAAGGCAGTGCTTGCCCAAAAAACGAGCAGGGCCCCGAGGCAACCGAGACGGCGCACGGAAGATTGACGCAGTTTCCCGGCGCGAACCGAGCTGGATCTTGTCCGCCAGTGGCTTTGGCTTATTGGGTTCATGTCCTGATTCCGGCCGAATCGAGGCAACCGTCGCGGGAAACCTGACATCCGCCGCCGTTCCACGCAAGCGCGATCGGAGGATGCCAGTGCAAAGCTAGACGAGCAACGCGGCGAAGGTAGGGCAGGGGGTGCGGGTTTTGACACTACCACAAAATGTGCGCAGAATCCGTTCCCCCTCTCTCCGTTCCTGCCTGTACTTATGGATTCCGGGCTCGCGATCCAAGCTGGCACCCCCGAAGGATGATTTTGAGTTGAGCGCCGCCGCGCGCGGTTGACGATTTAGCAAAATCGTCATCCCCTGATCAGGGGGCGCGGAGGAGGCGGTTTCGTGACATTCGATCCGGGCGATGCGGACTTACGTAAGTTTACGGAGGAGATAATGACCAGCCAACAAGTCGGAGCTCTAGCCGGGATCCAAGTCACATCATCCGCAACCAACAATCGCGTCCCAAGGTCTTTCGCATTGCGCATACAGACCGCGGGGCACGATGCGTTCATCCCCGCGCCCGCGCAGATTGATAACGGAGACGAAGCTCTTTATGCCGATAAGTCCGGGACGTACACAAAAGATATTCTGCAAGCGGGCGTCGGCCTTGTGGATCTTGCAGCTTATCAAACGTTCAAAACGGCGCTGAACAGCGGCGACCCCGCGGATTTCGAAGCGATCACGGTGGGTGGAACGCGCACACTCAACGGTCCGCAAGGCGGTCTGGCGTTCGATCTGGAATGCCTGGATAGCAGTCAATTCCCAGTGCCGCCGGCGCCAGCCTTGGCGAGCGAGGAATACGCCACGGAACTAGTGGAAATGTACTGGGCTTCGCTGCTGCGGGATGTCGCGTTTACTGACTACCCCGCGAATTCTGTGGCCGGGCAAGCGGCAAATGAATTGTCCTCAATGGCCAGTTACAAGGGCCCGAGAGATGCCAGCAACAAGGTTACTCCAGGCCTGTTGTTCCGCGGCGGTTTCCCCGGCGAGACGATTGGCCCCTATATCTCACAGTTTCTCATCAAGAACACAAGCTTTGGTGCTTTGCCGATCAGCCAGAAATACACTACGTCCAAAAAAAATCTCGATTACATGTTGGACAAGGTCACCTTTCTGCAGGTGCAGAACGGCATCTCCACTGGATTGCAATTGCAGCCGGACACAGCGCTCTTTCTGCACAACGGACGTGGGTTGGCCGCGTATACCCACGTTGATGTGCTGTATCAGGCGTACCTTACTGCGTACCTGGTACTGAACACGATTAACGCGCCTTTGAACCCTGGCAATCCCTACAAGGGCTCCAAGACGCAAAACGGATTCGGCACTTTCGGTCAGCCGGACATCGCATCAACGCTTGCCGCGGTGGCCAGCGAGGCGCTCAAGGCGGTGTGGTACCAGAAGTGGTATGTGCATCTTCGCCATCGTCCGGAATCCGGCGGCGCGATCGTGTATTTGAACAAAACAGGCCAAGGCAACACGATCCAGGGCCAGCTTAGTCCTACTGTGCTGAACTCACAGGCGGTGCAAAGGAGCTTCACGACTAACAACAGCTACTTTCTATCCCAGGCCTTTCCTGAAGGTTCACCTACGCACCCGGCCTATCCCACGGGACACGGCACTGTGGCGGGCGCCTGCATCACCGTCCTAAAGTTCTTTTTCGACGGCGATTTTGTCATTCTAAACCCGCAGATGCCCTCGAGCGATGGAACGACACTGAACAACTACACGGGCATTGATGCTGGAGAGATCACCGTCAATGGCGAACTGCATAAGCTGGCGGACAATGTCAGCTTTGGTCACGGCATCCATGCCGGTATTCACTGGCGCAGCGATACCGATACATCGGTCCGGTTGGGTGAGGCGGTAGCGTTGAGCATTCTGCGGGACCGCGCGCACACGTACAACGAGAAGTTTACCGTCAAGCTAAAGAAGCTGGACGGCAGCATCGCGACCATCTCCAACCAGTGAAGCGTCAATCCGTAAGGCGTCGCAGAAGTTACTTTCGCGACACCCTAAACAATCGAAGGTCTGCTCCGGGCGCGAGGCCGACCTTCGAACCGGCCCCACCGCAGTTTCGGCCGGTTGCCCGGATCGAGGCTCGTATGGAGATGGATGGTCCCCGACGCATTCGCCGCGTCTTCAAGGTGGTCCCTCAATCGGCGTGATCTGCGGCGCGGCCCGCCCGCGCGGGCGATGTGACGCGCTCGCGCCGCACCCCGAGACCCATGAGGCGGGCGGGCAGGCGGCGCAGGACCGGAAAGTAGATGAAGAGCCGCAGGAACCATGGCGGCACGGTTCTGCCGGTGCCGCCGAGGAAACGAGAAATCAAATTGTTTTGCATAATAACCTGCATGCCTTGGATAACTTTCGTTGGCCATTCGCGCCGCTTTTGCACTTGCGCCAGAAGCCGATCGGCGACGGGTCCCTTGTCGAACAACGGCCCGGCGAGAATATTGGCCGCGGCGATCGCGTCTTGAATTGCGAGGTTGATGCCGACGCCGCCGATTGGCGACATCGCATGCGCGGCGTCGCCGATGCACAAAAGCCCCGGCTTGTGCCAGAGCGGCAGCCGGTCGACCGCGACGGTCAGGAGCTTGACGTCATCGAAGCTTTCGAGTCCGGCGACGCGATCGGCGAGGAACGGAGCCAGTGCCGCGATTTTTTCCCGCAGGGAGCCTATGCCTTGCGCCTTGAGGCGATCCGCCGATCCTTTGGCGATCACATAGGCGCACTGCCAATATTCGCCGCGATTGAACACAGCCAAGATCTGGCCGGCGTCGGCCCGGAAAAGAAGCGCCCCGGCATCGGTGGTCTGGCGCGAAAGCTTCAACCAGAGCACATCCATCGGCGCGCCTATGTCAAGTGGCACGAAGCCGGCTTGCCGCCGCACCAATGAATGGCGGCCATCGGCGCCGATCGTCAGATCCGCGCGGATCGTCAATTGACCATCCTTGGTTTTCGCGGCGATGCCCGCCACTCTTCCTTCCTCTCCGAGCAGGCCATCCACTTGGGCGGACATCAACAGCCGGAGACAGGGGTAGCGCTTGGCTCTCTCGGCCAAAAAATCCAAAAAGTCCCATTGCGGCATGAGAGCCACGAACTTCGCGTGCACCGGCAGATGCGAGAAATCGACCATCGGAATCGTGACGTCGCCGATTTTGCCTTCGGCTAGTCGCACTTGCTGATGCGGAAGCTTCAGGAAATCGTCCAGAAGGCCGAGCTCGTGCATCGCTTCGAGGGTCGACGGATGGATCGTGTCGCCGCGAAAATCGCGCAGAAAATCTGCATGTTTTTCGAGAATGATCGTATCGACGCCGGCGCGGGCAAGGAGAAACCCGAGCATCATCCCGGCGGGTCCGCCGCCGACGATGCAGCAGCGGCAGGAGAGTGTTTGCGGAGTCTCGTCCATGGTCCACCTTCCAAAGAAGCCCATCGAAGCACAATACGCCGGTAGTTCGCTTCACCGATCTCCGCGCGTGGAGAACCGAAGCACTGCGCTAACGAGAATTGCAACGGGAATGTTCCCTCCGGGCGGCAGCAGGCCGGAATGAAGCGTGACGCGGCGCCGCCGAAATAGAACGTGCGCAGCGGCTTGAAATTGTTCACCCAGGCGAGCCATGTGCCACCCGAAAAACCGGCCACCCATCCGGCGATGAGACCGTGCGCCCGGAACCAGCCGATGTAGATGCCGAAAAACAGGGTCGGAAGCGTTTGCAGGATCCATAATCCTCCAAACAATTGCAAATCGAGCGTGAAGTGCGCGGGCAGAACCAAAATGACGAGGAGCGCGCCCGCCTTTACGGCGAGCGAGGTTATCTTGGCGACGTTCGCCTCGCCTGCGGGACTGACCGACGGATCGGCATAGGCCTTGCACAAATTGCGCGGGAGGAAATTCAGCGGCGTAGGGCCAATTCCCTACAACGGACAGGGAATTTTTGGAGGCACAACAGGGAGATATTTGACAGTCCGGTACGAAATCAATGGTCTACTCGGTTCCCATAGAACCCAAAGCGGCCTCGAAATAGATTATATTCGGCCAAATTGACAATGCCGCTCGAACCCATAAAAACCTCGAGTGTCTCGGAACACTCGGAAATCACCATCGGCGCGGCTCCCAATTGATCACCATCAATTTGCGCAGCAACTTCGTGCTGAGATCGCAATTGTACAAGTAGGACAGGTATCCTCCTGATGAGGGTCGCGTCGTTCAACCTTCCGCTTATTAGCCCTACACCAAGCTTAAGTAAGGAAACAAAGCCGATGTCGGAAACGGCAATAAGCTTTAGTCCTGGTCTACGCGAGCTTGTCTCTTGATCGAGAACGAAATTTCCTCCGTAATATTTTTAATTTGTAACAATTATTAATTTAGCTAAAAATATCTCGTCGCAAGTTTTCACCTAAATATGATCTCCATTGTAGCCAAAGACAAGTTTTAATGCGTTATATACATAGGAAAGCCTACCAATACGCTGCTTCAATGGCTTACTGACCGTTTTGACAACTTCGGCGTCGAATCCGACTGAGGCCTTCAGCGTAAAGGGTCGCTCATTCGCCAATCCAATGTGCAGATGTCCAATTCGACCACCGACGAAAATATCCACCAAGCCCGATATGCTAGTCGGCAATGCGAGTTCGTACCGGAGAATATTTGCCGAGCCTTGAGGAATAATTCCGAGGAGCGGTCGCGGATATAATCTCTTCAGCAACCCCCTCACTGCTTCGTTGACGGACTCATCTCCCCGCGATCAAGATCGCTTCCGCGACAATCGTTCGAGCAATTTCAAAAATGTGTCCAGGACCGTGCAATTCTATGGCCTCGACATGACGTTTAGGGTCCTGAAACTTTTGGGCGATCAGATTGATCACGTCCATCTTATGCTTTCCCGAAACCGGATTCACGACAATGACAATTCGTCCTGAAAGCTCTCCTGAACGGGTCTCGAAGCCCGGTTCCGAACCGACGGTCGCATGATTAATCTGGGTCATTCCAAGCCATCACAAAATCGAGGCCACTCTTTCGTAATCACCTGAAACTAAGCTCTTTTCACTTCGCCACTAATTATGTCCTATTCCGTATAAGCTCAACATCGGTTGTGTCATGCCATTCGCCTCGAACCTCTTGTGCAAGTTGTCCGTGAATTTTCCAACCGAAGGCTCGTCTATCAAATGGATGACATTGTCGCTCAAAGCAAAAAAATAGCGGTATCTGGTAGACCTGTTTCGGCGTAGGTCAACCTATATGTCCTGTAAACTGCCCGTTTTCTCCGAGAGCCTCGCCGTGATCCGACATATAAATGGAATAGTCTTTCGTCAAATCGTGTATCATATCGTGTATCATATTGAGCATCGCGTACACAACTTGATCATTATATAATACTGCGTTATCGTACGCATTACGTGCTGGGCGACGCCAGGCCGAGCAGGCATGACCATGAGTCAGCAAAATAATCTTTCCCTTGCCTATCGAGTTGCGCCTGAACACGGCGGCGAGAGGCTCGACCATTTCCTCGCGGCGGCGGGGGCGAATTTATCGCGCACGAGAGTGAAGAGCCTGATCGAAGCCGGCCACGCTTCCATCGACGGCGCGACGGCGACAGATCCGAGTTCATCTGCTCCGCGCGGGCCAGACCGCCGCCTTGCGCCTTCCACCGCCCGCCGATCCCGCGCCTTCGGGCGAAAATATTGCGCTCGAAATCGTCTTCGAGGACGAACATCTGATCGTCATCGACAAGCCGGCCGGACTCGTGGTGCATCCGGCTGCCGGACATCAATCGGGTACCCTCGTCAATGCGCTCCTCGCCCATTGCGGCGCCAGCCTCTCGGGCATCGGAGGCGTGAAAAGGCCCGGAATCGTGCACCGGCTCGACAAGGACACTTCTGGGCTTTTGGTGGCCGCAAAGACGGACGCAGCCCATCACGGCCTTGCCAGGCTCTTCGCCGATCACGGGAAGACCTTACCACTCACCCGCGCGTATCTGGCCTTCGTTTGGGGCGCCCCGGCGCGGCCTTCCGGCAGCATCGACGCGCCGCTCGCCCGTCATGCCACCGGCCGCCAAAAGATCGCCGTCGTGCCCGCCGGGCGCGGCCGCCGCGCGCTGACCCATTGGCGGCTCATCGAGAGCTTTGCTGGCGAAGCAAGCCTTGTTTCATGCCGGCTGGGGACGGGGCGAACCCATCAGATCCGCGTCCACATGGCCCATATAGGCCATCCGGTCCTTGGCGACCCCGTCTATGCCACGGGCTTCAAGAGCAAAACGGCGCGGCTCCCGCCCGCCGCCCAGGTATGCCTCGCACCGCTCTCCCGGCAAGCCTTGCACGCGGCGGTGCTCGGTTTCCCGCATCCGGTGACGGGCGTCCAATTGCACTTTACGAGCGCCCTCCCGCCTGACTTGCGAAGGCTGCGTGACGCGCTCGCCAGCGAAGAAATAGCGAGACCGTAACAATAAAGTCGATGCCACGCTGCGGCGCCAGGCCGACGCAAGGAAACCACGGCGTGATACGTGTTTCGCTCAAGGTTTCACAGTTAATTTACCGGAGGATGTAACGCCAGCTGAAAGCCATCGTAATTTACGAGTGAGGTGAGCGTCTTTCGTATCGTGCAGCGTGAACCCTTTGCGTCGTGTAATATTGCCGATCTTTAATGCGAATGCCTTGCCTAGCCCTCTTTCGGCCGCGGTCGCGGCATTCTATATTGTCGAATCGCATGGCCGGCATACGAAGCGGCCGAGGCGGACCCGCTGACACAGGGGTCCGAAGGAGAAGGTGCAATGAGTGCTGCCTTGCCAATGATTTCAGGTGAAAGCGGGCTTGCTCGTTATCTCACTCAAATCCGGCGTTTTCCGATGTTGGAGCCGCAGGAGGAGTATATGCTCGCCAAGCGCTGGCACGAGCATGAGGACCCCGGTGCGGCGCATAAGCTCGTGACGTCGCATCTCAGGCTCGTCGCCAAGATCGCGATGGGCTACCGGGGCTATGGTCTGCCGATCAGCGAAGTTGTCTCGGAAGGCAACGTCGGCCTCATGCAGGCGGTCAAGCGTTTCGAGCCAGACAAAGGGTTTCGCTTGGCGACGTACGCCATGTGGTGGATCCGCGCCTCGATTCAAGAGTATATCCTGCGCTCCTGGTCGCTCGTGAAAATGGGAACGACAGCGAGCCAAAAGAAGCTATTCTTCAATTTGCGGCGGGCGAAGAGCCAGATTTCGGCGCTCGATGACGGCGACATGCGTCCCGACCAAGTCAAGACGATCGCGCGCAGGCTCGGCGTCAGCGAAAAGGACGTCATCGACATGAACCGGCGCATGTCAGGGGACGCCTCGCTGAATTCGCCGTTGCGCGAGCAAAGCGAGGGCGAATGGCAGGATTGGCTCGTCGATGGCGCCGCCAGCCAGGAGCACACTCTTGCCGAACGGGAAGAGACCGGCAATCGTCTCGCTGCGCTCCGCAATGCGCTCGGCGTGCTAAACCCGCGCGAGCGGCGCATTTTCGAGGCGCGGCGGCTTGCCGACGAACCGATGACGCTCGAGACACTGTCCGACGAATTCGATATTTCCCGGGAGCGGGTGCGCCAGATCGAGGTTCGTGCCTTCGAAAAAATTCAGTCCGCCGTGAGGGCCGGGATCGCCAAGACGGAAGCGCCGCCGCCGCCGCGGATCGAAAGCCACGCCGCGCCGCTGTAGCGCTGGCTCCTTTCATCACCACGCCCAAGCCCTCATGCTGAGGAGATCGCGAAACGATCATCTCGAAGCAGAGGGTGTTGAAGGTGAAGCGGCGGGAGTTGCCGCGCGAGCGGGCGCGTGTTGCGCAAAGAAACTCATTCATCGCATTGCGACAAAAAAGCGCATTTGAACTTTGAACTCACGGACGCGCCAAAGGCGCGCCGCCTCCGGGGTCGAAGATCCTTGACTTCAACGTTCAGATGCGCTCGCGTCTTCGGTGCGATGAATGGAAAGGCGTGGCGGGTGATTTTAACTGATCGGTTTGCGAAAGACCGCCTCGCGGGTTTGCGCGGTCAGGCGCAGATTCGGCCGGGCGATCGCCGCCATCGCGGAGCACCGTCGTGGCCGATGTCCGGGCCAGCCTTCGCGGCAAAAGCAAGCTCGCCTAGCCAGGCGAGCGTGGCTTCCTCGATATGGCTTTCGGGCATTGCTCAGAAGGCGATCGCGGGGCGCCACGCTCAGGTTGGCCGTTCAGACGGGAATGCGTGACATCCGGGTTTAACCAACCTTGAGGGCACGTCACGGAATTTCGCCATATTTCGCGTCCCCACTGACTGTGACTAAACGAAACCAATGCAATGACATATTTCCGAAGCCCTTGATATTTAGGAGAGGTTGTAATGAAGGAACTCGTGATCCCGAACGTCGCAGATGCCGAGGAGGAAGTCGCCGACTTTGTTGCGGTGCTTGCTCGCGTGTTAGCCGCATTGGCGATGGCCAACGGTCCTATTACCATCCTTGAATACACTTGTTGCGTCAAGACGGTTAGCAAAATCGCCGAAAGCATGAATGACCCTGGGTTGTCCGCATCGGATGGCCCCGCCTTGCTTGCCGCGATCGTTATGCGCGCTTTGGCATCTGGCAGGAGCGATCTTGACGGGGCACTTAAGGAACTCAAGGCTGCGTCTACATCACTGCCCGATGATGTTCGAAAGGCGGCGCTGGAGATGACGGCGCCAATTGTAGCACTCCAAGGGGATGAGGCTCACGATCTTTATGCACGGGTAGCAAAGGCATTGAACACTCGCGTTGATCAGCGTGTCCTGGCCAATTTCGTGCCCCCGAGGGAACGCAGCTTCCTCAATATTATCAAAGGATTCGTCAAGCAGCGAGACCAAAGGTTGAATAGTATTCTGGGTGTAGCCTTCGCCTACGGCCATGCCCAACTGGTGGAAGAGATCTCAAACAAGTTAGCCGAGGGAAGGCCACAAGATGTGGAAGCGGCACGCAAGATGTGTCAGGGCTTGGTACAACAGATCAAAGCCGACGCCGATGAACTATTCAGACAGCGTAAATCCTTGGCTTTGCGACGAGAACTCGTTACAAAGGTGTCTGATGCAATCTCGTCGACCGTCCAACAAGTAAAACAACGTCTTCAGGCTCTGGAGCGCTTGGTTGAACTTCAAAAACGAGAATTCGCGGAAGATGTTGAGGATTTCATTGCGAACGCGGTTAACGAAATCGCATTGGGCCTGCAAGATCGAGTTCGAGGCGGTGACTGGTTGAACGAGAGCGTATGGAAAACTTTCGCCAAGAATCAACACGGGAGGGCACTCCAAGCACGCTATGAGAAACTAAAATGGCGGCATGAACGGCGAGTTGAATTACTCGAGAAGGAATTGATGGTTTTCCAAAGGGAATTATTGGTTTCGCGTCCTCAACTGCTTCGAAGTATCGATCAAAAGGAGTTTGTCGAACTCCTGCTGCCTCCGTCATCTAGTGCGCGAATCATGACCTCTATCGATCGAGCGGCAGGTTTTGCGATCTTGACGACCGGCTTGGCTGGTGCGGGATCGCTCGCGATGGTAGCCAGCGGATTCGCGACCCTGACCGCGCCCATAGCCGTTCCTATGTCGGCTGCGATTATCGCACCGATGGCCATCGCCTATCTTTATAAGGCATTTGCCAACCCAGCGGAGCGCAAGCAAAAAGAAATTCACAACAAGCTGCAGGACATTGAAGAAGGCATCAGGAAAGTGTTGCAAGGAGCAAAAGAAACACAGGCCGCGACGCTCGACGCCGTCGTGAACGAATTTTATAGCGCCGCTGAATGGTATCTCGTTCCGCTGGTCCACTCTTCTCGCCGAGCCGTTGATATTGTTAGCCTGCAAGAGCGCTTGATTGAGCAGTCCGTCGAAAACACGATCGGCTCGTTGGAATCTCTGAAGCTGGCATGACAATCGCGAAGCCCTCGAAGCACGAGGGCTTCGATGCGAGACGGCGCGCAGGCTGCGAAGCGAGCGGCTCACGCGCCGCCGCACATATGCTCCGAATCCGGCAGTTTCCAGCTTTTATGCGTGCGCAAATTGGTGGTGCGATAGACACGGCCGCGATCATCGCCCTTGGGGCAATGGCGCGGAATCGAGACGAGACACATCCGCACTGGGTCGTCCGCCTTCGAATGCACGATCGCCGGCACGGTGTCGTAGCTAACCTGGTAGCCGCCGTTTTTAAAGCTTACCGCGCTGCCGGAGCCCGGAACACCCTCAAGACGCGTTTCAATTGATTTGATTCTCGTTTTCGCGCATGCGCCAACGTGTGTGGGCAAGCCGCCGGCGCCCGCTGGCGTGCAGAGGGCAAGCGATAATATGGCAAACAGGAAGAATTGATCGCGGCGGGCCATTGGATGCTCCACGTGTTTTAGGCAGCGGCGTCCTGACGTAATCTATCCGGGAAGGGGATGAGCGCCACCATATAGCGGGCCAAGTCCTGGGCAACCTCGCGATCGGCTTTGAGATCGGCGAGCCTGCGGGGCGGCGGAATCGTCTGACCGCTCTCGATCATCGCCTGTGCCCAGAGTTCCAAAGCCTCGACGACGTTCTGCATGGCCTCGTCGAGCGTATCGCCCGCCGAAACGCAGCCCGGCAAATCCGGAAACCAGACGCCGGTGGCCTTACCTTCTTCCTCTTCGACGATGGCAACATAATGGGTCATGCAAAGTCTCAGTCCTTCGGCCAGTTTGCGTCCTTGTAAATTCTGTTGACCAAACCTCGGCCCGAATCCCTTCAAAGTTCAGATACGCTCGGATGAAGGGGGTATGGCCACAGCAGCCAGGTATCGACCGGTGTGCAGGTGCACCCAACGCGGGTGAATGAAGCTGGCGGCTTAGGACCTGAGCTTTTTCATCAGAATTTCGCCGATTTGTCGACGCCGGTTTCGAGCGGCAGGTAACCAATTGTTGGCACCAACCCATCGAGTTCAGTTTCATCAACCTTGATCGGGAGAATGTACTCATTGCCTTTTTCATTAAGTGCACGAGCCCGTGCGCTGCGAATTTCATGGGTCGTCCAAGCGTGCTCCTTGTATGCTTTAGAGACGAAGATCACGCAATAACGTGCTCTCTTTCTGAAAATCTCGTCGAACGTAGCAACAAGGTCTTTCCCCCACAGAAACTCAGGATAGAATTCGTCATAGAACGCAGAGAACCCTGCGCTGCGAACCAACTCAGCGAGCCTATGCGCATGCTCTCGTTCTGCGCCGGCAAAGGAATGGCAACGTCGAAATTCTCGGATACCAAGTCCATCCGCGCCATTCCGGTCGCTGTTTTCGATGAAGGTTGTGCTCGGTGAGGGCGTGTTGTCTTAACCTCGATGTCGAGTCCCAATCGCTCCATCGGCTTTTTGGCGATGAGAAATGGAAAACCAACACGTTCAATTTCTGCGTTTGCACTAAGAAGCTTTTGTACCGCGGGTGAGAACTGTGTCGCGTGGGCATCAAAGGCTCCATGGGCGTAATCCACATTACTCGCGAACCAGCTGTCTCCGTGACTTTCGAAAGGAGTCGAACGGAAAAAGCAGGGTTCGAAATTGAACTCTGGGCATGAATCGAAACGCCGCAATCCGAGATATGACAATACTGCCTCTAGCTCTGACGAAAGAGGTGAATGTTTCGGATGATAGTGCGTGATCCACGCTTTCTCAGCGCCTGTTTCAAGCCATGTGAAACTAAACAGAAATACGTCATCTCCGCCCTGTTTCAACGTCTTCACCTGCATGCCGGTGTGCTTTGTATGCACGACGCAGCGACCGTATTCATGCGCGCCGTGATTTACGCTTTCATGGCTGAGAAAATTCGCGACCGATCGCTTTGATAATGACGTGCTTTATCAGTCATTAGGTTCGACTCCTTATGGATGTTAGCACGCATGATGCCATCGACGTCGGCGCGGCTCGTGCTATCGATATGAAAGCTGCGGGCCGACGCCACCGCGTTCGACAAGAGTAAGCACGACATTCTTATGGGACGAACCCGGCTTTCTGCTTTGGCACGCCTTCGACGCGGCCGATGAAAGTTTCGTCAACTTCGACAATTCCGCCGAAGCCGCCCATTGGCGCAAGGCCACCGGCGCGCATAGCTTCACGGATGCGATGCTCCATAAACCATGCTGATCGGTAATGTGATTTCAAGTGTACGATGCAGCTGATGAGCCGAGATGCCTTTCTTGCTCGAAGCCATCAAATGGAAGCCATGTAACCACTTATGCAAAGCGATATGGCTGCGCTCCATGACCGTTTTCATGGTCACAGTGAAGTCTTTGCGGCATTCCTTTTCGGCGCAACGATAGACACCCGCGCGCTTTGTTTCGTAGGCACGGCCGATGACGCCGCAATGCGGGCATACCGGCCCGTCGGGCCACAGAATGCCTTCTAGGAACTTGCGGGCCGCTTCATCATCGCGGAAATGAGGGGCTGAGAAAATGTCCATGAGCTTTCACCTAGTTTGATGGTGAAAACTCTACACCTAGTTTCGTGTGGTGTCAACGATATAATCGCCGTCGCAGGACAAGAACGAACGATGGTTTCTATCCGATCGCGATGTCTTCCCTAAAAAGTAGCCCCAGCCTTCAGGTTGCCGCAGGGAAAAGCCGCAATTTCTTAAGCCTTGTTGAGCCCCTTCCAGCTGAGCATAGGCGCTATCAAACGCCTCGGTGAACGCTTTTGGATCGAACTTTTCGTCAACCGAGCGCGTGTAACATTTGTCGCCGACGATGAAGGAACAATTGCTCAGTGAGAAGCCAAGATAATTTAGAAAATCCGTCCGCTGAATTCCCCACGTGCTAAAGGATAATGGATTGACGTGTGCGCTAAAGCCGATGTCTTCTTTTCCCCATTGCGATCGCACGAAAAGGGCTTCTATGTGATTCGTGCGATGTCTCGATATTGCCTCGCTTTTCAATGCCTGATGCGTATCTCTATTTCTCATCAACCCGCCTCTGTCTTTTGCTTGAGCCGTACGATCGGCCATGCGCTCCAATTCAGCAAAGCACCGCGCCAGGCCACACGATCCAACCGCTACAAGTACCGACTTTCCGCGCAATCCCACTCATTTAAGCCGACGTATAAGTCCCTGTAAGGTTTTTGTCCGGTCGGGGGGGACTTCCTTACATTTAGCTGCACCCCGTGGTCGCGCCGCAGGTGTCGCACTTAAGGCACGTCCCGTTGCGCACCAGGGTAAAATTCCCGCACTCGCCGCAGGCCTCCCCTGTAAAACCTTGCATCCGCGCCTGGCTGCGCTTTTCGGCGACGGCCGCCCGCTCGGCGGGAGTAGTCCATTGGAGCCCGCCGAGTTCCGCTTCGACTTGGCCTTGGAGGTCGCCTTTGAGCGCCGTCGCGGGTGGCGGCCCGCCGCCTTGCACCAGCATCAATTTGTCGGCCTTGGAGCGCACAAAACCGCGCGATACGAATTTCGTGGTTCCCGTTGGCCCCGCGCCTTGCGGCGGGCGGCTCTGCTCCTCCCCTGTTCCCAGCACGTCGTGGCCGATGTCGGACGGGTCGATATGGGCGAGATCGTTGCGGCCCAAATAAGAGATCGCAAGCTCGCGGAAAATATAGTCGAGGATCGAGGTCGCGTTCTTGATCGCGTCATTGCCTTGCACCAGCCCCGCCGGTTCGAAGCGGGTAAACGTGAAAGCATCGACATATTCTTCCAATGGCACGCCATATTGCAGGCCGACTGAAATCGCGATGGCGAAATTGTTCATCAGCGAGCGGAAGGCCGCGCCCTCCTTGTGCATGTCGATAAAAATTTCGCCGATCCGCCCATCGGCATATTCGCCGGTGCGCAAATAGACCTTGTGGCCGCCGACCACCGCCTTTTGCGTATAGCCCTTGCGCCGGTCGGGCAGGCGCTCGCGCTCTCTGACGCGCTCGATCCGCTCGACAATTTTTTCGACGATCTTTTCGGCGACCGCCGAGGCCCGCGCCGGAGCGTTCGAGGCGATCAGCGCCTCGACGGCTTCCTCCACCTCGTCGTCGTCATCGGCGATCAATTGGCTGTTCAAGGGCTGCGACAATTTCGAGCCATCGCGGTACAGCGCATTGGCTTTCAGGCCCAGTCGCCAGGAGAGCATATAAGCATCCTTGCAATCCTCGATGGTCGCGTCGTTCGGCATGTTGATCGTCTTCGAGATCGCGCCGGAGATGAAGGGCTGCGCCGCCGCCATCATGCGGATGTGGCTTTCGACGGCAAGAAAACGTTTGCCGGTGCGGCCACAGGGGTTGGCGCAATCGAACACGGCGTAATGCCCCGGCTTCAAATGCGGCGCGCCTTCGAGCGTCATGGCGCCGCAGACGAAAATATTGGCGGCGTCGATTTCCGCGCGGGAGTATCCCAAAAAGTTCAAGAGATCGAAATTTTGATCCTCAAGTTTTTGGGCCGGAATTTTCAAGGCGTCCCTCAGAAATTCCGCGCCAAGAGTCCATTTGTTGAAGACGAATTTGATGTCGAAGGTGTTAGCCAGCGTAGCCTCCAATTCGGCCAGCTTTTCCGCCGTAAAACCTTTCGCGGAAAGGCTCTCGTGATTGATCGCCGGCGCATTTTGCAAGGAGCCATGCCCGGTGGCATAGGTCACGATCTCGTCAATCTCGCTTGCCGAATAGCCGAGCGCGCGTAAACCTTCGGGCACGGCGCGATTGATGATCTTGAAATAACCGCCGCCCGCGAGTTTCTTGAATTTGACGAGGGCGAAATCAGGCTCGATTCCCGTCGTGTCGCAATCCATCACGAGGCCGATCGTGCCGGTCGGGGCGATCACACTGACTTGCGCATTGCGAAAACCGTGGCGCTCGCCGAGCGACACGGCGCGCTGCCAAACGGCGCGGGCATGATCGCCAAGCGCTCCATACGGCAAAGCCGCGTGGTCGAGCGGAACCGGCGCGATCGACAACGCCTCGAAGCCGGAGGCCTCGCCATTTGCCGCCCGGGCGTGGTTGCGCATCACGCGCAGCATCGCGGAGGCGTTCTCCTTGTAGCCCGCGAAGGCGCCGAGTTCGCCCGCCATCTCCGCCGACGTGGCATAAGCGGCGCCTGTCATGATCGCCGAAAACGCGCCGCAAATCGCGCGGCCTTCGCCGCTGTCGTAAGGGATGCCGGACGACATCAACAGCCCCCCGATATTGGCGTAGCCAAGGCCCAGCGTGCGATAATCGTAAGAAAGCCGGGCGATTTCCTTGGCCGGAAATTGCGCCATCATGACCGAGATTTCGAGCACGATCGTCCATAGCCGCGCCGCGTGCTCGTAGGACTCAACATCGAATTCGCCCGTCGCCGCGTCGCGGAACTGAATGAGGTTGAGCGAGGCGAGATTGCACGCCGTATCGTCCAGAAACATATATTCCGAGCACGGATTCGAGGCGCGGATCGGGCCCGCCGCCGGGCAGGTGTGCCAATCGTTGATCGTCGTGTGGTATTGCAAGCCAGGGTCGGCCGAGGCCCAGGCGGCGCGGCCGATCTTGTCCCACAGGGCCCGCGCCTTCATCGTCTTATGCGCCTTGCCGTCGAGTCGCCGGGTCAAGGTCCAATCGCGATTCTCCTCGACCGCGCGCAGAAATTCATCGCTCACGCGCACGGAATTGTTCGAGTTCTGGCCGGAGACGGTGAGATAGGCCTCGGAGTCCCAATCGGCCGTAAAAGTTTCGAAATCGATTTCGGCGGAGGGATGGCCCTGCAGCGCCAACTGAATGATCCTTTTAATGGCCGCGTCGGGGACGAAGGCGCGCCGCGCGAGCTTGATTTCTTTTTTCAGGGCTGGATTTTTTTCCGGATCGAAACAATCATCGCCCGGCCCATCGCAATTGACGCAGGCGCGAAGAATAGCCTTCATCGCCTTTTGCAAAATTTTCGAGCCGGTGACGAGCGCGGCGACTTTCCGTTCCTCCTTCACTTTCCATTCGATGAAATCCTCGATGTCGGGATGATCGGCATCGACGATAACCATTTTCGCGGCTCGCCTGGTCGTGCCGCCCGACTTGATCGCGCCCGCCGCGCGGTCGCCGATCTTCAAGAACGACATGAGGCCGGAGGATTTTCCGCCGCCTGAAAGCTTTTCGTTCTCGCCGCGCAATTTGGAAAAATTCGAGCCGGTGCCGGAGCCATATTTGAAGAGCCTGGCTTCGCGCACCCAAAAATCCATGATCCCGCCATCGTTGACGAGATCGTCGGCGACCGACTGGATGAAACAGGCATGCGGTTGCGGATGCGCGTAGGCCGACTTCGATTTGACGAGTTTCTTGGTCTCGTGGTCGATATAATAATGGCCCTGGCTTGGCCCATCGATGCCATAGGCCCAATGGAGCCCGGTATTGAACCATTGCGGCGAATTGGGCGCCGCCATCTGGCGCGCCAGCATGAAGCGCAACTCGTCGCCGAAGGCGGCCGCATCCGCTTCCGAGTCGAAATATTTGCCTTTCCAGCCCCAATAGGTCCAGGCGCCGGCAAGACGGTCGAAGACTTGGCGGGCCGAGGTCTCGCCCCTATCGCGGCCGGCCTTGGGCAAGGCCGCGAGCGCTTCTTCGTCCGCGGCGGAGCACCAGAGAAAAGCGGGAACCGCGTCTTCCTCGATCCGCTTCAGCCGGGCGGGAACGCCCGCCTTGCGGAAATATTTTTGCGCGAGCACGTCCGCCGCGACCTGGCTCCACGCGGCGGGAACCTCGATGCCGTCAGCCGAGAAAACGATCGATCCGTCGGGATTGCGGATTTCGCTTTTCGTCGTGCGGAACGCGATCTCCGCGTAGGGGGATTGATCAGACTTGGTGTATCGCCGCTCGATTTGCATTGGCTGTGCCCCTAAAACTAGACCTCAATCCAATGATCATACTATATGTTGTGTCGACGTCGAGAAATCAATGTTGTGGATTGGTTAAGAAATCGCTTTGCGGGACCCGCTCTGGACAGCGGTGCCGCGCGCGGTCATAAACGCCCGGTGTCGCCGGGAAGAGTTCCCGCAACGCCAAAGGCAGATCAAACCGATGATATGGCTCGCTCGGATTTTTACCTGGTGGAACGGCCAGACCCTAAATACGGCACTGCACACATTGCTCTTCGGCAAATTCGCCGGCAAGGACGAATTCGGCAACCGTTATTATCGGACCCGGAAGATCGACACGGCGCTGGGCTTCGAGCGCCGGTGGGTGATTTATGCGGGCGAGAGCGAAGGCTCGATGACGCCGCCTGGCTGGTATGGCTGGCTGCATCACACGGCCGAAATACCGCCAACCGCAGAGAATTACGCCGCCCGCGCGTGGGAATTGCCGTACCGGCCGAATTTGACCGGCACGCCGCAAGCCTGGCGTCCGCCTGGCTCGACCTTGGCCGCCAATGCGCGGCCTCCGGCGACCGGCGATTACGAGGCCTGGACGCCGGAAGGGTGAAGGCTGCGGGCCGTGAGGATTCCCCGTCGATGAGGCGAGTTTCTGGGCGATAGCCATCGTTGGGCGCGGCCAAGCCCGGCCTGCCAATTTTCGCGGACCAGGCTTTCCGTGTTAAACGCTGCGCATGAAGGCCTGAAATCGCCGTTTTTATGTCTCGATGTTCCCGTCCGGAATTCTCCTGAATTCCAATGCGGCGTCCGAATTGTTCATGATCGAAGCTTTGATGCAAGTCTATCTAGCCCGATTGGGTCATTTGGCTGGCTTCATTGTCATTTCGATGCTGATGGTCGCGGGTCCGGCGCACGCCGGCAAGATCAAACATCCGGTCGCCGTCTTTGCCGGATTGGACAAGATCACCGGACGCACGATTGCCTTTCAAGCCGCGGCCGGCGAAACCGTCCAGTTCGGTTCGCTCCAAATCACCGAACGTGCCTGTTACACGCGCCCTGCCACGGAGGCGCCGCAGACGACCACTTTCGTCGAGGTGGACGAGGTTGACGCCACCAACCAATACAAGCGGATCTTTTCGGGCTGGATGTTCGCCGCGAGCCCGGGCCTGCACGGCATCGAGCATCCGATTTATGACATCTGGCTGACCGGCTGCGAAGGCGGCGAGGCAGTTGAGGCGAGCCCCGAGGCGGCGCCAGCGGAGGTGGCACCCGCGCCGCCGAAAAGTCCCCAAAACCCGGCCCAAAAGCCGTCCCGTCGGCCACGCCGGGGTCAGCCAAGCGAAAATCGCGCCCCGGCAAACGACGAGCAGACCAGCAAGTCGTCGCAGGGACAGCCAGGGACGGAGCCTCCGCCCCTCGGGCCGCCAATTGAAGTCGGGCGGCCGCCGGGTTTCATTCCGGTCCCGCGCGGGAATCGGCGCCCGCCCGTCCAACGATACTATCCGGCCGATCCTGGCACGGTGCCTGATGCTCCCAGCGGCGACGGATTCTGAGTCGAAAGCAAAGCGGCCGGGACCTTCCACCGGGAAAACTTGGATTCGGCCGCTTCGCCGCATTCCTCCGAGGAACCATGCTTCTCGGGTTCGTTGACAAAATGATCCTATCAATTCGGCTGAGTTTCTGGCTTAGGTCCTATCGTAATTTGCAAATGAAATCGATCTGGGTCCATTGTAAAATTACCAGAAGTATCGACCTTTAGTCGTCCTTTCGTTGCTAATTCTATTTTACCTGCAATTTCGCGCAGATGAGGCTTTGAAGCCCATAAATGTACACCCGGATCAAAAGTTGAAAAGCTCGAAGCGCAACAATCAACTTTCCAATGCAAATCGCGAAACACGTCCCTGAAACTTTTTGCGAGATCATCACAATCGGCTTCAGCACACAATATAAACATAGCTTCACCCTCAGGCGTTATGTCGCGCATTTCCGAACGCAATGCGAGGGCCTCACTTGGGCTTAACATCTGCCAATGATAAGGGCTCGGTGAGAAGGCTATGTCAGCATTTATTCGCGCCTCGTGCTCGTCTAGCCATGCTTGATAACAAGCGATAAATAAACATCCTATTCCTATAAAAACCCATGTAGATGGATGAAATTTCGTTTGGCGTAGGTATTGAATAATACCTACTCCGATAGCCACAACGCCGCTCATAGAAGCGACCCAATGGCTACCGACAGCCCAGATGAAAGCCGCCGCGTTGTCAAACATGGTTTGGAAGCTAGACTGATTCGAGGAAGGAATTCATGTGGCACACTCCTACGCGACCGCATACTATTAATCAACGCGGCGTCCTGGAGCCACTTTAAATGGTTATGGCAACCATTCGGATAAGTATGCGAGGAACTATGGCAAAAGGAATGTTGTGACCGCGACATCGTTTGTGTTGTCGTTCACCACCGCCAAGCGATCGACGTCGTTGTTTGGATTCCTTGCCCGTCCTCCGGTATGGATGTCGCAACACCGAACGCTCCGCCCTGATTCTGATGGATGTTGTATTCGCCGATGAAATGGCCGGTCTTCGTGAATTCCACGATTTCGCTCGGATGGGCGGGATCCGGGTCGATCGCCTCGCCGTTGCTGGTGAGATGTCCGTTCGGTGCCAGAGCTACTTTCAAGGGACCAAGCAGGTGAGGGTCAATGAAGACGAGTTTGCCGGTTCCTGACGACGGACCGGCGGTGCCGGTGTGCGGAATCTTGAAAATCGCATTGTCTGCCGTCGAGGCGACGTAGAGAACATTCTCCTTGTCGTAGAAGAGTCCGGCTGGACCAAATCCAGAGCATTCTCGCGGTGGAAGATATTGACCATTCCAGGACCAAGACGAAGAGCCCGCAAACGAATCGCATCGCGGAGCGCTTCCACAAGACAGTGCTGGACGAGTTCTATCGCATCGCGTTCCGAAAGAGGCTCTATGCCTCGATCGAGGATTTGGAGGCAATTACGCTGATGACTGACGACAACGAGCTGACGTTATCCGGGTTATTGGAGGGTGCTTCGCGCGGAGACCTGTTTCCGGAGCAAGAGGCCGGCCACCGCTGCTCAGCTGGAAAAGCCCGGGCGCGCGGCCAAGCGCCGCGGCGCCGACGATTTCGCGAGCAAAATATTGTCGAGAAACTGGCGCGCGCTTTTCGCCCAGGTGAAGGTAAGCGCGTGCGCTCTTGCGTTGTCGCGCGGAATTTCTAGTGCCGCGAGACAAGCAGCACGCAGATCCATGTCGAGTACGCCGGCGCCGCTCGCGCCGATGACGTCGAGCGGCCCGGGCACCGGCAGCGCCGCCACCGGCAGCCCGCAGGCGAGCGCCTCGAGCAGGACCATGCCGAACGTATCGGTCCGGCTCGGAAACACCAAAACATCTGCCGAGGCATAGTGAACGGCGAGCGCGTCGGTCGCCTGCGTGCCGAGGAATTGCGCATGCGGATAGCTTGCCTCCAACGCGCGGCGCGAGGGGCCATCTCCGACGACCAATTTCGAGCCCGGCAAGTCCAGCGCCAGAAAGGCCTCGACATTCTTTTCCGGCGCCAGCCGTCCGGCATAAAGAAAGACCGGCCGCGGCAAATTTATCGCCGCCGCCTTGGCCGGGCTGAACTGGCTGTGATCGACGCCGCGGGACCAATGCATCAAACGCTGAAATCCACGCCTGTTGAGATCGCAGGCGATCGAGGCGGTCGATACCATCACGCCGGAGCCGGCATTATGGAAGCGGCGCAGCAGCGCATAGGTGATGGCTTCCGGTATCCTGGTGCGGGCGGCGATATATTCCGGAAACCTCGTGTGGTAACTCGTGGTGAAAGGGCGCTTCGCCCACAAGCAATAGCGGCGCGCGGCAAAGCCCACCGGGCCTTCGGTCGCGATATGGATGTGGTCAATCGCGGCTCCCTCCAGGCGTTGTGACACTGCCCGGCGGCTTGCCAGCGCGAGCCTGATTTCGGAGTAGGTCGGCAACGGAACCGTCGCGAAACCCTGCGGCGTCAAAAACTCGATTTCGGCGCCGAATTCGCGCAGCGCGCGGGCCACGGATTCGAGCGAGCGAACCACGCCATTGACTTGCGGCTTCCAAGCATCCGTCGCGACCAGGATTCGCATCACGCCGCCGCCCTCGCGGCGGTTTGGGTTCCCTCATTGTCGGCGAGTGCCGCGAGGCGCTGCTCTTCGGCGGTCATCTGCCAGCGCAAAATCTCGAGCCTTCCGTCGTCATGTTCGGCGACGACGGTACAGGATTCGACGAAATCGCCGGTGTTGACGTAAGTGATGCCGCCGATGTCGCGGATCGCGGCGTGATGGATGTGGCCGCAGACGACGCCGTCGGCATGGTGGCGCCTCGCCGCTTCGGCCAAGGCAACCTCGAAGGCGCCGATGAAGTTCACCGCGTTTTTCACCTTGAGCTTGGCCCATGCGGAGAGCGACCAATAGGGAAACCCGAACTTGCGGCGGATTTTGTTGAACCACAGGTTCGACCACAACGCGACCGTATAGGCCCAATCGCCGAGAAAGGCGAGCCACCGCGCGTTCTGTACAACGATGTCGAATTGGTCGCCATGGACAATGAGCAGACGCTTTTTATCCGCCGTCATGTGATAGGCGTGATCGGCGACTTCGACGCCGCCGAAAACCGACCCGATATAGGCGCGCGCGAACTCGTCATGATTGCCCGGCACATAAATCACGCGGACACCCTTGCGCACCTTGCGCAGCAGTTTTTGCACGACATCGTTGTGCGCCTGCGGCCAGTACCATCCGTTCTTCAGCTGCCATCCGTCGATCATGTCGCCGACGAGGTAGATCGTCGCGGCGTCGTTATTTTTTAGGAAATCCAGCAAAAGGTGGGCCTGGCAGCCGCGCGTGCCGAGGTGGACATCGGAAAGGAAGAGGGTACGGTAAACTGTTGGCTCTGGTTCCCTTTCTTGGCTTACCGGCATAATCTGGGCTACCTTCCTGAAGCTGGTCGAAGCGAAAGCAGATTCGTATGACTTTGGAATGACAGAGGCACAGCATGGGCCGGGCCGCAACGCGCGGCATTGTGAGGCTCGCGGGTCGTCCGGAAAGTTGAAGACATTTCAGATAAGATCATGCGACAAAACAAGAGATAGAGACCACGAGCGGTTCAACTTGGAGCGATCGCGGTCGAGGCAATTTAGTCATTTTTAAGACCCCACATCAAATCGGCGAGCCGGATCCATGGGTGTCGGAGGGCGTGACAAGGTCAAGACGCTGGATACCGGCGCGGCTGCCTTGGCGAACCAGCTCGGCAAGACGGTACAGCGGCTGCGCAAGGCCTATAATCTTTCGCTTTCCGAACTGTCCGGACAATCCGGCGTCGCGAAATCGATCATCAGCCAGATCGAGCGCAACGAGACCAATCCGACGCTCGCCACGATCTGGCGCCTCTCGCAGGCGCTCGATGTCTCGATCGAGCGGGTGCTGCGGGCGGCCGACGACGAGCCCTTTCTGGAGAAATCCTCGCGCGGCGACACGCCGATCCTGGTGTCCGACGATGGCAAGTGCAGGCTCGCCATCATCGGCTGGGTCAAGACGGTCGAATGGCTGCAATGGTATGATTTCTCGGCCGATCCCGGCGGCGTGCTGGAATTGGACGCGCATCAGCGCGGCTCCGTGGAAAGCCTGTCGGTGAGCGAAGGGGAGCTCGAGGTCGAAGTGGGCGGCGTGGCCGAGCGGGCCAAGGCCGGCGAGACATTGCGGTATCGCTCCGATCGACCGCATACGATCCGCAACGTGGCGCAAAAACCAGCCGCTGCGACAATGGTCTGCATTCTGAAGGCGGCGGCGATGGAATAGCGCGCTCGCCGCCATCCGAGTTGTGAGAGCGAATCGATTCATGGGAAGGCCGTGCCGTGTCAACGTCCGCGGCAATGGCGTCGCGACCATTGCCGTTTCCTAGAGCATGGCCTTAAAAAAGTTGCTCAACTTTTTCAGATTCCGACACACCCCCAACTCTATGCGTTTGAGCTGGGAAGACGAACTCGATCGCGCCTACTTAACGCGGCGCTATCGAATCATTTGGGCAGGGCTGAGACGCAAGCGGCAACGGAATAATGGAGGTTTCTCGCGCACCTTGATGCAAGTCAATTGATCGCGCGGTGTGCTGTCGTCACGCGGCCGCGCCGTGGCAATGCTTATATTTTTTGCCGGAACCGCAGGGACAAGGCTGGTTGCGCCCCACCTTGCCATAGACCGCCCGCTCCTCCGGCGGCTCGCGGACAAGCGTTTCGGCGGCATCCGCCCCGGACGCGCCGAAAACCGGCTTGGCGGCTCGTGAAACGGCGGGGGCGGCGCTCGCGGGGCCAAATGCGGCGTTGATCGCGCGATCCGGATAAGCCGATGCATCGGCATGGGAATCCTCCAGCGCCTCCATCGGCGGCGGCGGCTCGAAGGCGACCTCGACGCGGTTCAACTGCGCCGTCGTCATTTCCCGCAGATGGGTAATGAGTTCGCCGAACAGCTCGAAGGCCTCGGATTTGTATTCGTTCAACGGATCGCGCTGGGCCATGCCGCGCCAGCCGACAACTTGACGCAGATGATCGAGAGTCATGAGATGCTCGCGCCATAGATGATCGAGCGCCTGCAGAACGATCTGCTTTTCGACATAACGCGTAACTTCCGCGCCGTTCTTGTCGACACGAGCGGCATAGGTCTCATTGGCCGCCTTCCGCAGCCTCTCGTGCATGTCCTCCTCGGTGATTCCTTCTTCCGTAGCCCAATCGGCCAGCGGAAGAGTGAGATTGAACGCGGCATGGACCGATTGCGTCAAACCCTCGGTGTCCCAGGCCTCGGGATAGGCGTCGCGCGGGATATGTTTGGCGATAAGATCGTCGACGACCCCCTGGCGCATGTCGGAAATCATGTCTTCGAGCGACTCTTGCGCCATCATCTCGCGGCGCTGTTCGAAGACGACCTTGCGCTGATCGTTCATCACGTTGTCGTATTTCAGAACGTTCTTGCGCATGTCGAAATTGCGCGCTTCGACTTTTTGCTGGGCCTTTTCCAAGGCCTTGTTGATCCAGGGGTGGACAATCGCTTCGTCCTCCTGGAGGCCGAGCTTGACGAGCATCGATTCCATCCGGTCGGACCCGAAGATCCGCATCAGATCGTCCTTCAGCGACAAGAAGAACTTCGAGCGTCCCGGATCGCCTTGGCGCCCGGAACGGCCGCGCAGCTGGTTGTCGATCCGGCGGCTCTCGTGGCGTTCGGTGCCGATGATGTAGAGGCCGCCGGCGGCGATCGTTTTCTCGCGGAAAGTTTCGACCTCGGCACGGATCCCGGTTTCCCTCGCCTCGCGCTCGGGGCCTGGCGGCAGTTCGGCGCATTCTTGCGCGACCCGCATTTCGACATTGCCGCCGAGCTGAATGTCGACACCGCGCCCGGCCATGTTGGTCGCGATCGTGATCGCGCCGGGCACGCCCGCCTGGGCGACGATATAGGCCTCCTGTTCGTGGAAGCGCGCGTTCAGCACCGCGAAAAGCTTCGAGGGCTTGTCCGACCGCGCCGCCGCGTAGAGTTTTTGCAGTGCTTCCGGCGCCGCGAAATCGATCTGCTTATAGCCTTGCTTTTTCATGGCCTCGGCGAGCTGCTCGGACTTCTCGATCGACGTCGTGCCGACGAGCATCGGCTGGAACTTCGCGTTGGCGGCCTCGATCTCGCGGATGATCGCACGCAATTTTTCTTCCGCCGTGCGATAGACTTCATCGTCCTCGTCGAGACGCCTGACCGGCTTGTTGGTCGGAATCTCAACGACCTCGAGCTTATAGATTTCGATGAATTCATCCGCCTCGGTCGCCGCCGTTCCGGTCATCCCGGCGAGTTTGCCGTAGAGGCGGAAATAATTCTGGAAGGTGATCGAGGCGAGGGTCACGTTCTCGGGCTGGATCGCGACATGCTCCTTGGCTTCGAGGGCCTGATGGAGTCCCTCGGAGTAGCGGCGGCCCGGCATCATCCGGCCCGTGAACTCGTCGATAATGACGACCTCGCCCTTGCGCACAATGTAATCCTTGTCGCGCTTGAACAATTTATGCGCGCGCAATGCCTGATTGACGTGGTGCACAGTGGTGACGTTGACCGCCTCGTAGAGCGAACCTTCGGAAAGCACCCCGAGCTCGCCTAGCATGGCCTCCATATGTTCATTGCCCGCCTCGGTGAGATTGGTCGTGCGTTGTTTTTCGTCGAGTTCGAAGTCACCGGCGACGAGGCGCGGGATCACCTTATCGATCGCAATATAGAGATCTGACCTGTCGTCGGAAGCCCCCGAAATGATCAACGGCGTCCGGGCCTCGTCGACGAGAATCGAATCGACCTCGTCGACGATCGCATAATGATGGCCGCGCTGAACCATCTGGGCAAGCTCGTATTTCATGTTGTCGCGGAGATAGTCGAAGCCGAACTCATTGTTGGTGCCATAGGTGATGTCGGCGCCATAGGCGCGGCGGCGTTCGTCGTCATCCAGGCCATGCACGATGACCCCGGTCGAAAGGCCGAGGAAATGATAAATGCTTCCCATCCACTCGGCGTCGCGGCGGGCGAGATAATCGTTGACGGTGACGACATGGACGCCCCTGCCCGGGAGCGCGTTGAGATACGTGGCGAGCGTCGCGACAAGGGTCTTGCCTTCGCCGGTGCGCATCTCGGCGATCGCGCCCTCATGCAGAACCATCCCGCCAATGAGCTGAACATCGAAATGCCGTTGGCCGAGAGTGCGGCGCGCCGCTTCCCGCACCGTCGCGAAGGCCGGCACGAGCAGATCGTCAAGGCTCCTGCCGGCGGCGAATTCCTCCCGGAACGCCTGGGTTCGCCCGGCGAGTTCGGCATCGGTGAGCTTTAGCATTTCGGGCTCAAGCGCGTTGATAGCCGCGACTTTCGGCCGGTATCCCTTGAGCCGGCGATCGTTCGACGATCCGAAAATCTTTTTCGCGAAGGAGCCCAACATTACGAAACGACCTTTCTAGAAAACGGCCGGAACAAATCCCGGCCATCGGCTTCAGCCCCTAGCTTATCTGGTTAGATTTTGCGCGATCCCCGCGGCGTTTGCGCAACGCGCGGTTCGAATTCCCGCGCGGCGGCGGACCGCCGGACCGTGACGTAGCATTCCAAGTTCCAGGGCACCAAATACTCGCGTTCCTGACCGGAAATCCCATTTCCCCGGCCGCTCGACAAGAGCCCATGTTCTGGCGGAGATCGCGCATCTCGTTCGCGAAAAGCTCCCGCGGCAGCGCGATAGGCGCGGGACACCCGGCAGGAGGCGCTGGCAATGGCGGCCGCGAAAGCCGGAAAAATCATCCACGGCGACCTGTTCGACAGATAAGGTTGGGGCCGGGGCTTGTCAAATCCGCTGCTCCGTGCATGGTCACGCGGCAAACGCCCTTTTTGAACAACGCGCCGCGAAAACCGCGGGGCGATCTTCCTGATTTAGCCCGGAGCTCGGATTCATGTTCCTGATGAAACACGCGCGTAACAAAACCGCCGGTCTGGCGTGCATGCTGACCATGTCCTCGCTTGCGATCGTTCCCGCCTTGCCGGCGGCGGCCAAGGTGCTCGCCACGGTCAACGGCAAGCAAATCACCGACGACGATTTGAAGATCGCCGCCAATGATCTTCACACGAGCCTCCCGCCTCAGCTCGAAGGCAAAGCCCGCGACAGCTATCTTCTCGACTTTTTGATCGACGGCGAATTGGTGGCGCAGAAGGCGCTGGCCGAAAAGGCCGACCAAACCCCGGAATTCGCCAAGAAACTGGCTTATTATCGTGAGAAACTGCTGATGGAGAGCGTGCTTGAACAGGTCGCGAAGACGGCGGCCACTGACGCGGCGATCAAAGCGACCTATGACGAGGCGGCCAAGGCGCAAAAACCCGAGACCGAAATCCACGCGCGGCATATTCTTGTTGGCACCGAGGATGAAGCCAAGGCGGTGCTGAAGCGGATCATGGGAGGCGATGAATTCGCCACGATCGCCAAGGAAGTCTCGAAAGACCCGGGCTCGGAAGGCGGAGATCTCGGCTGGTTCACCAAGGACCGGATGGTGCCAGAGTTCGCCGATGCCGCGTTCAAGCTCGAGGTCGGGCAGGTTTCCGATCCGGTGAAAAGCCCGTTCGGCTGGCATATCATCGAGGTCATGGACAAGCGACAGAAAACCTTTCCGCCCTTCGACCAGGTCAAGGAGCAAGTCACCCGCTATGTCGTGCAAAAGGCGCAAACGGCGCTCGTCGCGGACTTGCGCAAGACCGCGAAAATCGAGCGGACCGAGCCTCCGGAACCCCCCAAAACCGATAAGCCGGCGGTTGCGAGCCCCACGCCGGCCACACCCGCGCCCGCGCCAGGAAAGAAATAGGCGCGGCGACGGCCTGGGCGCTAACAAACCAAATCGCCGAAACCAAAGTCGAGGGGGTTCGCCCCTTTGACGCCGGATTCGCCCTGGCTCGTCGGCCGCGAATTTATTTTAGGAACCCTTTCCCATGGCCGCCGCCATCTCACCGTTCGCGCCAACCTCATTTCCCAACCTGCCAGACATCGAGGGCGTGCGCTTTGCCGCCGGCGCAGCCGGTATCCGGGACAAGGACCGCACCGATGTGATGCTCGCCGTTTTCGACAAGGGGACACACGTGGCGGGGCTTTTTACGAAATCGAAATGTCCGTCGGCGGCGGTCGATTGGTGCCGCGCAAGGCTCAAGGGGGGCAAGGCCCGCACGCTGGTCGTCAACTCCGGCAACGCCAATGCGTTTACTGGCAAGGCCGGGGTGCAGGCGGTCAAGCTAACCGTCGCGCTTGCCGCAAGCGCGACCGGCGCGCCAGTCAATGAAGTTTTCCTCGCGTCGACCGGGGTGATCGGCGAGCCGCTCGACGCGTCGAAATTCGACGGCGTGCTCGAAACGCTCGCCGCGCGCGGGGCACCAGACGGTCTCCTCCGGGCCGCTCAGGCGATCATGACGACCGACACTTTTCCCAAAGTCGCAACTGCGCGCGCGACGCTCGCCGGCGTCGAGGTGATCCTGTCCGGCATGGCCAAGGGCGCGGGCATGATCGCCCCCGACATGGCGACCATGCTGGCATTCGTGTTCACCGACGCGCCAATTGCCGCGACGGCCTTGCAATCCATGCTGGCCAAGAGCGTGGAACGGTCGTTCAACGCAATCACCATCGACAGCGATACCTCGACCTCCGACACTTTGATGCTGTTCGCGACAGGGGCCGCCGCCAAACGCGGCGCGCCAAGAATCGCCGTCGCCAACGACCGCCGCCTCGCTCCATTCAAACAAGCGCTCGACCGTCTCCTCCTCGATCTCGCGCATCAGGTCGTGCGGGACGGGGAAGGCGCGCGCAAATTCGTCGAGGTGAAGGTGACCCGCGCGGCAACCGCCGCCGCCGCCAGAAAAATCGCTTTCTCGATCGCCAATTCGCCACTGGTCAAAACGGCGATCGCCGGCGAGGATGCCAATTGGGGCCGCGTCGTGATGGCCGTCGGCAAGGCCGGCGTACCGGCAAAACGCGACAGGCTGGCGATCTGGTTCAACGATGTTCGTGTCGCCCACAAGGGCCAGCGCGATCCGGCCTATGACGAGGCCGGGGTCTCCAAGCTCATGCGCGGCCCGGAAATAAAAATTCGCGTGGATTTGGGTATGGGCAAGGGCGCGGCGACCGTATGGACCTGCGATCTGACCAAGGAATATGTCGCGATCAACGGCGATTATCGCTCGTGAGCGGCGAGCCTGTTTCGTGAAACTTCTGCTCGTCGCCGCCGTGGCGCTCATCGACCAGGATTGCCGCGTGCTGATCGCGCAACGTCCGCAAGGCAAGTCTTTTGCGGGGCTTTGGGAATTTCCCGGCGGCAAAGTGGAATTGGACGAGCGGCCGGAAGCGGCCTTGATCCGGGAACTGCACGAAGAACTCGGGATCGCGGTCGAAGAGAGTTGCCTCGCGCCGTTCACCTTCGCGAGTTTTGCCTACTCGGACTTCCACCTTCTTATGCCGCTCTATACATGCTGGCGCTGGACCGGTTTTGTCAACGCACGCGAAAATCAGACGCTGAAATGGGTGCGGCCACAGGATCTGCGCGCCTATCCGATGCCGCCAGCCGACGCGCCCTTGATCCCGGCGCTCCTCGACCTTCTCGGCGTATAGAGGTCGCGCCGCGCCGTTCAGGACAGGAACCGGACCGTCCATTTGATCATCTGCTTGACGCGCTTCGTGTAGGGCGGGAACAACATGGGGGTTATGCTGAATTTATCTTCCAGCACCGCACGTTCATGCGAGAAAGCGCGAAAACCATAGAAGCCATGGGCATTGCCGAGCCCCGAATTGTTGATGCCGCCGTACGGCAGATTGTCATGCCCGAATTGTATGATCGACGCGTTGACGCATGTTCCGCCCGCCGATGTTTCTTGGAGCACCCGATCGGCCCGGGCGCGATCCTTCGCAAAGACATAAAGCGCGAGCGGTTTCGGCCGCGCATTGATCGCGGCGATAGGCTCGGCCAGATCGCGATAAGCGAGGACCGGTAGAACCGGCCCAAAAATTTCCTCTTGCATCACGAGGGCATCGTCGCCAACCCCGGTCAAGAGCGTCGGCGCGATGAATTTTTTCGTGGCATCGCGTTCGCTGCCAGCGGCGATGGCCGCGCCGCGCGCCGCCGCGTCGTCGATGAGGCGGGAGACGCGCTCGAAATGGCGCTGATTGATCATCCGGCAGTAATCCGCGCTTTGCGCGGCGGCGCCATACATCGTCGCGATCGCATTCTTCATCGCGTCGACAAATTGCGGCAACCGGGCCTCATGGACATAGACGTAGTCCGGCGCGATGCAGGTCTGGCCGCAATTGATGAATTTGCCCCAAGCGACGCTCTTCGCCGCCTTCGCGATATTTGCGCTTTCATCGACGATGACCGGCGACTTGCCGCCGAGCTCGAGGGTGACCGAGGCGAGGTGCTTGGCCGCCGCCGTCATGACCACCTTGCCGATTTCCGGGCTGCCGGTGAAGAAAATATGATCGAAGGGCAGATCGAGCAGCGCCTTCGAAACCGCCGCATCACCCTCGAACAGGGCGATTTCTTGCCATGCAAAAGTCTCGTGGATCATGTTTGCCATGAGCGCCGAGGAAGCCTCGCTCATTTCCGAGGGCTTAATGATTGCCGGACAGCCCGCCGCGATTGCCGACGTTAGAGGCCCGAGCAGCAGGCTGATTGGGAAGTTCCACGGTACGATGATCAGCGAGACGCCCCTCGGCTCATGGCGTATACGCGCCTTGGTCCCAAACATCATCATGGTCGGCGCGACGCGTTTCGGTTTCATCCAGGATTTCAGATTGCGGCGGGCATGGCGTATCCCCGAAATCACCGGAAGGATGTCGAACAGATCGGCCTCGGCCTCCGACTTGCGCAGGTCGGCGGCTAGCGCGCGGTAGATCGCGCCGCGATTTGCGAAAACCGCCGCCTCCAGCTTCCGCAGCTTGGCGATGCGCATCCCGGCAGTGGAGGCACGAAGTGCGATTGCGGTTTCCCGCTGGGCCGCGAAGACCGTCTCGATCGCGAGGGCAGCCGCACGCTCGGCCAATGGGATCTCTGATATGTCGCTCACGGATTTCATCCCTTTCCGGCCCGGATTATCGATTTTTCATTGTCAAAATCTCAACCCGCCTTACGATGCTTCGGCGACCCCGCACGCGGCGTTGCCGCCGAGCACTTCCTTGACGGGCAAGACGCAGCCGGCGCTCGTCCTGGTATTTGATCGCGGCATGCGTGTGGCGCGTGCCCCCAAGCGGGAGGACGCCATAAAAACCGTGTTCGCGTTGCGCCGCCAGTTTATCGAGAGCGAGCATATAATAGACCTCTTGCATAACCTTCTTTTAACGACTGTTTGATTCGTTGTCCCAAAGGGAGGCGACGATGAGATTTGATTCGGTCAAAGAGCTGAAAGGTGAAGCATTCCGGCGACTTACCGGTATTCAGAGGAACCCATTTGAGGCGATGGCGGCGGTGCTTTCTGCCACCAAATGCAAGCACAAGGCGGCCGGTGGCAAGCCCAACACGCTCCGTGTCGAAAACCAGCTTCTGATGATGCTCGAATATTGGCGCGAATACCGGACCTATTTTCATATCGGGCAAGCCTACGGGATCAGTGAAAGTGCGGCGTACCGCCACATCAAATGGTGCGAAAACACGCTGGCCAAAAGCAAATCCTTTCGGTTACCGGGCCGCAAGGCCGTTGCTGCCAGTGACCGGGCGTTCGATGTCGTCTTGATCGGCGCAACCGAAACACCCATCGAACGGCCAAAAAAACAACGGCGCTACTCTTCGGGCAAGAAGAAGCGGCACCCGCTAAAAACGCAGCTTGTTGTCGAGAAATCAACGCGCCGCATTCTCTGCATTGCGCACGAAAAAGGACGCCGGCACGACTTCAAGCTGTTCAAGAGGTCAAAGGTTCGTCTGCATCCTGAAACGAAGGCCGTTGTCGACGGCGGCTATCAAGGCCTGCAGAGCGTGCACGCCAACACGGCGATGCCGAAGAAGCGCAGCAAAAAGAATCCGTTAGCCGCAACCGACAAGGCCAGAAACCGCGCTACCTCCAGCGAACGCGTGCCTTGCGAGAACGGCATCGCCATGCTCAAACGCTTCAAGATTATTGCTGACCGCTACAGACATCGCCGCCGCCGTTTCGGCCTGCGCTTCTTCCTCATCGCCGCAATCTACAACATGGAGCTCAAAGTCACATGACGGTTATGCAAGAGGTCTAATCCCGCAGCCCGAGCCTTTTGAACTAGCTCGCGGACCCGCGCGGCGTGACGAAATGGTGGTTGTAGGATTCCTCCCGAAACCGCCTCGGCCCGGTCAGACGTTCTCGGTTCAATTATGCCGCCGGCCGGGGCTCGTTCAGCCACAGCCCCTTACGGCCCCGGCGCGGGCGCAGCCCCATATCCCTGCCCGGGCGGCGGCCCAGCCGCCGCGCCAGCCCCTTGCGAGGACGCATTCGCGTTCCCAAACGTGGACCCGTATAACGGAGTATCGGGTACAGTCGCTACCGGTTGCTTTTCGCCTTCTCTGTAGCGTGCAACCGCGCGAGCAATTCTTTCTCCGTCCATCGCGATCGTCGTATCGTTCGAATAGCGCGGCCAAGGAGTGGGGATCTGGACCGCCGCATTCGAAGCGACGGCATCGCCGGCGCTCAAAGTGACGGTGTCCTCGCGCTCCCCGTACCGGTTCCAATACTGAGTGCACGCCGAAAGCATCAGGCAAATCATCGGGAGCAAGATTATTCGAAGCGAACTCACTGCCCACCTCCATGGGTTGGGGGATCGACGAAATAGCCGGTTGCCGGGTCATAATGCGAAGCCCCATCTCCTACGGGAGCCGGCACGGGCACGGGAGCGGGCACCGGAACAGGCACGGGAGCAGCAACCGGAACAGGGACCGGAGTGGCCACCGGCACCGGCACCGGCACCGGCATGGGAGGGCCCACCGGAGCGGCCACCGGAACAGGCACGGGACCGGCCAACGGTACGGGCGCCGGAGGGCCCGGCTCGATGCCGCCAAACAGGCTTTGCAACCCGGTGAATGGATTGGGGACCATCGGCGGTGTTTTTGGCACTTCCGGCTGGCCGTTCAGGAAATAATCGAAATCGTTCCCCGCAAGCGAGGTTTCCAAGGGCGTCTTCAGCTTTTTGTCCGGCGGGACAGGCTTGATCAGATAAGGCGTCACGAGGACGACAAGCTCGGTCTCGTTGGCCTGATAGGCCGCGCTCCGGAACAGCGCGCCGATGACCGGAACCGACCCCAGCCAGGGAACTTGGTTCTGGTCACGGGTCGAAGTGGCCTGCAGGAGGCCGGCAATGCCGAAGCTCTGGCCGTCCCGCAGCTCGACCGTGGTTCGCGCCCGCCGGACCGTCAGGGCCGGTATTGTAGTGCCCGCTACGGTCACCGCGTTCGTGAAATCCAGTTCGCTCACCTCGGGCATGAGTTTCAAGCTGATGACGCCGCGCGCCAGAACGGTCGGCGTGAAACTGAGCTTCACGCCGAATTCCTTGTAAATGATGGTGATCGTCGGGAGCGCGCCGGCCGATGCCGCCGAAACGACCGGCACGGGATATTCGCCGCCGGCCAGGAAGTCGGCGGTCTCGCCCGACATCGCGATGAGGTTCGGCTCGGCCAGCGTCCGGAGCACGTTCTGCTCCTCGAGCGCGCTGAGGACGACATCGAGCTTGCCGGAACTGTTGTTGACGATCTGGGTGAGGATGGTCGCGAAGGGGCTGGCGCCCGAAGTAAGACCCGACACGGCGTCCGCGACCGAATTCGACGTCCCGCTCGCCGCGCCCGACGCGCTGCCAAGCGCGAACTCCGGCGACGCCACGCTGAACTTGCTACTGCCCGCCTGATTTCCGACGACGCCGGCCGTGGCGCCACGCCTGAAAAACTCCCAGCGCACGCCGAGACTGCGCGCCGCGGCCCGCGTCGCTTCGACAAAGCGCACCTTGAGCATGACCTGCTGCGGGGTCGTGACCTTCAGCGCGTTGACGACCCCGGCCGGCCCGAGACCGGCCGCGACCTCCATCGCCCGCTGGGTGGTTTGGGAATCCCCGCCATTGCCGCTCAGCACGAGCTTGCCATTGACATCGTTGACTCGAATGCCTCCGCCGCCGGACGCCTCCCGGATCTTTCGCCCGAGGCTGCCGGCATCCAGCTTGACCTCGACATCCACGACCCCGATCAGCTGTCTCGATGGGCCGTACAGAAGGACATTGGTGGCGCCGATCTTCTTGCCCAGAATGAAGAGTTGCCGGTCGCTGATCGCGCGCGCATCCGCGATGTCCGGATCAGCAACCTCGACGACCGCGAAGGGAACGTCGATCCGAAGATTTCTGGATTTGTGCTGAACAAGCGTCACACTCGTGAGCAGGGCGACATGGCCACTCCGGAGGCGGGCGTCGTTTGTCTGAGCCGCCGCCCGACCCAAAAGTTGCGGCATGTCGAACATCGCAAGGATGACGGCTAGGACAATCAGCGACCGCAGCCGCCGCCCGACGGGTATGATTTGCGCGCTCGGGCAGCCGACCGGCCCAGGTCCCCCTTCCGGCATGCAGAACGCACCCACCCCGCGCGCCTCCTCGAACAAGGTGCATTGGCCAAATAACGCTTCGCGATTGGCCAAAAATGAATTCGAGCGCGGCGGCCTCTCGATTGGTGGCGAAAGCCGGAACCGCAACTAATAGTTAACCAAATGCCGCTAATACGCTCCCCCTCGCAAGTGAAACATCGCAACATCTGATTATTTTCCACAAGCTGCTGTGGGCCGTTTGCAACCACAGGATGCGGCGCGTTGCGGAGGGACAAATTTACACCCCGAGCAGCCTTGCCAGCGGCGATCGATCATGGTTCCAAGAGCTTGCTTCTAAAGCCGGGCATTATCGCGCTTGGCGATACGGTTCGCGATGTTCATTCCGGTACGATTCGCGATATACATCGTGATAGATCGTTGGTTCCGAGTCGCCGCGGAAGATCCACACTTCGGCCACGCGCGAACGCGCGGGTGGAGGCGCGGGCGCCGGGGCCGGTTCAGATTCGCCAAGATCCGCCAAGGTTATGCGCCGGACGGCCTCGGGAACCGCTTTGCCGACTTGCCGCAGCACAAGCGACAGTGTTCCCACGCTCTCTGCAAGAATGAGCTTTTGCGCCTGCTCGGTCGAAACCTCGACGGTCACGGTCTGAACCACGGTCGGGTGTTCTTGGCGGTCGTTGGCGATCTGGCCCGTCGCGAGAACCTTGACGTCCTGCAGCAGGACGTCGGCGTGGGCACTGCTGGGCTCATTCTTGGAGCCGCCCCTGATCAAAATGAAATCCACCCGGTCTCCCATCCGGACAAAGCCAGCGACCCCGCGCGCCTCATCGACCCGGACGGAAACCGCGCGCATGCCTGGCTCAGTGAGCGCTGCGAGGGAAGCCGGCTGGTTGGCGCCGGTTATCCGCGAGCTAAGAATCGGTTCATTTCTTTTCATCGAAGTCAGAGCCGCCCGCGCGCCGTCCTTCAAAAGATCCGCTTTTGACTGGAACGCGCCGTCGGGAACGATTGATGATTCCCACGGAGCCTCGCTGACATTCTCGTCGGTGAGTGTGGTGCCATATTCCAAGGGCCCCGCCGCGACAACGATCGTGCTTACGGGACCCTTGGCAACAATTATCTCAGGGGGTTTCGAGCCGCTGGCTAGGACCGCGGCGCCAATTCCGGCCGCGAGGGAAATGCCAAGAACGACGAGACGAGCTGGTGGCATTGGCATTCTGCGAGCTGTTTTCATTTTCACGGTTTGCCTGTCCTTTTTGCATCGAGCATCATCGAGCGTCGAGCGGCTGCATCTTCGTTCCAGAATGCAACGCCGAGGCGGATCGCGGACAACCGGACACGGCTTGCAACATTCGAACCCCAACGTAGGCTTGAAAAGATTATTTCAATTTATTTTGTTACTACAAAACAATATAATTATGTTTGCCAATTAACAGGTTATAGCTAATATGGATATAGTTATATCTAGTTATAAAGCATATATATTGTAATTGCCCAGCCCCGGCCGCGGCGCGGCTTTCCCGCGAGGGGGAGGCGGATCGTTTCGCGTGCGGTGATGGGCGCGGGACGATCACTTCGACAAGACTTCGAAACCCTGTTCCAGAAAGATCTGGATCGCCGCCTGCGACGCCAAATAAGCAAGGAAAAATGCCGCGTCCGGGTTTTCCGACGCTGCGACGAGCGCAACCGGATAGACGATCGGGCTATGGCTCGAGGCTGGAAAGGTGCCGACGACTTTCACCTTGGGATCGGCCCTCGCATCGGTAGCATATACGATGCCGAATTTGGCTTCGCCGCGCGAGACGAGGTTCAGCGCATTGCGGACATTGTCGACCTGCGCGAGCGTTGCTTCGACGCCCGCAAAGACGCCGAGCAATTCGAGCGCTTCCTTGGCGTAAATTCCGGCCGGGCACGAGTGGATCATGCAAACCGCGATTTTGCCATCGCCCGCGGCGCCCGCGAGATCAAAACCTTTTGCGATCTCAAGCTTGACGTTGGCGTCGCCGGGCTCGATGAGGACAAGCTTATTGCCCAACAAATTCCGACGTGTTCCGGCGCGGATGAGCTTGCCCTTTTCGAGGTAATCCATCCATTTGAGATCGGCGGAAATAAATATATCCGCCGGGGCGCCCTGCTCGATCTGTTTCGCAAGAGTGGCGGAGGACGCGTAAGCGATCGACACGGTCTTGCCGGTATCGGCTTGCCAGGCGGCGGCGACCGCATTGAGAGCGGTCTTCATGCTGGCCGCCGCGAAGACGACGGGCGCGGCGGCGGTGTCCGGCGCGGCGGTGGCTGCGTCCGCCCCGCCAAACACGCTTCGCGTAAACGCGACCGCCCCAATCGCCAAGCCGAATGCCACAGTGCCTAGCCGGCGCCGTGTGGTCTCAACCGTCAAGCCGGCGCGGCTCATATTAGTTGTCAATTCCAAGCCTTTTATAGCTGCCGCCTAGCTAAATTATCGCGTGGCGCGGCGGCGCGGGCGAGCCGGTCGTTGATCGCCTCGCCCAACCCTTCGTAAGGGATCGGCGCGACCGCGATGCACGCGGGTTTTCGCGCGTCAAGCTCACGCAAAAAACTGAAAAAATTTGCCGCCGCCTCCGCGAGATCCCGGCCAGGCGAAAGGTCCAACACATTTTTGCCCTCGCCAAAAATCCCGCCGAAATCGAGGCCCGCCTCGCCCTCATCGAGTGTTACCGCCTCAAGGCGAAGTTTTGCGCGCGGTGCGTAGTGGGATTGCGACATTCCCGGCGAACGAACTGGGCCAGGCCCTGCGGATTCGCCAAGCGGGTAGCCAAGCACGGCTTCGATGTCCGTCCTTGCAATTCCGCCCGGCCGCAACAATCGCGGGTGCTCTTCGAGGCATGCGATGATCGTCGAACTCGAGGCCAACCGGGCAGCGCCCGCCATCGAGGATCAAGTCGATTTCGCCGGCAAAATCCCGCACGACGTGCGCGGCGGTGACCGGACTCACATGGCCGGAGCGATTGGCCGAAGGTGCCGCCAGTGGCCGCCCCGCCGCAGCAATGACTGCCAGCGCAACCGGATGCGCTGGCACACGCATCGCGATGCTTTGCAAGCCCGCACGCGAGGCGGCGCAGACGGTCGCGCCGGGCGCGAGCGGGACCACAAGGGTCAGCGGCCCCGGCCAGAATGCCTCGGCGAGCCGCAGAGCATCGGCCGAGAACATGCCTTGCCCGAGCGCCGCTTCAAGGTTCGTGACATGGGCGATGAGAGGATTGAATTTTGGCCTTGCTTTCGCCGCATAGATGCGCGCGACGCCAGCGTCCGAGGCCGCATCGGCCGCCAAGCCGTAAACGGTCTCGGTTGGGAGCGCGACGAGACCGCCGCGGCGCAGGATGCGTGCCGCCTCGGCAATGCCCGGCGCGTCCGCCGTCATTACTTGTTGCATGGGGGGCGCGGAACCACGCGCAACAAATCGCTCTTCATCCGTCGATATTCATCCTTGACAACTCAAGAGGTGCAATGGGGCGTATAACCTATTTCTGGCGCGGTGCATCCAAGGTGAAAACCCGATCAGATAATTGGCGGCGGGCATTGGATGAGATAAGGTAAGCGCTTCGCCCCAATTGAGCATCCTGCTCGCCATCGCGGCGGCGGGTTGTGCTACAAGTCCAGAAATGATAGCCGCCCAGTCGCGCGAGGACGACGCCCAATGCGGGTCGCTCGGGTTCCAGCTTGGAACGGACAGCTTTAAACTGTGCCCTCTCAACCTTCGGCAAGGCCGCGAGATCTACGAGCAGGGCTATAGTGCAGGTTATGAACAGGGCAATAATGCTCGCCATTGAACACGATCGTTTTAGATTGAACCATAGTTACCTTAGCGATGCGACCGGGCTCGAACGGAGGCGGCCGGAATGCCGGACGATGAGCGGGCGATACGCGAGTTGATCCAGACTTGGCTCGCGGCGACCCAAAAAGGGGACATTCAAACCATCCTCGGCCTAATGGCGGATGATGTGGTCTTCATGCTTCCCGGTCAAAGTCCCTTCGGCAAGGAGGCTTTTGCCGCGAGCTTTAAAGCATTGACCGGTGTCCGCTTTGAGACGTCGAGCGAGATTAACGAAATCAAGCTTCTTGGCGATTGGGCCTATCTTAGGAACTATCTCGATGTGACGATGACGCCCCCCGGCGGCGTGCCTCTTCGCCGGTCGGGCCATACGCTCACGATCCTGCGCAAGGAGCCAGACGGGCGCTGGCTGGTCGCGCGCGACGCCAATCTTCTGGCGTCGCAGGCGTGATGGAGGCTGAGGAGACATCGATGAGCTATCGCGCCCCTATTGCCGACATTCTTTTCGCCATGACACACGAGGCGGGGCTGGATCTTGGACTCAAAGACGGAATCTACGCCGATCTTGGCGATGGTTTTGCCGAGGCGACCCTGACGGAAGCGGGGAAATTTGCTGAAAATGTCCTCGCGCCGTTGAACCGCGTTGGCGACAAGGAGGGTGCGAAATTCGAAGCGGGCAGGGTCACGGCCGCGCCCGGCTTTGCCGAGGCCTACCGGCAATGGACTGCGGGGGGATGGAACGCGATCACCGGACCTTCCGAATATGGCGGCGTGGGTCTGCCGGTGCTTCTCAATACCGCGTGCATCGAAATCTGGAGCGCGGCGAACATGGCGTTCAGCCTTTGCCCTTTGCTGACCCTTGCCGCGATCGAGGCTGTGCAATCGCATGCAAGCGAAGCGTTGAAGGAGGTCTATCTCGCAAAGCTCGTCTCGGGCGAATGGAGCGGCACCATGAATTTGACCGAGCCGCAGGCGGGTTCCGACCTCGGCGCGCTCAAAACCAGGGCCGAGCGGCGGCAAGATGGAACGTACAAACTCTTCGGCTCCAAGATCTTCATCACCTATGGCGAGCACGACATGACCGAAAACATCGTTCATTTCGTGCTCGCGCGCTTGCCCGATGCGCCGAAGGGAACGCGCGGCATCTCGCTCTTCCTCGTGCCGAAATTTTTCGTCGATGCCGATGGCGCGGTTGGGCCGCGCAACGATGTCCATTGCATCTCGTTGGAGCATAAGCTCGGCATCCATGCCTCGCCCACCTGCACGATGGTCTATGGCGATCATGGCGGCGCGACGGGCTTTCTTGTCGGCGAGGAGAACAAGGGGCTTGCCTGCATGTTCACGATGATGAATAGCGGCAGGCTCAATGTCGGCGTGCAAGGCGTCGCGATCGCGGAGCGCGCGTTTCAGCAAGCGCTCGCTTACGCAAAGGAAAGACGCCAGGGTCATGTGCCAGGCGATATGGGCGAGGGGATGACTCCCATCGTGCAACATCCAGGCGTTGCCCGCATGCTCATGACGATGAAGGCCATGACGGCGGCCGCGCGGGCGATCTGTCTCATGACAGCGGGTTCGATCGATCGTTCGCGCCGGGAAAAAAACCAGGCCGCGCGGGAGCGGGCGGCGGAGCGTGGCTCGTTGCTGACGCCGGTCGCGAAGGCCTTTTCCACCGACATCGGCAACGAGGCCGCCTCGCTCGGAATCCAGGTTCATGGCGGCATGGGCTATATCGAAGAGACCGGCACGGCGCAATTTCTCCGCGACGTGAGGATCGCCGCGATCTACGAAGGCACCAATGGCGTTCAGGAAATCGATTTAGTGCAGCGTAAGCTCGGTTTGTCGGGGGGCGCCGCGGTGCATCGCGAAATCGCCGATATGCGAGCGGCGGTCGAAGCGCTGCGGAAGGTCAATGCCGACGGCTTCGGCGAAATGGAACCATGCTTGGCTGACGCCGTGGACGCGCTGGAGCGGGCCACCGCTTTCATGCTGGATGCGTCGACAACACGCCAAAACGATGCACTCGCGGGCGCGACGCCCTTTTTGCGGCTTTTTGCTGTCGCGCGTGGTGGCACGGCGCTGGCGAGGGGCGCGCTTGCCGCGCATCGTCTCTCTCTAACGGGCAATAGCGATTCCACATTGCCGGCGCGGATCGCGACCGCCCGCTTTTTCGCCGAAAATATCGCGGCCGGCGCGGGCGGCCTCGCACGCAAGGTGACTCGCGGCGCTGGCTCGGTGCATGCGGGCGCTGCCGCACTTGGCCAATGACACCTTCTCCAAACGTCGAGATCACACGCGACGGCGCGGTTCTTTGTGTGACCTTCGATCGGCCGGACAAAAAGAACGCGCTCGACCGCGCGATGTACATGGCCGCGACTGAGGCTTTGCGGCGAGCCGGCGGCGACCCGTCCATCGGCGCGGTGGTGTTTGCCGGGTCTGGCGGAGTATTCACGGCGGGCAACGATATCGCGGATTTTCTCGAGGCTAGCGCGGGGCCCGGCGAACTTCCGGCTTTTACGTTCATCAAGGCTCTTGCTGCTTGCGAGACACCGCTCGTTGCGGCGATCGAAGGCATTGCCATAGGCATTGGCGCGACGATGATGCTGCATTGCGATCTCGTCTATGTCGCGCCTGGGACGGTTTTTCGCCTGCCCTTCGTCGACCTAGGCCTGGTGCCGGAGGCGGCGTCCTCCTTGCTTCTGCCGCGCCGCGCCGGCATGGCCAAGGCGGCCGAGTTTTTGCTGCTCGGGGAAGCTTTTGGCGCCGGGGAGGCGGTGCGGCTCGGGCTTGCCAATGCCATCGTTCCGGCGTGCGAGCTACGCGGTTTTGCAATCGAGAGGGCGGGGCAGCTTGCGGCAAAACCCCGCGCGGCGATTGCCGCAACGCGCCGCCTCATGCGCGGGGACCGCCAGGAAATCCTCGCCCGGATCGAGGACGAAGCACGGGCCTTTTCCGTTGCGCTGGGGTCGGACGCAGCCCGCGCCGCCTTCGCCGCCTTTCTCGGCAAAGAGCGCTAGATTAAGCGATGTATGGCTAGGAAAATTCCACGCAAACCGACAAGCCGGGGCTCGGTCCGGCCATCAGGAGGACTTCGCTGATATGAGTCACCAGATCAGCCATTGTGACGCCTCCGCTTATAGTCAGTTTCGGCGCTGAAGCGCAAGTTCTGAATGGCCGCTCGGTCGTATCCATGATAATTGGCGGCCGACCGAAAACCTGGCCGGACGAGGCCGATACTTTGATAATAGCGAATCGATACGCCCAATTCTTCGGCCGACCGGAACCGCGCTGTGCGCGTGCTCTTTGAGACCGATCTGGGTTGGGGCCATGGGATTGCTCATAACCACACCTAAACCTTCCCATCATAGCTCACCGGCGCGGTCTTCACCCCGGCCCGCGCTTGGCGCGGGCCGGACGAACGTCTGGACGCCGCCCGGGCATCCCGCTATTTATCGGTCCTCTTGACCGCTCCCCTATCAGGGTAGTTTGTATCGCCTGCGTTCTGCGCGGCAGCGCCGCTCTTTGCATCGGTGCCTTCTTTCGTGTCCGGAGAGCCAACTCCAATCATGCGTTGGACCTTGCTCTTTAAGCTGGGTTCTTCCTGCGTGTCTCCTCCACCATTTGCGGGGGCTTGTGCGAGTCCGACGACCGGTGCAAGCACGAGAGCTGCCGTGGATATTGCTGTTACGAGCTTCATGGAAAATCTCCTGTCATGCGAACAGACCGGTCCGGATAAAGATTGTGCCGGATGATTCCGGGGTTCCGTCGGCTAACGCAGGTTAGACTATTAGGTTCCAGTTCGAGCGCCGCCAGGGGCCGGCCGCTCCGGGCGATAGATACTGGAGTTGCATTGGCAGGCCGGCCGTGAACGGCGGAACGTGCGACACCGGAATTGTGCAACAGGTAAGCCCATCAACCTATTTTAACTACAACCAGGATCGCAATCATTGGGGCCGAGCCCTCGCCGATTGCGACAGGGCGCGGGCAGGGAAAGGACCAATGATCGGATCAATCGTTCGAGCGACATTCATCATGGCGGCCACCGCCACCTATTTCGGCCTCGCCGTCGTCGGCTGGGGCGGCCCCGCCGCCTTGTTCTCGCACCCGGCGCTGATCGCGCTCGCGGTGGCGCTCTTCGTCATGGCCGGCGCGTCGCTGTTCGTCGGCGGGAACATCAGTTCGGGGGTGCGCGAGGACCGCGGCAACCGCTGGGTCATCGCGGCCCTCTCGCTGATCGGGGTGCTCGCCGCCTTCCTGCCGGCCTGGACGGACCGCAACGAGTTCTGGACCCTCGACGGCGACACCATCCGCTGGCTCGGCGTCGTCCTCTTCGCGGGCGGCGGCGCGCTGCGGCTCTGGCCCGTCGTCGTGCTCGGAAGCCGGTTCAGCGGATTGGTCGCCATCCAGCCCGGTCACACCCTGGTCACCAGCGGCGTCTATGGCGTCATCCGCCACCCCAGCTATCTGGGGTTGCTCGTCAACTCGCTGGGGTGGGCGCTCGCCTTTCGGTCGGGAGTTGGCCTGCTGATCACGGCGCTCATCATCCCGGTGCTCCTCGCACGCATCCGCGCGGAAGAGAGGCTGCTGCACTCACAGTTCGGTGCAGAGTACGCTGCTTACCGGGACCGGACGTCGCGGCTAATTCCCGGCCTCTATTAGGAGCGTAAGGCTCGCTGACCGGATCGAGGTTGTAACACGGCATGCCCGAGCCGCCGCCGCTTGGTCGCATCCCTCACCAGAATTTGACAATGACCCCCGGCGGTCCTCTCCTTGGACCAGCTCGAGATGGCGTTGACGGCGCTCATCATGCCCTTGAAAGACCTTTCTCGCCGGCTTACCTAAGTCCGCTCGTTCGATAGTTGTACAATTATCGAAGTATCGTGAACTTCAGAGGATGAAAAGTCATGAGCAGATTATCTGGCAAAACAGCGGTAGTGACTGGCGCGTCAAAAGGCATCGGCGCGGGAATCGCCAAAGAGCTCGCGGCGGAAGGCGCGGCGGTCGTCGTCAACTATGCCTCGAGCAAGGACGGCGCCGATCGCGTCGTTGCGGACATTAAGGCCAAGGGCGGCAAAGCGATCGCCGTGCAAGGCGATGTCGCAAAGGCGGCAGATGTGAAGAAAATCTTCGCAGAGACGAAGAAAGCGTTCGGCCGGCTGGACATTCTGGTCAACAACGCCGGCGTCTATAATTTTTTGCCTCTCGAGGAGGTCACGGAAGAGGACTTTCACCGGCATTTCAACATCAACGTGTTGGGCCTGCTGCTGGCGACACAGGAGGCGGCGAAGCTCTTTGGCGAAGAGGGCGGCAGCGTGATCAATATCGGCTCCGTGGTGAGCGATCTCAATCTGCCCAATATGGTCGTCTACACCGCGACGAAAGGCGCGGTCGACGCGGTGACCCGCGTGCTGGCGAAGGAGCTGGGTCCGAGGAAAATTCGCGTCAACGCGATCAAGCCGGGCCTGATCGATACTGAGGGTACACATGCAGTGGGCGTCATCGGCAACGATCGCGAGAAGCAAACTGTGGCGCAAACGCCGCTTGGGCGGACCGGACAACCGGACGATATCGCGCCGGTCGCGGTGTTCTTGGCGTCGGACGAGTCGCGTTGGATCACCGGCGATACGCTGGCGGTTTCGGGCGGCTTGGGCTAAGGCGATCACGCCCTTGTGCGGCGGGCGCGCCGCCGCTAGAAAAATGAGCATGATCCCTTCAATTTGAAGCGGTCATGCTCGAAGGTGAGGGGATGTCGGAACCGGCTGGCAAAACGCTGACGGAGGATCAAGTTCTTCTGATCGCGAAGGCCGTGGGCGATCGGCGCCGCTACGAAATCTTGAAGCGTCTCGGCGAACGCCCGGACGCCCTCGCCAACGACAACGCAGTCATTCATCTCATGGTGGCAGGTTGGCGAGCGGATCGGCCTCGTCAAGGATGCGGAGCACCGCTTCGCCAGCGCGAGCCATAGCCCTAGCCCCCGATGGACGCGCTTTTGCCGCGTCCTTGACAAGACCGAGCCCGCCTCGCCGATGATGCCCGCCGTGCAATGAATGGCAAAATCCGGCATCGACCGGAATGCCATCGGACATGCAAGAGCGCCGATCTTACAAGATCGAAAGAGATGCCGCTGTCTCAGGCCTTGTAAAGGTTTTTGGAGACGAGGGAGGCCGTCCGCCCCAGCTCCGAAACCTAGGCCATCTCCGCCGGGGCGAACGCGGCGCGTCGGGCTCTTTGTCCCCGCCGCAAACTGGCCTCGTTTTTCTCCACCCCCATGGCCGGGTTTTCCGCGGCGTTGAGACGAAAAGCGGAACATACCCGAACCCGGACCCAACGAGCTTCGGGTTTAGCAGCTCACAGGCGAACGGTGGAAACTACGTAGATCAGAACGGCGACGCCGAGGAACCGGCGCCAAGGGTTGACGCCGCGCACGACTTCGTCGAGGGCCCAAACGATCAGGCTGCCGGTGGCGACCACCTTGACCACCGTCGATATGGTACCGTTCGGATGCATGAGCCAGAGGATCGCCGTCGCGACGAGAAAGACGCTGAGCGCGAGGTTTGGTGTCTGAGCAACGGTGATCGCTCCCGTCTCGCGGTTGCGGAAACACCAGAATAGAAGTCTTCGCACCACCGCGCCTGCCCGAATTCAAAATTCGCGTCATGCCTCTGTTGCAAAGTTGGCGGCATCGCGCAACGAAATCAATCTCGGCCTCTTCAAGCTGCGACGTCAAACAGCGAAGCGATGCCGCTGCGCTGGGCTCCCATGTCGTCGGCGGGGTCGCCCACATCGCATAGGCGCGTGCCACGGTTAGCTCGTTTCAAAGCGACGGCATACATACCGTGGCGAACCGACGGGCGAACGCGGCGCCATTACCGGGACCACCTCGGGCACCGTCAGACTTGACTCTCTTGGCGTAACTGGAACAAATAGGGAACATCGTATCCGCCCGAGCGAGTTGCAAAGGACATGAGAACGTCCGCCGGCCTTCCTATTGTCGAGGAGCTTCGCGAGCGCATCCGGCGCCTCGAGGGCGCGGCCGCACGCCGGCGATTGGTGCTGCCCTTCGGCATCAAGGAGATCGACCGGCATCTGCCGGGAGGCGGACTGGCGCTCGGCGCTCTGCATGAGGTGGCCGGCGGTGGCAAGGGCGCGATCGACGGCGCGGCCGCGGCGCTCTTTGCGGCGGGAATCGCCGCTCGGACCCGCGGCCGGGCGCTGTGGTGCGTCATTCGGCAGGACCTCTTCGCCCCGGCCCTCGCCCAAGCCGGGCTCGTACCCGATCGCGTGATCTATGTCGAAGCGGGGGACGAAAAGGCTGTGCTTGCCTGTTTCGAGGAGGGTTTGCGGCACGGGCTTGCCACGGTTGTCGCCGAGGTCGCGCTTCTGTCCATGACCACATCCCGCCGCCTTCAACTTGCCGCCGAAAGCTCCGGCGCCATCGGCATCGCCATTCGCCGCTGGCGCCGCCACACCGAGGCCACCGACTTCGGACAGCCGACGGCGTCCGTCACCCGCTGGCGGGTCAGCGCGCTCCCCGCAACCCCGTTGCCTGTTCCCGGTGTTGGACGCGCCCGATGGCAGCTCGAATTGATCCGCTGCCGCGCCGGGGAAAGTGCCGATTTCGAAGTGGAGGCCTGCGATGCCAAGGGTCGTCTCGCTCTTCCTTCCGGCCTGGTCCACGGATCGGGTCAGAAGGAAATTGGGCGACGCCGCGCTACCGGCTGAGGCGCCGCTCGTTCTGATCGGTCACGAGGGAAGGCGGCGCGTGGTGCTGGCCGCGGATGCAGCAGCACAGCGGGCAGGCTTGCGCGTTGGCATGCCGGCGACCAAGGCGCAGGCTGTTGTGCCGGGCTTGATCGTCAAGGACGCGGACCCGGTGGCCGACGCGGGAGCCCTCGACCGGCTCGCGCTCTGGGCGCTGCGGCGCTACGCGCCGATCGTCGCGGTCGATGCGCCTGATGGGCTGGTGATCGATGCAACCGGTGTCGCCCATCTTCATGGCGGGGAAGACGCCATGGTGAAGGGGATGGTCGACCAGCTTGCCGCATCTGGCGTCACCGCGCGGGCCGCGCTCGCCGACAGCTGGGGCGCCGCCCATGCCTTTGCCCGCTATGTGGCGCGGCCCGCCATCGTCGTCCCACCGGGAGAAAGCGCGAAGGCTATTCTCGACCTGCCCATCGCTGCTCTTCGTCTCTCCAAGGATATGGTAGGCGGCCTTCGCGTCCTCGGCTTCGCGCGCATCGGCGAACTGGCGGCAAAACCCCGTGCGCCGCTTGCCTTACGCTTCGGTCCCGAACTCGGCCGCCGCCTCGATCAGGTCATGGGACGCCTCAGTGAACCGATTGATCCGGTTCGCCCGCCGGATCTCGTCGAGGTCCGCCGTGTCTTCGCGGAGCCGATCGGCGCCGTTGAAACAATTGCCCGCTACACGAGCAAGCTCGTCGCCCAGCTCTGTGAGGCCCTCGAGGCCAAAGCTCTTGGCGCGCGGCGTCTCGACCTTCTGTTTCATCGCGTCGACAACCGCATCGAGGCCATCCGCATCGGCACGGCCTTGCCGGTGCGCGAGGTAAAGCGTCTGACCCGGCTCCTCTGCGACAAGCTTGAAACCATCGATCCGGGCTTCGGCATCGAGAGCATGCGCCTTGCCGCCACGCTCGCCGAGCCGCTCGCGCCGAAACAGACGATCTCCTCGCTGAGCGAGGAATCGGAGGCGGACGTCTCCGGTCTCATCGACACGCTCGCCAATCGCGTCGGTGAACAGCGGCTCTACCGCTTCGCCCCGGTCGCCAGCGACGTGCCGGAACGCTCGGTTCAGCGGATCGCGGCGACGGCTCCCGAGACCGGCGAGGCGTGGCCGGACCATTGGCCGCGCCCCTCGCGCTTGCTGTCGACCCCGGAACCGATCGAGACGGTCGCGTTGCTGCCCGATCATCCGCCCGTCAGCTTCACCTGGCGCGGCGTGCATCGCCGCGTGAAATGCGCCGACGGCCCCGAGCGGGTCTTCGGCGAATGGTGGAAACGCGACGCCGAGCTGATCGCGGTGCGCGACTATTTCCGGGTGGAGGACGAGGCGGGCGAGCGCTTCTGGATCTACCGCGCCGGCGATGGCGAGGACGCCCCGCGTTTCGAGACGCGTCGCTGCCGCGCAGCGGCACGAAGAGACGCGTTGAGAGCGGGGCGGCGAGGTGAGGACGCCGCCACAGGCTCGCATCGCTGGTTCCTGCACGGGATTTTCGGATGAGCGCCGCGCGCTATGCCGAGCTGCAATGCACCTCGCATTTCAGTTTTTTGCGCGGGGCGAGTTCCTGCGAGGAACTGTTCACCGAGGCAGCAAAGCTCGGCATCGAGGCGCTCGCCATCGTCGATCGCAACAGCCTCGCCGGCATCGTCCGCGCCCATGAAGCCGCCAAGACAACGGGCGTGCGCCTGATCACCGGCTGCCGCCTCGATCTCGCCGGCGGCATGTCCGTCCTCGTCTATCCGGCCGGCCGGCCCGCCTATGCGCGCCTCTGCCGGTTGCTTTCGCTCGGCAAGAAGCGCGGCGGCAAGGCGCAATGCCGGCTCGATTGGTCCGACCTCGCCGCTGATAGTGAGGGACTGATCGCGGTGCTCGTGCCCGATGAGGCCGATGACACCTGCGCGCTACGCCTGCGCAGGCTGCGGCAGGCCTTCGATGACCGCGCCTATATGGCGCTGACGCTCCGCCGCCGCCCGAACGACGCGCTGCGCCTCCACGAACTGTCGAACATGGCGGCGCGGGCCGGCGTGCCGGCCGTCGTCACCAATGATGTCCTCTTCCATGTCCCGTCGCGGCGCATCCTGCAGGATGTGGTGACCTGCGTCCGGCACAATTGCACCATCGATGACGCCGGCTTTCGCCGCGAGCGTCATGCCGACCGCTACCTCAAACCTCCGGAAGAAATGGCCCGGCTCTTTGGCCGCTATCCCGAGGCCTTGGTGCGCACCTTGGTCATCGCCGAACGTTGCCGCTTCTCGCTCGACGAGCTTGCCTATCAGTATCCGGAGGAGGCGATGATGCCTGGCCTCACACCGCAGCAGGCGCTCGAAAAACTTACCTGGGAAGGGGCCGCCGCGTGTTACCCCGAAGGCTTGCCGGGCAAGGTGTCGGCAATCCTCAAGCACGAGCTGCGTCTGATCGAGACGCTGCGCTATGCGCCATACTTCCTGACGGTGAACGCGATCGTCCGCTTCGCCCGCAGCAAAAACATCCTCTGTCAGGGCCGCGGTTCGGCCGCCAACAGCGCCGTCTGCTACGTGCTCGGCATCACCTCGATCGATCCGGAGCGCAACGACCTCCTGTTCGAGCGTTTCGTCTCGGAGGAGCGGCGCGAGCCGCCCGACATCGACGTGGATTTCGAGCACGAGCGGCGCGAGATCGTCATGCAATGGGTGTTCGAAACCTATGGCCGCGACCATGCCGCGCTCTGCTCGACCGTCATCCGCTATCGCGCCAAGGGCGCGCTCCGTGACGTCGGCAAGGCGCTCGGCCTGCCCGAGGACCTCATCAAGATGCTGTCCAGCCAAGTCTGGGGCTGGCCGGAAGAAGGCGTCGAGCCGAAACACGCCGAGGATCTCAATCTCAATCCCGGCGACCGCCGGCTGCGTCTTGCTCTGGACCTTGCGCGTCAACTGATCGGCACGCCGCGCCATCTCTCGCAACATCCCGGCGGCTTCGTCCTCACCCATGACCGGCTCGACGAGCTCGTCCCGATCGAGCCTGCCGCGATGAAGGACCGCCAAGTGATCGAATGGGACAAGGACGACATCGACGCGCTGAAATTCATGAAGGTCGACGTGCTCGCCCTCGGCATGTTGTCTTGCATGAAGCGCGGCCTCGACCTCCTGGCCGAGCACAAGGGGATAGCGCTCGACCTCGCCTCCATCCCGGCGGAGGATCCGCGCACCTACGCGATGATCCGCAAGGCCGACACGCTCGGCGTCTTCCAAATCGAAAGCCGGGCGCAGATGGCGATGCTGCCGCGCATCGAGCCGCGCACCTTCTACGACCTCGTCATCGAGGTCGCCATCGTCCGGCCGGGCCCGATCCAGGGCGACATGGTCCATCCCTATCTGCGCCGCCGCGAGGGCAAGGAGGATGTCGTCTATCCCAAGCCCGAGCTGGAGAAAGTGCTCGGCAAGACCTTGGGGGTCCCTCTCTTTCAGGAGCAGGCCATGCGCGTCGCCATCGAATGCGCGGGTTTTACCACGAGCGAGGCCGACCAGCTCCGCCGCTCCATGGCGACCTTCAAACATACGGGTGGCGTCTCAAAATTCCGCGACAAGCTGGTTGCCGGCATGGTCGCCAATGGCTACGCGCCGGACTTCGCCGAGAAGACCTTCAAGCAACTCGAAGGGTTTGGCAGCTATGGCTTCCCCGAAAGCCACGCGGCCTCGTTCGCGCTCATCGCCTATGCCTCGTCCTGGCTCAAATGTCATCATCCAGATGTCTTCTGCGCCGCGCTCCTCAATGCGCAGCCGATGGGGTTTTACGCGCCGGCCCAGATCGTGCGCGATGCCCGCGATCATCGCGTCGAGGTGCGCCCGGTCTGTATCAACGCCTCTCGCTGGGATTGCACGCTGGAGCCGACCGGCCGGGAAGACCGCTTTGCCGTAAGGCTTGGCCTGCGCATGGTCCGCGGCCTTGCCAATGCCGATGCCGCCGCCATCGTCGCCGCGCGGGCCGGCCAGCCCTTCGCCTCGATCGACGATCTCTGGCGACGTGCCGGCGTTCCGGCAGCGTCACTTGTGCAGATCGCCGAGGCCGATGCCTTCCGGCCGACACTGAAACTTGCGCGGCGCGAGGCGCTCTGGGCGATCAGGGCATTGCGCGACGAACCGCTGCCGCTCTTCGCGGCCGCCTCGGCCCGCGAGAAAGAAACCGTACCGGAAATTCGCGAGCCGGCTGTAGCATTTCGGCCGATGGCCGCCGGCGGCGAGGTGGTCGAGGACTACGGCCATGTCGGGTTAACGCTGCGCAGCCATCCCGTCTCATTCCTCCGGGAGGATCTGCGCCGCCAGCGCATTGTCCCTTGCGCCGAGGCGATGCAGGCCCGCGACGGGCGCTGGCTCCAGACGGCCGGCCTCGTGCTCGTGCGGCAAATGCCGGGCTCGGCGAAAGGCGTGATGTTCATCACCATCGAGGACGAGACCGGCATCGCCAATCTCGTGATCTGGCCGAAGCTCTATGAACGGCAGCGCCGGGTGATCCTTTCGGCCAGGATGATGGCGGTCCACGGCCGCATCCAGCGCGAGGGCGAGGTCGTCCATCTCGTCGCTCATCGGCTGACCGATTTGTCGAACGCGCTGGCGAGAGTTGGCGATAGAGACGTCACGTTCCCGCTGCCGCACGGCCGCGGCGACGAGTTCCACCATGGCAGTCCGGACCTAGATCCTGAGGAGTATTCCGCCCGGGGCGCCCAAGCCGCGCGATATCGTCATTCCCGATCCGCATATCGACGCACTCAAGACGAAGACGCGGGATTTCAGATAGGCTGCGCAAATTGCCGGCGAAACCAGGCCAGCGGAGCAAGGCGCAAGATGCCTTCAGGCTTGTAACGGTCGGCGGATCGGTGCCGTCTCAAACAAGTAGGGGCCAGCTGCAAGCGCCAGGCACACCGTTTCCGCGCGTGGGGTGAATATGAAACTGCTTCCGCAAGACCTGCAAAAAATCGCCCGCCTCACGCTGGAGCACTACGATCAGCGTGCCGAAGAATTCTGGGAAGGCACGCGCGATCACAACGTCAGCCAGAACATTAACGCGCTGTTGCGCCATATCGAGGGTGAGCCGCCGTTCACGATCCTCGATTTTGGCTGCGGACCGGGACGCGACCTCAAGGTGTTTGCCGAACAAGGTCACATCGCAATCGGTTTGGAAGGCACCGTGCATTTTGCGGCAATGGCGCGCGCCCATAGCGGCTGCGAAGTATGGCAGCAGGATTTCCTCAAGCTCGATCTGCCGGAAAAATATTTCGATGGCGTGTTCGCCAACGCGGCGTTGTTTCATGTCCCGAGTCAGGAGCTGCCGCGCGTGTTGCGGGAACTGCACATGACTCTAAAACCGGGTGGCGTGCTGTTTAGTTCGAACCCGCGCGGGCGTAATGAAGAAGGCTGGAATAGCGGACGCTACGGCGTGTATCATGATCTTGAAAGCTGGCGTCGCTATACGTCAGCTGCGGGGTTCGCGGAACTAACCCATTATTACCGTCCCGACGGCGTGCCGCGCGAACGGCAGCCATGGCTGGCGACCGTCTGGCGCAGGTCGGCGCCCTGAATTACATCGCTTCCGCCGGGACATCCCAAGCGATCAGGCAAGCCCGTTTGCAAGCAGGAGGGAGCGAGAAATGACCGAAGGAAGTTCGCGGCGCGCTCCTGCGCCACGGCGCGAGGACTATGCTGTCGTGGACGGCTCGCGAGGGCCGCGACGTGATTTCAGGATCACGGTCGGCCTGCGCGAGGGTTGGGATGCCGAGGGGCGGGTCTACGACGTTTCCGAGGCGGTACGCACGGCGCGGGCCTGGATGAGCCGCCGGGTGGGAGCGCACTTGCCGGCGCTTTCCGGCATGTTCACCCGCGCCGAGGTGACCTATGCCTGGCCCCGTCCGGACGGCTCGGCCGGCTCCGACCGGGAACCGGTAGCGGTGTTCACCGGCGAGGCGGTGCACGCCTATCTGGGACATCTGCCCGACCAGGAGATCGAGGCGATGCTGAACGAACTCGCGGTCGAACTCGGCGCCGCCCTGGGGCAGGAACGGCTCTATGTGGCGTTTTGCGACCGGACCTGGATTCTCGACGCTGGCGAGCGCGAAGGTTAGCGGCGGGATACGAAGCGGGAATTTGGAGCCAGCGCAATACGGTTTACTTTTGGCCATGGCAGTTTCTGGGGCTGACGGGCCAAAAACTGCGGTCAATATTGCCCGACTAGCGAGGTTTCGAGAAGGGCGATTTCGTCCGGCGTGAGGTCGAAAAGCCTGTATACGATGGCGTCGATCTCGCGTTCGACTTGCTCGATTTCGGCCGTCACGCGGCGGACCTTTTCGCCTTCCTCGCGCAATAAACTTTCCCAGTCGTTGCGCTGTTTCAGCGGAATGTCAGCCTTGAATGCCCTTTTGATTTCGGCCCGGAACGATTTGAAATCGAGCGTCCACCATTCGCGCAAACGTTCTGTCAGTTTTGGCATGCGGTCAGGCGGGCAAAGGTCAGGGATGCGGCGGAGGACAGCAAGCTTCGTCTGAATTTGTTGTGAGCATGATGCCTGGCATTTCTGAGCTAACGAGGCCAAGGAAGCTTCAATTTTTAATGGAATTGTAGGAACCGGAACATTTTCGATATACTGAGTGCGCAATTCGAGTCGCCATTGCCCGCCGCGCATTTGAGCGGCTTCGCCAAACAGGAAATACCAAATTGGCCGCGAATTGAGTACTGCTAAGTCAGCCCACGTACCTTGAATCATGAAGCATTTATTTGTGAGAAACCTGCCGTCGAGATCGAGTGAGAACTTCGATCCCTGTGAAAACTCGGGATAGATAATTTTTTGAAGTAAAAACTTTTCGCTATACTCAACGGTGTCCTGCAGCTCGTACCAAGCGTAAGAGCCGCTCTTCCGACCTGGCCATTTCTTGAGATTTTCGGTGGGAACCCAATCTAATGGCTTCGGCTGGAGTTTCGTCTTGAATTGCTGGAGATAGGAGTGAATTGCTGGGAACTTTTCGATGTCGATACCGCCATTAGTGAAAATTAGGTACCGCTCGTGAAATTCTGCGCCCCATCTACAGAGATCGTCACCCGTGAGAAGAGGATGGATCAATGACGAAGAAGGGGGGTCTTTGATCAACCGATCCCTAGTGTCTCGATCGATGATAAAGACGTCATTTGCGCCTGTTTTTGCCCCATAAAGCGGGCGTTTTCCTCTCTGCAGCAAAGTTGCGTTGTCAGCCCTGATCTTCTCCCTTAAGGCAGCAGGCGCATCAACTTCCAACTGCCATGATCCGTCCGTCAGCCGCGCGCGCGGCATTGTCGTCGACTCCGCACGAAATGTGCGAGTCAAGTCATGGGGCATCGCTGTCTTCAGATTAAGAAAGCGAATGTTACCTTGTTTACATTCAGGCTGGTTTCGTTCGGACCGTCTCATGGTCATTATAACTGGATAGGTCGTCACACCCTCAAACACCTGCTGATCACCGAAATCGATTACAGTTTCGATTTCGGCGTGCATTCGTAGATAGCGGCGCAGTGCTTTCCCAAAGCCCGTGCGGAAGAACGTCCAGGATGATATGTAGCCCAGTCGTCCACCTGGCTTGATCAGTCCAAGGCCCCTCTCAAAGAAGTACGTGTAAAGGTCGGCAGCGCCTGCGTACACGGCATAATGCTTTTCAAGATAAGGCTTGAACGGTTTTATGGTCTCCATGCGCACATAGGGCGGATTGCCGAGCACAATGTCGAAGCCGCCGCGCGCGATAACTTCCGGAAACTCCGCTTGCCAGTCGAAGGCGCGGCCGTGTTCGTTCTTGTCGGCGATCAGGCTGTTGCCGCATTTGATGCTCTGTTCAAGGTCTTGCAACAGCTTGCCGCGCTTCGCGGTTTTCAGCCACAGCGCAAGTTTGGTGATTTCGACCGGCTCCGGATTGAGATCGACGCCATGCAGATTGCCGGCGAGGATTTCGCGGTCCACTTCGCTTGCATCGACCGCCTCGCCAAGCACGGCGAGGCGTTCGGCCACGCGCTTATACTCCGCCGCGAGATAATCGAAGGCGGCGATGAGAAACGCGCCAGAGCCACAGGCGGGATCGACGATGGTGAGGCCGCGCAGCTCTTGCCGGTAATCCAGCCAAGCGGCGCGCTCCACCTCGGGCGTCCAATCGTAGGTTGCACCTGTTTCGCTCCTGGTCTCGGCAACGCCGTGCGCATCGCGCACGGCCGCGAAGCGCTCGGAAAGAGTCTTGCCGATGGTTTCCTCGACAATAAAGCGGGTGACGAAAGGGGGCGTGTAGACGACGCCATCGCGCTTGCGCTTGGTGGTCTTGGGCGGTTCTTGGCCTTGCGCTTGCGCGCGCATGGCCTCGATATCGGAGACGGATTGCTCGAAAATGTGGCCGAGCACGCTGACTGGCACCTCGCTCGAAAAATCATAGTCGGCGATTTTCGCGAAATTCTCGCAGACATAATTCGAGAGGCCCAAGGCGTCGATGATGGCGTTTTTGGCAAAGAGCCCGCCGTTATAGGCCGGGATGTCGAGTGCCGGATTGCCTCTGTTGACGGCATCGAAGAGGCCAACGAAGTTTTCCCAGGCACCGTTCGGGCGAAACGAGCTTTTTTGGTCCCATGCCTTGCGGATCAACCATTCTGGCAGAAGAGAAGTTTTTTCAGCAAAGGCGATGAAAAGCACGCGATCGAGAATCGTCTGCGCATGTTCGATGGCCGAAAGCCACGTGAGGTGCGGCGGCTGGTCCTTCAGCGTCTGAATGAGCGTGTCCCGCGTCTTCTTGTAATCGACATAGAGCTTGTCAGTGATTGCCTCTTGTTCGTTGGCGCTGTCGTCCAGCAGCGCGGCGGTGCGCCCGGAGAGAAGGTTTTGCGCGCCGATGAGCAGCCATAGCCGCTCGTGCTCTTGCGGATCGTCAAGAAGGCCGAGGTCCCATGTCTCATAGAGCTCGCGGCCGTGTCCAAATGCGTAGAGCCGGATTTCCGCGCAGTTCGAAACAAGTACCTATTTCGCGCCCGGTGCGTCGATGGCATATTCCCAGGCCTGCTGGACGGGGCTTTTGTTGCGCCCCGGCATGATGGCGTCGAGGTCTTCCGTTCCCGGCCCCTTCAGTTCGAAGGGCGCGAGAACGGTCCTTTCGCTACCCGAGAACGTGCCGAGCGCGGTATCGACGGCGCCTTTGCCCAAGGCTTCCTCGGCAGCAACCGTGAATGTTTCGCCCGCGCGGTAAGGTGTGTACCCAAGCAGCGCAACGAGCACCGTCTGGATGAATTCGCCCCGAACGGCTGTCTCGTTGGCTTTGCGAAAATTTGGATGGCGAACCTGTTTGGCCCAATCCTTCGCGGCCTTGCGCTGCCGTTCGGTCGGGTCGAACACAACCTTGGTGAACGCGCCCTTGAGGGTCTTTTCGTTGAAAAGAGTTCCGGCGCGGCCAAAATTGAAGCGTTTTTGCAATGCCATGTGAAAGTTTGCCGCACCAGCAGGCAGGCCGCAAGCTAGGGACTCTGAGCGCGCCCTGAATTTGGTTCGTTGGAATATTTTACTTTAGCCAAATCCTCGGTGCTGACGATGAGCGGACCATTAATCCGAATTTGCGTCCAGGCAAGCGCTCCACACCCCATGAGCTGCTTTATCTTGGCAGTTGTCGTCCCCAAATACCGTGCAGCATCCGCCTGGCTGCACCACGGTTTGCCTTCAAAAATTATCTTTTTCAATGCATTCTTCGACCGAGGGTACAAACCATGAAAGTTCAGTACTTCGCGGATACCGATACTCTGTACATCGAGTTTCGCGACCGCGATATTGCCCAGTCCAAGGATCTCGATGAAAATACCGTCCTAGACCTGGATGCGAACGGCAATGTGTGCGCAATCACATTCGAACATGCGAGCGATCGTACCGACGTGCACCGTTTGACGGTTGAAGGAATCGCGGCGTAATCGCGCCCTCCCGAGCGCCCCCTCACCCGGCTCGACTTTGTCGAGCCACCCTCTCCCCTTGCGGGAGAGGGGATAAGGCTCCGCTTTGGCGCCAGGTAATTTGGCGCATAATGCGGACACGCCGCGTGATTCGCTTTGGCGTGGGTAATTCCCATTTGACTCTCAGAGGAGCCGCAATGCCTTGACCGATGTTCTTTCGCTTGGCCCTTTCGATGCGCCCGCGCCTGGAGGAATCGCCGCCCGCGCGCGGGCGGGCGCGCGCCGCTACCTCGATGGGCTCAACGCCGAGCAGCGGGAAGCGATCGAGGCGATCGATGGCCCGCTTCTCGTCCTCGCCGGCGCGGGCACCGGGAAGACCCGCGTTCTGACCACAAGAATCGCGCATATTTTGGCGCAAGGCCGCGCCCGCGCGCATGAAATCCTCGCCGTGACCTTCACCAACAAGGCGGCGCGGGAAATGAAGGAGCGGGTCGGAACGCTTGCCGGGCCGGTCGCCGAAGGCATGCCGTGGCTTGGCACCTTTCATGCGATTTCGACCAAGATTTTGCGCCGCCACGCCGAGCTTGTTGGTCTGAAATCGGGCTTCACCATTCTCGACACGGACGATCAGATCCGCTTGTTGAAACAGGTTTTGCAAGCCCAAAATATCGATGACAAGCGCTGGCCCGCGCGCGCGCTCGCGCATCAGATCGACGCCTGGAAAAATCGTGGCCTCGATTTTTCGCGCGTGCCGGTTGGCGAGGCGGCCGATTTCGCCAATGGCAAAGGCGCGGGTTTATATAAGCTATACCAGGAAAGGCTGAAGATTCTCAACGCCGCCGATTTTGGCGACCTTTTGTTGGAATCCGTGCGTCTCTTTCGCGAGAATCCCGAGGTCCTGAAGCTTTATCAGGAACGCTTCCGCTATATGCTCGTCGATGAATATCAAGACACCAACACGGCCCAGTATTTGTGGCTGCGGCTGCTCGCGCAGGGGCGCCAAAATCTCTGTTGCGTCGGCGACGACGATCAGTCGATCTATGGCTGGCGCGGCGCCGAGGTCGATAACATCCTGCGCTTCGAGACCGATTTTCCGGGCGCGAAAATCATCCGGCTCGAAAGGAATTATCGCTCGACCGGGCATATCCTCGGCGTCGCGGCTGGCTTGATCTCGCATAACGAGGGGCGGCTCGGAAAAACCCTCTTCACCGATGGCGAAGTTGGCGAGAAGCCAACCGTCACCGGGGTCTGGGATTCGGAGGAAGAAGCCCGCGTTATTGGCGAAGAGATCGAGCAATTCCAGCGCAAGGGCCATGCCCTCGACGAGATTGCCATCCTTGTCCGCGCGTCGTTCCAGATGCGCGAATTCGAGGAGCGGTTTATTACCCTTGGCCTGCCTTACCGGGTGATCGGCGGACCAAGATTTTACGAGCGCGCCGAGGTCCGCGATGCGCTCGCCTATCTGCGCTGCACCGCGCAGCCGGCCGATGATCTCGCCTTCGAGCGCATCTTCAACTTGCCCAAACGCGGCCTCGGCGACGCCACCTTGCAGATCCTTCACAATCATGGGCGGCGCGCGCGCGTCCCCTTGATGCAGGCCGCGCAAACCATCGTCGAGACCGAAGAGCTAAAGCCCAGGCAGCGCCAGACCTTGCGTGCCCTTCTCGCCGATTTTTCCCGCTGGTCGGGTTTGATCGAGGAAAAGCCGCAGGGCGAACTCGCCGAGATCGTTTTGGAAGAATCCGGCTATACCGACATGTGGCGCAAGGAGAAGACCGCCGATGCCGACGGCCGTCTCGAAAATCTCAAGGAACTCGTCCGCTCGATGGAGGAGTTTCCCGATCTTGGCGCCTTCCTCGAACATATTTCGCTGGTGATGGACGCCGCGAACACCGATTCCGGCGCCCGCGTCTCGATCATGACCTTGCACGCGGCGAAGGGGCTTGAGTTCGAGACCGTGTTTTTGCCCGGATGGGAAGAGGGGCTGTTCCCACATCAACGTTCGCTCGACGATTTGGGCCGCGCGGGGCTTGAGGAAGAGCGCCGCCTCGCCTATGTCGGTCTCACACGGGCCAAGCGCCGGGCGAAAATATATTTCGCGACCAACCGGCGCATTCATGGGCTTTGGCAGACGACGATTTCTTCGCGTTTTCTGGACGAACTGCCGGAAACTCACGTCGAAGTCGTCGAGGCGGCAACGGGTTCGGCCTATGGCGGCTACGCGCAATCGCGTTTTTCCAATATGGACACCTACGGGTCGTCCTATGCGACGCCCGGATGGCAGCGCGCAAAGCAGCGCGGCGGTGAGCCAACGCGGGGCCGTCCCGGGAGTTCTCAAGAGCGCCGGGCGCGCCGCGGTCCGGTGCAGATCGACGGAGAACTGATCGCGAGTTCGAGCGCGGGTTCGGCCTTCGCGGAAGGCGCGCGGGTGTTTCATGCGAAATTCGGGACCGGCACGGTCGCCACCGTGGACGGCAACAAGCTCACCGTCGATTTCGACAAGGCTGGGCGCAAAATGGTGTTGGAGAGTTTTGTCCTGGCGGGCTGATACATGACAACAAATTGCCTAGTTCCGGTTGCCTGGTTGCGTCCGCTCTTCACATTTTCCCTGTGTCCTGATAGGCGATGTTTGTCAGCTAGCGGAGTGTCTCGTAGATAATCTTTACATATAAGGGCGGTTGTGATTCGCTTGGGGAGCCAGGCGGCTGCGGTTTGAAAACGCTGGCGGCCGGGATCGTGTTGTGAGCCGGGGGCTGAAGTGATCGCCGCGGAAGCCGGCGTGTCACGACTGACAGTCAACTCCTGGTGTCGCCGCTTTGCCGCGCAAGGGCTTGAGGGGCTCGATGACGCCCTGCGACGTGGCCCCAAACGCGGGTTATCCGCCGCTAAAATAGGCCGTGCTTTGGAGGAAGCCGGTGGACCGCCCAAGCATCTTGGGCGTTGGAGTTGCCGCACGATGGCAAAAGCTGCCGGCCTGCCCAAAGCCACCGCGCAACGTCCGCCGGCCGCCAATGATTTTAAGCCCTGTGGCAAAGACATTCAAAGTCTCGCATGATCCGGCGTTGGTCAAATAGGTATGGGTCGTTGGCGATGGAGAAAGCCGTCAGAGCACGGCGGGTGATCAACATTGCTTGCCGATGGCGACGAGGTCGGTGAGCTTGGTCGGATCGTGCGTCGCGCGTCGTATCGAAGTAGGATGCGAGCAACGCGGACTGAACCAAGTCGTTCTGCTGACGGCTCCCTACCGCAATGAAATCATTCGCCTCGCGATCGCCAGTGGTGACCGGCGTTATCGAGGATAAATGAAAAAAGACGCCGCATGCCGAACTTTTTGATTTTCATTGGCGCTCCCTAGGGGACTCGAACCCCTGTTTTCGCCGTGAGAGGGCGACGTCCTAGACCGCTAGACGAAGGGAGCCTAAAGCAGTTGAACCGGGTTCTATAGCGCGGCGGGCGGACCCGCAAGCTCGCGCGCGTCCAGCTGCCCACGCAACCGCGCAACGCAGCATTTTTTGGACTTCCCGGCTCCGCGTCAAGCCTCGCGGCTTTCCATGCGGCAACACCAACGATAGGTATAAGGGTCATGACAGATCGCCTCATCGAACTGCCGCGTCCGCCTACGCCTCGGCCACACGATACGCCGCTCGGGCCGTTTGCAACAATGCGAGTCTTGCGCCGGAACCCCATCGAAACCTGGACCAAGGCGCATTTCGAATGGCCGATTCTTGTTGGTCCGACCATCCTCGGCACGATCGCGGTGGTCAACGATCCGGCCGCGATCCGCCGTGTGCTTGTCGACAACGCCGCCAATTATCGCAAGGATGCCTTGCAAAAACGCGTTCTCGGGCCGGGCTTGAGCGAAGGGCTGCTGGAAGCGGAGGGGGACGATTGGCGCGTGCAACGGCGAACCTTAGCGCCATTGTTCACGCCCAAGACGGTAAGTTCCTTCGCACGCGCGATCACCGCCTCCGCGGACGACCTCGTCGCGCGCTGGCTGCGGTTGCGCGAGGGGCGGATCATCGACATTCAGCCGGAAATGGCGCGGGTGACGCTCGATATTCTCGGGCGCACGATCTTTTCGGATGGGCTTGGGCGGGACTTGGATCGGTTCGCAGCCGCGATCAACCGCTATTTCGCGACCGTTGGCCGGCTCGATCCCTTCGATCTTCTCGATTTTCCAGAATGGCTGCCGCGCTTGTCCAAGCTTGGGAGCAATTCCGCGCAGAATTTCTTTGCCTCGGTTGTCGAAACGCTCGTCGCCAGGCGCAAGCGCCTCCTCGCCAAGGACAAGGCCGGCGCGCCACGCGATATACTCACCCTTCTCCTCGAAGCGCAGGATCCGCAAACCGGCGCTGGATTGAGCGACACCGAAGTCAAGGCCAATATCCTGACCTTTATCGGGGCCGGGCACGAGACCACCGCCAATGCCTTGACCTGGTCCCTGTTTCTTCTCACGCTATCGGAGGAATGGCGGGCGAGGCTCGCGGCGGAGGCCGGGGCGGTTCTATCCGGTCCCGTCGAGGATTATGCCGCGCGGCTCGTCGAGACGAGGGCCGTGATCGAGGAAGCGATGCGTCTCTATCCGCCGGTCGCCAGCATGAGCCGGCAGGCAATCGGCCCCGACGATCTCGCCGGCAAGCGTATCCGGAAAGGCAGCTTGGTCATGGTGTCGCAATGGGTTTTGCACCGGCATCGCTTACTCTGGGACAAACCAGATTGCTTCGATCCGCGCCGGTTTCTTCCCGGTTCGCGCGAAAAAATCGATCGATTTGCCTATCTGCCCTTCGGCGCCGGTCCGCGCGTCTGCATTGGCGCGTCCTTCTCGCTGCAGGAGGCGGCGATCGTCCTCGCCCATATCATGCGGTCGTTTTCCTTTGAACTTAAGAAAAACCATGTGGCGATGCCGGTGCAGCATATCACCTTGCGGCCCGAGGGTGGTCTGCCGATGATCTTGCGGCGGCGGCGAAATCGCTTCCCTGCCCCGGTGGCCGTGGCCAGCTCTTATCCAAGCGGATAAGCCGCCTCGACGACATAGGGGCCGCCGCCAATCGATGCCCGCGACGAGAACAAGACGAAGCGCTTCGCCTCGAACCGGCGCGACAGGAAATACCCCCGCGCGGAAAGATATTCGGCGACGCCGGCGCAGGAAGCCGCGCGCAGCCGCGCGAGCGTGACGTGGGGGGTGAATTTGCGCGGCTCGGGCGCAATGCCGATGCGCCGCATGAGCCTTTCTTGGTGGGCCTGAAGTTCGACCAAGGGGGCAGCCGGCTTGGCCCTGGCGACGAGAGCCCTGGGCTTGGCGCCGCCGAAGGATCCCAGCTCCTCGATCGTCACGGTGAAAGGCGGCCGCCGGATTTCTTCGAGGGTCGCATGGATGTCGCGCGCGGTCGAATCGTCGATATCGCCGATGAAGCGCAAGGTCAGATGGTAGTTTTCGGCTTCGATCCAGCGCGCGCCGGAAATGCCGCCGCGCAACATGGAAAGGTCCATCGCGAGATCGGAAGGGATTTCGAGGCCCGTGAACAAACGGGGCATGGATCCCTCCTGTCGATGCCAAAGAGCCGCGAATCATCACGGCACATGGGCTAAGACATAACGTAAAAACGCTTATAGCGAAGATTCGACGCGAAGGAAAATTTTGCCGCGAAAAAACGCGCCGTTTATTCGCTCCGCGCGGCTTTTGCACCGAATTGGTCCACAAACGCGCGGACGAGGGGAAGGATGCCTTTGACGATGCGTTCGACTCCGGCGGGATTGGGATGCAATCCATCGCCAAGTTTAAGAGCCGGCTCGCCCGCCACCCCTTCGAGAAAAAATGGATAGAGCGGCGCGTCATATTTTTTGGCGAGGGCCGGGTAGATCGCGTCGAACCGCATTTTGTAATCCTGGCCGAGGTTTGACGCGGCTTTCATTCCCGCGATCAGGACTTTGATATTGCGCGCCTTGAGCTCGCCAAGAATGGCGTCGAGCGCGGCCTTCGTCACTTCCGGATCGACCCCGCGCAGCATATCGTTGGCACCAAGTTCCAGGATCACGCCCTCGGCGCCATCGCCGAGCGCCCAATCGAGCCTCGCCTGGCCGCCGGAAGCGGTGTCGCCGGAGACCCCGACGTTGACGACCGTCACATGATAGCCTTCCGCGCGGAGCGCCTTTTCGAGCACCGCGGGAAAGGTGGCGTCGGCCGCCAATCCAAAACCTGCGACCAGACTGTCGCCGAAGGCAATGATTTTCAGTGGCAGCGTTTCCTGCGCGGCCGGCCGGGTCGGGCATGACAGCGCCCCCAACAAAAGCGCGGCCGATAATTGCAGGAAGGCGCGGCGACGGCCATATCCGCCAGGCCTCGACCGTGGCATCGGGTTGGGCAAGGCGGTTTCGCGTGCGGTTTCGGAGGGCATGGATGGGGGAACCGGCGGTGGAACTGGAAAATGTCCATCTGAGCCTGGGACGCGGCGCGGCGAGAGTCCATATCCTCAAGGGAATTTCGCTTAATATAGGGCGCGGCGAAACAGCCGCCCTCATCGGGCCTTCCGGCTCGGGCAAATCCACGCTTCTCATGGTGATGGCGGGCCTTGAGAGGCCCGATGCGGGCTCGGTCAAGGTCGACGGCACCAGCCTCGGCCGCCTTGGCGAGGACGCGCTCGCGCGCTTTCGGGGCGCGCGGATCGGCATCGTGTTCCAATCGTTCCACCTCATTCCGACCATGACCGCTCTCGAAAATGTCGCGATTCCGCTCGAATTGGCGGGGGTCGCCGAGGCTTTCGGGCGGGCCGGCGTCGAGCTCGTTGCTGTCGGCCTCGCTAATCAACTCGGGCATTACCCGGCGCAATTGTCTGGCGGCGAACAGCAGCGCGTCGCCCTCGCCCGCGCGTTGGCGCCGAACCCGGCCATCCTCGTCGCCGACGAGCCGACCGGAAACCTCGACGAAGCGACCGGCGCGAGCATCATCGACCTCATGTTCGCCTTGAAGCGCGAACGTGGCGCGACCTTGATCGTGGTCACCCACGATCCCGCGCTCGCCGGCAAATGCGAGCGCAGGATCGAACTGCGTTCCGGCCGCATCGAGGGCCCAGCCGCAATGGCTTTGCCGGAACCGGGCGCCTAATACTTGCCTTGCTCGGCAACCTGTTCGACGCGGCGCCCAAGGACATGCGCGAGGAGCATGTCGCCTGCCTCGTCGAAGCTCGCCATGTAAGGATCGAGCGGATCGTTTCCTTGGGTCAGAAGAGTCCGCCCGGGTTTTGGTACGATCAGCCCTGGGCCGAATGGGTTGTGGTCTTGGCCGGATCGGCTGGGCTGCGTTTTGAAGGCGAGGCCGACGTCAAGGTTTTGTCCGAGGGCAACTACATTCTCATTCCGGCGCGCGTAAGACACCGTGTCGAATGGACCAGCGAGGATCATGCGACGATCTGGCTCGCAATTCATTATCCCGAAACCGAATAGAATAAATTCACTTCGGCTAAGGTCAACGCCATGGAACGGCTCGATCAGTTGGTCTCCTTGACGAAAGCCCGGCCGCATCATTCAAAAGGATTATGCTGGCGGTTGGTCCTGCGGTTTGCCTTGCGCGATTTTCGCGGCGGCCTGCGCGGCTTCGCGATCTTTCTCGCCTCCATCGCGCTCGGCGTCGCCGCGATTACCGGCATTGGCTCGGTGTCGCTTTCGCTTAAGGACGGGCTTGCCCAGCAGGGCCGCGCGATCCTCGGTGGGGATGCATCTTTCGATCTCGCCCAGCGCGAATTGTCCGCCTCCGAGCGCGATTTTCTTGGGCAGCAGGGACGCCTCTCGCCGGTGGCGCTGTTGCGCGCCATGGCGCGGCGCGATGCCGGCGAGGCGGCTCTGGTCGAGATCAAGGCCGTCGACGAAGCTTATCCCTTGGCGGGCGAAGCCGTCCTCGATCCCGCAACGCCTCTTGCCGATGCATTGGCCGGGCGCGACGGCGCCTACGGGATCGTAGCGGACGCCGCGCTTCTTGGAAGGTTGGGCCTCGCCATCGGGAACCGACTTACGATCGGCGGCGCGCAGTTCGAATTACGCGCGGTGCTCGTCTCCGAGCCCGACCGGCTTGCCAGCGGGATAAGGTTTGGAGCCCCGGCCTTGATCTCGCAACAGGCCTTGCGGGCGACCGGACTGCTCGAACCAGGCTCACTCGTCAGATGGCATTATCGTGTCGTTTTCCCTGGAACGCCGGCGAGTGATGCACAAGTCGCGGCATTGACGGAGGCGGCGCAACAGCGATTCCGCGAGGCCGGATGGGAAATTCGCACGCGCAATAATGTTTCGCCGCAGTTTTCCCGGAATCTTGACCGCTTCACAGAATTCCTAACCCTCGTCGGGATCACCTCCCTGATTGTGGGCGGCGTCGGCGTTGCCAATGCGATGTATGGTTTTGTCGAGCGCAAGCGGCAAACGATCGCGATCCTGAAGGCGCTCGGCGCAACCGGGTCCACCGTCTTCGCCTTGATGTTGACGCAAGCGATGCTTGTCGCGAGCGCCGGGGCGGCGCTGGGCGCGGCGTTCGGCGTCGCTTTGCCTTTCGTCGCGGCCTCTGCATTCGGGTCCCTGATTCCGTTCCCGATCGCGCCAGCGATTTATCCGGCCGCGATCGCCAAGGGGCTTTTCTATGGCTTTCTGACTGCGCTGGCGTTTTCCGCGGGCCCGCTCGGGCGTGCGCACGATGTGCCGGTTCAGGCCCTGTTTCGCGGCGGCATCGAATCCAGGCGGACCACTCCGAGGCCGCGCTATCGCGTCTTGACGCTTGCCGTGGCTCTCTGCCTTGCTTCGACGGTTCTCGTTTTTGCCGCGGACCGGAGGCTCGTCTCGATCTATTTGGGCGCGACGCTTGCCGCCTTTATTTTGCTGCGCGCGGCCTCTTCTCTGATCGTGGCTTGCGCGAAAAGGCTTCCGCACGCGCGGGGCGTGGCGTTGCGGCTCGCGGTTGGCAATATTCACCGGCCCGGCGCGCTGACATCTTCGGTCGTGCTGTCGCTTGGCCTCGGACTCTCGCTTCTTGTTGCGCTCACTCTCATCGACGGCGACATCCGGGCGGAACTCCACCATTCCATCGCCGGGAAGACGCCAAGTTTTTTCTTCCTCGATATCCAGAGCGCGAAGGCCGAAGCATTCGTCAGTTTTTTGCAAGGCCAAGCGCCGGAGGGCAAAATCGAACTCGTCCCGATGCTGCGCGGACGCATCGTTAAGCTAAATGGGATCGACGCCGGTGCGGCGCGGCCGAAGCAAAGCGTCGCTTGGGTGCTCGAAGGCGATCGCGGGATTACCTTCGCCGAAACCGTGCCGCAGGGATCCAGCGTCGTCAAGGGAAGCTGGTGGCCAAAGGATTACCGCGGCCCGCCTTTGATTTCGCTCGAAAGCGAGATCGCCGAGGGGCTCGGGCTGGCAATTGGCGACGAGGTCACGGTCAATGTTCTCGGCCGCGACATCACCGCCAAGCTCGCTAGCACGCGCAAGGTCAATTGGCGCAACTACGGGATCAATTTCGTCCTCGTGTTTTCGCCAAACAGCCTGGCTGGGGCTCCCTTCGGGGAGCTTGCCACGCTAACCTTTGCCAATGGCGGCGACCCCGCGCGGGAAACCGCGCTGCTGCGCGCGACGGCGCGGAGTTTCCCCTCGGTGACAAGCATCCGCGTGAAAGACGCGCTCGACGCTGTAAATAACGTCGTAGGCCAGCTCGCCTTCGCGGTTAGGGCGGCGTCGAGCGTGGCGTTCCTGGCTTCGATCCTCGTCTTGGGCGGCGCGCTCGCGGCCGGTCAGCATGCCCGCACACACGATGCTGTCGTGCTTAAGACCCTCGGCGCCACAAGGTCGCGGCTGCTTGCCTCTTATATTTATGAATACGGTCTTCTCGGGCTCTGCACCGCGCTGTTCGGCGTGGCGGCGGGGAGCGCGGCCGCCTTGGCGATCGTGGGCCGCGTGATGGACCTTGAATTTGTCTGGCTTTGGCCACAGGCGGTTGTCGCCGCCGCCGGCGCGGTCATTGTCACGATCTGCCTCGGGCTTCTCGGGACTTGGCGGGTCCTCGGGCGCAAACCGGGGCCATATCTGCGCGATTTGTAGTTATAGAGACCTTAACCATCGTTCACGTTGGCGTGCCCTTGTGCGGACCGCGTGCTTGCGCCATATTAGGGGCGACGCTGAATCCCGCAAGGGCAGCGGCCGGAGGCGGTCAAGCCTCCATAACGTTAGAGGAAAAAATGTCCGACTTCGATCGCAACGCTAGTACCCGCTGGGGGCAAGGCGCAACCCGGGCCGGTCGCGCCGAAATCGATCAGGGCCTGCGCTCGTACATGCTTGGTGTCTACAACAACATGGTGGTGGGCTTGGCGCTCACCGGTGTGGTGGCGCTTGGCGTCCATATGCTCGCCGTAACCACCGACCCGGCGCTAGGCGTGCCAGTTGGGCGGCACCTGCTGCTGACCTCGTTTGGCGTGACGCTTTATACGACGCCGCTTAAGTGGGTGGTGATGCTGGCGCCGCTCGCTTTCGTGTTCTTTTTCTCGTTCCGCATCAATCAGATCTCGGCTTCGGCCGCGCGTGGCGTGTTTCTCGCGTTCGCGGCGGCGATGGGGTTGTCTCTATCGACCATCCTGCTCATCTATACCGGGACATCGGTTGCGAACGCCTTCTTCGTGACCGCGGCGGCCTTCGGCGGCTTGAGCCTTTATGGCTACACAACGCGGCGTGACTTGGCGCCAATGGGAGCGTTCATGGTGATGGGCCTCTTTGGCCTCGTGATCGCGATGCTGGTCAATCTTTTTTTGCAGAGCACCGGGTTCCAATTCGCGTTGTCGATCCTGTCTGTCCTAATCTTCTCCGGTCTCACCGCGTGGGACACACAGGCGATCAAGGAAATGTACTATGCGAGCGACGATTACGAGGTCGCGACGAAGAAATCCGTGGCTGGCGCGTTGAGGCTCTATCTGGATTTCATCAACATCTTTCAGTCGCTTCTGTACCTGACAGGTAGCCAAAACGACTGACGATGTATTTGGCTTTGAGACGAAGGCCCCGCTTGCGCGGGGCCTTTTTTGCGCGCTGCCGGGGCTTCGCCTGGTTTTATCCCGGAATGCAGAACAGTGGGTTCACGCGCGACGGAATGAAGCCAAGGCATGCCGCCCCGCAGGCGCCGCCCCCGCGCGATCAGAAATCGCTGGCAATACCTTTTACTTCCCAATCGCCGTAGCGCACTGGCTCGGGACCGCCGCGGCCATTGATTTCCTTGCCGGCCGCGGGTTGATTCAATGCGCCGGGGCGGCGGCGCTCTTCGGCCTCGGCGAGCGCCCGCCGTGCCGCTTGGCCGGGTTCGCCGCGGCCCGCGCCGGCAACCGCGCGGCCACCTGTCTCGTCTTTCGGCCGTTGCATCTTCATCCTCCTGGTGCCGGCGGGAAAAGCGGCGCACACCCGCACGCGCCGGGTTTCCGCTCCCGTCAGATCGTCGCCCAAATGCTGGGCAAAGTCCAACTGTTCGTGCTAGGAGAGCGACATGATCAGCCCCGAAGCCTTCGTAGCGGAGTCTCGAGTTTGACCGCACCTCCGCGTCCGCCGACGGACCGGCGGCGTAGCCGCAAGGTTTCGAACGGCCGCCCACACCAACTGGCTTCGGGTGAGAGTCGAGGGCGGGAGAGCGAGCAGTGCCCGGGTCTTGCCGCGCGTCTCGCCGCAGCGGCGATCCTGAACGATATTGTGGCCAGATGTCATCCGCTCGACGAATGTTTTTCCGGCACGGCGATCCTCTCGCGGCTTGGCGGTTTGGAACCTCGCGATATCGCCTTGACACGCTCGATTGTCACCGTCGCGCTACGCCGGCTAGGCACCATCCGTGCCGCCCTGGCCGCGCTTTTGGAAAAAGGTCTGCCGCGTCAGGCCGCCCACCTTGAATGGACGCTGATCGCGGCGTCGGCGCAGATTCTCTTTCTCGACGTTCCCGATCACGCCGCCGTCGAGCTTGCTATCCGCATGACCCGTCTTGAGGCGAAAAACGCGCCCTACGCTTCTCTCGTCAACGGTGTCTTGCGCAATCTTATCCGCGCGCGCGAAAAAATACTGCGGGAAAGCGATCCGCTAGATCACGACACGCCCGCATGGCTCGCGGAGCGCTGGCGTAAAACCTATGGCGAGGCCGGGGCGCACGCCATCGCAAGCGCCCATCGCGAGGAGCCGACACTGGATCTCACGGTTCTGTCGGACCCTTTGATCTGGGCGGAGCGACTCGGAGCAACCGTCTTGCCGAGCGGTTCGCTGCGGCTTTGGACGCATATGCCAGTGACCGGACTTCCGGGCTTCGCGGAAGGCCGTTGGTTTGTCCAGGATGCGGCGGCAGCTCTGCCGGCGAGGCTTTTGCGGGTTGGGCCCGGTACCAGGGTGGCCGATTTTTGCGCCGCTCCCGGGGGCAAGGCGGCGCAACTAGCGGCAGCCGGCGCCGAGGTCACGGCGATAGACCGTTCGGCCGAGCGGTTGAAAAAGCTCGCCGCTAATTTTGCCCGGCTCAATTTGCGCGCCAGCATCGTCGTTGCCGATATCGTAAACTTTAAGACGGGGCCTTTCGATGCGATTCTGGTCGATGCGCCTTGTCTCGCCACGGGGACGATCCGGCGTCACCCGGATATCGCCTGGATTAAAAAACCGCGCGATTTCGTGGCGCTGGCGGCGCTTCAGACACGCCTGCTCGACAAAGCCGTCGAACTGGTGAAGCCGGGCGGAATGATCGTCTATTGCACTTGTTCCCTTGAACCCGAAGAAAACGAAATGCAAATTGCGGCTCTTCTTCGCCGCTATCCCGGCGTCATGCGGGTTCCGATAGAACCCGGCGAGGTTGGCGATTTGCCCGAACTCTTGAACAAAAACGGCGAATTGCGGACATTGCCGTCGCATCTTCCCGCTGCCGAGCCGCGGCTTTCCGGCCTCGATGGTTTCTTCGCCGCCCGCCTGTTGCGCCGCGGTTAATAAACCCGATAGGAATTTTATCGATAACGCAATGGCCCAGGCGGGCACCGCCGGGCTTCCGGCGATCGCGCGGCCATGGAAAAAGTGTTGCCGGCCGCCTCGCGCTTCCAGCGCGCGCCGGCACGTGAAATCGAGGAGTTGAGCCCTGGCCGACGCGACATTCAAGGACTGGTTGCGCGTCGCGGCTCTCCTTGCGGCGCGCGCGGGAATGGCTTTGCGGCGCGGCCTCGGTGCGCCCATGCGTGCCGCCATCGGGCTAGGGCGGCGGCGGCCGGAGAGGCTCTTGATTGCGCCGCAAGATATTAGGACCAGCGACCCGACCCTCGCGGCGGACATCTATGCCGGCTATTTTGCTTTCGGCGGCAAGATCGTCAATGCGCACGGCCGCTCGCCGTTTGAACTGGAGCCGGGGTCGGCCGCATGGGCGCGGGCTCTCGCGGGTTTCGGCTGGCTCCGCCATCTGCGCGCCGCCGACACCGCCGTGGCGCGCGCCAATGCCCGCGTCCTCGTCGATGATTTTTTGAGCTTGGCGGCCAAGCCTAGTTCAATTCCGGCATGGGAGCCCGAGGTCGCGGCGCGGCGCATGCTTGCTTTTCTGTCGCAATCGCCAGTGATCCTCGATGGCGCCGACCGCATCTTCTACCGCCGCTTCATGAAAGGTCTCGGCCGCACCCAGGTTTTCCTGGAGCAGAAGATCGCTGGGGGGCTCGCCGGCGAACCGCGCCTCATAGCCGCGATCGCCCTCGCCGAACTCGGTCTTTGCGTGGAAGGCACCCGCAATCTGACCCGCAAAGGCACGAAACCGCTTGCCGAGGAGCTTGATCGGCAAATTCTTCCCGACGGCGGCCACGTCAGCCGCAATCCAGAGATCTTGCTCGACTTGCTTCCGGATTTGCTTCCCTTGCGGCAGGCCTATGCCGCACGCGGGCTACAACCCCCAGCGCAACTCCTCAACGCGATCGATCGCATGATGCCGATGCTGCGTCTGTTCCGGCATGGCGACGGCACGCTCGCCTTGTTCAACGGCATGGGCGTCACGCCGCCCGAACTGCTTGCGACGATCCTCGCCTATGACGACGTGCGGGCGCAGCCGCTCACCAGCGCGCGGCACTCGGGCTACCAGCGCCTCGAGGCAGCGGACGCCATTGCCTTGATCGATGCGGGACGCCCGCCGCCACATATTTATTCCCAACGCGCGCATGCCGGATGTTCGTCCTTCGAATTTTCGGTTGGCGCGCAGCGGCTTGTCATTAATTGCGGCGCGCCGGATGCCAATCGCGCGCCAGCGCGCGAGGCGGCCCGCATGACGGCGGCACATTCGACACTCGTCATCGACGACACCTCCTCGTGCCGTTTCTTCTCTTACGCTGGATTGCGAAAATGGCTCGGCGATCAGACCATCTCGGGTCCAGACAAGGTCGATGTCGAGCGCCACGACCAGCCTTCGGGAACAATGGTGGTTGTCGCACATAATGGTTACGAAGCGCGATTCGGCTTAATCCACGAACGTCGCATCACGCTCAACAGGGACGGCAAGATGCTCGAGGGCACCGATTGTTTGCACGCCGCCGGGGCCGGCGGGCCGATTGAGACGCGCGCCGTTGCCTTGCGCTTTCACATCCATCCGAACGTGCGCCTAAAGCGGGTTCGCGAGGGCCGTGCCGTGCTTTGTATTTTGCCGAACGGGAGACGATGGCTTTTCGAAACAACCGCCGGGCAGGCAGGCATCGAGGAAAGCATTTTTTTCGCGGCGCCGGATGGGCCGCGCAGTTGCGCCCAGATCGCCGTCCACGGTGAAACCGGAGACGGCATGGTTATCGAATGGAGCTTTCGCCACGTCGAGCGGAAACCGCCGCGAAACGAAGCGTGATGGCTGCTTTGCCCTTCGCTCCGCACGTCCGGGATGATTGGTCCGCGCTTTGATATCGGCCGCCTTCACAAAATGATCATTCGTCTTCCCGGGTTTTTGATCCCCAATGTCTCTCATTGCCGCCGCGGAAGCATGATCGAGCGCCGTGGCGAACGAACCGGCCGCAAGAGGCTCCACTAGACATCGATTAAGTAAGCCGAGCGCCATTCCCTGGCGCGTGGATCGCAAGCCAGCGGCGCATAGCTTCACGCGAACGTCGTGAAACGGGCAATCCGCCAACTTAACGAGCGTGGCCGTCGCCCGGACCTCGGCGCCGCGGCGTGGCTTTGGCAAAGTTGGCGGGCCCTTGCAAGTCGCCATGTTTCAGCAACCTTTCCAGGCGGTTCGACAAGACGGCAGGATGCAGGAAAGATAAATTCGGCTTGCCCGCGATGGCGTTCCACGCGGCCTGCGAGCCGAGTTCCAGCGTGCAGCCCGCGGCGCATTTCAACCATTCGGCGAAGTCCGCGGGATCCATTGCCGCATCGCTCGCAAGCTGGAAACCCGACCGCACGGGGTTAACGCCTTGGCCCGCCCATCCGCGCGGGCCGCTGAACGCCATGGTCGCAGCCTTGCTGGCGAGCGACCGGGCCGCCTCGCCGATGGTGCCGCCGACCACCTTGAACGCGTCGCGCGCCGGCAACAGCCCGGCGAAGATTCCCGATACGATGCGCGCAGTGTTGGCATCCTTGTGGGCGCGCGCCGCCAAGATCTTTGATGCCCCGATCCACAGCGGGGTGAGCGCCCGGTTGCTGATGAGCTGCACGATAAGCCGGGTCAGCGCCATGTCGTAGCGCATTTCGCTCTCGACACGCGTCGTGAAAGGCGCCAGCGCCGGCGCGGAAAAATCATCGCCGCGCAGACATGGCGCCAGCGTCTCGGCCGCCCAGCGGGCACTGAGCAGAGCGTATTGGATGCCCTCGCCGTTGAGCGGATTGATCAGACTCGCCGCGTCGCCGATCAGCATGACGCGATCGGACACGATCGGAAGCCGATGGTTGTAGGTCATCAATGGCCAGCCCACGATCTTGCCGCGCAGACGCGCATTGCGCAGGCGCGCCGCGAGGGCCGCATCGTCGCGCATCAAGCGACGCAACATAGCAGCGGGAGTGAGATTGTGGGCGGGCCAGGTTTCGAGCGCCAAGCCGAGCCCGACATTCGCCTCGCCATTGCCGGTGGGGAACAACCAGTAGAAACCCGGATAGCAGCTGCGGTCGAAATAGAGGTCGAGCTGGTCGTCAGGCCCCTCGACGTTGTCGAAGTAGGCGCGTGAGGCGATGAACCGGTCGCGCCGCGGCGGCGCCGATCCGCGCATGAGTCGCGCCACCGTCGAACTGCTGCCGTCGGCACCGATCAGCAGGCGGCCGCGCAACGTGAGGCGGCCGTTCGAGCTAGCCACCTCCACGGCGACCGCGTCGCGGCCGGCTTTGAAACCCGCTAGCGAGTACCCCTCCATCACCCGGGCACCGGCGCTCCGCGCGGCATCGACGATGAAGTTGTCGAGCGCGAGCCGCGGAATCACTCGGCCATGGGAAGGCATGCCCTCAATTTCCGGGAAAGGCCGGGAGATCAGCTCTTCGCCGTCTATATAAAGCGCGGCGCGATGCGCGATATTGGTCCGCGCGTACCCGTCCATCCGCGATATGCCGAGGCTGTCGAGCTCGACAAGGGCGGACGGGCCGACAAAATCGCCGCACACCTTATCGCGTGGAAAGGTCATCCGATCGAGAAGGATAACCGACGCTCCCGAACGTGCCAGATGGCACGCCGCCGCGGCCCCTGCCGGCCCGGCACCCGCGATGATCACATCCGCGTCGTAACTTGGCTTCACCGCTACATAGGCCATTGAATTTCATTCTACCGCATATCGCGGGCATGCGCGAGGGCGAAGCTTATAGACGCCAGAAATGCGATCACTCCGCGAATAAGGAATGTGGATTAGTCGGCTAGGCGGCAAGCCTGTTCAATTTCAGCGCCGGCGTGAAGATGACCTACGTGGCGCCAAGGATCGAGCGCTAGCCTAAAGCGCACTGCCTTCATTCCCCGGATAGCTGCAACGCCATTTCACGACTCTCCGGCTGGGATGGCTATTCGCCCATTCGGCAATCGCGGGCGGCGCCTGCGACATGCATTGCACGAGGGAGCCTTCGTCAACGAACGAAAGATGCCGCTCCTCGCATGAGGCGGGCTCCGTCAAAGTGCAAACCGTGAGAATCAGTTCAACGAAACCCATCGCCGACTCCTTAAATAAGGCAGACTTTCGCGCCCATACTGCTCTCGTTCCCTTGCGGCGGCGAGCGCATTATCGCGATTGCATGACGCTTGTACGGCCCCTAAGCGACGGCCATCTCCGGAATTGACGGTTAGCTTTTTTTGTAATCGAGGTAGGCAAAACGCTGATCCGAGGGGGTCCCCTCCAGAGCGCCGCCAGCCTTGCCGGGCTGCCAAAGCACGACTTCCTCGATCTTTTTCGCTAGTTCGAAATCCTTGTCCGTGATCCCCTTGGCGGCATGGTTCTGGAGGCGGACTTCGACCCAAGCATAAGAGGCGGTGAGATCAGGATGGTGCCAAGCGGCCTCGGCCAGATGACCAACCGTGTTGATCACCATAAGCGTGCCTTTCCAGCTCACCGTCCGATACGTGCGGCGAATCCAACCTCCTTCAAAGACCCAGCGCGGCAATTCTTGTTCGAGGCGCGCCTTGATCTCGGCTTCGTTATAGGTTTTTTCCTTGGCAACTTCGCTCATTGTCAAAATCCAATCCTTGCTGGCGTGGCCCCGTTCTTTCGCATGCACGGCCATTCTAATATGAATTATGCGAAGACACGAAATCCAGATTTTTCGCCGTGCTTGTTCATGGCCTCCCGGCCAGTAGTCTTTTACCCGCCGCGAAAACATGTTTTAAAGCGCCGCGCACTGGACTGGAGAAGAGATGCACGGTTCGAGACCAGCCATTTGTCGCCGCCCGTGGCGGAAGGCCGCGTTGTGGCTGATCGCGCTTACAGTCACGCTTGAGGCTGCTTCGGTTGTCGCGGCTGAGCCAAGAGCGGACTCCCCGGAGCGGAACTGGCCTTGCCGCCAAATTTTGGTCGGGCGGCTGTCCTTGGCCGCGGTATGGTCCGGCCCCTCGATCGAAGGCCTGGCCTGGCGCAACGATCAGGCCGTCGCCGATATCGTGGCAAGGCTCGCGGCGCGGCGCACCCCGCTCGACGCCGCGGAACGCGCGATCGAGGACTTTGCCCAATCGCAGGGAGCCGGCAAGACCAAAAAGCTGGTTTCCGTTTTCGCCGGCCTATTTGAAACGCTCAACGACGAACGCACGCAAGTGATCGAAGGGCTACTTCGCTTCGGCGCAAAACAGAAGGAACTTGCCGAAAAAATACGCGCCGAGAACGCCTTGCCGCGAGAAGGGCCGGGCAAGGAGCCGCCGCAAGCAAGCAGGCAAGACGGGGAGACCGTTGCAAGGGACTTGGAATGGGACCTGCGCGTTTTCGACGAACGGCGCCAGTCGCTCACCTATGTGTGCGAGACGCCGGCGCTCATCGAACAACGGCTTTTCGCGCTCGCCAGGGTCATTCAACGCAGCCTGGAATGACCGGGCATCCATGCCCTCGGTCCCGATCCGGCGCAAGGCTAAGCGATGTCCTCTCTCATTGATGGGCGAGGAGGGCGTTGTTCTCGTCGAGAAGAGGCACGCCGTAGGATGCCAAAATCCGCGACAATCTCGTCCTGGTTCTCGGCGATGAGCTTGTTCAAGAGACGTTTCCAGTCCTGATCGGAATGGCGCACCCCCATTCCAATTCGATAGATCATGCGCGGTCCGGACGCTTCCTTGACGAGCGGCGTGACTTTCATCGGGATTTTGGAGTGCTTCGCGAGATAGCCGGCGATCGGCCCCCAAAGGATGGCGGCATCGATGCGGTCGCCTTCGAGATCCGCGATCATCGCCGCGGCCGGCGCGTCAAACCGCGTGTCGACCACGAGCGGATAGGATTTGACGTTCTCCAAAAGCCCATTGACCGCGAGATTGGTCGCGGGAGGCGTGCCGGCCACGATGCCGATGCGCTTGGCTTGCAAACGCGGATCTTCAAGGCTGTCAATCGTTTCGAGACCGGCTCCCTGCTTCGAAACCAGGGCATAGCTTGTCCGGTAATAGGGATTTGTTCCTTGAACGATATCGTCTCCTTGCGGCATCCCCATGATCACGTCGCAACGATGTGCATTCAGCGTATTGCGCACGAAGCCGGTGGCGCCGGGGTAATATTCATAGGCGAGCGTTTTGCCGAGCTTGTGCGCAAGAAGCGCGGCGATTTTGTTCTCGAACCCCTCGCCGGCCTCATTCGAGAAAGGCAGATCCCTGGGGTCGGCGCAGACCCGCAAAACCTTCGGATCGACAAGTTCGATCGAACCCTCTTCTCCGGTTTGCGCCGCCGCGGTGGCGGCGTTGAAAAACACCGGAATAATGAGAGCAAATGCAATGATCACGGCCCGTAATGGCTTGGGTTTTATGTCTAGTTGTCCTCGCCGATACATGCCTTCTCCGCCGCGGCCGCCGACGCTGGTTTCGCTTCGTGTTTTTCCGGCTTTTCGCGGCCTAATGCATCGACCGATCGCGCGCGGAGATAAACATAGATATCATCGATATAGCACATGACATTTTTGTTGTCGCCGAACGCGGGCATCACCTTGTTTTGGCCGGCGCCAAGATCCTGCTTGCCTCCCACGACAATCCCGTAAAATTCCGCATAGTTCAGTCTCTTCAGAGAATCCTTCAGAGCCGGCGCATAACTCGAGCCTTCGCCACCAGGACCGTGACAGACGTAGCAATCGCCGTAGCGGCGGTTTCCGGAATAACTATACCAATCAACCGTGCCGTCCGGCTTTATGTTGAAGGTGGGGTCTCCCTTTGCATCGAGATATTTGCCTTTGTCATCCTGCTTGACCGCCTTGGGATCTCCCGGGGCCTCGGCCATCGCCGCGGTTCCGAACGCTAAAGGAAAGGCGAGGGAAAAGGCCCGCACCAAAGGGCTGATTTGCACGAGAGGATCCTTGTTCGAGAAAAAATGCGCACCGCGTAAAATACCCGGCGCCGATTGAGCGCCGGGCGTCTCGCGTTTGGCTATGCCAAGCCGAAAGCTAGAACGTCGGCGGCAAGGCAAAAACCGTCAACTGACCGCCGAGCGCGGTGTAGTTGGAGAGCGCGGCATAGCCGCCGACAGCCCCAAGGCCCTCGGTCGGCTTTGTCAAGCCGGCCGCGAGACCGATGCCCGCCCAGCCGCCGACACCGGAAAGCACCGCGACATATTGCTTGCCACCGTGTTCGTAGGTCGAGACATTGCCGATGATGCCGGAAGGCGTCTTGAACTGGTAGAGCTCGTCGCCGGTCCTTGCGTCCACCGCTTTCAGATAGCCTTCAAGCGTGCCGTAGAAGACCAAATTCCCGGCGGTCGCCAGCGCCCCCGACCAGACCGAGAATAGCTCTTTTTTCTGCCAGACGATCTTCCCGGTCTTGGCGTCCCACGCGGTGAAATTGCCCATGTTGGGCTCGCCCGGCGGCGGGTACATGGACAAGGTCGCCCCGACATAGGGCTGCCCGGCCGTATAGCTCACGTGGAAGGGCTCATAATCCATGCAGACGTGATTGGCCGGAATATAGAAGAGACCCGTGTCAGGCGAATAGGCGGCCGGCTGTTCGTCCTTCGAACCAAGCGCCGCCGGGCAGATCCCTTGCGAGTTCACGTCTTCGCCATTTTGCTCGGTTGAATATTTCTTCACGCCCAGCGGCCGTCCATAGGTCTTGGAGTTTTTGTCAAGATCGACCTTGGTTGCCCAATTGACCGCTGGATCGTATTTCTCCGCAACCAGTGGCTCGCCGGTTTCGCGGTCGATTGTATAGCCGAAGCCGTTACGATCGAAATGCACCAAAACCTTGCGCATTTCCTGGTTGGTCAGGATCATCTCATTGACGCCGTCGTAATCCCATTCATCATGGGGCGTCATCTGGTAGACCCATTTGGCGACGCCGGTATCCGCATCGCGCGCCCAGACCGTCATCGACCAGCGATTGTCCCCGGGCCTCTGCTTGGGATTCCAGGTCGAGGGGTTGCCCGAACCGTAATAAACCAAGTTCAATTCCGGGTCGAAGGCATACCAGCCCCATGTCGTTCCGCCGCCGATCTTCCACTGATCGCCTTTCCAGGAGTTGGTGCCGGAATCCGGACCAACAGGCTTGCCGAGACTCGTCGTCCTTTCCGGATCGATCAAGGTGTCGGAATCGGGTCCCATCGAATAACCGCGCCAAACTTTCTTGCCCGTCTTAAGGTCATAGGCCGTAAGCGAGCCGCGAACGCCAAATTCGCCCCCTGAAATGCCAACGAGAACCTTGTCTTTGATAATTTGCGGCGCCGAAGTGCCGGTTTCGCCCTTGGAAGGATCGCCGTTCTTCACCGACCAAACAACGGCCCCGGTGTTCGCGTTGAGCGCGACTAGAGTGGTATCGGCCTGATACAGAAAAATCTTGCCAGCGGCATAGGCCACGCCGCGCGTGACGGTATCGCAACACATCACGGGGATGACATTGGGATCTTGTTTGGGTTCATATTTCCAGATGATCTTGCCGTCATAATTCAAGTCGAGCGCGTAGACGATGTTCGGGAACGGCGTGCTGATGTACATGACGTTGCCGATCACCAAGGGCCCCCCCTCGTGACCGCGCAGAACCCCGGTCGAGAACGTCCAGACCGGAACAAGACGTCTGACGTTGTCTGAATTGATCTGATCGAGTTTCGAGAAACGGTGATTGGCGTAGTCGCCCGTCGGCATCACCCATTGTTTTGGGTCTTTCGAAAGTTGGATCAATTCATCGTTGGCGAAGGCGGCGCCATTGGCGAGAAGCGCGGCGGCGCCAACACAGGACATAAGCAGGAACTTGCGCATGAATTTCCTCCGGTCTGATGCGCGGCGCTTGTGACGCTCGCTTTCGCGGCGGCGGCGCCTTGTCGTTTCATGTCTTTCCGGCAGGGTGTCAGGACGCCGGCAAGCCAGTAAAGTTTCCCCAATAAGGCACTTTCCGCATCAAGCAGCCGATGCAGCCGCGCCTCGTTTTCAATTAAGCGCGAGCGGTCCCACCGCCAAGGCCGTGAAGCCGGAAGCCCAGGTAAGTGTATATATTGGCGCTGGCACCAATTCAATAGTGATTCGCGCTACGCCTTCAGCTCGAAGCGCGGCGGTCTCCAATAGTGCCTGACGGATTCAGCCGCGCTCTGGATGTCGCGTGAACCTCGTCGACCTTTATTTCCTCGGCAAGCCGCGCCGGCGAGCGCCGTTGCGGTCATTTCGCGACGATCGAAGCCGCGGCCGGTGACAGTTCCAGCGAGCGGTACAGACCCAATCGTAATTGAGATGCGCGAATTTGCTGGCCGCCTCCTGCGGCCGCGGTGAAGCGCGCGAACGCGAAAGTCACGCTGGGAAAACGCCAGAGCGGTCTCGGAGCCTACGCCGCCAGTCGCGCCGATGACCAACACGATGTTATCTTTTGCCATGAGACTCTCGCGTACCTATCAAAAACCTTTGGATCGAACGCGCGGTACCTCGAGCAAAATTCGCACCCGACTCCAATCAATCCATTGCCGCCGATCATGTCGCGGCGCTCGCGCGGCATGAACCGGCGCAGCATGGCTTTGATCCGCTCGTCTGAGCCGCGGCAGACGTCGTGCACGCTTCGCGGTGGGAATACCTTGCCTGGCCGATCATGCCTGCGTCGGTCCAAAACACCAGGCAAGGATTCCTTTTTGCACATGCAGCCGATTCTCGGCTTCGTCGAACACGACGGATTGCGGACCGTCGATCACATCGTCGGTGACCTCCTCGCCGCGATGGGCCGGCAAGCAATGCATGAAGATCGCGTCCTTGCCCGCGGTGGCCATCAGTTTCGCGTTGACCTGGTAGGGCGCAAGCAATCCATGGCGAAAGGCCTCGTCCACGTCACCCATCGAAACCCAACAATCCGAGACGACTGCATCCGCTCCCTGCACCGCCTCATGTGGATCGTGGATGAGCTTCACGCGGGCACCCCAACGGCGCGCCCAATCGACGAGGCCTGCTTGGGGATCGAGTCCGGCGGGAGTCGCGACGTGAAGCGAAAAATCGAATCGCTGCGCGGCGTGGACCCAGCTCGTGAGCACATTGTTGGCGTCGCCGCTCCAAGCGACCGTGCGCCCCTTGATCGGGCCTTTCTTTTCCTCGAACGTGAGGACGTCCGCCATCACCTGACAGGGGTGCGAACGCTTGGTCAAGCCATTGATCACCGGCACTCCGGCATGGCGGGCGAGTTCGATCATCGCGGCATGATCGAGAATGCGGATCACCATCGCATCGACGAAACGCGACAGGACGCGTGCCGTATCGGCGATGGTCTCGCCCCTGCCGAGTTGCATTTCCTGGCCGGTCAACATCATCGTTTCGCCGCCAAGCTCGCGCATCGCGATGTCGAAGGACACCCTCGTCCGGGTCGACGGTTTGTCGAAGATCATCGCCAAAACCTTGCCGGCCAGCGGCCGGTCCGGCGGGCTCTGTCCCTTGCGGCGCCGCGCCTTCATGCGGGACGCAAGGTCGAGAATGCGCCGGAGATCGGCGGCCGGAATTTCCGAAAGATCGAGAAAATGCCGCGCTGCCGGGGATGCGCCTTGGCTTTCTGGCGTGCTCATCCGGCCGTCCCGCTTCGCTTCGCGGATGCGGTTTCCGATTTGCCGGATTCGATCCGTTGGCAGGCGGCGTCGAAACGCGCGACGGCTTCGAAAATCTCCTCCTCGCCGATGATCAGCGGCGGCAGCAGCCGCGCGACATTCTCGGCCGCCGGAATGACGAGGATTCTTTCGGCCCGCGCGGCGGCGGCGAAGTCATTGACCGGGACACGTAATGCGATGCCCTGCATGAGACCTTCGCCGCGAATCTCCGAGATGATCTCGCCATGCTGGTCCTTCAGCCTGGCGAGGTTTTGTTTGAGCGTCACGCCCATCAACGCGACATGGTCGACAAACCGCGGCGCCAACACCACATCGAGCACCGCATTCCCAATGCTCGCGGCGAGAGGATTGCCGCCAAATGTCGTGCCATGCGTGCCAGCGGTCATCCCCCGCGCCGCGTCGCGCGTTGTCAGAAAAGCGCCGAGCGGAAATCCGCCGCCGATTCCCTTGGCGATCGCCATGATGTCCGGCGCGACGCCAAAAAGTTCATAAGCAAAGAGTTTGCCGGTGCGGCCGATTCCGGTCTGCACCTCGTCGAACATCAAAAGGAGCCCATGCTTGTCGCAAAGCTCGCGCAGCCCACGCAGGAAGTGCGGCGGCGCGGTGCGGATCCCGCCTTCGCCTTGAATCGGTTCGATCAGGATTGCGCCGGTTTGCGGACCAATCGCGGCCTTCGCCGCTTCGATATCGCCGAAGGGCACCGTGTCGAAGCCCTCAACCCTGGGACCGAAGCCCTCGAGATATTTGGGATTGCCCGCCGCGGCGATCGTCGCGAGTGTCCGTCCATGAAAAGCCCCGGCGAAAGTGACGATGCGGAACTTTTCCGGACGGCCGCCCGCCGATTGATATTTGCGCGCCGTCTTGATGGCGCCCTCGACGGCTTCTGCTCCGGAATTGGTGAAAAATACGTAGTCGGCGAAACTCACCTCGACGAGGCGCCGGGCCAGACGTTCCGCTTGCGGGATCTCGAACAGATTGGAGGTGTGCCAGATTTTCGCACCCTGCTGATTGAGCGTGGCGACAAGATGAGGGTGGCCATAACCGAGCGAGGCCACGGCGATTCCGCCGCCGAAATCGAGAAACCGCTCACCCCCCGTCGAGGTCAACCAGGCGCCATCGCCCCGCTCGAACGCGAGATTGACGCGGGCATAGGTGGGAAGCAGCGGCGAGGTCACTCTAGTCACTCCGGGGTCCTGGCCGGCGAAAGCGCTGCTTGATCGGCCTATTTGGGCGGCGGCGCGGGGGCCGGGGCCGGCGGCGCGGGCGCGGCGGGCTTGGCAGCGTCCGGTTTGGCCGCTTCGAGGCGCTTGCGCTCCTCCTCGGCGCGCTTTTGCAATTCCTCCTGCAATTTTTTCTGTTGCTCTTCGAGGACCTTCGGATCGATGGCCGGTCCATCGAAGGCCCTGCCGAAACCCGCCAACGGGATCGCAAAGGTAATTTCATTGTTGACTTGGTTCTTGACCGCGACACTCAAAATCGAACCCTTCTTAATCTGGTCGATCGTCGCGCCCTTGACCTTGGCTTCGGCAAAACATCCGTTCGGGAAGCAGATTTCGAAGGTTCCGTCGAGCGTCGCGCCCGTGTCGATGGCAAAACGGAAGCCAGGCCGCAACATGAGACCGACCGGCACGAGTAGGCGAATGATGCGGGTCTCATCGCCTTTGATGTCGTAGATGGCCAGTGCCAAGACCGGCGGCTCCCCGGCCTTGGCACTGAAATCGCGAGTCGTGTAACAAATCTCCTTGTTGGCCGCCGGATCCCGGCCGCAGACCTTGGTCCAGTCGTTTTGCGTCGGCACCAGATCGATCTTGACCGGGCCTTGCGGCGGCGCCGGCGCGGCTTGATCCTGAGCGGGCGGGGCGGGGGCGGGCTGGGTGGGTGCCGCGGGAGCGGGGTGCGCGGGCTTTTTCGTCTGCGCAAAAGCGCCAGTCCCCGCAAACAGAAGAAGGCTAGCCAAACCGGCCGCGCCGAGGCGTTTCAACGAGAAGGGCATCAAATTTCCTTTCCAATGATAGGCCTTTCACAACCGCCTTCGCTCCGGCCACCCGGCGACGGCAGTCGATGCGGCAATGAAACCACCCTTGCGGACCAGCCGGGCGCGAGGGCCGCCGTCAAGACCGGAGCAAGGTTCCACGCCTGCCCATCCGTTTTATCGCTTCGGTAAGCATTATCGGGTTGGCTTGCAAGCCCCGGAGCGGGTTTCAATTGTTCGAATGCAAGGGAGTGAGGTTTCGGGCGAAAGCGTGGAGCAAACCCTCGGCGACCCCGCCGCGAAATGCGTGCCTAGAGATGAAGGGTATTCCGTGGCGGCAACCCGCAAGAGACGACCCCGGCTGGCACGGCAGCCGGTTGACTTCAAACATGAGGGGGTGTGGTTAGCCGACGCCCAACGGCGCGAAGCCGGGGTTCCCCGGCGACGCGCGCTCCGCCATTGGCGCAGGCGCCACTTGCCTCAATACGATGGCTTGGTCCGGGGGCTTCGAGTAACAAACTGCCTCGCGCAGGGATTGCCCCCGCTCTCCGGGGCCGCCCTGGTTTTGCGGCTATTGCCCCTCCGACCTGCCACTCTCCCGGCCGTCTCGAATTCCGTCAGAAGGTGGCGCGGCCACTTGCGCGGCCGCGCGCTTAAAGGTTCATGAGACCCAAATTTTCACTAGGATAAGCTGGAAAACGATGGTGAAAATGAGTATTCCGTTGACGACGGCGACTGCGTGATCGTTCATGGTCCTCTCCCGGTCGGATACTAATCTTGGCGTCGCGATTTCGCGATCGCAATGGTTACGTCGAGCTTTTTGCTGGAAAAGTCAAGACTGGTCCGGCAAAAACGGCGTTAAGCCTTGCCGACACGTTACCGCCGCTCCGGCCGATTTGGCCGCGGCGGCGCGTGCCCAGCGTCACGAAAGCAAAGACGCGGCGATACTCATAAATCATTTTCCACGCTAAAGGAAGCTTTATTCGCGAGCACGCTCGCGCCGCCATTGGGCGGAATTCGGACCGATCCGCTAAATTGCGCCAATGACACATCGCTTACTTCTTGTTCCCGCGCTAACTTTCGCCGTTCTTGGGTTGGTTCTTCGCACCGCTTGTTGCGCCACCCTTGCGGCGGAAACAGCAAAGCCGGCCGGGGCGCCAGCCATCGCCATGCACGGCACCCCTGCCCTCAACGCTCCCTTCGATCATCTGCCCTATGCCGATCCGGCGGCGTTGAAAGGTGGCCGTCTCAAAATCGGATTCCTCGGTACTTTCGATAGTCTCAATCCGTTCAACCTGAAGGCCGGATCGACCGCGCAGGGGATGAACGGGAATGTCTTCGAGACCTTGATGACGCGCTCTCTCGACGAACCTTTCACGCTTTACGGATTGATCGCGCAAACCATCGAGACGGACGCCGATCGCACTTTTGCGACCTTCAGGCTCGATCCGCGCGCGCATTTCTCGGACGGTTTACCAATTACTTCGGCCGACGTCTTGTTCACCTTCGACCTCCTGAAATCCAAGGGTCGGCCGCAACAGCGTGCGGCTTATTCTCTCGTCAAATCGGTCGAAACGCCGGACGACCTGACAATCCGCTACGACCTTTCCGGCATCGGTGACCGGGAAATGCCATTGACCCTAGCGCTCATGCCGGTGTTGCCGCGCCACAAGACCGATCCCGCGAAATTCGACGACGCCAGTCTCGGAATCCCAACCGGCTCCGGATCCTACCTTGTCGCCGATGTCAAGCCTGGCGAACGCATCGTTCTGCGCCGCGATCCGAACTACTGGGCCAAGGACCTGCCGGTCCACCGCGGCCTATTCAATTTCGATGAGATCGACATCGAATATTTTCGCGACGCCAACAGCCTATTCGAAGCTTTCGCGGCCGGGCTTCTCGATTTTCGCGAGGAGACCAATCCGGCCCGCTGGACGAATGCTTACGATTTCCCCGCCATCCGCGAACGCAGGGTCGTCCGGGAGGCCTTGCCGGCCGGAGGGCCCAAGGGGATGGAGGGTTTTGTCTTCAATCTCCGCCGGCCGCTCTTTGTCGACCGCAGGATCCGCGAGGCTCTGGGGCTTGTTTTCGATTTCGAATGGGTCAATACCAATCTTTATGAGGGGCTCTACAAACGAACGAAGAGTTTTTTCGACGATTCCGAACTTGCCTCAACCGGGCGCGCGGCGAGCGCCGCCGAGCTTGCACTGCTCGCACCGTTTCCGGGCGTGGTTCGCGCCGATATTCTGGAAGGCCGCTGGCGGCCGGCCGCGACCGACGGTTTGGGAGCGGACAGGACACAGCCCAAGCGCGCCCTCGCGCTTTTGCAAGCGGCAGGCTACGAACTCGAAGACGGTCGCCTGACCAAGGGGGGCGAGGCTTTGTCCTTCGAGATCATGGTAAAGGACAGAAATCAGGAGCGCCTCGCCCTCAATTACGCGGATTCGCTTGGCCGGATCGGAGTGACGGCGAAGGTCCGGCTCGTCGACGAAGTCCAATATCAGAGGCGGCGGCAGAAATTCGATTTCGATATGATGATCGGAAGCTGGCTTGCCTCCGCCTCGCCCGGCAACGAGCAGCGCTCGCGCTGGGGCTCAGCAAGCGCGAACCAGGAATCCTCGTTCAATCTCGCCGGGGTCCAATCGCCGGCCGTCGATGCGATGATCAACGCCCTGCTCGCCGCCAAGACGGACGCGGAGTTTGTCGCCGCCGTGCGCGCCTATGACCGCGTGCTCCTCTCGGGTTTCTATATAGTTCCGCTGTTTCATGCGCAGGACCAATGGATCGCGGCGTCCGCCAAGCTCGCGCGGCCGCGTAACCTGCCGCGCTACGGTCCGGCCTCGGGCGGCGCCACCCTCGACACATGGTGGAGAAAAGAACCTTGAAGGCAACCGTTGCCCAGGCACGCTACCTGACCTCGCGGCCCAAACGAGAAAAACACGATGCTGATTATTTCTTTCCCGGCGATCCTCGTGCTCCTCGTTCTCCTCGCCGGCGTGCGGATCGCCAATCAATATGAATGGGCGGTGATCTTCCGGCTCGGCAAATATGCCCGCACCTCGGGGCCGGGTCTTTATCTGCTCATTCCCGTCATCGAGTGGCAATGGACGATCGACATGCGCACGATGACGACCGCGGTCGAGCAGCAGGAGGCGATCACCAAGGACAATGTGCCGGTCAAAATCAACGCGGTGATCTGGCGCAAGACGATCGATCCCAAACGCGCCGTCGTCGAGGTCGTCGATGTCGGCAATTCGGTCGTCCAGGTCGCGGTGACGGCGCTGCGTAATGTCATCGGCCAGCATGCGCTCGACGACGTGCTGAAGGAGCAGGACGCGATATCGAGCGCCTGCAGAACTCGATCGACGCCGTGACGGAGCCCTGGGGCCTCAAGGTCGAGCGGGTCCAGATGAAGAATGTCGAAATCCCCGAGTTTAAGCGCGCGATGGCGCAAGAGGCCGAGGCGCTGCGGGAAAAGCGCGCCCGCCAGATCAAGGCGCAAGCGGAAGTCGAAGCCGCGGCGTTGCTGCGGCAGGCGGCCGAAATCATCATGCGCAGCCCGGCTGGACTCGAATTGCGCCGGATGCAGATGATCACGGAAGTCGGCGCCGAGCAAAACACCATGACGATCATTATGATGCCGAGCGAATTCGTCGAAATGGCGCGGGCGTTTGGACAACGCGCAGGGCGCGGCTCGGCAACATGATGAGCCATAAATTATGGCAAGGCCCGGTCGCTTCATATTCTCTTGGAAGGCACGCGCTTGACACCCATAACCCCCACTGCGATATCGCGGGCGCTTCGGCCGTTTGCGGCAACCCGGGGCGGAGTAGCTCAGCTGGCTAGAGCAGAGGAATCATAATCCTTGTGTCGGGGGTTCGAGTCCCTCCTCCGCTACCATCGATCCCCGGTCCGTTCCGGACACATAGGTTACGGTTTATTCCGGAGACATCGGTAACACTTTTGGTCCGAAGGGGTTATCGAGCGGTTCGAGTTTGCATGTCTCGTGGTCGAAGTAGCCGAGATCATAGTCCATGAAGCTGACGAGCCAAATGTGCTCGCTCACCTGTTTGATGCCGACGCTTTGACCGGCGAAGACGACGCTGAGATTGATCTTCTGCCGATTGAAGCAGATGCGCCCGCATGTGGTCACGGTGACGGTCTTGTCGTGGAACGGGTAATCGAGGTCCGGCAAGCCTTTGTAGGGGCGCGTTGAAGGCACGTATCGCTCTGCCGGGTAGCGCATGTTCAACGCCTGGTGCGGCCTCTCATTGTTGTCGCAGTCGATGAAGTCGTCGAATTTCGCCTGCTGCTGCAGGAAGTTGTTGCCGGCCGGCTTGGTGGTCTCCAGCTTCAAGGTCAGATGCATGCGTTCATGGCGGCCATTCTGCTGCGGGTTGCCGGGCTTGATGCGTTCGATCTCGATGCCGAGCCTGAGCCACCACACCGACACCTTGCTCAGCCCGAAGAGCGCATTGGGGCTTGCGAAGGGAACGCCGTTGTCCGTGCGGATGGCCTTGGGGAGACCGAACTCCTTGAAGACGGCCTTGAACACCGGGAAGGCATAGGCTTCCTTGGTGGTGGAGAGCGCCTCGCAGGCGAAGAGATAGCGGCTGGCGAAGTCGGTGATCGTCAGCGGATAGCAATAGCGTCGGTCGGCGAGCATGAACTCGCCCTTGTAGTCGGCGCACCACAGATCATTGGGCTGGCCGGGAAGGGAAAGCGCCGTTCCCTTCGCCCTGTTACGCCGCCCCATTCTGCGCTTGACCAGGCCGTGGAGATCGAGAACCGCATGCACCGTGCTCGATCGCCGGCGTGTGCACATCCGGATAGAGCCGGGCCAGCTTTTCCCTGATCTTCGGCGCCCCCCAGCTCGGCCTGTCCTGCTTCAAGCGCACGATCTGCGTCTCGATCTGGAAGGGCAGCTGGTTCGCGTGGCGGTAGGGCCGGCGCGAGCGGTCGGTAAGCCCTTCCAGACCGATTTCGTTGTAGCGCGTGAGGATCTTGTAGCCGGTCTTGCGCGAGATGCCGAACTGACGGCACAGCACCGCCATCTTCTCCCCATCCAGCAGCCGGGCGATGAACTTGAGCCGTTCATCCATCTGGTTACACTCCTTCCAGGGCACTTTTGCTCTCCTCGCAAAAGGCCCGGTGTGTAACCCATGTCTCCGGAATGAACTGTCACCCATCTCTCAGGAAGGGCACCCCAGACGCGGCGATTCGCATTGTTGGGGTACAGGTTCAAGCCGCCCACCAGCAGCGCCAAGCGACCTTGAAGCTCGATTTTGAAGCCTTCCTAGGAAGGACGGAGTGTCACTCGGGCGATCAAGCTCCTAATCTTGTTGGATGCCTCCTCATAGTCTGGTGTGACATTCCGGGCGGAACACAGCCTGGAGCTGCCGACGTGTTCGTCATATTCGCGAAGCGCAGCGGGGTGGAGGCCAACGATTTTCTCGCACAGCCGCAAGCTCTTCGTCTATCGAAGTCTTTTGGGCATGCAGCTCCTTGAGCATAGGGCCGGCAATATCCATGGAAACCCGCTCGGCTTCGTAATCCGTCCAAAGCCGATCGATCCCTCGCTGCAACTGCGCCATTGGCCTTCCAGCTTCCCCAGAGGCGGCGTTTCTCAATCGCAAGACGCTCCCGTTTCTCCTGACAGGTTTTTGCGAACTCCTTCGAGCAAGCACCTCTTTGACATAGGCGAGAAAGCATTTGCCGTTGACCGGGCCATCGAGCCCGAACGGGGCCGCGATGCCAATGATGACGAAGCGCGGCGATGAACGTCGTCGTCTAGCCGTTGGCCGCGCCGGCAGCGTCCATGGGTGGGCGCCATGTTGGTCTTCGCCCGGGTCTCATCGATAAACACGAGGCGCTTGGGATCGAGCCGCTTCCGGCCCACCCGGAATCATTGCCGCACCCGGGACAAGCAAATAATTCTGAGTATTTGGTAAAAAATTACGGCCGGGATAACCCGGCCGCATCTTTACCGAAGGCGTTCAAGCCGCGGCAATCAACGTGTCACCAAACCCCGCGCGCGTCCGCCCGGCACCCGGCAGGAACACGCACCGCCGACATAGGAGGGGTGATGGAGTTCGCAAGCTTTTACGGAAATGGTGCAGTAGCTCCCCAACTGCCCCGTCGCCACGCTCCGGCCGGTCACGAGAGGGGCCGCAGCGTAATAGCCGCTGGAGCCGGTCGCCGGATAGCCGTAATCGTAGGCGTAGCTATCGTATCCATTGCCGTATCCATAGTCAGGATAGGAATAGGCGTAATCCGGATAGCCATATCCGCAATAGGCGCTGCCCCAATAGCCGCAGTCCGCATAGGGATAGCCCCAGCCCCAGTCCCCGCCAAAGAAGGCAAAGTTGTTAAAGCGGTTGAAGCGGTTAAAGCGGCCAAACCGATTGAAGCGGCCAAACCGATGATCAAAGCGGCCAAAGCGATCGAAGCGGCCAGCGTGATTGAAGTTGCCCACTGCCGCGCTCCGGCCGGTAAAAATGCCGCGATTGTCGCCAGCAAAGCCACGATTGAAACCGACGCCGCGATTGAAACCGCCCATGCCCATGCTCTGGCCGCCAAAGCCACCAAAATGACCGCCGCCGAAACCACCCATATGGCCGCCACCGAAGCCACCGCCGTGGAAACCGCCGCCGAAGCCGCCCATGTGGCCGCCGCCAAAGCCACCGCCATGGCCGCCGCCAAAGCCACCGCCACCGCCACCCCACCACCACCGCCATGGCCGCCGCCAAATGCCGCGGCAGGGCCGCTCGCGACTAGCGCCGCGCCCAGCGCGGCCGAGGCCAAAAATACACCGAAGCGTTTCATCGCAGTTTCCTCACTTTCGCGGTACGCGATTTTGGTCGGCGGCGCCTGAGTGGCGAATGAACGGTCTCACGTCAGCGCCTTTATAGATCCAAAGAAAACCGAAGGCGAAACACCGGTTTGGCGGAATCGTTCCATAATTTTTCATTTACGGGACGAGCTGTCGAGCGGCAGAGCCGTTCGCGTCAAGCGTCCGCGCATCAGGTGCGAGGGGTCCGGCTTCGCGTGCCGGGCAACCAATAAGCGAGGCGAGGCGCCAACGCAAGTATGAAACTTTTTAAAAACGGCCGGGCTGATCCCGGCCGTTTTGGTGCCCGCATTGAAGCAAACAATCAGGGCGAAACAGTACCCCGCGAACGTCCGCCCGCGACCCGGCACGAACAACCATTCCCAACGTAGGATGAGTGATAGAGTTCACAGGCCTTAACTGGCGTCGAGCACATCCTTCCCATGTGGCCAGTCGCGACGCTACGGCCGGTGACGAGAGGTGCCGTCGAGTAGGCTGGTGGAGAGGCATAGGAATAGTCGTAGCCTGGATAGCCGTATCCATAGGCATAGTCGGGATAGCCATATCCGTAGGCATAGTCCGGGTAGCCGTAGCCGTAATCGTAGGGATAGCCATAGCCCCACGCGTCTAAGCCATAGCCCAGCCCTAACCCCGCGTAGGCTGGCCACCAGCCGCCCCCCCAACCCCAGCCGCCACGGCGAAAGCCACCACGGCCCCAGCCACCACGGCCCCAGCCACCACGGCCCCAGCCACCATGGCCAAAGCCGCCCATGGCCATGCTCCGACCCGCCAACATATGGCCGCCGCCAAAACCGCCGCCATGGAAGCCGCCACCAAAACCGCCACCATGGAAGCCGCCACCACCACCGAAACCATGGCCGCCACCGCCGAAACCACCGCCATGGAAGCCGCCGAATGCCAAGGCGGGACCGCTCGTGGCCAGCGTCGCGCCCAGCGCCGCCGAGGCCAGCAATACACCGAATCGTTTCATATCCATTGTCCTCCTAGTAGGCCATTTTCGCCTGCGGCGGCTGAGTGGCGAAAAATATCTCGCGTCTGCGCCGTTGATCAATTCCAAGACAACCGAGCGCGAAACCCGGGTTTGGCGGAAATTGTTCCATAAATTTTGATTTACGGAAGAACTTCTCTCGAGACCGCCGCTCTGTCCGCCTTCGGCGATTTCGCTTCGGTCGGTACGATGCGGCTTAGCCGTCTCGCCATGGATGCGCTCGCGCCGTTCGAGCCATCGGCGCCGCGCCTGGTTTTCGAGGTCTCGAAAATGCGTTGGCGGGAGACGAAAGCGCGCGCGCCGATCATCGATGGGCGCCGACCGGCCCGGCGCTTCACCGCCCAGGTCGGCGCCGTTTCGCCCAGGCGCGGGCGAGAGAGGGGTGGGTCGGCGCCTCCGATTGATCGGCGAACCCCTCCTCAATACATCCATGACCCTCCGCAATCTTTGCTTGCAAAGCTTGCTTCGCCCATTCACAACTCGCGCACATCGACCTTGCGCTTGCGGCCACCATGTTTGGCCGCAGGAATCAGCGCTTCGATATGCGCCCATTCCTTGCCAGTCAGGTCGCTCGGATAGCGCAGATTGTCACGCTTGTATTTCGGGCGGTTCGCGGTCGTCCACATCGGCGGCCCTTCCTCGAAGCCCGCCACCCTTGAATCAAAAACAGCAGATTTAACTTCTTTGCGGACGGACACTTAATGAATGATAGTGGCTCCGCGTTGAACTGATCCGCGTGCTAGTGAGGCCTTGCGATACACCCGGCTAGTCTTTCAGAGTCGCGCCCTTGACGCTCTCTGAGGAGATGAGGGCCAAGGCGCCGATCTGCGCAATCAGGTTGTCGTCGCCATGGGGGCCTGCTCATTCATGGCGAAACTCTCTAGACGGCTTTGAGTTGTTCCGCGTCGATTGGCAGCTTGCGGAGGCGCTTGCCGGTAGCCGCAAATATTGCGTTGGTCACTGCCGGCACGATCGCCGAAGTCCCCGGCTCGCCCATCCCGCCCGGCGGCTCGGAACTCTGGACAATGTGGACCTCGATGGTCGGCGCCTCGTTCATGCGCAGGATTTGGTAGCTATCGAAGTTGGTCTGCTCGACACGGCCGTCCTTCAGAGTGATCTCGCCATAGAGCGCCGCCGTGATGCCGAAGATGATCGCGCTCTGGATCTGGGCCTGGACGGTGTCGGGATTGACGACGGTGCCGCAATCGACCGCGCAGACGACGCGCCGGACACGAACCGCTCCGTCGTTCGACACTTCGACTTCGGCAACCTGCGCCATATAGGTCGCGAAGACGAACTGGACGGAGACGCCACGGCCGACCCTTTTAGGCAACGGCTGTCCCCAGCCGGCCTTTTCCGCGGCAAGGTCGAGGACCGCTTTGGCGCGGGGCGCCTTGTCGAGGAGAGCCCGCCGATAGGCGACCGGATCTTGCTTCGCCGCCGCCGCCAGTTCGTCCATGAAGCTTTCGGTCACGAAGACATTGTGCGACGGCCCGACGCTGCGCCAGAAGGCAGTCGGAATGCCCGGAGGCTCCACCCGCAGATACTCGACGTGCATGTTCGGGAGGGCGTAGACCAGATTGATCGCGCCATTGGTCGTGTCGCGGTCGAGACCATTGCTGAACATCGGAGGGGCCCATCTTGCAAGGACCGAGGAGCCCGCGAAGCGATGGTTCCAGGCGACTGGCATTCCTCTCTCATCGAGACCGGCAGAAATTCGGTCGAAGAAACAGGGCCGGTACATATCGTGCTGGATATCTTCCTCGCGGGTCCACACCACCTTCACGGGACCATCGACATGCTTGGCGATCTCGACAGCGCGAATGACGCCATCAATCTCCAACCGCCGGCCGAAGCCCCCGCCGATCAAATGATTGTGGACCACGACATTGTCCAACGGCAGGCCAGCGGTCTTCGCCGCCGCCGCCTGGGCTCGTGCGAGGACCTGGCTGCCGACCCAGACCTCGCAACCATCCTTGCGGACATGGACCGTGCAGTTCATCGGTTCCATGGTCGCATGCGCGAGGAACGGCACCTGATAGATCGCGTCGACCTTGGTAACGGCGCTCGCCATGGCTTTGTCGATATTGCCGATATTCTGCGCAACCGGCCCCGAATTGAGCGTCGCCTTTTCGAGCTCGCCCACGATCTCGTCCGTGTTGAGCTTGGCGTGCGGACCGTCCTCCCATTCGATCACCAACGCCGCCAGGCCTTTCTTTGCAGCCCCCATATGGTCGGCCACGACGGCGATGGCGTCGTCGAGGTGTACGATCTGACGGACGCCCTTGACGGCCTTGGCCGCCGAATCGTCGACGCTCTTCAGACGACCGCCGAAGACGGGTGATTGTGCAAGGGTTGCGATCTTCACGCCCGGCGGCCGAACGTCGATGCCATAGACAGCCGTTCCGTTGATCTTAGCCGGTGTGTCCAGGCGCTTGGCCGGGGTGCCGATGAGCTTGAAATCCTCCGGTCGCTTGAGCACGACGTTTGCGGGGACAGGCATGCGGGCGGCGGCTGCGGCAAGTTCGCCATATTTGATACGTCTTCCCGTCGGCGCGTGAAGCACTTCACCGCTTTGCGCGCGGCAAGACGCCGCATTCACATTCCAGCGCTTTGCCGCCGCCGACACGAGCATGGTTCTCGCGACCGCACCGCCTCGGCGCAGGGGCTGCCACGCCCCGCGTATCGCGTTCGAGCCGCCCGTTCCCTGGATGCCGCCCAGCAAAGGATTTCCGTAGAGCTTTTCGTTGGGCGGAGCATGTTCCAGTTGCACCTGCGACAGGTCCACCTCGAGCTCTTCGGCGATCAACATCGGGATGGATGTATAGGTGCCCTGGCCCATCTCGACGTAGGGCATGGTCAGGACAACCTGCCCATCGCCTTCGATGCGGATGAAGGCATTGGGCGCGAAGCTGGTCGCGTCCGCCGCGGCGGCAATGCCGGTCAGATCCGGGAGGCTAAGGCTGAGCAGTAAGCCTCCTCCCGCGGTGAGACCAACCTGCAGGAAATTGCGCCGGGAGAGGTCGCCCGCCAGTGGTTGTCCGTCAGTTCCGCCGATCATTGGCGCGAGGCGATCGAGGAGCATGGTCAGCCTCCCTGTCCGTTGGCGATGGATTGCGCGGCCTGCTTGATCGCTTCGCGAATGCGGACATAGGTCCCACAGCGGCAGATGTTGCCGGACATCGCACCATCGATGTCGGAGTCGTTCGGATGAGGATTGCTCGCCAGGAGGGCGGACGCGGACATGATCTGGCCGGATTGACAATAGCCGCACTGGACGACTTCAAGATCAAGCCATGCCTTTTGAATCTCTGCTGCCTGCGGGCGTATTCCCGATCGCCTCGATCGTGGTGATCGCCGACGTACCGACGCTGTCGATGCTCGTGACGCAGGAGCGGATGGGATTTCCATCCAAATGGACCGTGCATGCTCCACAGAGTGCCATGCCGCAGCCGAACTTGGTGCCGGTCATGTCGAACACGTCGCGCAGCACCCACAGGAGAGGGATGTCACCATCGACATCCGCGGTGTGATTTGAACCATTGACTTTGATCGTATACGCCATGGGTGTCTCCCAGATGTTGGATCGACAACATACCCGGCGGCGTCACGCACCACCAGCGTGGCCAATGGGCTCACCCGGGCGACCAGCTTCGAAGAGGAACCAGGTGCGCCGCTCGGCTTCGTCAATCCAAGTTTCGAGCAAGCTTGCGCTGGCCATGTCTCCATGCTCGTCGCAAAGTCCGTGCGTCTCACGCATATGTGCGGCCAGCTGATTGTTGTCGTCGCGTAGCTCGGCCAACATGTCCAGCGGGGTAACGTAGTCGGCGTCGTTGTCCAAGACACGCTGCAAGCGGTTGATCTGGCCGATTGACCGTAGCGTCGTGCCGCCTATCTTCCGCACGCGTTCGGCGATCGCGTCGGTGGCGGCAAATATTTGCTCGCCCTGTTCGTCCAGCAGAAGGTGATAATCGCGGAAGTGTGGACCCGACATGTGCCAGTGAAAATTCTTTGTCTTGATGTACAAAGCGAACACATCGGCGAGCAGAATTGTCAGCGCGCCGGAAATATCCTGTACCGCGTTGGTCGCGAGATCAGTTGGCGTGCCGAGCGGCGCCATCATCCGTGATTTTGCGTCGGGGTTCATTGCTTGCATCTCCTTCCAGGTTACCGGTTAACTGTCCGAGCGCCGTGATCGAACAGTGCGGCGCTGCTCTTCGTCAGCGCGAGATCGTGCAGATCGCTAGTTGAGCAACGCCAACAGCTCGGCGTTGACCTTGTCCTTTTCCGACGATCACCGCAAATGCTTCGCAAAGAACGTCCAAGTTCGCCCGTTCGCTATCGACGCGGCGGCTGGATCGTAGTGGACTCCGGTGTGCCGGGCGAAAGCATGGCTGCAGCCGGGATAGCAGTGTATCTCCACGTGCGGATTGTCCGCGAAAGCCTCCATAATCCTTCGCTGCGCGTCCTTCGAGATGAATTCATCCTCCTCACCCAGGTGCATCAGCATCGGAACAGTGACGGCGCCGGATTCGCTGAGGTGATTCTCCGTGCCGCCACCGTAATAGGCGACCGCAGAGTCAACGTTCCCGCGCGCTGCTGTTAGGAATGTCATCAGTCCGCCGAGGCAAAAGCCCATGACGCCGACCTTGCCCGACGCGCCATCCAGCGTGCGCGCCGCCGCCCCCGTATCCGCAACGTCGGACACGCCGGCATCGAAGTCATAGGCGCTGTAGAGGGCGAGCCCCTTCTTCCACTCTGCTTCGGTCCAATGAGACAAGTCAACTCCAGGCTCCTGACGCCAGAACAGGTCGGGGCAGATGGCGATATATCCCTTGTCGGCGAGTTCGTGGCAGGTCTCGCGCAAGTCCGCGTTCACGCCGAAGACCTCGTGGAGGACCACGATCGCCGGCGCGGACGCGGCGGCCGGCCTGGCCAAATACGCAGAAAAGGCGCCGTCCGGCGTGGTGACATCGAGACGGTTGCTCATGGTCTCTCCCTCAAAAAGCTTGGGCGGCGCCCTTTTGCGAAGTGATCGGTCGATGGCGGCGACCCCGGGGCGGCGCCAACGCCTCAGTGTTACGCCTTGAGGAAAGTGAGCAGGTCTTCATTGACCTGATCCTTCAGGGTCGTGCACATGCCGTGCGGCGCACCCTTGTAGATCTTGAGCGTCGCGGTCTTGATCAGCTTGGACGAGAGCATTGCTGAGGCGCCGATTGGGACGATCTGGTCGTCGTCACCATGAAGGACCAGCGTTGGCACGTCGAATTTCTTGAGATCTTCAGTGAGATCCGTCTCAGAAAAGGCCTTGATGCAGAAGTAGGAGGCTGGGAATCCGGCCATCATCCCTTGCAGCCAGAACGACTCGCGCACACCTTCCGAAATCTTGGCGCCCGGCCTGTTGTAGCCGTAAAACGGCATGCTCAGATCCTTGAAGAACTGAGAACGGTCGGCGACGACGCCAGCACGAAGCTGGTCGAACACCTCGATCGGCAGGCCGCCGAGATTGGCGGCCGTCTTGAGCATCAGCGGCGGAATTGCGCCGATCAGCACGGCCTTGGCTACACGCATGGTGCCGTGGCGGCCGATATAGCGGGCGACTTCGCCACCGCCCGTGGAGTGCCCGACATGGACCGCGTTCCTCAGGTCGAGTGCTTCGACGAGCTCCGCAAGATCGTCAGCATAGGTGTCCAGGTCGTTGCCGTTCCACGGCTGGCTCGAACGGCCATGGCCGCGGCGATCATGGGCGATGCAGCGATAGCCGTGGGAAGCCAGGAAGAACATCTGGTCTTCAAAGGCGTCTGCGCTGAGCGGCCAGCCATGGCTGAAGACGACGGGTTGACCCGTGCCCCAATCATTGAAATAGATCTGCGTTCCATCCTTGGTGATGATCGTATTCATTCGATGACTCATCTCATTACTCCTTTTGACTCCCCTACCGCATACGCATGTGGCGACCATACGGAAGCAGTGCAGATAGTCAAAGCAGCGGCTGCGAGTGTCGGCCGCATGGCGATTACCGGCAGGACGACTTCGACCGCAAGGTTCGATCTGCCATGCGCCAACGACAAAACGACCCCGAAAAAATACGCTCGTTCGCCCGGAAACCCTCCCTCAAATACGCCGCATGAATGGGCAGCGACTTATATGGACTGATTAATCCTGGTCCCCCAAATTGCCCGCGGGCCCAAGTTCCTTTATCTCTTGAGCGAGCGGAATCAATTCGCTACCGTCCACCGGTTGCAAGCTTCGCATGAAAAATTCTTTCGCAGCGCTTTGGTTTTTTGGAGTTTGCTTGTGCAGGCTGCTTCTTCCCGCGTTCGGGCAAGAGAAGGCCGTCAACGTCTATGGGTGGGGCGACTATATCGATCCTAAGGTCATCGAGGATTTTACCAAGGAGACAGGGCTCAAGGTCGCCTATGAAGCTTACGTTTCAAACGAGGCTTTCGAGGCGCGGCTCCTGACTGGCAAGACCGGCTTCGATGTGGTGATCGTCCCGGGCCCCGTCCTGCAAAGGCAGATCGCGGTGGGGCTCTACCAAAAACTCGACAAAACCAAACTTCCAAACAGCAAGAACCTTTGGCCGGAGGTGATGGCGCGCCTTGGAGTCTATGATCCCGGCAGCCAATATGCGGTCAACTATATGTGGTTTACGGCGGGCATAGCTTACAATGTCGAAAAGGCCAAGGAACTTTTGGGCGATGCAGCAGCCGATGCTTCGCTAAATTCTTGGGACATCCTCTTCAAGCCAGGGAATTCGAAGAAATTCGCCGGCTGCGGGATTACCGTCCTCGACAGCGGCGAAGAACTGTTTGCGATCGCGCTTAACTATCTTAGGGCCGATCCCGGGTCGATGCGCCAGAGCGATCTCAAGCGCGCCGCGGAACTGTTAAGTAGCATGCGGCGCGACGTGAAAAAATTCGACTCCGCCGATTATGCGGATACGCTAGCAATTGGCGACTTTTGCCTTGGCGTTGGCTATTCCGGAGACAGTTTTCGCGCGCGCGACCAGGCGCGGGAGGCAGATAATGGGATTGAAATCGATTACACTATTCCCAAGGAAGGCACTTTGATGTCGCTCGATAATCTCGCGATTCCCAAGGATGCGCCGCATGTCGAGGAAGCCTATGCCTTTATCGACTTTCTCTTGCGGCCAGCGATCGCCGCCCGCAACACAAATTTCACCCATCTCGCCAACGGCGTCCTCGCGTCGAAATCCTCGATCGGCAAGGACATCGTCGAGAACAAGTCGATTTACCCGGACGCCGCGACGATGCAACGGCTCTTCGCGGTGGCAAACCATGATCCAGCGGCGCGAACAACGATTATCCGCGAATGGGCGCGGATTAAAACCGGCAAATAACGCCAAGCCGGTTTCCGCGTTCGCGCCGGGCCCGCCGATCCGTTGCCTGAAGAGGCTGGCAAAGACGGCGAGAAGAGCGCCGCTTCCGGAGCAGATTGCTTACATGAGATAAGCCCACTCAAGCGTTTACAGGATTCTGCAGCAATCCCTTGGGGATTGATTGAAACTCGGCGCGCCGTCGTGTTCTCCTTCGCCATGCGGATGCCGTAGAGTGTTGTTTGCTCCGAACAGGGCGTAGCAAGCGAAGCGTTTGAAGTTTCTCTATTCGTGCCGGAGCGGGGTAAATTGCTTTATCGAGGCATTCGAATCTCGATCTGCCAGATATACTGCAGCAGCGCCGGGCTGCGCGGACCGCCGGTCAAGATGTTGGTGTTGTTGGCGATCGGCGACCGGGTTGCGTTCGTAAACCGCTTCTCTGTAGCCGTGATCGGCGCCTCTGTTGTGTTAAGCCGCGTGCGCCGACATCGAGCCTGCCTGTTCGGCTGACGGCTGGAACAGCTTCAGTGCTTTGATTTTCGATCGCACGGGTAGCGGGGCTTACCCGCGCCAAGCGGATCCTCGGATGACGCTGCAGAAATTGCCGCGGGCGAAGTGCGGATCCTTATCCACGAGCACGTCGGCGTTGACGGTGCCGAAGGTCGTCTCCGGCCTGTGCTTGAAGCCCTCGTAGAAGGCCTGAATGATGTCTTCCTTGAAATGCGCAGTACGCGGATGTGCATGCACCACCGCCTCGCGCTCCGCGTCGCTGTACTCGGCATAGCTTAGCCCGAGCACATCCATTTCGACGCCGGCCGTCAGTAGAGCTACGACCGGGTGCATGTGCTGCGGGATGCCAGGCGTAGTGTGCAGGGCGATCGCGGTCCAGACAGTTTCGATATCTTGTTGCGCGATGCCGTGGCTTCGCAGGAAGTCACGGGCGGAATTCGCGCCGTCAACTTCGAAGCGCTCATCCGCGCTGCTGTGCTGATCGGTCAGGCCCATGTCATGGAACATCGCGCCTGCATAAAGAAGTTCGGGATCGAATTCTGAGTTCGCGACGCTTACCTGCCAAAGCGCCCCAGTAGTAGACGCGGCTCGAATGATGAAAGAGCAGCGGCGGTTCGGTGTCCCGCACCAGCTCCGTTATTTCGCGAGCGAGCTTGCTGTCGGGAATTAAGATCCCCTCAAGATCGATATTCATTGCATGTCTCCTGCCGAATGATCTTGATCTACATGAACCGGTTCCTGAAGCATTGGCGTCTTACTGGACGCGGCGAGGCCTTCTGCGCGCACGTCATCACTAATGCCGATGAGTCGCTTCCTTGAATACAGTCCAACCAAGTGGGCACGGATGAGGTGGGGGAAGATCGAAGGCCACGACAGCGTGAGACGGCAGAACATTGCTGAAAGGGTGGTCCTGGAGGGCCAGCTACAGCAAGCCCTCTGACGATATCCGCGATGTCTTTTTGGGTGACGCCCTCCAGCGCTCTCACTAATCCCCTGCGAGCCCCAATTCCAGCGGTCATCGCTCGACCCGCTGGCGGCGAAGACCACACGACCTACAACTGCCGCATGAAGTCAACCAGGTCGTGCTTTTCCTCGGGAGTAAGTTTGAGTTCCAGGACCAGGTTGAAGAACTCCACCGTGTCTTCCAGTGTCAAAAGTCGGCCATCGTGGAAATACGGAGGGCTGTCCTTGATACCCCGCAGCGTGAATGCCTTAATCGGTCCATCTCCTGCTTCGTTTTTCAGGAATCGCTCGACGTGGAGGTCGTGCATCTGGTTATCGAGATAAGTGGGGGCCGGATGGCAGGTGGAGCATTGCGCCTTGCCAAAGAACAATTTCTCGCCCGCGATTTCGCCGGCCGTGGCCTTCGCCGGGTCGAGCCTGCCCGTGACGGTTAGTTTCGGCGCCGGCGGAAAATCGAACATGTTCTGCATCTGGGCCATGTGCGTCACCTGGATCCGGTCCAGAATGTTCATGCCTTTCTTGATGGCGTGAATCTCATCGCCGTTGAAGTAAGCGGAGCGCTGCTCAAACTCGGTAAAGTCCTCGACCGAACGTAAGCTCCGCTTCGACCCGTGAATGTGTTGATTGAACAAGCCGCGCAGACTGACGGTGTCCAGCCGCATGCGCCGCTGCTCGGGCCGCATGTCTGGATTGATGTGGAATGCACCGCTCGTGTGGCCATTCGTATGACAATCCAGGCACGTCACTCCCAAGCTGGGCTGGGCACTCTTGCGATCGTCGGTCGGGTTGAACTCTTCTTGAGGGAACGGCGTCACCAGTAAACGCAAGCCATCGAGCTGCACGGCTGTCAAGATGTCTTTGAACAACTGGTAGTAGTTGTTGATCGAGACCACTTCGCCTCGGGAGACGTCGCCCAGCTCGGGCCGGTTCTGCAGATACATCGCCGGCGGAAACTCGGGCAGAAAGGCCTCGGGGAGATCGAACTCGACGTCGTACCGCTCCAACCGCGGAAACATTTTGATCTCCACCTGGGGAAAGACCTGGCCACCTAGCCCACCTCCTTGAGCTGCGTGAGGCAGCGCCTTGTAAGGGAAGATGTCCCGATCGCTAATCTCGGCCGGGCTCAACTTGGCCAGCGCTTCCCAACTCATCCCCGCCGGCAATATCGCCGTAGGTCCCACCGCGATGGGCTTGCCGCGCGACATTTTGACGGCCGGGTCGAGCTTCGGTTCAAGGTTGTATCGGCTTTCGAGGAGCTTGCGCTGGGTTGCCGTGACCTTCGGCTTATTGGCCACGCCCGCCTTGAAAAAGTCCTCAAACGTCATTCCGGGCTTCATCGCGCCGAGGGGGTCACGGTAGAAATCGAAACCGAGAATCTGTCCGCGATCTTGTTGATCTTTCAAAGCCTCCGACGAGGGCAACGCATTGCTCGGGTTGAAGACGTCGGAGAGATCGTGGGCCGTTTTCTTCTGTTCCGGCCGCTCCATTGGAGCTTCCTTGGAGGTCTGCGCCACTGCGATAGCGTCTGCCGGCACCGGTCCGTTTTCCGGGGCAGGTCCTGCGGTCTTAGCGATTGATCCAACGTCGGGATAAGACCTATCTTGAGTGAAGCCGACAACCGGTGTGGCGACGAGCATTACCGTGCAGATAGCTATTAGAGGCCTCATAAAATCCTCCTGCTGAGTCGCTTGGCCCGTGCGAGATGTTTTTATGTTCCGAACGATGCTAGCCGAGATCGCAGAATTTCTCAAATCACATGCCCAGCTGACCGACCTCCTACTTGACAGCAACGCATGGGCCACACAACACTGTTCTGGGTCCTGCGTTATCCGGCTCCAAGGGCCGGCGCCGCGGAGCCCGCGCGAGCGCCACGGCGCGTCTGTCGTGTGGCCAGACTTTTCCCGCCCCTACTCGGGCCTGCGGAATAAGGCGCCGCCCACGAGGCCAGCCACCACGGCGCCGGAGACCGGCGCCAGCCAAAAGAACCAAAGCTGATCGACATAGGCTTTGCCTGCGAAGATCGCCGGGCCGGTGCTGCGCGCGGGATTGACCGAGGCGTTGGTGACCGGAATGGCTATGAGGACAATGAGGGTCAAGGTGAGCCCGATCGCGAGCGGCGCGAAGCCCGCCGGCGCACCAGCCGACGTTACCCCCATAATGACCAGCACAAAAAAGAAGGTAAGAAGGATTTCGATGATGGCGCAGGAAAGAAGATTGTAATGACCGGGGCTCAAATCGCCGTAGCCGTTCGAGGCGAAAGCGCCAAGAACAAATCCCGGCTGGCCTTCCGCCACGATTTTGAGCACCGCCGCCGCGGCGATCGCCCCGGCAACCTGGAACACGACGTAGGGAACGACATCGCGGAAAGGAATCCAACTCCCGGCCAATAGGCCGATCGTGATTGCCGGGTTGAAGTGAGCGCCGGAAATATGTCCGACCGCGTAGGCCATCGTCACCACGGTGAGGCCGAAGGCGAGCGCGACGCCGAGAAAACCGATCCCAAGTTGAGGATAGGCGGCGGCAATGACCGCGCTGCCGCAGCCGCCAAAGGTCAGCCAAAAAGTACCGAGAAATTCAGCGAACACGCGCTTGCCAAGATACATGGGTAAAACCTCGCACCTAATACGGAAGGGGAGCTAGCGCCGGCCACGGGCACGGCCTTAGAAGACAGGACGAAACCTTGTTTTGCGCCGTTAATGCCTCCAGCGCCGCGAACGAGGAGACGGTTTTCTCCTGCGCGATGGGGATGCCGTCAAGTGTTGTTTGGGGTGCTGTTTTTCTCCCCCGCCGGCGGCTTGACCTGGCGCCTTTTCATAGCCGATTGCAATTCTTCCGTCGAGCCTGTCGCGCGCGCGGCGAGAAAAAAAACGGATGTGGCGACTTTCGATCGCATTCGCGGGCCATTTCATTTACTCGCCGCCGGCGAGCCTCGTCGCGAAATAGGCAATCGTCCGCGCATAGACGTCGGCCTTGTTCCATTCCTTGATGACGGCGAAATTGGCCGATCCTGGAGTCCAGGCGCCGCCACGTTGCCAGCCATAGCTCCGAAGGAAATTGGCGGTCGAGGCCAAAACGTCGGGCACGTTATGAACGAGATCACGGCGGCCGTTGCCGTCGAAATCGACCGCGAATTTAAGATAGGACGAAGGCATGAATTGGGTCTGGCCGACTTCGCCGGCCCAGGCGCCGCGCGCGCTGGGCGACAGGTCGCCGCGCTGAACTAGCCGCAACGCGTCCATGAGTTCCGCCTGAAACATGTCGGAGCGGCGGCAATCGTAAGCAAGCGTCGCCAGCGCGCGTAATGTCGGCGTGTTGCCGGAAACCGCGCCGAAATCGGTCTCGAGGCCCCAGATCGCGACGATCACCGGGGCGGGCACGCCATAGGCCTGCTCGATCCGGGCAAAGGTCGCGGCATATTGTTTGATCAGCGCGTGGCCTTTGTGAAGGCGATAGGAATTGACCATGCGGCCCGAAAATTGCTCGAAACTTTGCCGGAAGACATGCTGGCCATGATCCTTCGCGACGATCCCGGCATCGTAGGCGACGCCATCGAGCGCGCCGATCGCCGATGGCGAAATGCCACTGGCCGCGGCCTCCCTCTTGAAGCCCGCGAGCCAAGCGTCGAACCCCGCCGGATCGCGGCAGGTCGCGGCTTCAACGGGAGAAAGCCACAGGAAGAAACCAATCAAACCCAAACAGTGTATAGTCGATCGCATGAAAAACAACTCCAGCTGAAACGCAAGAAGGACCATTCCTCGGGACGCTTGCGAAGAGTGCGGGCAGCGCTCGCGAGAGGAACGACGGTGCCGGCGCCCGATTTCGTTCAAGGTGGGCACGGTCCGATCGTTAGCATGGGTGATTTTGTATTTGAACAGGACGCTTGCGGGTTACCCACGGGGCGGCACGGGTTCCCGCAACGGACGCCGAGTCGCATGTTTTGTTTTTTCGCGCGACCAGCGCGGGTATAGATGTCGTTCGCATTCTGCATCGCCACATGGACTTGATCGCCATTTGTGACGGCGATATTCCGTCATTCGGCGGCGTGCCGGCGTAAGCCCTCGGGGAACGGGATGAGCGCGACCATGAAGTTCGCCAAATCCGGGGCGACCTCCGAATCGACCTTGAGATCGGCCAGGCTTCGCGGCGGTGGACTTTTTTTGGCCGCTTCATAAGAGGCTGCGTGTGACCTCTGCATGCACGCCAGGCTGACTGATTACGTCTGGACGCCGAAAGAAATAGCCGCTTTAATGAATGCGAACCAAATTCCACAGGAACTCGGACCACATAAAAAAAACCAGTCACAAACTAATATTCTCATAACCCACTACGAAAGGAGCTACGAAATGGTACTTCGTACTGTCGGCCCTGAAACCATGGCGGAAGATGAACACAAGATTGGCGACGGCTATCAAACGTGGTGGAGCCCTATTCTGGCAACCCTGCCATTAGTCGTAGCTTACTTTGGAGATACAAAGTTGGTTGTTGCAGTAAGTTTTTCAGCAGTGCTCTTTTTACTACATGAAATTGGTGGGCGACTTCATGACCTATGCATCCGGCTTCGGCGGACGAATATTCTCATAAGTGATCAAAATTCTAAATGAGTCATTTACTATGTCTTTAAAACCGTGAAGGTCCGGCCGCCGCTCGTGATTATCACGCCGTATGGTGGTACAAACTTGGAATTGGTAACACTTTCAAGCTTGGTCACATCCCCGCCTATGCTGGGGATATTCAATGCGAACAGCCTTTTCGCTTCGTCATCCGACGCGGCCAGGACCCAGTAATCTTCAGTGCCGTCTGTCGCCCAGACGCAATAGTGAGGCATATACACTCCATAAGCTTTGCATTAGGAGATAGGGTGGCGATTCGGGTCTGGTCAAGAGCCCAAATTTTCACACTGAGACCATACCCGCAAAAGCCCAAAACGACCGAATCATCAACGTTCTTCGTCTCGATTCCATTGGCCGGATCGCCAACTGGCTCGGAATCGTCGCGGTGAATGTGCGGGTATGGCAATTCGGGATGATGGTTCACCACCACCTTCATTCCGATCCAAGCCGATACGGGCATGTGACAAAATTCTCCAGATAAACCCTACCGCATTCCTTTGCTTGCTCCAAATCCCAGCTTCGTATCATTCCTCGCGGGCCAAAGGTGCGTTTGCGCGGACCGTCAATCGTACCAAAATGTTTCACGTGAAACATTTTGGTACGATGCGCTAGAATTGCGGATCCTCCAAAAGCCTGTTCGGGCGCATGGCAGCCGCGAATATGCAACCGCCGCAAATGATTCAATCATGAACGTTCTTCTTCTCGGCTCCGGCGGACGCGAGCATGCCATCGCCATCGCGCTCGCGAAGAGCCCGTTGCTGGAAACGCTGTTCGTCGCGCCGGGCAATCCGGGTATGGCGGTGCTCGCGCACGCCGTCGCGATCGACATGAACGACCATCCGGCGGTCGCCGGATTTTGCAAGGCGAATCACATCGATCTCGTCGTGGTCGGTCCGGAGGCGCCGCTTGTCGCCGGCATCGTCGATGGTCTAACGGCGGAAGGGATCAAAGCCTTCGGTCCAAGCAAGGCCGCCGCCCGGCTCGAAGGCTCCAAGGCCTTCGCGAAGGATTTTTGCGCTCGCTACAAGATCCCATCCGCGCCCTACGCGCGCTTTGCCGATGCCGTGTCCGCCAAGGTTTATGTGAGACGCAAAGGCGCGCCGATCGTGATTAAGGCCGACGGGCTCGCCGCGGGAAAGGGCGTCACCGTGGCGGCGAGCATCGCGGAAGCGGAAGCCGCGATCGACCGGATGTTTTCGGGCGAATTCGGCGCGGCGGGGCAAACTATCCTCGTCGAGGATTTCCTCGACGGCGAGGAGGTTTCGTTTTTCGCGCTTTGCGATGGTGCGCGGGCAATGGAGTTCGCTTCCGCCCAGGACCACAAGCGCGTGGGCGAAGGCGAGCGCGGCCCCAATACCGGGGGCATGGGCGCCTATTCGCCGGCGCCGGTCATGGATGCGCGGATGCGCGAACGCGTCATGCGGACGATCGTCGCGCCCACGCTCAAGGGAATGGCGGCGATGGGCGCGCCCTTCAAGGGCGTTCTTTTCGCCGGTCTTATGATCTGCGCAGATGGGCCAAGGCTCGTCGAATACAATGTGCGTTTCGGCGATCCCGAAACCCAAGCCATGCTGCCGCGTCTCGAAGAGGATCTGCTTGCTTTGCTCCTCGCCTGCGTCGAGGAGCGACTGCCGGAGCGTCCGGCGCGGCTCTCGGCCCGGACGGCGCTCACAGTCGTGCTCGCCGCCAAGGGCTATCCCGGCGCGCTGGTCACGGGGAGTGAGATCCATGGCATCGAGCGCGCCGGGGCAATGCCGTTCGTTTCGATCATCCATGCCGGGACGAAGCTCCAAGGGCAAAAACTTGTCGCCGACGGTGGCCGCGTCCTCAACGTCACAGGCGTTGGCGCCGACGTGGCGGACGCGCGGGCGCGCGCCTATGCGGCGATCGATTTGATCGATTGGCCGGGCGGATTCTGCCGCCGCGACATCGGCTGGCAGCCAACTAGAGCGTGATCCGGTCCAACTGGACCGGATCACGCCTGGACGCACGCGCTTTAGTGATCAAGATCAGCCTTGACCGAGGTTGTGCCGCTGTCACCCGCCGATGGCTTTGCACAACAATAGCTTCCTGCACAAAATGTCGGGCGGCTGCACAAAAAGGGGCGCGCTCACCTTAGCCCCGGACGGTCATAGCTCGACCCCAATCCGAGCCCTAAGGACGTCGTCCAGAGATGCAGTTGAACTTTTGCCGTTGGCCTCCCGCTCGCGAAGCGTTTGGGCTGGATGCGGGCCGGGGTGCGCATCCATATAGTAGACCTCTTGCATAACCGTCATGTGACTTTGAGCTCCATGTTGTAGATTGCGGCGATGAGGAAGAAGCGCAGGCCGAAACGGCGGCGGCGATGTCTGTAGCGGTCAGCAATAATCTTGAAGCGTTTGAGCATGGCGATGCCGTTCTCGCAAGGCACGCGTTCGCTGGAGGTAGCGCGGTTTCTGGCCTTGTCGGTTGCGGCTAACGGATTCTTTTTGCTGCGCTTCTTCGGCATCGCCGTGTTGGCGACGGTCGATGTATTGTAGTGAGCCGTTCTCTCGGACCCCCGGCAACAGTGCGGACTAGAGATTGCAGCGATGGCCAACATTGTGCGCAAAGACGGCGCATGGATCGTACCATCGTCAGCCGGGAAGGGCCGCTATACTGTCAGCCCAGGCGGTGATGTGCCGCATTGCACCCGCCCAGACCGCGAAACGCGCGGCGTGAAGTGCAAGCACATCTTCGCGGTGGAGTACGCGATCTCGCGCGAGCGCAATCAGGACGGCAGCACGACCGTGACCGAGACGGTGACGGTCCAAAAGACCGTGAAGCGCACCTACCCTCAGAACTGGCCCGCCTACAACGCCGACCAGACGCATGAGAAAGATCGCTTCCTAGACCTCTTCCGCGACCTTTGCGGCGGCTGCCTCCAGGGTCAGGCGACATAGCTTTCCGGCATTTCCATCGGCCCGCCATAATAGTCTTGATAGCGCTCTTCCAAGTCGCCGAGCGGCAAGATCGTGAAGACGTCCGTCGTGCCGAATTGTGGGTCGATCACCGCGCCGTCGCCAAATTTCGCCCCGGCGCGCAGGTATGCCTTGAGCAGGGGAGGCAGCGCCGCGATTCCCTTGCGCGCATCGATCGCCTTGGTGTCCAGGACCGCCATCTCCACGCAGCGTCCGGCAAGCGGGCGGACGCGCCATTCCTCGTCCGCAAGCGCATGGCGATGCAGAAAACTCAAAGGCAGCGCAAGCGCAAGCGGATCGACGCCAGGCAGGCTCGCGCAGCCGATCAGCACGTCGATACGATGATGTTTCGAATAGACCCAAAGGCCGCGCCACAAAAGCTCGATGACGCGCTTCGACCGGTATTGCGCATGGACGCAGGAGCGGCCGAGTTCCAAAAAGCGCTTGCCGGGATGGCGGGCCAGTAACGGAGCGATATCGAATTCCGTTTCGCTGTAAAAGCCTCGGTGGCGTGCCGCCGCATCCCCGCGAAGAAGACGATAGACCCCAACGATTTTGGGCTTCTTGCGGCCGAAACGATTGCGCTGATCTTTGTCAATGACGAGAAGATGATCGCAGGTTTTGTCGAAAGGACAAATGTCCCGCCTCGCCAGCGCGGCGCCTTGCCGAGGCGTCGCCTGGCCTTCTTCGTAAAAAACCTTGAAGCGCAGCCGCTGCGCCTTGCGGATCTCCCGGCTCGTCGTCGCCAGCCGGACTTCAAACGGACCGAAACGCCCAAGCACCGCGGGCAGGCCGGAAAGATCGCGCACGATCCGGTTCGGTTTTATGAAAGCGGCGGTGTGCCGGACGGCGCCGCCGAAACCGGACGGCGTGGCAATGTTCCACATCAGCAAGCGAATCTCGTCTTCCCTCTAGGGATCGAAACTAGAAGCCGGACGCGAAGCTTTGATGACGAAAGGGTAAGATCCACAGGGGAGGGAAATCGACGCTGTCATCAAACTGCAGGCTAAGCGTTTTAATAAGGCGCGAATCGCAATGCTAACCTGCGGTGAGACATGGCTTATCTCCGCGCCGTACTGATCGTTCTTACCTTGCTCTTGTTTTTATCCCTGGCTCCCTTGCAATGGCTCGCGTTGCGCCGGCGTTGGCCGCTGCGGATGTGGCTCCCGGTCGCGCTCGGCCGGGCGCTCGCCGCCCTGCTGCCCTTGCGTGTTTTCGCGAAGCGCGTCCCTTCGCCGCAAGGGCCTCGTCTTATTGCCGCAAATCATGTTTCGTGGCTCGACATAGTGGTGCTTTCCAGTGTCGAGCCCGTCTGCTTCCTCGCCAAGCTTGAAGTCGAAGCGTGGCCGGTCGTCTCCAATTTCGCCCGGCTACAAGAAACCGTTTTCGTGGATCGCCAACGGCGGCGGACAATTCCCGCCGCCAATGCGGCGATGGCACAGCGAATGCTCGCGGGCCGCCCTATGCTGCTTTTCCCGGAAGGCACGACCGGCGACGGCTCGATGCTTCACAAATTTCACAGCTCGCATTTCGCTGCCGTGCGCGATCTTCTCGCCGCGGCGAGTGGTATCGAGACGGTTTGCGTGCAGCCTGTCGCTATCCGCTATTCGTCGCCGGCGGCGGCATGGCTCGGCGATGCGACCTTGCTTCCGCACCTCTGGTCGCTCCTCAAGGGCGAGCCGATCCGGTGCGATCTCGTGTTTGGCAAGCCGCTCGCCTACGCGCGGGGAAAAAGTCGCAAGGCGATAGCAGGCGAGGCCGCATCGGCGATCGCCGGCATGCTCGCGTCCATGGCACCGGCGGCCGACCTGCCTGCACAAGCCGGAACGCCGGCCCGCGATCCCATCGCGGCAAATCCGTGACGCGTTTTTCAGCCCCCAAAGCTGCCAAGCGTGCGCCGGTATCGGCCAGTTGCGCCGGTGAAGGCTCCACCGGGATAAAGTCCTTGATTCGCAAGGCGCGAAAAGCGCGCAATTCGTTTGCGCGGAGCGTTCGGGGCCGCGAAGCTGGCTTTGTTACGATTTGTAACCGTAATTGACAATAGAATGTAAGATTATGATAAGAAACAGCTTTTTTTATTTCCACAAGGGCGGAGGCAAGGGTCTTTCGGCCTTGCGCGACGATCCCCTTTCGCTGCCTCCAGCGCTTATGCTATGCCACGATTCGCTCATATCGGATCGGTGCGATCCAGGACCGCCAAGAAGCGGCAGGCGAGATGCCGCCGCCAAGACGCCGGACTTTACCAATCGTTTCGTCAACCCAGCTGGACCGCCGAACGCAAAGTGCAAAAGTTCAACAGCCTCGCCGAGTATGCCACGAAGCGCTTCCGGCTCGCTGGAAAGGCTTATCTCGACGGCGGTGACCCGTTTTTCGCGCCGATCGACACTTTGCGGCGGGAAGCCGGGAAAAACGGCCGGCGCTTCGTCAGTTTCGCCAATTACGATTATCTGGGGCTCGCGTCCCATCCCCTGGTTAAGGCCGCGGCGACGGCGGCTCTGGACACGTTGGGGATTGGCGCGCTCGGCTCCCGCCTTGTCGGCGGCGAACGATCAACGCATCGCCATCTTGAAGCAAGCATCGCCAAATTTATCGGCGCCGAGTCGGCGCTTGCCCTGGTCAGCGGCTATCTCACCAACGTGACGACGATTTCACATATCCTCGGGTCGCACGACACGCTTTTCATCGATGAACTGTCACATAACAGCATCGTTAGCGGGGCCAAGGCTACCCTCGCCGAAACCATTATTTTTCGTCACAACGATCTCGACCATCTCGATTTTCTCTTGCGTGAAAGACGCGGCAATTCCCGCAACGCCCTCATCGTCGCCGAGGGCCTCTACAGCATGGATGGCGACATCGCCGACCTCGTCCGCCTTGTCGAGCTCAAGGAGAGGCGCAAGGCTTGGCTGTTGATCGACGAGGCGCATTCGATCGGCGTGCTCGGGAACGAAGGGCGCGGGCTTTGGGAACACGTTGGTGTCGATCCGCAACAAATCGACCTCACTATCGGTACTTTATCGAAGACTCTGGCGTCTTGCGGCGGGTTCGTCGCGGGCAAGGCGCCCGTGATCGAATGGCTGCGCTATACGCTGCCGGGCTTCGTCTATAGCGTCGGCCTATCGCCGGCGATAACGGCGGCGGCGGAGACGGCCTTGCAAGTGATGCAGGAAGAGACTTGGCGCATTGAGCGGTTGCGCCAAAATGCCGAACTCTTCGTGGAGCTTGCCCATGACTCGGGGCTCGATACGGGTCCTGCCATCGGGCGTGGCGTCGTCCCGGTCCTTTTTTCGGACAGCCTTGAGACTTTGGCGGCTTCCCGCCATTTGATGGACCACGGCTATTACGTGCCGCCGATCATTCAAATCGGGGTGCCGAAAGACCAGCCGCGTCTGCGTTTTTTCCTTTCGACCCTGCACACCGAGGCGGAGATGAGGGGCGTGACGGATCTGTTGGCCAAGCGGGAATGCCAGCGTGAGGCGCCGGCCCGTTCGTTGAGCGCGGCGACCTGACGGCGGCGCCAAGTTTCGGTTCGCATTTCCTGCCGTGAGCCGCGAGGCGTTTGCTCAAACCCGCGGTGGCGGCACCGCCGCATGCCGCCCAAGGCTCGAAAAGAAGCAAGGCGAATTCCGTGAGCAGGACCGAGCGCGAGATAGAGACCGTTCCGGCGAATGGGCTGCGAAACTTTTTCGCCTTTTGCCGGTTGCCCCGGCTTCTCTATAAGGATCACCCAGGTTTCGCCCCCCCTCTCGATGCCGAGCGCTGGACCTTATTCGGAAGCAAGCTCAATCCGCATTTCAGGCTCGTCCAATCGCAAGCCTGGCTCGCCCGCAAGAATGGCAAGCTTGCCGGCCGGATTTTCGCCCAGATCTACGACGAAGCCCACGCGCCGCTTGGCGCATCCCGGGCGCAATTTGGTTGTCTCGATGCAATTGACGACGACGAAGTCGTCGCCGCCCTGACGCGAGCCGCGGAAGACTGGCTGCGCCAACGCGGCGCCGCGCTCGTGCACGGGCCGTTTTCGCCCTCCGTGAACAGTGAGTCGGGCCTGCTCGTCCAGGGGTTCGAAGAACTGCCCATGACCTTCGTGCCATGGAATCCGGCCTATTTGGGCCACGCCCTGGAGCGACAGGGTTATACAAAGGCGCGCGATCTCATTTCCTACCGCTACGACGTCGGCGAGAAAGATCGGGTCGCGGAGCAAAGAATAGTTGCGCGGCCGGAATGGCGCAAAAGGCTCAATATCAGAGCCCTTGATCTAAAAAATCTCAATAAGGAAGCAGAGGTTATCATCGAGATATTCAATGATGCGTGGAGCGAGAATTGGGGTTTTGTTCCTTTCACGCTCGACGAGTTCATGTCGAGCGCCGACGCGCTCAAATGGGTGGTGCCGTCCGAAGGCGGATTCATGAAGGGCGGATTCATGATCGAACTCGACGGCGTGCCGCAGGCTTTCGGACTCGTCTTGCCGAACCTGCATGAAATAACCGCCGATCTCGGCGGCCGTCTGTTCCCCTTTGGTCTGGCGCGCGTGATCTCGCGGATCAGGAAGCACGCCTTTCTGTCTGGGCGGCTCGCCCTGTTTGGCATCCGCCGCGCCTTGCATCGCAGGATCGCGGGCGGCGCGGTCATACTGGCCTTCATCGAGGAAATGCGCCTGCGCAGCATATCGAGTCCAATCGAACAGGTTGAATTCGGCTGGGTTTTGGAAGACAATCTCGGGATGCGGCGGCCGATCGAACTTTCCGGAGCACAGATCTATAAGGTGCATCGCGTCTATGAAAAAAATCTCGCGGCTTGATTCTAGAGCGCTGAACGCTTCAAGCTCGCATGATCTCGACCGCGAAACAATTTTCCGCGTTCGCGGATCATGACTTTATGAATTGCTTGAGGATGATCGGCACATGGGACTTGACTCAATAGATGCCGGACCCGCCCGCATGGAACGCGTGGCGGCGAATGCAGGCTTCATCGCGACGCCGATGAAGCGTCCGCATCCGCCGCGCCGCCGCGCCATTTTAGCGGCGCATCCGGAAGCCGCCGGTCTTATCGGGCACGACCGGAGGACGGCGGCGATCACGCTCGCCGTCGTCGCCGGACAGACCTCGATCGCCGCGCTGCTTGGTTATTTCGGGCCCGCCTATTGGGGGGCGGCCTTGGCCGCCGCCTTTTGCATCGGCGCCTTCGCCAATCACGCAATGTTCGTCGTCATCCACGACGCGACCCATAATTGCATCTTCAAATCCAATGGCCTGAACAAATGGGCCGCGATCCTCGCCGATCTGCCAAACACTTGTCCGACCGCGATGGGATTTCGCTGCTATCACGTGAAGCATCATTCGCATCTCGGCGATTACGATTACGACGCCGATCTCCCGAGTCATTGGGAAGCGCGTCTGTTTGGCGGAAGCGCTTTTGGCAAGGCGGCATGGATGTTTCTTTTTCCGGTCTTCCAGCTCACCCGCCTCGGCCGGCTGAAAGGCTCCGTGCCGATGTGGAGCCGGTGGACATTCGTCAATGGAGGTTGCGTTTTCCTCTACGATCTCGTTGTTTTAGCCTGCTTCGGCCCGAACGCGCTTGTGTATCTTTTCGCGTCCTTCTGGTTTTCGGTCGGAGGCTTGCATCCGCTCGGCGCGCGCTGGCTCCAGGAGCATTTTACCTCTGATCCGGCGCAGGAGACGTTTGATTATTACGGTCCCTTGAACCTCGTCGCGCTCAACATAGGCTATCACAACGAACACCATGATTTTCCCGACGTGCCTTGGTCGCGGCTGCCACGGCTGAAGCAAATCGCGCCCGAATTTTACGACGAACTCAAGACGCATAAATCGTGGAGCGGGCTGTTACTCAAGTTCATCTTCGACCCGCAATTCACTTTGTACACGCGAGTCGACCGCCGCGCCGCGGCGCCGGTTATCAGACCTCGTTGAGCTGATCCGGTGTCGGCGAAACGTCCGCGAGGGGCGGCGCCTTGGGCGTGCGTTTCCAGGTCTCGGTCGCCCCGAAAACGGTCTTTAGGATCGACGGCGCGTTGGAGACGCTGACATAGATCATCAGCGGTATCAGCGAAGCGAGCGTCGCGAGATAGCGCCAAAGCGAGCCACGCCGCAAAATAATGTAGGGCATGAGCGTCATCCCAATGCCGATGATCAGGACAAAGGCCGCGGTTGTTGCGATGACCGGCAGGTAGGGGGCGAGATCGCCGCTCCGCAGGATCGCGCATAGCACAAGGGAAAGGCTGGCGAGCGCGAGGCAAGGGTAAAACGTCTGAATGAGAATGAGAAAACTCGCCGACAGCTTTCGCCAAACCGGCCAGTTGGTCATCCAGACCTCGCCGAGCAGCTTGCGGGCAACCTGCACAAAGCCGGTCGACCAGCGTCGCTGTTGGACCTGCCAATGCGACACCTTTTCAGGGACGAGCCCAGGCACGGGGGGATCCATCGCGAAAAGACCATGCCATCCGGCAATTTCGGCGCGCACCGTGAGATCGAGATCCTCGCAGAGCGAGTCGCCCGACCAACCGCCGGCCGCCATGATCGCCGCGCGGCGCCAGACCCCGCCGGTGCCGTTGAATTGAAACAGCCAGCCGGCGCGAAAGCGCGTCGCCTGCTCCATGACGAAATGGGCGTCGAACATCAGACCTTGCGCGCGGGTCAGCCAATTCGTCCGGTAGTTTGCAAATTCGCAACGCGATTGCACGAAGCTCGCGCTTGGATCGGCGATCAGGGCCGGGACGATCGCCCGCAGCCAATGCGGCGGCGGCCGGAAATCGGCATCGAGAATGGCGACATAGGAAGCATTCGAGTGAGCGAGGCCGGCCGCCAAGGCGCCCGCCTTGTAGCCCGGCCGCCCCGGCCGACGAAGGTGCGAAATATCGTAGCCTTGCCGGCGCAGGTCCCAAACGACAGCGTTGGCAATCGCGGTCGTCTCGTCGGTGCTGTCGTCGAGAAGTTGGAAATGCAGCTTCTCGCGCGGCCAATCGAGCGCGGCGGCGGATCGCAAGCTATCCGCGACCATTGCGGGTTCGTTAAAAACCGGGATTTGCACAAGAACATCGGGAAGACCGGCTTCGCCAACCGCCGGTGCCGGAAGCGGCTTGCCGAACAGCCTGCCGGTCGCTTGCTCAAAAATATTGATGCCGATGAGAATCAGAAAGCCGCCGCCAACAAACAAAAGCCCACACACGGCGGCGAGCAAGCCGGTCTCGCACCCAATTCTGAAAAGATCGACGAAAACCAATAGCCAAGCCCCCGTGACGCGGTCGCTTCCGGTCCGCTGCGCCCGCGCATTTCCATGCGTCTTTTCGCTTGGAGCGGCCGTTTTGCCCGGACTGTCTTTCGCCCGCGCGGCTTCGTGCAAGCAAGCAACAGCTTATACAAGCCGCGCAAACGGACCCTTCACAAGCTTTGAATCCGAAAAGCCTAGTTTCGACAACAAACAAATTGCAACAATTTGTTGCAGAAGTTGAGAAACTGGAATGTTTCATTTTGAGACAGCGCAATGTCGCGGTCATTGTTGAAAGGGGAGACAGCCAATCTTGCCTTTCGTCTTGCCCCCGGGCAAGGTGGCGCAAGGGGGGCGATGGAACACCCGCGCCCGGCGTGGCTTCGAGGCGGACAACCTCCTCGGGGCTCAGGACAACCGGCAGCTTGCGCGGCTCGTGGACGAACGGCCACGTCGGCCCGACCGAACGTCACGGTGAAAAAGAACCGCAACGCCGAGAGGGTGGAGTTGATAATCGACGCGCCCGCGCGGTTCTCGGTCAAGTGCAACTGGAAACGACGGAGATCCTCATTGGTCGCCGTGTCCGGCGATCGGCCGAGGAATCTTGTCAGTTTCATAACCGTGCGGATGTAGTCGTGCTGGGTCCTCGACGCGAAATGGCGGACGCTCATGTCCTCGATCATGCGCCCACGAAGTGGGTTGATGCATTTCTCGGTCATGCGATACTCCTGTCTGAAACCAAGTTGCTAATCCCTCGATCTTCAGACAGGACGCTCCCGCCCCGTTACCGCACTCCCACGATGACACCCACCAGCCGGCGCGAGGTGCGCCGCCGCGCGAGCGGTTTAGTTCTCTGGCCGAATGCCGAAAGGCTGCTTGTGCACGGATATCGCACGAAGTGGACGTAGAGGACCGTGATGAGATAGCCCTGGTCGAGTTGCGGGATGAAGCCGGTGGGGGCGCGGCTGAACTGCACCCCGGTGAGCGCGGTCAGACCGGCGTAGGCAATCAGCACGACGACGCTGACGCGGATCAGGCGGCTGGTGAGGTGACCGAACCGGCTGGACAGCCATTCAAAGCCGCGATTGAAGGCCGCGGAGAACCCTGCGACGAGGCGCGCCGGCAGGGAGCGGCGCTGCACGCAGTCTTGGGTTTCGTGCGGCAACAGCAACATGGCGCAGAGCGCGGGGCTGAGTGTGAGCGAAACGAAGCAGGAGATGATCGTCGAGGCGGCGATCGTGACGGCGAGCTGGCGGAAGAACTCGCCCGAGATGCCGGTGATGAAGGCGGCGGGGACGAACACCGCGCAGAGCGTCAGCGCGATGGCGATGAGCGCGCCGCCGATTTCGTCCATGGTCCGCCGGGTGGCTTCCGCCGGGGAATAGCCGAGGCGCAGATTGCGCTCGACATTCTCGACGACGGCGATGGCGTCATCGACCACGACGCCGACGGCGAGGACCAGTCCGAACAACGAAAGGTTGTTGACGGAAAAGCCGAAGGCCACCAGGACCGCCAAAGTGCCGACCGGCGATACCGGGATGGCGGCCATCGGGATGATCGAGGCCCGCCAGGTCTGCAGGAAGAGGATGACGACCAGCACGACCAGCACGATCGCGACCACTTCGTGCACGGACTGGGTGATGAACACCGTCGCATCATATTGGTTGTCGTAGGCGACGCCGGGCGAGAAATCCTTGGCCAGTCCGGCCATGGTCTTGCGGATCTCCCGGGCCGTCGTCAGTTCGTTCGAGCCGGGCTGGCGGTAGATCAGGATGGGCACCGACCGGACGTGGTCCTTGTAGCCGTTAGCGCTGTAGTCGAGCGCGCACAGGTCGACGCGTCCGATGTCGCGGACCCGGGTCACGCGCCCGTCGGCGTCGGACTTGACGATCATGTCGGCGAATTGCGAGGGATCGGTCAGTCGGCCAGGGTCTCGACATTGACCTGGAACGCGCCGGACGACCCGGCCGGCGGCTGCGCCAGCACGCCGGCCGACGCCTGGACGTTCTGCGTCCGCAACGCCGCGACCACATCGCCGGCGGTGAGCTCGTCCGCGGCGACCTTGGCCGGGTCGAGCCAGATGCGCATGGCGTAGTCCCGTGCACCGAACGTCTGGACATTCGCCGACCCCGTCAAGCCGTGCGATCGAGTCCTTGATGTGCAGCGTCGCGTAGTTCGACAGTTAGAGCTGGTCGCGTGTGCCATCGGGAGAATAGAGATGGGGCACGATCAGATAGTCGCTTGAGACCTTCTTGACCGTGAGGCCCAGCTGCTGCACCGGTTCCGGCAGGCGCGGCTGGGCGATCAGGACCCGGCTTTGCGTCAGCGATTCCGCCGTGTTGAGGTCGGTGCCGAGCTTGAAGGTCAGGGTCACGACCAGCTTGCCGTCGCCGGTCGACTGGCTGGAGAAGTAGAGCAGGTTCTCGACGCCATTGAGCTGCTGCCTCGAGCGGCATCGCCACGGTCTTGCTCAGCACTTCGGCCGAGGCCCCTGGATAGCTGGCGGTCACCTGGATCGTCGGCGGCGCCACCTTGGGATATTGCGCGACCGGCACCCTGATTCTCGAAAAGACCACAGGGCGGGTCGCGTTCGTTCGGACCGTCGACGCCGGGTCGTTCAACGCCGCCAGCAGGCTCATCGGTTCGAGCCAGTCCGCGGTCTCGAAGAGCGTGGCACGGTTGGAGCGCCGCGGGCGTCCGTCTCATCCAGCGCTCGACGCGCACACTCAGCCTCACGGCCGAGGGGACGGCCTATTACGAGCGGGGGGCACCGCTGCTTCGCGCCATTAGACCTCTTGCATAACCTTCTTTTAACGACTGTTTAATTCGTTGCCGCGAAAGGGAGGCGACGATGAGATTTGATTCGGTCAAAGAGCTGAAAGGTGAAGCATTCCGGCGACTTACCGGTATTCAGAGGAACCCATTTGAAGCGATGGCGGTGGTGCTTTCTGACACCAAATGCAAGCACAAGGCGGCCGGTGGCAAGCCCAACACGCTCCGTGTCGAAAACCAGCTTCTGATGATGCTCGAATATTGGCGCGAATACCGGACCTATTTTCATATCGGGCAAGCCTACGGGATCAGTGAAAGTGCGGCGTACCGCCACATCAAATGGTGCGAAAACACGCTGGCCAAAAGCAAATCCTTTCGGTTACCGGGCCGCAAGGCCGTTGCTGCCAGTGACCGGCGTTCGATGTCGTCTTGATCGACGCAACCGAAACACCCATCGAACGGCCAAAAAAACAACGGCGCTACTCTTCGGGCAAGAAGAAGCGGCACCCGCTAAAAACGCAGCTTGTTGTCGAGAAATCAACGCGCCGCATTCTCTGCATTGCGCACGAAAAAGGACGCCGGCACGACTTCAAGCTGTTCAAGAGGTCAAAGGTTCGTCTGCATCCTGAAACGAAGGCCGTTGTCGACAGCGGCTATCAAGGCCTGCAGAGCGTGCACGCCAACACGGCGATGCCGAAGAAGCGCAGCAAAAAAATCCGTTAACCGCAACCGACAAGGCCAGAAACCGCGCTACCTCCAGCCAACGCGTGCCTTGCGAGAACGGCATCGCCATGCTCAAACGCTTCAAGATTTTTGCTGACCGCTACAGACATCGCCGCCGCCGGTTCGGCCTGCGCTTCTTCCTCATCGCCGCAATCTACAACATGGAGCTCAAAGTCACATGACGGTTATGCAAGAGGTCTATTGAACAGGCGGAAGATGTCGTCCAGGTCGCTTCGGAAGCGAAGGGGCTGCTCCGGGTGTCGGCGCCGCAGGAGTTCGGCCGGCTGCTGATCGCGAGCTGGACGCCGGAGTTCCTGGCGCGCCATCCCGGCGTGAAGCTCGAGCTGAACGTTACCGATCGAAACGTCGACATCATCCGGGAGGGCTACGATCTCGCCATTCGGATGGGCGTCTTGCGGGACACCGAGCTCATCAGCCGCAAGCTGGCTGATCGCCATTGGATCTTGTTGGCGTCCCCGGCCTATCTCGAGAAACGTGGACGGCCGGAGACGATCGAGGATCTGCGATCGCATTCCTGCGTGCGCCATCTGACGGCCGGGCGGCCTTGGCCGTTCAAGTTCGCCGACGGGGAAAGCATCGTTCCGGACGGTCAGTTCGATACGGACGACAGCGGTTCGATTCGCCAGGCTGCCCTCAACTCGGCCGGCATCGCCTACCAGCTTCGCATGACCGTTACCGACTTCCTAAAGACGGCCGCCTGGTGGAAGTCCTGCCGCACCTCGCCATGCCGGCGCTTCCCGCCTATGCATTGCATGCGTTCGGCCGCCAGTTGCCTATTCGCGGGCGGTTATTCATCGACTTCCTGGTCGAGAAGCTCCCCGAGCTCGATCTATAAGCCGACCAAAGCCGTCATGAACGCGGCTTGCTGCTCGCGCCTGCGTGCAGCGACATCATCGACAACGGACTGATTGAAACCATGCCGGCGACTTTTTAGGACCATCAGGAATATCTGATGACCCCCGGCCCGCAATGTCACTGCGGCGCGAACGTCCGTAGCTCTTCGAGACCACGGAACGGACGCAGTCAGCCGATCGGCACCGACGGCCGCCGCTTGCAACACCAATTGAACGTCGCATAAACTCAATCGGCAGATGGCCCGCGTCCTCCACTAAATCCCGCCGCCTTCCGTCTCAAATACTCTGACGACGGACACTCGGAACGATACTCCGTGACCGGCTACACTCAGCATCAAAGCACTTACCTGGCCAATCGGATAACGCTGAGCGACTGCCGGAAGAGCGCCACCTATTCCTGGCAGACAACAGGAGCTGAACGACATGGCTGATTGGCAAAGCGAGCAGCGAGCCCGCGACGAACGTCTCGCCGCGGGGAGCAAATTCGCAGCGGGAAAGATGGTAGCGCCAAACGGCACGACCGCGCTGCTCGAGGCGGTGATCCGGCCCAAAAATCGTATCTGCCTCGAAGGCGACAACCAGAAGCAGGCGGACTTTCCGGCTGCCTGTCTGGCCAAAGTCGATCCGAAAGTGCTGCACGAGCTGCACGTCGTGCAGTCCGGTATCGTGCTGCCCGAGCACTTCGACCTCTTCGAGAAAGGCATCGCAAAAAAACTCGATTTTTCCTATTCTGGCCCCAAAGCCATGCAGTGCCGCGCGCCCTGAAGTCGGGAAAGGTCCAGCTAGGCGCGATCCACACCTACATCGAGTTGTTCGCCCGCTATTTCGTCGATCTTACGCCCCACGTTGCGCTGAGCGTGGCCCGCAGCGCCGACCACAAGGGCAATTTGTACATGGGTCCGAATACGGAGCACTCTCCTTCGGTCATCGAAGCGACCGCTTTCAAGGGAGGCATCGTTGTCGCCCAGGTCAATGAGATTGTGGACAAGCTGCCGCGCGTGGATATTCCGGGCGACCGCGTAGATTTCGTGGGCGTGTCGCCAAAGCCTTTCTACGTCGAGCCGCTGTTCACGCGCGACCCGGCCAGCATCACGGAAATACAAATCCTGGCAGCCATGCTTCCTGCTGCGTCTCGCCGAACTCGAACTCATCGATCGCGAAAGGCGCATGGTCGAGCGCCGCATCCGCGCCGCGCATTTTTCGGCGGTAAAAAGTTTCGATACGTTCGACTTCACCGCCATTCCATCGCTCAACAAGCCGCTGACACTCGAACTCGCGCGCTGCGAATATCTCATCGCCCGCGACAATGTTATTGCTCTCATGTCCATATTCTGGAGCTGAACGGCGAAAGCTGCCGGCTCAAGCAATCGAAGGCTGTGAACACGCCTCCAATCATGACCCCCCCGCTAAACTCACGCAGCGCATTGATTTAGAGCGGGAAGTCATCGGCGAACGTATCCGCGACAAGACCGCCGCCTCCAAGAAAAAGGGCATCTGGATGGGCGGCATGCCGCCATTGGGTTATGACGTGAAATACCGCAAGCTCGTCGTCAACGACGCCGAGGGCCCGCATCGTTGTCGAGATCTACCGGCGCTATCTCGCGCTCAAGTCGGTTCGCGCGCTGCGGGACGAGCTTGCCGGCGCCGCAATCAAGAGCAAGCGCCGCATGCGGCCCGGCGGCGCCATATGGGGGTTAGAAGTTCTCCCGTGGGGCGCTTTATCTGATCTTTCAGAACCGGCTTTACCGCGGCGAGATACCCACACAAAGGCCATTCCTATCCCGGAGAACACCCGGCGATTGTCGCCAAGCCGCTGTGGGACGATGTCCAGGCCGTGCTGGCCGCAAACCGGGTGGAGCGGGCAACGGGAGCGCGCAAGCCACCCGAGCCTGCTAACCGGGATGGTTTTTGACGAAAACCGGCGAGCGCCTGACGCCAACCTATGCGGTCAAGCGGTCAAGAAGGGAACGCGATACCGGTACTATGTTTCGACTTCCCTCATCACCGGAGCGGGAAGGGTCCGTTCAAGCGGCCGGCGGATACCGGCCGGCAATTTGGAAGGCCTGGTGACCAACAGGCTTCGGACATTTCTCGCCGACCCCGGAGCGATCCTCGATGCCGTCGACAAGGATTCGCACGGTGACCCAGGGCGGAGCCAACTGATTGAACGTAGCCGTCAGATCGCGGAGGAACTCGGAGCCCACACACCAGATAAAGTCAAAGCGGCGCTCATGACATTGCTCTGCCGCGTGGAAATCAAATCCGATCGCGTCGAAATCACGCCTCTCTCGAGGCCGCTTGACCCAGCTGCTCGCCGGGTCGCTGATCTGACGATCCAGCATCAAGCGCCTACGAGGCCACCGGATGATCTCCTGGGATTGACGGTGCCGGTGGGCCTGAAGCGCGCCGGTCGCGAAATGCGAATGCTGGTCGAGAATGCCGATGACCAGACACCAGCCGATCCCAGCTTGCTCAGGATCATTGCGCGCGCGCACCACATCCAGGCGCGTCTGATCCAAAACCCCAAGCTGAGCGTGCAGGATATCGCTCGCGAGGAGCAAGTGTCGGCCGCCTACCTCTATTCCCTCCTGCGTCTTCCCTGGCTGGCGCCCGACATCACCACGGCCATCATCAATGGCCGAAAACCGCTACAACTCACCGCCCAGACATTGATGCGCCTGACGCCGCGGCTGCCGGCCGGCTGGGCTGAACAGCGAAAGCTCCTCGGCTTTCGCTGAGAACAAATCGTCGATTCTGCGAGTTCCCGCCTCCAATCACTTCGGCATCGCCTGACGTCAGCCGCTCGGCCGGCGAAAAAAGTCAACCACGAAATGGCGCCGGAGAGATTTTCATAACGGCCGCAGCCGAAATCGCGCGTGCAACCGTCTCTGCCACGAATCGCTTCAAACGCAAGACCGGTAACCCCCGAAAATACGCGAGAAAATAGGCTTCTTGGAAAGACAATAATATATGCAATATCAGGTACTCAATAACTGGCTGGGGCGGGAGGATTCGAACCAAGATTGACGGAGTCAGAGTCCGCTGTTCTACCGTTGAACGGCTAACCTCGCTCCTTCGACTTTCTCACCTCGCGCCGGAAATTCTCGGCGCTCTACTTGCAGGTCGACGCCCCATCGAGCTGACGCACTTAACCCTCGTAGTGTTGCATATGGCGAGGCGCGTCGAGAGGATCGCGCGCAAGGTGATTGGCGACAACGCCGGTGTCATGACCGATGCGCTTTGGGCCCGGACCTTCCATGGGATCGGCGCGCGACTTTTGCGCGAACTCGATCCTGCTTTCACCATTCACGACCGCGAGGACTCGGCCGATCTGATGAACCTTATGCGGCACGAGCTAGGGTTCTCGAAGACGGAAACCCGTTTTCCGGCCAAAGGCACATGTCTGGCCATCTATTCGCGATGCGTCAACGCCGAGTTGCCGATCGAGGATGTGTTGGCAACGACCTTCCCGTGGTGCGCCGCTTGGGTTGCCGAACTGAAGCAGCTGTTCGCTGTCTATGTCGAGGCGAAGCAACGACAGAATGTCCTCGATTATGACGATTTGTTGCTCTACTGGGCGCAGATGGTCAGCGATCCGGGCCTTGCCGGCGAGATCGGCGAACGCTTCGACCATGTGCTCGTCGACGAGTACCAGGACACGAACCGCCTTCAGGCCGCCATCCTTTTGGCGTTGAAGCCCGGCGGGCGCGGCCTCACCGTAGTCGGCGACGATGCACAGTCGATCTATTCGTTTCGCGCCGCGACGGTGCGCAACATCCTCGATTTTCCCGGACGGTTTACCCCGCCGGCTGAGATCATTACGCTTGACCGGAACTATCGCTCGCCGCCGCCGATCCTCGCCGCCGTTAACGGCATCATCGATCTCGCACATGAGCGCTTCACCAAAAATCTCTGGACCGACCGTACCGCCGCCGAGCGGCCACAGCTTGTTGGCGTTCGCGACGAGAACGGCCAAACTGACTACATCGTCGCGCGCGTGTTGGAGAACCGCGAAGGAGGAACCACACTGAAACAGCAGGCGGTCCTGTTTCGCGCCTCGCACCATAGCGGACCGCTCGAAGTGGAACTCACCCGCCGCAACATTCCTTTCGTGAAGTTCGGCGGGCTCAAATTCCTGGATGCGGCCCACATCAAGGACATGCTGGCTCTGCTGCGCTTTGTCGAGAATCCGCGCGACCGCGTCGCCGGATTCCGGGTGATGCAGCTGATGCCCGGGGTCGGCCCGACCTCGGCGCAGCGGGGGCTGGACCGCATGACGGAGGCAGCCGATCCGATTGGTGCGCTTGCCGGCGCGCCATCGCCGCCACGGGCCGGCGCTGACTGGACGGCCTTCGTCGAAACTGTTACCGGTCTGAACGCGGGCCGAGCGGGGTGGCCGGCGGAACAGGAGCGGGTGCGCCTCTGGTACGAACCGCATCTCGATCGCATCCACGAGGATTCCGGCACCCGTCACGCCGATCTGATCCAGCTCGAGCAGATCGCGAACGGTTATCCTTCCAGGGAGCGCTTCCTGACGGAACTCACGCTCGATCCGCCGGACGCGACGAGCGACCAGGCAGGCGTGCCGCTGCTCGACGAGGATTACCTGATCCTTTCGCGATCCATTCCGCCAAGGGCCAGGAATGGAAGTCGGTCTTTGTGCTCAACGTCGTCGATGCCTGCATTCCCTCCGACCTCGGCACTGGGACGTCCGCCGAGATCGAGGAGGAGCGGCGTCTGCTCTATGTCGCGATGACGCGCGCCAAGGACGATCTTCACCTCATTGTTCCGCAGCGTTTCTTCACCCATGGCCAGAATGCGCAAGGCGACCGGCACGTCTATGCCTATCGAACGCGTTTCATTCCCGATGGACTGCTCGGCCTTTTCGAGCGGACGGCATGGCCGATGGCGGTGCCGGGATCGGCCGTACGGCCGGCGAGCGGAGGCGTGCGCGTCGATGTCGGCGCCCGCATGCGCGGCATGTGGCGATAGGGAGGACGGGCCTTTGTGCAATCTCTATTCGGTGACGAAGGGCCAGCAGGCAATCCGCGAATTGGCCCGCGCCCTGCGCGACCGGACGGGCAATCTGCCACCGCTGTACGGGATCTTCCCGGACTACTTCGCCCCGATTGTCCGAAACCAACCCGAGGGTCGCGAGCTGATGATGGCGCGGTGGGGGATGCCCTCGCCCGTCTTTGCGCTGAAGGGCAAGAAATCCGATCCGGGCGTCACCAACATCCGTAATGTCACATCTCCGCATTGGCGGCGCTGGCTCGGAATCGAGAACCGCTGCGTGGTGCCGTGGACGAGTTTTTCCGAGAATGAGGTGCTTCCGGACGGCTCTCGTCCGACGGTTTGGTTCGCCTTCGACGAGGCCCGGCCATTGGCCTTCTTTGCCGGCATCTGGGCGCGCTGGACCTCCGTCCGGAAAGTGAAGGAAGGCGAAACCACAAACGACATCTTCGCGTTTCTGACGACCGAGCCGAACAAGGAGGTCGGGGCTGTCCACCCGAAAGCAATGCCCGTCGTTCTGACGGCGCGGGAGGAGATCGACGTCTGGATGAATGCGCCAGCCGAGGAAGCGCTCAAGCTGCAAAGGCCGCTTCCCGACAATTCGCTAAAGATTGTCGCGAGGGGAGAGAAGAAAGATGAGGGAGGCCTCGCGGCCTGACGTTCATGCTTGCGCGGGATAGTCATCGCCATAGGGCGAGGAGCCCCACCGAAGATCCGAACGGGCACGTCTCGGACGGCCCTGATCGGCAGCGCAAGATCCTCCATATCGATATGGACGCTTTTTTTGCCTCGGTGGAGCAGCGCGACAATCCAGAGCTACGCGGCAAACCTATTGCCGTCGGGGGATCGCGCGAGCGCGGCGTTGTCGCCCCCGCAAGCTACGAAGCGCGGGAATTCGGCGTGCGCTCCGCAATGGCGCGCCGGCATTGCTCAGGAGAATTTCGATATTGCTTTCCTTCACGAGTTCGCGAGCCAGGGCCTCGGCCATTGTCTCTCCGGGTTCTACCCCGCCGCCCGGCAATTGCCACCCGGGGACGTAGTTTTGAGGGGCCGCCGGGCCAAAAGCTGATGCTTCTCTTCGCACGCGGCGCTTCTGCCAAACTCTGCCTTTTGCGATATGATCCGAGCCGTTCATGGTTTGTGAAAGGGCGGATGATGCACGATGTGGTCATCATCGGTGGTGGCCACAACGGTCTTGTTTGCTCCGCCTATCTGGCGATGGCCGGTCTCAAGGTATTGGTGTTCGATCAGCGCCCCGTCGCCGGAGGCGCCGCGGTTACGGAAGAGTTCAGCCCCGGCTTTCGTAATTCGGTCGCATCGTACGGTGTTTCTCTTTTGAACCCAAAAATCATTCGCGACCTCGATCTTGCCATGCATGGACTGCGGATCGTCGAGCGCCCGGTATCTAACTTCCTGCCTTTGGGCGACGGAAGCTTTTTGACGGTCGGCGGCAGCCGCACGAAACGAGAGGTCGCGAAATTCTCGGCACGGGATGCAGACCGCCTGGACGATTATCAAAGGCGTTTGGCGGCCGTCGCCGACGTCCTGCGTGCCAGCGTGCTCGAAACGCCGCCAAATGTCGTCGAGGGCAGCCCATTCAGCGCGATCGCCGAACTTTTCAAGGCCGGCCGGATAGCCAAAAGAATTCGAGCTCTCGGGCTCGACCTGCAGCGGGATTTGCTCGATCTCTTCGCAACTTCCGCCGGCGATTTCCTCGACGGCTGGTTCGAAAGCGCGCCGATCAAGGCCGCTTTCGGCTTCGACAGTGTCGTCGGCAATTATGCGAGCCCCTACACGCCGGGCTCGGGCTACGTTCTCCTGCACCATAGCTTCGGCGAGGTGAACGGAAAGAAAGGCGTCTGGGGCCACGCGATCGGCGGCATGGGCGCGATCACCCAAGCCATGGCGAAAGCCGCCGCCGCGCGCGGCGTGGAGATCAGGCTTTCGACGCGGGTGCGCCAGGTCCTTGTCGAAAATGGTCAAGCCATCGGCGTTGAGACGGACAAGGGTGAAACCATCCGTGCCGCAGCCGTTGCCGCGGGGATCAACCCCAAGCTCCTCTACCTCCACCTCATTGATGCGCGCGCCTTGCCCGAAGGATTCCGGCGGCGGATGGAAAACTGGCGTTGCGGGTCTGGCACGTTTCGGATGAATGTCGCGCTCTCTGAATTGCCAGACTTCACCGCCTTGCCCGGACGCGAACCTGCGGAACACCACGCCTCGGGCATCATCATCGCGCCGAGCCTCGCCTATATGGAGCAGGCCTATTTCGACGCTCGTACTTTCGGCTGGTCGCGCCGCCCCATCATTGAATTGGTCATTCCGTCGACACTCGACGGCACGCTCGCGCCGCGTGGCCAACATGTCGCGAGCCTCTTCTGTCAGCATGTCGCGCCAAAACTCGCCGATGGCTCGTCATGGGATGACCACCGCGAAGCCGTCGCCGATCTCATGATCGAAACGGTCAACGATCACGCACCGAATTTCCGGCGCTCGGTGTTGGCGCGCCAAATCTTTTCCCCTCTCGACCTTGAGAGAACATTCGGACTTATCGGCGGCGATATTTTCCACGGAGCGCTCGATTTGCGGCAAATCTTCTCGGCGCGTCCGATGTTGGGTTACGCGGATTATCGAGGTCCGATCGCAGGTCTCTTTTTGTGCGGTTCTGGAGGCCATCCGGGAGGCGGCGTCACCGGTGCGCCGGGCCACAACGCCGCTCGGGAGATCTTCCGTGACTTCAAGCGCAAGCGCATCGCCAGGATTCGATAGCGCTTGCATGAAGACCATCGGGCAAGCTCGAGCCGCATGAGACCTAGCGCGCCATTATGTCGAAATGGTCTTACCGCCAGCCGCGCGCCGTTCGGCCAGAATGCCTTTGTATCGGGCATGGGTATCTCGTTGCCGCCGAAGGCACCGCCCTGCAACTCGCATGCGGATTGGCTCAGAGGTTCTGCAGCGCGTGGGCCACGCGCCAAGCGGCTCCCAAGAGTTCCTGCGAGGAGTTTAGTACGTCCGGGCAGAGCCGCAGCAGATCTTCCCGCGCGTCCGCGACAACCTCTTCGTCGAGCAGCCGGGCAGCCACGGCCACGGCCTTCGGTGTGCTGATCACAATGAAGGCTCCGTGCGGCTCCCCCGCCCCGAGCGTGGTGATCCCCTGTTCGCCAAGCCGGTCGATCAAGATCGCCTGCTGCATCAGCGAGTAGGCCCGTAGCCGCTCGACACCCATCGCTAGGGTGAACTCGAGACCGGAACGCGCCTGATAAAACGGCAGTACGGCGGGTGTCGACTCGAGCCAGCCGTTCGCCCCCCGAGCGAAACTCGGGCGCTCCGGTCGCTCGAAGGCGAATGGCTCGGATGTGGCAAACCATCCGGTATCGAGAGTCCTCAGAGGCCCTTCGAGATGCTGGGGGTGAACGTAGAGCCAAGCTGCCCCTGGGCCACCTCGCACGTACTTGTAGCCTCCCCCGATCGCAAAATCGATGTTCATGCTCTGGACATCGACAGGCAGGGCGCCCGCGGCGTGATAGAGGTCTACCAACACCCGTATGCCATGCGCCTTGGCCGTGGCGGCGATCGCATCGATCTCAGTCAAGAGCTGACCCGTATCAAAAAACACCATTGATATAACGAGCAGATCGGCCCCGGCACGCAGCGCTCTGGCGAAGTCATCCGTTTGGTACCGTCGATCCGCGTGCGGTTTCACCCAGTCAATGCGGATGCGCCCGCGAGCGGCGTACGCTTTGAGGATAAGATCGATAGAGCTAAACTCATTCCGCGTCGCAATGACGCGGAGCTGCTCGTCATGGCAGTTCAATACTGCCCGCAACCCTTGCCCCGCACTGGCTTTGGGAACGATGCAATGCGGACCCTCGGCATGGATGAGCGTCGCCACCCGCGAGCGAAACATGACCATTTCGGTTAGCCATTCCGTCCAGGCTCTGTCGATCTCCGCGTACCAAAACGCCAGTCCCTCTTGAACGTCGTCAGCCATACGGTCGAGGGGACGGCCGAGGGAATGGTTGGCAAGATAGATACGCCCGCCTGCCTCTTGCAAGACCCGCGAGAACAGTGGATCGATATGGCGGCGCAACGCCTCCTCTTGCAGCGTTCCGGGCCCTAACGCCGCGACGGCCGCCTTGATATCGCTCATCACAGACGCCCGATTTCGGTCCGTACCTCAAGGAGTTCTGGAAAAAAACTCAGGTCCACAACCTTCTTGAGAAACGCCACGCCAGAGGATCCCCCCGTGCCTGGCTTGTAGCCGATGATGCGCTCGACGGTCTTCATGTGGCGGAAGCGCCAGAGCTGGAAGTGCTCATCGATGTCGACGAGCTTTTCGCATAGGGCATAGGCCGGCCAATAGGTCTCGGGCACGGCATAGATCCGTTGAAACACTGGGATCAGGCCAGAATTTCGTTGATAGGGCTCTGTCCAATCGCGCTCGACGCAGGCTTGCGGTATGGCATGGCCGCGTCTGGCTAAGTGCCGCAAAAATTCATCATAAAGGCTCGGGCTCTCCAGGATGACACGGAGCTCACGCTGGGCCTCCTCGTCATGCGCGAAAAGGTCCAGCATCTCGCGTTGCTTATTGCCGAGGATGAACTCGATGGCGCGGTATTGGCGGGACTGAAGGCCCGAGGCTGGTCCTAGCACATGCCGGAATTGGGCATATTCACTCGGGGTCAGTGTCTCAAGGACTCCCCATTGCTCGAACAACTGTCTCTGCACGGCCTTGACTTCGCGCGAAAATCTTCTCACAAGAATCGAGGTCGTCCGCACGTATGCGATCGCGCGCGGCACGCAGCTCGTAAAGGCTCAGCTTGAACCACAGCTCTCCGACCTGGTGTTGGACGATGAACAGCATCTCGTCATGGTGGGGTGGGCTAGCGAGTGGGTGCTGCGCGCTTAGGAGGCGATCGAGACAAAGATAATCAGCATAGTTTAACCGCCCCTCTAAGTCGCGATGCACTCCGGACTCGAGCGGACGCTGATGTTGCGCGGTAGCCATCTGAAATCCTTCCCCTGTTGTGGCCGTACTGAGGTATTGAACGAACCCGCTGTGCGGGAACAGCGGCAAGGATCCTGAGCTAGTGCCTCAGAGGATGTGATCGTCACATCCGCCCTCTCGGGACAGGAGCCCCAGGTGGCTACGACAAGCCCTCTTTGCCAGCGGATGATCGAGGAAATACGATTCGCAAACTCCCGTGGGCGATAGCCGATTTAAAATCTGATGTTAAGGAGATAAAGAGCCATCGATATTCTGATCTTGTATGGCACGTTAGCACGCTTGCGGCTGGGTTTGTTCTATTGACTGGTATGATGATTGCCGCATATTTTAGGTTAGATGACAGGATAAACGAAATTTCAATGGCGTTGACGCGAGTTGAGACAAAACTTGATGATTTGCTTCAACGTATTCCGCCTGTGCCAACGCCTGTGCCTAGGAAGTAATATTTATCGACTTGCTATTTCCCATTGGGCGTTCCGGCTTGTCCCGGACTTCACTACTTCCCCGCGCTTCGCGAGACGCCTCAATACAGTAAGCGCCCGCGCCGCGACGATTTCCTTGAACGCCGCATCGCCGGGCGGGGTGCCCTTTGCCTGCATGACGGCGCCAGCTATATCGACCGTCCTCAGTGGCCCTGATGCGGTTCGCAAAGCGTTTTGCGTAAGCCGGGACAATTCATTGTGGGCAAAATACCGGGGTGCGCCGATAGGGCCGCTTGGGCGGGATAGCATCGGGGTCTGTGCCAGGGGAAAACAACTTGATCGTGGCGTCCAAATTTGCGAGATTTGCTCGCTGGCGCGCTATCCGTTTTTCCAGATCGTGAATGTGGCCGCTGATTTCAGCTCGCCTGAGACGAAGGGCGGAAATTAAGTGGACGTTGGTCATGCACCAAATTTAGGCGCGGACCCGATTCCTTTCTTGTGGCAGCTGCGCCACAATACCGGAATATACCCTGTATTTTCCCTGTTAGCAGGGAATCTCGCTTCAGAGACCGGTTCGCCGAAGACTGGCTCGTCAGCCAGGGAGTCGGGTCTCCGGGGTATTATTTCCCAACGTGTGAGTATCCGCGCCATTCCCGCGGGCTAGGCTGGCGGTCTAGGCAGGGCCAGGGGGAATCGATTTCCATGGGAGAGCATTCCATGATGGCGCGCAGATTTTGCCAAATTCTTCCGGAACTTCAACAGCAAAGATGTTGAAGATCTACCTTCGAAATCCTCCTCTTTACTTGGGATCAAGTGGGACATCTTCACCGGCCGGCCAACACATTGACCGCGACGTTGCGAGCCTTCGAGCGCTATGGGGTTATGCGCATCCTCGCCGAGCCGACGGTTACCCCCCGACAATCCTAATTTCGCGTGGGCCCGGCGGCCGATAGTCTTCGGGGGCGGCCAGCGGAACTCGATGAGATGAATCTCGATCCCGTATGAGACGACAAGCGCGGCGCAAGTCTGAGGGTTTATGCCTGTGCGGTGTTGCGATCGTTGAATGTTCGTTGGGGCATGGTGCTCGCCGCTCCAGGCAGCGCAGCCAGCGCCCACTCCGCCGCCAACGGATGCCTCTAGCAAGCCGATTGGGCGCCGCGGCAATACGAGATCGGGCGCATTGAGCCCTTAGTTCCGCGCACGGACAAGAAATCGATCGCGCAACACATCGAAAGAACACGCATGGTTTTGGAGATCAAATGAGACGTCTAATCTCACTCCTGGCCGCGGGAATAATGGCCAGCCTCTCCATCATGGCGGCCATTGGCGTGGTTCACGCGCAAAAAAAAGCCGAGGCCCGTTTCTGGCGTGATCGCGGCCGCGGGCGAAACCGCGACCACCGCGGCCGGCACGACGACCGCGCTGACAGCGCATAATCCGGCCAACACATTGACCGCGACGTTGCAAGCCTTCGAGCGCTATGGGGTTACGCCCATCCTCGCCGAGCCGACGGTGGAACCGGACAGCGAGCCGCCTTCGGAAATGACGTTGCTGCTGATTTCCACCCTGTAGCTGTCGCTCGCGCAGCGCAGAGTTTGCTGAACCGCCTTGCCTGTTAACTGCATAGGCCGCCGCCTCTTAGTCCGTTCGGTGGCGCCATCCGTCATGGTGACGGTGCCCGCACCCGACCAGTGCCCGGACAACCCCAGGAACGGGCCTTCCGAACCCGGTTCCGCATGTCCCTGCGCCGAAATGAGCAAAAGTCCAGACGCGAGCACTGCTGTTTTGAGGCAACTAGCAGAGGGTTTCAAAGAAAAGAAGGCCTCCAATTCTCTTGCCACGGTCGCAAGTGTGCCGCGGTCCGAACCGCGTGTGGCTCCGTGCAGATGCGTTGGTCGAGCTGATACGCATGATCTTTATCTCCGTATCCACTTCATTTCTAACTGGATTTATTGCGAACCGTCCGCGGAAATTGAATTTTCGTTCGAAATCGAGCGGCTTAACCTTCACGTGATGCAGCTTGGTTTTGTGATGCAAGCTGACGCTGCGGCCCACGACGATCGGAGTTCTGGCCAGACGTGGTAGGCCGCGCCTCCTTCGGAGGCACCTTGTCTCCCTTGCCGTTGGCCGCCTGTTTAGAGTTAGCCAGGTTTTTAGAGTTGGCCAGGTTTTTGGAATGCCCCCGGCTAGGGCCTGTGTTCAGTTAGGAGGCCATGGCACGAGAACTGATCAGAATCAAACGGATCAGAATCAAACGTGGAACGCTGTTGTTCGTTTGACGCAATTCTGCGGAAGGGATTTCCAAATCAGCAATGGCGTGATTGATGGGTGGTCGGCCTGAGGAGGGGCTGACCGATGCGACGCTATGCATTACGCGACGACCAATGGGATCGGATCAAGGATTTTCTTCCCGGCCGCGAAGGCCATGTTGGAGGCACCGCGGCGGACAATCGATTGTTTGTCGAAGCCGTTCTCTATCGGTATAGGGCCGGCCTTCCTTGGCGCGATCTTCCGGAGCGTTTCGGGGTCGATGCTCTTGGCAATCCTATCCGCTCTAGGCATGTGCTTGCTGCTATTTTGAAGCGATGTGGTCCTTCGACCGGACCGCCCAAGGATCGAATAGGCCTCGGTCTTGCCGCCGCCGGTCGGGAAGAGCAGCAAGTCCACCGTTGCGCGGTTGGGGTCGCGAGGGTCGGCAAGGCCTGGTAGGTTCAGTAGAAGGAAGGCGAGCTGGAAAGGCACGCCATCGCGGGTTCTCGATGCCGAGACGCTTACAGAGCGGATGTGGAGCGTTTCGGCTGGATTTTGATGGAGGTTTAGGCGGCGAAGCAGAGGAAACAGCGCTGTTCCTTCCAGTCACGCGGGAGAGGCGTCCGCTCATTGCCTCGATGCTGTCGTGGGATCCTGAGAGGAACTGGTTTCGGATCGCGAAAGCTTCTTTGATCAGTTCGACGAGGCCGGCGTTGACTTCAGTCTCGGCGCCATTCCCGATGACGAGGCGCTTGCCCTTGCCGGCGCGCCGCACCTTCGCTTCGATTAACAGGACAACGGGATCGAGATCGGGCCGTTGGCCCCTTTTCCCCACCTGCAGCGCCGCGGCGATCTTTGCCCGGCTCAGCTGGATTGGATCCGATCGGCCGCGACGGTGATCCGATCGACTATTTCCTGGACAAGGCTTTTTAGCTCGACGGGTGGCATCGCAAGCCATCGCTCGGAAAGTTTGAGGGCCTTGCGCAGTGCCGCGTCAAGCGAGGCGATTCCCCTTGCCGGCGCGTCGCAGCTTCGCTTCGATCGACAGGGTGATGGGGTCGATATCAGGTCTTTGGCTCCCTCCTCCCGCTTCCAGCGCCGTGGCGATTTTCGCGCGGTTCAGCCAGATGTCGATCCGATTGGCCGCAATGGTTACCCGTTCGACAAATGTCCAGGACGAGGCTTTTCCATCTCGACGGGCGGCATGGCGAGCCATCGCTTGGAAAGCGTGAAAGCGTTGCGCAAGGCCGCATCAAAGGCGCGAGCCTCAAGATCGTGCGGTGTGAGCGCATCACCGACGTCGGTCCTTGACGAGAAAAACGCCCTCAGTCGGTCGAGCACCAACGCCTCGATATCGCCCGCCGGGACCCGCATTCCTTTCTGGGCTTGCGGGTGATCTCCCGCCAGTAGTGACGCAGAGACGTAGTAGCGGTATCGTTTGGCCTTGTTTGTGGCGTGGGTCGGCGTCATCCGACTGCCGTCGGCATCGACGATCAGACCTGCCAACAGGCTCGGCGCCTCCGCACCCGCCGCCAATGCGCGCTCCTGCCGATGAACCGCAAGCTTGTTCTGGACGATCTGCCAAAGCTCCGGATCGAGGATGGCCTGGTGCTGGCCCGGGTAGGCTGTGCCTTGGTGAGCGATGTCGCCACGATACGTCCGGTTCTGCAGCATCAGATAGAGTACCCCGCGGGAGAACCGTTGACCGCCGGCCAGCCGTCGGCCGGCTCCCTCACGGCGCTTGCTCACAATACCCAGTCGATCGAGTTCGCCCCGGAGCAAAGAGACCGAGCCCAGTTCGGCATAGCGCCGGAAGATCAACCGGACGCTTGACGCCTCAGGCTTACTGACGATCAGCTTGCGGTCCTTGACGTCGTAGCCGAGCGGCACGTCGCCGCCCATCCACATGCCCTTCTTCTTCGACGCCGCGATCTTGCCGCGGATGCGCTCGCCGGCGATCTCGCGCTCGAATTGGGCGAAGGAGAGCAGCATGTTGAGCGTCAGGCGCCCATGGAGGTCGTAAGCACGAGTGGGAGCAAGAACTCGCGCGGCGCGCGGCGCTTGGCGTCACGGGGCCGGAGCCCCTGCTCCACCCGGACGACATCGTCATCGACATGAACACGGGCCAGGTCATCGTCAAAGGTCCGATGACCAAAGAGGAAAAGGTCGTTTGGGACCGGCTGCGCGCCCGCCTCGACGAATGTGATCGCGAGATCGAGGAACTCACCGCCATGCTCAAAGACCGCACGATGAAGTCTGCTCGACACTTCATCGAGGATGATATCGCCCACGAAAAGCGCCTGCGCGATATGATCGCAAAGGCGCTGGGCGAGCCGCAAAAGAGGAATGGGTTTGCGAGATAGGCGTTGAAGCCTGTTTGGAAGTCGGCACAGCTATCGATGTCGATTTATTCTCTCAATGTTGGACAACCGTTTGAACTTGATGGAGCTCTCTTCGGGGGGAGTTGAATTCTCTGATCACGAACCTGTTCCAAAAAATGGGCCTCGATACCAAGCTATCCTAGGCGTCTCGCGACGGTGGTGTCGACTGCGTATCCTTCGATTCTCGCCCAATTCTGGGTGGCAAAGTCGTCATTCAAGCAAAGCGCTACAAGAACACCGTCGGGGTGAGTTCTGTTCGTGACCTATTTGGTACCGTGCATAATGAAGGCGTTTCGAAAGGTATCCTCGTAACGACGAGCGGCTATGGCAAGGCTGCTTGCGGGACTTTTCTCTATTCGGGCGGTGGTGGTCAAGCGCTTTCAGGCTAACAACTCCAATTTTTGTCGCTCGCGGGCCCGCGCTTCTCTTCGGGATCAGCCGCTGGCTCTCCCAGCATGGGATCAGCAGGAAGAGACGGAACAATCTGACTCTGCGTACTGATCGCGGTAGAGCGATCGACACAAGAGTTTAAAGCGAACTCGTCTCATCCATCGTCCCGCGAGGGACATCGTTGCGCTGGATTGTCGCTCCGACAGTTTGGCGTTCGTCGCTCAGATTGTCGGCGCCATTTCCCTTGTCCAGCGGAACTCGGTTCCATCCCTCCACATGCGATGCATAATCACGGCGAGCCGTCGTGCCAGTGCGACGATGGCTTTTTCTGCCCCCGACGCTTGGCAATGTTCATCGCCCATGCCTTCAGCCACGACCATTTCTGCACGCGGGTCAGCATGACCTGCGCGGCCTCATAGAGCAGCGCTCTCATGGCCTCGTCGCCACATAACGAGATTCGCCCAACGCGATGGCTCTCGCCGGACTGATTGAGAACCGGCGTCAGCCCGAGGGATGGCCCAACAGCCTTCGAGTTCCTGAAGCGCGCTGGAACGTCGACCGTGCTGATAAAGGCCAAGGATACGACCGGACCCACGCCAGGGATGGTCATCAACCGCTGACAGACTTCATTGTCGCGCGCGAGCAGGAGAACCTTGCGATGCAGCTTAGCAAACTTTTCACGCAAGACCCGGCGCGCGGCGAGCAAAGGCTCCATAATATCGGCTAACTCCGGCACTCCCTCGACGAGGTCGTGGATCCGCTGCTCGAAACCGACAACGCCAACGATTCCGACTTTCAGTCCAAAATTGCGCAACAAACCACGGATATCGTTCTCGATCGCAAGAGCCTTTTCCTGGAGTATCTTTCGAGCGGCGAGGAGCGCCCTTCGTTTCTGGCTTGCAAGCGTCTTGACGTGCACGGGTCGGAATAAGCCGACTCGCATCATCTGCGCGATCCCGCGCGCGTCGTTGCGATCGCTTTTGTTGACCTGCGCCTTGAGAAACGCCTTCGCGTGTCGCGTTTCGATGCAGATCGCCGGGAACTCCTGCTTCCGCCAATCCACTGAACAGCCACTGCGACAGAGGCCCAGACCTCGAGACCGACACGTTCAAGCCGCCATGCGGGATCGCAAAGAACAGCGAGAAGGTCTTCGGGGTAACTTACCACCTTCATTTCACGGCAAATCCTGCCCGCCTCGTCGACGATGCATATGGACGTTTCTTTGACCGACACGTCCAATCCGGCATAGTGTTTCATGCTGCGCTTCTCCTATGATGCTTGTGGCTGCTCAACACAGACCACGTTTATCATCAACCTGAAGCGCAGCACCCTTCACCCCCACGAAGGGCAAGCCGACCGGCCGAATACCCCATCTGACTCCATTAATCCTGGTTCGAATCCAGGTCTCTCAGCCATAGGTTACGGTTTATTCCGGAGACATCGGTAACACTTTTGGTCCGAAGGGGTTATCGAGCGGTTCGAGTTTGCATGTCTCGTGGTCGAAGTAGCCGAGATCATAGTCCATGAAGCTGACGAGCCAAATGTGCTCGCTCACCTGTTTGATGCCGACGCTTTGACCGGCGAAGACGACGCTGAGATTGATCTTCTGCCGATTGAAGCAGATGCGCCCGCATGTGGTCACGGTGACGGTCTTGTCGTGGAACGGGTAATCGAGGTCCGGCAAGCCTTTGTAGGGGCGCGTTGAAGGCACGTATCGCTCTGCCGGGTAGCGCATGTTCAACGCCTGGTGCGGCCTCTCATTGTTGTCGCAGTCGATGAAGTCGTCGAATTTCGCCTGCTGCTGCAGGAAGTTGTTGCCGGCCGGCTTGGTGGTCTCCAGCTTCAAGGTCAGATGCATGCGTTCATGGCGGCCATTCTGCTGCGGGTTGCCGGGCTTGATGCGTTCGATCTCGATGCCGAGCCTGAGCCACCACACCGACACCTTGCTCAGCCCGAAGAGCGCATTGGGGCTTGCGAAGGGAACGCCGTTGTCCGTGCGGATGGCCTTGGGGAGACCGAACTCCTTGAAGACGGCCTTGAACACCGGGAAGGCATAGGCTTCCTTGGTGGTGGAGAGCGCCTCGCAGGCGAAGAGATAGCGGCTGGCGAAGTCGGTGATCGTCAGCGGATAGCAATAGCGTCGGTCGGCGAGCATGAACTCGCCCTTGTAGTCGGCGCACCACAGATCATTGGACTGGCCGGGAAGGGAAAGCGCCGTTCCCTTCGCCCTATTACGCCGCCCCATTCTGCGCTTGACCAGGCCGTGGCGATCGAGAACCGCATGCACCGTGCTGATCGCCGGCGTGGGCACATCCGGATAGAGCCGGGCCAGCTTTTCCCTGATCTTCGGCGCCCCCCAGCTCGGCCTGTCCTGCTTCAAGCGCACGATCTGCGTCTCGATCTGGAAGGGCAGCTGGTTCGCGTGGCGGTAGGGCCGGCGCGAGCGGTCGGTAAGCCCTTCCAGACCGATTTCGTTGTAGCGCGTGAGGATCTTGTAGCCGGTCTTGCGCGAGATGCCGAACTGACGGCACAGCACCGCCATCTTCTCCCCATCCAGCAGCCGGGCGATGAACTTGAGCCGTTCATCCATCTGGTTACACTCCTTCCAGGGCACTTTTGCTCTCCTCGCAAAAGGCCCGGTGTGTAACCCATGTCTCCGGAATGAACTGTCACCCATCTCTCAGGAAGGGCACTGAATAACTGTTCTCTCCAGGCAGACTCAATGCGGAAATTGTAAAGGAATTCCGGGGTTATGGGCGCACGCGGGCGATGCGGAATCCAGCCTAGTCACCGGTCGAGCGATCGGCAAATGTTGTTCCCCGCGAACATGCTCTCAAAGATGAAGCACAACACGCCGCTCGGCAGGGCCAGGGCGGCAAGGCTGCCGCAGCGCTGAACGCTGCATTGACGGGCGAAGACGAGGAAACGGTCGAAGACAAGATCAATGCGATCATGGAGCAGCGAAAGATGCTCCCAAACGTCCGCTATTTTGCCTTCACCGCGACGCCGAAGAACAAGACCCTTGAGATATTCGGGGAACCCTTCACAGAGGGCGACACGATCAAGCATCGACCCTTGCGGTGCTGCATCCGGCATTGCCGACCTGCGCTCAACGCGTTCGATCCCGGTCTGGACCATCCGCATAAATATCCATGATAGCCCTCAGCATCCGGAGCGCCTCTTCCCTCGGACGTTGGAATGAGTTGCGGCCAATGATCGAACCGAACCCCCCGCCGGCATGGATAGAACGGATCTCGTCGAGCAGCTTGTCGCCATCGAAAACCGCGGCGCCGCCCGAGAATATGATGATGCGGCGACCGGCGAACACGCAATCAACGACGTGACGGACTCGCTCCGCCGACGTCGCGATCGGAATGCGCCGCTCGTCGTACACCTTGCGGGCTGCATCCTGCTCGATATGCGCCGTCGGCAGCTTTACCTTGATGATGTGCGCCCCGAGCTGAGCCGCGATGTGGGCGGCATAGCCAACGACGTCGATCGCCGTTTCGCCATCCTTGCTCAGACCCGACCCGCGGGGATAGGACCAGATGACGACCGCGAGCCCGTTGCGTTTTGCCTCCTCGGCATAGGCGCTGAACTGTCCGTACATCTCGAGCTGATGCGCCGATCCCGGGTAGATCGTAAACCCGACCGCGCAGCAGCCGAGACGAAGCGCGTCCTCCACGCTGGCGGTCAGTGCCTGGTTTGGATCTTTCTCCTCCAGCAACAGGTCATTATCGTTGGTTTTGAGAATGAGCGGAATTTCCCCCGCGAAATCGCGGGCGCCAGCCTCCAGGAAGCCCAGCGGAGCGGCGTACGCATTGCAGCCCGCCTCGATCGCGAGCTCGAAGTGATATAGCGGATTGTACGCTGGGGGATTTGGGGCGAAGGAGCGCGCCGGTCCATGCTCGAAGCCCTGATCGACCGGCAAAATCACCAGCTTGCCGGTGCCACCCAACCGGCCGTGGTTCAACAGCCGGGCAAGGTTGGTCAGTGTCCCAGCGCTATCCGCGCCATACCAGCTCAAAATCTCTCTTACGCGCGGTGTCATTGCCGCTCTCCTATCGAGGCTTCCGCGGCTGCCGCCACTCGTTCATTACGGCTACCGCTACCTTGCCGCTCCTCTAGCTGATGCACGATCCCGGCGGCGATCTCGGTTGGCCGGGCGCCGGCATCGGCGATGATTGGATGCTCGTCCGGCGCGGGTTCCTGCAGTGTCGCAAACTGGCTGTCGAGCAGCGCCACCGGCATGAAGTGCTCGTGCCGCGCGGTCATGCGCCGGCGGATGAGGTCGTACGATCCTTTGAGGTAGACCAGCGTCACGTCCGGGCGGTCGCCGATGATGATGTCCCGGTAGGAACGCTTCAGCGCCGAGCAGGTGAGCACGCCGGATTCGCCCCGCGCGCGCCAGCTATCAATCTCTTCTGCGATCTTTCGCAGCCAGGGCAACCGGTCCGCATCCGTCAACGGCGTGCCGCCATGCATTTTTTCGATGTTCGCGGCTGGGTGCAGATCGTCGCCCTCCTGGAATTGGCAGCCGAGCGCGGCCGCGAGCAAGGCCGCGACTGTGGTTTTGCCGGATCCGGAGACGCCCATGACGACCGCGATCGCCGGCTTGGTGATGGCGTGCGCGATGGCTGCGGACCACACGCGCTGAGGTTGGCGATCACGTCGTATCATCCGTTCCTTCTTGACCAGCGCCGGTGTCAGTGTCAGTCGCAGCGCTGCGGTCACACTCCCGCCCCGGGATCACGGGGCGGCCGGGCGCAGAATAAACTTCTGCACCGCTTTGGCGAAGCCCTCGTTCTCGTTGCTGTCGGTCACCGCGCTCGCCTGCGCCTTCACCTCGTCGCTGGCATTGCCCATGGCGATGGAAAAGCCGCTCTTGCGGAACATCAGGACGTCATTCGGCATGTCGCCGATCGTGGCGATCTGCGCGGGCGGAATGTTCAGAAGCTTGGAGAGGGTTGCGACGACCGTGCCCTTGTTGGCTTGCGGGTGGGTCACGTCGAGATAGTAGGGCTGCGAGCGCGCCGCGCTCGCCTTCTCGCCCAGGGTGTTCTGCGCCGCCTTCTCGCAGGCGGCGACCAGATCGAGATCGTCGGAGACGCCGACGATCTTCACCGCGTGCGCCAAGTGCGCGTCCGTGAAGGACGCCACGACCTTGGCGTCGAACTTCACCGTCCATGTCTCGCGCGCCACATGCGGCGCCTCCTTGTCGCGGATCAGCCACTCCTCCTCGGTGTAGACCCAGGCGTCCAGCCCCTGGTCGAGGATCAGCTTCACGGTCTCCTTGGCCGTCGCGGGATCGAGCGTGTGGCTCTCGATGACCGAGAGATCGGGATTGACGAACACGCCGCCGTTGAAGCCGGCGATGGCGCCCTTCAGCGCGAGCGGCTCGATCAGCATGCTCATGCCGCGCGGCGGCCGGCCGCTGGTGATGGCGAGCATGATGCCGGCATCGTGCAACGCACGCGCCGCCGCCTTCGCCGCCTCGGTCAGCACCTTGTCCTGGGTGACCAGCGTGCCGTCCACATCCGCCAGCAGAAGGCGGATGTCGCGCTGCCCGCTCACTGCTTCCGCTCCGATGCGGACTCACCGGCCGCCAGGCCCGATCCCCGTCGCGCGCCAGCAGCTCGTCCGCCGCCTTCGGGCCGTCGCTGCCGGAGTCGTAGTCAGGGAAATCGGCCTTCTCCGCCGCCCAGGCGTCGAGCACCGGCTGCACGATGCGCCAAGCCTGCTCCACCATGTCGGCGCGCATGAAGAGCGTCGGGTCGCCGATCATGACGTCATAGATCAGCGTCTCGTAGCCGACATTCGGCTCCTTCGGGAACCAGTCATCGTAGTGGAAGTCCATCTTCACGGCGGCGAGGTCCACCACCGGTCCACGGCGCTTGACCTCGAACTGCAGGGAGATCCCCTCGTCCGGCGCGATGCGCAGCACCAGCCAGTTGGGCCGCAGGGTGTCGACGGGCGTGTCCTGGAACGCCGCGTAGGGCGCCTGCTTGAAGCGGATGGCGATCTCGGTATTCCGCTGCGACATGTGCTTGCCGGTACGGAAGTAGAAGGGCACGCCGGCCCAGCGCCAGTTGTCGATCTCGAGCTGCATCGCGACATAGGTCTCGATGTTCGAATCCGCTCGCCACATTCGGCTCTTTCCGATAGGCATTCACCTGCTTGCCCAGCACGGTGCCGGCGCCATATTGGCCGCGCACCGCCCGTGCCGGCTTGACGGCCGGCATCGCGGCGAACACTTCGGCCTTCTTCGTGCGGATCGAAGCGGCATCGAAGCCCGTCGGCGGCTCCATGGCCACCATCGAAAGGAGCGTGAACACGTGGTTCGGGACCATGTCGCGCAGCGCGCCGGTCGCCTCGTAGAACTTGCCGCGCTGCTCCACGCCCACCGTCTCCGCCACGGTGATCTGCACGTGATCGATCCGGTCGCGGTTCCAGATCGGTTCGAACAGCCCATTGGCGAAACGGAACGCCATGATGCTTTGGACCGTGTCCTTTCCCAGAAAGTGGTCGATCCGGAAGATCTGGTCCTCGTCGCAGCGTGCGCAGGATGCGGGCATTCAGCTCGCGCGCCGAGTCCAGGCTATGGCCGAACGGCTTCTCGATCACCACGCGGCGCCAGAACTGGGGTTTCCCGTTCTTGGCCTCGTCCTGATCGGTCAGCTTCGCCTTGCCGAGTTGCTCCACCACGGTGCCGAAGAACCGGTCGGCGACGGCGAGATAGAAGATGACGTTGCCCTGCGTGCCATGGGTCTTCTCGGCCTCGTCAAGCGCGCCGCGGAGCTTCTCGTACAGCTCGGGCTTGGTGAGGTCGCCCTGCACGTAGACATTTTCTCCGCGAGCTGCTTCCACGCCGCCTCGTCGATCTGGTCGACGTCGAACTCCGCGGCGGCGTTGCCGACAAAGCTTTTCAGCATGTCGTAAAGATGGTCGCGCCAGCTCTCGGCGGTTCCCTGCGCCAGGTCGACGCCGATCAGCGCGAATTTCTCCGGCAGCACCTTGGTGCGCGCGAGGTTGTAGAGCGCCGGCACCACCAGGCGCTTGGTCAGGTCGCCGCCGGCGCCGAAGATCACCATGGCGCAGGGATCGGCCGGACTGGCCTGGCGCCGCGGCGGCGACTCGATGCACTGCGCGGCCTGAGGTATCCGGATCGGCTGGTTGTCGGGCATGGCGCTACTCTGCGGCGTTCTGTGCCGCCGAGCGACCCTGTAACTCTGCCGGCTTTGGTTCGGGGTCGATGGGCTCGTTACCCTCGATGTGCCCGCCGAAGCCGAAGCGCATGGCCGAAAGCATCTTTTCCCCGAAGGTGTGCTCCTGCCGCGAGCGGAAGCGCGCATAGAGCGCCGTGGAGAGCACGTCCGCCGGGACCGCTTCCTCGATCGCGGCCTCGATGGTCCAGCGACCCTCGCCGGAATCCTGGACGAAGCCGGAGAAATCCTTCAGCTGCGGATCTTTCGCCAGCGCGGCGGCGCCGAGATCGAGCAGCCAGGACGAAATGACGCTGCCGCGCCGCCAAACCTCCGCGATATCCGGCATATTCAGCGTAGAAGCGCTCGTCCTCGGGCAGATCCTTCGAGTCCTTGTTACGCAGGATGTCGAAGCCCTCGGCGTAGGCCTGCATCAATCCGTACTCGATGCCGTTATGCACCATCTTGACGAAATGCCCGGCGCCGCATGGGCCGGCGTGAATGTAGCCGCGCTCGGCGCGGGGATCGCCTTTCTCGCGGCCCGGTGTGCGCGGGATATCGCCCAGGCCGGGAGCGAGCGCCGCGAAGATCGGATCGAGGCGATCCACAGCCTCCTTCGGGCCGCCGATCATCATGCAATAGCCGCGCTCGATACCCCAGACGCCGCCGGACGTGCCGCAATCGACGTAGCGAATGCGCTTCTCGGCTAATTTTTTGGCGCGGCGGATGTCGTCCTTGTAGAAGGAATTGCCGCCATCGATGATGATGTCGTCCGGCTCCAGCAGGCCGCCGAGACGCTCGACCGTCTCTTCGGTGATCCGGCCGGCAGGCAACATCACCCAGAGGGCGCGCGGTTTTTCACCGAGCGCCTTCACCACCTCCGCCAGCGACCCGGCGGCTGTGGCGCCCTCCCTCGCCAGCGCTTCGCGCGGCTTGGCGTTGGCGTCGAACACCACGCAATGGTGCCCCGCCTTCATCAGGCGGCGAGACATGTTGCCGCCCATGCGGCCGAGTCCGATCACGCCGATCTGCATTTGCTTCACTCCTTTCAACTGGAGCGCTGCTCTACTGGAGCGCTGCATCCATTGCGCGAGCCAACTCCGCCAGCCCTGCGTCGACATCCTTCGAGGTGGACGCGCAGCGCGCGCCGACCGCGTTCCACCAGCACCTCGAGATCGCCGCGCGCCTGCGCCGCTTTCACCACGCCGAAGCTGTAGGAATGGCCGGGCACGTCGATATCGGCCGGGTCGTCGCAGGTGATCTGCAGGAACACGCCGGAATTAGGGCCGCCCTTGTATGCCTGCCCGGTCGAATGCTGGAAACGAGGTCCAAAGCCGAGGCAGGTAGCGGCACGGGTCTTGTCGCGGATACGCGTTCGTATCGCCGCTAACGCTCGCGTGTGCGACTCGTTGCGCTCGATGTAAGGCCAGCAGCGCCACGTAGTCGCCCGCGTGTACGCGGCCAAGATGGCTCTTCAGATAGCCGGACAAGGTGTTGTGCTGACCCAGATCGGCGGCGTTGCGTGGATCGGCATAGAGGGCCAGGCCATTCTCGCGGAACACCGGCGCCTCTTCGGGCAGGCGATGCGACCTCTCGTATTCCTCGGTCAGCGCGCGCGTCTTCAATTTGCTCGCCTCGACATCCGGCTGGTCGAACGGGTCGATGCCGATGATCGCGCCGGCCACTGCGGTGGCGATCTCCCAGCGGAAGAATTCCTGAGCCAATATGCCAAATATCCTTTACGCTGATCCGCGCAACTGGATGGCCTGCCCGCTCCAGCGCCTCCATTGCTTGGCGCTGCGACGGATCGGCCTGGCCCTCCAGCTCGAGATAGGCGAAGATCCGGTCGCTCCCGTAGCGCTCGGGGGTGGTGAGCGGTTCCTCGGCCAGCGGAATCAGTCCGCGCCCGCGCTTGCCCGTACTCTCTGCTAGAAGCTGTTCCAGCCAGGCACCGAGATCGGCGATCCCAGGCGAGGCAATGATCGTCACCTTGTCGCGGCCGAAGCGCGTTGCCGCGACGCCGACGGCGACGCCAAGCTGTACGCCCGGATTCTCCGCCGGCGGCACGTCGGGACCGCAGGCTCGCTCCATCTGCTGCGCCGTCTCGAGGAGGCGTTTGACGTCGAGACCCATTGCGGCCGCCGGCACCAAACCGAACTTCGACAGCACCGAATAACGACCGCCGATCGAGGATACGCCATGGAAGATATGGGCGAAGCGCAGCTGCTTTGGCTCTTCGCTCCAGCGAGGATCCGCGATCGGTCACCGCGACGAAGTGTTCGCCGGCCTTGTCCACGCCTCGCACCGCGGCGACGCGGTCGAGGAAATATTCCATGAAAATGTTTGGCTCCAGCGTGCTGCCGGATTTGGAGGAGACGATGAAAAGCGCGTTGCCGAGATCGATCGCCCGTTCGATTGCCTTAATCTGTGCAGGATCGGTGCTGTCCAGCATGTGGAGGCGCGGCCAGCCAGACTGCTGCCCGAAGGTCTCGCCAAACACTTCCGGACCGAGGCTTGATCCTCCCATCCCCAGCAGTACGACGTCGGTGATGCCGCGCTGCTTCACCTCGTCCGCGAAGCCGTGCAGCCGGTCAAGATCGGCCAGCTCCTGCTCCACGACGCGGAGCCAGCCGAGCCACCTGTCCTCGTCCGCCCCGGTCCAAAGCGACTTGTCGCCGGCCCAAAGCCGCCGAATGCGTCCGTCCTTGCGCCAGACCTCCATTTCCTCCTCGAAGGCGGCCTTCATCTCCGGGGAGCCCGGCCCGATCTCCAGGCGGGCGCGATCGCCCTCAATCAGCCGGCGGCGGCGGCGCGCGATGGCGCCAAACAGCTTGTCGAACGCGTCCGCGAACTGCTGCACGCCCTCCTTGACCAGCTCGTCCGTGACCTCCTTCAGCGAGACGCCGTGCTGCTCCAGCTCGGCGAGCATCGCGCGGGCGCCATCTACGTCCTGCTTCTATGACGTCGGGCTTCACCGTGCCGTGGTCGCGGAACGCGTCCATGGTCGCAGGCGGGATGGTGTCCACGGTGTCGCGGCCGATGAGCGCCTCGACATACATCGTGTCCTTGTAGGCCGGATTTTTGGTGCTGGTCGAAGCCCAAAGCAGGCGTTGCGTCTTCGCCCCGGATGCGGCCAGAAGCTGCCAGCGCGGGCCGGAGAACAGCGCCTTGTAGCGAGCGTAGGCGAGCTTCGCGTTGGCGATCGCCGCCTTGCCGCGCAACCGATCCGCCAGCTTTTTGTCGCCAAGCCTGTCCAGCCGCTTGTCGATTGCGGAATCGATACGGCTGACGAAGAAGCTGGCGACGCTGCCGATCTTGGAGACCTCGCCGCCTACCCGCGCCAGGTCCTCGAGACCCGAGATATATGCTTCAACTACCTGCTCGTAGACGCTCACGGAGAAGAGCAAGGTGACGTTAATGTTCAGCCCGGAACCGATCAGCTGCCGGATCGCAGGAATGCCGGCTGGCGTCGCCGGCACCTTCACCATCAGATTGGGACACCGCACCGCACCCCATAGCCGCAGCGCCTCGGCCACTGTGGCTCCGGTATCGTTGGCCAGGTAGGGCGAGCATTCCAGGCTGATATAGCCGTCCCGGCCCTCCGTCTGTGCGTAGACCGGACGCAACAGATCGGCGGCGGCGCGGATATCGGCGATCGCCAGATGCTCGTAGATTGCGGAGATGCCGTGGTCGGCTAGTCCTTGGAACTGCTGCAGCGCATCCGCATATTCGTCGGTCTCACCGATCGCCTTCTCGAAGATCGAAGGGTTCGAGGTGACGCCCTTCAGCCCGTCGCGCTCGATCAGAGAGCGTAACTCCCCCTTCTCGATCAAGCTACGCTTCAGATAGTCCAGCCAGGGCGACTGGCCGCATGCTTCGAGTTGTTTCAGCGGATTCATACCGCCTTCCCCTGCTTGGCTGCCGCTCGTTGCAGGCCTTTATTTTCCCGACTGGGGATATTTTCCCGACTGGGGAGCTGCTCCGCCTTCGACGCCCGGCTTCGCCTCAATACCGGGCGCGCCGCCGCCGACTGCGCCGCCCTCGGGCCGCTGTTGGTCGCTATCATACTTTTTTTGCGTAGCAGTGCTCGGTTCGACGTTTTTTCCCGCCGCCGAACCGGATGTGGTGCCACTCTGCTGCGCAAAGGCGACGCCGCCCACGAATAGCGACGCGACCGTGCAGAGGGTCAGAGAAGCGTGAATGGCCATGAAGGGGTTCCTTCCGTTCTTGCCAGCCATTTACCAACGTCGAGGCGTGACATTGGTTGCGTCTCGCCCCCAAAAACCTTCAGGCACGGAGTTCAAGATATGAGCCCGCGCCTGACGACGTATTGGTCGTCGGCGGCTGATCAACGATGCTGCATCCACTCTCGAATTTGCCTTCAGCCAAGCTTAAAGCCCGCCGCGACACGCAAACGCGTTCGCTGGTGTGGCCGCCAAAGCGGCGCTGGAAAGCCTGGCGCCCGCTTGAGCGAGCGGGAACACGGCAGACACGATTGGCTGGATGAGGCCGCCATCGATCAGTTATTTCATCTTGATGAGCTCCTGCCGGCTTAGTGTGACAGTGAACGACACCGGGCACACCACAGTTGGCGGTCTGCTTCCGAAGCGCTCCAGCGTCTCGCCTCCGGCCGGCGTTGCATAGGGTGCCCGCCCCGTCAAGCTTACCGCCTAGGTCAAACAAGCAGACCGTCCCTTCGGCCTTAATCTTGGAAACACTCCACTCATCGCTTTCCATGGCGTATTCGAGACACCGATCTCATGGCGGCGCGGAATGATGATCCAACGCAGCCTAAGAAAAGGACTGCGCTTCATCCTTGATCATCAAGCGATTCGCCGTGGCGAAGGAACGCGACGCGACCGATTTGGGATCGCCCTTGAGAACATCCCAATGAGATACATCTCCCTCTCGCCAGAATCGAAGGTCGAACGTTTGCTCCCCGACCCGCATATCCATAATCTCGATGTCCGGCAGCCAATGTGGAAGCGCGGGATCCACGTAAAGCATGTGGCGCGGAGCATCCGGCTGCAAACCAAGAATTGCCTGGAGGAAGGCGAACGCCGAACCCGCGGCCCAGGCTTGCGGCACATTGGCGCCGAGGTACTGCACCGGGAAGTTTGTTTCGGTGCTTTCGATTCCGGAATAGAGTTCGGGCATCCGGTGTTGCGAAAAGTAGCTGCCAGCACCGCTGACTTCGCGCGCGATGCGTGCTGCCTCCGTTGGAAAGCCATATCGCCGGAAACCAAGCGCGATAAAGCCGTTGTCGTGTGGCCAAACCGAGCCATTCTGGTAGGAATAGGGGTTGTAGGCCGGGTGATCCGCGGAAAGGGTACGAATGCCCCAGCCGCTGCACATATCTGATGCGAGCAGTCTTGTAACGACCCGTTCGGCGCGCTCGGGCGGCACGATGCCCGACCACAGGCAGAGGCCTGGGTTCGAAGCGACGCTCATGACCTGCCGCTTATCGCCATCGAGCGCGTAAACATAAAAACCCGTCTCCTCGTCCCAGAAGGCTTCGTTGAATTTATTGAATAGGACGCTGGCTTTCGACCGCAAGGCGTTCGCATTATCGGGCTTGCCGAGGAAGTCATAGATTTCAGCCATGCGAAGCCACGCGTCGTACACATAGCCTTGCAGCTCGCAGAGGGCCTTCGGCCCATTCACTTTAGAGCCGTCCGCGTTCACAACGGCGTCGCCGGCGTCCTTCCAACCCTGGTTTTCATAGCCGACGGGAGAGCGCGTCTCATATTCCTGGAAGCCATCTCCGTCGCGATCGCCGCATTTGTCTATCCATTCCAGACAATTCTCTGCCGTCGTGAGATGAGTTTCGACCAGACCGGCGTCACCCGTGGAAAGCCACGCGCTGTGTAGCACGATCGGGTATAAAATCGTCGCATCCGCTGTTCCATAATAGGGCGTGTGCGGGATCAGCTTGAAATGCGCTAACTCTCCTCGCCGCAGTTCGTGCATGATCTTACCTGGCTCTGCATCGCGGTAGTCATCTCGCTCCTTTGCTTGCAAGGAGCCGAGTATTTGGAGCGCGCCACGAGCGAAACCCGGATAGACGAGCGCGGTTTGCAAAGAGACGATCAGGCTGTCACGGCCGAATAGCGCCACGAACCACGGAACGCCCGCCACCGGTAGGAATTGCAGGTGGTCTGTGCCTTCCAATGGAAGCCGGAGCGCGGCTATATCATCCACTGCCTGGTCGAACAGACGGTAGAATTCCTCATTGGTGGTTCGGATTTTGAGAACGCGGCGCTTCCAGTCTGCCGCCTTCGTGCCAACTCGCGACTGCCCGCAATATTCGATGCATTCTTTCGGCGCCTCGAATTGTAACGTTCGATCTCCAAGCTCGTAAAGAATGCAAGAGTGCCATGAAGCTCCGGGCGCCAAATCGATCTCGAAGCTCAAGCGGCCGTTGGCATAAACGGCCTCGGCATCGTTGTTCGCAATGCGAATGTTGACCTCGCGCCCAAAATCCTTGTTCCGGTAGGTTGTACGCAGTTGCGCCGTGGCAGCCGACCATTCCGTCGTGATGTTCCCGCGCCGGATAATGTGTTTGGATTTGACCTCGAATATATCGGCGAAGTCGCTTCGGGCGGCGATTTCCAGGTTGAAGCGGATAGCCTTCATTCCTTGATTTGTAATATCAATATCCTCGTGGACCCCGCCACCGAGCGACCGGCTGAGCACAAGCGACAGAGTATGTTCGGGGATGTCGCCTTGCTCCGTCTCGATCACAGGATTTGTCAGATAAACGCGGGCACCATAGTGTGTGATCGCTCCCGAATTGAGCAGCTCGAACGGCGCGCCGTTCGCAAAGATATTCCAGCTGCTGACCAACCTAGTATCGAGAAAATAAAGCCCTTTGTCGCTCGGCCAGGGAATCTGGCCGTCATTGTCGGTGACCAAGATGGTATCGCCCTGATTGATCACGAGTTGAGGGGGGCCGACGGTGATTTCGACAGCCATGTGCTCCGCCTTTAGATGCGCTCTTCGGCCGCTCAAGCGTCCTTTTGTCGCGTAAGACAACGCTCAAGATCGATATCCGTTCCGCCCGTGGTTATTCGACTAGCGCGTGAGTTCACGTCCTGATAAGTCTCATTCTATTGGATGAAGCAGCCCATTCGGCATTGGCGCGAATAATCTGCGGCGGCCAATTGCGCCGCTTCAATCATGCCGTGTTTGGCCGTCCACGTTTAGCGATGCCAATCTCCTCACTTTAGTTCACCGGGCGTGCCGTCGTTAATGGGTGGAACCGAGAACTCGCTGGGGCGCAAGTTGGATGGTTGTCGAGCCACCTCTTCCCTTCGCGTTGATCCCGCGGCTTAGATCGGAGACAACCGGGTATTGAGCGATTCATTCCACACCCATCACGTCGTCATCGTGGGCGCCGGCTTCGGCGGTCTTGAGGTCGCACATCGTCTGGCCCGCGCGCCGGTTCGCATCACGGTCATCGATCAGCGTAATCATCATTTGTTTCAGCCGCTGCTGTACCAGGTCGCCACGGCTTCGTTAGCCACCTCAGAGATCGCTTGGCCGGTCCGTCAACTCCTGCGCAAACGCAAGGAAGTAACGACATTGCTCGCCGTCGTCACGGGCATCGATAGCGGGGACGGCAAAGTCCTGCTCGAAGACGGCGGCGTGGTCGCTTATGACACGCTGGTCCTGGCGACCGGAGCGCGACACGCCTATTTCGGCCATGACGAGTGGGAGTCCCATGCGCCCGGCCTCAAGACGCTAGAGGACGCCATCACAATTCGACGGCGGATTCTTCTTTCCTTTGAACGGGCGGAGCGCGAGACCGATCCCGAGCGTCGTGCTGCGCTGCTCACTTTTGTGATCGTTGGCGGCGGCCCGACAGGCGTGGAATTGGCCGGCACGATCGCTGAACTCGCACATGAGAATCTGCGCGAGGACTTCCGCCACATCGACACGCGTCAGGCGCGGATCATATTGATCGAAGCTGGCCCACGCATTCTGCCCAGCTTCACCGAAGACCTCTCAACCTATGCTCATGCCGCGCTCGAGCGGTTGGGAGTCGAAATTGAGCTCGGTCGCCCGGTCCGCGAATGCAACGATAACGGCGTCGTCTTCGATGGCCGGAAGCTATCGGCGAAGGTCATTCTCTGGGCTGCCGGCGTGCGAGCCTCGTCCGCGGCCGATTGGCTCGGTGTGCCGGCCGATCACGCCAACCGCATTAATGTGAAGCCGGACCTCAGCACTCCTGGCTATCCGGAGATCTTCGCCATCGGCGATACGGCGACTATCGACGGATGGCATGGTAAGCCGGTGCCAGGGATTGCGCCGGCCGCCAAGCAGCAAGGCCGCCATGTCGCCACCACAATCAAGAAACGCCTTCGCGGCGACGCTTCACCGCGACCGTTTCGCTACAAGCATTCCGGCAGTCTCGCGACCATCGGCAAGCGCTCCGCCATAATCGATTTTGGATGGATCAGAATACGTGGCTGGATCGCTTGGTGGATCTGGGGGCTCGCCCACATCTACTTCCTGATCGGCGTGCGCAATCGCCTGGCCGTCGCGTTGAATTGGCTGTGGATCTACGCCAGCGGCGATCGCGGCGCCCGTCTGATCACGCAGGGCGAGCAGCGACCGAAGCTGCTGTAGGTGAACCGATCCAGCGAGTTGGCGTATCCGCCGCCGACATCGCTCACTATCCTGCGTTGTCGAGTGGAATGGCTCCGGCGAATCGAATGCCCGCCTACCGCAGCACGGCCAGAGTTCTTTTACATACGTTCTCGACGGTAAAGCCATATTCACGCATCACGACGTCGCCTGGAGCGGATGCACCGAAGCGGTCAACGCCCAGCACGTCACCGCGATCGCCGACGTAGCGATGCCAGCCCTGCGATGCGCCCGCTTCGACAGCAAGTCGCGCATTGATGGACGGCAACAAAACCTGGTCGCGATAATTCCGCGGCTGAGCGTCGAATAATTCCCAGCTTGGCATGGAGACGATGCGCGTCAGAACCTTTTGGTCTTGCAGCTTTTGGCGAGCCGCCATGACCAGGCCAACCTCCGAACCGCTCGCAATCAGAATGGCGTCCGGCCTGCCGTTCGGCGCATCGGCCAAGACGTATGCACCGTGCCGCAAACCGTCCGCCGGGGCAAATTGGGTGCGATCGAGCGTGGGCACGTTCTGACGCGTCAGAACCAATGCAACTGGATGGTCCCCCGCCTCCAGCGCGACGCGCCAAGCCACGGCCGTCTCATTGGCATCGCCCGGACGAATGACCGTGAGGCCTGGAACCGCACGCAGGCCGGCGAGTTGCTCCACCGGTTGATGAGTGGGGCCGTCTTGTCCCAAGGCAAGGCTGTCGTGGGTGAAAACATAGATGACGTGCAGCCCCATCAGCGCGGCGAGGCGGATCGGCGGCCGCATGTAATCGGAGAAAATCAGAAATGTCGCGCCGAACGGCAAGGTGCCACCGTGCGCCGCCAAACCATTCAGGATCGCCCCCATGCCGTGCTCGCGTACGCCAAAATAAAGATTGCGGCCGGCGTAGCCCCAGACGCCATCTGCCGCGCCTTGCTTATCGCATGCGTTCATTCCGAGGGGCTCAAAATCTCCCCGCCCCGAAAGGGCAGTAAAGGTCGATGGATTCAAATCCGCCGAGCCGCCGATCAATGCTGGTAATCGAGATGCAACGGCATTCATCACCCTTCCCCCAGCGACGCGGGTCGCCAGGCCCTTCGCATCCGCGGGGAAAACGGGAATATCCCTATCCCATCCATCGGGCAATTCGCCGCGCATGACCTGTTGAAAGGCTTTGGCCAGATCTGGAAATGCTCGGGTGTACGCTGAGAATTTGTCTCTCCACTCCGTTTCGGCCAACTTTCCCCGCTCGATCGCCTCGCGAAAGTGTTCGCGCGCCCGCTCCGGGATATAAAATGGCGGCTCCATCGGCCAGCCCAGCTTCTCCTTTGTCAGCCGCACTTCGTCGGCGCCCAGCGGCGACCCGTGCGATTTAAAACTGTCCTGCTTGTGAGGCGAACCATAGCCTATGTGGGTGCGCACCAGAATTAGCGACGGACGCTCCGTTTCGCCGCGAGCCGCGCGCAGCGCCCTGTCGATAGCCACCAGGTCGTTGCCGTCTGCAACCGACTGAATGTGCCAGCCATACGCCTCGAAGCGGCGCGCCCGATCCTCTGTGAAGGTGAGATCAATTCCGGCCGACAGCGTCACACGGTTGTCGTCATACAGATAGATCAACTTGCCGAGCTTCAAATGGCCGGCGAGCGATGCGGCCTCCGAGGCGACGCCCTCCATCAGGTCCCCGTCGCTGACGATCCCGTAGGTGCAATGATTGACGATCTCGGCGCCGGGGCGATTGTGACATGCGGCCAAGTACAATTCGGCCATCGCCAGACCCACTCCGTTGCCGAAGCCTTGGCCGAGCGGGCCGGTGGTCGTCTCGACGCCCGGCGTAACGCCACGCTCGGGGTGGCCCGGCGTCATGCTCCCCCATTGGCGAAACTGTTTGATTTGTTCGAGAGGAAGATCATAACCGGCGAGGTGAAGCAAACTGTAGAGCAGCATCGATCCGTGCCCAGCAGAGAGCACGAAGCGATCGCGGTCAAACCATTCGGGATTGGCCGGATTGTGTTTGAGGAACCGGGTCCACAGCACATAGGCCATCGGCGCGGCGCCCATAGGCAGTCCCGGGTGGCCGCTATTAGCCTTTTGCACAGCGTCCACGGAGAGGAAGCGCAGAGTGTTGATGCAATCATTATCCAATGCAGGATCAGGAGGCATTGTAGAGGGAGCTGCGTTCATTCGAATTCTCCTTGGCTCTCTGCCGCGTGCCTCATATCGGCATACGGTATCCATAGAACTCGTGATCTTCGTTATAGCCGCCTTGACCGGCGCCCAGGTCAGCGAAATCGTGCACGAACTCGATCGCCGCGATCACCTTGACCACCTTGAAGCCGAACTCGTTTGCGACACCGGACCATGCCTGGATGCAAAAATGAATGATTGGCCTTTATGCATCGCGATGTGATCGGTCTTGGCACTCTTTCGTACTGCGGATCATCCTCGCTCGCGTAATGGGTACGCCCTTTGTAGTCAACGTCGATTGTGCGCACCTCGATGAATATGCCGCTGACACGCCCGGTTTCCGAATTCCACGTCACAAGATCACCGACTTTGAATCGCTCCGCGATCACGGACCTGCGGTCGGTCTTCAGCTCGGTGCGCCCGCGAAGCCGAGCCCTTCCCGAAGGCTGATGTACTTGATGTAAAAGGTCGACAGTCCCAGGCGATGCCGACAATCTTCACGATAGGCCATTCGACGCGCACGATCGCCGAATTTGTGGCTTTGCTCCGGCAGGCTACGGTCGATCTGCTCATAGATGTACGGTCGGTCCCCCGCTCACGCGCAAATCCGCAGTTCAACGCTGATGCTTTGCCGGAAGCGCTCGCTGGCGCTGGGATCGCCTACCGTCATCTGCCCGCCCTTGGCGGTCTGCGGCACCGGACAAAAGGAGCGATGCCATCGCCCAATACGCTCTGGCGGGCCGCGGCTTTCCGAAACTATGCCGATTACGCGGCAACCGACGCGTTCCGAAGTGGATTGGACGAACTGCGAGCGCTCGCCCATGACAATTGCTGCGCCATTATGTGTGCTGAAGCTGTGTGGTGGCGCTGCCACCGCCGGATCATCGCCGACTACCTGTTGGCGGAGGGGATTCCGGTGGCGCATATCATGGGGCACAATAAGATCGATCCCGCGACGCTCACGCCTGGTGTGCGACCGCTGCCCGGCGGGACGCTCGTATATCCAGCCGCTTAGGACGAGAGGTCGACGTATTAGGCCGACCCGGCTCTGGCTGACGTAGATCGTACATCGTCCATGCCGAATTTAGGACGAGATCGGCCGAGGACTTTCTCCATCGGAATTGTCTCGAGCCCGACCACGGGCACGTCGATATTCCCCGCACGGAGTGAGGCCCTTGAGGCGCGCTATGGTCTTTGCTGGCTTGCCCGAATCTGATAGCTTCCACCGGCTTAGGCGAGAAAACGTCCTCGATTTCGACAAGGAGAAGATGCAAATGGCACAGCTCACGTCCGCCGCACGCCGCCCGCTCTGGGTCGCCGTGCTGGTTTTGGCCAGCGTCGTCTTCAGTCTCGGCTTTGCCTGCGCCGTGCCGCTCGCCGCTTTCGCCGCCATCGCGGTGCTGACCCTAAGCCGCCGGGATGCCTTCGCGCTCGTTGGCGCGGTTTGGCTCGCCAATCAAATCGCTGGCTTCGCGGTGCATCATTATCCCGTGACGGCAAGCACCTTGGCCTGGGGCGCCACCCTTGGCGCCGTGGCTCTTCTTTCGACGCTCGCGGCGCAATGGGTCAAAGACCATCTTGCGCGAAGCCATATGGTGGCCGCGATCGCCGCGTTTCTGGCGGCCTTCGCGGTTTATGAAGGTTCGCTCTTCGCGATTTCGCTCGCCTTAGCGAACGGCGTGTCGGATTATGCGCCCTCGATCGTCGGGCGCATTTTTGCGATCAACACCGCTGCCTTCGCGACGCTTTTCCTGGTCCATCGCCTCGGCGTATTCGCGGGCCTTGCCCAAGAGCCCCCCGCGCGCGAACGGAGCGCTTAACGCGCGCCCGGTTCAAGATTTAGCAGGTCATTCAAAGCCGTCTTCCGGCTTGTCCTTCGGCGCGTTCTTGTCAGGCGGGCCTCCCCCACGCAAGCGCCGCAATTGCTGCCAGCCATACTGGCAAAGCCTGAATATTCCATAGAGAAACGCAACAACAACAGCCAAAAGTACAACGTTGTGGAACAATACAATAACAGCATGTGAAATATATCTAATAATATCGACAAGAGATCCAACTATATAGCTAAAAAAATCTAACATAGGATTGAAATCCTCCCGCCTCTTGAACGCCTAAATTCCGGATAAAGTAAGCCAGATTATACTGTCTTGTCGCACGTGCCCATCGGCGCAATGTTTCCCGGACAACGGGTCTCCGTCCGGTCGGCCACCTGGGCAGCTAAACATGACCAACGCGATCTAGCAACGCCTGTTTATCCCGCACCGGCAAGGAACACGTGCCGCCGGCGCAAATAAAGGCAGCCGAGTCGCCCGCCAGCGCTACTTGTGGCTTCGCCGGATGCCCCTCCGGAATCTCATCCGGTCTGTCGATATCCACGACGATGCGGTCGGTAAACGGCACGCCAAGCGCGGTCTCATAGAGCGCCTTCCGTCGCGCCCCCACGGTCACGATCTCCTTGGCGCGCAGCCGGAAGTCGAGCGCGTTCAAAACCCCCGCATGGCCAACAAAATTGCTCCGGGCCGCTGCCCCGAGCGCCGCAAAAAGTTCGTCCGCCCGCGCGAGCCAGCGCGCCTCGCCGGTGAGCCCGCCAAGCCGAACGAGGGCGGACAAATAAACCGGATGCGCGTTCGGGATCGCATCGTCGCCTGTTGGCGCGAGCCTCAAGATCACATCGCCCGCGTCCTTCGCTGACATGTTGAGAAGCCCACTTTCAGGATCGGCATGATAGGTTTCGAGCGCCTTCGCCCAAGCGATCGCGTCGGCAAGATAATCGCGCGCGGAACCCAAGGCCGCCGCCCAATTGCGTGTTTCGTGCAACGCAAGCGCGGCGCGGATCATCGCGGCATGATCGAGCGCGAGACCAGGTGTCACGAGAACGCCAGCGCGCCAGCCATGCGCGACGCGTTTGTTTCCTTCCGCGTCAGTGAACTGCATCGCCGAGGCGATGAAGCCGTAAGCATGCGCGGCAAGCCCCATCCATTCCGGCTCGTCGAAAATCGTCGCGGCATTGACGAGCGCGGCGATCATCAAGCCGTTCCAATCCGCAAGAATCTTGTCGTCGAGGCCAGGGTGAACCCGCTTTTCTCGCGCGTCGAACAGGCGCTGCCGCAAAGGCGCAAGCCGTGCTTCTTCCGCAAGCGCCGGAGACTTTGCTTCGAGGCGATTCAGGATGATAACGCTCCCGCCATGCGCCTCGTCCTCCCAATTGCCGCTTGGCGAGGCGTCATAAAATTTGCCAAAAAACTCGGCGTCCTGTTTCCCAAGCAGGGCCTCGATTTCAGCGTAAGTCCACACATAAAATTTGCCTTCAACTCCCTCGCTGTCGGCATCGAGACTGGCGCAGAACGCGCCTTCGGCATTGGTCATATCGCACTGGAGCCACGCAACCGTTTCTGTTGCTCGCGCGCGAAAAAGCGTCCCGCCAAATTCATGATGGCAAAGCGCCAGGAGTTCGAGGATCTGGGCATTGTCGTAGAGCATTTTTTCAAAATGCGGCACGAGCCAGCGTTCGTCGGTCGCATAACGCGCATAGCCGCCGCCGAGATGATCGTAGATGCCGCCTTCGGACATTTTGCTCAGCGTCAGTTTGACGAGTTCGCGGTAGGGGGCGTTGGCAAGCCGCGCGCCCGCCCGCCAGAGCAATTCGAGAACCGGCGTATTCGGAAATTTAGGCGCCCCGGCGAGGCCGCCGTGGGTGGGGTCTATGAGGGGGGCGATTTGCGGCGCGAGCAAATCGAGCTGTTCGAGAGATATCGCGCCGCCGCCGCCGGACGCGGCGGATTTCGAAAGCTCTGCGCGGACGAATTTCGTATTTTGCGCGATCCGCGCGGGATCGGCGTGGAAGGCTTCGGCGACGGTTTTTAGCACGCTCACGAACGAAGGCCGGCCGTAGTGCGCAACCTTGGGAAAATAAGTGCCGCCCCAAAATGGCTCGCCGCTCGGGGTCAAGAACATGGTGAGAGGCCAGCCGCCGCGTTCGCCGAAAGCGTGCAAAGCCGTCATATAGATATGATCGATATCGGGGCGCTCCTCGCGATCGACCTTGATGTTCACGAAAAGCTCGTTCATCACAGCGGCGGTCGTTTCGTCCTCAAAGCTTTCATGCGCCATCACATGGCACCAATGGCAGGCGGCATAGCCGATGGAGAGCAAAATCGGCTTATTCAGAGCCTGGGCCTCGCGCAGCGCCGCCTCGCCCCACATCCGCCAATGCACGGGATTCTTGGCGTGCTGCAAGAGATAAGGGCTCGCCGTTTGGCTAAGCTCGTTTTTTGCTGACATGCAAGTCCAAGCCTAGGTTCGAGGCGCGGGGGCATTGAGGCGCGGCCCGGCGAGTGAAGCGAACCGCGGGCGGCGGGTCAATGCGAATTTGCTCCGCCTTGCGGGAGGACCGGACATTCGCGCCCGTGGCCTTGAAATTTGGGCCGGCTTTCCCACCACCGATTATACAACTCAACCAAAGCGAGCGAGCGCGTCGCAGCAGAAAAGGGGCAGGGCCACGGCGCGAGCAACGCCTTCAACTCCACACCGAACCACGTTAATATGACTGTCCAATTGCGGTGGTCGGGTCTCGAGGAACGCTGATGCACACTATCAAATATCGATTGAGCGAGGAAAGGATGCGCCCGCGCCGAACCAAGCTCGAAATTCCAGGATGGGCCGGCAAACCCGAGCCCCGCGCCGACGGCTCTCACGAATATGCGTGGCATTGCGTTCCATTCTCGGAGGCCGCGCAATATGGCCTTGAGGTATTCTATCCATACGACAACGAGTTGCGGGTGAGCACCAAAGACGAGCGCCTCGTGTTCGATGGCGATTTTGGACCGGCTCCCGGCGACGGCCGGATGTGGCCGCCGTTCAGGACTTTCGGCGAACACTTCTATACCTATCAGATACTGCTTGACCTGAAGGTTGAAGGCGGCCTCGCGATTAAGATCGAGCCGCATCCACGCTTTTATACCGACCCAACCGACAGCGTTCCGATCGCGGTGCCGGCGCTGATGCGGAATTGGTGGCCAATGATGTTCTTCATGGTCTTCAAATCGCCGGCTGAAGGCCGCACGCATATTTTCAGGCCCAACGAGCCGTTCGCGCAGTTCACTGTGATCCCGGAAGAGTCCGATTTCGACCTCGTCGAAATGAGTGTGGAGGAGGCTGCCGAGCGAGAATTACAGGCCCGGCGTATCCACGAGAGCCGCGCTACTCTGTCTGCGGGCACCCAATGGACTTCGGCGTCGAATACCGTATTCGACGCCACTTACCGGCGTATTCATGGTGCGGCGAGAAAACCTCCGCCGCGCTAGGAAAGCCGGCGCGGATAAAAGGATCTGGCGGTAATCGCCGGTCCTGTATCATCGTTGCACGGCCCGCGCCCCGTTCCCGCGGCTGAGCCGTCCGCCTATCAGTATAAATATGGCTAGTACATGTCGTGGTGATGGTGGTGGTGATGATGATGGTGATGACGATGATACCAGCGATGGTGATGATGGTGATGGGACCAGCGATGGTGATGGTGGTGGTGATCGTACCCATATTGCGCTAGTTTCAGGTTCGGGTCTTGCTCGGCCTCCGCCTTGGCGCGCGCTGCGTTCGCCGCATCGGCGGCCATCAGCAGGGCGACCGCATTCGGGATTGGCTGGAGCAGCTCCGCATAAGATTGGGGGTTCAAGACTTCAGTCACGTTCTGCGCCCGCGCCGCTTCGACCGCGCTCATTGTTGCAAGGGCGGAGATTGCGCCCGCAAGGCCTACGATCTTCTTGTCCATGTCGACCTCCCCGAAAAATTCATGCCGGTGCACGAAATCACGCTCGTTCGCACTAGCCCATTGACAAACCAAAATCAATGACATGAACGGAACATTATCCGGCATTCCCCAAATTATTCCCCCACCACTCCTTCGCGCCCATTCAAAGGCACGGGCGTGCGCGACGGTTCCGGGCCCAGCAACGCGCGCGGCCGTCGAGATCAACCGGGCCGCTCAACTCGCCTTGGGAAAATTACGGAATAGCGGCAGGACGATATAGTACAGACCCACCGCGATCAGCACGGCCTTGCTGAGGAATCCGGCCTCCGAGAGGCCCTGAACCATGGCCGCGATCGCGGCGGCGCACCACATTCCCGTCAGGGTAATCGTTACCAGGCGGAGGCGCGCGACGCGCAGCGGGTGAACGAAGACGACCGGCGCGAACATCAGGCACCCGAAGCCGATGATGACGAGCGTGCTGACAAGCGGCCCCGGCCGCAACACCAGGATATAAAAGATGAGAACGTTCCAAATCGCCGGAAACCCACGAAACCAGAGGTCGTGCGTCTTGATGCGCCGGTCGGCGAAATAGAGCGCCGAAGCAGCGCAGACAACACAACACACGAGGCTCGCGAGCGGCGGCTCGAGCAGGCCGGAACGCCACAAGGCGACGAGCGGCACGACGACATAGGTGAGGAAATCGACGACGAGGTCGAGGACAACGCCGTCGATATGCGGCGCCGTCTCCTCGACCCTGTAGCGCCGGGCCAAGGCGCCGTCCGCGGCGTCGATCATCAGCGCCGCGCCCAGCCAGGCGAACATTGCGCTAAATTGCCCGTCGGTCGCGGCGAGCAGGGCGGCGAACCCCAAAGCGGCTCCGCAGGCCGTGAAGCAATGAACGAGATAGCCGGCGACACGAGGGGGCATGGGGTATTCGCAAGACCGGAGACGGCGCCACCTATGGATGTCCAGCGCCCGGCGCTTCAAACATCATGATAAATCCCGCCGGTCAGGGGTTCGATTTAGGAAAACATCGCGCAAACCCGGCGTCACGACAACAGCGCCCTTTTCTATCCCTGCCTTAAGGCTTTATATGCGGCGTATCAATTGGGCACGAGGCCCGGCGGGCCTCGATAATCTGGGGAATGTCCGATGACGAAGCCAGGGAACGGCAGCAGCGAGCGGCGGCGACAGGCCGGCGGCGGCGCGCCAAAGAGGCCGGAGAGCCCTATCCCATTCTTTCCGCGCTCACCCGAGGGAGCGCTTTTCATAAGTTCTGCGCTCACTGTCTTTAGCTTTTTGAGCCACATTTTTTTCCTTTTGCTCGTCGATCCTTGGAGAGTATTAGATATCTCCAAAGAGTCCGCTATGGCCTATTCAACGATTCCCTTGGGTTTTGGGGTTGTGTTTTTAGTGGCCGCCATATATAGTTTTATAAGAATAGAATCTCGATCCATTTTCCATTTAATTCTACTTATATTTGCAGTCGCCTTCGGAAGCTTTAGCGTTCACGGGCTTTTGGGTTTTGTCCACCATTACTTGAACCTTATCGTCCTGTCGTCGTACCCGAGATAAATTTGTTTTCTCACTGGATTTGCTGCATCGACCGCACTTGACATTGTGCCATCCTTTAACCGTCACGGCCAGATTTCTCCTTGCTGCTACCGGATCGTGCAAAGAGCATCGGAAAGCCGGGCCAGCCGGGCGCGTTTGCGATCGAGCATCGCCGTGAAAGCGGGGGAGAGAAGAAAGCTAAGTTCGCGTTCGCGGCTGAGCGTGACCGGATCGGCCGCCACGAGCTCCTCGTCGCAATAGCCCGGATGACACATGATGAGATGGCGCTTTCCCGGCGCGCGAAGATAGCGGCCGAAATCCGCGGCGTAATCATGGGCTGGGTCGAAGGCCGAAAATCCCGAAAATCCCTCGTTGGTGACGTACCCCTGCGCGGAAGCCTCCCTTGCAAAGCCTCTTCCGAGCCAGGCGATCCCCAGCGCCTTTGTCAACTCCACGCCGCGCCACAGAATACGCCACGGACGGTCGGAGCAATCGCGCAGCCAGACCTTGCGCGACAATCCTTTTTCTTCAAGGCACGCGAACAACGCGGCGCGTATTTGCGGCAGAACCTGGACATGCTGATGCCCATCCACAAAAGCGGGCGCAGCGTCGAAATGCTCGCAAAAACCGTCGACCTGGCGTGAGATTTCCTGGCCGATCTCGGCTTCCGGCAACTCGTTTCTCCACGCGGCCGTTAGCACGGGACTTATCCCCGGCAAGCGTCCCGTGGCCGCGAAAGCCGGCATGTCTCCAAGCGGGCTGCCTAGCGTGAGGTTAAGATGCAGCCCGATGTCGGCCACGGCCTTGAATTGGCGCAATTCATGCGCGCCCTTCGGCCAGAACGGTCGGGTTGTCAGCACGCTTGTCGCGCTCAGCCGGCCGGCGCCAAGCGCTTCCCGAATACCGCGACTGACGCCAGGCGACAGCGCATAATCATCGGCGCATAGGCCGAACGAAAAATACGCTTCGGCCGTGCTCACAATGATCAACCCCTTTTGTTGCGGCCAGATGTCCGAACGCTGGAATAGTCCGGCTTCAGGCAAATATGCAAGCAATCTTGCCCAACGCCATGCAAAAGCCTAAGCGGGAATCCGATTAACCCCGACATCGGCGCGGATGCAATTCATGAGGCCTCCAAATATGACAACATCGGGCACGGGGCCGGCGGGCGCGAACGGCGCGGAGCTTTCCGTGATCACGCCGGTCTATAATGAAGCTAACAACATAGAGGCTTTGCTGACGCGGCTAGTACCGGTCCTTGAGCGTTGCGCGGCCTCGTTCGAAATCATTTTTGTCGACGACGGCTCGACCGACGATACGCTCGAATGTGTGCGCGCCGCCCATCACACGGACCCTCGCATTCGCGCGCTTTCGCTGAGCCGGAATTTCGGCAAGGAGGTCGCCATAACGGCGGGCCTTGATCATGCAAGGGGGGCCGCGACGGTCATCTTGGACGCCGATTTGCAAGATCCCCCCGAGCTGATCGAGACCTTTGTCGCACGCTGGCGCGAGGGCTACAAGGATGTCTTTGGTCAACGGGTCGATCGAACCGCCTATAGCCCCTTGCGGCGGGCTTTGACGCAGCGTTTTTATAAGCTCTTTGGTTCAATTGGAGACACCCGGCTTCCGGAGGGCGCCGGGGATTTCCGGCTCCTCGACGCGCGGGCAGTCGCGGCGCTTCGCACGATGCGCGAGCATGCGCGATTTTCCAAAGGTCTTTATGCCTGGATCGGATTCAAATCGATCGGCGTGCCGTTCGATACCGAGGCGCGCTTCCACGGCGCGTCCAAATTCAGCTATCGCAAATTGGCGCATTTGGCGCTCGATGGGCTCATGTCCTTTTCGACAATGCCTCTCAAGGTCTGGAGCTATATCGGATTGACCACATCGCTGCTGGCGCTGACCTTGGCGAGTTTCTATTTGGTCCGCACCCTCATTTTCGGCGTCGATGTTCCAGGCTATGCTTCGTTGATTGTTTCGATTTCCTTTTTTGCCGGAATTCAGTTGCTGTCGCTTGGCATCATTGGCGAATACGTTGGTCGCATCTTCGCCGAAGTAAAACGACGGCCGCTCTATCTGATCGACGAACGCGTGGGCATAGGCTCGCCCGTCACCGACGAGTCCTTGGCCCGCCCCGTTCCGAGTAAATCGATAACATCCATGTACAAAAGCCTGATTTCCGTCGGCGGCTTGACCTTGCTCTCGCGCGGCGCCGGGTTTGTGCGCGACGTCTTGCTTGGCGCGGTCCTCGGCGCGGGTCTGCTCGCCGACGCTTTCTTCGTGGCCCAGCGCCTGCCCAACCATTTTCGAACTATTTTCGGCGAGGGTGCTTTCAATTCCGCCTATGTCCCGAGCTACGCGCGGGCGCTTCAATCCGAAGGTCTCGCCCGCGCGCGGCTGTTTTCCGGCCAGATTTTTCTGGGCCTGCTCGCCTCCCAGATTCTCGTCGTCGCACTCGCCTTCGCCTTCACCCCCTATCTCATCGACGTTCTGGCGCCAGGCTTCCGCGCGGACCCGCAAAAATTCGCGCTCACCGTCACGCTGACGCGGATCACCTTTCCGTATCTTTTGCTCGTCACCCTCGTCACACTGCAATCCGGCACGTTGAACGCGCATGGCCATTTCGCCGCCGCGGCCTTCGCGCCGGTCTTGATGAATTTAGCGATGATCCTCTTCCTCGGCCTTGCGTTTCTATTCACCAATGCCGGCATCGCGGCGAGTTGGGGATTGACAGTCTCCGGCGTGCTGCAACTTGTGCTCACCTCGGCGGCCGCCCATCGCGCCGGAATTTTCGAGCGCTTCGCGGGCCCGCCAATGAAGAAGCACATCAAGCGCTTCCTTGCGACCTTGGCTCCGGCGGTGATCGGCTCCGCTGGCACCCAGATCGCGCTTTTCGCGGACACCATCATCGGTTCGATGCTCCCGACCGGCGGCGTATCCTCAATCTACTACGCGGACCGCATCTATCAATTGCCGCTCGGCGTCATTGGTATCGCGGCGGGCACCGTGTTGTTGCCGGAGATGAGCCGGCTGTTCGCGGCCGGCAATCCGGGCGCCGCGCTGCATGCGCAAAATCACACCATGGCGCTGTCGCTCGCGCTAACAGCGCCATTCTTCATTGCGTTCATCATGATCCCCGACGACATCATGCGTGGGGTTTTCCTGCGCGGCGCCTTCACCCCGCAAGCGGCCAGCGCGTCCGCCGCGGTGCTTACGGCTTATGGCTTCGGGCTTGTCGCGATTGTTCTTTTGCGCTCGGCCGTGGCAAGCTTCCAAGCGCAGGGCGATACGAGAACGCCGATGCTGATCGCGCTCACCGCGGTCGCGATCAATGTTGGTTTGAAAATCGTGCTGTTCACGCCTTTTGGCGCGCCAGGGCTTGCCGCCGCGACGGCGGCCGGAGCATGGATCAACCTCTTGCTCCTGTGCGTTTTCGCGATCCAGCGCGGCGCCATGAAGGTTGATCTCTTTTTGTGGAAGACGGCCACCTCGGTCACCACGGCTTCCTTCATTCTGGCGGTTTTCGCTCTCATTGCCGCCGCGCCCGTTCAGCGCATGGCGGCCGGCCTCGGCCGTTTCGCCAATGTGTTTGAACTTTTGTTTCTTGGGCTTGCCGGCGCGCTCCTCTATGCCCTCGTTCTGATCGCCGGATTGCGGATAGCCAATGTGAAGCTCGGGCGATCGCGCGTCTAACGGCGCGGCGATGGATCGGTCAAAGGGCCAACGCACTCAATACCCGCGCCCAGCTTCGGGTTCCCTTGTGAAACGATGAAAGCTCGTATTTCTCGTTCGGCGCGTGAATGCGATCGTCCTCCAGGCCGAAACCGATCATCAATGTATCCATTCCGAGATCGCGCTTGAAGGCGCCGACGATCGGGATCGAACCGCCGCATCCGGCAAGAACCGGCTCCTTGCCCCATTCGGCCTGCAATGCCCTGCCCGCCCGCGACAACGCCTCCGAACTGAACGGCTGCTGCACCGCGCCCGACGCGCCATGCGAGACAAATTCGGCGCGGCAATCGGCGGGCAGCCGTTCCTTGACGAAAGCCCGGAAGGTTTCGGCGATTTTGGCCGGATCCTGCGATCCGACGAGCCGGAACGAGAATTTGGCGCTCGCTTGCGCCGGAAGCACGGTTTTCGACCCTTTCCCGGTATAGCCGCCGACGATGCCATTGAGGTCGCAGGTTGGCCGCGACCAAACCATTTCGAGAACACCGCGGCCTTGTTCGCCCGCCGGAACCGACAGGCCGACTTTGCCCAGAAAGTCGCTTTCGCGGAAGCGTAATTCTCGCCAGTGCTCGGCGACATCCTCCGGCAGCTCGGCTACGCCATTATAGAAGCCCGGAAGCGTGACACGCCCTTTCTCATCGTGCAAATCAGCGATGACGCGGGCGAGCACATGGATCGGATTGATCGCGGCGCCGCCGAACACGCCCGAATGCAGATCGCGGTCGGCGGCATGAATGATAACTTCCTCAAGCACTAGGCCGCGCAGCATGGTGGTGATCGCCGGCGTCTCCCGGTCCCACATTCCGGTGTCGCAGACAACCGCCATGTCGGCTTTGAGCTCGGCCTTGGCTTCGACAAGAAAAGCCGGAAGCGACGGCGAACCGGTCTCCTCCTCGCCTTCAATGAGGAACGTAATGTGGCAGGGCAAGCCGCCGGTTTCCTTGAAGGCGCGGCAGGCTTCGACGAAGGTCATGAGCTGCCCCTTGTCGTCGGCGACGCCGCGTCCGGCGATCCGTTTGCCAGTTGCGGCCTCGACGATACGCGGCTCGAACGGGGGGCTCTCCCACAAATCGAGCGGGTCTGGCGGCTGCACATCGTAATGGCCGTAAAAGAGCATATGCGGCACGTCCGGACGCGCGGCCTTGGCCTGTGCGACAATGATCGGATGGCCTGGCGTTTTACGCACCGACGCCTCGAAGCCAAGGCTCTTCAGCTCGGCGGCGAGCCATTCGGCCGCCTTGGCGCAATCGCGCGCATAGGCGGGATCAGTCGAAACCGAGGGGATTTCAATGAGCTTGAAGAGCCGTTCCAGAGCCAAATCGAGGTTTCCATCGATCTTCGCCAAAACCGTGTCGAGCGCGGCCATAGGACCTCCCTTGTAAACTTTGGCCGTCGTAAAAACGGCCCGGCAATGCCCGCGAAGCCTGAAACCGTTGGGCGGAGACCGGACTATATCCAGTATTGAGGATTTATGTTGTCGCAATCGCCGTTCGGGCCAATAATTCCAAGTTCGAGAGCGGAAAAGCGCTGCCTGCCCGATGAAAGTTCCGGTTTACGGCACCCAAACCGGCTCTACTCTTGAGTGACTTTTGGAAGACGATGCATGAGTTTCAACCTGGAAAGCGCGGTAGGCGTAAACGCGGCCTCGCGGGAAATCCTTGATCGCCTCGAAGCGATTTGCGGCGCCAGGCACGTCATCGCCGATCTGCCCGGCATGGAAGGATTTTTGCGCGAGCCGCGCGATCGCTTTCATGGCAAGGCGCTTTGCGTGGTGCAACCCGGCTCGACGCGAGAAATCGCGGAATTGCTCAAACTTTGCCAAGAGACCGCCACCCCGGTTGTGCCGCAAGGCGGCAATACCGGGCTCGTGGGCGGCCAGGTTCCTCTCGGCCCCGGAGATAAAATCGTGCTTTCCCTTGGCCGCATGACGGCGCTGCGCGAGGTCGATCTTAGCTCGAACACGATGACCGTGGACGCCGGCATGATCCTTTGCCGCGTGCAGGAAGAGGCCGCGCGCGTGGGGCGCTTGTTTCCGCTGTCGCTAGCGGCGGAAGGCTCATGCACCATCGGCGGCAATCTCGCGACCAATGCCGGCGGCACGAATGTGCTTGCCTATGGCAACGCGCGGGATCTCGTGCTTGGAACTCGAAGCCGTTCTCGCCGATGGGCGGATTCTTTCGGACTTGTCAAAACTCAAAAAAAACAACACTGGCTATGATCTAAAAAACCTTTTCATCGGCTCCGAAGGCACGCTCGGGATCATCACCGCGGCGGTCCTAAAACTCTATCCAAGACCCCGCGCGATCGAGACCGCCTTTATCGGCCTTGCCTCGCCCCGGGCAGCGCTCGCCCTGCTCGATCTCGCCCGCGACATGGTGGGCGGCGAAATCACAACCTTCGAACTGATCCCGCGCATCGGCTTGGATTTTGTCCTCCTGCATTTTGACGCGCGGGAAGTTCTGTCTAGCAAGCACCCGTGGTACGTGATGCTCGAATTGAGTTCGCAAAGCCGGCAAGGGCTGGCCGCGCGATTGCTCGCGCTCCTCGAAGCGGCGAACGAAAAACACATCATCGAGAATGCGGCGGTCGCCGCGTCGCTCGATCAGCGCGGAAATTTCTGGAAGCTGCGTGAACTTTTGCCGGACGCCCAGCGCCATGAAGGCGGCTCGATCAAACATGACGTCAGCGTTCCCATCACGGATATCCCGGCTTTTCTGGAAGAAGCCGCGCGCGCGGTGACGTTCGCCATGCCGGGGGCGCGGCTCGTCGCCTTCGGCCACCTCGGCGACGGCAATATTCACTGCAATGTCTCGCAGCCCATAGGCGCGGACACGCAAGCGTTTCTGGCTCGCTGGGACGAGATCAACGCCATCGTGCATGGACTCGTGGTGGCGCGTAAAGGTTCGATTTCGGCCGAGCATGGGATCGGCCAATTGAAGCGCGATCTATTGCCGAAGGTGAAGGACAAGGTGGCGATGGAGGTGATGCGCGCGATCAAGCGAACCCTCGACCCAAAAAATATTTTAAACCCCGGCAAGGTGCTATGATCACGTTGCCCAGCCAGAGCGGGGCCGCATCACATAAGCATTTCTCAACAGCGGTGTGGCTCATGAACAATTGCCGATATTTCGCGGTTCTCGCGCTCCTTTTGCCGTCAATGGCGGAAGCCGCGAGCGTCATCAAGCCGATCGTCGCCTGTAAGGACGAGGCGGATTCGAGAAAGGTTCTCGATTTTCTTGGCAAGAAAGACACTGCGGGACTAGACAAATTCAGCGCGCCAAAACTTGCAAAAGGCGATTGCTTCTCCCTTTCGAAAGGCATGGCCGTGACAATCGATACGAAGGACGGCACGCTTCTCTGCGTCCGCCCTTGGGGCGGGCTTGATTGCTACTGGACGGCCGATGCCGACATCGATCAGAATCCGGCCGAGCCGGAGACGCGGCCGGCGACGCATTCGGGCGGACATAGACACGGCGGCGCCAATTTACCGCCACCCTAACGCCAGCCGTTTTTCTTAGACCATGATCGCTTCAAATTGAAACGCTCAAGGTCTCTATCAATTTGTGTGCTCGCATGATCTTATCCAAAATAAGGGCAACCTTTTAAGGATCATGCTCTTGGCGCTGGCGTCGCCATCGCCTTTAAAAGTTTGGCCATAGGAGCATCGCCGACAATGCCGCTCACCCGTGTTTCCCTATTGAAAGGCAAGCCGCCGGAATATCGCCAGGCTATTCTGGACGGTCTTTACCAGGCGATGCGCGAGGCTTTCGACCTCAACAACACGCGGGGGCCCGACAAAAAGAAGGCTCTCTTCGCGCGCATCGCCGAGCTTCTGACCAAGAACCCCGGCATCAGGCCCGAAAACATCCTCGTGAATCTTTTGGAAGTGCCGAAGGAGAATTGGTCGTTTGGCAACGGCATCGCACAATATGCATGAGCGGCGAGGTGCCGCTTCAAGGCGGGGCCGGGAACTGTGGCGCGTGGAGAATGCAAGATGAACAACGAAGCCGGGACGTCCATCCCATGGCGGTCTGGCCATGCGTCTGTTGGAATCGGTGGATAGGTTTGAGCATCGAGAACTGCAGGAGATCCAGATGAACAGGAAAATGACTGCGCTAGCGTTGGTTCCTCTTGGCCTAACATTTGCGCCCATGGCGGCCGCGGAGACCGTCTCGCCGCCGCCGGCAATCAGCGAAGCCGAGGCGCATTCCATCGGGGTCGAGGCCTATCTTTATTTCTATCCGCTTGTGACCATGGAGCTAACCCGCCAGCAGCTCACCAATGTCGAGCCTGGCAAGGAGCCGGGCCATGGCCCAATGAATACATTCGCGAATGTTCCAGAATTTCCCTCCGCCGATTTCAAGGCCGTCGTGCGGCCCAATTTCGACACGCTTTATTCCATTGCCTGGCTCGATCTCACCAAGGAGCCGATGATCGTCTCGGTCCCGGACACGGGCGGGCGCTATTATCTTATGCCCATGCTCGACATGTGGACCGACGCGTTCGCCGCACCGGGCTGGCGCACGACAGGGACGCAGGCGGGTCATTTTCTCGTGGTTCCGCCCGGCTGGCGGCTCGATCTCCGCGATAAATTCGTGGAAAAGTTCAAGCTCCCGAAAGAGACCCAGCGTGTCGAGGCGCCGACGCCTTATGTGTGGATCATCGGACGCACCAAAACCGATGGGCCGCCGGATTATGAAGCGGTCCACAAGATCCAGGCGGCCTTTAGGATCACGCCGCTTTCCCGTTGGGGGAAGACGCCCGAACCCGCGAGTGTCAAGGTCGACGAGGCTGTCGATATGAAGACCCCGCCAAAATTGCAAGTCGATACGATGCCGGCCGGACGGTTCTTTGCTTTCGCGGCCGAGCTTTTGAAACGGCAGCCCCCGCATATCACGGACGAGCCGATCATCGCGCGATTGAAACGCATCGGCTTCGACGCCGGCAAAAGCTTCGATATCAAGAGGCTCGGTCCTACCATCGGCAGCACCCTTGCGACCGTGCCGGAAGATGCGCAGAAGCTGATGCAATGGAAAACCCCGACCATCGCCCGGGTTGTGAACGGCTGGTCGATGAACACCGATACGATGGGGGTCTATGGCAATTATTATCTCAAGCGTGCCATTGTCACGCAGCTAGGCCTTGGTGCCAACTTGCCCGAGGACGCGATCTACCCGCTTAATCTCGGTGACGACACCGACAAACCGCTCGACGGCGCGAACAACTACGTGCTCCACTTCGACAAAGGGAAGACCCCGCCCGTCGAAGCGTTCTGGTCGGTCACGCTCTATGATCCGGACGGTTTTCAGGTTGCAAATGGGCTCAACCGTTTCGCGGTCAGCAGCTGGATGCCGTTCAAGTATAACTCGGACGGTTCGCTCGATCTTTATTTCCAGAACGAGAGTCCCGGCGCGGACATGGAAGCCAACTGGCTTCCAGCGCCAAAGGGACCATTTAATCTGACGATGCGGCTCTATGCGCCAAAGCGCGATGCCTTGACGGGTGAATGGAAACCGCCTCCGGTCAAGAAGATCAACGCGAGTGCGAGCGAGGGGGCCGAGTAGGCGCGACGCTTTCTTTCCGATCCAAGCCGATATGTGACAAAGTTCGCCAGATAGACCCTATTGTATTCCTTCGCTCGCTCCAAATCCCGGCTTTGTATCATGCCCCGCGCGCCGAAAGTGCGTTTGCGCAGACCGCCAATCGCACCAAAATGTTTCGAGACCTGTGCGCGGCGCCGCCTTGGCAAGGCGGTGGGGGATGGGAGCGCGCTTGCCAGATTTTGAGAGGCAGCATCATTGCTGCGGCGAGTGAAGATCACAAGATTGGCGCTTTGGCGATGGGTTTGCAACGGTCGATTTTGCTGGCCCGCTCAGGCCATTTGCAGCCGCCAGAAGCGTTTGCAATTGTAAGCGATCACGGCGAGATGGATTTGCAGCCTTGCCTTCGCGAGGCCGATCCATCGCATGGAGCGAAAATGATAGCTGCGCTTCCACGTGCCAAAGATTTTCTCGATCCTTGCACGGACCGGGCGCAGCGGGCGGTTGTGCGCTTCGAGCGTGGCGGCTCTCAGCCAGCGGTGGCCTTTGCGCATCAACCGCGGGGTTCCACCCTTCGCTGCGATCGCCTTTTCGACCGAGAGCGCGTCGTAGGTTTTATCGCCATAGACCTCGCACGGCTCATCCGGAACGATCGAAGGGGCGAAAGACGGGACATGGAAATTAAACAAGAGACCGCGCCGCGCACTTGTCGCCGAAAGCAGTATTCTTTCAATGTTTCTCATCCGCTTTTCGTTTCCAGAATATAGGAAGGGAACCGGAAAGCGCTTGATCGTTGGCGGCGTCGATCGCGGCCTTCGTGGCGAGACAAGATTTCCATTTTTCCCGCTTCCGTTTCGAGGGCCGGACGCATCGATATGCTATCCCGCGCGCGGCATGGGCTGGTACATGGGCGACGATGTTCTTGCGGCCTTGGAGTGGATCAAGACATTCTGTCCGAATGACGAGCGATTGAAATTCGAGATTGTGCGCGCGCTGGAATTTGTACCGGTTAATGATGCAATGCCGTTCGCCTTCATTCCGGACTATTTCGACAAGCGCGGAAATCAAGACGGAAAGCAAAGCGAGCGGAAAATACAATATCCTCGAAAAGATCATCAAACTAGGCATCAACTCGGGTTATGGAAAAACGGCACAATCGATTGACGGCGGGGGCAATGATGAACCGCCTAGAATGGCTAATCCATGGTATGCTGCCGCGATAACCGCTTGGACGCGGCGCAAGATTATGGAAGCCGCTTTGACCGATCCTTATGCAATCGTCTTTTTCGCAACCGATGGCATTATATCGGCGCGGGGATTAGCGGAGCTGGAAAACGTTCTCAAAAATGGCGAGCCTTCGCGGCTTGGCGCGTGGGAACATGGCGTTGCGACGAAATTGATCGCAATTCAAAGCGGCGTTTACAGCTATAGGAGGGCAAGATTATCGACGAGACCCGCACGCGCGGATACCGGCCCGGTCAGTTTTACACAACGGAAAAATCTTCCCGGTAATGGATGCTCGACGAAGTGTTGCCGCTTTGGGAAAAAGCATCGGACCCAGCGAACGGCAGGATGTTTGACGCTTCGGATTATTCCGCCTTGATCAAGCCTTATAGGACGTTCGTAATCGCCGGTTCCGCATGCGCGAGCCGGGAACGTTGGAATTTGTGTGGATATTGGCTTTTCGGCGAACGCGAAATCAACGTGCATGATCCGGGGCCATCGAAGCGCAGCTTGAATAAGCGAAATTGACGCGGCGAATATTCTCAACATCGCCACGCGAACGGATAGGAAATTGGGCGAGGCAGAATAATGAAACGAGGGAAATTATGAAGGCGAGATTTGGTATTGATAAAGACTGACTTAAATGGTTCATGCGCGCGACAAAGCGCGCGTGATTTCATGCGGTATGCCCGCTTTTGACCCAGAAAGCTCCGGGCCTCGCTCCGGAAAATCCGGCCCTTCCCTCGCTCCGCGCGAGCCGGATTTTCCGCAAGTTCGTTCGCCGGTTTCAAAATATCGCCATAGTCCGCGCGATCCCGCATTGCCTGAAATCGAGCAGCGATATCAGGCCGGGCGGTCTTTAGCCAATTGTTGGTTGCATACCGCGCGACGGTCGCGAAGCCTTACAGCTACAATTCGTTTATCTTTCGCCGCAAAGCGTGGATCGCTGCGGGCAAACCGGAACCTTTCGCGAAACCGAACAGCCCCGCAAAGCCGCAGCGCGCGACGCTGGCGCCGATCGAAGTAACCGGCGCCCTTGCCTATATCGACGCGCCAGGAACCGCGCCGCAAGTTCGCGGCGGCTCGCTTGCAATTCGTTTTGCGAACGAAAGCGAGCGCACGTTCCGCCCTAACGAGCATCGGTTCGAAACAATCGTGCTGGCAGGGCGCGGCGCTTCCGTGACGGAAGCCGTGCGATGGTTGCTTGCGGAAAACGTCGCGCTCTTGATCGCCAATCGCAACGGCGAGGCCATAACTCTCTCGCGAATTGCGCCTGAAGGGAATGAAGCAATTCGCGAGAGCGGCCAAGGGGAGGCCATGGCGATGTTCGATGTTTCGCCTTTGATTGACGCGTCGCGCAATGCGCTCGCCTTGCGGCGCAAGCAATTCGCGGCGGACTCGGCGAAGGTTGCGCGGGCAATTGTCTTGCGAAAGATCGAAGCAAGCGAGTTGCCGCGCGATATCGCGCGCGAACTAACCGCAAAACTTCGCCGCGCAAAAACCGTTATGGATTGCCGTGCAATCGAGGCCAAGGCGGCTTCAGCTTATTGGCGACGCTGGCAGGGTTTCGTGGTACGGTTCAAGGGTCCGGTTCATGATAACTGGCGTGTGTTTCAAACCCGCATGGTCGCGCGGCGCGGCGGAAAGCTCGGAGAAAAAGGAACGCAATTCGTCTCGCGCGACGCCGTAACGCCGTGCAACGCGGCTATCAATTACGGTTTAGCCGTTGCCCTTGCGCGGATGACGCGCGTTCTCATTTCGCGCGGGCTTGATCCGGCTTGCGGCTTCCTTCACGCGGACAAGCCGGGAAGGTTCTCGCTCGCATATGACGCGCTCGAATTGATCCGGCCGAAGGTGACAGACCTCGTCATGCAATGGGTTACGTTGCGAACCTTTCGCAAGGATGACTTCGGAACATTCGAGCAAGGGATAGTCAGACTTTCGAGCGAAACCGCGCGGGAAGTTGCCTCGCGGGTTTTGAAGACGATACCGATCCAGGAATATGATGCGGCCGCGCGGGCGTTTATCGCAATGCTCTAGGTGTTCTGTCTCGATAGGTTGTTGACGGGGAGAAACTGAGGTTTGTGGAGTTTGCGAAGCGCCACAAGCTCAGGAGACCCACCCGTGAACATTCACAAGAATGCCAGGACGCCGGCGAACAGGCGAGTCCTGCTTGTCGCAAGGCTCCGAGCGGGCGAAACGCCGCGCTCCATAGCCGGCGCCGTATCCATAGCCGGCGCCGGAGGTGTTTCGCGCGCGACCGTCAGGAAATGGCTCCGGCGCCACGAAAGCGAAGGCGTGGTGGGTCTCGAGGACCGGACCAGCCGGCCGCATCGCCTGCGCACGCGGGTCACATCCGCGCAGATCATGCCGGTCGAAGCCCTGCGCCGGAACCGTCAACCGTTCTGGAAAATCGCCCGTTCTGGAAAATCGCCCGCGAGACCGGGCTGTCTTTACGGAGTTCGCCTATGCGGCAACCAATTTCGGGATGCGGATCAGGTTGGAGGCGATGAGGTTCAGCAGAAAATCCTCCGGCGATACGAGCAACCCCGCGATGCTTCGCCTTGCGCATCGTGCCATGCTGCTTGCCCCAGCCAAAGATGCATTCGATCATTTTGCGGCGCTTCTGCGACACCCCATAGCTCGCGTGCCTTGTCGTGCGGGCATCGATCGAGCTTCTCCGCCGCTTGCCGATTCGCTTGCCGATTTTGGCCGGGCCATTGTTCTGCGCCACATGCGGCGTGAGGTTGATGGCCCGCAAGTTTGCCCTTCAACATGGCCCTTCAACATGGCCCTTCAACATGGCCCTTCGTATCATAGGCCTTGTCCGCGCCGGCCGTGATGCGATGACCAACGGCCTTGCGCTTGGCTTTCAGCATGGCTTGCGCGGCGTGCCGTTCCGCCGGGCCATCGGCCTTTGTGACGACCCCTGCCACCGCAAGCCCGTGCCGGTTCTCGATGGTGATTTTCTCGATGGTGATTTTCGATGGTGATTCTCCATGGTGACATGACCCATGGAGCAGAGTTTTGCCTCCCGCCCCGCCGCCTTGCGATAGAGACGGCTCTCCGGATCGGTCGTGCTCGCAGGCGTCTCGTTCGCGCGTTTCTGGCCGCGCAAATCCGCGCCGTCTCCTTCATTGTCGTTCATTGTCGCCGCCGTCCTTGGCCCGAAAGCTCTTCTGCGACGCCCACGCCTCGATCAAAGTCCCATCCACCGAAAAATGCTCGTCCGACAAGAGCGGCTTCACCTGCGGGTGATCAAAAGCTGCGTCATGAACTTTTGAAACACCTCGCCGTGCTGCAGTCGATCCCGGTTCTTGGTGCCGGTTCTTGGTGCCGGTTCTTGGTGCCGGTTCTTGGTGAAGGTCGTCGTGTCCCCCACAGGGTCGTCCGGCGCAAGCCCGGCGAACCAGCGATCCAAAAGATTATAGTCGAGCTGTCCCATCAGCTGGCGTTCCGAGCGGATGCCGTAGAACACCTGGAGCAGCCGCCTGGAGCAGCAAGGCGCTCAGCAATTGCTCCGGCGGGATCGAGGGGCGGCCCGCGCTCGAATAGAGCTTTCCGAAGCTGGGGCTCAGGTCCCGAAATCGTCCGCGCCTGAAACCCCCACCAATTCGTGACCAAAGTAAATCATCTCAGATCAGCCAAAGCCAGCGTTTTTCAGCAAACTGCTAAACGAACCTTCAGGCCATGCCGAAACCAAATCACCCGCCCCCAACTCAACGGCGCCAAGGCAAACAGCGCCCGCAATAGTGCCGATGGTGTGGTTTCGGCGCTCAGCTTCCCGGCGCAATGCTTCAATCGTCTTTCCAGACAACCGGACAGGAAACACTTGCCACTTGTCGCTTTTAGTACCCATCATGTCGAAATGCCTCTTTACTTGACATTTTGTCTGATGTAATACTGTCTACATTCGTCCGCAAAGGGCGCGTTCGCTTTTTCACAAGTTCTGAGATTAATTTTTTGTAATACTTTCAAGCTATTGATATTATACGTGTTTGGTAGTTATATGGCCGGGCGAATAAGCAAGCTAAACGCGATAGATCGAACGCGCTTTACTTGTACAGAACGATTTCATCGCGTCGCTCTAAGTGTCCGTCCGAAAAGAAGTTGAATCCGCTGAATCATTTGTGATTTAAGGGTGGCGGCCTGATTTGAGGAGGGGCCGCCAATGTGGACGACTGCGAACCGCCTGAATTACAAGCGTGACAATCTGCGCTATCCAAGCGACCTGACTGGCGAGGAATGGGCGCATATCGAAGCGCTGATTCCCCCGGCCAAACATGGCGGCCGCAAGCGCAAGGTGGATGTGCGCGAAGTTGTGAATGGGATCATGTACGTGTTGAGCACGGGGTGCCAATGGCGCTATGTGCCCAAGGACCTGCCGCCGAAGAGCACGCTCTACGATTATTTCGACCTGTGGACCTACGACGGCACGTTGGAGACTATTCATCATGCGCTTTATGTGAGGTGTCGCGAGCAAATTGGGCGAGAGGCCAGCCCCACCGCCGCTATCATCGATAGCCAGAGCGTGAAAAGCGCCGAAAAAGGGGGGCTTGCATCGACCCCCACGGCTATGATGCGGGCAAAAAAATCAACGGCAAGAAGCGGCACATTCTCGTCGACACTTTAGGCCTTTTGCTTCATGCCCTCGTGCATCCGGCGGATATTCAAGATCGCGACGGCGGCGTGGTGGTTTTGTCAACCTTGTTTGGCATGTGCCCATTTCTCGAAAAGCTCTTCGCCGATGGCGGTTACCAAGGGCAGGCTTTTCGAAAGGCGGCTGCCAAGGTGTTGCCCCACCTAAAAATCGAAATTGTGAAGCGATCGGATCAGGCAAAAGGCTTCGCGGTTTTACCACGGCGGTGGGTCGTCGAACGCACCTTCGCTTGGCTCAATCGCTGTCGCCGCCTGGCCAAGGATTTTGAAAATCTCACCCGAAACGCACTCGCTTTTCGCTTTCGAAGATACGTGTTGCGCGCTTGCTGATGCCCATGAGGCGCGGTTTGCCGCCGGTTGTCGATTGACGCGGAACGAGGCCGAGCCACGCCGCCAGATCGCGACCGTGCGCGAAAGTCTCGGCTTTGCCAATCGCCGCGATCAACGCCGCCGCGATCATGACGCCGACGCCCGGGATAGTAGTCAATCGCCGGGCGTCTTCGTTTTCTTTCGCAAAGGACGTGAACTCGCGCAAAGGACGTGAACTCGGCCTCGAAAGCGGCAATCCGTCGATCGAGGTCTAGCCATTGCGCCCGCATGTCGGCGCTCCGCATCCGTATCCGCGCGCTCCGACCTCGGCCTTCCTCCTCTTCCATCATATGACGAGATATTGTTCGAGTTTGCGCTTGCCCTGGGGTACAACAATCCCGCGCTCCAGAAATCGCGCGCAACTGGTTGATCAGAGCTGTCCGTTCGCCCCCCAAACGGTCCCTGGACCGGTGCCGCGTTTGCATGTCGAGTCGCGCCTCGGTCTTTGTCTCGACGAAACGCATGGTCGGCCGCGTTGCCGCCTCCGCTATCCCCGCGGCGTCACGATCGTCGTTCTTCTGCGCCTTAACGTAAGGCCGCACGTATTCCGGCGACATCAGGCGGACGCCGTGCCCTTGCGCCGCGAACAACCGACCGAGATGATCGGCGCCGCAACAAGCTTCCATCGCGACAATGCACGGCGGTAATTTGCCGACGCAATCGATGAGCGTGTCTCTCCTGCTTCGCCGGTGTAGAACGACTGCCCCGACCTCATCGAAGCCGACGCTGCTGCACACATTGTTCCCGAGATCGACGCCAAGCACCGCAATCTTCATGAATCTCCATGATCCACTCCTCCGTTTGAGCCTCCGGCGAGACTACCTTGCCGGAAGGAGGGGCGGGCCATTCCATGAAGCTCGATGCCGTGAAATGCCAGCGACAAGACGACAGCGCCTCTAGGATAGGTCGATTCGGCCGGCGATGCGGCGAGGACGGCACAAAGATGCGCAGCAGAGGTAATCCTCAGAGAACGCAAGGAACTGTAGCGAGGCGCGAAAGTACTCGATTTCTGAGGAGTGGACCATGTGCCTATTCATCGGCGTCTTGAAATGGCTAACAAGTGTGTCACGTTGCATTTAATCATGAGAGACCGAAATAAGTGTTTTCAATGACTTGCGGTTGCACTTAAAGTGAGACATTGCTATTAATGATGAAACGTTTCTATCTTACCGTACGATTCTGAACAAATCGTGCAGTGAGGCCTTACACACGGGGCTCTCGTCGCGGCAATTGCAAATCACGCCATGCCCATGCGAGAAGTGTTTCTTCTGTGAAACCGAATGGCAATTTCGTGAAAGACAACAAAATCAATGCAGTACCGCCGATCGATCGCGATGCAATAGCAAATATTTTCGCCGAAATCGCGCTCGAAGCCGCCGTCGCGGTGATGGCCGTCTATGCGGGCGACGCCAGGGCCAGGCACAAGCTGGATGGGAGTCCCGTCTGCGACGCCGACGAAGCGGCCGAAGCCATTATCCTGAGGCGCCTCGCGATGCGGTTGCCTCATCTTCCGATACTCGCCGAGGAAGCGGTTTCAAGAGGCGAAAAGATGGTTGCCGGACAAACTTTTATCCTGGTCGATCCGATCGATGGGACGCGCGAATTCCTGAGCCATAATGGCGAGTTCACCGTCAATATAGGACTGATCGTCGATTCGGCGCCGCGTGCCGGCGTGGTTTACGCTCCGGCGTTCGGACAACTCTGGATCGGCGGCGCCACCGCCAGTACCTGCCAGGTCGCGCCGGGCGCGGCGCTGCCGCCGCCAGAAGAGCGCCGGGCCATTCATGCGCGGCCGGCGCCACAGCAAGGATTGACCGCCCTCGTGAGCCGCTCCCACGCCGATCCGGCGACCGAGGCTTTTCTCGCGAAGCTCCCCGTCAAGGAGCGGCGGCGGGCGGGTTCCGCACTCAAATTCTGTGTGGTTGCCGAGGGCCAAGCCGACGTCTATCCGCGTTTCGGCCAAACCATGGAATGGGACACGGCGGCGGGGGACGCGGTGTTGCGCGCGGCGGGCGGGATCGTTCGTGATGGCGCGCGGCGCCCATTGCGATATGGAAAAGCCGAAGCGCAATTCATAAACGGGCCTTTTGTCGCCTTGGGCGATCCAACGGCGGCCATTTTTCGAGCACGGTAAAGCGTCAGCGGGAATTATCCGGGCAAGCGGGCACAGCTTCGCCCTGAAGAAGCCACGATAAAACCCTGGCGGCGTCAATTCTTCGTTAACGCTATTCCTTCAATGCTCCACACAATGCCCGGTTCGCGGAAGATTGAGCGGAGGAGTTGACCATGCAAACGCGAAGGGAAATGACGCTGACGCTGGCGGCTCTCACCGCCGGCATCCCAGTTCTCCGGGCAAGCGCTGCTTTGGCCGACCCCGGTCCCTCGAACGGACGGCCCGGCGAATTCTCCGCGAATGAGATTGTCGCCAACGGCCATCGTTTCTTTGGGTCGGTCTCGCGCGGACTTGCCGAGATTGTCGAGGCTGCGACCAAGCGCTGGGGCAAGCCCAATGGCTATGTGCTGGGCCAGGAGGCGGGCGGCGCCTTCATCGGCGGGCTGCGCTATGGCGAGGGCGTGATGTATACGCGCAACGCCGGCGATCTGAAGGTTTTTTGGCAAGGCCCCTCGCTGGGCTTCGATGCTGGAGCCGACGGTGATCGCACCATGATGCTTGTCTATAATTTGCCTGCAACGGGCGCGATCTTTCGCCGCTTCGGCGGGATTGACGGCTCGGCCTATCTTGTCGGCGGCTTTGGCATGACGGCACTCGTCAACGACGATGTTTACGTGGTTCCGATCCGCTCCGGGATCGGCGCGCGTCTGGGGCTCAACGTCAGCTATCTGAAATTCACCCAGAGCTCGACCTGGAACCCGTTCTGACGAGGCCGGCGCGGGCCGCGCACAGCTAATCCATATGCTTCGCGTGCGGGCTCAGCATCGAGTTCAGTGACTATTTCATCAAAAGGAATTCGTCACCCACGAAACGGGTGTGAACGGGATACCCAGTTGGCACCGAAAAACGGAGACTGCGCGGGCGCAAGTCCCGCAAAAGTTGCTCAACTCTTTCAATTCCGACATGCACCAAATCTTTGAATTCGAGCGCTTCCTTTTCGATTAATTGATTCCACGTGATCGGGAAGCGCGCTAAGGTAACGGCGCCCTCTCGGGACCTCAGGGCCCAAAGCCGTGAAAATAGGCCAGTCCGGCATCCATAACCGCAATGTTATTGGCGATCGTCGGGTCACCGGGCGCAAGCAGCATGGCCCGTTCCAGGAGTCGTCTTGCCCTACGAACGTCGCCTCTTAGCAGGTAGGAATAGCCCCGGTTGTTGAGGACGATATAGTTTTCGCCTTCGAGCCAAATGGCGTGCCGGTAGGCGAGATCCGCCAAGTCGAAGCGCCCCAGCCGGTCGTAAGAGGCCGCGAGACCGATCCAGGCTGAGCCGTTCTGGCGAGTCGCTTCGACGGCTCGGCGGTAATGCTGCTCGGCCAGGCCATAATTTCCGCTCGTGAGATGGACCCAGCCGAGGCGAGTGTCCTCATCGCCCGGGTAGAAGCAGGGGGCATATCCAGGCTCGATGTAGGCCGGGGGTACTTCCTGCGCCATTGCTGTGAAGCCTGGGCAACCAGCCAGCAGCCCGGCGATCACGGCAAGCGGACCGAAGCGGCAGAATTTCGAACTGATTTGCAAATTATTCTCCTGCGACTTTGAGGCATCGCTGAATTTTGCTGACGGCTTTGAGTCAGGCGGCCCTTCTCGCTTGAGGCGGGCTTGCCTTGATTCGATCTTTGAATTTCACATTGGCGATGAGTTTTGGCAACTGGTTTTGTCCGGCAAGTCGTCGCCACGTTGTCCGCGCGCCCTCAAGAGCCTTGTAGTGCGGCGGACGCATCATCGGCTCTTCAGCAGCCATTTGCACAAAGGCCTGTGAAGCCGTGGCAGCCGCGGCGACAGACCCGGCGGCGGCGATGAATTTACGACGGTCCATGAGCGCTCTTTCCAGAATGGCCGTCATGCGTTTGCTGGCCTTATTTGGCAGTCAGTTTTTGGCCATTTCGCGGGATACGCGGAAGCGATCGGCGGCGAGCGCCTGCGGCATGATGCCGCGATGCGCTGGACGCCTGGTTTTCATACGTCGGGAGCGATAATTTCTTGAGCTTAACTTCATAATTTCGGAGTATTTCTTGCGTATTTTCTAAAGGCTGGGGCCTGACGCTTAATATTTTCCTTGCGCATGTGTCGCAGTTATACCACATTGCCAGGGAGGACACTTGGCGCTTTCGCCGTCCAGCGCCCAAGGAAATCGTTCACGACGGCTCATAAACAAATATAGGAGTGAAAGTTATGGGCGAGCTTCTTGAAATTGCGAGTTGGGTTGGGACGCCTCTTGGCGGTATTTGCGCGGTTGCCTTTGTGACTGCCATGTTTTTTTATGGGCGGTGGGTCCTCTCACCGCCTAAAAAAGCAGGGTAATCTTTTCCACGCCTCATGGGTCAATCCCCCATAGGTCAATGGGCGACGCACCAGCGGCGCCCATTTGTCAATTCACTCACCTCTTGCCAATTTGCACATGTATTGATCTGCTTCATCCTTCGAGACGCAGGCTTCGCCTGCGCCTCAAGGATGAGGGCAGCGTTTGAAATGCGCGCTGAGACTTGCCTTAAGCCTTCTGCTCCGTCAACCTCAGCCAATCATCCTCGCTGATTGTTTCAATGCCGAGTTCGGCCGCCTTCACCAGTTTTGAACCTGCGCCACGTCCAGCCACGATGAGATCGGTTTTTTTGGAGACCGACGCCGCGACCTTCGCGCCTAGCCTCTCTGCCATCGCCTTGGCCTCGTCGCGGGTCATCCGTTCGAGCGAGCCGGTAAAGACAATCGTCTTGCCCGCGACCGGGCTTTTCGAAGCGACGGCCTCCATCGGTAGCGGCGTCACATACGCGAGCAGGGCGTCGAGAACGTCCTCATTGTGCTGTTCGGCAAAGAAATCGGCAACGGTTTCCGCCACCACTTCGCCGAACCCTTCGATATTGTTGATCTCCGCGCGGGCCTCGGGCCCAGGCGACGCCGCCCGCGCGGTGCTGCGCAGCGCATCGAAGGAACCGAAATAGCGGGCGAGACGCCGGGCGTTGGTTTCGCCGACATGCCTGATGCCGAGCGCGAAAATGAAGCGATTGAGCGGGATCGTGTGGCGTTCCTCAATCGCCCTAAACAGGTTTCGTACCGAAGTTTCGCCAAAACCTTCGCGGCCCTTCAGTTTTTGCAAACTGCGTGCGTCCCGCGCTTTGAGCGCGAAAATATCGGCTGGCGTCTTGATCAAACCATCGCGGAAAAATTGTTCGATCTGCTTGTCGCCAAGGCCCTCGATATCGAAGGCATTGCGGGACACGAAATGTTTCAAGCGTTCCACCGCCTGTGCCGTGCAGACAAGGCCGCCGGTGCAGCGGCGCACGACATCCGCGGCGCCGGTTTTCGGATCGATCTCGCGAACCGCCGACGAGCCGCAGACCGGGCATGCGCGGGGAAAGACATAAGGCTTCGAGTCTTTTGGCCGCTTTTCTAGGATAGGTCCCAGAACCTGCGGAATAACGTCACCAGCGCGCTGGACCGTCACGGTATCGCCGATGCGAATATCCTTGCGGGCGATCTCGTCCTCGTTATGCAGCGTCGCATTGGAAACGACGACGCCACCGACGGTCACCGGATCGAGCCGCGCGATTGGCGTCAGGGCGCCCGTGCGACCGACGTTGATTTCGATGGCGCGCAAAACGGTTGTCGCCTTTTCGGCGGGGAACTTATGCGCCGCCGCCCAGCGCGGCGAGCGCGACACAAAGCCCAGCCGGTTTTGCAGCGCGAGGCTATCGACCTTATAGACCACGCCGTCGATGTCGTAGCCGAGCCGCGCGCGCATCAATTCAATCAGCCGGTAATGCGCGAGGAGGTCGTCCGCCGAATGGCAGAGCATCATAAGCGGATTGACTGAAACGCCAAAATCCTTGAACGCCGCGATCATGCCCATTTGCGTCGAGGCGGGCAAAGCGCTCACCTCACCCCAGGCATAGGCGAAGAAATGCAGAGGCCGCCCGGCGGTGATGGCGGGATCGAGCTGGCGCAGCGAGCCCGCCGCCGCATTGCGCGGATTGGCAAAGAGCGTCTTACCACTTTGCGCCTGCCGCGCGTTCAACGCGGCGAAATCCATGTGCGTCATATAGACTTCGCCGCGCATTTCAAGAATTTCCGGCGCCGCGCCAGCGAGAGCCTTTGGAATTTCACCGATGGTCCGCACATTGGCGGTGACGTCCTCGCCCTCAAAGCCGTCGCCGCGCGTGGCTGCTTGCACGAGTACACCTTTGACGTAGCGCAGCGAGCACGAGAGGCCGTCGATCTTTGGTTCCGCCGTGATGTCGAGCGGCGCTTCAGGGCCAAACCCGAGGAACCGGCGCATGCGCGTAACAAAATCCGCCACCTCCTCGTCGCGGAACACATTGCCGAGCGAGAGCATCGGCACGCGATGGCGCACTTTCGCGAATTTCTCCGAAGGCGCGGCGCCAACCTTTTTGGTGAGCAAATCCGGCGTTGCGAGTTGCGGAAAGGCGGCCTCGATCGCTTCATAGCGCCGCCGCAGCGCGTCGTAATCGGCATCCGAGACCGTTGGCGCATCTTCCGTGTAATAGCGCCGGTCATGCGCGCCGATTTCTTCCCCAAGGCGGGCATGTTCGCGGCGCGCTTGTGCTTCGCTGAGGCTCTCGATGGGGGCCGGCTCGTTCATCCCGCCAACATTAGCATGCGCCTCAACCGGCGAGAAGTTCGCCCTTGGTCTGATTCTTCTCCGGCGCTTATGCGAATTCCGAGAGCCACGCGTTTCAGCAGCCCCACCGTGGGGCTAGAAATGGAAAAACCTTAAACTCATTTGCTCGCGCGCCACACCGGATCGGCGAGGCGATACGCCATATCGGAGCCGTTTTTCCTCTGAGAGTGTTCTGTCTGTCACCTCAACAGGAATCTGGCGATATTGCTCCCGCCCGCGTTCGAACAGGAGAAGGCGCAGGATCGTGCGGTCGAGGCGCCGCTCCTGCAACCCTGCGACGTTCCGGCAGTTTTCAGCTGTGGCGTGCTTGATCATCGTTCAGATCTTCCAGGGCCACTTCTTCGTCCGGCGCCGTGCCGATAATGCAACTGATTTCGTTGGACAGTTCGGCTTGCACCTTTTAAATCGAGCGGACGAGTTCGCCTTCCTTCTTCCAGGCCGCATCATGCCACTTCCGCTCCTTGACCTGCTGCTCCAATAGTTCATCAGCTTGCGCATCGATGCGGCTAAGTAGCTGGGTGCAGCGTTCCGATGTAATGAACGCATAGAGAGCCGCTGTCTTGCTTTCTTGTTCGGCGCTGCTCAGGCGCAAGGTATGAGCCTGCAGCAAGTGTCGACGGATTAGGGTGACAACCGACACAACTCGGGCGGGGTTGGCGACCAACACACCATCCTGCATGTGCAGCTGGCGCGTTCCAGCCGGGAACTTGTGTGTGGAGAGAATAGCGTGCTCGGCCTTTGCCGCAAGCTGATCTTCGAGCAGCTTTGTCACATGCTCGTTGCGGAACATCTTGTGGTTCTTCGAGTCGTAGATGATGGTCCCGCATTCCCTGCCGTTGTGGATCACGCCGTGGAGGATATCGGCTCCCGGAGCACCTTTCGCGACGCGTTCAATACGGTCATTCGGAAATTCTTTTTTCAGAGCCTCGAACAATTCGATCTCGGCTCCTTCGCCAAGCTCCTCATTCGTCTTCTTTTCAAGGGCGCGCTGCAGCTCGTTCACCTTATTGGATAGCCCTTGGGTTTCCTCAAAGGCCTTAGCCCTCTCGGCGTTGATCGCGGCGTCCTTGGCCCTTTCCAGGATTTCCCGCTGAGAACAGAGGCGCTCATTCAGGGCTAGCTCATGTTGTTCCGAGAGCTTCGAGAGCTTGCCTTCTGCCTCTGCAATCTTCACCTGGGCGTCAGCGACCGCTTTGTCCTTGTCAGCGATCTTGTCGCGCACGAGCCCTTCGGCGGCCTCGGTCGCCTCTCGACGGATACGGAGGGCTTCGGCCGCTGCGTCTTCTTTTACTTTCGCGACGTCAGCCTCTTTGGCCTTACGAAGCTCGTCGAGCTGAAGCGCATGCTGCTGTTTGAGCTTCGCCGTGATCGCGTGCATCTGCTCGCGCTCGCGTGCCGCGATCTTGCCGTTGATCTCTTCGAGTCTCTCGGGGGCAATTTCTTGCTCGCACCACGGGCACGTCGCACCGTCGATGTGCAGATGAGATAACCGAGGCTTGAGGAACGTGGGGGCGGACTGCGGAATCATACGATATCTCCAGATGAGGAACTTGTAGGTCCTATTTCCGGTCAAGAACGATGTGCCAGCACATCCCGCGCACGGACCTGGCCGGATTGGGCCCGCTGGCCCAGCCCGTCGCGATTGGTTTCAAAAAAGCCAACGCAAATCATCTTCCCAATACGAATCCCGAAATCACCTCATGACAAGCGCTTTTTTCGCGATGTCGATAACTCGATGTATATACTGGATTTCATCCCTCCATCGAGCGCTTGAAATCATGCAGCAGCTTTCAAGCGACCCGGCCCCAGGCGAAAGACCCATGCCGACTGACCTTCGCCGCGCTGCCCGCGCGTTGCTTTCCGTTTCCGATAAGACCGGCCTCGCTGGTTTCGCGCGCGGTCTCGCGGGCTTTGGTGTTGAGCTTGTATCAACCGGGGGCACCCGCGCGGCGCTTGCCGATGCCGGCTTGCCGGTCCGCGATGTCTCCGATCTGACCGGCTTCCCTGAACTTATGGGCGGACGGCTGAAGACCTTGCACCCAAAAGTTCATGGCGGGCTTCTGGCGATCCGGGAAAATCCGGAACACGAGGCGGCGATGCTGGCGCATGGCATCGCGCCGATCGATCTCCTCGTGGTAAATCTTTATCCTTTCGAGGCGACGATCGAGAAGGGCGCTAATTTCGCTGGTGGCATCGAAAACATCGACATCGGCGGCCCGGCTATGATCCGCGCCGCCGCCAAGAATTACAATGATGTCGCGGTCGTCGTGGACCCCGGCGATTACCCCAAAATCCTCGGTGAATTGATGGCGCATGGCGGTTGCACGACTAGGGCATTGCGCCAAGAACTCGCGCAAAAAGCGTTTGCGCGCACCGCCATCTATGATACCGCGATCTCGAATTGGCTCGCGGCGGAAATGGGGCTTGCCACGCCAGCCTATCGCGCGTTCGGCGGCAAGCTTGTGTCGAGCTTGCGTTATGGCGAGAACCCGCATCAGACCGCCGCTTTCTATGCGTCGGGAGCGCCACGTCGCGGCGTCGCGATGGCACGCCAAGTGCAGGGCAAGGAGCTCTCCTACAATAACGTCAACGACACCGACGCCGCATTCGAACTCGTCGCGGAGTTCAATCCCGCGCGGACCGCCGCCGTCGCGATCGTCAAGCACGCCAATCCTTGCGGTGCCGCGGAGGCGGCAACTCTTGCCGAGGCCTATGAGCTAGCGCTGCGTTGCGATCCGGTCTCGGCGTTCGGCGGCATTGTCGCCTTGAACCGGAAACTCGATGCGAAGGCCGCCGCGCTGATTGTGAAGATTTTCACCGAGGTCATCGTCGCGCCCGAGGCCGAAGATGCGGCCATCGAAATCGTCGCTGCCAAGAAAAACCTGCGTCTCCTCCTAACCGGCGGCCTCCCCGATCCGCGCGCGAAAAGCTTGACGTTTCGCGCCGTAACGGGCGGATTTCTTGCGCAAACCCGCGATAATGCGAATGTCGACGACATGGATTTACGCGTCGTCACCGAGCGCGCGCCAAACGAGATGGAATGGCGCGATCTCAAATTCGCCTTCCGCGTTGCCAAGCATGTGAAGTCGAACGCGATCGTCTACGCGAAGGGCGGCGCGACGGTGGGAATTGGCGCGGGCCAGATGAGCCGCGTCGATTCCGCGAGGATCGCGGCGACGAAAGCGGCCGAGGCCGCGAGGGCCGCCGGCCTTTCCGAAAGCCTCGCCACGGGATCGGTCGTCGCCTCAGATGCGTTTTTTCCGTTCGCCGACGGCCTGCTTGCCGCCGCCGAAGCGGGCGCGACGGCCATCATTCAACCGGGAGGATCGATGCGCGACGGCGAGCTCGTCAAGGCCGCCGACGGCGCCGGCCTCGCCATGGTGTTTACCGGGGTACGGCACTTCCGGCATTAACAAAAATTTAATTTGATGTGTGCGGGGCGCCCGTCCCGTTCTTCACCGGTCCGTGACAATTCGTCTCGAAACCGCCGCGATCGCCACGCATTAAGCTTCGCGAAACTTCCAAGCATTAACAGAACGAATATCCGGAGGCGGGATCGTGCGTATCAGTTTCACCAGCACCCTCGAAGGAGGCCGTGTTCTCTATAACATCGGCAAGATCGAGGCTGCCTCCGCCTGGCATCCCGAAAATAGCGAACCGCTCCAACACAATTGGCGGCAACTTATTTTGCATGAACTCGTTCGTAAGGCAGAAGATATCGACGCCGACGCCATCATCGGGATCGATTACCAAGACTGCGGCGTCGTGCGGATCGACGAGACCGGCGTGACGCTCAAACGCGTTGTTGCCACTGGCATCGCGGTCAAGGTTTCTTGCGCGGCCTAAACTCTACTTGGCTCGCGGGAACGCCATGAGCAATTGGGCCCTCCCCATGACCGATTTCACTGCGGCGTGGCGGCATCGCGAACCGAGTGGCCAAATGCGTCGACCTGGTCGCCAAATTGCTCGCGGGTGAGCGGATCGACGATGGCAACGGGGGCCGTAACGACGAGGCCCGCCGCCTGACCGACTGAGGCTGTCGCGCCAGCCGTTGTCTGGAGGATTTTTTCGCCGAGGCTAACCCTTGAACCGGTCAAGGTCTGGCCGGGCGTAAAGATTTGACCAATGACCCTTGCGAGCTGCGGATTTTCGGCGAACTTGCCGTGATGGAACGGGTCTGTCGAGCGTAACCTGGTCGCGTCGATAACCTCTATCCCTTCGCGCTTGAGTTTGCTTTCGTCTGGTTCTTGGTTCGGATCGATGGAGCCTAGTCTTGGCTCGCCCCACACCCGGCGCGAAATCGCAAGTGCCTTGTCGTCCTCGGACGTAACCAAATAGAACTTCGGCCGCCGAGCGCCCAATGCGTAGATTTGGTCGATTTGCTTGTAAGCGACGTCGACACCAACATCCGGCGCCGCGAGAATGACGTTGTGGATTTTTTGCGCCACCTTGCCATCGCGGATAACCATCTGGCGCAGCGCTTCGAGCGTCACCCAGTTTCCCATCGAATGGGCGAGCACGGTGATCTCGCCAACTTCGGGATCCTTGGCGAGGAAGCGCAAACCGCTTTCGAGCTCATCGCGTGAGTACTCGACGCTCTCGCGGTCGTAACCGTAGGCGAGAACTCTCGCCTTCGACGGCCAGGCGAAAAGTACGGGCACGACTTGAGCCTCCACCCCGGAATCGTGAACAAACTGGGCAAAGCGGAAAACCGCGTCCTCGAAGCGGTTGTTGAAACCGTGGACAAACACCAGCACCTGCTTTTTGGGCGTTGTCCGCACCAGCCGGCGGAACGTGGCGAGCGCTTGCGCGCGGTCGTTGTAGCGGGTGGGACTAAGTGTCACGAAATCCGTCGCCGGATCGCCGGGAATTTGGTGGGGATATTCAACATTGCCTGGTTGGTGCACCGGGGGAATCGAAACAACAATATCGGCAAAATCCAACGCCGGCCCGCGGAAACCGGAAAACATCTCCGCCGGCGTGGTCCGCTCGCGTGTCGTCGCGACCAGCATTTCGACCTCGCTCGTGCCGGGAGCGCGCGCGGCCACGGGCTCGAGAAAACCTTTTGGGGAAGCACAACCGGCGAGGCCGCAAACCGTTATGACAATGACAAGAAAGTGGTGCGGAGGAAGACGCGAACCCCGAACGCAGGCCTCCAGGAGACCACGAAAGCCTGTTCGCCACGGCCAAAAAGTGAAACGACGCATCAGCCCACGTGTCCAAAAACCGCCACGATCAGGCAACGGTAGCGGGCTAGCAGCGTCAAGATAAAGTGAAAACGCGCGACGCGGGCGGCGCTCGCCTCACGTGGCCACAGCTCTCGTAAAACATAAATAATATTAGCAACTTATCTAACGTTGCCAAATTTTTCGGAGAATCCCGCGTCGAATTTTTTTCGCGGCGGGTTGCTTATTTGCCACAGATAGCATCGCCTTTCGGCTTGCAATGATCGGCGCCTAGGCGATGCGGCGCGTGAGGCCGCTCAGGACAGCCGGTCCAACCTCTTCCGTCCAAACCCTGAAGGCGTTCAAGGTATGGGGACCAAAGGATGTCGCAAGCGGGATATCGGTTGCGTCACGGCCGCGCGCGACGGTGATGCGTCCGATGCGTGGCATGTTATGGCGCGCGTCGAAGGTGAACCAGCGCCCATCGAGAAAGACCTCGAACCAAGCGTTGTAATCCATTGGAGCCGGATCCGGCAGCACGCCGATGTCGCCCAAAAACCCGTTGGCGTAACGCGCCGGAATGTTCATGCAGCGGCAGAAAGCGACGGCGAGGTGGGCGAAATCGCGGCAAACGCCCACCCGCTCCTGATAGGCTTCGTAGGCAGTACGGGTGGCGCGGGCATATTGATAGCCGAACGTCAGATGGTTGCAGACGAAATCGCAGATCGCCTGAACCCGGCGCCAGCCGCGCAATGTCGATCCGAACAATTGCCAAGCAATGTCACTCAGCTTGTCGGTTTCGCAATAACGGCTGCCGAGCGTAAAAACCAACGTGTCGTTTGGCAATCGTTCGACCGCGATCTCTTCGGCATCGAGCTTGACCGGATCGGGCTGACCGCTATTCTCGATGATGGCGTCGCGGCAAATCGTCAGATCGCCCGCAGGCGCGATAAACCGGCGAACATGATTGCCAAATGTGTCGAGATAAGTTTCCGTCGAAATCGTCGGCGTGGTCTCGAACGGTGTCTCGTACCGGATATTTGGCGCCTGATCGCGGTGCGCGTCGAGCAGACAAACCATCAATGCCGGCTCCGCGCAATTGAACGTCAATTCATAGCCATATCTTATGAGCATAATTCAGATTCCGGTTGAGTTGCGCGGCGCTGGCCTTGCCCCATTCTTTCCCTGGGACGGCGGCGGGCTCGTTTGAGTGCCAAGCGGTTTCGCCGTTTCTTGGGACCGCCCATGCTATTCGCAGGAAGTAGAACCGCTGGAGCCTCCGTTGGTTCCGATCAACTGGGAACGCATTCTAAGGGAATCACGCGGGATGTCGCCGGAAGCGTCGCTGTCACGAAAGCGACCTTAGCGGTTCTTCGAAAACGTGGAGGGATCAGGCACCTTGCCCTCCAGACCGAGCCGACAAAACCATCGGTAAGCCAGATTGAGATGCACCTCTTCGCGAGCCGCCGCTCTGAGCGGCATGCGCAGGCGCGGCGAATTACCGCAGGTCGATACAAGCGAAGCATCCGCCCATCCACGCGGTCTCCCTTCTTGGCAAACCCGCCTCCCGAAACGGACGCGAAAACTCCGAGCTCTCGCGTTCTCGGAAGCCCTGCGAATATCTTGTCGCTCGAACGTCGACAACCAGAAACGCATACTTATATCTCAGCGGCGCGGCCCAATACCGCTTTGCGATTTGCTTCGCTTAAGCGGTCAACATGGAGCGGCGAGAGGAGCAAGCAGATGAGTACTGATACCGGAATGTCCTATCAATGGTGCTCGACACGACAGAATGACGGGTCACACGGGGGCGGATACTGGCAGGGAAAGCCGTGGAAGCCAGTGGAAATCCTGGTGATGGTTTTGGGCTTCATCGTGTACTGGCCGATCGGCCTCGCGGTCTTGGGCTGGAAATTCTGGCAGAAGAAATCCGGTTACCCCGGCGACATTATTTCCTTCGGGCGAGAAAAATGGGAAAAATGGGGAAACTGGGCGCAGGGTTCCGACCGCTGGGGCTTTGCGGTAAATAAGTGGGCCGGCTCCGGTTTTGGCATGGGCTCGACCGGAAATCGCGCCTTCGACGAGTGGCGCACCACTGAACTCGCGCGGCTGGAAGAAGAACGCCAGAAGCTCGTCGCCGCCGAGCGCGAATTCGCGGAATTCATGGAAAATCTCCGTCACGCCAGGGATCGCGAGGAATTCGAGCGGTTCATGGATGCGCATAGAAACCAACAAGCCCCGTCCAGGCAATAGCGCTAAGGTCTTGCCATAACTGCAGACTGACTGTAAACGCGGTGGAGAGATATCGGGCCGGTCAACGGGGCTTACGCTCCGTCGAAGAGGCGGGGCCGCTGCCGCCACAGGAGATCGTCATGTACAACATTATCTGGATCATCGTGATCGGCTTCGTCGGCGGCATCATCGCGCGTTTCGTCTCGCCCGGTCCGAATCGCCCGACCGGCTTCATACTGACGACCGCGCTCGGGATCGCTGGCGCATTCGTCGCAACCTTCATCGGCCAAACCATCGGTTGGTACCGGCTCGACCAGGGGGCGGGTCTCATCGGCGCGATCGTCGGCGCGGTGCTAGTGCTGTTCATTTGGAACCGGCTTGTAACCCGCCGCGTTTTGCCGGATCCGGGCAACCCGCCCGGCCCCGGCGCGCCGCCACGCCGCCAACTCTAGGGAAGTGGCGCGCTCGTGAAGTGCGGCGGTTCCGTCATGGTCATATCAGGAGGCAGACATGGGACTACGTGATATTATCCAAGGCATGACGAATGGCCCGCGCGGGCAACGTCAGCCCAGCAGTAGCGGCAGCGGCGGCGGAATGTCGCAAATCATGATGGCGCTTCTGGCTCTCTTCGCCTACAAGGCGTTCAAGGGCAGCGGCGGTCAGGCTACTCCCAGGGATTCGGGCAACCCCCCCGACAATTCCAACCCGCCGCGGCGTCGCTGGCTGTAGGGATCGTCGCAGACCGTGACGGGCGGCTTATTCGTAGACGTCAGTGGGTGCTAGCTAGTTTGGCCGTTTATCGCGACGGTGATTTTTAAGTTGGCAATCAACAGCAGCGCGCCGCACCCATCAGGCGAGGGTGGACTAATTCGCCGCCGTGAGCCGCGCGCCCAAAAATGCGGCGCCGAAGCCAGCAACGAGAATAATCGAAAGCCTGTCGACCGGCACGACGCGTTTGGTGAGCGCAAGAATCGCGTGAGGATGACGTTGATGTTCGCGACCCCGATTTTCGCGAAAATCGCGGTGACGGCGGCAAAAATTGCCGACAGCAAAGCTCAGAAGAGCCAAGACGCTGACCAGGTCTTCAGGCTGGCCCACTTTCGGGCGCCGCGAGCAAACCTGCCTGATGGTGAGTGACGAGGGCATCGATCACTTCATCCAGCGCTTCGCCGGTTATGACCTTGTCGAGCTTGTAGAGAATCAAATGGATCCGGTGGTCGGTGAGCCGCCCTTGCGGAAAATTATAGGTACGGATTCGTTCTGAGCGATCGCCGGAACCGACCTGGGCACGCCGGTCCGCGGCGCGCTCGGCGTCGCGTTTCTGACGTTGCGTGTCGTAGATCCGGGCACGCAAGAGCGTCATGGCGCGGGCGCGGTTCTTGTGCTGCGAACGCTCGTCCTGCACGAAGACGATGGTGCCTGTCGGCAAATGGGTGATGCGGACCGCGGATTCGGTCTTGTTGACATGCTGGCCGCCGGCGCCTTGCGCGCGCATCGTATCAATCTTCAGGTCCGCTTCGTTGATCTCGACGTCGACTTCCTCCGCTTCGGGCAAGACCGCGACGGTTGCCGTCGAGGTATGAACGCGCCCCTGTGTCTCGGTTTCCGGCACGCGTTGCACCCGATGCGCGCCGGATTCGAATTTCAAACGCGCGAAGACACCGCGTCCCGCGATCTCGGCGATGATTTCCTTGTAGCCGCCCGACGTGCCCTCGCTCGCCGCTAAAATCTCGACGCGCCAGCCTTTCAGTTCGGCGTAGCGATGATACATCCGGAAAAGGTCGCCGGCGAAAAGTGCCGCCTCGCCGCCGCCGGTCCCGGCACGAATTTCGAGAATGGCGTTTTTTTCATCCGCCGCGTCCTTTGGCAGAAGCGCGATCTTCAGATCCCGGTGGAGATCAAAAAGCCTTGCGCGGACCGCCCGTAATTCTTCCTCTGCAAGGCCGCGCATCTCGGCGCCGGTCGCGGGATCGGCCAACAGGGCTTCGAGTCCGGCGGCTTCCTCGGCTTGTCCGCGAAAATCCTGAATGGCCCTCGCGACATTCTCGATGCCGGCGAGCTCGCGCGACAAGGCCACGAACGCCGCGGGTTCGAGGGCCCCGGCCAGACGGGCCAGGATTTCCGCGTGACGGCGCAAGATGAGATCGAGCTGGTCTTGCTGCAGTATGTTCGACACCACAATCTCTCGGGTTTGGCGCAAAAAATGCGGCAAAAAGCAAAACGGACGATGCCGACCAGAGGCTCGTTTGCCATAATGATCATGCGAACACCAAGACGTCAAAGCATGATCGGAAAGCCAAGCCGGATCATGATCCATGGTCCACATGTAAAGGGCATCCAGTGACGCGGCCCGGCAGCTGCCAAGTCGGCAGGAAAGCGCGCGAAGCGCGCCATTGGTAAATATTTGGTCAATAATTTAGCGACGATCCTAGTAACAGGAAGTTTATCATATAATCATTGAACACTGTCAACTTACTTTACGTCATATCCATATCGCCCTACTTGCTCATGATTTTCGAGGCCGGCCTTGCGGCGGCCTCCGGGCAAAAGGGTACGTAAATGGGGAAAGTCACTTCGAGCCGGACGGCGAGGAGACAGATCGCCAACGGCCGCGCCGGAACGCCGATCGAAAAACTGCTCGCCGAAGCCCGGCTCAAGTTAATTGAAACCGGGACCCGCAACCGCCTCATTCATACCCCACGGGGAGCCAAGCGGTCGCGCGAGCTTACCATCACCGGCAATGCATCGGATGACGTCTTCGCAAATCTCGTTCGCGAGAACAAGCCGCTGCCGGTTCTCGCGGCGGAAATCGCGGACAAAGAGCGCGACGGGGCGACACCGGAAACGCCACGTCTGGTCACCCCGAGGACAGGCGATCCGAACGGTTTGCAGACATCGCTCCCGTCCGAGCTTTTGCACAAGCGGCTGCACGCCATGCAGCGCGACGCGAAGACCGCCGAGGAGGAGCGCGGCGTCAACGTCCTATTTCTCGCCCTTGGTTTCCTGCGCTGGTACGAGGATGAAAAATCGGACGTGCCGCGCGACGCGCCGCTGATCCTGCTGCCGGTTTACCTCGGTCGCGATCCCAAGCGCTCGAACTTCGATCTGAAGCTTCGCGAGGAAGGCATCGCCACCAATCAGGCCTTGCACGAACGGCTGCGCGGCGATTTCGGACTCGCCCTACCCGATGTTGCGGAGACCGAAGATTGGCAGCCATCGAGCTACTTCGATGCCGTTGCCACTGCGGTAGCCGCCAAGCGGCGATGGTCGATCGACGCCAATGCCATCGAGCTTGGCTTTTATTCCTTCGCCAAACAGTTGATGATGCGCGATCTTGAACCCGGCAATTGGCCGGACAATGCGCTGGTCTCGCATCCGCTTTTGCGCGGACTTCTAGGCGAGGGATTCGCGACCGAGCCTCCGGTCCCACCCGAGGCCATTCGGCTGGACGAAATATCAAATCCAGCCGATCTCATTCATGTTGTCGATGCGGACTCCTCACAGACGCGGGTCATCGAGGCCGTTCACGCCGGACACAATCTCGTCGTCCGAGGTCCGCCTGGAACCGGCAAATCGCAGACGATTACGAATATTATCGCGGCGGCCGTGCATGACGGTCAAACGGTTCTGTTCGTCGCCACTCAAACGGCCGCCCTCAACGTTGTTTACGAGCGGCTGGACAAGGTGGGCCTCGACGACATCTGCCTCGACCTCCACAGCCGGGCCGCAAACAAGCGGCTCGCTGTCGAAAGACTGGATCGCACCTTGCAAGCTGCCGCCGGTTTGCCCGCGACGGACGAGACGGCAAGGCAATTGACCGCGGCGCGTGACCGCCTGAACCACACCGCAACACGCCTCCACGCCCAGATCGGCGACACCGCCATGACGCCGTATCGTGCGCTCTCGATCCAAATCGCGGCGGCGCGGTGCGGGTTAACACCCGATGCGCGTCTTGTCGAGGAGGCGACGATTTGCACGGGCAAGGAATTCGCCGAAAAAGCGCGGCTGATCGAGCGGCTCGCCGACCTTACGGAAGGCGTTCGCCCCGTGAACAGCCACGCGTACATCGGCGTGCGGCGGTGGAGCGCTTTGCAACCAGCAGATTTCCAGCGCCAAATTCCGAAGCTGCAGGCGCTCGCCGGCAAAGTGGCGTCAATCGTAGCCTACGCAACCATGGTCACGAGTTATTTCGGTCTTCCCCGCGATCCAACCTTGGCCGGTGTCAAGACTCTCATCGCGATCTTCCGCGCCATATCGAATTTGCCGCGGGGAGCCGAAAACATCGCCGCCAAGATCGCCACCTTCCCTTCGCCGCGCCACACCGCCGATGCCGCCGCTCTCGGCGCGAAATGGATGGAACAGCAAGCGCCCTATCTCCACACGTTCCATCGGGCGGCCTGGGCCGGTCTCGTTGCCGAGCTTCGGCCGCCGCTCGCCCAAGGCGCGCCGTTTTGGCTCGCCCGGGCGGGCAAAGCCTACCAGAAAGCGGCAGGTTCGCTCGCGAGCCTGCTTTCGGTGCCGTTGCCGAAGCGGCCGGCCGACCGGCTCGCGCTCCTCGACGCAGTCCTCGCGAGCCAGGCGTTACGCCGCAAATTTGTCGCCGAGGCCGGGGGCCTGGCGAGTCTCCTGAGCGATGTCTGGCGAGAAAAAAAGGTCGGTCTATCGCCAGATCCACGAGCTTGCCAGGACAACTGGGGAGCTAGCCGCGTTTGATTCGCAGATCAGCGCCGAGCGCGTCATCGGCATGGCCCGCGACGTCACCGCCGAGGCACATTGCGATCATCTCGAAGCCGGCCTCGACGACGTGATCAACGCCTTCGTAGGTACGATAAAATTTCTCGACCTCGACCTGGCGGCGATTTTTCAAACCGATTGCATCGCAACGATCGACCTCAATCGTCTGAGCGCGTGGGCGGCCGGGTGGGCCGCGAGCCATGTTCGTTCCGAGGAATGGCCAAGGCTTGTCAAAGCCGATCGAAAGGTGCGCGCGGCCGGACTCGCCTGGCTCGCCAGCGCCCTTGCCTCGGGAGAGCTCGATCCCAAGAATGCCCATGTGCAACTCGAAACCGCTTTTGCCGAAGCCTGCTGGAATAAGGCGATCGCGGCCGACCCCGAACTCGCCGCCTTAGACGGCGGCCGGCGCGACGAGCTTGTCGCGCAATTCGTCGAGATCGAGGAGAGGTCGCGCGAGGCCGCGGTGCGCGGCGTTCGCGCGCGGCATCAGGCGGCGATCCCGCGCGGCGCTCTAGGCGAAATGCGCGTGATACGCGGCGAAATCGGCCGCAAGCGCGCTCACATGCCGTTGCGCAAGCTGATGAAGGCGGCGGGCGGCACGATCCAGAAAATCAAGCCAGTTTTTCTCATGAGCCCGGTCTCGGTCGCGCAATTCCTGCCACCGGGTTCGGTCGATTTCGATCTCCTTGTCATCGACGAGGCAAATCGACTGCGCCCGGAGGACGCCTTGGGTCTGGTCGCGCGCTGCCGCCGGATCGTCGTCGTGGGCGACAAGAAGCAGCTGCGGCCGGCGCGCTTTTTCGACCGAATGATCGCCGATGAAGCCGATTCCGGAGACGGCAAAGAGACCGCGATCCCGCACGAGGAGCGTGCTGCCCCAATTGCCGATCTCGAAAGCATACTTTCCTTGTGCGAGGCGCGTGGCCTCGAAAGCCGGATGCTGCGGTGGCACTACCCGGTCGCGGCATCCGTCCCTGATCTCCAACGCGGAATTATAAAATAGGCATCTGAAAATGCCGTCCGCGCCGACGACCGGCCGCGCGGCAAAGGGATTTATTCTCCGCCGCGTTCCGGGCGCTTGCGACCGGGGCAGGAAGCGGACCATTTGAGTCAAGAGGCGGATTTCTGGCTCACGCCGGCGATCGCGATCGCCCGGCGGCAAACCGGCTGCCTGAAGCCGGATTCGCGCAAAAACAGGCTGCGCAAAATGGCCCGCCGAACCATCGATGCCCTCCGGAATTCGACGGCTTCGATTATTTCCAAACTGCCGGCTATGGTTCGACCTGATCGGACCCTGCGCTAACGTCCGAGCCCGGCCGGACGGGACCTCGACCGGGCGCTCGGGCAGTCAGGCAAAAAACGGTTTCTCCGTCACGCCTGTCCAGCCCGGTCGCGGCTGAGCCCCTTGGTTTCGAGCTCCGCCTCATAGACCGCCCATTTCTCGTCGTGGCTCGAGCCGAGCTCATGGAGATAGTCCCAGGTGAAGATGCCGGTGGAGTGCAAATCGTCGAAGATCAGCCGCACCGCGTAGGTGCCGACCGGATCGATCCCGATCACGCTGCAATGCCGCTTGCCGCCGACGGTCAGACGTTCTTCCCGCCGGTGGCCCTGGACTTCCGCGCTGGGGCTCATGACCCGCAGATATTCGGCGGCAAGATCGTAAGCGTCACCGCTCTCGAAACTGACCCTAAGGATACGGCCGTTCTCCTTCAGCCGTAATTCGCTCGGCCACTGATCCCGATCGTCGCGCATCGCTTGACCTCCAACCTGCGCTGCCCTTGAGGTTCGGATTTTGCTGCCTCGCTTTTCCAGCGGCTCTCATTATGTATCATTTTGGCGTGGAATTCCCGCCCCCGGAAAGGTAAGGGTACGCCCATGACCGTCGTCAGCCAAATTCCAAAGGCTGGTTTTGAACCAGCGCCCGCCCCGCCGTTAACGGCTCCGCTCGTCGATCCGTTCGGACGCGCAATTTCCTACCTCCGGGTGTCGGTCACCGATCGCTGCGACATGCGCTGCGTCTATTGCATGTCCGAGGATATGAATTTCCTGCCCAAGCGCGATTTGCTCACCTTGGAAGAGCTGGACCGTTTGTGCACGGCTTTCGTCAGCCGCGGCGTCCGCAAGCTCAGAATTACCGGCGGGGAACCGTTGGTGCGCCGGAATATCCTCCACCTATTCCGCGCGCTCGGCCGCCACATTGAGTCCGGCGCACTCTCCGAGTTGACCCTTACAACCAACGGGTCCCAGCTCGCGCATCATGCGAAAGAACTCGCGGAGGCGGGCGTGCGCCGTCTCAACGTGTCGCTCGATACGCTCGACCCGGCGAAATACAAGGCGATCACCCGCTGGGGCGATCACGCCCAAACGATGGCCGGGATCGATGCCGCGCAAGCGGCGGGACTTTCGGTCAAGATCAATATGGTGGCGCTAAAAGGCGTGAACGAGGCCGAGATCGTCGCGATGCTCGAATGGGCGCATGGGCGTGGGTTCGACCTCACCTTGATCGAAGTCATGCCGCTTGGCGCGATCGACACGCGGCGCTCCGATCAATTTTTGCCTTTGAACCTGGTCGAGGCGCGGCTCAAGGAGCGCTTCACTTTTCGCGAGACCGGCTACCGGACAGGCGGCCCCGCCCGTTATGTGCGCATCGCGGAAACCTGGGGCCGTTTGGGCTTCATCACCCCGCTTACCCATAATTTTTGCGAAAGCTGCAATCGCGTCCGCGTGACCTGCACCGGAACGCTTTACATGTGCCTTGGCCAAGAGGACGCGGCTAATCTGCGCGCGCCGTTGCGCGCCTCGCCGACGGACGAGCTTTTGCACGAGGCTCTCGACGCCGCCATCGCCCGCAAACCGAAGGGCCATGATTTCATCATCGATCGCGACCATGCGAATCCCGCGGTTGCGCGTCATATGAGCGTCACCGGCGGTTGAGTGGCCCGAACCGGTTCTTGAAGGAAGAGCTGTGCTAATCTAAGGAACGAACGCCATTCGCGGCCCCGCTGTTGACTTCGAGTTTTGTCGTGTAGCTCATGGCGTCCGCGCGGGACCTGACAAGTTAACCAGCCGGAGGCGCTTATGAAATGGCAGGATTTCGGCCGTTCGGCCAATGTCGAGGACCGGCGCGGCGGTGGCGGCATGGCCGGCAAGGGCGGCCTTGGAATTGGAACCGTGGTGGTTCTCGGCCTCCTCGGTTGGGCGCTCGGCATCGATCCGCGGCTTCTGATCGGCGGCGCGGAACAGCTGAACAACATGCGCCAGGGCGCGCAAACCAGCGCGACGCAGCCGGGGCAGACGGGGACGCCCTCCGACGACATGGGCCAATTCGTCGCCGCAGTTCTCGCCGCGAACGAAACCGTCTGGACGGAAGTCCTGCCGCGCGAAAAAGGGATTCCCTACACCAAGCCGAAGCTCGTCCTCTATAGCGGGCGGACCGCCTCGGGCTGCGGCGGCGCCCAGTCGGCGATGGGGCCTTTCTATTGCCCGAGGGATCAAAAGGTCTACCTCGATACGGCCTTCTTCCAGGACATGAAACGGCGCCTCGGCGGCGGCGGCGATTTTGCCTACACTTATGTCATCGCACATGAGATAGGCCATCACGTCCAAAACCTGCTCGGCATTCTGCCAAAGGTCCAGGCGGCGCAGCAAGCCGCCTTTAGCAAGGGCGAGGCGAATAATTTGTCGGTGCGGGTCGAGCTCATGGCCGATTGCCTCGCCGGCGTATGGGCCGCCAATGCCGAACGCAAATATCAATTCCTGGAGGCGGGCGACCTCGAAACAGCGGTTGCGACTGCGCAGGCGATCGGCGACGATCGTTTGCAGAAGTCGGCGCAAGGATACTCGGTGCCCGATTCCTTCACCCACGGCACGGCGGCGCAGCGCGTGCAGTGGTTGAACGTCGGCTTGAAATCGGGCCAAGTCAATTCTTGCAACACCTTTGCGCGGTAGGCCGAAATCGGGGACCGTTCTGCACCGGAATTACGCACCGAAAAAACCATTTTGAATCAAGGCTTTAATTTGAGCTTATGTCTTGATTTTTGCAACGAGCGTTTAGGCTTTCGACCCAGAAGGCTTATTGTCGTCACGTGCATCGATTAGGATCACGTCTTTGTGGCCGAGAATACCAAGCTTATCCAATATGCCTTCAACTCGCGTCTGTTCCTCCGCTGAGAAGAAGATGATCGCCTTTATGCCGTTCTCTGCGTCACTAGCTGCCTGATAAATCGGAAGCTGCTTTTGGAGATTTCGTTCAAGGCCAGTGCTCTTGGCGAGCTTCATCTCAATCAGAGTTTTGTCTTTTGCCCCGCGTGAGATTTTGTAGTCAACCGGTCCACGGCCATCATTTGCTTCAGTGCCAACATCAGAAGGTGAGCCGAACCAAACGAACCGGCAGAGAACCTGAAGATCGCTCTCCCTTTGAAGCGCTACTCCTTTAATATAGAAAATCCGGTGTCCGCCCTTATTTTCAATTACGTCCTTAAGATAGGCGAGGCGCTGATGAGCTTCCGTATAGGTGCCGCCGGAAATATCATAAAACGCGGTGTTCGAAGCAAGACTTCTCCTGTAGCTGCCGCACGTGAGTTTCAAAAAGCAGCTTCGTCTCAAGAACCTTCTCTGCGCTGATATCTGTAGCTTCGTCGCCGGAATTTTCTTTGATTTTGATATAGTAGTCGACCAACTGCGGAAATGATATCAGGGTACGAACAGCTGCTTCATCTCTCTCACGTTGGCTCGGCCCTCGGTTGATCGGTTTCGCGAGAACGCTTTCGAAGTAGTTCGACACTTGGCCGCGCAGCTCTGCGTCCGGGATCGCTACAGGTATGCTCGCGAAGTCGCGGATCATATCAGTGCGATTGATCCAGTTTTCATCACGTGTCAGCATGTCCTTAGTGTCCGTCCGAAAAGAAGTTGAATCCGCTGAATCATTTGTGATTTCAAGGGTGGCGGCCTGATTTGAGGAGGGGCCGCCAATGTGGACGACTGCGAACCGCCTGAATTACAAGCGTGACAATCTGCGCTATCCAAGCGACCTGACTGGCGAGGAATGGGCGCATATCGAAGCGCTGATTCCCCCGGCCAAACATGGCGGCCGCAAGCGCAAGGTGGATGTGCGCGAAGTTGTGAATGGGATCATGTACGTGTTGAGCACGGGGTGCCAATGGCGCTATGTGCCCAAGGACCTGCCGCCGAAGAGCACGCTCTACGATTATTTCGACCTGTGGACCTACGACGGCACGTTGGAGACTATTCATCATGCGCTTTATGTGAGGTGTCGCGAGCAAATTGGGCGAGAGGCCAGCCCCACCGCCGCTATCATCGATAGCCAGAGCGTGAAAAGCGCCGAAAAAGGGGGGCTTGCATCGACCCCCACGGCTATGATGCGGGCAAAAAAATCAACGGCAAGAAGCGGCACATTCTCGTCGACACTTTAGGCCTTTTGCTTCATGCCCTCGTGCATCCGGCGGATATTCAAGATCGCGACGGCGGCGTGGTGGTTTTGTCAACCTTGTTTGGCATGTGCCCATTTCTCGAAAAGCTCTTCGCCGATGGCGGTTACCAAGGGCAGGCTTTTCGAAAGGCGGCTGCCAAGGTGTTGCCCCACCTAAAAATCGAAATTGTGAAGCGATCGGATCAGGCAAAAGGCTTCGCGGTTTTACCACGGCGGTGGGTCGTCGAACGCACCTTCGCTTGGCTCAATCGCTGTCGCCGCCTGGCCAAGGATTTTGAAAATCTCACCCGAAACGCACTCGCTTTTCTCCGCCTCGCCTCGATTCGCCTCATGCTCAGAAAGCTTTGTCTGACTTGACGAACTTTTCGGACAGACTCTTAGGCGTTAGGAGAACGAAATCGTTTTCGAGCCACGGTAGGTCATAATTGCCCCGATCCCAGCTCTCCGTTTGGTAGTTAAAGCGGACTTTGTTGATCCAAACCTTTTTCCTGCGCGCAGGATCGATATTTGCAGCAGCAAACTCCTCTGTGTACTTGCAGAGAAAGTGCTTCACAAGGTTCGTTGTGAAGTCACTGACCATATCCCGTCCAATGCCACTATGTACCAGACAGACCTTCTCAATATGGCTGCCACGCGAGATAGTCTCGCGGCCAAAGTTGGAAAATAGAGTCTGCAGATTTGCCCTGAGCGCGATAGCAAAATTGCGCCCTAAGCCGCTACCACCATTTCCACTCAGCGAAAATCCAAACCAGCTTTGTTTGACCTCAGGAAATAGGAACCATGCGTTCACGAGATCATCATTAATTCGCCCTGCCGCAACGGCATCACGAAGGAAAATCATGTACTTCAAAATATCATTGTGCAGTTGTTGATATTCAGCCTTTTCACTATTGAACAAAAGAAAGGGGTCGATAAATAGCGGAAGGTCGTTGATGATCGAAACGTTGAACGCTCCGTGATCATCGACCTGATCAGCTGTTACTCCGAAGTACTCGTTAAAAAAGGTAGCCATGTAGAACCGAAAGTCGTGTAATTACAATTATGTTTAAATAGACTACACTAGAAAGGCGATTGCAATATTAGATAGTTGCCAACACCGCTCAGCAGAGGATGCCGCATAACGTCCGATCTCCCGTCTATCTCCGATCGGCTCTGTTGCATTCACGCCGGATGGACGCAAAATGCCCCTTCCAGCGGGCTTTTTCAAGCAGCGAGACGGAACAACCGGTTCACACGGAACAACCGGTTCACAAAGCGCACGTCGCCGGGTTCGAGCAAGAGGCTGGCGTTCTCAATCAGTAATGGGCTCTTTCGGCTCTGAGATCGAGGTGTCCCGCTCCCAACCCTCGTGCACCAGCGTAATCGACTGAATCGCAACCCCACTTGTTTGCGCATCCAGATCGGGCAGCGCGACATATTCGCTTACCCAAGCACGATAAACTTTGTACCCAAGCACCAATTGGCCGGCTTCGTTAAAGAATTCGATGATGACCTCTTTGCGGAAATCGGCGAGCGCGGATTCTGATCCAGGCGCCGCCCCTAGCTTCCTCACCAAATTTGCCCACGCCTCAAAAGCGGTATCTTGAGTCACCCCGCGTTCGAGAGTGATCGCATCGAACTGGGTGAGGTCAGGTAATTTGCGCGAAATCGACGGATCGCCGCCCTCGCGATATTCAACGACCTCCGTCGTCCGCCGCAAAGCACTGATTCGGCTGACGCCAGCGACGTACTGCCCGTCCCATTTCACTCGGAACTTGAAATCTTTGTAAGGATCGAAGCGCGTCGGGTTTACTGGGAACTCGGCCATTTCAACCTCCTTACGGCCCACTGTGAGTTTCGGCATGGATAAAGAGCTCATCGCGATTGTAGCAAATGCGGTTGACCTTCGTCGACGAAAGCGATGCGCCTGCGCCGGCGTCCCGTGGCCGATGCCCTCAAGATGGGCCGCCTTTTGATGACGGCGTCGTCTCTGGCATGGCGATGGCTATGAGCAGCAGTCCCGCCGTGGCCACTACCGCAAGGGTCAGGAAGGCGGCATTGTAGCCGGCCATCGTGACGATATAGCCGGCCACGAACTGGCTCGACGAGCCACCGATCCCTTGAACGGTGCCGACCACGCCGCGGGCGAGGCTGTAATGGCCGGTCTCGCCTACGATATCGGCGAGGACGAGGGGCAGAAGCGCTTCGAAAAGACCGAGGCCGACGCCATCCAGCACTTGAACGGCCAGGAGCCAGGACGGATCCTCAAACCACATGCAGAGCACATCGCGCAGCGGAAGCGCGGTGAAGGCGAGGAGCAGCAGCGGCTTGCGACCGAGCGCATTCGCTCGGGTGACGAGCAGCGCCATCAAGATCATGGCGAACTGGGCGACGATAATGGCGGCGGAGGTGAGGCCGGTTTCCCAACCAGGATTGGCCAGAGCGAGCTTTTGGACGACGAGCGGCAGCATCGGCGCGTTGGCGAAATGGAACAGCGCCGCGGCGGCCGCGAGCACGAGAAGCGGCCGGTCCCGGATGAGGACGCGCCAGCCGGTCGGAATCCTTGCATCATGGGACCCGTCCATTTTGAGACCCCGGGCCTTGTCGTGATCGATGGCGCGCGCGGGGATCGAGAGCACTGCGATCGTCGTCAGCGCCGCGAATAAGGGCGCGAGATAAAATGGCGCCTTTTGGGAGTACAGTACCCCAATGACCCCGATGAAGGCTGCGATGAAGACATTGCCGGCGCGGTCGAATGCGGCGTTGCGGCCAAGACGGGCCGGCAGCGCCTCTCGTCCGCATAGGCCGAGGGTTATTGCGGCGACGGTTGGCGCGAAGACGCCACCGAGGACAGCCATGATGATGTCCGCGACAAGCACGACGGGAAGGACCGGCGTCCACACGATCGCGAGGCCGCAGCCCGACAGGACGAATGCCCCCGCGATGATCAGAGCCCGCTTTCCCCGCGTGCGGTCGATAAAGGCGCCGACCGCCGTATGCGCCATGATGCCGATGAGGCCACTGGTCGAGAGCACGGCGCCGATCGCGGCCTGGCTCCACTGCGCCTTTGTGAGCAGGAAGACGTTCACGTATGCAACGAGCCCGCCACGCACATCGGCGAGGAAGAAATTCACCCAGTCCAGAGCATTCAGCCGCATGCCAGAAACCAATCTACATTCGTCCACCCGTAGCACGCCCTGGACGCTGCAGATGCAGTCGAGGCGCGGAGGCGTCGAAGACGACAGGATACCGTGGCGCCGGTGATGTCGGCTCCCATCGCCGCGAACGATGGGCGAACCTGCCTCGCGCGCGCAAGCGCAGCTTGATTGCAGCGGAGGGTTCGTCGCCATCGCGTGCCGGCCCGGAGCACGCGCTGACGGAACATCGATCGGCCCCGGGCATGTCTGTTCTTTTGGGCAACGCAGATCAATTTCGAATTGCCCCAGCACTTCCGGGCAAGCAAGATCGTGCATGCAAGAGACAGGTCAGCCGATCCGCCGCGCGCGCGTCCGGAAAGTCGCGGTGGGACCGATGCAACGCGCGAGCTTTGCAAAGCCGCCGCGCGGCGCGCCCAGCATGCGATCGCGGGAGGCGATCAGTCCCGCGACTGGCGCAAGGGACAGAAATACCCGTTCGAGAAAACTCTCCGGCGACGCGCGCAAACACGCCGCGCGCGATTTATCCTTGGTATTTTTTGCCAGGAAATCGCCGGCTTCCTCGATAAAGCCCGCCTCCGGAGCCCGCCCGCAACTTAGCAGGAAAACATCGGCGCCGCGCGCCGCTTGCAAGGCTAGGTGAAGCCAGGCCACCTCGTTTTCCGCTTCAACTAAGGTGCAGCCCGCGTGATTGGCGACAAGGCTTAAGCCGGTCCCCGTCGGTCCCGCGATCCTAACGTCGCCGAGAAGGCCTTCGACCTTGGCCGTCACAAGAGACGCCAGCGTGCGCGCCAAAACCTCGGCCAAATCGCGGCCGGGGCGGTCGGCAGGCTTATCCTCGCAAAAGACGATGGTGGACAACATCGCGGGGTTTCTTAAATTTCGATTACCGGTTCCGGCTGTCACCGGTCATCCCGCGAGAGGCTCGACCCACACCGCGGTGCCATAGGCGAGGACTTCGGTAATTCCGTCCATGATCTCATTGGCGTCATAGCGCATCCCAACGACCGCGTTGGCGCCTGCTTGAGTGGCATGCGCGCACATGTGATCGAAGGCTTCCTGGCGCGAGGTTTCCGCAAGTTCCAAATAGGCGGCGATCTGACCGCCGAAAATGGACTGAAGGCCGCCGACCAAATTTCCGATGACGCTGCGCGAGCGAACGGTGATGCCGCGGACGATGCCGAGATGCCGGACGATCTTGAAACCTGTTATATCATTTGCCGTCGAGACCATCATGGGTAAGCTCCGTTGGACATCCGGGCGCCGCCCGCGAAAAGAGCACGGATCGAGCTTTTGTCAAGCGCTGGAGGCAAGCAGAAAAACCGCGCTTCCAGATCGTTCGCGCTTGACGGCGTCCGCCGCGACGCTCAATCTTGTCCGATGAGCCATCCCCGCGACCAATTCGAAATAACCAGCGATATTTTGCTCCGCGCCTATTCCATCGGACTCTTTCCGATGGCGGAGAGCGCCCGCGACCAAAATCTATATTGGGTCGATCCGGAAGTGCGCGGCATCTTCCCGCTCGATGGCCTGATCGTATCGAAAAGTCTCGCCAAGACGATCCGCTCCGATCGTTTCGAAATCAAAATCGATTGCGATTTCGATGCCGTGATCGACGGATGCGCCATCTCCCATGGAGGACGCGAAAAGACATGGATCAATGGCCGGATTAGACTGCTCTATCGCCAGCTCTTTGATGCCGGCAGGGTCCATACCGTGGAGAGCTGGGCGGATGGCGCGCTTGTTGGCGGGCTCTACGGCGTCCACCTCGGCGCGGCGTTTTTCGGCGAAAGCATGTTTCACCGCAAGACCGGCGCCTCGAAAGTCGCCCTGGCGCATCTCGTCGGGCGTTTGGCGAAGGGCGGGTTCCGCCTGCTCGACGCGCAATTCGTGACGCCGCATCTTGCTTCGCTCGGCGCGGTCGAAGTGCCGAAGGAAGCCTACCAGCGAAAACTCGCGGATGCGATGTCGCACCAAGGCGATTTTTGGAGCTGGCCGAAAGAGCGGCGTATCCTCGGGCGGGAGGTGCTCGCCGCTCTGCCCTGTTGCGCGCGCTAAGGTCAAACCCGGCGAATGTATCCGTCCGCCGCGCCCAAAAATCAACAATCGGACGCGATCACTTGGAACATGCGGAGCGCGCTATTATGTCTCAAGATCAAGCCAGCCCACTTCCTTTGCGGCCCTTATTCGCCGGACTTCGCGGATCGGCGGTTGGCATGAATGCCTTGGAGCAAACCGATGCATGATCATGGTCACCCGCACGCACAGTCAGGCGATGTTGGCGAGGCCACGCATTTGGAAAAAGATCCGGTTTGCGGCATGAATGTCGATCCCGGCAGCGCCAAGCACAGCGCCGAATACGGCGGTCACGCTCATTATTTTTGTAGCCAGGGGTGCAAAGCCAAATTCGTCGCGGACCCCTTGTCCTATATCGGCGAGAAGCCACAACCTCCGGCACGAGTACCGGAAGACACCATCTACACCTGCCCAATGCATCCAGAGATCCGTCAGACCGGCCCCGGCAATTGTCCGATCTGCGGCATGGCGCTCGAACCTGACGTAGCGAGCGCGGATTCGGGTCCAAATCCCGAGCTTGCCGACATGACTAGGCGATTTTGGATCGCGCTCGCTCTTAGCCTGCCGGTGGTGGTTTTGGAGATGGGCGGACACGTGTTCAATCTTCACATGCTAATCTCGCAGAAGACATCGAACTGGGTGCAATTCGTCCTCGCCACGCCCGTCGTGCTTTGGGCGGGATTGCCGTTCTTCGAACGCGGCGCGCGATCGCTCACGACACGCAATTTGAACATGTTCACGCTGATTGCCATGGGCACCGGCGTCGCTTGGACTTACAGCGCCGCCGCGACATTGGCGCCGGGTCTTTTTCCGCAAGCGTTCCGGAGCGCGGACGGCTCGGTCGCGATCTATTTCGAGGCCGCCGCAGTCATCACCGTTCTCGTACTGCTCGGCCAGGTGCTGGAGCTCCGGGCGCGCGAACAAACCTCCAACGCGATCAAGGCGCTTCTTAACCTCGCGCCAAAGACCGCGCGGCGTCTTCGCGGCGATAACAGCGACGAGGAAGTGCCGCTCGGTGCGATCGCCGTTGGCGACCGCCTGCGCGTGCGACCGGGCGAAAAAGTGCCGGTAGATGGAGCGATTCTTGAGGGGCGCGCGACGATCGACGAATCGCTCGTCACCGGCGAATCCATGCCGGTTGGCAAGGATGCGGGCGCCAAGGTCATAGCCGGCACGCTCAACCAAACCGGGTCCCTCGTCATGCGCGCGGAAAAGGTCGGACGCGATACTTTGCTCTCGCAGATCGTGAACTTGGTGGCGAAGGCGCAACGGAGCCGCGCGCCGGTCCAGCGCTTCGCCGATCAGGTCGCCGCCTGGTTCGTGCCCATGGTGATCGCCACGGCCCTTGCCGCCTTCGCGGCCTGGGCGATCCTTGGCCCGGAGCCGCGCTTCGCCTACGGGATCGTCGCCGCCGTCTCGGTATTGATTATCGCTTGCCCCTGCGCGCTCGGCCTCGCGACGCCCATGTCGATCATGGTCGGCGTCGGACGCGGCGCGCAATTGGGCGTCCTCATCAAGAATGCCGAGGCGCTGGAGCGCATGGAAAAGATCGACACGCTCGTCGTCGACAAGACCGGCACTCTCACCGAAGGCAAGCCGAAGGTGGTGGCGATCCGGACCCTTGCGGGCCTTGACGAGGACGAAATTCTGCGGCTTGCCGCGAGTCTTGAGCGGGCAAGCGAACATACGCTCGCGGGCGCGATCGTCGACGCGGCAAAGGCGCGCAAGCTCGAATTGTCCGAGCCGTCCGGGTTCGATGCTCCCGCCGGAAAAGGGGTTCTCGGCACGGTCGATGGCCACAAGCTTACGATAGGCAACGCCGGTTTTCTCGATGCGAGCGGCATCAGTACGGCGGACCTCACCAAGGACGCCGACGAATTGCGGAAAGACGGCGCCACCGTCATCTTCATGGGGCTGGATGGCAAGGCCGCCGGGCTCCTCGCCATCGCCGATCCGGTCAAACCGGGGGCGCTCGACGCGGTCAAGGCTCTGCAAAACGAAGGCGTGCACGTGGTCATGCTCACAGGCGATAACCGCATTACGGCCGAGGCGGTCGCGCGCGGGCTCGGCATCGAGGATGTCATGGCCGGCGTTTTGCCCGGCAGCAAGAGCGCCGTGGTCGAAGGCTTACGCACTCAAGGCCATATTGTGGCCATGGCCGGCGACGGCGTGAACGACGCGCCGGCGCTTGCCGCAGCCGACGTCGGCATCGCCATGGGCACCGGCACCGATGTCGCGATCGAGAGCGCGGGCGTCACCCTGCTTAAGGGCGATCTGCGGGGTATCCTGCGCGCGCGCCGCCTCTCGGAGGCGACGATGCGCAACATCCGGCAGAATCTGTTCTTCGCGTTTATTTACAATGCCGCCGGAGTCCCGATCGCCGCCGGTGTTCTTTACCCGGCCTTCGGCATTCTTCTGTCGCCGGTCATCGGGGCCGCCGCGATGTCGCTCTCGTCGGTCAGCGTGATCGGCAATGCCCTGCGGCTGCGCACGGCCGCGATCGGCTGAATGGGTTTGGGTTGGAGGCCTCGCCCGGAATCGAACCGGGATAAAAGGATTTGCAGTCCTCTGCGTAACCATTCCGCCACGAGGCCTCTGCCGCCACGAGCCGAGGGGCTCCCGCCTATACAAAGGATAGGGCTTTATCGCAAGGCGCGCTTCCCGGCCAGCCAAACGGGTCCGCGGCTGCTAGCGCTTTGCAAAGGCGGCGCAGGCTTGTTATATGCGCGTCGCGTGGCCACGTGATCCCTGATAGCTCAGCTGGTAGAGCAATCGACTGTTAATCGATCGGTCGCAGGTTCGAGTCCTGCTCAGGGAGCCAGTTTTCAGAAAGGCGGTTGAAACCCATTCTGATCGCCTTTTTCTGTCTCTCAGCTACGACAGTTTCAGCCAACAAATCGAAGGGTTGTCTGAAGGTGGCGGCCACTTCACCGTCCTCCCAAGTGCAGTTCGATAGTAAGAAATCGAGCAGGCGGCGCTTTTCGCGCGGTCCCTGACGGTCGAACAGCGGTTGGGCTTTGCGCGCCAGCTCTAGAAGCTGCACGCCTCGTCCATGTAGGATTTATCGGCTTCTTGGTGCCGTTCAATCTCGCGAAGGCAACGGTTCTGCTCGTCACGCCACTGGTTCGACATTTTCTCGAAGAACGCCACGTCCACAAGGCCGTCGAGCTTGTCTACGTACATCACGTTGATTCTGTCCTGAAGCCGCTTGTGTTCGGATTGAAGTCGCTTGATCGCTTCCTCGTGTTCACGCCATTCGGCGGAGGGGACGAGCTTCGATGCTTTGATCATCTTGTTTAGCATAACCTGAACATAGTCGGATCGCAAGCAGTGGACACGCCAAAACCTTTCGCGGTCCTTGCCTTGCCCGTGCGGATCAAGCCAGGAACGCTCTCGGTATTCACTGCCTTTTGCACGTGCAAGTGTGTGTCGCACCGGCTATTCCACCTTCACAGGTTCGGCGAGGCCGAGCTCCTGAGGAATTTGACGAAGATCGGTCGTAAGGCCGTTCGCCGAGTCAGCCGAGAGAAGCACGAATCGCCGAAGGCCTTGGCCACGTTCTTGCGTACTTTTCTCGCTGCCGAGATCCTGGAACAGCCGACGGTGCACGACCTCACTGATCTCGGTTTCGTCGTTGGCGATCAGGTCCTTGGCGACGCGGCGTACCACCTTCGAGATCTTGTCCTGCGGCGACCTCGGTCGCGACCTGCCGCAACCCACGAAGGATTTCGGACCGCTTCGCCAGATCCAGCGACGTGACTACCCGATTGCGTTCTAGCCATTGATTCACGCCAAACTGCTCGCGAATGTCCTGACCCTTCATCACCAGGAATTTCGTGTCGAACTTCTCGTTTAGTTCGCGCTGCCATTGGAAGGCGAGGTTGGCCGGGCAGACGATCAGGATGCGCTCGGCTAGACCCCGAAGCTCCAGCTCGCGAATGAGACGGCCCGACATGATCGTCTTGCGCGCACCGCCATTTGACTGCACGGTTTCTAACCGCATCGGCTCGTTGAAAAGCGGGCCAATGAGGATCTGACCAACACACAACGAAGGTGTCTCTTCCCTCATGCTTGGCCCTCGTACGGCATGGTCACTCCTTCGCTTTTTTTACGCGCGCGAGAGCTGTTGCCAGCGCGTCCAGCGCCTTCAGCCGCTCGAACTCCTCCACGGCCATCACGACGATGACTGGACGCCCATGCCTGGCCACCGCCACCGGCTTGGCGCGTGTGAAATCGAAGCCTTTTTCTCCGGTTGCTCCAGGCCAGTTGTGACGAATATGGCCGAATATGCAAGAGTTAGCGGATCGCCAGGTGGTAACCCCGAAAAATCGCCCTGCCGGTGGCGAAGCGCCGCCACTTTGCCACCAGCATCGGATTGCCGTCGGGAAGGACCCTTATATTGCAGGAAAGTCCTCTCTGGTAGACGCGGACTCATCATTGAAACGGCTGCGGGCTTGCTGCCAGGATTTTCGGGTTGCCTCGCGCTCGAACGCAGCAACGTCGGCGAGGTGCCGATCGCGCTATTGCCAGGTATGCGGATATGCCAGATTTTTCTGTACCACGTATCTGAAAGCCACCGAGCTAAGAGCTAGTTCTTTGGACGACGCAAGCCCGTGTTGGGTAACGGGAACGCGGACGATGTGCTACGCAAATTGAAACAATCGGCGAACTCTTAACCGCTGGGTTCTTGACCGGGGCACGCTATGGCGAGTTGACCGCCTCTTCGGTTCGCGACTTCGACCCGGTCGCAAGAACTCTGAAAGTCGACGGTAAGACCGGGCCGCGCGCCATCATCCTGCAGTCCGAGGCCTTCACGTTCTTCAAGCTCATCAGCAAAGATCGAGCTGTGGACGAACCTCTCCTGAGGCGCAGCGACGGAGCACGCTGGAGCCGGTCGCATCTCAACAACGCCGCATGGCACTGGCTCTGGAGCGCGCAGGCCTCGACTCGGAAGGGACATTTTACACCCTGCGCCACTCCTACATCTCCCGCGCCATCGAAGGCGAAGTCCCTCTGAACATCATCGGTGACAATTGCGGTACGAGCATCAGAATGATCGAGACCACCTATGCGAAAGTCCTCGTGGGCAAGCGCCGGGAGTTCATAGAGAGCGGCGCTCCATCGCTTGAAGGGTCATAGCTTTCGAAAACCGCTTCAGTCATTTTCACCCGGTCGGCTGGGTATCTCCCAGACATCGAACAGCCAGAAATGAACGCGCTGCCAAGCAGCTGACGAATGAAGCGCGGCCAGGGAATCCCGGCGTGAGTGGACTCCGCCACCGATCCCTGCACGTCCAAATGGAAAACTGATTTCGCGCTGCCCGCCCGCTCTTCGGTCAGCCGCCGCCAACGGGCGTTGCCCATGCACGCCGCGCGCCATTGCCTCGGAGCCATCGCGGACGAAATCGACGTAAGTGTTGTCATCGTCAGTCGGCCAATGGAGTTGGAAATCGTCAAGGTAGGCTGGCCAGTCGGGGAGCAGCCCATGCGTTTCAAATAGCACAGCGGCTTGAAGATGCCGCGCTGTGAATTGCTGAGCGGAAAGCGCTCGCCCTCGTAAACGAAACCCGGCTTTAACTCGGCCGTAGTTAGGTGATCATGAACCTCGTTCAGCCTTCGCACATTCTCGAAAGCCGCCATGCGCATGAGCATGTCGCGATGCGCTTCATCGACCTTGATTGCCCTTTGCGAAGTCGTCCAAAAATTCGGATACTGGGTCCACTCCGGAAACCAGCAGATGATCTCGGGCGCGAGTGCAGGCAACGTAGAGGAGGTGCCGCTCAGTGTCGTAGACTTCTTGCAAATCGGCGTTGTCGCCGACTGTCTCGATGCGCTCCTGCAAGGGAATTATTTCGTCGTCGCAGGCCATCACGACCACGGCCCGAAACTCCAGACCCTTGGCGAGGTGCATGGTGCTGATCGAAACATGCCCGTTGGTGGTTTCGACGTGTTCATCGAGAATCTTGAAAGCAATGCCCGCTTCCTTGACGGCGGCGCGTGCACGATCCAGTTGCACTGCCAACCGGACGAACACTCCGAACTCATGAGGTAGCACTCCGGTCTTGGCGCGTTCTGCAATCCAGTTGCCGACCAACGTGGTCTCCTCGCTCTCGCTCTTGAGCGAGTGAACCGTGGGCGGCGGCCCATTGAACACCGAAACCGTGTCGCTTCGATCCTCGCTGTTGCCATCCGCGTCGGTCACCGCCGGACCAAGAAGGCGGTCCGACTGAGTGCGAATTTGGTGGGAGGTGCGGTAATTAACGCGCAAGGTGCGCGAACACCCCCGTATATCGACGCCCAAGGCCTTCCAAGAGAAGGGCTGTTGGAAGATGCGCTGCCCGAGGTCACCGGCGAAAAAGAGAGCGTTTGGCCGACCTGCCCCCAAGGCGGCAAAGAACCGGACATGGGCAACGCTAATATTGCGCTTCGTCCACGACCGCGTAGTCAAAGACTGCGTTCTTGTTCTTAGAGACCGAGGTTGCCAGTGTGCTGAACACCTGCGCATGAGTAATCAGCTGGCGCGCTTTCAACCCGGTACGAACGCACTCGAAGATCGACCACAACACAACGCGCTGTGCTTCCTGGAGCCGAGTCTTTCTGCCGAGACGCGTGACATCGCGATACTCCTCCCAGTTCTCCAACTGCCAGGCATCAACCACCTGCTCCCATTCGGTGAAGAGAAAATGCAGTCCGAACTTATGTCCGCCAACGGCACTCGCGGCCTCTTGCAGCAGCTCGCGGATAATCTCGCCGCTGGCGATCGTCGCCCCGACGTGGGACTTGTAAAGCCGGAGACCGATCGCATTGAGCGAGTGAACATCAATTCTTTCCGCGAGACGCGGTTCATTGCCTAGCAATCGCTTCAGCTTGGTTTGCAGGGCATTCGCCAGCGTGTCGGAGAAGGTCGTCACCAGAGACTCGCGCGTCAGGGTGCATGCGCGCCAGACCCCGTATAGTCTCGTTCCACCAATTGGCGCTGCTCGGGGTGCAGGAAGACCGTCCACTTCTCCCAAGGGAAATCGAGCGCACGCTGCAACTCCTCCACGTTCGCCATCACGCGGAACCGGCGTAGCGCATCAGGATGATCAAAGGGATTTGCCGCTGCGACTGCGGCCCGGGTGCGCGGGGCTTTCCACCAGTCGCCAGTTCCAGCAACGCCTCCGCCGCCTCGGCTGCTAAGTGGTCGGTTAAAGCAAGCAGCGTGTCCGCGGTTGACTTCTTAATGTCGGCGAGCCACTCAGCGGGCACGCCGTAACCAAGGAGTTCGCTTTCGGTAATGTCGGCGAAAATGCATTTTTGCGCGCCGGATGGCTGCGGTGCGGCGGCGATCTCCGTCGGCACGTAAACCGGGACAACGATCTCCTTCACCGTCTCGCGTATTTCGACCAACTGCGCGGCTCCCGTTTTGGGATGCGTCTCCAGTTTGCGCCTTTCCGCCCAGTCATAAGCCTCGTCGTGGTGCCCGACATAACAGAGCAAGTGACTCGCATCGTTCTGGTGAACGATCAGCCGGATGTCTCGGCTCGCCCGTACCGACCAGAAGTTCTTGTCCTTAGCCTTGTCGAGCTTGTGGAAGCTCAGGCCGGGACTTGCAGGATTAAGCTGCAAGTCAAAGGCGGTCGTCTTAACGGCCTTTTGTTCGTCATCGGTCAGTCGGGCAAGGCTGTCCGTAAAAGTGTCTGCGATGCGGAATTCCATGACATCAAACCTTGAAGACCTTCATCACCTCATCGCCCAAGTGGTTGATCACCTTCACGGCAATTCTCCCCGACTTCGGCTTCTCAAACGAACGTGACGTATCGCTGTTCAACGTCGCCCAAGCATCTTCGTTGATTTCAGCTCTGAGCGTCGTCTTCAGCGCGCTGTAGGGGTCATTCGCTCCGAGAAAGTAGGCGTGGCGGACGAAAAAGCTTTCCTCGTTGTAGTCGGTATCGATGAACCAGCAGGCGATGCCTTCGACTCCGTCGCTGCGGACTTCACCGGTTTGCGGATGGAATACGTCCACGCCCCATACTTCGATGAAAATAAGTCCACGCGGCGCATCGTGCGCCAACGGTACGAATTTCTTGTGCTTTTCTCTTTCACGAATTAGCGCCGCGAGTTGCTCTTTTTCTTTTGGTTCAGTGGCTTTGTTCAATTCTTTATCTGTGCCTTCAAGTTCAAGAATTCGTGTTTCTCGGCGGGCAATCTCCTTTTTTAGGCGATTATGCTTGACTTGACTAATTGAACGCGCCATATTGGCTCCTGTAAAGAGAGGGAGAGCCGATATGGCCCGCGCTAAGCAGCCCAAGCCAATCCACCAAATGACCGTTTCCCAATGGGAAAAAACATTCCCGGACGAAAATGCCTGTTGCGCCTATCTCGCCGGTCGTCGCTGGCCGGAAGGCGTAGCTTGCCCGCGATGTGGCAACACAAAGGTCAACAAGCACGGCACAATGCAATGGAACTGGTTGTGCAACGAATGCTCGCCTTCCGCTACAAACTATCGCTTCTCCCATATCACAGGAACGATTTTCGAGAACACGAATAAGCCCTTGCGGCAATGGTTCCGCGTGATCCATCTCATGCTCACTAGCAAGAAAGGCATGAGCGCTCTGCAAATCTATCGCTATATGGGCTTCGGATCGTACAGGACCGCTTGGCTCATGTGCCATAAGGTCCGAACCGCTCTCATCCAAGACATTAATAAGCTCGGCGGCATTGTCGAGGTCGATGAAACTTTCGTCGGCGGCTTGGCCAAGAACCGACATTGGGATAAGCGCGGCGGCGGCGGAACGGGAGGCATCGGTTCCGGCAAAACGCCAATCGTCGGTGCCGTCAGCCGTAAAGGAAATGTGGTTGCGCGCGTCGTCGCGAATATCACTTCCGACTCTCTCACCGCGTTCGTTCGCGAAGCGGACAAGTCAATGACGCGGCTGAGGCCAAGTTTCCGGTTCACCGCCTCCAAGCCAGAAATCCAAACGCGTGCCGCCTCGTTGTTCTTTTCGGCCTCTTTCTTCTCGTCGCCTTTCAGGTCTTCATCATCCGGGTCTTTCGGCTTTTCCCGGTAGCAATGGTGCGCCTCATCATTGATGATGAGGATGTTCTTTATGCCCATCAAGTCGGGCATCACGCGTGGGAGCGCCCTTGCGCCGCGAACAACCGACCGAGATGATGGGCGCCGCAACAAGCTTCCATCGCGACAATGCACGGCGGTAATTTGCCGACGAAATCGATGAGCGTGTCTCTCCTGCTTAGCCGGCGTAGAACGACTGCCCCGACCTCATCGAAGCCGACGCTGCTGCACACATTCTTCCCGAGATCGACGCCAAGCACCGCAATCTTCATGATCCACTCCTCCGTTTGAGCCTCCGGCGAGACTACCTTGCCGGAAGGAGGGGCGGGCCATTCCATAAAATTTCTTCGCGCTCGTGGAGGAAACCGCCGCGAATGAGGCTTGCGGCAAGAAGATAGAGCTTTGGTTCCAGGACGAAGCCCGCGTCGAGCAAAAGAACAAGACCACCCGCCGCTGGGCCAAGCGTGGAACACGCCCCTCCGCGCCGCATGATCAGCGGACGGCATCGGCCTATATCTTCGGCGCCATCTGTCCGGCCGATGGAAAAGGCGCTGGGCTCGTCCTCCCCTCCTGCAACAGCGAGGCCATGGCGCTTCATCTGGAAGAAATCTCGCTTGCGGTCGCGCCCGGCGCGCATGCGCTCGTTCTTCTCGATCAGGCGGGATGGCATGTCTCGAAGAAGCTTCCTATCCCAGACAACATCACCCTCTTGCCGTTGCCGCCGAAATCGCCTGAGCTCAACCCAGTGGAAAATATCTGGCAGTTCATGCGCGACAACTGGCTCTCCAACCGGATCTTCGAATCTTATGACGACATCCTCGATCACTGTTGCTCTGCCTGGAACAAGCTCATCGATATGCCGTGGAAAATCACCTCCATCGGAACCCGAGACTGGGCCTATCGGCCATGAATGCGGGCTAAGCTATTTTGATGCTGCATCCTTTGACAATAGCCCGAAGGCTTCGTGCACCGACGTCATAAATTGTGCGGGGAAAATGATGGTCGAGTTCTTTTCGACCGAGATTTCCGCCATCGTCTGCAGGGTGCGGAGCTGAAGTGCCACGGGATGCTGCGTGATAATGTCGGCTGCTTGGCCGAGCTTCACCGCAGCTTGGTATTCCCCTTCAGCGGCGACGATCTTCGCACGACGCTCGCGCTCGGCCTCGGCTTCCTTCGCCATTGCGCGCTGCATATTGTCGGGAAGTACGATATCTTTAATCTCGACCGCTGTTACCTTTGTGCCCCACGGCTCTGTGTGCCCGTCGATGACGTTCTTGATCTGCAGGTTGATGCCCGCGGTGTCCGAGAGAAGCTGATCGAGGCTGAATTGCCCGACGACATTGCGCACCGTGGTCTGGCTGATCTGATTGATTGCATTGTAGACATTCTCAATCACGATGACGGCTTTTTCCGGATCGGAAATATGATAGTAAGCGACCGCCGCGATGTCGATCGAGACGTTATCCTTCGTAATGATTTTTTGTGAGGGGATTTGCATCGTGACGGTTCGTAAAGATACGCGTACCATCTGTTCGATGGGAAGGAAGATGAGCGTGAGGCCCGGCCCCCGCACGCCCTCAAATTTTCCGAGCAGAAATACGACCCCGCGCTCGTACTGCCGCAGCACGCGAAGCGAGCCGATAAGATATAGGATTGCCGCAACGCCGAGAATTTCGAGAATGTGGGTCAAACTCAATGGTGTTTCCATTTGGCTGCCTGAGCGGGTCATATCGCGCGCAAACGAAGGTATGCAGAAGGCGGGCGCCGGCGCGCATGCCGAATGCGCTCGCGCCAGGTAGCACTCGATTTCAAACCGAGATACTACCAATTAATTGTCCGATTTGACGAACAAAAAATTCCGTTTAAAATACACCCTGCATCAAGAGATAGGGCTGACGCCCTCGCCAACCTGCCCCTCCCGGGCAAGGTGGCCTCCGCGAAAGCGGGATGTGGCCGATCCGGCAACGAAACGGGATCTCAGCCACGCGTCAGCCCTCCTTGGCGTCGAACCGAAGGAGGGTTTTTCAAATGAAATCCGATCTGGCTATTGCGACTCTTGTCCGATCTCGGATGATTGAGCTCGGTCTCTCTCGCGGCGAATTGGCAAAGCGACTTGGCTACAAAAACATTGCGATAGGGATACGCCGGACCGACGTCTTGTGCGACGGTGACCTCGAAGGAACGAAACACTTTTTGGACGTACTGCCACAAGCCTTGGAAACATCCGCGGACACCGTGAAGCGTGCGCTTGAACAAACGGTTCGAGAACTCGAATTGGCAGAGAAGCAAGAAGCCGAAGCGCGTGACAAAATCTGGCGGGAGAACTTTCGTCCGCACGCCATCATTCTCACAGAGCAGACCGTGCCGAGCCCGATTTTCGTTGCCGCACTCATCGGCGTCGAGAAACTCCTCCGAATCGATCTTGATGCTACTCAGGGGCCGGTAAGTTTCGTGCGGCAGGTGCTCGATCGTCTCCCGGAAGGGGCCTCCGCGTTCGGAAAAACTGCCGGGTATGTGATCAATTATTCCCCGGATCAGGCAATCAGGTTCGATCCAAACGGGAAACCAATCGCAATTCTGGATAAGGCCGTCCGTCCAGGGACCGCTATTCTCCGTCTTGGGAGGCGTCCGATCCCTGCCGAAGCGTTGGGGCTGGTTTTCGGTAAATAGGCAAGGATGGGGTCGCGTTCGACGTAAGCGAGGCCGCCGAGAACGGCAATCATTAAGCGCTCGGTGCTAGTAGACGTGTCGGCCCACGGCTCAGCAAGTGATCGGAATTGCCCGCCAGCATCCACGATGCGCTTAACGATGGCGAAAAGGTCGAAGGTCGAGCGGGCGAGGCGATCGATCCGCGTCGCCGTCACCACTTCGCCGGAAGCAAGATCTTTCAGCATGCGTAATGCTCACGGCGGTCAGCGCGCCTGGATATCCCAATTCCGAGCGTGCAACTTCGGTGTCTTCGGCGCGCTCGGTACCTTCTTCATCGATGGCTGCGGCGATCGGATCGCCTCCCAAGTTTTGCAGTTGTGCGAGGAGCGCATGAGCGCGTAACGGGAACATTATTGCCAAGGCGCGGCTGTTCGAAATATGCGCGCCCCGGAACACGGTCGGCCCTCTCGGCGTGGCGGCCAAATTTCGAAAGCACGTTTGAGATAAATTACTCCGTCGCAGATTTTTGCGCCGACACAAAATGGCGCGACTTGCGCGCCCATTGCGACTAGCTCTTTTTTGCGATCTCCGAGAGCGACCCATCGACATCATGCGTGTTCGATGTCCGCAATTGAGTTGCCCGGCATTGCCAGACGGTCGAACATTTGGCCGCTTTCTGTCATGGCATGTTCCGGCACGGCCTCGCCGGATAGGAACCAAACCAGGCCGCTGCTCTTGCCGTCGCGCGGTACGTCAAACAAGTCCGCGGCTCCATCTAATACCAGCGGCATTTGACTTCTGACTCAGTTGGTCTTTGCAAATGAGGGCTGGCGTGATTCTCTGCGGCTTCAGCAATGATTCGCGGAGACTCTGATGCCGATAGCTTTGACAATTACGCGCGACGATTACACGGCGGCGGAGTTCCGCGAGGCGGCGACATACAGCAATGACGCCGATGCAACGCGGCGGATGTTGGCGCTGGCCTTGGTGCTTGAAGGATATAAGCGGGGCGAAGCCGGCAAGCTCTGTGGCATGGACCGGCAGACCTTGCGCGACTGGGTTCTACGCTACAACGCCGAAGGAATCGCCGGGCTCTGCAACCGGATAGCAGCTGGACCGAAACCACGGCTCGCTCCACAGCAGGAGGCGGCAGGAGCAGAGCTGGTTCGCAAAGGACCAGACCTTGCCGTCGATGGCGTGGTTCGCTGGCGCCGGGTGGATCTGGCCCGCGTGATCAAAACCCAGTTCAATGTAACCTTGGCCGAGCGCAGCGTTGGCGCGATGCTGCGTCGGCTCGGGTTCCGGCGCTTGTCGGTGCGGCCCCGCCATCCGCAGCAGGATCCTGCGGCGCAGGAGACACACAAAAAAAGTTCGCCGATCTGGTCAAAGCCGTCATCCACGAGCATGCGCGCGAAAAACCGATCGAACTTTGGTGGCAGGACGAAGCCCGGGTTGGCCAGCATGGCACATTGACCCGCGTCTGGGCAGAGCGCGGCAGCCGACCGCCCGCCTCGCGCGATCAGCGCCACGAATGGGCCTACATATTCGGCGCTGTCTGCCCTCGTCGCGATATCGGCGCGGCTTTGGTGCTGCCTTATGCCAACGCCCAGGCGATGAACCTGCATCTCGAGGAGATCAGCTGCCAGGTGACGCAAGGCAGTCACGCCGTCTTGCTCCTCGATGGAGCCGGATGGCACCAGACCGGCGAAAAGCTGGCGGTCCCAGGCAATATCAGTCTGCTCCAACTGCCGTCCTATTCTCCCGAGTTGAACCCCGTCGAGAACATCTGGCAGTTCCTGCGCCAGAACCATCTCGGCAACCGCGTCTTCAAAAGCTATACCGATATTGTTGATGCGTGTTGCGCCGCATGGAATGCTCTCGCCGCGGAACCAAAGCGCATCGCATCAATTGCCACACGAGACTGGGCATCGGTCAATCCCTAATGCCGCTGGTATAAATTCAGCCGCAAGACTTCCCCATGCGTCGGGAAACCGGCCAGCGGCATCAATGGCCTGCCGAATGACGGTTGCGGGCTCCCAGACATCGTTAGACACGCCGCTTGTCACTACGGCAGCGTCGCAATGATGGCAGTGACAGCCGCCAATTGAGCATTCAGAGCCGCCTGCAGCTCCTGGAAGGCGGCCTTGATTTCCGATGGCGTCTCGCAATAGCATTGATCGATGAGCAGAGCGACTACGTTATTGATTTTGTCTGTAATGGTGCCTGTCGCCATTTTGACCTCCTATGAATAATCCCTAACTACGGGACTAGATTGGCGCCCCATTGCGAGGAAAGGAGCTAAACACGTAAGGCTGCCAATTGGAATCTCAATAGCCCTTCGGACGGTCGATCTTTGGGTGGATCTGCTGGCCGCCATGGCTGTGGAAAGCGGATATCGAGCCCCAGCCTGTTTCTGGAGCAGCTCGTATTTCTCGACGATGTGGAAGATACCGGCATCCAGTTTTTCAACACCTCTGTCACACGAGCAGAGCTTCTCAGCTTCTTCGAAGCGCACACCCGGGCCAATGCTGATCGCCTCTAGCTCTCGTCCTGTTCATCACAACATAACCACAAGCCAGGTCCCAGCCGCGACAAAGCCCGCTCCTGCTATGCGGGAGATCAGGCGACCAAATGGCACAATCTTTTCAATGAGCACGAAGGCAGAGATCGTGGCGATCCACAGCACGTTCATAACGCCGCCTACGAACAAAAGCGCCATCAATGCCCAACAGCAGCCAACGCAATAAGCGCCATGACGTAGACCGAGCAGCAATGAGCCCGATGGATTGCGATGGAACCCGCCCTGCCGCTGAATGAAAAGGAGCGGTGATTGGCAATGTGCCAAACATTTATCCTTGAGCGGCGTCCATTGGTAAACGCCGGCTGCAATGAGAATGATTTCACCGAATACCGGGCTGGCGCTCGCCATCTTCGGGTCGAGCAAGGCCATGCGATCAAGGGCCCATTGTGCCGCGGTGGCGACCAGGGCGAAGCCGACCCAGGCCAGAAGATATCCTGTGGCGAACCAACCAGTCGCCGCAAACGGCTTACCTTGCGCCGATGCTTGCCGGCCAACCCGCGCATAGATCAGAATCATCGGCGCGGCGGACGGGGCCATCATGCCAACCATCATCACCGCCCACATGGCGAACACGTAAACTAACTCGATGGCTTGCCACGGGGCGAGCGCGGGCGCCATGATCCTCATGCCGGTGGGAACCATCCGAAAACCGTTCATCTCCATTGCGCCCATGTCCATATCTGCGGCAAGCCAAAGCACATAAGTCCACGCGAGCGCGGTTAGCGCGGCGAGCGCGGCCGCCACAATGGCGCGGTCGCGCCGGAGGACGATTTCCAGCATTGCCTCGATCATGGCCGTCAGCGAATGACACCGTTTCCAGTGATATTCAACTCGGCGAAATGAGCGTGCGAGTCCACCAGATTGAGCGTGATGGCACCGGTTGTCTTCGCCCAGCCGCGTCCGACCTCGGCCAAGGTAAATTCAAAGCCATTCGGCATGTCGAACCGCGCGCGGTGCTCCTTCTTTGTCACCGGATTGATGATCGGCTCACCGTGGGCTTCCACAACCTCGGGAACAATAAAACGCGCCTTGCGCGCATTCACATCGATGTCGAGGTCGATCTTGGCAAAGATCGGGTCATGAACTTTTTCAAGCATCGATCCATAGACCTGAAAGAATGTCGCGCCGGGTTCGGTGTCTTGGCCACTCATAATGCGGAGAATGGCCTCGCGCTGCGCGGGGCTCGCCCGTTCATCGACGATCGGGAGCGCTTGCCCGCGCCCCTCATGGATCGGGCCTGGCCATGAAAACACACCAGCAAACTTTAGCCCGTCGAGCTTGGTGCCGCCATGGTTACCCTCAACAATCACGATCCCGACAACCGCTTCACAATTGCCGTGGCTAGGAAGAGCGTTGAACTGGCAAGGGCAACCGTACGAGCAATTGCAGTGGGAAAAATTTCGGCCTTTGAGATGCCATTTAACGTCCGCCATTGTCGCCTCCAGGGCTTTGTTTCCAAGCCGACATAAAGATAGCGCCGCCGCCGGCAATCTGCGGTCAGCAATGCCCCCATCCCGCATCGTCCCCGATCCGAACGAGCTTGCAATGGGCCGGCTTTTTGTCGGGTGGTGCAGCCCGCTTTCTCGGCGCGCCCCCTAATGGTCAAGCTCGCCCGCAAGTTCATGCTGACCTATCCCTCAACTGCTGCTCGGACGGCGGCGCGATCATTCTCACTGGCCACGAAACAACAGCGCTTCCAAGAAGTCGAGAGACGCTGCGAAGCCTGCGGCGAACTGATTGGGGACGGCAAGGATTGGCGGCGAGTTATCTATCACCATACTCGTGAGCGACCCCAATGTCAGCGACAAAGAGGCACGCTTTGCGGCGAACTGCATGGTGCTGCATCCGGCGTGCCACGACGACCCGGTCGATTTTTATAACTTGCATGGATTTTATCCGGACAATCTCAGAAGGAAGTAGTGGCGGGTAACGCGATCTCAATCATGACGTGTCGATCCTGATTTCGCCGAGCGAAGAGGCGCGCGGAGCGCGTTCACGTTCGAGTGTTTCGATGACGATCATGCGGCTGCCGCAGCATGGTTCTGCCTTGCCAATGCTCGTCCAAAGCGGCAATCTCAACCTCGAAATCTGGCCATCACGCCTTCGTGGCGGCCGCCGAGGGCTGGCCGCGCGAGGGAATACCGAAGAACCTCGTTGCCTGGCTCGTTTCGGCAGGACGGTTCAAGGCCATTGACCAATTGCGTCGCCAGCAGCGCATGACGCCCTGGAGCGAAGCCGCCGAACAGGTCGACACGATCGCTGATGAGGGCCCGGCGCCCGACGAGCGGGAGGTTGTGGAAGACGATCGGCTGCGGCTGATCTTCACCTGCTGCCATCCGAGCCTGTCGGAGGAAGCCTGTATCGCGTTGACCTTGCGTGAAGTCTGCGGGGTTACAACCGAGGCCATCGCGCATGCCTACTTCGGACTCCGACGACGCTGGCACAGCGGATCGTGCGGGCGAAGGCCAAGATTTGCGATGCGGGCATTCCGTACCAGGTCCCGGACAAGGACGAGCTTCCCGCCCGGCTCAAGAATGTCTTGCGTGTCATTTATTTGGTGTTCAATGAGGGCTATTCGGCGTCTTCCGGCGTCGACCTGTTGAAGCGTGACCTCTCCGCCGAAGCCATCCGCCTCGCTCGTCTCTTATTGGAGTTTCTTCCGGAGCCGGAGGCGCAGGGACTATTGGCGCTTCTCCTCTTTCAGGATTCCCGACGGCCGGCCAGGATCACGCCCGAAGGCGATCTTATCCCCTTGGAGGAGCAGGATCGCAGCCTCTGGAACCGCGCCTCCATTGCCGAGGGCTGCGATCTCGTCCGGCAAGCGCTGCATTCGCGCGGTGCCTACACCCTGCAGGCTGCCATTGCCGCCGTTCACGCCGAAGCGCGCAGCCCGCAGGAAACGGATTGGGCGGAGATTGCCGGCCTCTGTGACGCCCTCCTGCGGCGCGACACCGACCGCGAGGATCGCGACCATGAAGCGGGGCAAGCGCATCGCAACCTCGATCGACGGGACGCTCATCAGCGAACGCGCTGCGTTTTGGTGCGGTGGCGGCGAACGCCATCGTTGCGCTTCACTGATGTGAGCGAAAAACCGAGCTTCTTTTTCACCGTGCCCGCCAGGAACCCCCGCACGCTGTGCTGCTGCCAGTCGGTCGCCCGCGTCATCTCTGCGATGCTGGCCCCCTCGGGTTGGCTCAACAGGGTGAGCACGCGCTCCTGCTTGGTGACGCGCTCGACCTGTGGTCCGTCAGCCTTCAACGGCGTCTTGGCGTTGGCCGCGGCGGACGTGACCTTGCGCCGAGATGTCGCGTTCGATTTGGCGCTCCCCTTCTTGGGTGCGGCGCTCTTGGGGTTCCGGGACTTCGCGAGGGAAAGGGTCGATGGGTTTGGGCCCGTTGGTTCGCGGCGTCGGAATTGACGCTCGCACGACCGAAAGCCCCGCAGGTCGCGGGGCGAGCCCTCAGCGCGCCGGCGGTCGAGCAGGTCAACCGGCCGACCCACATAGCAACGCGTCCTTTGCGGCAGAAGTCCAGTCGAATTCGGAGGCTGCAGCGCGTTTGAGTGGTCTTACAGCGGGAGCGGAAACGGCATGGCTTACCGCCTCGCGTGGTGGAGCTGCCTGTGGTTCAATTTGCCCGTGGCCTTGTTTAACATGGTTTGGACCCGATTTGCGGTTTGGCCGATCAGCTTCGCGTCGCCAATAAGCATTTCAAACAGTTCTGGTGTTGCGCCCGCGTTGCCCGCCAAACCAAGCTTTGCCCGGCATGTACGGATAGGAAAAAAATCGCTGAGAGCTGCATCGACGCGACTTCCGAGCGTCGAGTGATGCGCCTCAGCCCCGGCCCCGGTCCCCGTATCGGAGTGCCCCCTCCTCGGCCGGTACAATTATCTTTCCGATTGGCCAGAGAGCCAGTCCAGCCAGTTTCACATGCGCCCAGGCAAAAGGAATGCCGATGACCGTAACGGCAAGGATAAGTGCTGTGATGAGATGGCCGAGTGCTAGCCACCAGCCGGCGAGCACGAGCCACACGAGATTGCCGACAACGCCGAGCGGTCCGGTGCCGATATCCTCGCGGCCGAAATAGACGGCGCGTGACACCACCTTCTGACCGAAGGGGAGCAGCGTGTAGGCCGCGATATTAAATGCGGCCCGCGTCCACGGCAGCCCGATGATAGTGATCGCCATCAAGATCGCGGCGATCACCCAGCCGGCTGCCATCCATAGGCCGCCGAAAAGGATCCACAGAAGGTTAAGCAAAAAGGAGAAGGCGGACATGGCATTCCTTCGCGACTTGGGGACGATGGGCCTTTCCTGGGCGCTCTCATGTTCGGCACGGCTCGGAAATGGATACTGAGGTGCCCGTCCGCCAGCTTTCAGGTCCCGCCGGCACCGACAGCCGCATCGACGTGAGGTGTTCGATTGTCATGAATTCGCCGAAAAGCCATGGGAGAGGTACGTCTTGATGCGAACAAAATCGGCATTGTCCGGCGCGCGACGCGCCGATGTCACCGGCTTTGGTGTGCCGTACAGGCACGAAGTTCCCCAACGAACAAGTGCGTTCGATGATTGGAATCGTCCTCGTGACCCATGGCCGCCTCGCGGCGGAGTTTCGCGCCGCGTTGGAACATGTGGTCGGTCCGCAAAAGCAGGTCGAGTCGATCGCCATCGGTCCGGATGACGATATCGAACAGCGGCGCCAGGATATCGTTTCGGCCGTCACCAAAGTCGACAGCGGCGCGGGCGTGGTCGTGCTCACCGATATGTTCGGCGGCACGCCCTCCAATCTCGCGATTTCGATTATGAACGGCTCCAATATTGAAGTCGTCGCTGCGGTCAATCTGCCGATGCTGATCAAACTCGCCTCGGTGCGTAAAACCTCAAGTCTCGAACAGGCGGTGATCCAGGCGCAGGATGCGGGCCGCAAATATATCTATGTTGCGAGCCGGGTTTTGGGCGCTAAGCTCGCTCAAGGCGGCGAGCGCTTCGAAGAAAGTTTCGAACACGCCGCTGCGGCTCAAGCGCCAGAAGCGCTTCCAGATGCTGTTCCAGGAGCCGAACTCGGCCGGCAGCGCTCGCCACGTAACGTTGTGGACCGTGAAATAGTGCAAGGCTTCGAAAAACTTGCGGTCGTCCCGCCCCTTGTCCCCACGCCGCGAGCGGCAGGCATCAAACACCTCGAGCACAAGCACCCAATCTTCTTCGGTCATCTTCGTTAGCATGGCCGGCCCTCCAAAAGCCAGCCACCCATGAATCACCGAAAAAGCGATTCGGGAATCCCTTGACCTATATTTTCCGGTATCCGTCCACACGGCCTAGACTTTTAAATATGTGTCGGGCACCATCCCGCACCAATATGGACGCATTATGTGAAAGCACTCTAACGATTTACGAAGCATGATATTTCGCATTTCAGGCAGAGCAGGCTCAATGCGGCGTTATGAATATATCATTTATTCAATATGTTTAATCATTATTTGTACAAAGATATTTCTTCGCTATGCCGACTTCGGGTCCTATCCGGTCTGGTCTATGATCTAGAACAGGAAATGAAGTATATCCCGGCCGCCAATCAACACGGCTTGTTTTTGAACCGCAATTCTTGGTTTTTAAATAACCAGCATATGGGGAATATCGAGAATTGGTCTACGGAGAAACAACCGAATATATTGCTGCTAGGTAATAGTATTGTATTTGGAGGGCTTCACTTTACACACGAAGAAAAGCTTGGTCCTCTGTTAGAGAAAAATTTAGGACCTCGTTAATGTTGTGTGGTATGCTGCCGCGAATGGGTGGACAAATCTAAATGAGATAGCTTATATTGATAATAATTCCGACGTTCTACAAAATGCCGACGTGGTTGTTCTTGAATATATGTCTGGAGGCCTCTCAACTTTCGCTCCTTGGCCTGGATATTACATCTTTCCAGACCATAAACCTTTATATTGACGAGCTATATCTTTCAGAAATCAGAAATATGTACTTCCGCTTTTTTTGGGGAAACACGTGAACGAGTACGGCTCGCTACCCCCGTGGGCCAAACGGAAGAAGGCAATTTGCGCCGCTTCAACGCGCTCGTCTCCTCCATCGTCACGAAGCGCAAGCTAGCTGTCGCGTCGCGATAGGTTATTGACGGAGATCCTTGAGATAGGGGGGCTTCCGTTGATGCCGAAGTGAGGCCGACGATGATTATAATTGGGGAGGAAAGGCAACAGTGCGGCGGCCCGTTCGGATCAATGGTTGGATGGTTTGGCGTAGGCCCATTCCCGCAAGGAGGTCGGCACGAAGCGTTCGGCCTTTCCGTTTGTTCTTGGCGTATAGGGTGTGGTGCGCTTGGGCTTGATTTTTAGCATTCGAACGCCTTTGTGGAGCGGCGTGGAGCGGCGTGGAGCGGCGCGAACGGAAGCTGACGCCATTGTCGGATGGGTCATGACGCGAAAGACCTTCACGCCGTGATCGCGATAGAAGCGCAAGGCATTGAACAGAAATTTCAGGCAGGAGCGCCGTGTTTCATCTGGCAGGATTTCAGGAAATTTCAGAGGAGGCCAGCCGGGAGTGATCATCGACGGCCAGATGGAAATATTTCCCGCCTTTTCCGCCTTGCTTGCGGCTGCGCGGCGCACTTTGTCCGGTGCGCTTACCGGTGATGCGATGTCCGATCCCTTCGATGCGGCCGCGCTTCTTGATGTCGCTATGGATCATTTCGCCCGGCAAGTTCTTTTCGTAGCGGATGATCTCGATTTTCGATCGAGGGCGGACAGTCGGCTCAGCCCCTTGGCCTTGCCGATGCGGGCCACGGTCGCGAGGGAAGCCCGGCCTCGCGGGCGATTTTCCAGAAGGGCGATTTTCCAGAACGGTTGACGGTTCCGGCGCAGGGTTTCGACCGAGCGATCTGCTCGGATGTGATCCGCGTCCGCAGGCGGTGCGGCCGGCTGGTCCGGTCCTCGAGACCCGCCACACATTCGCTTTCGTGGCGCCGGAGCCATTTCCTGACGGTCGCGGCGAAACACCTCCAGCGCCGGCCATGGCGCGCGGCGTTTCGCCCGCTCGGCGCCGCTCGACAATCAGGGCTCGCATGTTCGGCGTCGTCCCGGCATTCTTATGAATGTTCACGGGTGGGTCTCCTGAGACCGTGGCGCTTCGCAAACTCCACAAACCTCAGTTTCTCCCCGTGAACAACCTATCGAGACGCGACATCTAGCGGGCAGCGGCAAAGCATCAACGCGATCTCGGCGATCAATCCGCAAGGCGCGTTCTGGTACAACTTCTACTCAGGTCGAATGAATGCGGAGCTTTTGGTCACGTTCCTGTGCGACTTCATGCGCCGCCGCCGACGGCCGGTATTCCTCGTGGTGGATTGCCATCCGACCCACCGAGCCAAGATCGTTTCAGCCTACATCCAATTGCTCAAGGGCAAGCTGGAGCTTCATTTTCTTCCCGGCTACGCGCCCGATCTGAACCCAGATGGCGAAGGTTCGCGAGATGAACGAGGCGGCGCGGTTTGCTATTCAGCAGGCCCAGATTTCGTTGGATGAGAATGTGACGATGCACAAGACCATGATTGGAAAGATCGTGGAGCACGCGGGCGGGTAGGTGATTGCGCAACTTCAGCCATGGCTGATTGTCCGGGAGACGGCGGTGCGATGATTGCGATCCCGGCCGCGGACAATCGCGGTCCGTTACAGTTATCAGGATTTGATCGCCGGTCTGATGTGAATGTCCGTAACCTCAGCGGTTCGGGGCAACCGCAAGGCACCGAGCACCATGGAGGCAATGTCCTCCGGCGGCAGCAGTAAGTCGGGCCGATAGGGTGCGCCCTCTTCGACGTGTAGCCTCGCCTGCATATCGCCGGCGGTGCGCCCGAGATAAACGCTAATGACCCGGACTCCGCCTGAGTTGATCTCCCCACGAAGGCGATCCGCCATCCCTTTCAGCGCATGTTTTGTCGAACCGTAGGAAGCAAATAAGGGCTTGGCCGTTATCCCAGAACTCGAATTGATAAAGACGATGTCCCCCTTGCGCGATCTAAGCGTCGGCAGAAGTGCGCGGGTCAAGGCGTAGGGGGCGCGAACATTGACGCGAAAATGCCTATCGAGGATTTCAGGTGGCGCCCTGTCAATGGAGGCTCGCTCGATGACGCCCG
>CAVQHH010000006.1:0-100335 GCA_963712225.1 uncultured Alphaproteobacteria bacterium
CCTGGGCGTGCTCATGTCCTTGGCAACGGGCTCGGAGGATGGTATGTTCCATATTTGTTCTCATAGGCGAAGGGCGATATTATAGTTGACGTACCCACACGACTGTGATACGGTTGATTTCATAAAAGGAATCTCCGCCATGCCCACCTCAATCATCGACGCCAAAGCCCTCCATAGCGAAGCCGCTGCTTACGCCTGGGTTGAAGCCCGATTGTGGCCTGCCGGCCCGATTTGTCCGCACTGCGGCGCAGTCGATCGCATTTCTAAGATGGGCGGGAAAAGCACTCGTATTGGCGTCTATAAGTGCTACCAATGCCGTAAACCGTTCACCGTGAAAGTCGGGACCGTTTTCGAGGCGAGCCATGTGCCTATGCATTATTGGCTTCAGGCCGCGTACCTCATGTGCTCGTCCAAGAAAGGCATTTCGAGCAATCAGCTCCACCGGACTTTGGGCGTCACTGTCAAGACCGCATGGTTCATGTCGCATCGCCTTCGCGAGGCTATGCGCGTCATCGGTGTTGAACCTATGGGCGCCGCTGGCGAGATCGTGGAAATCGATGAGACCTTCACCGGCCGCATCGAAGGAATGCCAATTCAATCTATCCCTGGCGGCGCTAGTTCCTACAAGAACACCGTCTTGTCGCTGGTCACTCGCGGCGGCGCCGTGCGCAGTTTTCATGTGGAAGGAACTACCAGCGGTCAATTGCTCCCGATTATCCGCGCCAATATTTCCAAGGAAGCTTTCGTCATCAGCGATGATTGGAAGGGTTACGGCGCGCTCGGGAAGGAATATTGGATGCACCAAGCCGTCAATCACAGCATCGGCGAATACGTGCGGGGAATCGTCCACACCAACACCATTGAAGGCTATTTTTCGATCTTCAAGCGCGGTATGAAAGGCGTCTACCAGCATTGCAGCGAACGCCATTTGCACCGCTACCTTTCCGAATTCGATTTTCGCTATAGCAATCGCATTCGGCTTGGCATAGATGACGTAGAGCGCACCGAACGCGCGATCAAAGGCATCGTTGGGAAACGCCTCACCTATCGAACAACTCCTAAGCGAGCGGCCATATGGCAAGAGCCGACACAAGGCTAAAACCAAAACGTAAAAAGCTGACACAAAAAGAGCAATCCGGGCGGTTCCGGGAAACCGCTCGGAAGCTTGGATGCGATGAATCGGAGGGTGCATTGGACCGCGCATTTGAGAAGATCATTCCGCCTAAGATGCCTGCTAAAGTTGCGCCTTAGTCCATTTGAGAGGTGTCCGCTTTGTTTCAGAAATCTTCCCCGACAAAATTTTCATAAATGATGAAACATGGTTCATCGTACTACGAGCTTCATCAATATCGTAAAATTCTCGCGCGTGGGCCGTTCGATGTCTATAGCGATTTTTGAATGCCCGTAACTCCATCATCGCGCCATGATAAAATACCAATTGAGCCTCCCGTGCAGAGGTCTTCGGGAATCCTTCGATTTGACGCTCCGCGTTTTCTAGACCCTTAAGTATTGGCGATGTTACACTTGCCATACCTACCAACTAGGGCTAGGATGCGATGATTCGCACGGGGGGTTGTTGTGATCCCGCACCGCCCCGGCCCAACTGTATCGCTGGCCCTGGCGTTATTTCATCGCTTGGAGCCGGAAAGGCTCTTCGTGATCGTTAGTGCCTACATTGACGAAAGCGGCACCCATGGCTCGCCCGTAACAATTTTGGGCGGGGTGGTGGGTCGCCTTGGGCAATGGTCATCATTCGATCCACAATGGAAAAGGCTCCTTAAGCGTAAGGGCCTTACCTATTTTCATTCCAAGGAAATGAGACATACACAGGGTGAGTTCAATGGCTGGAGGATCACACAAAAACACGACTTCATGGGCGCCGCTTCTAAGATCAGCATGAAATATCTCGAATTTGGCTTCACCATCATTCTCCGAGAAGATGCAAGCGCCTTTGATACCCAGTAGTTACCCCCAAGAGGAACAATGGCACATTTACCGAGTAGGTTACCTTGATGCGCGATCAGGTGCAGCAATTGCAGGCCCGTGGAATTGCCGCCACCGCGTTGAACTCTTCGAACAGCGGCGAAGACAATGCGGCAATCGAGGCGGGCCTGCGGCGGCGCCGTTATCGCCTCCTCTATGTCGCGCCGGAGCGCCTCGCGCGTCCGGATACGCCCGCCCTTCTTCGCGAGGCGGGAGCCAACGTCTTCGCCATCGACGAGGCCCATTGCGTCTCACAATGGGGGCACGACTTCCGGCCCGAATACCTCGGCCTCGCGCAAGCGGCGCAAGCGATCGGCAATCTTCAACTCATCGCGGTGACGGCCACCGCCGACGCGCCAACCCGCGCGGACATCGTCGGCAAGTTGTTTTCCGCCCAGCCGCGCGTTTTCGTCCGGTCCTTCGACCGGCCCAACATCCATCTCGCCATGCGGCGCAAGACCAATCCCTCGCAGCAAATAGAAGCAACGGTCGCTCGTCATAAAGGCCAAAGCGGCATTGTCTATTGCGGCTCGCGCAAGAGCGTCGAGAACCTCGCGGAAACCCTGAGCGGGAAGGGCATTTTGGCGCTCGCCTACCATGCCGGCCTCGACGCGCAATTAAGATCGGCGCGCCAGGACGAATTTCTCCGCAACGACGGAACCGTCATTGTCGCCACGATCGCCTTCGGCATGGGGATCGACAAACCCAATGTCCGCTTTGTCTGCCACGCTGATTTACCGCAAAGCATCGAGGCCTATTATCAGGAAATCGGCCGCGCCGGTCGCGATGGCCTGCCGGCGGACGCGCTGACTTTGTTCAGCGACAGCGACATCAGGCTACGCGAGCGTCAAATATCCGACAGCGTGGCACCTCACGATCGCAAGCGGATGGAAAAGCGAAAGCTCAACGCCTTGATTGCCTTGTGCGAATCTCCGCGTTGCCGCCGCCAGACATTGCTCGCCGCTTTCGGGGAGGCCTCGAAGCCCTGCGGCAATTGCGATATTTGCGATGGGAAATGGCCGCTCTTCAACGGCGCGATCCCGGCGCAAAAGATCATGTCCGCGATCCGCCGCACCTCCGGGCGATTTTTTCCGGGCCACCTCGCCAATCTCCTCGTCGGCCAAGCAAGCGACGCAATCCGGCGGCATGGCCACGATCTCCTGCCGACGTTCGGCATCGGCAAAGAGTTCAATCCAGCCGAATGGCGCAGCATTTTTTACCAGCTTCACGCGGCGGATCTGATCGCTCAAGACCCGGAAGATCGTGATCGTTGGATTATCACCGAGACAGGACGTGCCGTGCTCTCGGGCGAGGCGCCTTTGACGTTGCGTGGCGGCATGACTTTGTCGAGCGGGCGCAAGGCCGACGTGCGGCGATGCTTGGACGAGATCGAGGTTGCGCAGGCGAAGGATCCGGGGCTTCCTCGCGAGGCTTTCGAGCCGGTCAACCCGGGGATTTTGGCGCCGCCGCTGACCGCCAGGCAAAATAGCCTGTTCGCCGCGCTCAAGGCCAAACGTCTCGAAATCGCGAGAGATCAAAAGCAACCCGCCTTCGTCATATTCCATGACAGCGTCTTGATCGAGATGGCGCTGGGGCGTCCAAAAACCCGCGAGGATTTGCTGCTTATTCCCGGCGTCGGACCAGCCAAAATCGTGCGTTTTGGCGCGATCTTCCTCGCGGTCATTGCCAATCATGGCGACGGTTCATGAGCGCCCAATCGTTTGTACCGGCGCCGTGGCGAGCGGCACGCAAGGCGCTGTGCGCGAGCGGGCTTGCTCTCCTTTGTCTTCTCGCTTCGTTTGCCTCGCGCGCCGAACCGCCCCTGCCGCCGCCAATCATTTCGCAAGGCGCGCGGGTTTTGCCGGTGCTGGCGAGCCATGGCATGGTCGTCGCGCAAGAAGGAACCGCGGCGAAAATCGGCGTCGACATTCTCCGACGCGGCGGCAACGCGGTCGATGCCACGGTGGCCGTCGGGTTTGCCCTTGCCGTGACATTGCCCCGCGCTGGAAACCTCGGCGGCGGCGGCTTCATGCTCGTCTATCTTGCCAAGGAGAAGAAAACCGTCGCCATCGACTACCGCGAAGCCGCGCCGGCCGATACGCCGCGCGACGTCTTTCTCAACGAGACGGGCGAGGCAGTCGCCGCGAAATCGCGCGATACCGGTCTTGCCGTCGGCGTGCCTGGAACCGTCGCCGGCTTGTCGCTCGCCCTGCGCAATTATGGATCGGGCAAATTCTCGCTGGCCGAGCTGGTCGCGCCCGCCGTCGCGCTGGGTCGCTCCGGCATTGACGTCCAGGACGATCTCGCCGATTCGCTTCCGCGTGCGCGGGTCCGGTTGAAACGCTGGCCGGGGGCAGCCCAGATTTTTCTTCATCCGGATGGGACTCCGCTCGGGCGCGGAGACAGGCTCGTTCAATCCGATCTCGCCTCCGTCATCGAGGCGATCGGCCGCGACGGCGAGCGCGCCTTTTATGACGGTCCGGTGGCGGAAAAAATCGTTGCTAGCGTCCGCGCCGCCGGCGGCCGGATGACGCAAGACGATCTGAAATCCTACCGCGCGGTCGAACGCGCGCCCCTGCATGGCTCGTATCGCGGCCACGAAATCGTTGCGATGCCGCCGCCCTCGTCCGGCGGGGTTCATATCATTGAACTCCTCAATGTGCTCGAGGGATTTCCGCTCGCGGCGCAGGGCGCCAACTCGGCCGCGAGTATTCACCGCATGGCGGAAGCGATGAAATTGGCCTACGCCGACCGCGCCGAATACCTTGCCGATCCAGATCAGGTACCGGTTCCGGTCAAAGGCCTGATCTCGAAAGCCTATGCGGAGCGCTTGCGCGCCGAGATTTCGCTCACGCGGGCCACGCCTTCGGCAGAAGTCAAAGCGCTCGATCCCATGCCTCATGAAAGCGCTCAGACGACGCATTTTTCGATCGTAGACAACGACGGCAACGCGGTCGCCAACACCTATACCTTGAATTTTTCCTACGGCCTCGGCCTCGTCGCCGAAGGAAGCGGCATTCTTCTCAATAATGAGCTCGACGATTTCGCGGCAAAACCCGGCGCTCCAAATGCCTATGGACTCGTTGGCGGCACCGCCAACGCGCCTGGGCCACGCAAGCGGCCGCTGTCGTCGATGGCGCCCACATTGGTTTTTCGCGACGGCGAACTCGAACTTGTCACCGGCTCGCCGGGCGGTTCGCGGATCATCACGATCGTCACGGAAATCATCCTCGACATCGTAGATTTCGGCATGAACATTGCGGAGGCGACCGAGGCGGTGCGCATACATCACCAGTGGCTTCCGGATGAATTGCAGGTTGAGCGCGGCCTCGCGCCCGATGTGATCCGGCAGCTCGAAGCACTGGGCCACAAGGTCGCGGTTCATGATGCCTGGGGCTCGGCGCAAAGCATTTTTCGCGAAAACGGAATGTTGATGGGCGCCGCCGACAGAAGGCAACGGGGCACCTTGGCGACCGGATATTGAGGCCCGGCCGCGGCACGCATAGCCGCCGGGCGCTCCTTGCAGAACTGGCCGCGCGCGGCCGATGGATCAGCGAGCCCACGCGGAAAATTCTTCGCGCGGGCTTTATTCGGCGTGGACGAACGGCGATAAAACAACAAAATGCTCCTCGCCGAAATTTTTCTCGCGCGAGGTCGAAATGCGGCCGTCCGGCCCGTCATTGTAGCGAGCGGACAGACGCTCGGAACCCACTGAGAGAGGACGGCCATGAAATACGCACTTCTGATCTATGAAACCGCCGCCGGTTTTGCGATGCGCGCCGATCCCAAGAAGAGCCAAGCCTACTGGGCAGGCTTCGCCGCCTATACGAAGGCGCTTCAGGACGCGGGCGTGATGGTCGCCAGCGCGGGGCTGCAGTTGCCGGATACCGCCACGACCCTGAAGCTCGATGACGGCCGGCGGCTGGTCCAAGATGGCCCTTATGCCGACACCAAGGAGCAGCTCGGCGGCTTTTTCATCATCAACGTGCCAGACCTCGATACGGCGCTCGAATGGGCGGCCCGTATTCCGGCCGCGGCGGGAGGCGTCATCGAACTCCGTCCCAAGTTGGAGCGGCCGTGCTGAGGTAGGAGGCGCCCCATGTGTCCCTTGTGCATCTCAACGGTCGCGCTGCTTGCAACGGGCGGGACCTCCGCCAGCGGGCTGGCCGCAGTTGTCGTGAAGAAGCTGCGTTCAAGGCTCGACGCGAAGAAAATCGACCCAAAAGTCCAAATCCGAGGAGTCCAAAATGAATTGTCCAATTGTCGCCTCACGAGCTGATTGGCTTGTTGCTCGCAAAATTCTGCTCGCCAAGGAAAAGGAGTTCACCCGTCAGCGCGACGCGCTCAGCGCCGAGCGCCGCAAGCTGCCGATGGTCAAGATTGAGAAGGAGTACGTTTTCGATGGCCCGAACGGTGCCACAAATCTGCACGATCTCTTCGACGGACGCCGCCAGCTCGTTATCTACCATTTCATGTTTGACCCAAGCTGGGAGGAGGGTTGCAAGAGTTGTTCGCACTTGATGGACAATATCGCCGGTGGCATCGTTCATCTCGGCGCCCGCGACACGTCCTTTGCGGTCATCTCCCTCGCCCCACTCGCCCAAATCGAAGCATTCAAGAAGCGGATGGGTTGGACCTTCCGGTGGCTCTCTTCGTTCGGCAATGACTTCAATAAGGACTTTCAAGTTAGTATCGACGTGGCCGAAGGCAGCTCGGAGTATAATTACACGAGCGCGGCGGCGCTGCTGAAGGCAGGCAAAATCTGGTTCCCGAAGGGTGAGTTGCCCGGGCTCAGCGTCTTCCTTCAAGATGGCGATAGCGTCTATCACACGTACTCGGTTTACCAGCGGGGTCTCGATTTGCTCCTCAACACATACAACTTTCTCGACCTGACGCCCCTCGGCAGGCATGAGGAGGATGCGCCCGGACAGTCGTGGATTCGCCACCACGACAAATACCCTGCCTAGCGGGGCGCTCACGATGGACGCGCGCCGCGCAGTCGAGCAAGCGGCGCGTGACTCCCATGGTCGGCTCGTCGCCTTTCTCGCCGCGCGCTCGCACGACGTGGCGGCGGCGGAAGACGCGCTCGCCGACGCATTTGAAGCTGCGCTCGAAACCTGGCCGCTCCACGGCGTACCGCAAAAGCCCGAGGCGTGGCTGCTGACCGTGGCGCGGCGGCGGCTGATCGACAATGCCCGTCATGTCCGTGTGCACACGGACGCCGCACCAACGTTGCGCGCGGCGGCAAGAGCTTGCCACCGGCATGGTATTTCCCGACGAGCGGCTGAAACTCATGTTCATCTGCGCGCATCCGGCGATCGCCACCGCCGCGCGCACGCCGCTCATGCTGCAGACCGTGCTGGGTCTCGACGCGGCGCGCATCGCCTCCGCGTTTCTCGCGCGGCCCACGGCGATGGGGCAGCGGCTCGCTCGCGCGAAGGCGAAAATCCGCGACGCCCGCATTAGATTCGAACTCCCCGAGGCCCAGGAGCTGCCGCCGCGCCTCGATTCCGTGCTGGAGGCGATCTATGCCGCCTACGGCAGCGGTTGGGACGATGTCGCGGGGGCCGATCCGCGCCGCAAAGGACTGGCCGTGGAAGCGATAGACCTTGGCCGTCTGCTGTTGCGGCTCATGCCGGCCGCGCCGGAAGCGCAAGGCCTGCTGGCGCTCATGCTCTATTGCGAGGCACGGCGCGGCGCTCGGCGCTCGGCGGCCGGCGGCTACGTGCCGCTTTCGGAGCAGGATGTAAGGCTTTGGTCGAAGCCCATGATCGAGGAGGCGGACGGGCTTCTGGTTGCCGCCGGGCAAGCGGGCCGCATCGGACGCTTTCAGCTCGAAGCGGCCATCCAGTCGGCGCATGCGCGGCGCGGCGCGACCGGCGAAACGGATTGGGAATCGATCGCGCTCCTCTATGAAGGACTCGTCCAACTCGCGCCAACGATCGGCGCGCTGGTTGGCTGCGCCGCCGCCGTCGCCGAAGCGCGCGGGGCCCCGGCGGGCTGGGCGCTCCTGGAAGCGCTTCCCGCCGAGGCGATCAAGACCTATCAGCCCTATTGGGCGCTCGCCGCCCACCTCCTCCGGCGCATGGCGCGGGGAGACGAGGCCGCAACCGCCTGCAGCCGCGCGATTGGGCTCTGCGAGGACGAGGCCGCGCGGGAGTTTTTGGCGCGCGAGGCGGGTGCCGATTGAAATCTCCGCGATTCTGCGCCATCTTCCATGGTGCGCCTGGCCGGTTGGCCGGGCCTGAGGAGGATCGACCCACTGATACAAGCGATTCTTGCGGAAGCGGCGCACCCGCCGCTTCACCCGGTTCCCGGTTCAGATGGACCCGAAGCCGGCACACTTGTGCGGACTGTCTTGGCCTGTCTCGATGATTCCAAAGCCGAAGACATCGTCTCAATCGACCTGCACGGCAAAACCATTCTCGCCGACGTCATGATCATCGCGACCGGCCGCTCCAACATTCACGTCGGGGCGATTGCCGAGCGCATCATCGGCGCGTTGAAGGGCGAGCGCCCTAAGCCGCCGCGCGTCGAAGGCTTGCGGAACTGCGATTGGGTTCTGGTGGATGGCGCCGACATCATCATCCACATCTTCCGGCCCGAGGTGAGGCAGTTCTACAATCTCGAAAAAATGTGGAGCATGGACCGGCCGGGCGAGCGCCGCTTAGGCTAAGGTAGCCCATTACAATCACGATGCGTCTTCTGCTCGTTTGCGTTGGGCGGCCGAAAGCCGGGCCGGAACGGGATTTGGCCGCCCGCTATGTCGAGCGGGCCGCCGCCGCAGGCCGCGCGACCGGCTTTTCCGGCGTCGAGCTACGTGGCCGTCCGCCCCGACGATCGCACGAGGGAAGAGGCAAAAGCCATTCGGGGCTTGCTTGCACCCCCCGCAAACGTAATTGCCCTCGACGAAAACGGCGCGCAGATGACAAGCCGGAGTCTTGCCACCGAGCTTGGCCGCGCGCGTGACCAAGGCATTGCCAGCGCCGCGTTCGTCATCGGCGGCCCGGACGGTTTGGAACCCGCTTTTTTGGCATCCGCTTCGCTCACGCTCTCCTTTGGGCGATGACTTGGCCGCATCGATTGGTGCGAATCATGGTCGCCGAGCAGATTTACCGGGCGGTGACGATTCTCTCCGGCCACCCCTATCATCGCGTTTAATTCGCGAACTTGCCGGTGTCTTGCCGCGGCGGCGCCATTTTCCTCTGCTGGATGGCGTGATGGGATAAAATTCGCGGCCAGTCTATCCGGTCGCCGGCATAAGGACCGTCGTGGCGGCTCAAGGGCGGCATAGCAGGATTGCTTCAGCGGGGGCGGCAAGCCTCGTCGCGCTCGAACTCTATCTTTCCCTCTTTGCGCCCGCTTGCCTTGCGGCGCAATCCGGTCAGCCGGCGGCGCCGGACGTTGACGAGAAAGGCGCGGAGCTGAGCGGCCGCCGGCTCGAACTGCGGGGCATGGAAGACACGCTCGAGGCGTCGCAAGAGCAGCGCCGGCGCATCGAAGCCGAGGTGGGATCGATCCGCGCCGACCGGGTGAAGCTTACCGCGGCGCTTCTCGACGCGACGCAAAATGCCAACGCGAGCGAACGCAAGATCGGCGCAACGGAGGCAAGGCTCGACACGCTGACCGGGGCGGAGGACGCGATCAAACGTTCGCTTGCGAGCCGCCGCGCGGTCATTGCCGAGATTCTTGCTTCCTTGCAGCGGATGGGGCGGAAGCCGCCGCCGGCACTTCTGGTCGCGCCGGAAGACATGCTTGCCGCGATCAGAACCTCCATGTTGCTCGGTTCGGTCCTGCCGCAGATGCGCGGCGAAACCGAAGCGCTTGCCTCGGACCTTTCGGATCTCGTTCAGTTGCGGCAATCGATCGCGGCCGAGCGCGAGACGCTTGCGAATGGCGTGGCGAAGCTTCGCGCCGAGCGTCAGCGTCTCGCCGCGCTGGTCGAGGCGCGCCAATCGGCGCTGTCCGCCGCCGAGCAGGCTCTTGGAGAGGAGCGTGAACGCGCGCTCGATCTCGCTAGGCAAGCGGCGAGCCTCAAGGATCTGATCGCCACGATGGAAACCGAGGTCGCCGCGGCCGCGCGGGGCGCCGAGGCGGCGAGGAGGGCCGATGAGTTCCGCAGGCGCGCCACGCAAGCAGCACCGCCTAGCACAGCTATGAAAACCGCCTTGGCGCCTTTCAAGGATCCGGCAAGGCTTGCGCCAGCGACAGCCTTTATCGAGACAAGAGGTCTTTTGCCGGTCCCCGTGAACGGCACGCTTCAGCGCGGCTTTGGCAGTCAGGATGGGTTTGGCGGCACCGGGAAAGGAATGCTGATCGCGACCCGCGTCGAAGCGATTGTCGCCTCGCCCTGCGACGGTTGGGTGTCATTCGCCGGTCCGTACCGGAGCTACGGACAACTTTTAATCGTTAACGCTGGCCAGGGCTATTATATTATTCTTGCCGGAATGGATAAGATCAACGTAAACGTAGGGCAATTCATTCTGGTTGGGGAGCCCGTCGCCGTCATGGGCGATGGGTCCGTCAAGACGGCCGCGGCCATCGCCATCGGCGCGGTCCAGCCCATCCTCTATATCGAATTTCGGAAGGACGGGGTGGCGATCGATCCGGGCCCATGGTGGGCAAAGCCGGAATTGCAAAAGGTTCGCGGATGATGCGCAAAGTCTTACCACTACTGATAGGCGCCGTTCTGGGCGCGGGGCTCGGCACGCTTGCAACAAAGACGCCGGTTTTTCCGGCCGGAACGGCGCGCGCGGCCGCCTCGGACACTTACCGTAATCTCAACCTATTCGGCGACGTTTTCGAGAAGATTCGCTCCGATTATGTCGAGAAGCCGGACGAACAAAAGCTCGTCGAGGCCGCGATCAACGGCATGCTCGGTTCGCTCGACCCGCATTCAAGCTATATGGACGCCAAAAGCTTCCGCGACATGCAGGTTCAGACGCGTGGCGAATTCGGCGGTCTTGGCATCGAGGTGACGCAGGAGGACGGGCTTATCAAGGTCGTCACGCCAATCGACGACACGCCGGCCTCGCGCGCGGGAATCTTGTCCGGTGACATCATCAGCGCCATCGACGGCGAGAATGTTCAGGGCTTGAGCCTCAACCAGGCGGTCGACAAGATGCGCGGCGCGCCGGACACCTCGGTGACGCTCAAGATTTTACGCGGATCCAACAAGGACCCGCAGGATATCAAGCTTACCCGCGCCGTGATCCAGATCAAATCGGTTCGCGAACGTCAGGAAGGCGACGATATCGGCTACATTCGAATCACCCAATTCAACGAACAGACGTTTGAGGGTGTTCGCGCGGCGATCCAAAAATTCCAAAACGACATCCCGGCCGCCAAGTTCAAAGGCTATATACTTGACCTGCGCAACAATCCCGGCGGTTTGCTCGACCAGTCGATCGCCGTCGTCAACTGCTTCCTCGACCGCGGCGAAATCGTTTCGACCCGGGGCCGGAATGCCGATGAAACGATGCGCTACAACGCGCGTCCCGGCGACTTGTCCAAGGGCAAGCCGGTGGTCGTCCTGATTAATGGCGGCTCGGCGTCGGCCTCGGAAATCGTCGCCGGCGCGTTGCAGGATCATAAGCGCGCGACCGTTCTCGGCACCCGGTCATTCGGCAAGGGGTCGGTGCAGACGATCATCCCGCTCGGCCAGAATAACGGCGCCGTGCGGCTTACCACGGCCCGCTATTACACGCCGGCCGGCCGCTCGATCCAGGCCAAGGGGATCGATCCCGACGTGACCGTGTTGCAGGATGTGCCCGACGACCTCAAGGGCAAGGATGACACAAAGGGCGAAGCTTCGCTGCGCGGCCATTTGAAGAATGGCGAGGACGAAAAGGGAGGTTCGCAGGCCTTTGTCCCGCCCGATGCCAAAAACGACAAGCAATTGATTGCCGCTGAAGACATTCTGCGCGGCGTCAACAAGGCGATGAACAAACTCACCTCGGCTCCCGGGAGCGAACCCGCGAAGGTTCCGAATTGAGAGGCGCCCGCAAGGGGGCCAAAGAACATTGTTAAACGGCCAGAATTGAAACCGGCGGTCATTCGGGATGAGTGCTGGAAGTGAAGCGACGGCCCCGCGCAAGCATGATCCGGGAAAGTGGGGGCAGCTGTTGCGTTTCGGCCATGCGAACACGAAGATGTTGGACCATAAACCGGTCGATCGCGGCCGGATCAGGGTCGAACGCCGCAGCTTCGGCCGGCTAGGCCTGGAACGCCGGCGGGTTGCGCGCCGCGGCTGACGGCCGTTCCTTGGCTCTTGCCGGGTTTGGCGCGGCGCTGCCGTATTCCTCCATCCGGCGGGCGCCGATTTGGCTCTTTCCGGTTCGCATACGTGCCAACACAGGATAGCGATCAGGTATGACGGACGACGATCTGAATGCTCCCTTGGGACAGTTCCCGGTTCAAAAGCGCCCGTCGCGCGGCAACGCGCTTTATGCGGCGGTTGCCATCGGTGCCCTGGGGTTGCTTGCTGTTCCTGCCGCGTTTTTGCTGGAGTTAGTCAAGCCGCCAGCCGCGGCGCTTTATGCCGCGAACGGAGTTCCGGCGTCCGGCACGGCGCCCTACGAAGGTCCGGCTGGGGGACCCAATAACGCGCATCCGCCGCAACGTATCGCGGAGGGTGCGAGCGACACCACCGCCACGGTGCCTGCCCAGAAAGCCGGTGTGGGGGCGGAGGCGGTCGAGCGACGGACCGGCGTGAAAATCATACGTGCCGGGGGCGGCGCCGCGCCCGAGGCTCTCATCATCGATGTGGCGAAGGCGCTGAACACAGGCTTCCCGGCGGCGCCCGACCCGCGGCTAATCGAACAAACGCCGCATGGCCCAATCCCGCGCATTGGGGGCGACGGCGCGCGACCGTCCGAGGTTTATGCCCGCTCCGCCGTATCCTCCGGCGGATTGACACAGGGCTCGCCGCGCATTGCTTTGCTCGTTGGCGGGATGGGTCTTGCTCCGCGTGCAACGGAATCGGCGATCGCAAATTTGCCGGGCGCCGTCACGCTCGGCTTCGCGCCCTATGGTGCCGATCTTGCGCATGAAACGGCGCGCGCCCGCAAGGCGGGCCACGAGGTCGTCTTGCAAATTCCGATGGAGCCTTTCGATTTCCCGCGCGACAATCCCGGCCCGCACGCGCTTCTCGCGGGCGCCGGGAAAGCCGCGAATATCGACAATCTTACCTGGCTGATGAGCCGGTTCACTGGCTATGCGGGCGTCGCGAATTTTCTTGGCGGCAGGTTCACCGCGGATGCAAAAGCTTTGACGCCGGTCTTGCACGAGATTGCCGCGCGCGGCTTATTTTACGTCGATGACGGGACGTCCGCGCAGAGCCTCGCCATGACGCTCGCGCCCGGTCAGGCTCTTGCGGCCGCGCGCGCCGACGTTGTCCTCGATTCGACGGCCGAACCCGAGGCAATCGAAGCGGCCCTCGCTCGGCTCGAAGCAATCGCCCGCGACAAGGGCGTAGCGATCGGGGTTGCGAACGGGCTTCCGCCCTCGATCGCAATCATTGGCCGCTTTGCCCGCGCCCTAGAGGCGCGAGGCGTTGCGCTCATCCCGCTAAGCGCGGCCATGCCAAGCCAGCAACCTGGCTTGGCGATTGGATCGTCGACCGTGAGGTAAGGCGGCAATGGACGCTCTATATTACCGCCCTTGCGTAGGAATCATGCTCTTCAATCGCTCCGGGCTCGTCTTCGTCGGGCGCCGCCGCAACAAGAAGATACCTGAGCACCTGCGCCAAGGGCACGAATGGCAAATGCCGCAGGGTGGGATCGACGCCGGCGAAGCGCCCTATCAGGCGGCCTTGCGCGAGCTGCGCGAGGAAACCAACGTGTCTTCCACGACCTTTCTGGCGGAGTCGCCGGAATGGTATAGCTATGATCTGCCGGACGGCGTTTTAAAGAAATCCTCGAAGGGCCGGTTTCACGGCCAGCGGCAAAAATGGTTCGCGCTGCGTTTCGACGGCGACGAAAACGAAATCGACATCGACACACCCGCCGGCGGACAGCGGCCGGAATTCGACGCGTGGCGATGGGAGTTGATCGGCCGTCTCGCCGCACTGATCGTTCCGTTCAAGCGGCCGGTTTACGAAAAAGTGGTCGAAACATTCGGCCATCTTGCCGAGCCGTTTTGCGCAACCGACGTTTGAACGCGGGGCGAGACGGTCGCCGAGATCTGCGCTGCTGTGGATCAAGCCGCGCGATTGCCTGCCGGCGCGGCGGCCAATTCCATGGCGGCCAATCGTGGCGCCGCTTCGCGGGACGATCCCGCGACTTCGCGAGAATGTGGGCGAGCCAGGACGGTGGGTTGGCGTCGCTTAATTCGCAGGTCTTGATCGGCGTGGGCCGCCCCGTGCCCTCCGGCGTCGGAGCCGGCGAATGTCCAATTACCTCGGCCGATGGCGATGCTGCGCACGGCCCGTTCGGCGGCGGCGTCGGAGCGACCAAACCGACACGGTCGTGCCGTCGGCAGGGATGCGCTCGCCCCTGAATACATGGGGCCGGATAAGTTCGGATCGAGGATCACGAAGCCGGCGCCGGCCTCAGGCGGCGGACCAATCCGCGCGAGTTGAGACGTCGATTTCGACGCTCAAGTCTCGTTGATCATGACCGCTGAGTTTGATCCGGCGACACCAACGCACACGACACAGAGGATGATGATCTCCCGGTCGCAATCGCGGCGCTTGAAGAGCTCATCGATGTTCGGCATATAAATCCACTTCCCTTAACGGTGTGTTCGCTGGCAATATGCCCCGCTTTCGCCGTGTGCAGCGGAGTTGGCCCCGGCGCTCGACAGAATGTGCTGGTGGCCCCTATACTTTTAAAAGCACCGGCACGGGCCTTTCACTCAAATGAGCTTTCCAGAAAACGTCATCGAAGCGATCGGGGCAACCCCTCTCATCAAACTGCGCCAAGCGTCGGAACTGACCGGCTGCACCATTCTAGGCAAGGCGGAGTTCATGAACCCCGGCGGATCGGTAAAGGACCGCGCGGCGCTCGCCATCGTCAACGACGCGATCGCGCGCGGGAGCTTGCAGCCGGGCGGGTTGATCGTCGAAGGTACGGCGGGCAATACCGGAATCGGCCTCGCGCTCGTCGCCAATGCCTTGGGCTACAAGACCGTGATCGTCATTCCCGACACCCAGAGCCAGGAGAAAAAGGACCTGCTGCGGCTGCAAGGCGCCGAATTGATCGAGGTTCCGGCGGTCGCCTATTCCGATCCCAATAATTACGTGAAACTCTCCGGCCGCCTCGCCCTGCGGCTTGCCAAGGAATATCCGGCCGGCGCGATCTGGGCCAATCAGTTCGACAATATCGCCAATCGGCAGGGCCACTTCGAGACGACCGGGCCCGAGATTTGGGCGCAAACGGAAGGAAAGATCGATGGTTTCACTTGCTCCGTTGGAACCGGCGGAACGCTTGCCGGCGTCGGCATGGCGCTGAAGGCCAAAAACCCCGATATCAAGATCGCGATTGCCGATCCCCTGGGGGCCGCCCTCTATTCCTATTACACCAGCGGCGAGCTGAAATCCTCCGGCTCTTCAATCACCGAAGGGATAGGCCAAGGCCGGATCACCGCCAATCTCGAGGATGCACTGGTCGATCTCGCCTATCAGATCTCCGATGAGGAAGCCTTGCCCATTCTGTTCGATCTCGCCGAGCATGAAGGCCTGCTGCTCGGCGGCTCGTCGGGCATCAATATCGCGGGCGCGATCCGTCTCGCCACGGCTCTCGGCTACGGCCACACGGTTGTGACCATCCTCGCCGATTCCGGCGCGCGCTACCAATCGAAACTCTTCAACCCAGAATTCCTGCGCTCGAAAAATTTGCCGGTTCCGCGCTGGATGGAGCACAAGCCGTCGATCACGCCGGACTTCGTTTGAATGGCCGCCAAACGAAATCAGCCGTAACGTGAAGTCAGGCCTTGGCCTTGCCGGCGACCGTCGCTTCCGGCACCTCGACCAGACGGCCGGTCTTCACATCGTAATAATAGCCGTAAATCGGAATATGGCCGGGCACCAGCGGGTGCGAGCGGATACATTTGACGTCCACCACCACGCTTGCCGCAAGGTCCTTGAACGCCAGCCATTTCACGTAATGGCCGTGCACGCTGCCCGGGCCATGCCCATGATCGTGCCAGCCTTTTTCGTCGACCGACGCGGTTTCCAGGCTCTGTTCGAGGAGCCCGCTCATGATCTCGTCGTCGAACGTCAGCATGCCGCAATCGGAGTGATGGACGACGAACCATTCCCGCGTGCCAAGCAGCTTATAGGAAATCACCAGCGAGCGGATAGCATCGTCGCTAGCACGCCCGCCCGCGTTTCGAATCACATGCGCATCGCCTTCGGAGAGGCCGGCATATTTGGCGGGATCGAGACGCGCGTCCATGCAGGTAAGGATGGCGAAACGCCGCGCCGGCGGCATTGCCAATTGCGATTTGGCGCCGAAACTCGCGGCGTAGGTCTCGTTGGCTTTCAGAACTTCGGACAGAACCGGCATCAGTAACCTCCCATAAAGCGACACGCCAATTTAACTATAGCTGGACTGGCTGTAGACGGTTTGCCGTCCTCATTAAAGGCCGGATCGAAAAGCTCACGCTTTTTTGATCCGCCGTGACGCACGGCCGGCGGGCAGCCGTCCGTCCACTCCGGTCTCCCGCGACGGCAAGCGAGGAGCGCTAAAACTCTTTGGTTTCGCAGAAAACCGGCATCCCCTTTTCGCCAATGAGGGTTAGCGCGGCTCGGCGAGGTGGCTGCAAGTTTCGACGACTTTTTCGTAAACCGGCCGCTTCAACGGAACGCGACGACGAAGCACATGGAGACGGTCGCGGAATGCGGGACACCCCTCCTCATCTTCGACGGTTGTCATGAGCATGGAAAACTGAAATGATTCAGTTTATATTTTGATGAAGCGCGGAACTGGAAGCCTCACCTGCCGCGAAACGCCACGTAAAGTGTGAGGGACGAGCATGACAACAATCCCTCAAGATGCTTTCTTCGTCTCGACCGCCTGGCTTGCCGACCATTTGGACGTGTCCGATGTCGCGGTCATCGACGCCACGTTTTTCTTGCCCGATGAAAAACGCGACGCCAAGGCGGAATATCTCGAAGGGCATATCCCCGGCGCGGTCTTCTTCGACATCGATGCGATCGCCGATCATGCGACGAATTTGCCGCATATGCTGCCACACCCTTCGGGCTTTGCCGAGGCGATGGAAAAGCTCGGCCTTGGCGACGGTACGCGCTTCGTCGTCTACGACGCCTCCAACTTGCAAGGGGGAGCCCGCGTCTGGTGGACCTTGCGAGTCTTCGGCGCGCGAGACGTAAAAATCCTTGCCGGCGGATTGCCACGATGGCGGGCCGAGGGGCGCCCACTCGAACGGGGACTTGTGCGGCGCATGCCCCGGCCCTTCACCGTGGATTTCGATCGCGACTCCGTTGTCGGTGCCGAAGAGGTGAAGAGGTCAAGCGAAGCCGGTTCGGCGCAGATTCTCGATGCGCGAGCGGCCGCGCGGTTCAGCGGCATCGCAGCCGAGCCGCGTCCCGGATTGCGCTCGGGCCATATTCCCGGCAGTCTCAATCTGCCTTGGCGCGCGGTGGTCCAATCAGGCGAGATTAAACCGAAGGACGAAGTCAAGACGCTCATGGCGCAGGCTGGGGTGGATGTTGAACGCCCGGTGATCACCACCTGCGGCTCTGGCGTAACCGCCGCGATTTTTTTGCTTGCGCTGGCGAGTATCGGGAAGAGCGATGTCGCGCTTTACGATGGCTCCTGGGCGGAATGGGGCGCGGGCCCCGATCTGCCGGTGGCGCGAAACACATGTTAGCTTCCGTTCCCTCGCAAACGACCAACAGTAAAATTATTCGCCGCAGCAAAAAGACTTGACGCGGCATGAGGTTGCGCTAGCATGTTCGAATGCACGAATGGCTTGAAACCTTATCTATTTTCGAGCGTTCGTTGCCTAAGTGGAGCATCCGGCGGCCGCCGGATGTGGCCCGGTCCGACGCGGCACGCGCTAGCGTTTTTCTCCAGGATCGAGCCGTGTGGCCCTGAGAGGCTTCCACGCTTCCCCCTCCCTTCTTGGGGGCTACCCATCCCGTATTTCCGAAGCCGGCCCGGTCTTCAAGTAATGTACCGGCGGGCGGGGCTCGCACGGAAGGGGATGTAACCGTCTCGAGACATTAGGAGTGACACAAATGTGTGACTATTCGCTTGAAATGTACGCCTCCCGGCCTGCACGCGCGTCCGAGAAATATGTGACCACCCGCTTTCCTTCGGGAAGCATTGGCCTCGCCTCGCCTGGCGATTGCACGACGGCAGTCTGCGTTCAATACGATACGCATCTCAAGCTCGAAGGGATATCGAGCGATCTCCAAACGCGCCTCGGCGTCAAGGACGAGGAAAAAGTCATCTTCGCGCGGCTCGAACACGGCGCCTATCGCGATGGAATCAAATTCGGCAACGGTAAGGAAATCTCCCTCCAGCTTCTCGGCTCCGGCGTTGGTGCGACACTGGTTGCAACGGCAGAAAAGCCCCAAAGCAACCGCGAGCGGCGGGTCGTTCTCGAATCAGTGGAATAATAGTTCTCAATAGAAACACGATAGGATCCACCGCGCAATCGACACGCGGTGGATCCTTTTGTTCCAAGCGTGCCGTGGCAAGATCGTTTGGCGTCATGCAAATCCGGCGAGCCCTCGCGGTGAATGCGTGACAGTTGCCGCGGTACGGGAGAATAAGCAACCCTTGCGCGCTGTTCCCAGCGCAACGTTCCCGCGGCCGAAAGCGCCACGTCGTGGCGTCTCTGCGAAGTCTTTGACCGGTTGGCCGGACCATCGCCGCGGAAGGACCCAAGCGCGGCTCGTAAGAGTGCCTCGCGCGCGACCACCTCGCGGGGAACGCGGTTCGTCCGGATTTATGTTTGTCTTAGCAAAATCGAGGCTGTACCGAGGGTATTTTACAACTTCGCTGCTGCGGCCCGGATTTTTGGCCCGCAATTTGCCTAATAGCTTGACTCGCCACGGGACGGCCATTTCGGCATGGCCTCCCCGACGGCGCTCGGTTAGTTTTCCTGGCAGTCCTGCTTGGCAGGTGTTATGAGCTGAATAAAGTGCCGCTTGCACCCTCCTTTCCAGTTTACCGGGACACCGCAGCAAAAAAGTCCTAAAAAAAATGCCAATGAAAAAAATCGAGGCAATCATCAAACCTTTCAAACTCGATGAAGTGAAGGAGGCGCTGCGCGAAGCGGGCGTCTCCGGTATCACCGTCACGGAAGTGAAAGGCTTCGGCCGGCAAAAGGGCCACACCGAACTCTATCGCGGGGCGGAATATATCGTCGATTTCCTGCCCAAGGTGAAAATCGAAGTGGTCGTTTCCAGCGCCACCGCCGTTCTCGCCGCCGATGCGATTCGGAAAGCCGCGCAAACGGGACGGATCGGAGACGGAAAAATATTCATCTCGGAGGTCGAAAACGCGATCCGCATCCGGACCGGGGAAACCGGAGCGGACGCGATTTGATCCCCGTTCCCCGCTCCCCGCCCAATACGCTTAATTCCAAGAAGAGAGAGTAAGACATGAAGACCGCCAAGGATGTACTCAAGTCGATCAAGGACCAAGACGTAAAATACGTCGATCTCCGCTTTACGGACCCGCGCGGCAAGTGGCAGCATGTCACTTTCGACGTGACGATCTTCAACGAGGATGTGTTTGCCGAAGGTTTGGGATTCGACGGTTCTTCGATCGCCGGCTGGAGGGCGATCCATGAATCCGATATGACCCTGATGCCGGATCCGGCAACGGCGACGGTGGATCCTTTTTTCGCGGCGCCCACGATGTCGATCATATGCGACATTCTCGACCCCACAACCCGCGCGCCTTATAACCGCGATCCGCGCGGTATCGCCAAGAAGGCCGAAGCCTTTGTGGCTTCCACGGGGATCGGCGACACCGCCTACTTCGGTCCCGAGGCCGAGTTCTTCGTCTTCGACGACGTCCGCTTCAGTTGCGATCCTTACAACACCGGCTTTATCGTTGAATTCGGCCGAATTTCCGTCGAATTCGGACACTCCTTACGAGGGAGGCAATCTCGGTCACCGGATGCGCACCAAGGGTGGCTATTTCCCCGTGCCGCCGCAGGATTCGGCGCAGGACATGCGTGGCGAGATGCTCGCCGCCATGGCGCAGATGGGCGCCAAGGTCGAAAAGCACCACCACGAGGTGGGTTCGGCGCAGCATGAGCTCGGTCTGAAGTTCGGGCCGCTGACGACGATGGCCGATCACCTTCAGGTCTACAAATATTGCATACACCAGGTGGCGCAAAGCTACGGCAAGACGGCGACCTTCATGCCGAAGCCGGTGTTCGGCGACAATGGCTCGGGAATGCATGTCCATCAATCGATCTGGAAAGGCGGCAAGCCGGTATTCGCCGGCAGCAAATATTCAGATTTGAGCCAGGAATGCCTTTTTTACATTGGCGGGATGATCAAGCATGCCCGGACGGTGAATGCCTTCACCAACCCGACGACGAATTCCTACAAGCGGCTGGTGCCTGGTTACGAGGCGCCGGTCCTCCTCGCCTATTCGGCGCGCAATCGCTCGGCTGCCTGTCGTATCCCCATGTACTCGCCCGACCCCAAGGCGAAGCGCGTCGAAGTGCGCTTCCCAGATCCGGCGGCCAACCCTTACCTCGCCTTCGCCGCGATGCTGATGGCGGGCGTCGACGGCATCCTGAACAAGACCGATCCGGGCCAGGCGATGGATAAGGATCTCTACGATCTGCCGCCAAAAGAACTAAAGAAAATCCCGACCGTCTGCGGCTCGCTGCGCGAAGCCCTCGGCAATCTCGACAAGGATCGCGCTTTCCTCAAGGCAGGCGGCGTTTTCGACGACGACGTCATCGACAGCTACATCGAATTGAAGATGGGCGAGGTGATGCGCTTCGAGATGGCCCCGCACCCGGTCGAGTTCGACATGTATTATTCGTGTTGATTTCGGCCCGAAGGAGCTGATCGGGGGCGGCCCAAGGGCAGCCCTTTTTTCGGCCTCCCGGCCCCGATCCCATGGAAAAGGCCTCAAGCGGGGCGTCGATGGCAAGCAGGCGATTGCTGGCGGGGTCGATATTATAGGCTAGCGAAACAGGCGGCGTCGCATTGTCGAAATAACTCGCCCGGTTGCCGCAGGCATTAAGTGTAGGTTTGGGTGGCCGGTTTCCTTGATCAGCCGGTTAAGGGCATCAAATCCATTAATGATCACGCCGAATGGAGTCGTTCAGCGGGAAGCACTGGTTAGTTTGAATTTCCGGTCAACCCAATCGATAGAATGCACTCCATCTTGGAAGAATGTTAAAGGCCCTAACAGAAGGGTGCAGTCACTAGAAAGGTCGATGGATAAATATTGATAGTCTCTTGCTTCGTGGTGTGCGATAAACGACAGGGCAAGACCTGAGCCGTGCTCGATGATGTAGCCGTCGTTCAATGTTGAATAGCTTCGATGATAATATTGCAAACAGGGAATCACGGGGCGTCCCAATAACCGAGAGCGAATGTCTATATCCTTTAATATTTTTTCTGATGCCGTTTTTGAGATCGATATACTGGACACGCATATCTGCCTTATCGCGCTGGTTGACCGAGCCCTGCGCCTCTCGATCCGCGCCAACGATCTATCAAATACCCCAGCGCGCCGTAAACGATCCCCCAGCAAAGGCCGTTGATGACTTCAATCGTCACGGTCTCCTGTGTATTCACGATCGTATGGATAAGCCCCAAAGCCTTGGCAGATTCAAAGCCCGGAACGCCGTGAACGAACGAAGAGATAAGCCCAAGCATTCCCAGCACGAGTCCGACGTAATAGGGCACGAAGTACAGGGCGTATAAGCCAAGACTGGCCGGGGAGATGACCAGGCCGATGGAAAGCCCGGTCGCACCCCAGGTTCGGCTGGAGTGCGCGCGTTTTGCGAGTCGATAAACAACCAACGGCACCAGCAAAAGGATAGACAGGCCAGCTAACATCTCACACCATCCTTCGCCTCACGCGCGCCTGGCCGCGGGAGCGCCGGCATATGCGGCAATCGGCATGATGGACTGGCCGGGCGGTTCCGCCGCCGCGATACCGGCTTGCACGCATTTAAGCACGCTTGAAACTTTTCGGCCCGTGCTCCCGTAACGATGGGCATACCGGACGATCAAGCCGGTGATCCCAAGCGGGAGCTCATCATGAAATTTCCTCGCAAAACGCTCGCCGCCACGTTTTTTCTCGCCGCCGCGGGCATCTCCGGCATCGCTTCCGCCGAAATGACCAAAATGGTCGGCGGCGCGGCTATGTATCCAAGCAAAAACATCATTCAGAACGCAGTCCACTCCAAGGATAACACGACGCTCGTCGCGGCGGTCAAGGCGGCGGGCCTCGTCGATACGTTGCAAGGCCCCGGTCCGTTCACCGTTTTTGCGCCGACCAACGCGGCCTTCGCGCAACTACCCCCAGGCACCGTCGATACATTGCTGAAGCCGGAGAACAAGGATCAGCTCGTCACGGTGCTCACCTATCACGTGTTGCCGGGCCGCTTGACCACGGCTGACTTGAAGGAAGCCGTCAAGGAGGGCGGCGGACAGGCAACGTTCAAGACGGTGCAAGGCGAGCCGCTCACGATTACCGAAAAAGGCCGCGCCTTCGGCGTCACCGATTCGAAAGGCCACACCGCCCGCGTCACGATCGCCGACGTTCTCCAATCGAATGGCGTGATCCATGTCATCAACAAGGTTTTGATGCCCTGAACGTTTCGAAGCCGACGTTCGTCGCAAGGAAGCCACGGGTCGCGCTACTCGCACCCGTGGACTTAATTGCAACACGCGAACACGACCTGCGTGACGCCGAAGCGGCGCGTCTCACGTAAAACAAATCCATCGGGCAGGGCAAACTCCGCCCCCGCGCGTTCCTCGATTACCGCCAGCGCGCCCCCACCGAGCCAGCCTCCGTCGCGCAAGGCTTTGAGCGTTGGCGGGACGAGACCCTTGCCATAGGGCGGATCGAGAAAGGCAAGACTGAAACTCTCTCCCTCGAGCGCGGGGCCGAGCTTGCGCGCGTCGCGCCGAAGGATGCGGGCCGCGCCGCCGAGATCGAGCGCCGTGAAGTTGGCGCGGATGATCGCGCAGGCTTGCGCGCCCTGGTCCACCAGCAAAGCGAACGCCGCGCCGCGCGATAGCGCTTCGATCGCCATGGCGCCGGTGCCGGCGAATAGGTCGATGACACGGGCGCCAGCGACCGGGTTGTCATAGGAATGTGCGAGAATATTGAAAACCGTCTCGCGCAGGCGGTCCGAGGTCGGCCGGATCGCGTCCGAACCTGGGCTTTGCAACGCCCGGCCTTTCAACCTGCCGCCGACAATGCGCATGGTGCATCACGATTTGCCGCGAGGGCGCCCTTTTGGGGGCCCGCCGCGCCTCCCGTGAGGAGGTTTTGGGTCGCCCGCCGGTCTGCCAACTCCTGGTTTTTCGTGGGGTCTTGGCGAGCGACGACCATTGGAACGCTTTTGCGCCTGGTCGCGGCCCCGCGCGCAGCCGTCCGGGCTTTCCCCCGTGCGCCGGTCTTCTGCCCCGAATGTTCGATATGGCCGCGCCAGACCTTGCGCTCGATTGGTATTGGCTTTGGGAGGACCGGAAGCCGCGGTTTGTTGCGCTCTGGGAGGCTTTTGCCAACGTTCCTGCTTGGTTTTTTGAAACGCGCGATCCGTTGTGCGGCCTTTTGTTGGCTTGGAGCTTGCCGCTGGCCCGCCAGCGCACCGCGCGGGGCGTTCGCTTGCGTCATTGCGGTCTCGGCGCCCAGCTTCGAAGCGCCGGCCATTGCGCGCGTCTGGCGGCCTACGCTTGTCCTTTCGCTTGTCGTCGCGCTTGGCGGACACGAGCCGTTCGACATAAACCGTCCGTCCGCCGCGATCAGCCGTCTCGTGACGCTCGATCCGTTTGCGCTCCTTTGGCGGCTCGCCATATTCGGCGCGCAACGCGGAAACATGTTTACGCGGCGGGGGCACCGGTTTGACCTTTGCTTCGGCTCTTGCTTCGGGTTGGCGATCGTCCCCCCGCGGTAACGTCGCGCGCGGACTTCGTGTCCCATGCGCATTCCTGTGATCGCGTCCCGGACCCGCGCTGTTCCGAGGCGCGCGCGCCAAAACATCGACAGCTTCCGCCGCTTCGTTTTCGGCATGAAGCGGGCTCGAAAAATCCGCGCCCGCGGCCTTGGCGAGCGCCGGTCCGAGCTGATCGCGGAGGACGCGCGTGCGCACCTCTTCGACCGCGCCCTCGGCGAGCTCGCCGAGCTGGAACGGTCCGAAGGAAAGCCTGATCAGGCGGTTGACTTGAAGTCCGATATGTTCGAGCACGCGCTTGATCTCGCGGTTCTTGCCTTCGCGCAACGCCATCGTTAGCCAGCTGTTGGCGCCCGGCACACGATCGAGGGTCGCCTCGATGCCGGCATACTTCACGCCCTCGAGCGTCACGCCGTCGCGGAGCCGATCGAGAATGGCTTGCTTGGTTTCGCCTTTCGCGCGGACGCGGTAACGCCTGACCCAGCCGGTCGCGGGCAGTTCGAGGACTCGCGCAAGCCCTCCATCATTGGTAAGCAGCAACAGCCCTTCGCTATTGATGTCGAGCCGGCCGATGCTGACAACGCGTGGGCCATCTGGCCAATGCTCGCGAAGATAATCGAAAATCGTAGGCCGGCCCTGCGGATCGCGCGCGGTCGTGACGAGGCCGCGCGGCTTATGAAACAAAAAGAGCCGGGTGCGGGCGCGATGGGCGAGCGGCTCGCCGTCGATAGTGATCGTGTCATCGCGCCGAACGTTGACCGCCGGGTTGCTCAGCGCCGCACCGTTCAGGGCGACGCGGCCTTCGCCGATCCAAGCTTCCGCCTCGCGCCGGGAGCAGAGCCCAGCCCGCGCCATGACCTTGGCGATGCGTTCTCCGGTTTCTTCGATGCTCGTTCGCGCCACTTTAGCGAGGCGCGTCTGTCCTTCGCCATCGTTGCCGGGCGCCGCTTTGCGGCTTAAACGCGGGGGCCGCGCGGTCGCGGCGTCCGCGAAATCTTTCTTGGCCTTGGTTGGGCCCGGCGGCTTTTTCGTGCGGTCCCGCGTGCCAACGGGCAAATGCGCCGCTTGACCGCGGCGAGGATGGTCGTTGCTTGAATATTCGCGCATAAACCTTGATAGCAGACTATTGGCTTAAAAGGGAATACAGGCGTTCGATCCTCGCGATCCCCGCCTTTGGACTTCGATCGCTTTGGCGAGGGTCCCACATGGTATCTATCTTTTCGGAAAGCAATTACGGTCTTGAAATGCAACTGAGCGTCATTTATCGGTTTGAGCGTCCAGCATGCCGCCTCCGGCGGACCGGCCGGTAGAGGGGTGGGCCTTGGTCCGATCGTCAAACGCGAAACGGATGTCGTCCTTGTCGATGCCAGCGCGGCTGTGCCGGCGGGCGGCTATTGGCTAGGACCGCCGCCGCCTTCGTTCGCCTCGCACTCCGTCCGCTTCGGGTCGATCCGCAATGCGTTGTCACCTTGCCACGAGTGACTCATCATGGATCCAAACTTTCCCGAAAGGCTACTAGAGGGCGAAAAACAGTTTCAGGTACTGGCCGATTTCGTACCGCAGTTGATGTGGCTAGCGAACCCTGACGGGTGGATCTACTGGTATAATAAGAGGTGTTACGATTACTCCGGGACAACAGCCGAGCAGATATCGGGCTGGGGCTGGCAAGTCGTGATTGATCCAGATGCATTGCCGACGTTGATGGAAGGCTGGACGCGAGCCATCGAGAATCGCGAGCCGTTCGAAATGGTGTTTCCGCTCAAGGCGGCCGATGGAAGCTTCCATCCGTTCCTGTCGCGTGTTCAACCGCTAAAAGACGACCAGGGCAGAGTACTTCGATGGTTTGGCACGCTCACGGACATCTCTGAGCAAAAGCGTGTTGAAGAGCGCCTTCAGCTCCTTCTCAATGAACTCAATCATCGGGTGAAGAATACCCTTTCGACTGTCTCGGCGATTGCAAGCCTATCATTGCGGGAATTGCCGAGCGAAAATATCGAGACGTTCCATGACCGCCTTGTGGCGCTATCGCGCGCACACGATTTGCTCACCAGGAGAAATTGGCAGGCCACGGACCTGCGTGAGATCGTCCGCCAATCGCTCGCTCCTCTTTGTGCAGTGTGGCCTAATGACCGGCTCGCGATTGAAGGACCTGACGTGCTCATTCCGGCCGACCGGGCTGCCTCGTGGTCGATGGCGCTCCATGAGCTTTGCACGAATGCGCTCAAACATGGCGCTTTCAAAACGGAAGCGGGCAAGGTCAATATCGAATGGGGCGCGCCGGAGCAGGGACGACTGCGCTTTTGCTGGAGCGAGCATGGAGGCCCGCCCGTTACCGTACCCAGGCACCGCGGCTTCGGCTCACGTCTCATCGAAAGCTTGGGGCGCGATTTGGCGGGCAGCACAAACATTCTGTTCGAGCCTGGCGGACTGATTTGCACGATCGAAGCCGCGGTTCATACAACTCCGAGCCGGTGATGATAGGGCGCTCATGTTAACGCACTTGCCGCAATGCGCCGCGCGACCTAGCGTGCTTCGAGGGCGTTGACATGGAGAATCAAGCGGCGATGCGGCACGAGGAAAGCGATCCCATGTCTTGCGCTTTTTTTGAAGCGCGCGCCGCATTGGAACGCGGCGAGGTGCCGGTCGGCGCCGCGATCGTCCGCGGTGGCGCAATAATTTCGCGCGCGGGCAATCAGACCTTGCGGGACAAGGATCCAACCGCGCACGCGGAGGTTTTGGCAATTCGCCGAGCGTGCCACGCCGAAGCGTCCGAAAGGCTCTCCGGATGCGATCTTTACGTAACGCTGGAGCCTTGCGCCATGTGCGCGGCGGCGATTTCCTTCGCCCGGCTGCGGCGCCTCTGTTTTGCCGCGCCGGACCCAAAAAGCGGCGGGGTCGAGCACGGCACGCGTTTTTTCGCGCAATCAACCTGTCATCATGCGCCGGAAATCTACGGCGGAATCCGTGAAAGCGAAGCCGCCGGCATGTTGACCTCTTTTTTCATGGCGCGCCGATGAATGTTCTTAAAAAGGGTGTGCATATTCCCTCGCCAAATTCTATCTTGTGGCAAATGTGGATACTCCGCGAGGACTTATGGTAAACGTACGCCGCGCGGCGCACTTGACAGCCGAACGGGGAACACCTAAACGATTGGCAGTCCGGGTCCGCCGCCGCATGACCGTCAAGCCAAAGCTACACGTCCTTCTCTGCGCGCCGCGCGGTTTCTGCGCCGGAGTCGTGCGCGCCATCGATGCCGTGGAGGAAGCGCTCCGGATCCATGGCGCGCCGGTCTATGTCCGTCACGAGATCGTGCATAACAAATATGTCGTCGAAGGGCTGAAGGCCAAGGGTGCGATTTTCGTCGAGGAGCTCGACGAGGTGCCCGATACGGAACAGCCGGTGATCTTTTCCGCGCATGGCGTGCCGAAATCGATTCTGGACGATGCCGAAGCGCGCAAAATCTTCGCGATCGACGCCACCTGCCCGCTGGTGACCAAGGTCCATCGCGAGGCCGAACTGCATCATCGCCAAGGCCGCCAAGTCCTCCTCGTCGGCCATGCTGGACATCCGGAGGTCGTCGGCACCTTGGGGCAATTGCCAAACGATTTTATTGTTTTGGTTCAGACTCCCGAGGATGTCGAAAACTTCCGGCCAAAGGACGAGAATAATCTGGCCTATGTGACCCAGACGACGCTCTCGGTCGATGACACGCGCGCGATGGTCGCCGCCCTGACGCGGCGGTTTCCCAATATCGTTGGACCGCATCGCGAGGATATTTGCTACGCGACGACCAACCGGCAAGAGGCAGTGAAGCGCGTGGCGCCGACTGTCGACGCTTTGCTCGTCGTCGGCTCTTCCAACTCGTCTAATTCACAAAGGTTGAAGGAAGTGGCCGAACGCGCGGGATGCAAGCTCGCCCGTCTCGTCTTGCGCGCGGAGGACGTCGAATGGGATTTGTTCAGCACTATTTCCTCGCTCGGAATCACGGCTGGCGCCTCGGCGCCCGAAATTCTCGTCGAGGAAATCATGAATGCTTTCGCAACGCGCTTTGAATTGCACGTCGAGACGGTATCGACGGCAGACGAAAGCGTATTTTTTCCGCTCCCGCGCGAATTGCGCCAGGTAGTGGCAAACGAGAATTAGTACGGCGCTTTCATTGCAATAGCGAAGGCGCCTTGGTCCGATGTCACGACCCTTTTGACCCAAGTTTCAGCGATCCTAATCGCGGGGCCGACGGCAAGCGGCAAGTCGGTTTTGGCGCTTCGTCTCGCCCGTGCCCTCGGCGGCGTGGTGATCAACGCCGATTTGATGCAGGTCTACCGCGATCTGCGCGTGCTGACGGCGCGTCCCGATCGCGAAGACGAGGCTAAGGCGCCACATCGGTTGTTTGGCCACGTCGATGGCGCGGTCAATTATTCGACCGGGCTTTGGCTGGCCAATGCTTCCGTTGCGCTCAACGAGGTAAGGCGCGAGGGGCGTTTGCCGGTTTTTGTTGGCGGCACGGGGCTTTATTTCAAGGCCCTGACGCAAGGGCTTTCGGCGATCCCGCCAGTGCCGGAAGACGTGCGCGCGAAGGTGCGTTCCCACGCGACGGGCGCTCCGGCCGCCGACCTCCATGCCAGCCTCATGCGCTGCGATCCGGCGACCGCGGCGCGTTTGCGGCCGAGCGATCCGCAACGCGTCTTGCGCGCGCTCGAAGTCTTCGAGGCGACCGGGAAAAGTCTCGTCTCTTTCCATGCCACACGGATGCCGCCAGTCCTCGATGCGAAAGACGTTTTCGCGTTATTCCTCGCAACGGAAAGAGAGGTCCTGAAGGCGCAAATCGATGCCCGCTTCGAGGTCATGCTTCAGGCCGGCGCGTTGCAAGAGGCGGCAGTGCTCCGCGAGCGCCGCCTCGACCCGGCGCTGCCGGTCATGCGCGCGCACGGGGTGCGGCATCTCATCGCGCATCTTAACGGTGAAATATCGCTGGTGGAGGCGGCAAGGGAGGCCAAGCTCGACACCAGCCGCTACGCCAAACGGCAATTGACGTTCGCGCGGCATCAACTCGCTTCGTTTCGATGGCTTACGGCGCAAGAGGCAGAGACGCTCGCCTTGGCCGAATGCTCCCACATCAATGCCGCCAGAAAATAATCTGGCCGAGGGTAAGCAGAATTTCGGCCATGATCAGGATTACCACCGTCGCTTCGAGCCTTGTCGCCCGGTTGGCATCGATCATATCGGTGAGCGTGCGCGCGGTTTCGACGATCGTATCGAGCTTGCGCTTTAAGGTTTCGGCGCGCTCCTTGAGTTCGTATTCATCCTCGAGGCGGGCATAGAGCCTCTCCAGATCGGGCCGGTCCCACAGCACGTCGGGCTTTTCCTCGACGGCGACACGGCCCGACACGCGATGTTGGACAAGGAGCGTCTGACCGATCAATCGCAGCATCGAGCGGCGCTTCCAGGGCGGCCGGCCGTTTCGCGCGAGTTCTGTCGCGAAGGGCTCTATGGTATCGAAGACGGCATTGACTTCGCGTTCGTCGCGGCCGAGCGAGACGCTTTTGGCGAGCGCGTCGGCGACAACGAGAAGACGCTGCGCCGAAAGATCTTTCATCGCGATTGCACCGCCTGGCGGAACCTTGTCGTCAAGGTCCGGCGAGATTTCGAGAATGGCGGATTCGTCGTCGACATGTTCATGCGGTCCCGAGACACGCAATTTGACGTGTTTGAGCACATCGTCTTCTTCGAGCGGCGACAGCCCAACCATGACCGCGACGCCGAAACGGTAAAGCGCGACGAAGCCATTCGCACCGGCGTGAAAGGCGAGCGGCGTCGAAGAGATCATGTCAGATCGTTCGAGGCCGGCCGCCTCGATCCGGTCGCCGAGAAGCAGGGCGCGGGCCGTGACACGAGTGACGCGCGGGGAAGCGGGAAACTCTGGCTGAAGTGTGGTCATGGCCCATGACTACAGGGCGGGGCGGACGTTTGAAAGCCCATTGCGACGGGCGGGCCGGGCGAGCCAGGCAAGCGAGAGGCGGCCCGGCAAATTTGGACAGCGCGACAAGGGGAGTTTTTGCCCGCCGGCGGCCAGGTTTGCCGCGGATCAGGAAGGATGTTGACGAAACGAGTCCGCCGGAACCACGACTTGGCGTTCAAGGCCCGTTCGACGGGCTCTGGAGTGAATTGTCGAACCCGCAAGCTACATCAGTCCGAGGATAGCGGACCCGCCGAACGGGGCAAGAGATGAATATCGAGGACAGCTAAAGCGCGTTCCGACTTACACTGAAGTAGTTGCTGCCTATAAATTCGATATCCTCAAGCCAGGTGGTGATTTGCAATTCACAGCGAGCGGTGATCTTGCTCTTACCGCCTATGGTGATCTGAAACGTGGGGATGATCGCTTCAACTCGATGTAGAATTTGGTGGTAAGATGGTGCTTTAACGCCCGACGCTCGAAGGCCCGTTCAAGCTAGTTACTGATGCACCGGCGGAAAAGAGACGGCTTGACGACGAGATGAATAACATCGCCCCTACTATCTTCTATTCATCTGCCTGTCGGGAAAGATTCCATGCGATAAGGGACGAGGTTGGAGCATGTACTTTTGGTGCAAAGCGTGTTCCGATGCAATTATGGTCGTGTTAAACAACCTTTTAATGAGGTTCAAAAGCGATCTTAAGCTCAAGACAACAGATTATAATTGGACCAAACGCCTGCCCGGATCTCCATCTTGGCCGGGGGAAATCCCCGAGACCGGATACGTTGAAGCAGACTGAACAGAGCCAGACGAAAATCATCTTGCGGACGGGGCGGCCATGAACCAAACTTGGGCGGGCGCCGACGGCAATTTCCAGCGTTGGCCAGTCCGTCACGCGCTTGGCGTAATCGCTCGCCACGTCGCCTTGGCGTCCTCGGTCACGGCTTTCGCTGGCTCGAACGAGACGAGCCCCGCATCGCGGAAAGCCTCCGCAAGCGCCTTTCCTGCGCGCAGCGAAATCACGGCGCGACCTCCACTTTTCAGGGGACTCTATCGGGAAAGGGCCAGCGGCGAACACCGGCAAAAGTGCGAACAGCTCTTTGCCAAGCGCAAAAACACGTTGCGTAAAATGGGCCCGCCGAACCGTCGATGCGCTCTGGGATGGCATCGGAAACGCTCTCGATGCCTTTCCTCCACAAGTATGCCGCAACTATTTTCGCAATTCCGGATAAGGTGCTACCTAATCGGGACGCGCTCTAATAGCTCAGCTCGGTGACTTCTTCTCCGTCGAACGTGGCTCGCCCATCAGCGCGGGCTGAAACAATACAGCCGACGCGAGCGTGCAGGCAAGGGACAGCGCCAGCAGTTTGCCCATGCTTGACATCCCAGGGTTGCTAGAGAGCCCCAGGCTGCCGAAGGCCGTGCCTGTCAAGAGAGCGCTGAAGAATACCGCACGTGTCAGCGCCGATTGCAGGAAATCGGTCTGACCCCGCCTCCAGGCCATGATGTAATAGATTTTAAACGCCACGCCAACGCCGAGAAGCACGGGAAACGCAATGATATTGGCGTAGTTGAGCTTAAAGCCGGTCAAGGCGCAAATTTCGAGCGTCGCAAGAGCCGCCACCATGAGCGGCACGAGCGTCAGCAGCACGTCGCCAAAGCGGCGCAACGGGATCCAGAGTAGGATCGCGATTACACAAAACGCCAGTGCCGCCGATTGGATAAGGGCTCTGATCATGGTCTCTGCCCACTCCAGGTTTTCGACGGCTTGCCCAGTCGCCGTCGGTTCGGCCGTCAAGACTGCGCGCGCAAAGTTCTGAATCGTCTTGTCGTCGTTGGGATTCCCTTTCGGAAGGGCGTCGACACGCTCGCGTCCGTCCTGCGTCACCCAATCGCGGACGAGGTCCTGTGGCAACGATTCTAAATCGATCTGCTTTGCCGTTAAAGCCTGGCCCAAGTCGTCGAGATTCATCTTAAGCGGGTTGATGAATGCGTTGGTAGCCTTCGCCCGCTCCTCAACGGTGGCGTTGGCGAGTTGCGTCAGATCGCCAGCAAGGCGTCTTGCCGCCTGTGCGCCCCGTCCATCCACCTTGCTTGCTGCCGCATCGAGCCTTTGTGCGCCGCTTCGAAGCGCCGCAATATTCTCGGCATCGGTGGGCTCAGCCTCAGGCGCCGCCTTCAGTGCAGAACCAAGCACTCTCTCGGCGTGTCGGATGAGCGAAAGTTTCTTATTCTGATCGGCTGGAATGAAACTGTCGATTGTTCGCGTCTGATCGACTTCCGGCAGCGCGGCTAGCTTGCCCGCAATTGCTATAGCCTCATCGCGGGAGCGCGCGAGCACTTGCGCGGAATTGGCATCCATCGCCGGGTCGCTGCTCAATTGCAGAAACGTCGAAACCGCCTGAGAATGCCCGCCCTGCAGATGCAGCGGATTGAAATCGAATTGCAACTTAGTCAATGCCGGCAGCCCTCCAATGGCGAGGATTGCGGTAAGCGCGATAACAGGGATTCGGCGCCGTTTGAGGAAACTGTCGACCGGCGCCAAGGCGGGTTGCCGTAGCGGCTTAGGCTCATCCGGTGGGTTCACTGCCGCAAGCAGCGCCGGCAGCAGCGTGAAACTGGCAAGGTAGGCAACGATCATTCCGCATCCGGCGATTTTCCCGAGTTGTGCGAGGCCCGTGTAAGCCGTCGGCGTGAGTGATAGAAAGCCCGCGGCAGCCGCCGCTGCGGCCAGCGTTAGCGGGACGCCGACCCGCTCGGCGGCTTCGATTAAAGCTCGATGCAATTCACGCGATACATGCCGCTGCGCTCGGTACCGCAGATTGAGTTGGACTGCGAAATCGGCCCCCAATCCGACGAACAGAATCGCGAATGCGACCGAGATCGGGTTCAAGGCGCCGAAGAGGAAGAATCCCAAGCCGGCGGTGGTTACCAATCCGATCGCCAAGGTCATGACTATAGCCAGAACAAGGCGGAATGAGCGTAAGGCCAGCCAAAGAATGGCCAGCACGATCAGCCCGGTAACGGTGCTGTCAAAAGCGAAGCCCTCCTTGACGGTTGCGAACTCATCGTCGGATATTGGAACAGGACCGGTCAGGCGAACGTTTGCCTGAAAGTTGGATGCAAGCTGCAGGTCGGCGGAAGTCCGCCTGATCGCATCCGTTGCCCTCCGGCCGGGCTCGAGTTCGCTGGTGACGAGAATAGGTCTGACAGCTATCAGGTGGCGCAGGCCGGCCGGCTGCGCATTGCCCTGTACCAGCGCATTCCAGGAAAAGCTGGCAGGCCGGGAGGCGGCGACGCTTTCCAATGTCTCCGCCGCCATGTTCGAGAGCCTAGCAAAGTCATCAAGGGAAAGCCTGCCCAACTTCACTCCTTTGAGACCATACGAAAGCGCCCGAACGAGCCCTCTCAGGCTCGGGTCCTTCGCCAAGACGCCGATGATCGGCTCGGCATTGGCAAGTTGGCCGGTGGTTCGTGCGAGTTGGTCGGTAGGCAGGAATAGGAGGCGGTTCCGCTGAAAGAACGCGCCGCCTCCTTCTTCTTGGACGGCGCGGAAAAGAGCGGGCTGGTTCGAGAGGCCCTCGGCCAGTGCGCGTGTGGCCGCGGCGGTTTGCTCCGGCGTGGGTCCCTCGACAACAACGAGGATCAGCTTCGTGTTTTGCGGAAATGCTGCTTGGTACTCCAGTTCCCGCTTCCGCCAAGGAAGATCGCGCGAAATCAGGTTGTTGACGTTGGTATCGATCGCAAAGTGACGTACCGTGTAGGTCCCCGACACACCAGCCAGAATGAGTGCCACAATAATGACGCCCCAGATGTGACGGGTGCAGAACTCGACCGTGCGAACGATCGCCGAATTCAGCATGGGAGCCAGAGTTCATCGTGCGAGGAGGTCAGAACTCTCGAATGCAACGGCACATTCGCTGCGTCGGGAACGGGCTTGATCATGCGTGATCACCTTTCATGAAACTTGTCCTAGGTGGTCAAAACCAGACGCCGTTCTCAACTTCGATCGTTCGAGCAGTGACACGCCGCTCTCGACGGCGAGGAAGGCCAAAGGGGGGCGGCGCCGTCTTGATCTATATTGGAATTTCTTTTCAGCTGTAGATTGCATTTATCGCTCCATGCCGTACACGATTTGCGGTCACTGCCCATAAGCGATGGCGATGCACCGGTTCATCAGATCATCACGCCGGGATTATGGCCATGGGCAAGCGCCGCGATGTCTGGGGCGGGAACGTCACCATAGCCGGCGATCCGATGAGTTAAGTTCCGAGTCGCCACCCGCGAGGCTGGATCGCACAATGCCGCGAACTCATCCTTATAACGGTAGCCGATTGCATAGCCTTCGAATCTGTCCGCCACGGCAGGATGCATGTAGATCTCGATGAGACCGCGCGGAAGCTGGCCGAGCAGGCCCTGTAAGCGTGTCGCCGTCATCGCCCCAGACCAACGGAGGCCAAACACGGCATCTGGCGTGATCAGCCCCGCTCGCCGCGCGCGGATCCTCAGAATTTGCGCCCAAGGCGTCGTGGCGCTCCAGGAAGCCGTTACCGGTTCGACCCGCGCCAGAACCGCGGCAGGTTCTTGCGGAACCCGTAAGGCGCGCATCCCGTAGCGCCGTCCGATCGATAGCACGGACGCGGCTACGGTCGGGTGGATATGGAAATGTTTGTGGCCGCTGACATGATCGAGCGGCAGACTTGTGGCGCGGAACAACTCGAACTGCGCCGTGATTTCGGCCGCGACCTGCTGGCGGACGGTTGAGCGTCGGATAATGTCGACTCCCAACCGAAACATGTCTGCACGCAAGTGTCCCCCGCCATCGACGAGATCGGAAATTTGGGTTGAAGGCAACGCCGGCCTCCCTTCCACCAGGACGATGTGAAGGCCGATCCGCAGCTCTGGCAGCCGCCGCGCCCGTCTGACGGCGTCCGAGGCCGCCGGTCCAGCGACCATCAGGCCTGCGGCGCGGAGAAGTCCGCTACAGTGCGCGACCTCAATCGCTTCGTTGACCTCTTCGGAGAGGCCGAAGTCATCCGCGGTAATGACGAGGTGGTTCAATGCGAGAGTTCTCGCCGCGCCCGGAGAAATTCAAAAAATTCGATACCCTCGCGCAATCGCCGTTGCATCATCTGCGGGCTGCGCACCATCTCCGACACGATCGCGGCTATTTTCGGAGCGCGAAAATAGAAGCGCCGGTAGAACTCCTCCACCGAATGGAAGATTTCCGTATGGGCTAAATGCGGAAAATGGAGCGGCGCAACCTGCACGCCCCGGTCGTCGATCAAGTCCGCATTCTTTTCGTCCAGCCATCCGCTCTCAAGGGCTTGCCGATAAAGATATGTGCCGGGATAAGGTGCTGCTATCGACACCTGGAGAGTGTGCGGATCGACTTCACAGGCAAACCGGATCGTCTCCTCGATCGTCTCCTTCGTCTCACCGGGCAGGCCGAGAATAAAGGTGCCGTGGATGACTACGCCGAGCTCGTGGCAGTTTTTGCTGAATTGCCGCGCGACATCAATCCGCACTCCCTTTTTGATATTGTGCAGAATTTGTTGGTTGCCGGACTCGTAACCCACTAGCAGCAGCCGCAGCCCATTGTCGCGCATAGTCTTAAGCAGCTCTCGCGGGACATTAGCCTTGGCGTTGCAGGACCAGGTGACGCCAAGCTTGCCTAGCTCACGCGCGATCGCCGCCGCCCGGGGCGCGTCGTCTGTGAAGGTGTCGTCGTCGAAGAAGAACTCCTTCACTTGCGGCAGTTCCTGGCGAGCCCAACGCATCTCGTCCATCACATGGCCAACGCTGCGTGTGCGATAGCGATGTCCGCCTACTGTCTGCGGCCACAGGCAGAAGGTGCAGCGCGATTTACAGCCGCGACCGGTGTAGAACGACACATAAGGATGCTTGAGATAGCCAATGAAGTATTTCTCGATCTTGAGGTCCCGCTTGTAGATTGGCGTAACGAAAGGCAGAGCGTCCATGTTCCAGAGAATTGTCCGCGCTTCGTTGTGCCGGATCACCCAATTGGCGTCACGATAGGAAAGCCCGGCGACGGCGCTCCAGTCGCGGCCCTCTGCAATTTCCTTGATGGTGAAATCGAACTCGATGCCAGCGACGAAGTCGACAACTGGGGCATCTCGCAAGCTCGCATCCGGCTCGACGGCGACTTTGGCGCCGACGAAGCCTACCTTGAGATGCGGGTTTACCGTTTTCAGCGCTGTGGCGGCCTTTACGTCGGCGCCGAATGATGGCGTCGACGTATGCAAGACCGCGAGATCGAAGTCCCCAGCCCGCGCGAGAACGTCGGAAAGCTTTAACCCGTGCGGCGTTGCGTCAATCACCGTGCTGTTTGGCGTCAGTGCGGCCACCTGCGCGAGCCACGTGGGATACCAGAACGATCTGATCTCACGCCGAGCCTGGTAACGCGATCCGGCTCCGCCGTCGAAGCCCTCAAAGGACGGAGCTTGCAGAAAAAGGGTGCGCATTCCTGCCGGCATCAGCTTGCATCCTCAACAAGAGTCGCTCCGGCTGTCACGCGGTAGCGATGACCTTTCCAGCTGACAGCTGCCCCGCAAAAGCATCCTATATACACGCCGAAGGACATTAGATCGTGCAACGGGAGAAGCAAATAGGGATGGCGGGCAAGCCCGAACGCGTGCTCGGCACACCTGCAAAGGACCAGTCGGCAGGTCAGCGCAAGTACGACTACAAAGACGAAGTTTCCCTTCCCCATAGTCGTGCCAATCAAGGCGAGCGGAAACGGGTGGGCGATAACGGTGCCGGCATAGCCGACGGGATCGATGCTCTTGATCGTGCGGGCAAAGCGTAGCCCATGCGCCAAGGCTTCGCGGACGCCTCTTTCACAACACATGTGCCCCACCGAGAAGGTAGGCATCTCAACTTCGCATCCAGCGGCGCGGACCGCCTCGCCGATTGCGTAATCATCGGCGAGGCAGTCGGCAAAGGCGGCGAGGCCGCCGATACGGTTGAGAATGTCTCGCCGGATCGCCACGGTCGAGCCGAAGCACGGTCGTGAGAGCTTCAATTTTAGCGCAACGATAACGCTTGGCAGAAACTGGGTATTGATGGCCATGCATGCCAAGCGAGCCCAAATGCCGGGGCCTGCGATACCGTGGTAGAGACATGTGACGGCGCCCACTCCGGGCTCGCTAAGTTTGTCAACGACTCGCGCGAGGTAGCCGGAATCCACCGTGATGTCGCTGTCGGAGATCACCAACGTATCGTATCGGGCCCGAGCCATCATATTGATGAGATTGGACACTTTGGGATTGGAGCCGTGGGTGCGCGCATTGACCATGACATCGATCATGCCGGGACAGGTGGCCTGAAGCCGCTTCGCGACCGCAACCGCCGGATCGGCGGCATCCTGAGCGCCGAAGATGATTTGTAGCGGCGCATCGTAATCTTGCTGGCAAAACGAGGCGAGCCGTGGCGACAGGCCAGGTTCATCGCCATGCAATGGCTTGAGGATGCTGACAGGGATATCGGCGCGCGCCGGCCGCTTTTCCCTAGGACGAAAACCCAGCACGAAGGCCGATGCGAAGAGCGTATAGACGCAGCCGAGCATCGCGCCCAGCATGCACAGATCGGAGATCCAGCGCAGCACCGAGACGAGTGTCGCCGCCGTCATGCTCATGGGCCGCGATCGGGGCGCGAAGTCTCTGCCATTGAGGCCGCTCTTGAAGCGCTGATCGAGCGTTTGGCGCGACAAAAAGACCTCAGTACGGTCGCGCCACAGGCTGTCCCGCCGCAGCGCGGCGGTATTGCGCGCCAACACCATGAGTGAGATGAGGATATTTTCGCCGAAGCGATGAATCGCTGCGCCCCACGAAACGGAGCCGCTTTTGGGTGCCGGTTCAAACCCATAACGCCCGGAAATGCGGGCAAGTTGCTGGCCTTGTTGGGACGTCCCAAATCCCATATTCGCGCGAATTGCCTTGATGTCATCGAGATCGGGTCGCGCGGCAAGATACTCCGCCACGTGGTGCAGCGACACCTCAAGGCCGCGGCTCATTTGCCTTGCCCAGGCGATCGTCGGGCCAACCGCCGGAACGGGTGGAACCTGCTCGTTCCATAAGTGCAAGTCCACAATGCGGTCTCCCGATCTCAAATGTACGCCGTCCGGAAGGTCAAGGTCGCGGTCGAGATGATCGATCGCCATGCGGAAGATGCAATCGCGAGCCCAAGTATACTCGAAGACCCGTTGGCGCCGACGGAGCCAAGCATCCAACTTCGAGACCAATTTCTGTAGCCAGGGATGATCAGCGTTTCCCCGCGCGATCGCGAAGACTCGCTCATCCATGGATCAGCTCCGCATGTGGGCTAGCCGTCAAACCATTTAACCTGCCAATAATTCCGTCGCGTTCACGACAAATTCCCGCGCTCCCAATCGAGAGCGGTCGCGAGCGCCGTACCGCTGGAATTATATTGGTGGTCTCGTGTCCATGGACGCGGGGCGGGACGATTGGCGACAGGCTTGTAGGCCAAGACCTGCGCGACCGATAACCAGCCGCGGTCAAATGCATGAGCCATTCCTCCCAGATAGAGGCGCCATACCCGATAGCGACCCGCCCCGGCAGCCTCGATCACCTCTTCTGCCCGCGCTTCAAAGCGATTTATCCAGTGCAAAAGCGTGAGCGCATAATGCGGGCGCAGGTCCTCCATGTCAACCGCCTCCAACCCGCAGCGCGCGACCTCGTAGATAACCCGCGATAAGTGAGGAAGCTCGCCTCCGGGAAAGACGTAGCGGTCAATGAACTCGCCTCCTGGCGGGCCTTGGGCTCGGCCGTTGGGGTCCGTTGCCACGATGCCATGGTTGAGCACCGCACCTCCCGGCTTAAGGAGACGAGAGATCCCGCTGAAATAGAGAGGCAGGTTTTTCAATCCGACGTGCTCGTACATGCCGACGGAGACGACTTTGTCGAACGCGTCGGAGCCGAGGATGTCCCGGTAGTCCTGGCGCCGGATCTCTACCCGCCCAGCCAGCTTTTGATTGGAAATTCGCTCGCTTGCGAACTGATACTGGCGCTCACTCAACGTGACGCCGACCGCGGTCACCCCGTAATGCGTGGCCGCCCACCGCAGAAGCCCGCCCCAGCCGCAGCCGGTATCTAGCACATGATCGCCCGGCCGGAGCCGGAGTTTCCGGCAGATGTGGTCGAGCTTCTGCCGCTGGGCGGTGTCGATGTCCTCCGATCCGCTAAGGAAATAAGCGCAGGAATAGATCAACTCGTGGTCTAACCACAGACGATAGAATTCATTGGAGACATCATAATGGTGCTTGATATTGGCAGAGTCTCTGTCACGAGAATGGCGCCGTGTGATCCAATGGAGCGCTCGCCCGATCGGGGAAATCATCGGCAGCCGCCCGATCAGCTCGGCGAGTGCAATGCCTACCCGTAAAATGTCCGGCACCGAACCCTCCACACTCAGCTCCCCGGCGACATAAGCATCGCCAAGCCGAGCGATATTTCCGCTCGCAAACATCCGGCCGACGGCCGGCGAGCGCATTGTGAGGATTACCGTCGGCGGGCGCGCGAAATCGAACATCTCGCCATCCCAGAAGACGACCCGCAGCGGCTGCGGATCGTCAGCAAGGCGCCGCTTCAGATGTTCTAAGAGGTATTGCCGCAGGGATATGGCGATCGGTCGGGGCAAAATGTTTGTCCTCTAATCGTTGCCGCCGGCGCGCCGAATTGGATCGTCCGCGCTCAGCCGATGGTTTTTGGCACCTCTTCATCGGAGAGCGGCTCGCGGTAAAGCGTCGCCAAGGTGACCTTGATCGTCAGAGCAACGGGCACGGCTACAATGATGCCGACAATGCCGAAGAGCGTGCCGCCGGCCAGGAAACAGAAGATTACCAGCACCGGAGGCACGCGTCCTGCCCGGCCGAGTATCAACGGTCCAACCATTTCATCAATGGAGAGCCGCAGCGCGGTCGCATAAATCGCATAGGCGATAATGTTGCCGATCCCCGCCGCATAGTGGATCGCAACGAGGCCGGCGATTACCGCAGATAAAGCAGGCCCAATCACCGGGAGCATTTCGAGGAAACCGGTCAATACCGCCAAAAATGTCGCATGCGGCAATCTGAGAATCAGCTCAAGACCGGCATAGGCTGCCGCCGTGGTATAGATCACCACCAATAGCACGCCGACGAAATAACGCTTCAGCAACGGATCCAGACGCAGCCAGACGTCCTCAACCAAGGGACGTTGCTTGGGCGGTACCAGAGAGAAAAGTCCGCTGCTGATCCGAGGGCCGCCTATAAGAAAATAGAAAAACAGGATCAATGTTAGAAGGAGCCCGAACATCGAAGCGAAGCCGTAGGTTGCGAGTATCGCCAATCTGTCGGCCTGTCCCAGCCAATCCCTGACTCCGGTCACCAGCGCCTGACCGATGGCCGCCGCGTTCATGTCTTCCCCAAGGATATGAACTGTTTCGTTCCCGATCAGCAGACGAGCTAAACTCTCGACGGTTCCACCTAGGTCGGTGACAAGCTCCTTTAGTCCGCCCACAAGCGGCGGCACGGCAACCAATCCGACGATCGCTACAATCGCGAAAAGCAGGGCGGAGACACCAACCGCAAAGAGCGAGCGCGGCAAATGGGTACGGGCCGCCAGCCCATCTGCCAGCGGGCTGCACACGAAAGCGAGTGCCCCGGCAAGGACGAAAGGCAGCAGTATTATGCGGATGAGATAGAAGAACACCACAACCGCGGCGATAACGGCGATAGTGGTGGACGCGGAGATTTGCCGGACTGCTTCGCGCGGGCCGAGTGGGGCGGCGCGGTCCTCTACCCGCGATTTCGTTGGGGGACCGTTCACGGATAGGTCCGCCCTTTCCAGCTAACTCGGCCCGTTAAGCGCTGGCGCAAGCTGTCCAATGCCATCAACGCACCCGCTGTGTAGCCGAACGGAAACAGAAATCCGTACCAGAACGGTATGCGAAAATAGATTGCCCCAGCGAAATGCAGCCCGAAGGCCGTGGCCGAGCCGAGAATGGCTGGCACCAAGGCGAAGCAGGCGCCGTCTGTGTGCCGAGAGCACCCAATCGCGTCGGCAAGCGGCAGCAAAACGGCCGCCCATGCGAGCGCGACGCCGATGAAAACGGTCTGCACGGTCGCGACTGGCCCACCCAACATATCGATGAGATTCTTGGCAACACCCGGCCAAAGGGTGCGCCATCCGGTATACATGCGGCTGGACACCAAGCCGTCCCCACTCTTAAGAACAACCGTCCAGCCGGCTCGCTTGAGAAGCCTCGCCAGAGCAACGTCCTCGCAGATCGCTTCACATATCGCGGCATGTCCTCCGGCCGACTCATACGCATCACGGCGCACCAACATGAACTGACCGGTCGCCGTGGCGTCGTGGGTGTCCCGCGCCTGCAGCTGGTGCAAGTCCTGGCGGAATGCCAAGAGATAGAGCCCGCATGGCAAGACCAGTCGCTCGGCAAAGCTGACGAGCTCCTGGCGCGGCGCCAACGAAAGGAGGTCGATGCGCTCCACCCGGACGGCAAGAATCACGCTTGAAATGAGTGCGGGCGCCGCATTAACATCGGCATCGAGAAAGCAGAGCCATTCAGAGGCCGGCCATGCTCCTTGGGCGCCGATCCAGCACGCATGTGATTTTCCGATCCAACGCGATGGCAGGGGCGGGCTCTGAATGAGCGCAACGCGCAAGTCTTCTCGCCTGATCGAATCCACGATCGCCGCGGTGCTGTCGCCAGAATGATCATCGACCACGATGATGCGTAACCGGGACGCTGGATAGTCCTGCCGGATCAAAGCTTTCAGGCACCGATCGATATTGTCGGCTTCATCGCGCGCGGGCACGACCACGCTCACGATCGGTGCTTGATCCGATGTGGGGCTCGCGGCAGTGGCGACGCGTTGCAGCACGCTACGCTGACGAACCGCGCGCGCAACCAACCATGCGACCGCCGCGGCCCATGCACAGGATAGCAAAAGCAACACGCCGGCCCCCAGATCAGGCGCCTGAACCGGCGCAGCTTTTTAACTCACAAGTTCATTCCAAGTTCCGCCCCACGGAAGCTGACCCGTCCAATCGATGCATCCAGCACAGCAAGAGGGTAGCACCGGGCTCGGGGGGGAATGGCTGCGGGTTCAGACTGTTGGTTCGGATCAGCGGTCGCGGTTTCTCATCGCGGCCGGAACGTCTGTCCCCCATCTCGTTTCGGGGCAAACTGAGCCCTCGGGTCGCTCGATCATGCGGCGGCGGAACTGCCGCCAATTCCATCCGTTCTTCTGTAACCGGTCCCAACTTGTCGCAGAAACGGCGCCGCGTTGCAACCAGACACTCCACCAAAGCGTACGGCCAAGCGATCGGCTAGGAATCGACCGATGCGAATGAGTTACGCCGAATTGTTCAAGCGAGCGGTTCTTATAGTTGTAGTTGCGCTTGTTCCCTTCTTGATTTGGTACCTCTTCGACGTCATTCTCGTGGCGTTCGGAGCGATCATTCTCGCAATGGTTCTGCGGCTCGGCGCGGAGCCGTTCTCCCGCTGGCTTGCTATCCCGCGAAGCGTCGCGCTCATTGCTTCCGGCCTGCTCGCTCTTGCCGTTGCCGGTGGCGTCGGCTACCTATTTGGAACTCTGATTAGCCGCGAACTGCAGGACGTCATTAACCGGGCAAGCGCCGCGGAACAGATTATTCAAGTCAAAATGCATGGCTCTGAGCTAGGCCAGCTGTTTTTGAGTCGGATGACGCAGGAGAATTTTTCCATTACCGGCATTATCGAGAAATTTTTCACGGTAAGCACAGGGTTTCTTGGGGCATTGCTCGTATTGGTGATCAGTGCGATTTACTTGGCTGCCCAACCTGAACTCTACCGGCTGGGTTTGATCAAGCTTTTTCCTCCCCGGCTGCACGCCCAAGCTGCCAAAAAAATCGATCACATCGGAAATACGCTCAGGCTCTGGATAATTGGACAGCTCATTCAAATGGTTTTGATCGGCGTGCTTTCGGGGTTGGCAGCCTGGATCATTGGCCTGCCGTCGGCGATCGCCCTTGGGCTGATCGCATTTGCGGCTGAGTTCGTGCCATACCTGGGGCCGATCATTGCGGCGGTGCCAGCTGTTCTGGTTGCCGCAACCATAAATACGACGGCCATGCTATGGACAATCGCGGCATACGTCATCATTCACCAGATAGAAGGTAACTTGTTCACCCCCTTGATCCAACGGCACCTGGTGCTCATCCCGCCAGCCGTCATGCTCCTTGGCATCGTGACAATCAGCCTTTTGTTCGGTCCTGCCGCTGTCATTTTCGCGGCTCCTATCGTGGTTGTTGTATTCATTGCTGTAAAGGTGCTGTATGTTCGCGATACGCTTGGCGAGGATACGGAGATTCCGGGCGAATCTGCGTGAAGCGCGGGGCGCGGTGCTGCGGCAAGCACCGGGAATCGCAGTTTCGGACCGCCGCCCGCGAGACCACGACACGCAAAGTCGCGCACCTTCTGGAACTCCGCTTCGCCCTCGGCGAGCCGGAGCTCGACACGACAACGATCGACAACGCCGCCTTCACACGCGAGGGATCGCTCCTACTTCGTACGCAAAACGGGATCGAACGGATTCCGGATTGGCTATCAAACGACGATAAAGAAGGTAGTGAGCGACTGGCGCGCGTCGCTCGACGAGGGGACGGAGGTCAAGAACCGTCCAGTCTTGTGCACCCAACAGCGCTGGCCGCGTGTCCTCGGCCACACCTCCTCGACCGCCTGCCAGAAGCCGAGGGCGCCGTCGGCGACCGCAAGCTCGGGTCCCATCGCAAGCCCCCGCCGTTTGAGGTCGAGGAGGAGCTCTTTCCACGATTGCGCGCTCTCGCGGACGCCGTCGATGAGCCCGACAAGTTCCTTTTTGCCTTCGGGCGTGGCGCCGATGATCACCAGCAGGCACTGCGCGGCTTCCTCGAGCCGGGCTTGCACATGGATGCCGTCGACCCAGAAGTAAACGTAGCGTTTGGCCGAGAGATCACGCTTGCTCCAACGCGTATGCTCGTCCGACCAGGCCTCCTTGAGCCGCCCGATGGTCGAGGCAGAGAGCCCGCCGGCATCCTTGCCGAGCAGTGCGATCAGCGCCTCCTCGAAATCACCGGTGGAGATGCCCTTCAGGTAGAGAATTGGGATCAGCACCTCTAGGCTCTTCGATCGGCGCGCATAGGGAGGCAAAATCGTCGACGAAAATCGGCAAGCAGTTTCGCCGTATTGCAACGCGTTACGAAAAAACCGCCAGAGCCTACCTTTCAATGCTATGCATCGCAGCCGCAAGGCTCTGGATAAGAACTATCAACACGGCCTAGAAGCAAACCTTCTCTGGACGTGGTCTGCGTTTGAGGTGGAAATTGGACACGCGCGCCGAGAGACCCACGTATCGCTCCCGTTACCGAGTTCGTTTATCAGATCGTTTCCATGGAGCGTGACATGATGCAGCGCGGTGCAGATCGGGGATCATGGCCGGGCCTGCCGTATACTGCCTGGCAGGAGACCTGCACGACGCTTCATCTGTGGACGCAGATCGTCGGCAAGATCCGGCTGTCGCAGACGCCCTGGCTCAATCATTCGTGGCAGGTCCCGCTCTACGTGACCGCGCGCGGCCTGACAACCTCACCCATACCGTATGGCGAACGGGCGTTTCAAATCGACCTCGATTTCATTGACCACGCGCTGCGCATCGAGACCAGCGACGGCCCTCGATGGCAGATGCCGCTTCATGCGAAATCGGTGGCGGATTTCCATGCGGCAATCATGGCAGCGCTCTCCGATGTCGGCATAGAGGTGCACATCGATGAGGTTCCCAACGAATTGCCTGACCCGGTCCGCTTCAGCGAGGACCTGGTGCATGACGCGTATGACGCCGAATATGCACAACGCTTCTGGCGGGTGCTCCTGCAGGCCGATCGCGTGTTCAAGGCATTCCGCACGAGCTTTATCGGTAAGTGCAGCCCCGTACATTTTTTCTGGGGCAGCTTCGACCTGGCGGTGACGCGCTTCTCTGGCCGGCGCGCGCCACGGCATCCGGGAGGGGTTCCGAACCTTTCGGACGAAGTTGCCTGCGAGGCCTATTCGCATGAGGTGAGCAGCGCAGGCTTTTGGCCGGGCGGCGGCACCATCGATTATCCGGCCTTCTATTCCTACGCTTATCCCATGCCGGAGGGTTTTCGCTCGGCTCCTGTCCGGCCGGAGGCTGCCTTCTTCAGTCAGGAACTGGGCGAGTTCGTGTTGCCCTACGATGCGGCGCGAACGGCCGCGTCGCCGGATACGGCACTCCTGGGCTTCATGCAAACCACATATGAGGCCGCGGCCAATGCGGGCAATTGGGATCGCGCAGCACTAGAATGCGCGCCGGGAATTCCGGGTGTGCCGCGTGCGATTTCATAGCGCCCGTACGACTTGACGGAAAGTCGAGCAACCAAGCAGCCGATGATCAGTTTCGGACGGGCCCCTTGCGATGAAGGCGTCATCCACGCCGCGGCGGACACGCCCGGCTGCGCCGAGCGGGCCCGGCCATGGGTATTGGCCGCAACCATCCTGGGCTCGAGCATGGCTTTCATCGACGGCTCTGTGGTCACTGTGGCCCTGCCGGCCATTCAAGCGGATCTGGCCACGTCCGTCGCAGCGGCGCAGTGGGTCGCCAACGCCTACATGCTGATGCTCGGCGCGCTGATCCTGGCCGGCGGCTCGGCCGGCGATTGCTTTGGCCGACGGCGCGTGTTCACGCTCGGTGTCGCTATCTTCACGGCGGCCTCCGTTGCCTGCGGATTGGCGCCGAACACCGCTGCTCTAATCGCCGCGCGGGCGGCGCAGGGCGCCGGTGGCGCGCTTTTAATCCCCGGCAGCCTTGCAATCATCAGCGCAGCTTTCCCGGCAGATGACCGCGGCAAAGCGATCGGCACCTGGGCCGGCTTTTCGGCCCTCACCACGGCTGCAGGACCGGTCCTCGGGGGCTGGCTGGTGGACGCACAGTCTTGGCGCGCGATTTTCTTTATCAATGTGCCGATTGCCCTGCTCACGCTCGGCTTGGCATTCTGGCACGTGCCTGAGAGCCGCGACGCCACGAATGATGGGACCGTGGACTGGGGGGGCGCCCTTTTGGCGGTGCTCGGGCTTATGGGATTGGCCTACGGTTTGACCGCCGCGTCCGATTTCGGTTGGATGTACCCCATCGTCCCCGGTGTCCTGTCTGGGAGCGGGCTCGTTCTCGCCCTTTTTGTCTGGTATGAGGCGCGTGCACCATCCCCCATGATGCCGCTTGGCCTGTTCCGGTCCGCGGTCTTCAGCGGCGCCAACGCGGTAACCTTTCTGCTCTACTTCGCGCTGGCCGGCGTCCTGTTCCTCCTGCCCTTCAACCTCATTCGAATCCAAGGCTATTCGGCGACGTTAGCGGGCGCCGCCTTCCTGCCCTTCACTCTGATCATGGGCGCGCTGTCGCGCTGGTCCGGTGGGCTCATCCACCGTTACGGCGCGCGAAAACCGCTGACGATCGGCCCTGGCATCGTGGCCACCGGGTCAGCACTGTTCGCGCTCCCGGGCATCGGCGGATCCTATTGGACGACGTTCTTCCCGGCGATGGCGGTGCTCGGTCTAGGCATGGCCGTCAGCGTGGCCCCGCTGACCACGACCGTCATGAGCGCGGCCGAGAGCGAGCATGCGGGCACGGCGTCGGGCATTAACAACGCCATCTCCCGGGTTGCCGGCATGCTCGCCATCGCGCTCCTCGGCGCGGTCGCCGTCGGAGTATTCGGAGCGGCGCTCGACAGGCGCTTGGCCGAATTGCAGGTGCCGCCCGAAATTCGGCGTGCCCTTAATGCGGAGGTGCCGGAGTTTGCCGAGGCGAAGGTGCCTCCACCGATCGAGGGAGAGCAACGGCGGATGCTTGAGAAGGCCCTGGACGAGTCCTTCGTGCGGAGCTTTCGGGTTGCGATGCTCGTCGCGGCCGGTGTCGCCCTGGCGAGCGCGCTGTGCGCCGCTCTGATGATCAGCCCGCAACGCAGGAATCCCCCATTAGCTTAGACGTTGTCACGAACATGCACGCTCTAGCGGCGGCTGAGCCGCGTGTTCGCGACGACAAGGTGCCTCGACATCAGCGTCGTAGAGCGGAATCCCATGGATTGTCTCGACCGTGAGTTCCGCGCCGTCGGGCACGAACTCAGCAACCGCTGCATGCCGAAAATAGCTGGGCTTGCGCTGGGAGCCGTTCACATATCCGCCTTGCATAGTCCTATTCACAGCGCACGAAAAGTGCTACGAGTGGGGCGGGCTCGCCGCACATTTGTTCGATGGAAAGGAACTCCGCTATGTCGCAAGCGAAGCGCGCTTCGAAGGGGAAGCGCCCAAGTAAAGCTGTATCCGTGCTGGGAATCGCCGGGGCGTCTTTGGCAGCATCGACCAGCGGATCACTAGCGGATATGCCGGTAGCGGATATACCGTCGCAGAACACGGCACCGTTTCAATTCCTCGCTCTCGGCGAGGAGGAAATCTCCGACGTCAGCCTGGCGACGTTCCATTTCTTCGACAAGGAAGGCCTCGGAACACCGCAGTCAGGCATAATCCAACTTGCCAGAGGAGGCTGCGGCTGCGGACACGGTGGCGGCTGCGGACACGGTGGCGGCTGCGGACACGGCGGCGGCTGCGGACACGGTTTCGGGGGCTGCGGACACGGCTTCGGCGGCTGCAGAGGCTGCAGGGGCTTCGGCGGCAGGGGCTGCGGCGGCAGAGGCTGCGGCTGCGGCTTCGGGGGCTGCGGCTGCGGCTGGGGCGGCTACTACGGCTACGGCTACGGCGGCGGCTGCTGTTTGTCGTGGGGAGGTTGCTACTGGTGCTAGACTGGAGCACCTTCCGATTACGTTGACGGACGCCGGTCGTCAGGGCCGGCTTTGACCAGGTTCGATCCGGCCAACCTACCTCTCATTTGCGGCGCTGCCCACGCGGATGCGCGCGTCAGGCGTGCGCAGGGCGGCTGAGTTGGGTCGCCAAGCGTATCGAGAAACGCCACAGTCAGAAAAGCTAGCGCGAGCTGGATGACGGAACCCTGGCAACCGGAGAATACGCCTTGCACTGGCGTCCGGAGTTGTGGCGAAGATGCGCGTACTGACCACATGACAGGCGATCACGGAAACAGTCTTACACAGCATAACGGCAAAGACGTTCCGCAGTTCGCGCCGAATTTCACCGTCTATGTGCTACCACCCGATGTCGTGTGCCTCTATTCCGAGGACCGGAAATTCTTGCTTCACGGCGAGCTCTATTGTGCACTCGCCGCTGCGATAGCAAAGGGTGGAAGGAGCTTTCGGGAGCTCGTTCGCGAGCTGGAGAAGGATTTTCCGTCGGACAAAATCCACGAAGCCCTGAAGCGGCTGGTCGACCGCCGCTATGTCCTCCCGGCATCGCGCTCTTCGAATGGCGCCGTGGACGCTTATTGGGCGAGCCTCGGCCTGTTGCCCGAGGCCGCGGAGAAAAATCTCCAGAAATGTCGTGTGCGCATTCAATCAATCGACGTGCAGGGGGCAACGGAGCTCGGTGCCGCCCTGAGCGGGCTGGGCGTTCGTGTCATCAAGCGTTCCCCCGACCTGACGGTCACGTTGGTGAACGATTATCTCGAAGCGCGATTGACCGAATTGAACCGGCAGCGTTTGTCGGACCATACGCCCTGGGTGCTCGTCCAACCGTCCGGCATTTTTCCCCTGGTGGGACCGGTGTTCAGACCGGGGAAGAGCGCGTGCTGGATGTGTCTTGCCGAGCGGATGAAAAGGAACCGAGAGGTCAAGACGCTCCTCGATCGCAGGCAGGCCCGCTGGCTCACCGTTTCGCCTCTGGCCCGGCACACGTTCGGCCAGAGTGCCATCCAACTTGCGGCCGTCGAGATCGCGAAAGCGATCGCCACCGAGTTTCGCACGGAATTGAGCGATCACATCATCAGCCTCGATCTGTTGGGCTCGACCATCGTGAAGCATTACGTGGCGGCCCGCCCGCAATGTCCCAGCTGCGGCCGCAACAAGTTGCGCGATCCCCGCCGTGCGCCAGTGCCGGTCGCGCTTGGCACAGGCGGCAAGGTCGTTATGACGAGCGGGGGATACCGCAGCGTTTCGCCGTCGGCCACGGTTGCACGTTTCCGCAGGCACGTGAGCCCCTTGACCGGTGTGGTCTCGCGTCTCGAGCGGATTGACGCCGATTTGCCCTTGAACACCAACTACCATGCCACGCACAATTTTTCAGGCCCGGCCGAGACGGTCAATGAGCTCAGGGTAGGGCTGGGCAGCGGCAGTTTCGGCAAAGGTAGTACCGCCGAACAAGGTGAAGCGAGCGCGCTGATGGAGGCGATCGAGCGCTATTCCGGGATTTTTCAGGGCGACGAGATCAGAGCCAAGCGGCGGTTTACCGATTTCCCGTCAAGCGAGGCCATTCCTGCGAACAAAGTCCTGCTGTTCAGCAACGCGCAATTGCGGCGGGGCCGGGCACCGACGCCCGGCTCGTACGATTGGGAGGCGATTCCGGAGCTATTCGATCGATCGGCCAAGATCGAATGGTCGCCGGTCTGGTCTCTGCGCGACGAACGCTTCAAATATCTTCCGACCAGCTTGTTGTATTTTTTCTATAGGGGGCCTGCCGCCTTCGCGGCGGATTCCAACGGCTGCGCCGCCGGCAACACGCTCGAGGAGGCAATCGTCCAGGGATTCCTCGAGCTGGTGGAAAGGGATGCATACGCCATCTGGTGGTACAATCGATTGCAGCGGCCGGCGTTGGACCTCGGTCGGTTCGACAATTCCTACATCCGCGATCTGCAAAAGCAGCTGGCCGAAACCGGACGCCAGCTTTGGGTGCTCGATGTCACCAGCGATCTCGCGATTCCGACCTTTGTGGCGGTAATGCACTGGATGCAAAACGGGCGGGAAAATATCGAATTCGGTTCCGGCGCGCACTTTGATACGCAAATCGCCGTGTTGCGTGCGCTGACGGAGCTAAACCAATTTCTATCCCTAGGTCTCATGGCCGGCGGTACCGGGGAGAAATCGAGCCTTGACGGCATCACTCCATTGCACCTGCAGGACCATCCCTATTTGACGCCGAGCGGAGATCCGCTGGTCCAACCGGACTTCGGCTCGAAGTTTGGCCATCTCGACACGCGCGAGCAGGTGACGGCCTGCGTGCGCCTGGCCAAGCAAGCAGGCCTCGACTTCCTCGTCCTCGATCAGACGCGTCCAGACATCAAGGTCCCGGTCGTCAGAGTGATCGTTCCGGGATTGCGGCATTTCTATCGCCGCTTCGCGCGTGGCCGGCTTTACGATGTGCCGGTAAAGTTCGGATTGCGTGACCGGCCGCTCAAGGAAAACGAGCTCAATCCGATTCACCCCCATACCTGAGGGTGATCCCGACTTGCGCGCTCCCGGACCAAACAGAGTGCGAGGGGCCGTGCCGGAAACCGTTTCCGCCCGGCTCGGCGGCCGCATCACGCTCGAAGCGCATGCGAGCGGAGAAATTGTCGCCTGTTTCGATGGTTATTCGGTCGGGTTGGGAACGTTCAGCGCGAACGCGGCGGATCGCGCGCAGAATCTGCGCACAGGTCTGCCACTCGCCTCGTTCGCGTCCAACAGGCGGAACATCGACAAAGAGATCAATCTATTGGTCCGGCGATTGGCGAGGCACGGTCTACTGGAGTACCGCCTCGGGCGCTCGCGCCTCGGCGAGGACCTGGTCGTCATCGAGCCGCAGGCTCCCGATTATTGGCCGCGAACGCCGCAGCTCGGAGATGCAGACGCTTTCGTCTTGTCACGGTTCGCGTACATGCGACGGCGTGGCAACGAGATGGTGCTGGAATCGCCGCGCGCCGGCGCGTTGTTCAAAATTTGCGATCCGAAGATTGCAACCGCCGTCGCCATACTCTCTACCCCGCAGCAAATCAAACAGCTCCGTCGGCAGGACGGGTTTCCGGGGGTCGAGTTTCTCGCCTTGTTGGTGGATTGCCAAATCGTTTTCAAGATCGACGTTGCCGGCGAAAGTGGCCTTCGACCGGCCGAGGGCGACCACAACCTCGTCCTTTGGGACTTTCACGATCTTCTGTTCCACACGCGCAGCACGGAAGGCCGGCACGCTAACCCGCTGGGCGGAGTTTATCCTTATGCCGGCGTCATTTCTCCACTGCCGGCCGTGCGGCCCAGCTGGCCCGGAAAGAAAATCGATCTGCGCAAGTTCTCGGCCGCGCATCCCCAGGCAATCTCGCCGGTCGCAAAGCTCCTGCGTGAACGTCATTCGACCCGCAGCTTTGATGACCAGCGACCGATCACGCTCGCCGAGCTTTCGCGATTTCTCGACAACACCGCGCGCGTCCTGTCGGGATCGAACAGCAAGCTCGACCTCGACGACGGCGGTCACGCCGTCAGGCCGTATCCGTCGGCGGGCGGAGGCTACGAGCTCGAGCTCTATCTGGCGGTCGACAAATGCGAAGGACTTGCACGAGGCTTCTATCATTACGACGCCGGCGCTCACGCGTTGGTACCGATCGGCGTTCCCACGCATGAGCTCGAAGCGCAGTTGATGGGAGCCGAATATGCAATGGGTGCGCCCGCTGCGCCCCAGATCTTGATCACGATCGCTGCGCGCTTTGGCCGGACTTCGTGGAAGTACAGCTCGATCGCATATTCGCTCATTCTGAAGGATGTCGGCGTCTTGACTCAAACGCTCTACCTGATGGCGACCGACATGGGGCTCGGCGGATGTGCGATCGGGATCACGAATATCGATCTGTTCGCGAAGATGACGGGGATCGAATTCCACGTGGAGGGCCCGGTCGGTCAATTTGCGATTGGTCGCGGCACGAAATCGGGGGCTTCCGACTGACAATCGCGCGGCGCCGGTATGGCCGAGCAACGGCCACGCAAATGGCGATGGCATGGCCAACGGCGGCAACCAATAGCGTTTAAACCACGGTTCCCGACTTTACCAGACCATCGCCGGCCCCGCGCGTCGGAAGGATCGCGCGATGCGACGCGCTCGAAATAAAATATCCGATAGCTTTGCGGCGGCGCTTGTCCAGCAGTGCGAATATAGCGCCCTGAGGGTCCGTGCAATGGACGATCCAGGCGCCGCCCGGCACGGCAGTCGGGCCATAGAGGATTTGGCCGCCGCCAGCCTCCACGCGCTTCGCCGCCGCCTCGATGTCGCCGATGTTGAAATAGTAAAGCCAGAAGGGAAGCGGCAATGTCGGAGGCTTGGTGAACATGCCGCCGATCGTCTCCCCTGCGGCGGAGAACTGCTGATACGTGCCCATCGCGCCGACGTGGGCGTCCGCTTTTTGCCAGCCAAATAGCTCGCCGTAGAAAGCGAACGCCTTCTCCCAGTCGGCGGCAAGCAACTCATGCCAGCCCACGCGCCCCGGTGTGTCCAGTTCGGACTGCACTTGGCCGGGTTTCAGCCCCTTGACCAACGCAAGCGTTGCCATTTGCGGGTCGGCGACGACCGAAAAGCGGCTGATGTTAGGGATGTCCGTCGGTGGGAGGCGCACCGCTCCGCCAAGCTGCTTGATTCGGTCGACGGCAGCGTCCACGTCATCAACTCCGACATATCCGATCCAGTGCGGGGTCGCGCCTGTTCTCCTCGCGTCCTCCGGCAGGTTCATCAGCCCGGTGACGGGGGCGTCTCCGACGGTAAACAGGTTATAGTCCAAACCGGCATCCCGCGTGCCCCAGCCCGCGACCTCGGCGTAGAAGGCCTTGGCGGTTTCTATATCTGTCGTCATCAGCTCGTACCAGACGAAACGGCCATGAGATTTGAACATGTCTGTTTCTCCGTTCGAGCCTGCAAAGAAGTCGCCGCGCCGCCGCGCCGCGGCTTAGGGTCCGGACTCAAAATAACTCAAAGCCAATACGCAACGCTAGCAACGAGGCAGAGCGCGGAAAAGAAGTTTCCGGCGCGCTTGTCATAGCGCGTGGCGATGCGGCAGAAGTCCCTGAGCCTTCCGAAGCAGCGCTCGATGACGGTTGCGGTTCTTGCCGGCGCTCTTGTCGTGCCGGATGCGCTTCTTGCGGTTGGATTTACCCGGGATGACCGGCTTGATTTTTTGGTCTTTGAGGAAGGCGCGAAACGCATCGGTGTCATAGCCTTTGCCGGCCAGAAGTTCCTTGATGCCGGGGATCAGGCTGACCATTCTTGCGCCATGACCCAATCGGCGGTGTTGCCCGGCGTCAAGATCAACACCCACGGGCTTCGATCCGCATCGACGATCGCGTGGATTTTGCTGTTGCGGCCGCCTTTCGTGAACCCGATCGCCTGAAATTCGGCCCCCTTTTCCGCCGCTGGCGCAGCGGTGAACCTTGACATGGCTGCTATCCAACGCGGCTTGTGCTGGCGGCTCGGACGGCCGCAACCGCTTCGAATATCTTCTGCCAGATGCCTCGCTCGCTCCAGCGGGCAAAGCGATTGTAGATCGTCTTGCGGGGCCATACGCCTTCGGGCAATCGGCCCAGCGGCAGCCAACCTTCAGCACATGCATGATCCCGCTCAAAATCAGCCGGTCGTCTTTGCGTTCAGGTCCTGGCTGGTTTGCCGGTAGATGCGGCTCGATCTTCGCCCATTGCTCACCACTGAACCAAACCAAATGCGATTCCGAGCTAAGGCCGAAAGTTGGTGACGGCATGAAGGGGTAAGGCGGCGTATCGTGGGGGTGTTCAACGCCTCCACTTCTCCACCGAAGGAGTGATACGCCGTGACCGAGACTAACGTTTTCGAACTAACCCAGCCAGGAACATTTTCCGATCCGCTGACCGAGGTTTTACGCAATGGCGCGAGAACGCTATTGGGGCAGGCCGTCGAAGCCGAGGTTGCGGCTTGGCTCAGCACCCATACCGACAAGTTGACCGATGATGGCCGCCGGCGACTGGTGCGCCACGGGCATCTGCCCGAGCGCGAGATCGTGACCGGCATCGGTGCAGTCGCGGTGCGGTGCCCGCGCGTGCGTGACCGCGCCGGCGAAGGCGGAGAGCACATCCGATTTTCGTCGACGATTTTGCCTCCCTATGCGCGCCGATCGAAGAGCCTAGAGGTGCTGATCCCAATTCTCTACCTGAAGGGCATCTCCACCGGTGATTTCGAGGAGGCGCTGATCGCACTGCTCGGCAAGGATGCCGGCGGGCTCTCTGCCTCGACCATCGGGCGGCTCAAGGAGGCCTGGTCGGACGAGCATACGCGTTGGAGCAAGCGTGATCTCTCGGCCAAACGCTACGTTTACTTCTGGGTCGACGGCATCCATGTGCAAGCCCGGCTCGAGGAAGCCGCGCAGTGCCTGCTGGTGATCATCGGCGCCACGCCCGAAGGCAAAAAGGAACTTGTCGGGCTCATCGACGGCGTCCGCGAGAGCGCGCAATCGTGGAAAGAGCTCCTCCTCGACCTCAAACGGCGGGGGCTTGCGATGGGACCCGAGCTTGCGGTCGCCGACGGCGCCCTCGGCTTCTGGCAGGCGGTCGAGGAGGTGTGGCCGAGGACACGCGGCCAGCGCTGTTGGGTGCACAAGACCGCCAATGTCTTGAACAAGCTGCCCAAGAGCCAGCAATCGAAGGCCAAGCGTGCGCTCCAGGAGATCTGGATGGCCGAGACCAAGAAGGATGCACTCGCCGCGTTCGACGCCTTCATCGAAATCTGGGGCGTCAAATACGACAAGGCTGTCGAGTGCCTGATCAAGGATCGCGACGCGTTGCTTGCCTTCTACGACTTCCCGGCTGAGCACTGGAAGCATCTGCGAACGACCAACCCCATCGAAAGCTCATTCGCGACGGTCCGCCACCGAACAGTGCGCTCCAAAGGATGTCTCTCGAACAAGACCGCGCTCGCCATGATCTTCAAGCTGGCCGAGGCCGCCGAGAAAAACTGGCGTCGCCTCGATGGCCACAACCAGTTGCCGAAAATAATTCTCGGTGTAAGGTTCACCGACGGAATTGAGGTCGTCAAGCCGAAAGCTCAAGCCGCTGCCGCCTGTTTTCGTCAAAAACTTGCTCGGTTAGCCCCAAATCGGTTGACCAACCTCTTGAATTAAAACATGCTTAATCAGGTCTTAACCCTAGGGCACCTATGCTCAACATATGCTTTGTCATTCGCCCGGTTCGAGCTTGCGCGCGCTCCTGTTGCCCGCTCCACCCGGTTTGCGGCCAGCACGGCCTGGACATCGTGACGGCCTCCTGCTTGGTCCCGCTGCGGGTCGAACCCAAGGAGATGTTCGAAGGCTTCGCAGGTCTGTTCGCGCGGCTCTTGGCGCGCCAGCGGGGCAGGATCCCGGATGGGGCCAACCGGCCCTTATCTCGTCATGGCGCAGTGACGCTCCAATCGTCGATGCAAATGAATTGGGCTTGGGCCCATTAGAAATAATCGCTGACGACCTCTACGGTTTCTCAGAAGCGTCGCGCGCGCACTTCTTCCTCTCTCGCGTGGTTCGACGTGCTGTTCAACTCCGGCGAGAACGCAGCTGTCGCTTGGCATAACTACAATCTCCGTCCGTTGAAGGTCAACTACAAGGGCGGGTTCTATCGACTACCGGACGGGATACGCCGCCGGGCCCGGCGGGCTCCTGGCTCATTGGCCGGTTCGAGGCTCAGGCGGCAAAGGCGGCCGAAGCCGCCAATCAACGTTCCACCCTTTCCGCATCGCGCATTCGGCGCAAAAGATCAGCAAGCGCGAGATGAGCGGCGGTGCCGGCCGGTGTGTCGCAAAGTTAAGTGCCGCAATGCGTAGGGCACCGGGACCCCGCCACCTGTTAGCCTTTCGCTTGCATTTCAGTCATCTAGGCAGACATTGACCTGAGGTCCCACTGCAATTCTTATCGACATCTTTGCGCACGCCGCGCGAACCGGATCAAGGTTTCAGGTGACCGCGCCCGGCGTCGGAGCTGCTCCGCAATAGGGAACATGGGCGTTCGGCACGGCTATTTCTCCGTTGGATGATCGGACAACGACTTGACGTAGGCGGCGAGTTCCCAGACCTGCTCCATCGGCAAAAGCGTGCGGAACGAGGGCATGCCGTTGGGACGTCCCTCGACGATCGTCGAGGCGATATTCTCGACACTTCCGCCGTAGATCCGGGTCTTGCCCATCAGCGCCGGCCCAAACCCGCCTCCGCCATTGGAATGACAGCCGGTGCAATTCATCGCCTGGAAGAGCTGCTTCCCCGCCTCGATATGTTCCGGGCTTTTGGCATATTCCTCGCCGATTTTGCTTATGCCGTGAACTAGTGTTCCGCCGCCTGGCGCGAATCCGCCGAGCGAAACGGGCGGTATAGCGGTGGAGGCGGCGCTTTGGTTAGGGTCGGCGCTGTGGGGTTGCTGAGCGCTGGCTACATGGCATCCGGCAATTCCGAAGCCGAGGGAAACAATCAACAACGACGAACGCTTCATGGCGTCGCCTCCGCCTTTTCTGTGGGAATGGGGAACCGCGGCACATGATACGCCGCGAGGATAGCGTCAATCTCTGCGTGGCGGCGGTTCATCGCCGCCTCGAGCTCCGACGCCAATTGCGCATCTTGTTTGCGTACGCCCATGGCGATGTTGAAGCTCATCGGAAGATTGCCGCGGCTGTCCGCAACAGGGGTCACGCGCAGAGGCGTTTGCTGCTGGTTCGCGAACCACGCCGCCTGCGGTCCCCAGACGATCGCGACATCGATGTCGCCATTGGTCAGGCCTTCGATGATGTCCTTGAGCGGAGCTGCCTGCTCATAGTCGCCATAAACCATATAGCCGCGCACATTTGCGATGATGCCGCGGTCCGCAAGCTCATGCGCGGGAGGCGTGTTGACTCCATCATTGCCGATGAGCTGCACGCCGATTTTGAGATGCTTGAGATTCGGGTCGTCGAAACTTGTAATCAAGGGATGGTCCTCGCGCTGGACAAAGACATAACCTGACCGGTAATAGGGCTTTGTGGTGCGCAGCATATGCATGTCGGCTGGGATGCCAATAACAGCGTCACAGACGTTGGCGTTGAGTGTGTTCCGCACGAAGCCGCGCCGTTGCGCAAACCAAAAATAGCTGAGGTCAGCGCCGAGATCGGTAGCTACGACTTGCGCTATCTTATTTTCGAACCCTGCGCCCTTCGCGTCGGAGAAAGGCAGGTTGTTCGGGTCCGCGCAAACCCGAAGGTCCCGCGCCTCGGCCGCGAGCGAGACGCCGCAAAGCGCCCCCAACGCAAGAGAGATCCTAAGGGAGCGCGAAGACATAGAGCGTGCCTCCCTTGGTCGTCACATCGGGCAGATCCTTCATCGCGTTGACGAAGCCAAGCGCGGCCGTGCCGTCCCTCTTATCGAGTCCGCCGGCGACGATGGCTCCGGACCATCCCCCAACGCCCGACAGGATCGCGACATATTGCTTGCCGTCTGGTCCGCGATAGGTAGTCGGCTGGCCGATGATTCCAGATCCCGTCTTGAACTGCCAGAGCAATTCGCCGGTATTGGCGTTGATCGCCTTAAACAAACCTTCCATGGTCCCGTAAAACGCCACGTCGCCGGCGGTTACAAGAGTGCCGCTCCACACTGGAAAGCGCTCCTTGATGGACCAGATCTTTTTGCCTTTGAGAATGTCCCACGCGGCATATTCGCCGCGATTGCCCCCGGGGCCTGCCTTCATATGGACGTTTTCACCGACATAGGGCGTGCCTTCTATGTAGCCGACATCAAGCTCTTCTACATCAAAACAGAGATTGTTGTGCGGAATGTAAAGCAGGCCCGTCTTGTGTGAGAAAGCCGAAGGTTGCCAATCCTTGGCGCCTGGCGGAGCGGGGCAGATGTCGCGGACCGTCTCGCCGGTTTTCGGTTGCTTGGCCGCGACATAGGCAAGGCGGCCGGTCTTCAAATCAACGCCAGTTGAGCTGGTGATATACTGCAAAGGTTCGGCCGAAAGAACTTCGCCATTCGTGCGGTCGATGACGTAAACATATCCGTTGCGGTCGGGATGGACGAGCACTTTGCGCGGCTGTCCCTTCCACGTCAGATCGACCAGAATCTCTTCGTTGACGCCGTCATAGTCGAATTGATCATGGGGACTATATTGGTAGAACCAGCGCGCCTGCCCGGTATCTGCGTCGCGCGCGAAAATGCCCGCCGTCCATTTGTTGTCGCCCGGCCTGATCGATGAGTTCCAAGGCCCAGGATTGGACACGCCATAATAAATGAGATTGAGATCTGGATCATAGGAAGACCAGCCCCACACCGTCCCTCCGCCGTGTTGCCACATGTCCGGCGGCCAAGTCGAGACGCCGAGATCCTTGCCCTTATCCGAGGCGTAGAAAGGCTTGAAGTCAGGACCGATCAATACGTCGGAATCCGGACCAGTGTTATAGGCGCGCCAAAGGATCTTGCCGGTCTTGACGTCAAGCGCCGCGGCCCAGCCGCGCACGCCCAATTCCCCGCCTGAGTCGCCGACGAGAACTTTGTCCTTCGCGAGCAGAGGAGCCATGGTCATGGTCTCCCCTTTGTTGATCTCGCCCATCTTCGTGCGCCAGGCTTCCTTGCCAGTGTCGGCGGCGACGGCGATGGTATAATCATCGAGCGTATTATAGATGAGTTTGCCATCAGCGAAGACGGCGCCGCGGTTGACCACATCGCAGCACGCAACGCCTTGGGAGGCGGCGCTGGGCAAGGGATCATAGCGCCATTTCAATGCGCCGTCCTGCTTGAGATCCAATGCGAAAAGCGTGTTTGGATAGGGCGTCACAATATACATCGTATCGCCGACAACCAGAGGCGCGGCTTCCTCGCCTCTGTCCAAACCTGTTGAGAAAGCGAAAGCGACTTTCAGGTTCTTGACGTTTTGTGCGTTGATCTCGTCGAGAGAACTATAGCGCGTGCTGGCGGCGTCTTTCGCCGGCATCGTCCATTGACCATCGTCGGTCGCTTTCGCGAAGCTGGGCGGCTGTGGCGTTTGCGCTTGCGCGACGGAGCAAATCAAGCTTGCGACTGCCAAAACACGAGCAGCACCGGCTATATTCACGAATTTGGTCATCTCATCCTCCAATACGCCAAATCCGACGCGATAAATCCTGAATTCACACGGCCGTTGTATCCTTTCTCAGCCGGTAAGTCGAACAGGCCGCGGACGCCAAGACTAGCGGTGACTTTCTTTCCTTCTTATAGGCCTAGCGGGCCTTCTTATAGGCCTAGCGGGGCTGTCCCTTCTGGCTTGACCTAGAGGTGGCTTGGCCGGCGGCTCTGCTGGGGGAAGCGAGAGGAGCCCGGCCGCTCCAGCGCCAGCGGCAAGCACTCGCCGCCGGGAGATCCCCGCTTCACCCCCCACTCCTGGTTGAGAATACTCGCGACTGATCGCCTCGTGCGGCTGTCGACGTCATGCTCCGCAGAAGGCAACCGGAGTTGGTCGATGCTATCGTCAAATCGGCCTCAATGGCTCGTCGGCGCGCCGCCCCCCAGCTCGACCTTCCGCAGGGCAAGCGCGAGCGGCACGGCCGCAAGCGAGACCAGCATCAGGACCCAGAAAACGTCCATATAGGCGAGCAGCGACGCCTGCGCCTGCACTTGCTGGCCGATCCAAGCGAAGGCCTGCTGCTGTGCTTGGAGAAGCGAGCTGCCCTGCCCGACGAAATAGTTCGTCATCTGGTGCAATGTGTCTTGATATTGGACGCTCGACGGCAGCGCCTGGTCGACGAGCATGTTCTGATGGAACTGCTCGCGGCGCCACAGCACGTTGTTGATCAGAGAGATGCCGATCGAGCCGCCGGTATTGCGCGCCGCGTTGATCAAGGCCGAGGCCTGGCCGGTCTTGTCGGGCGGGATGCCGTCGTATGACGCCGCGGTGATCGGAATAAACATTAGTGGGACCCCGGCCGCAAACAGCATCCGGGAGCGCGCCATGAACCAGAAGCCGAGATCGCCGTAAACATTGGTCAAGTCGTACATTGACAGCGCGATGATCACGGCCCCGGCGGCGATCAGGTACTTCGGCTGGATCTTGCCCACCAGGCGGCCGGCGACGAACATCATCACCATGGCGACAACGCCGCCCGGCGAGACCATGACGCCGGCCCAGGTCGCGGTGTAGCCGAAATCCTCCTGCACCAGCTCGGGAAGGAACTGGGTGGTTGCGAGCAGGAGGGCGCCGGTCGCCAGCATCACGAGAAAGCACGCGCCGAACTGACGCGTCGCCACCATCCGGACGTCGATCGTCGGATTGCGGCGGGTCATCTCCCACGGGATCATCAGCACGAAAGCGAGCACGCAGACGATCGCAACCGTGGTGATGAATGACGAGCCGAACCAGTCGTCCTCGAGCCCGCGGTCGAGCACGATTTCGAGCGCGCCGAGAAACGTCGCGACCAGGACGAAGCCGACAAGGTCGAACCCGTCCTTTTGCTGGAGCCACTTTCGCTGCTCCTCGACCGCCGCCTCGGAGTCGCGCACGACCAATGCGATCAGCGCGAGCGTCATCACCCCGACCGGACCATTGATCAGAAAGCACCAGTGCCAGGAGACATTGTCGGACAGCCAGCCGCCCAATGTCGGCCCGACCACCGGGGCCACCGCGACGGCAACCCCGAACAGCGCAAAGGCCTGGCCGCGCTTCTCGGGCGGGAACGCATCCACCAGGATCGACGACGCGACCGGCACCATGCCTCCACCGCTGAAGCCTTGCATGATGCGGAACAGCAGCAGCAACTGCAGATTCCAGGCAATACCGCACAGCACCGAGCTCGCGGTGAACAGCGCCAGGCAGATCAGGAAGAAGGCCTTGCGGCCAAGCGTTTTGGCCAGAAACGCGCTGGCCGTCAGGACGATCGCGTTGGCGACCAGATAGGTGGTCACAACCCAGGATGCTTCGTCTTCGCTAACGCCAAGGCCGCCGGCGATGTAGCGCAGTGCTACGTTGGCGATCGTGGTGTCGAGGATCTCCATAAAGGTCGCGAGCGCCACCAGCACGGCGATCAGCCACGGATTGGCGCCCGCGCTGCTTGTAGCAGTGGGAGCGCTCATTTGGGTCGGGCCGGCGTTCAAAGCCACGCCTCCAGCCGCTCCAGGAGCGAGGACGCGGGATCGATCCGCACCGTCGGGACCACCGACATTCCGGGCCCGAGCGCAACGTCGCTCGGCGGATCGTCCATGACGAGCTTGACCGGCACGCGCTGGACGATCTTGACGTAGTTGCCGGTGGCGTTCTCGACCGGCAATAGCGAGAAGGCGGTGCCGGATCCGGGCTGGACGCTGGCGATATGGCCGTGGATGGTGCGTTCCGGATAAGCGTCGATCTCGAGCGTCACCGGCTGTCCGGGCCGCATGGCGTCGAGCTGATGCTCCTTGAAGTTCGCCGTGACCCAGATGTCGTCCGGCACGAACATCGTCAAGTTTGTGCCCGGCTGCGCGAACTCACCGACTGCGGCGCTGAGGTGGACGACACGCCCTGGCCGGTCTGCAGTAACAATGGTGTGGGAAAGGTCCAGTTGCGCCTGGTCGCGTTGAGCCTTGCGCAAGCCGAGGTTCGCGACCGCGCTGTCGCGTTGTGCCTTCAGCGACTCGATTTGTCGCTGCGCGAGCCTCAGGGTCGCTTGAGCACTCCCAAGCGCGGCCTGCTGCTGATTGAGCTGCGAGGTAGTCCGCTGGGCGTTCTGAACGCTGCCGGAGCCGGTCTGCGCCAGACGCTGGTAGCGCGCCGCCTCCTGCTGTGCGAATACCAGCGCCGCCTGCACTTGCTCCACCTGTGCTTGGTCAGCATTGATTTGCGCCTGCTGCACGCTGATCTGCGCATCGATATTCTCGATATTGGCCTCGGCGGCGGCTACCTGCGCCTGCGCCTGGGCGAGCGCGATGCGATAGTCGCGTTCGTCGATGCGCACAATCACGCCGCCAGCGGGGACGTGCTGGTTATCGGTCACGAGCACGTCGGTGATATAGCCTGGCACCTTCGGCGCGATGGCAAACTGCCGCGCCGCGATAAAGGCGTCGTCTGTTGTCTCGAAATGCTCAGCGTAATCCCAGTAGAGGTAGCCGGCCCCCGCCGCCAGGATAAAGAGAGGCAGCCCGACGACGAAGGCATACGGGTGGCGCCGCAGGAGCCGCTTGCGAGGCGTGTCCTTGCGTTTTCGATCTAGCTCTAGATGCTGATCTTCGCGTCCCGGCGGCAATTTTACAATGGGGCGCTCGTCGTCGGGGGGCTCCTGCGGCCTCGGCGCTCGGGCATGGAGGAAATCCTTGCCGGCATCTGCGGACGGTCGCTCGCCGATCAGCTTCCGAGATGAGGCTCCGGCTGACTGCGCATGCGAAAGCTCAAGCTGCGACTGCGCGCCTTGATCTCGCTCTTTTGCCTCTAAAAACATCCTTCAAACTCGCGTCATCTCCCCACTGGCGTCGTCGGCCACGCGAGAATAGTCGCCGCAGCCGCTGGGCTTGGAGCCGTGGGCGACGCCTTTCCCAGCGTCGCCTACCAGGCAGCCCTCGGGGGCTATGACTTCACAATCCCGTGTTTCGACACGGCTGCTGACCCGGCTACTCCGTGACCGTGAGGCGCGCTCGCCGATCGGACAAAGCCGCTCGGGACGAGCCCGTTTTCTAGGTCCGAGCGAATTGAAGCACGTTGAAAATTTGTCTGATCACCTCCGAATGTGCGAATGGCCAAAACTCCTACCCCCACTCTCCCTGGCACGGGTTCTCGTCGGACGCTTCACGCTCCTTTAGTTGCCATGCAAAGAACCTAAAATGGTTGTGTGCTTACCCGCGGCGCTCGCCACATCGTCCAGGTTAACGGCCCACCCGGCAATGTCTCGATCCCGTCCTGCAACATCTTAAAACCGAGACGAGCGTACAAAATGGCGGACCTGCGCTCCTGCGTTTCAAGATAAATCGGCCAACCCTTGTCGTCGGCTTCGTTCAACAGACCCTTGGCAAGAACGGTGCCGACACGTTCGCCCTGTCTTCCACCCAGAAAGTAGCCGTGACAGTGCGGCTCCTTGGGACGGAACCCGTTGAGCGTCGTCTGGGCGCGGAAAAGCTTCACAAGGCCCACGGGACTGACCGCAACAAGGCGCGCATAATGCGGCAACAAACGCAAGATTTGGGATTTGGACATCGGATAGCAGCCGGGAGGATACCAGATGAGCATGCCGACGATTTTATGGCTGCATGCAACCTCCACTCGACCGAAGCGAATGGCGTCCTTGAGGACGGTGGTGAATAATGTCTGTAAAATCTTGCTCCGAGACGCGGCGTTAGGAAAAGCCAATCGAAACAAAGGATGTTCATCGAACGCGTAGGCGAGCATCGTAGTCGCTTCCTGTAGATCCGCACACGATAACGTCGTTAGTGTTCGAAGCTCGAACTTCGGTGGTATTAGCCTCCCTTCAGGTGGCGATGGAATTTCGACCATTTGGGGCATTGCCCGGAACCTCCCGCTCATCGCTTAAGGGTATAAAAAGAAGTTGCAAGGCGATCTCCAAACCGAGTTGGCCGATGCCGGCATCCAGATCGTCGCTGCGGGCGTAGCTCAGCAAAACGTCTAGCCCAACGTCACGCCCCATTCCGCTAGCCTGTCCTTGCGGCGACGCCAATTTTGGGCCGAAACGTCAGCGTCAGTCAAACTTTCCGCGCGCGCAACGTTTGTGGCGGGGCGTGATCAAGGAAGCCGCGACAATGCCGTTTGACGAGATCGCATCCGTTTTGCGGCAATTCTGGGAGTTGTACATTAGTGTTACCTGACCGAAAGCGAGTGTTACCTGACCGAAAGCGCTAGACGCCTCGAATAGATCTCTGGAGGTCATTGACACGTTAACGAGCCGGCGACAAGAAATGTCATCCCTAACGTCTCAATTTATGCTCCCGCGGCTGTCGCATCGCTCCAAGATTGATGGGCGGCGGTTCGAAATTGTCGATGCGTCGGACGGCTCATCAAATGCCGCATTGGACGTGTTGCAGACGGCCGAATTGACCGAAACGAAGCGCTGAGCAGATTTGGCTGATTTGAAGTCTTGCATCTTTCGTTCGCGTCGTCGAACCGGCTGATGCGAGTTCTCCGCGCGGGTGTTGGCGCGCAGTCCTTGCTCGTGCGAACCCGAAAAGCCAATTTCGCGAAGCGCCGCCCCGTAGGATCTCAGCTTGTCGGTGACGATACCCGTCGGAACGAAACCTGGTGACGAAGGAGTTTGCGGAGCAGCCGCAATGCCGCGACCTTGTCGCGTTGGGGCTGAACGAGAATTTCGAGAACCCCGCCTTCGCTGTCAACGGCACCCCCGCGCCTGCTCAACTTGACAACGCCCTTCAAATCAAGCAAATCGGGTCAGTGCTTCGTTCCCATCCATGGGGCGGTTTATAATACGTTCGACGTTCAACGGCATATTGGTAGGCCTAGGGAGCGGGTTTTTATGCGGTTTCCTGTAGCTTGTTGCAAGATTTTTTATGCTTCCTGTGGTTTGGTCGCGTTTTCAAATGCCTACGCCGCATGCAAACCGGAAGGACCTCCTCTGACCCCGGAAATGGTCGACAATTTTTTGGATAAGCCGGAGATCGTCCTAGGCAATAATGCAAGCAGCAAGAGCGCGGCCTATGCTTTGAGCGTCTCCATCAGTCAATATGCGGCAGCAGATCAGGCTACGATTCGCGCTCTAAAGTCAATTCTGCCGAGCGCGACACTGCAGCAGCGGGTTGCGATCGGCCAGGGTCTCTATACGGCGGTGTTCTTCTGTCGGCCGATCGATCCGGCAATTGCCACCCGGATCGAGAGCGGTGTTAGATTGATAGGCGATAAAGATGTTATCCTCGCCTATCGGATCGCCGGGAATTTGTCCGATCCGCCCAGCGACATTTCCAAACCTAAAACTTTGTCAGGGTTCAAATCGGTCAAGCCTTCGGCGAGTGCGCCAGCGCTGATACGGAGATCCAACTCCCGGTAGTCTTGATCTTAAACTTAGAGATCCGTTCGGGTCGCCTGACGCTTGGCGGTAATTCATGGACTTTCATTCCTCGTCGCGTCCCCTAAGGGTAGACAACGCAACATTGCGGCCGCGCAACGATGCCTTTTCTCTCCAGTCCGATAGCCCTTTTGCGTCCAGCGAAGGTCCAGCAATCGGTATTCCGGAAATTCTTGGGACCTTGCGCCGGCGGTGGCGTTTCCTCATCGTCGGATGCTTAATCGGGCTGACGCTGGCGCTCGCCTATATCGCACTCGCAACACGACTGTATACGAGCACTGCGAGCATCTTGAGCGATACGAGGATGAACCAAAACTTGCAGACGCAAAAAATCGTCGAAGATAAGCCCCTCGATACATCAACGGTGAATAGTCAGGTCAAAATCTTTTCTTCGGAAAGTATTATTCTTCCTGTCATCAAGTCTATGAATTTGGCCCATGATAGTGAATTTGTCGGTCCTCCAGATGCGCTCGGCGCACAGATTTTGTGGCAGATCACGAAACTTATAAACCGCGTCACGCAATCTCTCGGGTTGAAGGACGATAGAACGATCGACGCCGAAGCCTTTCTTGAGCGAACTGCTGTTGAAACTTTCCTTAAACGTCTGACAACTAGGCGCGAGGAACTTAGCTACGTTATCGATGTCGCTTTCGCGTCGGAAGATCCAAACAAGGCGGCCAGGATAGCCAATGCTGTTGCTGATGCCTATATCGCGGCCGATTTGGCGGCGAGAACTCAATCAACCAAAATGGCCAGCGAGTGGCTTCAGGACCGGTTAATCGAACTTAAGGTGCAAGCGACAGATGCCGATCAGGTATTGCAAAACTATAAATCTACTAACAATATCGTTGATACAGGCCGAGGCTTGCTGAATCAACAGCAATTATCGGATCTGGACACTCAGCTAGTTAGTGCCAGGACAGAAATCGCCGAAGCCAAAGCACGGCTAGATCGCATCCGGCAGATCAGTAGCGATGGCATCCCGGATGCTACGGTGACGGATGCCTTGAACAACAGCGTCATTACCAGACTCCGCGCGCAATATCTCGACTTAGCGGCGCGGGCGGCCGATCTCGCTTCCCGCCTTGGCCAAGGTCATATCACCGTAGTCAGGCTTCACGAGCAAATGGACGAGTTGCGCAAATCAATCCGAGGCGAGGAACAGCGAATTGCCGATGCCTATGCAAGTGATTATGAAATCGCCAAGGCGCGAGAGAAGTCCCTTACCGATAGCATGTACAAATTAGTCGGCGAGGCGGGGGCAAGCAGTCAGGCTCAGGTCATGATGCGCGACCTGGAAAGTTCGGCTGATACCTATCGCAATCTATACAACAGCTTCCTGCAAAAATTCCAGGAGACAATCCAGACGCAGACCATCCCGGTCACCGATACCCGTATCGTTACCAGGGCGACGCCGCCGTTATATAAGAGTTCCCCGAAGAGCGCGTTGGCGCTTGCGGGGGGGATCGTGCTCGGCCTGTTCATGGGCGCTGGCGCAGCCATAGCGCGAGAAATGACGCTCGACGTGTTTCGAACTTCAAACGAGGTCGAGCAAACCACCGGTATACGTTGTCTGGGTATTTTACCGATCGTAACAGGGAATCGGAAGCGGACGTTGTGGTTCGACGCGTGGACAAAATCGCTGCGCACCGGTCCGGATTTGACGGAAGGCATAGAGGAATTTGTTCTCGACGCGCCTTACTCGCGTTTCACAGAGACACTTCGCCACGTTAAAGTATCGATCAATGCCGCCCAGCTCGTACGCGACGTCAAGGTGATCGGTGTCGTGTCTTCGGTGGCGAATGAAGGCAAGACGACCGTCGCGGCTAATTTGGGAGCCCTCGTGGTCGCATCATCGGGGGCCCATACGCTCATTATTGATGGCGACTTCCATCAAAGGTCCCTGACTAGGATGTTGGCGCCCGATGCCCGTGAAGGGTTGATCGAAGCTCTTGGCGATCCATCTCGGCTTGCCACGCTAGTCTATCACAGGCAGCGCTCGCGGCTCGATGTTCTGCCATGTGTTCTCGAGAACCGCATTCCGAACGCCGCTGAGTTGCTCGCCTCGCCTCAAATGGAAAAGCTGCTGATCGCCGCCCGTGATGCCTACGATTACATTATAATCGAGCTTGCACCAATCGTTCCACTCGTGGATGTCAAAAAGATCGAGCGTTTCATCGATAGCTTCGTATTCGTCGTCGAGTGGGGGCGAAGCGAGCGAAGTCTCATTCTAGAGGCACTTTCTAACACCGAGATCATTCGCGAGCGTATCACCGGCATCGTCCTCAATAAGGCAGATCCTGTCGCATTGCGGAGCATCGAGGCCTACAAAGGCGATATGTTCAGCAGTCACTATGTAGGATGATACTCGACGAAGCACCGATGCGGACGTTGTCACGGCGCTTCGGGCTTGCGGCCCGGCTGCCGCCCAACACCGTTCAGCGGGGGGTCGATTTGGCTATGGGCCGACGCCGGGCGAGACGACTCACTAGGGCCGTGGGAACTGGCCACGATGTCCTCGCCGAGCGGCTTCATGCTGAATATGGATTGCGCGTGACTTTCGAGACAAGCCGGTTTGCATTCGCGCGCTGGGTCGCGGCGAAGAGTCCGGCCGAACGCGACGTGTTTATTCACGCGCACTCGGCGTCCATGGCGCGCGATCTCGACGGCGCGGCGGTCTTCCTGGCCGCCTCGGCCTTCGACCTCGAATATGAGCAGGATAAATGGCCGGAAATCGTCTTTTCGGACATCAAGGGTAATTAGCGCGATCTCGCCAGATCGTTGTCAAGCACAGATCCGATTGCTGAGCGATGCCAACCGCCCAGGTGAACCGCCGGCCGCGCCGGATCCGCGGGCGGCCGCAGAGCTTGGCCCAGATGCGGGTCGGCGTGCCTTGGCTTTCCGACCCGAGCGGAATGCGCCAAGGGTTCCAGCGCAAGAAAGCGCCTTAATCGTCAGCGATCCAGCGGCCAAATCGCGGCCGAATCCTTTGCACGCGCGACGGCCTGCGCACGCAGCGCGCCGGTCGGATCATAGGTTCCTTGGACCGTGTAGGCATACCCGGGCACCAGGACACCGATTTGCTTCCTACGAAGAGCTTCCAAATCATCCACCCGCGCGATTTTACCGGCGCGAGTTCGGAGCGTGAGCACCGGTCCGTCGACATGTTCGAGAACCCCGGTGATTTCATGAGGAGGCTTAGGGGTATTGAGCGCCGCCGCCTGGGCCGCGGCGGCCGCGCGCGCGACAAACGGATGCCCGCCGAGGCCGAAAATCGTCAGCTGTTGATTGCTCGCCACAAAGACGTGTCCATTCGCCACGAGCGGCACGATATTGGCGTTGCCTCCGGTGTTGCCCCATGATCCCGCCGGCGAGGAAAACAGCAACGGGAGCATTCCACTCGAAGGCGTCGCCGCGAAGGCATAAAGATTGACCGCGGCAGGGTTAGGATCGATCGGTCGCCCGGTCGCCCATATGATGGCGGTCCCAGCTTGTGTGCCGTTCGAGGAAACCGTCGTAAAGGTTCCAGGGTCCTGGCCGCTCGCGACAGGGGGCGCAGCCCCTTCGAGGACCAATGCAACCGTGGGCGAGGTCTGTACGGTCCAGACGGCGATTTGGGCGCTGTTCGGGCCGCCGCCGCCGCTGCTTACGACACGCCCGACCCCGTCTGGACCGGTGAAATAGGACGGCCCGCACCAGCACGGCCCTATGAATTTTGTGTCGAGAACGTTGTCGGTGCCTCCAGGCGTAAATCCACCCAAGCTGGCGCGATTGAGCAAATACATCGTTCCAAATTTGCCGGCGGCCACCGCCAGCTTCCGAAACGGACCGGGCTCGGGTGGCAAGAGGAGCACGCCCCCTGACCCAAAGTCGGTATCTGATTGGTCCAAAAAATCTTCGTTCGATGGCGTGAATATGCCGAGAAGATTTACGAGTTGCGGGTCGACCTTCACCACGCTCTCTTGAATATTGCTGCACTCCATCGTAGTTGCCGGGCCCGGAGTTGCCGGTCGAAAAAAACAAGTTCCCACCGTTGGGGGCGGCGGCGATGCCATAGCCAGACATCCAAATGGACGACAAGAAAAAGCTCCCGGTAGCGAGCGTGTCAGTCAGCGTGTTCGCCGCGAGCGGAGCTAGCGTGCTGGCCTGCCATCCCAAGAGCCAGCCACGCGACTGGTCGGCGGCGAAATCGCAGAAACTGGCAAATCCGGCGTAAATAATGCCGGATGACTCGAGCAGCGCTGCCCGCTGTCGTTGAAATTGAGCGTTGAAATTGTAGGTCGTGCCATCGCTCAGCGTATGCGACGCGGCAACCGTGACCGGCGCAATTTTGTCGGTCAAATCGCTCAGATTGAGGGCAAAAACCTGATAGGTTGGGATACCGCTCATCAATGTATAGGCGACGACATATAATGCCTGCGCCGCCACATCGATGACTGGAGTACTGTTGATTCCGACATTCGGACCATTATTGCCGCATCCAAGAGGCACGGGAACCGGAGTTCCGAGGTTTCTGCTAAGCAGCACCGCGCCATTGGATGCGCTGATCGCATAGATCGTATTGGCTTCGGTGGCGACATAAACGACTTGATACGCTCCTGGCGTGGGACCGGCGGTGATCTGTTGGTTTGGAACGACAAGGGGTTGTGCATCGACTTGATCGTCAAGCACGACCTCGGCGAGCACGCCAAACGATGGGCTTCCGACATTTGCCGGGGTCAGCTTTGTTTCGTTGCCGTTCCAGCCGGTCCGCTGATTATCGTAATGGTAGGTCGCAACCGCCCGTTTCTGGGCCATGGCGGGGGCTGTTGCGACGGCTACTGCACCAAATAGCGTCAAGCCAATGATCGCGGAACATTTCATGACTTTGCTCCTTATATAGGACCTTTATTCCAATTATATAGGACCTTTATTCCAAGTCCCTGAGAGATACTATAGGATGATTTTTGTCTCTTCACTATGTTTTATATTCCTGTTCGCAGTATTCTTCCATCACTTCGCGTCGCCTCGGTATCTCCTCCCGCCCGCTCGGCCGCGATCAGCGCCAAACTCGAGGCCTCCGATTGAAAGGTGTCGCTTGACCGGACTCGGAGCTCCCCGAAGAGCTCCCCAAAAAGTGCCCGGACCGCCGGTGCAAAGGATCGCCGCCGGTAAAAAATCGCCTCCATGCCGGCAAAGCTCCTCTGTCTCACCCGCCTGATCCTAAAACGCTTCCTACGTGTCAATCGCGCCAAAAAAATGCCCGCGCGAAATTTTCCGCGCGAGCTTGAAGATGCCGGCCGCACAGGCGGCCCGCTTTCCGCTTTATTCCAATTCGTCCGTCGTGCCCTTGGCCCCCTTAGTGGGGATGTCCTCGCGCGCCTTTAACGCGGCGCCGAGAATGTCGCCAAGCGAAGCACCGGAATCGGCCGAGCCATATTGGGCGATCGCTTCCTTCTCCTCGGCGACTTCAAGCGCTTTGATCGAGACGGAAACCTTGCGGGCGCGGCGGTCGAACACGGTAACCCGTGCATCGACCTTCTCGCCGACGGCGAAGCGTTCCGCCCTTTGAGCGGCCCGGTCCCTCGCGAGTTCGGTGCGTTTGATGAAGGCGGTGAAATCGGTCCCGGCGATCTTCACGTCGAGTCCGGCATCCTTCACCGCGAGCACCTCGCAAGTGACGACCGAGCCCTTCTTGATGCCGGCGGCGGCCTCTTCGCCCGGCTTGGCGCGGGCCTCGCCTTGCGGCTTCGCCGCGAAGGGATCGGGGCCGAGCTGCTTGATGCCGAGCGAGATGCGCTCTTTTTCGATATCGACATCGAGTACCTTGGCCTTGACGGCATCGCCTTTTTTGTAATCCTCGATGATTTGTTCGCCGGGCTTGGTCCAATCGAGATCGGAGAGATGGACCATGCCATCGACCTCCCCGTCGAGGCCGATGAACAGGCCGAATTCGGTCTTGTTCTTGACCTCGCCCTCGACCTCCGAGCCGGGCGGATACTTCGCGGCGAAGGCTTCCCAAGGATTGACGAGCGTCTGCTTGAGGCCAAGCGAGATGCGGCGCTTGACCGGATCGACTTCGAGAACCTGAACCTCGACCTCCTGGCTCGTCGCGACGATCTTGCCCGGATGCACGTTCTTTTTGGTCCAGGACATTTCCGACACATGGATCAGGCCCTCGATCCCCGGTTCGAGCTCGACGAAGGCACCATAGTCGGTGATGTTCGTCACCCGGCCCTGGAACCGCGCGCCGGCCGGATACTTCGCCTCGATGCCCTGCCAGGGGTCCTCGAGCAATTGCTTCATGCCGAGCGAGATGCGGTGGGTTTCGTGATTAACCTTGATGATCTTTACCCGCACCGTCTGGCCGATCGCCAAAACCTCGGTCGGATGATTGACTCTCCGCCAGGCGACGTCCGTCACGTGGAGGAGACCGTCGATGCCGCCGAGATCGACGAAGGCGCCGTAATCGGTGATGTTCTTCACCACGCCGTCGATCACCTGACCTTCCGCGAGGTTGGCGACGATCTCATTGCGTTGCTCGGCGCGGGATTCCTCGAGCACGGTCCGGCGGGAGACGACGATATTGCCCCGGCGGCGGTCCATTTTCAGGATTTGGAAGGGCTGCGGCGTCTGCATCAAAGGCGTTACGTCGCGGATCGGCCGGATATCGACTTGGCTGCGCGGCAAGAACGCCACGGCACCGTCGAGATCGACGGTGAAGCCGCCCTTGACCTGGTTGAAAATGATGCCTTCGACCTTTTCTTGTTTCTCGAACGCCTTTTCGAGCTTGACCCAGCTTTCCTCGCGCCGCGCCTTGTCGCGCGAAATGACCGCCTCGCCGAGCGCGTTCTCGATCCGCTCAAGATAAACCTCGACCTCGTCGCCGACGGTGAGCTTGCCTTCGCGCCCGGGTCCGTGAAATTCCTTGAGGGCGACGCGGCCTTCGGTCTTCAGACCGAGATCGATGACGGCGACGTCTTTTTCGATCGCGACGACAAGCCCCTTGACGACGGAGCCTTCAAAGGCCTCGTTCTGGCCATAGCTCTCGGCGAGCAACGCCGCGAAATCCTCGCGCGACGGCGCGTAGGTGTTGGTGGATACCATTCGTTCTCCTGATTGCCCGAATGATTGCCCGAATGCCGACGGCGCCGGGGTCTTGGATTGGTTGTGCGTCTTGTCCGTCCGCGTTCGCCGCCATTGCGGCAAACCACCGCCAGATCAGCGGGCCGGCGCGGCGACGGCGGCAAGAAGCAGGGTTAAGGGCTGCTATGTAGCAACCGGGAGGCTTGGCGGCAAGGGGCGGCGGCGGGGTAACCTGGCAAACAATTCCAACCGGCGTATGATTAATCAAAAATAAAGCAGCGTGCATCGTCAAGTCCGGTGGAGACTCAGCCTGCATCCGCGGCAAGCTTCCCGCCTTGAAACGACGCGAAGATGCTGCGAGGCAGCGCTCTCATGAAAGATATTTTTTCCAAAATTCGGCAAGGTCTCAACTTGCGTGCAACGGATCTTCCTGCGCGTCAGGAAACGCTTGCTTCGGACAACGAAGAACCCTGGATAGAAAAGGAAGCCGAACTCGTGTCGCCGCCCGAAGTGGGTTCGGCGCCGGTTCAGGCACCCCCAACGCGCAAGAGCTTCGCTTTCATGGCGGCGGCGAAGGAAGGCCAGGACGCGTCTCCAAGAAACTCAGACGCAACGGAAAATGTTTCCCGCCCTCATGTCGACGACCGGCGGCCACATAAAGACCCGGCTAACCCGGCGCGGCCGAAAAAACCGACCTTCCTGCCGGGCTCCGACGGGGAACATGCGCTGCAGGTGAAATACGGCGCTAAAGATCGGGCGCTTGGCTTTTACGGCCGGCAGGAAATACCGCGGCAACGGCGTCTTTGCCAATCTCGGGAACATCTCCGAGAACCCTCATATCGCCATGCTCATTCTGGATTTTTATCGGGATTCCGTCGGGCTGCACGTCAACGGCAAGGCACGAATTGTTGAAAACGAGGAATTGTCCGGCTATGGGGACAAGATACCGCAAGACATCTTGGACGAGTTGGCGAAAGAAAGGAAAAAACGACCGGAGCGCTGGGTCATGGTGGAAGTGGAGGAAGCCTACATTCAATGCTCCAAACATGTGCCGCTGCTGCAGAAGCTGGACCGCAAGATTGATTGGGGAACGGACAGCGTCGCGGCAAAGACGGGTGACTATTTCCAGCTTCAAGATATTCCACTCTATGACCGTGTCGGCGGCGACAAGGCCATGGAGGTCGCTGTCGACGTCTTTTACCGGAAGGTGCTGGAGGACCATTTCGTCAGCCGGTTCTTCGAAGGTGTCGACATGGAAGGGCTGCGGCTCAAACAGAAATCGTTTCTCGCCATGGCCTTTGGCGGCCCATACCAGTACACGAGCCTCGATCTGCGCAAGGCCCATGGACGCCTCGTGCAGGACATGGGGCTGAACGATCAGCATTTCGACCGGGTTGCCGACATCCTCAAGGAAACTTTGATGGAACTAGAGGTTTCCGCCAAGGAAATCGATGAGATGATGCGGGTCATCGAAAGCGCGCGAGACGACATTCTAAGCCGCTAGAAGATCATGCCCGCACAGAACCGGAGCGGGCGCGGGAGGGCTGAGTGTCGATTTCCGCGGAAACCAGAAAGCTGCTGTTGGACGGACGCATCTATGATTGCAGGCCAGGGGAAACCGTTCTGGAGGCGCTACTGCGGCAGAAAGTGGCGGTGCCAAATTTGTGCCGGCATCAAGTCTGCCTGACCTGCATGATGCGCTCTCTGGGCGGCGCGCCGCCCGGTGCGTCGCAGACAAATCTCAGGGACAGCTTGAGGAACCAGAATTTCTTCCTCGCCTGCGGCTGTCACCCCGAGCGAGACATGGAGATCGCCTTCACCTCCGAGACGGTTGGAATCAGGGCTCAGGCTCTGGTCACCGAGATCAACAGTCTGAATTCCTTCGTCTCTGAAGTCGCCTTGCAGTGCGAGCCGCCTCTGCACTATCGCGGCGGTCAGTTCATGACGCTGTTCAACGGTAACAACATGGGGAATCGGTTTCCAATCTCCTCTCCTACAAGCGGAAGATTGGCGGGAAAGGTGGACATTCAAGTCCAGCGGATCCCGGGCGGCGTCTTTTCGGAATGGATCCACACCAGCCTCCGCGCCGGCGACGTCCTCTCCGCCTGCGGCGCAACGGGAGAGCTGTTCTTTGAATTCGGCGACCCAAAGCAGACCCTGCTTCTGGCGGGCTGGGACGGGGGGCTCGGCGCTCTCATCGGCGTCATGCAGGACGCCTTCGAGAACGATCATGTCGGAACGATCTATTTGTTTCACGGCGCCGAGGACAAGGAGCATCTTTATTTCGTTGAAGAATTGCGCGAGGTGGCCGATCGTTTCAAGCGCTTTCATTATGTTCCCTGCGTCCGGACAGGGGCCCCGGTCGAGGCTTGCGCGAGCGGCGCCATACAGGCGAATGTAGAACGCCTTCTTCCGGACCTGTCGGGCGTCAAAGTCTATCTCTGCGGTCCGCGAAATGAGGTGCATGCGCTGCAGAGGCATGCCTATCTCGCCGGCACGGCGATGAAGGACATACGGACCGACGTTACGAACACTTGAGATCAGGAGCCGGGGATGACAAAAGAGAACATCGACAAGTCGGCGGAGCAAAGCTTCTGGGGGCAGGTGTTTTCGGCGAACCCGCAGACGATCGTAACGGCGGACAATTTCGAATGCCCCGACCGGAGAAGCTCGGCGAGGGCGGGGATTTCTGGCTGACGCGCTTGTTTCAGGGCGAGGGGTTCTACGGCAATCCTTCCGACAAGATGATCATCTTAAAAAACGGCGTTGAAGTCCACGAGGTGCCGATCGAGCAGTTGAACCAAGATACCGTGATCGGGCGGCATCCCGAGGCCCATATCCAGCTTGAAGCCTACAAACTTGGCCTGTTTCACATCGTCCTTCGCAAGAAGGACGACAGACTTTATGTCGAGGCGATCGACGACGAGTACGGAACGCTCCTTAATCGAAAGAAGATCAAGGCGGCGCAGCCTGTCCTATTGCGGGACGGTTCGCTGGTCGACATCCCCGGATACCAACTGCGCTTTTGCCTAGCCAGCGCTCCTCTGACGGGAGAGGAAGAAGCCCTCGATGCGGAGGAACTGGCGGAAATCCCTTCCTATTTCTATAACCCGCCTCCCCCTCCCGCAAGTCCGCTGCTGACCAACCTCGTCGAGGATCGCGAGAAGATCGGGATCTGGTCCGAAGGGGTCACGACCGTGCGGGTCGCGGACATCGTCGAGGAAACCCACGACGTCAAGACCTTCCGGCTGGTCGGCGAGAAACCTTTGCTGTTCTCATATCGGCCCGGCCAGTTCGTGACCTTCCTCCTGAATATCGATGGCGAGGATGTCGAGCGTTCCTACAGCATGTCGTCGAGCCCGTCTCGTCCGCACGTCTTGGAAATGACTGTCAAGCGCGTCCCAGGAGGCGTCGTTTCGAACTGGCTCTGCGATCACGTGAAGCTGGGACAGCGGCTGACCATCAAGGGCCCGGCAGGAAAGTTTAGCTGCTTCAATTATCCGGCCGCGAAAATGCTGTTCGTCGGCGCCGGGAGCGGGATCACCCCCGCTGATGGCGATGAGCCGCTGGATCGTGGACACGACTTCGGATGTCGATGTCAAGCTGCTCGCCTCGTTCAAATCGCCCTCGGACATCATTTTCCGCAAGGAACTGGAGCTCATATCGGCGCGGCATAGCCGGTTTCAGGTCGCGGTCACCCTTACCTCCGGCTGGCACGGGACCGAATCCTGGACGGGGTACCGCGGACGGATCAACAAATCGATTGTCCGCATGCTGGTGCCGGATTTTGATCAGCGGCATGTCTTTCTGTGCGGCCCGGAACCCTTCGCGGCGGAGGTGAAGAATGCTTTGCGGGAGCTTAGCTTCGATCTCGCCAAACTGCATAGCGAAAGCTTCGGCAGGGGGCGGGTCGCGCGCGGCGTCAAAGGCGGCGCCAAATCCTTGACGCTTTCGGAGCCGCGTCACAAAGTCTGCTTCAGCAAGACCGGCCTTACTGTGGACACCGATGAGACCGTGACCCTTCTCGAATTGGCGGAGGCCCATGGGATCGAGATCGATTACGCCTGCCGGATGGGCGACTGCGGGGAATGCGAAGTCAAATTCGCCGGCAAGGTTGCCCAGAAAGGGGAGTTCGAGCTCGCCGGAACTTGCAAAGAGAACGGACTTGCCTATGCCTGTTGCAGCGTCGCTCTTTCCGACCTCGAAGTCGAAGCCTAAGCTCGACTTTGCGGATTTTATGTCGCATAGCTGAGCGCTGCCGTGAGTTTTTCCCAGAAGGCGGCTGGAATTTCCAGACCATCCGGGTCATGCCGAGACATTGATAAATTTGGCGCGATCACCTTGCGGTGGTGTTGCGGCGCATTCGCCAAACGCTAGGCGATGTCCTCGAAGGCATCCCCTACCTTTGGCTTGTAGGATAGGGCCTCCTAACGTATAAATACATTCAAGGTAGGTAGCTCGACAAAAACGGGAGCATGCTATGAAGCCTTGGTCAGAAAAGGCGCTCGCCCGCCACAGAGCCCGGAAGATCGGGCTCGCTGTAGCAGTGCTGGTGGCCTCGACGCGCGTCGTCGCGGCCCAAGAGCAGCACGAACACCCGCAGTATGGATTTTACCAAAACCGACCTCCTTGCACCTCGGTCGATGACTGCGATCGCAGGGCCTTTGATAAATCGGGAACGCCTGGCCGAATGGGTTTAGGAGCCGATCCGGCGCATCCCGAAGGGCCCGGCAACGTGTTGGATTGAGCGGCCGCCGCGCGAGCCCCGGTCCGCGCAAAGCGGCAACGCGCGACTTGGAAAATCCTCCGGCGGAATCCTCGAAACTCTTTTTATGCCAGCCGTGATCGACAGCAATAGAGTGCGACGGCTCACTGGCGGCTTGCAGTTTTGCGACGCACCATTAATACTGGCCGAGCAATTCCAGAGCTCGGACCATCGAACGTGACCATTTCCGCCGCCATCCATCATATCACCCACTATAAATACGACCGGCCGGTCGTGCTTGAGCCGCAGACCATCAGGCTGCGCCCGGCGCCGCACTGCCGGACCAAAATCCCCGCCTATTCGCTTAAGGTGACGCCGGCGGAGCATTTCGTGAACTGGCAGCAGGACCCGCATGGCAATTGGCAGGCGCGGTTCGTCTTTCCGGAGAAAGTGACGGAGTTCAAGATCGAGGTCGATCTGACCGCCGAACTCGCGGTCATCAACCCTTTCGACTTTTTCATCGAACCCTATGCCGAGCAATTTCCCTTCGCTTATGACCCCGAATTGAAGGCACAGCTCGCGCCTTATCTCGATGCCGAACCGCTGGGCCCGCGCCTTGCGGCCTATATCGCGGGCTTGCCCAAGGGCCCCATCCAGCGTTGTTGATTTTCTCGTCGATCTCAATACGGCGTTGCGGAAGTCGATCCGCTATTTGATCCGGATGGAGCCAGGCGTCCAGACGCCGGAGGAAACCCTGGAGCTTGGCTCCGGCTCCTGCCGCGATTCGGCCTGGGCACTCGTCCAGATCCTGCGCCATCTCGGCTTAGCCGCGCGCTTCGTCTCGGGCTATCTCATCCAATTGCGCGCCGACATCGAGCCGGTGGACGGGCCGAAAGGCACCCAAAACGATTTTACCGATCTGCACGCCTGGGCCGAGGTTTATCTGCCGGGCGCCGGCTGGATCGGGATGGACGCGACCTCGGGAATGTTCTGCGGCGAGGGGCATTTGCCGGTCGCCGCGACGCCGCATTACCGCTCCGCCGCGCCGATTTCCGGGCTGGTCGAGCCAGCCAATGTCGATTTTCATTTCGATATGCGGGTTACCCGCGTTGGAGAGGCGCCTCGGATCACGCTGCCTTTTTCGGAGTTCCGCCTGGGCGAAGCTCGACGCGCTTGGCGAACAAATCGATGCCGATCTCGTCCGCGACGACGTCCGCCTGACGATGGGCGGCGAGCCGACTTTCGTCTCGATCGACGACTTCGAATTGGAGGAATGGAACACCGCCGCCGTAGGACCAACGAAACGCAGCCTCGCCGACAAACTCATCCGCCGCTTGCAGGCCCGCTTCGCGCCGGGCGGCATGCTGCATCATGGCCAAGGCAAATGGTATCCGGGCGAGAGTCTTCCGCGCTGGAGCTTCGCGCTCTATTGGCGCAAGGACGGCAAGCCGGTTTGGAACAATCCCGCCCTCATCGCGGACGTCGCCCTGACCGCGCCGGCCGAGACCTGAGACATCATGCCGGGATCAATGTGGCGCTCGGTGAGGAACAAACGGCGCAAGCCGGAGCTCTCGCCACGGGCATCGCCGAAAGGCTTGGAATTGAGACCGGATGCATCGTGCCCGCCTATGAAGATCCCGCGGCGTGGCTCGTCAAGGAGGCCAATCTGCCGGAAAATACCGATCCGCTCGATCCGAAAATCGAGGATCCGGAAGAGCGCAGCCGCATGATCCGCACTTTCGCGCGCGGCCTGACGAAGCCCGTCGGCTATGTCCTGCCGGTGCAGCGCTGGAACGCGCAAGCGGGCCCGGCGCGCGCGCGGCGCGGCCGCGATGGCAAAGCGAAAAATGGGCATTGCGGCGCGGCAACCTTTTTCTCGTCCCTGGCGATTCCCCGGCCGGCTACCGGTTGCCCTTGCCGTCGCTGCCATGGGTTCCGCCATCGTCCTATCCGTTTATCCTCGAGCAGGACCCGATGGAAGACCGCGGAGGCTTGCCGGAGCGCGAGGAGATCGCCCAGCATTTTGAGCGCGCGCGCGGCGGCCGCCGGTGCAAGGCAGGAACGCATCGAACAGGAGGCGATCGAAGGCGCGGTGCGCACGGCGCTGTCGGTCGAGCCGCGCGACGGTGTCCTTTGCGTCTTCATGCCGCCGGTCAAGACGTTGGAGGATTACCTCGAACTTCTCGCGGCGGTCGAAGCGAGCGCCGAAGCGGCAGGCCTGCCGGTGCATATCGAAGGCTATCCGCCGCCCATCGATCCGCGCGTCAACGTGATCAAGGTCACGCCCGATCCCGGGGTCATCGAAGTCAATATCCATCCCAGCCGGAAGCTGGCGGGCGCTCGTCGAAACAACCAATGGTCTTTACGAGGACGCCCGTCAGGTCCGGCTCGGCGCCGACAAATTCATGACCGATGGACGCCACACCGGCACCGGCGGCGGCAATCATGTCGTGTTGGGCGGCAGCCACGCCCGCCGATTCGCCGGTGCTGCGGCGGCCCGACTTGCTCAAAAGCCTGGTCCTCTATTGGCAGCGCCATCCCTCGCTGTCCTATCTCTTCTCGGGGCTTTTCATCGGCCCGACGAGCCAGGCGCCGCGCGTCGACGAGGCCCGGCACGATCAGCTCTATGAACTCGAAATCGCCCTCGCCAACACGCCCCGCGCGGGCGAACCGGCGCCGCTCGTGGCTTGCCGACCGCTTGTTCCGCAATTTGCTCGTCGACGTGACAGGCAACACGCATCGCGCGGAAATCTGCATCGACAAACTTTATTCGCCCGATAGTTCCTCAGGGCGGCTCGGACTGGTCGAATTCCGAGCCTTCGAAATGCCGCCGGACGCGCGGATGAGTCTCGCGCAGCAATTGTTGCTGCGGGCGCTCGTCGCCTGGTTTTGGCAACAACCGCAGCAAGGCGATCTCGTGCGTTGGGGCACGGCGCTGCACGATCGTTTCATGCTGCCGCATTTCGTCTGGGAGGATTTTTTGGGCGTCCTCGCCGATCTCGGGCGGGCGGGCTATGCGTTCGATCCCGCTTGGTTCGAGGCGCAGCGTGAATTCCGTTTCCCCTTCTACGGCGCCGTCGAGCATGGCGGCGTCAAGCTCGAAGTGCGGCAGGCGCTCGAGCCTTGGCATGTGATGGGCGAGCAAGGTGCTCCCGGCGGAACCGTGCGCTACGTCGATTCCTCGGTGGAGCGCTTGCAAATAAAGGCAACCGGCTTAGTGCAAGGCCGCCACGTCATCGCCTGCAACGGGCGCCGCGTCCCCTTGACCGCGACCGGGACTTCGGGCGAAACGGTCGCCGGCGTGCGCTTCAAGGCCTGGAAGCCCGCCGACGGCCTGCATCCTACAATTCCGGTCCATGCCCCGTTGACCTTCGATCTCGTCGACGGCTGGAACGGCCGCGCGCTCGGCGGCTGCGTCTATCATGTCGCGCATCCCGGCGGCCGTCACTACGAGACCTTTCCGGTCAATAGCTTCGAGGCGGAAGCACGCCGTCTTGCGCGCTTCCAGGACCATGGCCACACGCCGGGCGCTTTCGACGTGCCCCCCGAGGAGCGTTGCGCCGACTTCCCGCTGACCCTCGATCTTCGCCGCCCCCGCGTCAACTGAAATCCTGCTGTTTGCTGCGCGAACAGGAACGAACCAGCCCGCCGGTTTCGACGGACCCGAGGGTTGCGCTCGCCCGATAAACTTGGCCTTGCCCACAACCTTAATTAGGTGTTAACCCCCATTGGCAACAACAAACTTCTCAAACTGGCTGAACTGATATTGGATTGGATCACCGGGCCAGTAGCAACGATAATCGCCTCCATTGTCGCGGCATTGTTTGCCGCAGCACAAGTGTGCGTTGCAACAGCACAAAAGGACATTGCATACGAGAAGATTAAACTTGATTTATTCGAAAAACGATATGAAATTTATTCGGCAACGAAGGAATTGATAGAATACATTCTAGGAGGAAAAAGAAGCCGCATCGAAGACATTGATTTCATTCGCCAACACTATATTACGATAGAAGAAGCGCGATTTTTCTTTGAACCCGAAATCCAATCTTTCGTCCGGAACGTTAAGGCAGAATGCGAAACCCTGTTCGAAATGATTGCTGAGAAGGACATGATAAATCACGAAATCGAGCCTAAAGCATGGCTCGAAAGAGGGAAGCATGTGGCCGAAAAGCGGGCAAAAATATCTAGGATGAGTAATGAGCTTCAAGAGCGGTTTGACAATGCCCTTGGATTTAAGCTCCTTAAATCGCCAAGGCATTGACCGGAAATTAGCTTCGAGCCAGGCGTTTAGCTCGCCCACCGCGCCGACTGTGAAAAGCAACGGGTGAAACAATGAAAACTGCAGCAATCGCAGCCACGGCGATGATGGCGGCTATGGCGGCGCCTATCGCTAACGCGCAATCTAATCCTGCTAATGAAGGTGCTGCGCTTGCCCAGCACACAGCGGACCTTTTCAAATGTTGGCAGAGCAAGGAATATGAATATGCGCTCAGGACAAACGAGAGTGCTGATGTTGCCGCGGCTGCGGTCTACGATACGTGCGACATGCAAAACCCTATCGAAAAATATAGCTTGTCACCTTCCATGTTAAAAATCTACAGGGACGACAAAAATCGTTCGAGCCCGGAAGCGCGGCAGAAGGCGATGCAGGCTTTCAGCGCAGATATTGTGGAAATCAGGGCGCGCCGTCGATGAAACGCGGCGCCCCGTGTGACCTGCCTTGCCGCTTTGCTTTGAGTAGATCATGCGAAATGACCTACCAGCGAACGTTCGGTTTTGCGCGAGCAACGAACTTGAAAGACGAGCAATTAAGACCACGCCGCAACCCGCTGGACGCCCGCCACGTAATCTTTGAACGCAATCTCGTTCAGCGCCAAACTCGCAATGTCTCTTGCGACGAGCTCCATTAAGCGATCAGCGCCTTCGGGCGACAGCTCAAAATCAGCTCGCATGTAAGCCCGGTTTTGCGCATACTCGGAAACCCGTATCAATTGCGCCCGCTGCAATTCGAGCACGTCATAGGGCGAGACTGAAACAGCCCAGCGAACACCACGATAGCACTTGCCGGGACGAAGTAGGAATGACGAAATAGGAACATTGGAAAGTTACGCCGAGAACGTAGTCTGGAGAAATCAACGCGAGAGTCTCGAAATTCTTTTAACTAGGCGTTAACCATAGGTTGCGTAAATCGGCGAAAGCGATCTTGAGGCGCACTCGTGACAGAAGTTGCCCGCCCCCGACATTCCCTAAGGTTTCATAGCCGCTCCTACCACGCCATGGTTCTGGCGCCAGAGCCGCCCGTGGCTAACTGGCTTGCCGAGCTAGACACCTGGCTCGAACGTTCGCCGGGGTTTTTCTTCGGGCGGCCAATCGTGCTCGACCTTGCGGTTCTTCAGCCTGGCAAGCAGGGGCTCACGGAGCTTTTGCAAAACCTCGCCGAGCGCAACATCAAGGTGATGGGGATTGAGGGCGCCGAACCGTCCTGGCTCGACTTCGCGATGCCGCCACTGCTTTTGAGCGGGCGGCAGGCCAGCGTTATCCCCGGCGATAATCCTCCCGCCGCCGCGGAGCCGCCTGCCCCCGCTCCTTTTTCCGATCCCGCTCCGGACGCGGCGGCGCCTCTTTCCAACGCCCCTTCGCCTTCCAGCGACGCTAGCTCTGCTCCCGCCGTGGCCGCGACGCCGCAACAACCAAATTCCCTGCTTCTGGAAAGTTCGATCCGCTCCGGCCAGTGCATCGTGCACCCCGAGGGCGATGTGATTGTCGTCGGATCCGTGGCCTCGGGCGCCGAGGTGATCGCCGGCGGTTCGATCCATATCTATGGAACGCTGCGGGGCCGGGCGATCGCCGGTTCACGCGACGCCCGCGCACGGATTTTTTGCCGCAAGCTCGAAGCCGAGCTTCTTTCGATCGACGGCCTTTACATGGTGGCCGACGATATGCCCGCGCACCTGCGCGGCCAGACGATTCAGGTCTGGCTCGACGGTGATTCAATGATGATGGCTCAGGACTGAGACAAATTGGGAGACAGCAACATGGCCAAGGTTTTGGTCGTAACATCGGGCAAGGGCGGCGTCGGCAAGACGACCTCCACCGCGGCGTTGGGCGCGGCGCTGGCGACGGCGGGCAAGAATGTTGTGCTGGTCGATTTCGACGTCGGGCTGCGCAACCTCGATCTCGTCATGGGGGCCGAGCGCCGCGTGGTCTACGACTTGATTAATGTCGTTCAAGGCGACGCCAAGCTTGCGCAAGCTCTCATCCGCGACAAGCGCGTGCCGACGCTGTCGCTGCTTCCCGCCTCGCAGACGCGCGACAAAGACGCCTTGACGGATGAGGGCGTTGCGCGCGTCATCGCTGAATTGAAGGAGAAATTCAATTGGGTGATCTGCGATAGCCCCGCCGGCATCGAGCGTGGCGCCACGCTTGCCATGCGCCATGCCGATGTCGCGATCGTCGTGACCAACCCCGAGGTATCCTCGGTTCGCGACTCGGATCGTATCATCGGACTTCTCAATTCCAAGACCGAAAAGGCGGAAAAGGGCGAGCGCGTCGAAAAGCACCTCCTGATCACCCGTTTCGACGCCGCGCGCGCCGGACGCGGCGAAATGCTGAATGTCGAGGACGTGCTTGAGATCCTTTCCGTCCCCCTGCTCGGAATCATCCCGGAAAGCTTCGAGGTTCTGCGCGCATCCAATCTTGGCTCGCCGGTCACCCTCAACAATCCCGCGAGCGCACCGGCGCGCGCTTATTTCGACGCGGCGAAGCGGCTGAACGGCGAAGCCCTGGATATGACAATTCCGAGCGACAGGAAGGGCCTGTTTGGCAAGCTGTTCGGACGGAGGGCGGCATGAAACTCATCGATTTTTTCAAGCGGCCGCGCACCGCGCCGGTCGCCAGGGAACGGTTGCAAATCCTGCTCGCGCATGAGCGCGCCGTCTCCGGCAAGTCGGATCTGATCGCGATTCTTCAGGAAGAAATCATGGCGGTGATCGCCAAGCACTTCCCGGTCGACTCGAAGGGATCAAGGTCAAGATGGAGCGCGGCGAGGTGGTCTCGACGCTCGAGGTCGAGGTCGAAATTCCAACCCCCATGTGCCCAAGCTTCCCATTGCCCGCCAAGCCAACTCCGGCCGAACCCGCCTGCGCGGCGGAAGCCGCGGAAGCGGAAAGCTAAAGCGTGATCAGGTTTAGCCGAATCGGGTTTGGGGATTCGATTCAAGCTGCGGGCCGGGCGGAGGCCGGCGAGGATGACCAAGCCCTATTCATTGGATCTTCGCGAGAGAGTTACAGAACGGATTCCTCCACGCCGCCTCGGCGATGGCCATCCGAATAAAGTGTTCGTCGGCGGAAAGGGGCGCCGTCAATGTCGCGCCCCCAAAAAACCTGGCGCGGCGCGCCGAGGGGCGCCCCAGCAAGGCCCCCGCCTAGCAACTTCGCCTGTGCCTGGCGCCGATCATTGCCGGGTACTTCGTTCAGACCACGGCAGCGCGCGCTCATTTAACCCCCATCCTGTCCCACGTCACGCCAGATCATCGTCTTTGAGCGAGACGAAAATCAGCACGCCGAGCATCGTCATAAGAACGCGGAAGGCGCTTGGCACGGCATCCAAACCCCGGGCCTGCCACATGCCGAACCATTCGCCACCAACCGCCACGAAGCCGCCCTCAAAGAGCAGGAACCCGAGCGTTAGCCCAGCCACCGCCTTGCTCTTGGCGGCCTGGAACGGCTGCGCCTTGGCCCGCGCCTGCCGGGCCATCGCTATCGCGCCGAGCGCACAAAGCGCCGCAATGACGATCTCCGTGGCGATAATCAGGATATAACCAGCATGGTGGAGGACGGGCGACGTTACCGCGCGCCAACGGATGTGGGATGCGGAGGGGACCGCGTCCATGTCGAGCACCTCTGTGACAAAGGCGAAGTTCGTCCAATAGTCCGACATATTGCCGAAGGCGACCAGAGCTACATAGAACCCGATGGCGGCGACGCAGCTAATCTTCGCGAGGCGGATGGCAAGCATGCAGGAGCCCCCGGGCGCGGACGTAGTTGCTCGCTAGCACGATCTGGACAAGTTTGTCCTAGTTTTTCTTTCGCCCGCGGCCTACCTCGCCTGCGGCGTGCAGACGACGGCATCGTTCAAAACATAGCAAATCGACATCATCCCGGTGCGCAGATCGACCCTGAAGACGCCGCCCTCGCGCTCATGGCGGGAGGCGACGAGGGAATATTCGCTCGGCGCCTGCGGACCCGCGCCTTCGCCAGGCGGATAACAGAGCGTGACGCCGACCGCGGCTTCCTTCAAGCCATATTGGCAGGCGCCGATCTCGCCGGTTGCCCGGTCGAGGCGATAGACCCGGTTGAGATCGGTTTCCGGCGCCGCGAGAAATTCATAGTTCGCCGCCAAAGCGCCCTGCGCGGCCGCGAGCACGGCCATCCCTGCAACGAGCAAGAGCCCCTTGCGCGGCGAAAAGACACGCGAAACCCACATCATGCCAGCCCCCAGAGACGTGCTCGGGATCGCCCCTTTATACGCGAGAGGCACAATTAAGCGAGAGGGGACCCGGCGATCTTGACCATTCCGCGCTTGCGTCCTAAGCCCTGCGCGATGCAGCAGAACCCCCGCGCGCCCCTCATCGTCTTCGATCTCGACGGCACACTCGCCGATACGGCGGGTGACCTTGTCGCGACCTTGAATATCATTCTCGCCCGCGAAGGCTTGGCCGGAATCGCGGTGCCGGATGCCCGCGCGATGGTCGGCGGCGGCGCCAAAGTCTTGATCCAACGCGCACTCTCGGCCCATGGCATGAAAGTGAGCGAAACCCGTGTCGACGAGATGCTGGCTGATTTCTTGGCCTATTACGAGGCCCATGTCGCGGACGAGACGGTCTTGTTTCCGGGCGTCGCCCACGCGCTCGACCGCTTCGAGGCGGCGGGATTTGCCTTTGCCGTCTGCACCAACAAGGTCGAATATCCATCCACTCTGCTGTTGACCGCGCTCGGCGTCGCCGGCCGATTTCGGGCGATCTGCGGCAAGGATACTTTTGCGGTCAGCAAGCCCGATGGCGAAGCATTGTTGCAGACCATCGCGCGGGCGGGCGGCGATCGCGGCCGTGCCGTGATGGTCGGCGATTCCAAAATGGATATCGATACCGCGCGCAATGCCGGGATCCCTATCGTGGCGGTCAATTTCGGCTATACGAGCGAGCCCGTCGACATTTTCAAGCCGGACCGGGTGATCGGCCATTACGACGAATTGTGGGGCGCGGTCGCGGCGCTCCGCGTGGCATAGGGACGAATCCGGGTAGTGGGTCAGTTTGAAATTAGATGCCCTTGACAAGCACTCGCGCGCCCGCGCCTTTCCGTGCTATACCCTTAGCGCAAAGGAGATGAGGACGATGGCATCCGAATGGGTCAAGCTGACTTTGCAGGACGGCGGGAAGACTATTCACGTCAATCTTGCGAATGTGAGTTCGATTGAATGCGACGAAAAGGGGTCAGTGATTTGGTTTCTTGCCGGAGTTGGGGAGGACGGCAAGGCTCGTGTTTTAGAGACCGCAGAGGTAATCCTCAAGCAACTCAGCAAGGTCCAATTTGCCTAAAGGCCCCAACGGCGAGAAACGCCCGCGCGATCCCAATCAGCTCGCTAAGTAGATTGTCGATATCGCCACCGGCCAAGTTAAAGACGGAGAGCCTACGCTAGAGGAACAGGGGAAAGACCCTGCCCGAAACCGCCTTGACTTGACACGGCTTGCTTTCATAAAGGGCTGTCGCGTGCGCCGGCACGCATGGCGGGGCGCGTAGCTCAGCGGGAGAGCACTCCCTTCACACGGGAGGGGTCACAGGTTCGATCCCTGTCGCGCCCACCAACTTAACAGATTGGTACCTCACGTTCGTAACTCTCATCGTCCTACACGTCCCCGCCTGTCCGTCTCATGATGGATAAAATCATTAAGTGTCGCAAATATCCGGTCCTGCAAGTCCGGGTCGCCTGTGCGATCCGAATTCAAGCGACGAAGCCGTTGCGCTCGATCCTCGACAAAAGTTTCGTAACGCTTCTTGAGGTCGATGCAATCTTGTGGGGCTAAAGGAACCCTGGTTAGCCCTCTCACGCCTTGGGCAGAAATCGCGGTAACAAGTGCCGCCTGCCACGCGACTTTGTCGGCAGCAAGGCGATTTGCTTGCGGCCTTTCATAAATCGTACACTCCCGTCGGGCGCAAATATATCCTCATGTATTTCGGCCACACCGGCCGTTGGCAGATCGAAAGTGCTATAAGGGCGGCTCACGTCCACAAAATCGCTGTACGAGCGTAGCAGACTGCCTTGGCTGTCCTTGATCTCAGCCAATATTTCGCTAGCAATTTCATCTGGCGAAAGCGCGGCCTTCCGCTTCGATCTGTTTTTATTCGCGATAGCCTTCTCTTCTTTCTGCCGGACGCCCTCGAAAAATTCCCTCAGGTAGGAATAAAGTCTGTCGATGATCTCGCCGCGCTCCCGCTGAGTTTTTACCCCGAGCATTTCAAGGACTGCCTCGTCCAAAATCCGTCGATCATTCATGTCGAGTTCGGATAAATCGGAAATTTCCTCCAGCTCGGCGTCGCGTCCAGTTTTGCTAAACGCCATCTGTCGCATGCGGCGCTCGGAAAGAAACTGCATTGCCTGGCGCTCTTTCAAGGCTCGGAACGCCGCATCAACCTTTCGAAGAAGAGCGGGGTGTGCGCTGCGCGGGTCGGCGACCGGCATCATGGTCACGTCGATGACCTCTGTTTTCAATTCCCTTCGTTTCCAACTGGGCGCCCATATTGGAATTTCGATAGGACGGCGGAAGTGGAATTGAGAATTCCGGCAAGCACTTCCGCATCGACCACCTGATCCGGCGTTATGTCATACGGGTTACAATTTGCCTGAAGGCCATGATCATTAAAGGGCGCGGAGTGTTTGTACTGTTGTGATTTCGGCCAAAACATTGCACCGCGTTTGTGCCCGGTCAGGTCATACCAAGGGCGAGTATCTGTGACGCGCGCGGCACAAGTCGCTCCTTTGTGCCAGCCCTTGGACTCTCCCCATTCGGTGTATTTCAGAACGTGCGTGCCCTTTAATTTGCTCTTATTAGGCTCATTGACAGAGAAAAATCATGCGCCCGCAATCTTCGGGATTCACGGTGAAGCCCTTCACTTCCATGAGGCTGTGGACCTCCGGCTCCAAATACTTCGCTTCAATGGGCCGGATTTCGCCGTAGCCGTCTCCGCAACGGACAAGCCTGACTTCGTGAATACCACATCCTCGCGGCGCACGCCGAATTCTTGCCGGAATTCGTGGAACGCGGGAAATCTTTCCAGGCACTGTGCGCTGATGTCGCGCGGGTAAAAGAACTCGTCTTTTCCAGACTTTACCCCGAACCGGATTTCAGCCAGCTCGCCGAGTGGTGCAAACTTTTCGCCAAGGCACGCAATGCAATTTGCGCAATCTCCATGCTCTTATCAGCAGCTTCCGTTTTTTTCGTAAACCGTGAAATGGCGTAATTCACGAGACCATCGATTGCCTTTGTAGCCCCGTCAACAAAAATAGGGAGCACTGGCTGCAACATCACAAGCCATGCTATTATGTCATATGACCCGCTGCGGGGTTGTGCTGCAAAAACCTTGAGCTGAATAGAGCGACGTTCATAAAAGACGACGTTCCCGGCTGATCGAATTAATTTACCGGCACCATGCAACGATTGCCCAAGTTCGATTAAATCGATTTCGCTGCGGTCCGCATCCAACCCATCATATTTGATTGGAATCTGGACAACTGGAAAAGGCATCGCTCTCACTCCTTAGTGAAAAGCTTAGGCCCTGGATTTCCCTTTGTGAACGCGCCCCTTAGAGGCTGGCCGTTCTTTCCTCGCATCCCGGGGGTGCTGCGCAACGACGCGCGACAGCGCCGTCACAGCCTCTTCGAACTTCAGCGGGGCTAGCGAAACTGGCTTAGACGCAGGTCGATGAGAAGTGCTCGATATTTGCCAATTCAGCCAATTCACTCATGACTCAAATCCTTGATATTACGAGCCGTTGCGCGCGACCAAATCCTGTGGACAGCGGAGAATTTGGTGGGAATCGTGCGCAACCCTAGAACTCCCCGCGACAAGGAATGCGATCAGGCACATGCGACAACTGCGCTGAAACCCAAGCGTAATTGTTGTTGGTCGGGGCGGGGGTGGCTCTCGTTAGAGCGCGGGCCACCCCTCACCCCTAAAAGTCGATGTCCCTGTGGCGAAACTGGTAAACGCGCCGGCTTTGGGTGCCGGTTCCGAGCTGGATTGCGGGTTCAAGTCCCGCCAGGGATACCACTCCTTTGCGGACCCGACTAACAGCCAATGCCTCGGGGAATACACCATACGTGATTCGCATACGCAAGCGCAGCTATCGCTACTCACAGCAATTTTTCTCACCGCTCGGCCTGTCACGCTATCGCTTTACTAGTCCTGGCGTATGGGTCTGTCAACTGCCTAATCGCCGGAAAAGGCGTGGCGATCGTTGCTTCGCTCGTCATGCTGATCCCTTGTCCAAGCGCCACCATGTGCATGAGCGTGTCGCGCGCCACCCGACTCCGGTGGACGTTCGGACGATGTTCGAGCACTGCCAAGCGTTGAATGAGATAGTCGTCGATCGCCAACCCATGCTCCGATCGGCTGAGGATGAAGGTCTCACTCCGCAGATCTTCCCAGAAGATGGCATCCTTAGCACAAAGCGCATGCGTGTCCGGAGGAACGACGAACACGCGTTCGCTCCAGAACCGGACGACGTCGCAATCGCGCGCAACGGGCTCCCCCATGACGAAAGCAATATCGAGCTGTTCCGCGCGAAGCCGCGCCAGATTATCGCGCGGCGCCCCTTCAATGATGTTGACTTCAATCTCGGGATGAAAGGTTGAATAGCGTCGAAGCAGTTCCCGCAGAAAATCCTGACGCCAGAGAGGAAAATATGCCGATTTTCAGACTGCCTCGCTCGACGCGTCCAGCCATACCGGCCGATTCCACCGCCGAGTCGAGATATTCAAGCGCCAATTTGACCTGCTCGAAGAAAATGAATGCCTGCGTTGGTTACTTTGACTCCGGCATGATGCCGATCGAACAGGTCGACGCCCAGAAGGTTCTCAAGTTTCATTACGCGCTTGCTGACGCTGGACTGGCAAACGCCAAGCGCCTCCGCCGCGCGGCGAAAATTGAGATGCTCCGCGACCGTCAAGGCCTGGATCACCGAGGTCAGTTCAATTTTCGGGTTCACGAAAGTCCCCTTAAACGTTGGGGAAGGCTCACACGCCGGCGAGCCATTGCGGCCGCGCGTTGGAAAAAGAAAATCGCTCAAAATAAAATGCGGGCTTCTCCTATGCGCCGGCTTTCGCTCGACGAGGGCGACGCGGCATAAATTGCCCGGCCAAATCCGTGCCGGAAGCGTTGTCGCCAAATCTGGCCGACCACTCCGCCAACCAGAGCGACGGTGAAGAGGCGGAGACCCCGAAACAAACGCTTCAGTTTCAATGAGACGAGATTACCGCTCGAATATTAGACCTCATCCATTATGGATGGCGTTAGCACCCTTAAAGCGTTTTGCGTGATAAAAGTCTATTAAATATAGTTCATTAACTATACTTAACTCGTATCCGGCGTGGTTTTGGAAGAGAAGCTCCATCCCGGCGCCAATGTGGACGTAGTGGATCTTCTAATGTTCGATTAGTTGTCGTCCGGACGAAACGCCCCCAGCTGCGTCACCGTAACCTAAGCGGCGGCCATGCGCGATGCGGTTTCACCGCTGTCAACTACTATTTAGTAGTTCGACGAATGCGCCTTCGGAACCGCTTTCTACCAGCCGTCCACAATCGCGCCGCAATGTAAATCCTCCAAAAGGATGGCTGCGGTTTAAGGGCCTCTGCGCCGCCAGGAATGCGCCCTGACATCCAACGCCTTTCTTTCGGCAGCTTACAGTGCGCTTACATTTTGGAAGATCGAAGCCAATGTAAACAAAAATGACCCTGACTGGCCGCCATTAACTTCATGATTTTATTAATATATTATGGAGCGGGCGAAGGGATTCGAACCCTCGACCCCAACCTTGGCAAGGTTGTGCTCTACCCCTGAGCTACACCCGCTCCGTGCCGGTCCAGCTGGCCAGACTGGCGGCTCGCCAATTTGCGGCAAATATCGCGTGAATGCAACGAAATGGTATTCCTTTTCTTTGTATTCCGCCATCTTTTCTAGGCCAGTTTACTATCCTATCGTCGCGAATGGCAGGATGCGCCGGTCTTTTCACGGTCGGAAGTGATACTCCAAAACGCCTTGGTCCGGCAGAAGAAATCTTCGGTTGGGTGTACGATTTGATTTCTCCCGGCCTTAGCCGTCGCCTTTGGTTCCCTTGCATGGAGGAATGACCGCTTCTATCCGGCGGATCAACGGATCGGCGCACTTTGGCGCGGAACTCGAAGTCACCATCGATCGACGGATCGAGCGTCGCGACTAAGACCGCAACCCTTCACGCTAAGGGCCGGTGCCAAAGCCATTCTAGTCGAGCACCGCCGAACCAAACAAGTTTTCCCAACGGCATAGGCGGGATGCTACTAATCGAGCCGGAAGACTGGAACCGGTATTTTGAGAAGTCCGCGAAGATCCGCTTGGATGCCGTCGCTATCAATAGGAAAAAATATGAAAATATCCGCGCGCAATCTCCTCGAAGGCAAGATCAAGGAAGTTCACAAGGGTGCGACCACCGCGCATGTCGAAATCGAACTCAAAGGCGGCGAAACCGTAATCTCTTCGATCACCAACGAAGCCGTCGAGGAGCTCGGTCTCAAAAAAGGCACCCAAGCCTACGCGGTCATCAAAGCCTCCGATGTGATGATCGCTATAAAATAAGGGGCGCCAGGCAAAGTTCGCGCGGACCACTTTGCAGTTTGCCATCCTGTTCAGGTCTTTGGCGGGGTATGCCCGATCCGCAGCGATTCCTCCGCGCTGCCCTTGAGAACGCCTTGGATCTTGCCGGTCAAGGCGGCGAGGATCCAGGGAAGCTGCACTTCAATGCGCACGGCATCGTTCATGACGTAAAGTTGCGCTGTCGCGGTCTGTCCAAACGCCACGACCCGCAAATTCGCCGTGTCGCCGTTCCAATTAACCTCGCTGTACGCGAGCTTATCGATGTAATCCCGGCGCAGAAGCTCTATTCCCCCGGTAATCCGCCTTTTCGCCTCTTCGGCACCGAGGCGGTGCGGCAGGGTGATGACGATTGAATTCGACATGACGATCCTCCAGTGTTCGTCATGTAAACATTGTTGGCTCTGGTTGCCACTCGCACGCCGCACCGCAAATGCGGCGCGAGCAATAATAGGTCTCCGTATATTAGTGGCAGGGCGGCAAGCCAGGCAGGCCGCAAGTTGGCTTCTGCTGCGGCGGCGGCGGGCGCGGCGGCTGATAGGCCGGTTGCGGCGGCGGGCGCGGCGGTTGATAGGCTGGTTGCGGCGGAGGTGATAGGCTGGTTGCGGCGGATTCCCCTGCGGCGGCGGCGGGCGCGGCGGCTGATAGGCTGGCTGCGGCGGATGACGCTGTTGAAATTGCCGCGGAGGTTGCTGGAGCTGCTGGGGTTTCGGAACTATGGGCGGAGGGCCGGTAACCGCGGGTTTGCCGTTGGCCCTGCTGGAGCGCGTCCATTTTGCGGGGGAAGCTGGCCGACGGGCGGTTTGTTCAGTGGTTGCTGTCCCGGAGGCGGAAGCACTCCAGGCGGCGTGATCCGGCCGGGCTTAGCGCCTCCTGCGCAACATGCCCGCCGGGCAATGGGGATGTTGCTGGCCGCTTGGCAAGGCATGAACTGCGGGCGGCTTATTCGGCGATGGTGGACTGGAACGCGACGCTCCACGGGGGCAGGTCGAGGCCGTCGGCGACGAGCCGGCAGCTTTCGTGTAGGCGCCCGGGATAGTCGTCACCCTCCGCGACGATGCGCGCCGGCAAGCTGTGCGCGGTAAAGAAGACGCGTTCGGGCGTGAAGCCGCTCAACGCCTCATACAGCAGCATACGCACGGCGGAAACGAAAGCCGGATGCGTGTGGAAGCCCGTGATAAAGATCAGGTCGTCGGACCACGCGGCGCGCAACGCCGACTCGTAACCGCCGAAGCTCATGCGCGCGAAGTGCGGCGCCAGCGGCAAGCCCGACGAGCCGCTCGATCCCGCGTGCGGCCGCCTGGGCCGCGCCGTCCGCGATGAACGGCGGGGCGTGTTTCATGCCGACGAACGCCGGCAGAGCGAGCTGGTCGCCGAGCGCAGCGGCCTGCTCCGCCGTCATCCCATTGAGCGGCGAGCCGCCGATGGCGTTGTAGCGCATCGCGAGATCTGCGAGCCGCTCGGGTGACGGCGCCCGGCCGCCGCGGATGTGCGTGTAGTAAGCTGCTACCGCGGCCGGATCGTCCGCCGGGCTGCCGTACGCCATGCACAGGATGCCGGTGCGCGGGTCAGGCGCCAACACGCGCCTCGTGTACCGTGTCGACCAGCAGCTGGAGGTTCGCGAGCGGCGTCTCCGGCAGCACGCCGTGGCCGAGGTTGAAGACGTGCCCCGGCCGCCCCCGGCGCGCCGCAGCACGTCTGCCGCGCGCTCGCGGACGAGCCGGGCGGGACCCAGCAGCACCGCCGGATCGAGGTTGCCTTGGATGCGCTTGTCGAGGCCGATCGCACCCCACGCCTCGTCGAGCGGCAGCCGCCAGTCGACCGACACGACGTCGGCTGGCCGACGCGATCGCGCCAGGAACGTCGCGGTGTCGACCCCGAAGTGGATGCGGGGACCCGAGGTCGTCCGTGCCGGAGAAGATCGCCTGGTGTGGGGCAGCACGTGTTCGTGGTAGTCCTCGACGGCCAGCGCGCCGACCCAGCTATCGAAGACCTGGACCGCGGCGGCGCCGACGCGACCTGCGCGCGCAGATACTCCGTCGCACGCCCGCGAGCTTATCGAGCAGCCGCCGAACGCCGCGGGCTCGTGGTACATGAACGGCTTGGTCAGCTTGAAGCGGCTCGGCCGTCCCTCGATAGGTAACTGGCCAGCGTGAACGGTGCGCCGGTGAAGGAGATGACCGGTACCGGTGAGTCGGCGACGACCGGGCGGACGGCGGCGAGGATCATCGGGGCCGACTCTTCCGCCGTCGGGACGCGAAGGGCGGCGACGTCGGCGGGCGTGCGGACCGGACAAGCGATCACGGGACCCACGTCTTCCACCAGCTCGAAGTCGACGCCCATCCCCGCGAGCGGCAGCATGATGTCGGCGAACATCACCGCGGCGTCCACCCCCAGCCGCCGCACCGGCTGCAACGTGACCTCGGCGCAGAGGTCGGCGTCGGCGACGATGTCCAGCAGCGTGTATCGCTCGCGCAGCTTGCGGTACTCGGGCAGCGACCGCCCGGCCTGGCGCATGAGCCAGATCGGTGTGGTGTCGACCGGCTCCCGCCGGCAGGCGCGCAGGAAGCGGTCGGATCCAGGTCATCCCGGGGTCTCCAAGCCGGCCCGGATTTACCGAGCCTGCCAGCTCGTGGTGGAGCCTGCCGAGTTCCAATCGCCGCCTCGACCGTGCGCTCGATATCGGATTCGGTATGGCCCGGCGAGACGAACCAGGCCTCGTACGGCGACGGCGGGATGAGCACGCCGCGGCCCGCACGCGGGAGAAGCCGGGATCCGTGTCGCTCGAGGACGCCGGCGAAGCCAACCGGATCGTCCACGGAACAGACCGTCAGGAGCGAGCCCACGCGGGCGACGCGCCCCGTGTTCGCGAACTCCCTCCTCGAGCGCGTCGCCCAGCGTCTCCAGGCGCGCGTAGGCCGCGTCGTCCAGCAGGCGCAGCGTCGCCTCACCGGCCGCCATCACCAGCGGGTGCCCCGAGAGGGTGCCCGCCTGGTACACGGGTCCGGACGGGGCGACCAGGTCCATCAGATCGCGGCGACCTCCGTAGGCGCCGACCGGAAGGCCGCCACCGATGATCTTTCCCAGCACCGTGAGATCGGGAGCGATGCCGTAGCGCTCCTGGGCGCCGCCAGGCGCGACCCGGAAGCCGGTGATCACCTCGTCGAAGACGAGCAGCGCGCCGCCCTCGGAGCAGAGCCGGCGGAGAGCCCTCCAGGAACCCCGGCTCCGGAGGCACCACGCCGACGTTCGCTCCGACCGGCTCCACGATGATGGCCGCACCCCACGGCCCGTGTCCCGCGACCGCCGCCTCGGCCGCGTCCAGGTCGACGGGAACCACCAGCGTCTGGGCGGCGATCGCCGCGGGAACGCCCGCGCTCGCCGGCAGCCCGAGTGTGGCAAGCCCCGGAGCCGGCATGGGCCAGCAGATCGTCGGCGTGCCCGTGATAGCCGCCCTCGAACTTGAGCATCAGGTCCCGGCCGGTGGCCGCCCGGGCGACCCGCAGCGCCGACATCGCGGCCTCGGTACCGCTGTTCACGAAGCGGAGCTTCTCGAGTCGCCGGCATCGGGTCTTGGATCAGCGGCCAGCCGCAGCTCGCCCTCGACGGTGACGCCAAAGGGCCCCCCCGCCGACGTCGGCGTCACTGATCGCCCGCGCGACGGCGCGTCGGCATGCCCAGCACGAGCGGACCGTAGGCGCAGACCCAGTCGACGTAGTCGCGGCCCTCCAGATCCCAGACGTGCCCGCCCTCTCCGCGAACCGAGTACCGGCGGGTCGCCGCCGACCGCGCGATACGCGCGGACCGGGCTCTTCACGCCGCCCGGAAAGAGTCGGGCCTCCTCCGGTCGCTCTGCAGTTTCATGCGCCGAGGAGCCGCCCGAGTCGCCGCGGCCGTGGACCGCGGTCAGGAGCGGCGTGTCGCGCACCGTCGAGCGCCGGCTGTCGGTCCCCCGCAGGTCGCGCACCAGCTCGGAGAACGCGGGCAGGTCGTCGGTCTCATAGGCGACCAGGAAGTCCATGTCGTCGAGTCCCGAACGAGTAGGCCAGCAACTGGCTTACTTGCGGATAATTGTGCCCGATCCGCATGTGCTCGTTCATCACGGCCTGGCGCGTCGCGGCGTCCTGCAGATACCACGTACGTGTCCTTGGTGAACGGATAGACGATCAGGTATTTCGCGCGCTCGCCCGCGAACAGCGACTGCTCCTGCGCCGTCGGCCTCTTGACGTATTGCGACGGGCGAATCAGACCCGATCAAGCTCTCGCCGACCGACGTCCACGCGCCGAGGCCGGTGCGCAGAATGCGCGGCCGCGCGCTCCTCGATCGCCTCGAGCGAGGGGCCCAGGCTCCAGATCAGCATATCGATGCCGGGCTGGAGACCGATCGACGAGTACGTGAACGTGCGTACTCGCCGGCTTCCTTTAGGAGGTTGTCAAGCGCACGACGGAGTCGCGCCGTTCTGCGGCCGGTCGCCTGCGCCAAGCCGGATCGAGCCGGAGCCCGAGGGCGTGGACGAACTGTTCGCCGTTCATCCTTCCTTAAACCAGGTCGCGACATCGAGCGCGAAGTACGTGATGATATGCCGGCGCCGGCACGTGCGATCGCGGTGAGCGTCTCCAGGATCGCTCCTTGCGGTCGAGCCAGCCCTGCTGCGCCGCCGCCTGATCATCGCGCTCACCGCTCACCTGATACGCCGCGAGCGGCAGGTCGAAGCGGTCCGCGCCCGCGCAGCAGGTCGAGCGAGGTCATCGCCGGCTTGACCATGAGGAGGTCAGCGCCCTCGGCGGCGTCGAGTTCCATCTCGCGCAACGCCTCGCGGCGGTTGGCGCGTCCAGCTGATAGGCGCGGCGGTCGCCGAAGCGGGCGTCGATCCCGCCGCCTCGCGGAACGGGCCGTAGAGCGCCGAGGCGTGCTTGGAGGCGTAGGCCAGGATCGCGGTCGCGCGTAGCCCGCGCCGTCGAGGCCGATCGCGGAGCGCGCGCGACCTGGCCGTCCATCATCGCGCTGCGGACCGACGATGTCGGCTCCGGCCTCGCGTACGCGACCGCGGCCTTCGGCCAGGTGCGGCAGGGTCGCGTCGTTGTCGATTCATCGCCCGTCGAGCACGCCGCAGTGGCCGTGGGTCGTGTACTCGCAGAGACAGACATCGGCGACGGGACCAGGTGGAGGCGGCTTCGCGAAGCCGCGCAGCGTGTCCGGAACCGGGCCCTCGGGTCGGCGGGCCGCTTCCCGGTCTCGTCCTTATCGTCGGGGATGCCGAACAGCAAGATGCCGCCGACGCCCGCGTCGGCATACTGGCGCGCGCGTTCGACCGCCAAGTCGGCGCTCAACCGGTCGTGGCCCGGCAGCGAGCCGATCGGTTCGCGCCGGCCTTCTCCGGAAACGACGAACAGCGGCGCGATCAACTGGCGCGGAGCGAGGCGGGTTTCGCGCACGAGCGCGCGCAGCGCCGCGGTGCGCCGCAAGCGGCGCGGCCGCTGCGCGCCCGGTGCCGCTACGAGTTCTGCAGTTGCGCTTCGACCCACCGCGTGACCTCCGTTTCGTACCACCCCGCGATCGTCGCGGCGAGCGCGACGGCACCGCTCGCGTGCGCTTCCGCGGCAACGGTAAATCCGTGTTCGCGCGCGACGGCGGTCGTCTGCGGGCCGATCGTGAACGCGGCCAGACCGCGCGCGAGCTCGATCTCGGGACCCGCGAGCGCGACGAACCCACGCACGGCAGAGCCGGACGCAAATACGACCGCGGCGAGGTCGGGATCGCCGAGCGCCGCGCGCAGCGCGGGCGCGAGCTGCGGCGGACCTTCGACCGTTCGGTAGGCGACAACGTCGTCGACGACGGCGCCGCGCCGCTCGAGGGCTTGCGGCAACCACGGTTCGGCCGCATCCGCACGTGCGAGCAGCACGCGCGCGCCGTGCAGTGGACCGAGTTCGGCCATCGCGTCGGGGATGCCGCGCGCGCCGGCGTCGCCGGGCACCGCGGAGACGGTCAGGTGGTGCGCGCGAATGGCTTGGGCGGTCGCGGGTCCCGCTGCGGCCCAGCGCACGTCGCCCGCCGGCGAGGCGTTTCCGTCGAGCAGCGCCGCGACGCCGCGTTTGCTGGTGAGCACGACCCAGTCGTAGGAACCCAGGCGCGCGCGAGCGCGCGCAAGCGCGTCTGCGTCGTTCGCCGGTTCGGTGCAAAACGTTGGTGCGTGCACGACGCGGAATCCGCGCGTTCGCAGCGCATCGTCGAACGCCGCGTCGGCGTCGGGGCGCACGTCGAGCAGCGCGCGCGCGGGCTGCGGTATCGCTCCCATCAGCGCGCGCGCGCATTCCAGCGCCGCCGCGGCGAGCGCGCGCGGCGTCGCCGCGGCAAACACCGAAACGACCTCGCGCGCGGAACCGCCCGGCGTCGCGGTGCCGGCGAGGACGTCGAAGCCGCCGTCCCGCGCGGTCGCGAGCGCTCCGATCGGCCGCGGCAACCGCCGCCGATCGCGCGCAAGACCGCGCGTTCCGCGACGACCGCGCGGCGTATCGTGGCGTCGTCGAGGCCGCGCAGCGCGGCGATCGTCGCCGCGTCGGCGCGGCGCGCCTGTATGGCGAGCGCGCCCTGGCCCGGCGCCGGCGGTATGACGGAAGGATCGATGCGCGCCCCGATGCGCGCGGAGAACCCGAGACGATCGAGGCCGGCGCATGCGAGCAGCAACGCGTCGCACGCGCCCTCGTCGAGGCGGCGCAACCGCGTGTCGACGTTACCGTGCAGCGGCACGACGCGCAGATCGGCGCGCAGCGCGCGCAAAAAACCCGCCCGACGCGGGCTGTCGGTGCCGACGACAGCGCCCGAGGGCAAGGCGTCGAGCAACGTCGCGCCCGAGCGCGTCACGAGCGCGTCACGCGGGTCGGCGCGTTCGGAAACGCGGCGATCGTCAACGACGCGTCGCTCTCGAGCGGGACGTCCTTCGCGCTGTGCACGGCAACGTCGATCTCACCCGAGACGAGCGCGGCCTCGATCGCCTTGACGAAGACGCCCTCGCCGATCGGCGCGTCGAGCGCGCGCGTGTCGCCTGCGGTGACGATCGTGACGACTTCGACGTCGACGCCGCGTGCGCGCAGCAACGCCGCGACGGTCGCGCTCTGCGCGAGCGCGAGCCGCGAACCGCGGGTTCCGAGGCGCAGCGGCCTCATCGCGACGCGGCGGCCCTGCGCAGTTCCAGCCTGTCGCGCTGCTCCAGCCAGTCGGTCAGTTCGAGGATGCCGCGATCGACCTCGCGCATCGCCGCGTCGACGTAGCCGGCGGGCGGCAACGTGCCGCCCGCTACGAGTTCGTCGATGCTCAGGTGGTGCGCGGCGGCGGCGCGCACGTGATCGGCGAGCGCGGGCGGCGCCGACAGGTCCGCGATCGGCGGGAGCGCTCCCGCGAGGTCGCCCGTCTCAGGCCACGCGCCGGCTAGCGCGATGACGATGCCGTCGGACTGCTGTGCGCGCTGCGCGGCTTCGTGCAGATCGTAGCCTTCGACGCCGTAGATTGCTGCCAGCCGCTGCGCGCGTTCCGCGCTGCGGCTCGCGACGGCGACGCGCGCGCCCTGCGCGACGACGGCCCGCATCGCGGCAGCGCCGACCCGGCCGCTGCCGACGATCAAGATCTCGGAACCGCGGAACGGCACGCGCTCGCCGAGCCACTGCACGGCGCGGTCGGCCAGACTGATCGAGGCGCGCGGATGGGCGGCGCGGGCGCGCCGGCCCGTCGCTATCGCGCCATCGAAGAGGCGCCCCAAACGGTAGTCGGGGAGCCCAGCCTCGCGGGCGTCGCGCAGCGCCTGGCGGACTTGGTGCAGTACCTCGTCCTCGCCGACGATCGCGCTCTCAAGTCCGGCGGCGACGCGCAACAAGTGCCGGATCGCCGCTCGGCCCGACAACTCTGTGGGGGCGCCGAGCACAGGCCGGTCGCCGATGCCGTAGAGTTCGGCCCGGTGACACGTGAGGAGCGAGATGCCGTTGCCGCCGCCGGCGATCCACGCCGCCATCCGGCTCGCGAGCGCGGCGCGCAACGTCGCATCGGCGTCGCCGGCCCACGCGGTCAGCGCCCAAATCTCCCTGGCCTCCCCCATCGCCCCCCGTCTTGCCCGGCGACCGGCAGCGCGCCTTCTCGCCCGTTAACGCGCCGTCAGGGGCTCTCGAGTCCGGCCGTTCTGCGTACCGGCTCAAGCATGGCCGCTTACCGCCGGCGCCCACGCAGCGGGCGCAGGAGCCGGTCGAGGCCGAGCACTCGACCCGTCGGGACGATCGCGTGCAGGCTCGTCATCGCAAACGTCGTCACGTCGAAGCCGAACGCGCCGTCATGCACCGAGCCGGCGCCGTTGCCCAAAAAATACATCAGTGCCAAGAACATCCCGCCGAGCGCCCCGACGCGACTCAGCAGTCCGAGGAAGAGCGAGACGCCGACCAGCGTCTCTCCCCATTCGACGGCGTAACTGAAAACGGTGACGTTTGGGATGACGACCGCATGCAAGAATGATTGGAAGAATCCCGGCGCATGGGTCATCGACGTGATCACGCTCGCGCAGTCGCCGTTTGGGCCCACCCAGCTCGGGTCGAGGAGCTTCTGCCGGACGCCTTTATCGAGCCAAAAGAGTCCGGCGTAGATCCGCAGGACGGCTAATGCGAGTCCGGTACCGCGGCCCAGCGCGTTCACGCCAACGCAGCCACGGCGCAGCTACGATTAAAACCATAGTTGATGATAGCGCGGGCCGGCAACGC
>CAVQHH010000007.1:0-17176 GCA_963712225.1 uncultured Alphaproteobacteria bacterium
AGTCTTCGGCTAAAGAACTACTTCAAGTGGGCGATCAGTTCTATTGCTCTGGTGCTTGTCCTTTGCATCGGAGGGTTGATCGGCCTATTCGCCTGTCTGGTCTCGGACACCTTCGACGACACGATCCTAACGCCTGTCACTAACGCGTGGCGATATCACCGAGGAGCAGCTCGAGGGCGCTGCATTGGCTCGACGGAGAGCACTTGGCGGATCTCGGCCAAGTCACCTCCGTATCGCCTCAGGTCGATCAAGCCGGGCCGGTCCATATCGCTTTTACATGGCGGCGCCAACCCCTCCCTCGATTGAAGAACGGCAATCCGCCAGGGGGCCTGACCCGCTTCTATGCTACCCATGGCGGCGTGCGCTGGCGTCGCATCATCCTTCGACGATCTCCGGAGACGCTGAGACGCGTGTCGCGGCGCAGGGGCACACGCCAAGCTCGCGCGGCCGGTGAGGGCGCGCCCGGAGTGGAATATTGAGGAAGAATTAACTGCAGCGCGCGGCAAACACCTTTGTTCGCCGCAACACAGGCAATACTATTTGTAAACCTTACTAGAACTTTGCGATTTACATGAGACTTGCGAAATGAAAGGCCTTTGGGAGCTGGCCTCGCCAGCCTCCCAAAGGAGCCTGTCATGCGGGCCATCCTAGGTGCTTGTGCTTTGTGTTGCGGCATTTTCTGCGTGCCGAAAGCCGATGCATCCGTGCTGATCAATATCGATCTCACCGCGCAGACCATGCATGTGACCTCGGACATGGGCAGCTATGACTGGCGGATTTCCACCGCACGTTCAGGCTACCGGACGCCGCGCGGGACTTACCGGCCCTATCAGTTGCTGCGCATCCATTATTCACACAAATATCATATGTCGCCGATGCCCTATTCGATCTTTTTCGCCGGCGGCTATGCGATCCATGGCACGTATGAGACGGCATCGCTCGGCCGTCCCGTCTCGCACGGCTGCATTCGGCTCGCGCCGGGCAATGCCGCGCGCCTTTTCCACATGGTGCAAGTTGAGGGCGCGGAGATTACCATCTCTGGGGCGCCGCCACGCATGAGCTATTATGCCAGGCTCCGCCACCGGAGGCCGTCCTACTACGCCTTGTGGCGCCGGAAACCTCACAACGCTCTCGCCTACTCGCCCGCGAGGCGTGCGCCAGCCGCAGTCCGGACCTGGCAGGCCGATCCCATTGTCAGATCGTTGCCGCAATGGCCAACGTGGCCGTGAGTTTCAAGATTCAGCGGCATCCGTTTCCTTCAAATCTGATCCGTAGCCCTGCTGGCCCATCGGAGCCTAGATTGGCGGAACGCCTAATACTGCGCGCGGAGCAACGCGGCCAGAGGGATAAGAGTGAATACAAAAATGCCCCTGACATGGCCGCGCGAAGCGCATTGCGTGACCAGACCAGGGGCAGGAGTTGCACGCCGGGGAGGAAACCAACCCAACATGAATAAGCAATATTCAAGCCATTGGCGGCTGCCGCGGCCAAAGTGAGCGCCGCCGACACCCCTGACCTGGGGGCGCCAGATCAGGGGCTGCGCCTGGTGGATAGCTGAGGGAAGCTCAATGCCACAATGCAACAGGCGTCTTCGCTGGCTACCCAGCGATTGCCCGGTGATCGCTTCAGGACTCTAAAAGTTCCAATTGGAGCGGTGGTGTTTGCGGCGGGCCACCGGGAACCTTAAGGCTTCGTTCCGATTAGGAAGTCAGTTTAACTTCGGTGCAGACCACGGAAGGAGAATCATCAATGCGCATGTATGCACTCGCCATCGTTGCCGCAGGGGCTCTTTGCTCCCCCGTTCCGGCATTCTCTCAGGGTATTGAGATTGGACCGGGAGGCGTCCACATCGACCGTGGCCGTGACTGGGAGGATCGGCAGGGGGAATGTGAGGAATTGCGGAGGGCGTGCCTCCACAAGGATGAATTAGGCGAGGAAGGCGAGGGCAATTGCCGTCGATTCCGCGAGACATGCAAAGAGCCGGATTAGAAGCAGTCCGGCAAGTCGCGGCACTAGCGGGGCGATACAGGGCCGTACGCCGCATTTCATAAGTCATGCGATCATGTTGGCAAAAACTTGGAGCGCTCTCTTTTTCTTCATAAACTTCTGATTTATGGCTATTTCGATGTGATCGCGCGCGATCGAAATGCGCCGTGAAGTGGCGTAAAAACGGCGCCTGTTTTGTGATCCTGTAAGATGGGATCACATCGCGCTGCCGCCAGACGAGATCCAGCACTTCGATGACGTAGTCGAAATGATTTTGGGTATGGACCCGACGCGGAAACGCGAGCCGGACTAATTCGCGCGAGGCCGGGATTTCGTCCTTCCTGCCAGTCAGAGCGGCCAACCATCACGCTACCGAGTTCCACGGCGCGAATGCCGCCTTCGAGGTAAAGCGCATTGACGAGCCCGATGCCGGGAAAATCGCTCGGCTCCAAATGTGGGCAGAACGCCGCCGCGTCGAGAAAGACGGCGTGGCCGCCCGGCAGCGCAACGCCTATTTCAGCAGCAGCGACGCAGCGTTTCCCGACCGTTATGCTGCGGGCGCCGAATATTGGCAGGTCAAAGCAGGCGAGGTCGGCGTCGAAGGCAGCTGGCGGATCTATTCGAGTGGCCCAGGCATCTACGCAAAGCTCATAGTCGGCCACGTGCTCGGCCACCGCAGGCAGTGGGGCAGGCGGACCCCGCGGCCCTCGCCGCAGGCAATTCAAGACGTGACGGTGGAATTGGACAGCGGGGGCTGAGGCACCGTGATCGCTGGCTTGGTTGCTCGGGAGCATCACGGCGATGGTTCTGCCTTGCCAATGCTCGTCCAAAACGGCAGTCTCAGCCTGAAATCTGGTCATCGGGTGGATGTCGGAGAGCCGGCCATGTATGGCATGATACTGCACGAAACCGGAGCGCCTCTGGTTTTTGAAGAATTGCCCGATCCTATCCCCGGACCCGGCGAGATGCGGATCCAGGTGGAAGCCTGCGGCGTCTGCCGGACCGATCTCCATGTTGTCGATGGCGAGCTGCCGGACCCGAAGCTCCCAGTCATTCCGGGACACGAAATTGTCGGGCGGATCGATGCGCTCGGACCTCGCGTGGAGGGCATCGAGCTGGGGGCGAGGGTTGGCATTCCTTGGCTCGGATCCACCTGCGGCGTCTGCGCTTACTGCACGAGCGGCAGGGAAAACCTTTGCGACCGGCCAGTCTTCACCGGCTATACCCGAAACGGCGGCTATGCGACCCACGCGATCGCCGCGGCAAGCTATGCTTTTCCGCTGCGTGAAGAGGGCGACGCCGTCGCGCTTGCGCCTTTGCTCTGCGCCGGTCTCATCGGCTGGCGCTCGCTTCGCTTCACGGGTAACGCGAAGACCCTCGGTCTCTATGGCTTCGGTGCCGCGGCTCACATCATCGTGCAAGCCGCGCGCGACCAGGGGCGTCAGGTTTTGGCCTTCACGCGTCCAGGAGACGCGGCCGCGCAAGCTTTTGCCTTGCGTCTCGGCGCCGCCTGGGCGGGAGGATCGGACGAAAAGCCGCCGGAACCGCTCGATGCCGCGATAATCTATGCGCCGGTTGGAGAGTTGGTGCCGGCCGCACTCGCGGCCGTGCGCAAAGGCGGCATTGTCGTTTGCGCCGGGATTCACATGAGCGACATTCCGTCCTTTCCTTACCGCTTGCTTTGGCAGGAACGCCGGATCGTCTCGGTCGCCAATCTCACGCGGCAAGATGGAATTGAGTTTCTCGCGTTCGCCGCGCAAGCGGGGATCGAGACGCGGACCAAGACCTATCCTCTCGAAGAGGCAAATGCCGCGTTGGCGGATCTGCGGGCGGGCAGGCTAGAAGGCGCGGCGGTGTTACTGCCGCGGCCTTGCTGATCGGCCAGGACCACCGGCGATCACGCTGGCGGCATCCTTGACACGAACTCGCGGGACGTGAGAAGGAGAAGACCGATCTGCCAGCACGCCCTGAAGAGTTCCCCGGCGAGAACGGGAGATCAACGGCGCTCAGATTTGCCAGTTGCGGGCAATGGTGGCTGCGCATCCAGATCTGGGAACACAACGGCGCGGTGCCCGATCCCGATAAGATCGTCAAGATGCAAATCGCGCCGAATTCGGCTTCCAGGAAGAAATAGACAGGGGCGCCTCCCGGTGCCGCCGCGGATTTGCTGCCTCAAGGTCACAAAGCGCAATGCCGTGTCATAAAATGTGAGCCACAGCCCAGGGATGGATCGCGACTTGTGGTTCGCTCGATTTGCCCTTGAATTCGCGCGGGGTTCCAAGCCAAACGAGTTGTTTCCGGCCGCATCGAAAAAATATGTCTACCCCCGATTGGGGGATGCGCGCCGACCCATTCGTCGCCACTATTCAGGCGCGATTGGGCAGAACAGCCACTCGCACCTTATTTCGACACGTAAGCGGATTGCCGGAAGCGCCTGGTCGCCGTCGCGACAGGTGGTTTTGAGGTGCTGGTAAATTATGCCTTAAATTTATTTGATTTGACGAACCAATTTCTCCGGTTCCCGCGCGTCCGCCAGCAGACGCACGGGAACTTTTCATTGCAATATCACTAGCGCATTCTCATCGTTGGTGGAATCGCAAGGGCGTTCCAGTGGGGCGAGATTTGTAATTCGCTTTCCTCGTTAAATCGACGTGGGATTGTGATGGGCGAGCCTTATTCTCGGGACCCGCGAGAGCATGTCATGGCGGCGGCGGCCGCCCTTTGGGTGGACGCGCCGCCGGCCCGATCAATGACCGCCGCCATCTTGGCTGCCCTGTTGGATGCTCTGGAACACTTTTGGGTTGGGCGATCCTTCCACATCGAGAAATCCGGCCGCGCCCTTCTGCAACCGGCCCAAGCTGTGATCGACGAGAATATAAGTTCCCGGAACTTGCGTCTTGAATTCGACCATCGTCGCTCCGCCTGCCGGGACGAGGGTGGACTGCACATTGCTGAGGGTTTCGGTGGCTCCTTCCGGATGCACTTTATCAAAAATCTCGCCGATGACGTGAAAGCTCGATACGGCGTTGGGTCCGGCATTCCCGAAAAAGATCCGCACCGTCTCACCGACCTTGGCTTTCAACGCGCGCTCTTTGCTAAGCGATCCGGCGCTGCCGTTGAAAACCACGAAATCGGGTGTCTCGTTCACCATTTTGTCGACGGCGGCCTCGTGGACACCGCTTAGGGCTGGATATCCTTTGAGATAAACATCGCCTTCCATCACGTAGAATTCCTTGTCCACCTTCGGCCAGCCTCCCGGCGGCTCGACGACCATGAGACCGTACATTCCGTGCGCAAGGTGATAGGGAATCATCGGCGTCGCGCAGTGATAAATAAAGACCCCAGGCCGCATCGCCTTGAATTGGAAGACGCTCGTGGCGCCGGGCGGGGTCTGGGTCACCTTGCCGCCGCCGCCGGGCCCGAGCACCCCATGCGAATCGATGCTGTGGCTCACCGGACTGTCGAGCGCGTTGCGCAACGTGAGCTCGACGGTATCGCCCTGGCTGACGCGGATCATCGGGCCGGGCACGGTTCCGTTATAGGTCCAATAATGGTAGCCGATTCCCTCGGCGAGGAGCCCGGTGACTGGCCGGGCTTCCAGCTCGACATGAACCGCCGCCGGTTTCTTGCGGTTGACCGGCGGAGCAATCGCGGGCGCGGGCAGCCGTTCGAGGTTCGCGGGCAGATCGGAAACCAAAGTCTCGTCCGCCACGGAAGCAGGAGACAAGGACGCCGGGAGGCCGGGTGGTTGCGCCTCCTGCGCCTGGGCGCAGGCGGTGTACCAAGTTGTGCACAAAGCGGCGGGAAGCGCGGCCGCACGCATAAACGGCACCAGCCGTTTGCGAATTTTTTTCTCGGAGTTCTTGTGCAGCATTCTTGCTCTCCCTCTCGTCCGCGCCACCGGCCTTGCCATCGGCGCATCTTATTTTTCCGGGTAAATTCTTCTGGGCGGGTGCCGCCCGGAACGGGTCGGCCGCTCAACGGTCAACTACAATCAGCGTGCCCGTCATTCCCGCGTCGTGGTGACCTGGCAGATCGCAAATGAATTCATATTCTCCGGGTTTCTCGAACACGATATTCTTGCGGGCGATCTCGCCGGCCTTTGCTTGCAAGCGAAAACCCAAGGCCGGCACGAAAAGACCGTGCTCCGTTTCAGCCCCGCTGTTGTCGAGAAACAGCGTGACCGCCCGCCGGGCTGCGACCCGAACCTTTGCCGGAGAAAATCTGAATTCCATGGCAACAATTCTGACTTCGGCGGGCTTGGTCTCGTTCAAGGACGCCGCAACCTCTTGTACCTGCGCCCTGGTTACTGACGACATCGCGACCGTCGCCAGGCTCAATGCCACCATGAAGCTGAATGGCGAATGGCGTCCGGACTTTTTCAATTCCGCCATTTTCCTCTCCCATAAATTTGGCGGCTAATTCACAGCGCATTAACCATAATTGTCGTTGCGCGCGCTCACACAAACCGAGCCGCGATAAAGAGTATTGAATGCGGAATAACATCCATTCTCTTTCCTTTCGGCCGCCTATAGTTAAAATAAACTGGACCAATATCGGCCCGGGCGCGCCCCCTGAATGGGGGTGCCGATCTCAATTGCCGCGCCATTCAAAGCCTTTACCCATCTCGGCGGCTTTCGCGGCGATTCCAGTCTTGCGACATGGCTTTCCCGCATCACCATGAATGAAGCTTTGGGGCGGCTTCGGCGTGAACGCCCGCCTGTGGACCTGGAAACTTTCGAAGCGCAACGAACCGAGGCTCAGATCATCAAATTCCCTCAAACGGGGACATCCGACGATCCGGAACGAGCAATGGCGCAACGGGAAATTCTGCAGCTTGTCGAGACAGCGACCGACAATCTCCCCGAGATATTTCGGATTGTATTCATGACGCGGGCGATCGGCATGAGCACCGAGGAGACCGCGAACCTCCTCGGTCTTCAGCCCGATACCGTGAAGACGCGGCTGCATCGCGCGCGGCGGCTCGTGCGCGATGAGCTGGACAAGCAAATCGGCCCCGTGCTCATGGACGCGTTTCCGTTCGCTGGCAGGCGTTGCGCGCGCATAACCAACGCCGTGCTGCAACGGCTCACCCTTCCCGGATAATTTCCGGGAAGATTTCCGCTCTCCGATCATCTAACGGGCGGCAACACATCGAGACAAGGGAGGATTAACTGTGAAACTAACGCGAAAAAATATCGTTGGGTTGGCCTTAGGACTTGCCACTATGGTGGCGATAGGCGGAGTGGGTTCCTTCGCTGCCGAAAAGGCGTCCGGCAAGCCCGACGCGGCCATAGAGCGGACGCGGCAAGAAGTTAAGATGCTCGATGATCTCTTCAAGAACGCGATCGTCCTGATTGACGGGCATTATGTGAAGACGCCTTCTGACCTTCCCGCCGCCACCGCGGCCAAGGCGCTGTGGGCCGCGCTGAAGAAAGACGGGTGGTGCGATGTCCGGATACTGGGGCTCACCGATGTGATAGGGGACCCGGATGATGTTCCACGCGACGCTTTCGAACAGGCGGCCGCGAAGAAACTTCTTGCGGGCGAAACGCCGCAAGAAGAGGTTGTCGAGAAGGATGGAAAGCGCTACCTGCGTTGCAACAGGCATACCCGTAGTCTCGGAAAACTGCGTCATGTGCCACGCGAACTTCAAGGGGAACAAGGGGAATATTGGGGCATTAGCGTACACGGTGCCCGTGATTGAGTAGCCAGGAAGCAAGCCGGTCGGCAATGGGCTGAATGGCTTTCGGGATGACGGCGGCCGGGCAACGCAGGTTTACCGCAGGCCCCGCATCGGCTATGGCCCTGCTTTACCTGCCAGACGTGATGCGTGCGCGCGCAAGGCGATCGCCGCGCCCCGGCTGGCTGCCCGCACCATCCAACGTAATCTCGCCGACCCTCCCACCGGCAGATTGCGCGGGAAGCCCGGCAATTGCCTTGGAAGCGATTTGAAAATCGAAGCCCCGGCCAAATCCGTTATCCTGACGGCTTCGCCGTCGGCTCGCCCGGCCCACATACGAGCACGGTTGTCACCGATCCCATCGTCGTCTTCGAAATCCTCAGCCGAAGCACATCGAGTCCCGATCGCATCGAAAAACACGAGGACTACCGCGCCAGGCCCACGATCCGGCGCCACGTCATCCTCGAACAGGACCGACATCGGCATTGATGTTCCATAGGCCGAATTCTACGACGGCCTCTCATCGCGGAACTGCGGCCGCCGCCCGATGCGGCGCCCGCGCAAAACATTCGTTTGTCATGCGTCACGGCCAACTCACGGAAGGAGCGTCTTCAAATGACGGGAAAAATATCGCCCGCGCCTGCGGCCGCCGCTCAGACGCCAACAACGCGCCAAAAGCCGCCTGCGCCGGGGGTCGCGGCTTCGAAACTGCTCAGAAACCGGGAGCGATTCTGGAGAATTCCCGTTTAAACGATAGCAGCAAAGCAGCAAGGCGTTGCCCCCTGAACAGGGGGCGCGAGAAAACGAGGATTATGGTTGGGTCTTGACGGATGAAAGCTGACAACTGGCAGCCATCCGGGGAATCTCAGATAAACAGATTCAGAAAGGCCCAAAGATGAAAACCACAATCGCACTTTCCGCAATTCTGGCCGCGTCGCCAGCCGCAGCGGGACCAAGCCTAAGTGAGGTCTTCGAATTGCGGACAAAATGCCAGGCGCTCACGCACGAATTGGCCGACTCTCTGGCACACGGTCCTTTTTGAGGGCAAACCGCCACAAGCAACTATTCGATAAGAACACAGCATTGCTATGCTCAGATTGAACTCTTACAAGCGCATATAAACATATCTGGGGACGACTTCAAACAACGGACTTACTTATATGACGCGCACACAAAAGAGCTTTTGGCTAATGTAAACCAGAATGGAAAGAAGGAGTACGGTATGGTGTATGACGGGTATTATGAAAAAGACCATATTGGGGCGTCTGCGGCACACGAATACATAAACAGCCTGATGTCCCCCGAACGCTTTTCCGAGGGCACCAGGCGAATTCAAAGTAGCCGGTAGCGTCTCAGTTTGAAACTCTGGGGCGATCGTGTACGCCGAAGCAAAAGCCGTTTAGAGCCCTGAAGCGATAAATGGACATCGTGGGGATGCGCCGAGGCGGCTCTTTCGCCCACTCTTGGCTGCCCGTCAGGCCGCCCCTGGTCTGGTCCTCTCCCCCAGATCAGGGGCAACCCTCGCCCGCGACGTGTTGCGCTGATGTTACATCGGCCGTTCATTGTTATGCTAAGGCGAGATATTATCGAAGTTTTGACGAAATTGCTATTTAATGCCTCTAGCTTTGATGCCGCACTGGAAATTTTGCAGACAATTGGACAAAGCAATGATCCATACATCGCGCCGGGATCGCAAGGCCAAGGCCATTGCCGAAGTGCTGGCAATGATCGATGCTGATCTACCACTAGCGCCGCATCGGCCGCGTCCTGATCACGAGACGGAGGAATGGCTCTTCGAAAGCGCCACCGAATTTATCGAGGGTCTGGAAAAATATTATGCCGAGCGTGCTACGCAAATAAAGAGAAAGAACCATTGATAAGCCCTCTTTTCGGCATAGCCTCTCTTCCATCGGCCATCTCGATTTCTTGAATACGACGCAGTTTGCCGGTTTTCTGGCGTCGAGCCAAGGAATGCGCCCCGCGCGCTGCCGCCGCAAAGCCAGGAAAGCGCGCGAGGCTTGAAGGTGAGATAGCGAAGGGGCAGCGTTGTGCGGGGGCATTCCCCTTCACGGGAAGCTGTTCCGGCGAGCCGAGCCAGCTCTCGCCATCTGCGTCATGGCATCGTCGCGGCCGGTAAAGCCAGGTGCCAAAACTCATCGCCCAAAACTCATCGCCAATATGACACACAAAGCCGGTATTGACACAAACCCGCCTCAAACAAGTGGCGAACTTTCCAAACTGTAACCTGCCGAGCCATTTTGATGACATTATCCTAGGACACGAGATAAAGCTCCTTCGATGAAGACGTGGCGGCTCGCCTCTTTTAACGCAATCGTTTGTCCTCGCCGTTACCAAGTTTGCTGCCATGGTGCAAAGCGTCGTTTCGCAAATCACCAAATCAAGCTACACCGCATCAAACCCAGCATGAAGTTTCATGGAATCTTTGTTCAAATCGTTCAGTGGAATGCTTTTCTTAAGGTCCAGCCTGTCTTAAGGTACGGACCGGTGCCAAATTCTTGCAGTGTTTGTTGTGTGCGGTCGGACCGAGATCGATGTGCCTGTTTTCGTTAAGGGTCGGGGTCCGGGTTTGGGGTTTCCGCCGCCCAGCGAGCGGGGCGGCGCTATTTCTGTTCGCGAGCGCGACGCTTGCCGCTTGCACGATTCCCCCGCCGGTAGGAGCCAACGAGCCGCCGGACGCGGTGGACCGGATTCGCGCCGCCGACTTGCAGCCGCGGTTTCCGAAATCCTCTGCCAACGCCGATACGGGAACGGGGGCGAATAGGCGCCAGCTAGATTACGGCAGCTCGGGCGGGCAAACCACGGGCCCGGCGGCGGCCTCGCCTGGCCCTGACCCTGGCCCTGGCGCGGGCACGGCCCCTGGCGACGGCGTCAATTTGAACTTCGAGGATAGTCCCGTGAGCGCCGTGGCGAAGGTCATTTTGGGCGACATTCTCGGGGTGGGTTATTCGATCGATCCGCGAGTGCAAGGAACCATCAGCCTTTCCTCGGGACGTCCGGTTCCGAAATCCCAGGTGTTGTTCGTCCTGGAGAGCGCCTTGCACACGAGCAATGCGGTATTGGTGCACGATGCCGGAGGTTACCATATCGTTCCGGCGGACGACGCCGTCGGCAGCGGCCGCGTCGATCGCGCGGGGGAAGGCCGCAATCCGGAGCCAGGTTATGGAATCTCGGTGGTTCCCTTGCAGCATGTCTCGGTGCAAACAATCACGAAACTCTTGGAGAGCTTCGCGACAAAACCCGGTTCGATCCGGGCCGACCCAACGAAAAATCTGCTCATCGTCGTCGGAAACGGAACAGAGCGCCGCACGGCCGTCGACACCATCCTCAGCTTCGACGAGGATTGGATGCGCGGCCAATCGGTCGGCATTTTTCCGGTTCATAGCACGCAGCCCGAGCCTTTGGTCGCCGAGCTCGAAAAAATCCTGGACTATGGGGAAGACGGCCTCAGCCAACATTTGGTCAAGCTGCAACCGGTGAGCCGCTTGAACGCCGTCCTCGTGGTGGCGCGCAAGCCCGAATTGTTGCGCGCCGCCGCGAAATGGATCGGCCGTCTCGATAATTCGGCGGTGGCGAGCACCGGCGTCAAGGTCTATAAGGTCCGCTACGGGGACTGCGTCAAGATCGCGAAGCTGCTCAGCGCTTTGTTCGTCGGCGGCGGGGCAAGCACGTTGGAATCGCCCACCAACCAAATCGCACCCGGCGGGGGCGCGACGACGTTGCCCGCCGGGTTTGGTGGGGGTGCAGGCGCGGGCGGCGGCGCAGGCGCGGGTGGCGGCGGAGGTCTGGGCGGAGGCGGAGGTCTGGGCGGAGGCGGAGGTCTGGGCGGAGGCGGAGGTCTGGGCGGAGGCGGAGGTCTGGGCGGAGGCGGAGGCCTGGGCGGAGGCGGAGGCCTGGGGGGAGGCGGGGGCGGAGGTCTGGGCGGAGGCGGAGGTCTGGGCGGAGGCGGAGGCCTGGGGGGCGGTCAAGCCCAATCGCAAGGACCGTTTGGAGCTTTATCCGCAGGTGGCGGTGCGGGAGCAGGGGCGGAGTCGCCCGAGTCCGGGGCCAGCGGCTTCGGTGGTGGGCTTGGCGGCGGCGCGGGCGGAGGGCGTGCTCTTCTGCCAGGGGTCCGGATCCTGCCGGACGTCACGAACAATTCGGTCGTGATCTATGCCAACGCGGAAAATTACCGGGTCATCGAAAGGGCGCTCAATCAGCTCGACCGGCCACAGATGCAAGTCGCCGTCGATGTAACGGTCGCGGAAGTGGAACTCAACAACACTCTTAATTACGGCGTTCAGTTCTTTTTGGGCAATCAGGGGATATGGGGAACAATCAGTAACTCCACCAGCGGCTTGTCCACAACTACGGGACTCTTGAGCCCGCCGTCGTCACCCGGCTTCAACCTTCTGATTGGCTCCCAACTGACCCCGCACGTCATCATCAACGCCTTGAATGCGTACACGACTACAAAGATCCTCGCAAATCCGTCGCTCGTGGTGCTCGACAATCAGGTGGCGGCCCTTCAAGTGGGCGACACGGTGCCGGTAACGACAGGCAGCGCAAATATATTGAACTCGGCCACTTCCACCTCGAATACTGTTTTCAATTCCATCACCTACCAGAATACGGGCATTGTTTTGAGCTTTCGGCCACACGTCCATGCCAACGGCAACGTTAACCTCGAGATCGACCAGGAGATCAGCGCGTGCAAGAATTGCTCAGCCGTCGCCACCGGTAATCTCACTCCGTCGTTCACGGACCGCCACATCAAGAGCTCGATCCAAGTGCCGAACGGCCAGACCGTCTTGCTCGCCGGTCTCGTCCAGGAGGAGCAAGACAAGTCGCGCAGCGGAGTCCCGGTTCTCGATCAAATTCCTGTCCTGGGCGAAGCCTTCGCCAACGCCAACAACAATGCCGTCATCCGCACGGAACTCATCATCTTCATAAGGCCGCAGGTCATTCGCGACAGCGTGGATGCCTCGGTCGTCGCCGAGGAGCTCCGCGCCAAGATACGCGGGGACAAAACCGGTACACTTCGGCCTCCTGGCGCCGTGACCCCCTACCCGCTTGGGCTGGTTCAATGAGCGTGACCCCCCTTCGCCGCGCCGGACTGAAAACGGCCTTGACCCGAGACGAGATTGACTTGGCGTTGGCGGGACGCGGGACGGCGCCGCGGCGCGGGCCGATCGAATACGCCGCCTTCGCTGCCCTCGGATGCTCCATCGCGATCGCGAGCCTTGTTGCCGCGCCTGGCCGGGCAGGCCTCCTTGGCGGCGCCCTGGGGCTTTTGATGCTCGCGGTAGCGGTGGCTGACGCCCGCGCGTTCATTATCCCCGACAAGCTGACCATCGCCGCTTTCCTACTTGCCCTGACGAATGCGGCGAATGAGAGTTTGGCAAGCATGCCGGAAAACATCGCGGTTGCCGCGGTGCGTGGACTTGTTCTGGCCCTTGCATTTTTCGCGCTGCGGGAGATCTACTTGCGGCTGCGCCATCGCCATGGCATCGGTCTTGGCGACGTCAAGCTCGCCGCGGTCGCCGGGACTTGGCTCGACTGGACGCTCATTCCGGTCGCGATTGAAATCGCGGCGCTCACGGCGCTAATCTTTTACATAGCGAGCCGGCTTGTTCTGCGCCGTCCTATATGCGCAGCCGCGAAATTGCCTTTCGGGCTTTTTTTCGCGCCGGCAATTTGGCTTTGCTGGCTGCTCAACGTAATATTTTTCGAATTGTAAGGGAGCACGGCCATGGGGATCCTTACCTTCGCGCATGGCTGCGGCCAATTCGTCGGCTCTATCCGCGGCCGGGAGGCGCGAAAGCCGCGCCGATGGCGTTTACGGGCCATGTCCGGTGCGCTTGTTTGCCTGGCAATTTTCGCGAACCCAGCCGCCGCGGACGGGTTGCGCAACGGGATCCGGGCATTCGCGGCCCACGATTACATAACGGCGGCTCGCATCTTTACGGATCTCGCTCCGCTCGGCGACGCAAGGGCGCAAACCTATCTCGGCTACATGTTCGCCAATGGGAAGGGCGTGCCGCAAAATTATATTGTGGCGGCGGGATGGTACCGCTGCGCCAGTCAACAGGGGTTTCCAACGGCGCAGTACATGCTCGGGCTCATGTATGACAAGGGCCAAGGCGTTCCGCAGGACTACGTCATCGCCTATGCGTTGCTTGACCTCGCTGTCGCGGGGGCGGGTCCGGAGCGCGAGCGTTGGGTCCGGATACGCGACGCCGTCGCTTCGAAATTGAGCCTCATCGAACGGGTCCGGGCGCAACAGCTGGCCTTCGAGGGACTCCTAGGGGGCGGCTGCTTACCAATCGTCACGGGCTATTAGCCGGCCTCGCTCTTTGCGACAAATTGCGGTACATCCGACGGCGCGCAATACTATATTGCGCTGGCCAGCGCGCTTGCTTCGTAGAGTCAAGCAACTCCGGTTCGTTCGACAGGGGCCCTGGCTTGGCGTCTTGCCGATTCTATCGCCGGCGCGTTAGTCTTCGAAATTCCGGCACTGGCGGTCGCCGTCTGAAAACGCGGGAGATGGCCCTATGAGAACTGTCGTTTGTCCTGGCCTCGGTCGCGACGTCTCGGCCTTGGGCTTTGGTTGTGCCTCGCTTGGATCGCGGGTTTCCGAGGCGCAGGGGCTACGAGCGCTCGGTCTTGCGTTCGAGCGCGGCGTGACCTGGTACGACGTTGCGCCCCCCTATGGCGATGGAGAGGCGGAGGGAATACTGGGAAAATTTTTGGTCGGCCGCCGGGATCGCGTGGCAATCTGTACCAAATTCGGTATTCCGCGCCCGGTTGTTTCGCCGGCGATGCGCTTGATAAGGCCTTGGACGCGGGCAATGGCGCGGGCGTTTCCGCAATTGCGTGGCGGCATAGCGAAGGCGCGGTCGGCCGGGAGCCGTGACCGGTTGCGGGCGGAACAGATCGAAAGTTCGGTCATTGAAAGCTTAAGGCGCCTTCGAACGGATTACATCGATGTGCTGGCTCTCCACGAGCCGGGGCCTCGGGATTGCGCCAGCGAAGCCATTTTGAGCGAATTGCGGCGCATGATCGAGAAAGGCTACATGCGCTGCGTCGCGATCGCTGGAGCGCCGGAGGCGATCCTCGCCGGAGCACGCGCCTCGGGGCTATATAAAATCGCTCAGCTTCCCGATGATCCTTTCGTGCGGACGGTAGCCGGAGTGAAGGGCGCGCTCGCCGGCGACGCATCGCTTTTTTTCGTCACTTACGGCGTGTTCAACGCCCACGAACGCTTGTCGCACCTCCTGGTTGGCGGCGGCGGCCGTCTCGGGGCGCTCGCTTCGCAGCTCGGATACGGTCCTCCATTCATGGCGAGTGAAATGATTTTGGATTATGCTTTCGCGGCCAATCCGGAAGGCGTGGTTCTCGCTTCGATGTTCACCCATGCCCATATCGAAATGAACTGTGCCAGGGCGGCCCGGCCGCCGCGGAAGGACATCGGCCCGTTCATGCAAAAATTCGTCGTCGCGGACAACCCGTGAAAGTTTTTTGCACGCGATGTCCTGACATGGAGCTCTCCAGCTGTGCATTGAGCGCCGTGGTTGATAGAATAGCGTTACGCCAATTCACGCCAGCGGCGCGTTCAAGATCCAGCGATGGCCGAAAGGATCGCGAAACGTCGCGACCCTGGTTCCCCAAAACGAATTGGTCGGGCTCGTCTCGACTTTTGCGCCGAGACCGGTGGCCTTCGCGAAAATTTCGTCGACTGTCTTGGCATCGGCATATTCCAAGCTGACCGAGGCGGTCGCAAGCTCGCCTGGAAGCGGCACTCGGGTCTGGCCGAATTCGGGAAAGGCGTCGGCGAGCATGACCGAACCGCCGTTGATCACGAGTTCGCAATGCATGATCCGCAACCCGTCGAGCGCGGGCATGATCGCTTTTTGACGCGCTCCGAAAACCGCGGTGTAGAAGGCGATCGCCGCCAACGCTGGGGAAACGGTCAAATAGGGCGCGACCGGCGGGCGCATGGGTTTCTCCGCGTGAAAAATCGTCGATGTAGCGAGGGTACTTCCCCTGGCCGGATCTTGCGAGTAAGAACTGCCTCTCTAATTGGATTTATTGCAAGAGCCGCTTCCGGCGCCAGGAAACGCCAATGGCCAAGCCTCGCACGCTTTACGATAAAATCTGGGACGACCATCTTGTCGACGCCGAAGCCGATGGCGCGAGCTTGATTTACATCGACCGTCATCTGGTGCATGAGGTAACGAGCCCGCAGGCCTTCGAGGGGTTGCGGCTAACCGGCCGGCGCGTCCGGGCGCCGCGAAAAACCCTCGCGGTGGTCGATCACAATGTTCCGACAACCGATCGCTCGAACGGCATCGACGATCCCGAAAGCCGCATTCAGGTCGAGGAACTTGCTCGGAATGCTCGTGAATTCGGCATCGAATATTTCGACGAGCGGGATCTTCGCCAGGGCATCGTTCATATCATCGGCCCCGAACAGGGCTTTACCCTGCCCGGCGCGACGATCGTCTGCGGCGATAGCCATGCCTCGACACATGGCGCCTTCGGCGCGCTCGCGCATGGCATCGGCACGTCGGAGGTCGAGCATGTTCTCGCCACTCAGACCTTGATCCAGGCCAAGGCCAAGAACATGCGTGTCACCGTCGACGGCGTGCTCGGCGATGGGGTGAGCGCCAAGGACATTGCGCTCGGGATCATCGGCGAGACCGGCACGGCGGGAGGCACCGGGCATGTCATCGAATATACGGGCGATGCGATCCGCGCGTTGTCGATGGAAGGCCGGATGACCGTCTGCAACATGACGATCGAGGCAGGCGCCCGCGCCGGCATGATCGCGCCCGATGCCAAGACCTTCGCTTATCTAAAAGGCCGGCCCAAGGCGCCGGCGGGCGCGGCTTGGGACGCCGCGATGCGCTATTGGGAAAGTCTGCATTCGGATGACGGCACCGTTTTCGACAAGGAAGTCCGCCTTGATGCCAGCCAATTGCCGCCGCTTGTCACCTGGGGCACGAGCCCGCAGGATGTCGCGGCGATCACAGGGACCGTGCCGCGGCCGGAAGCGGCCTTGAGCGAAACGAAAAATGCGTCCATTGCGCGCGCGTTAAATTACATGGGCTTGAACGGCGGCGAAAAAATCACGGACATTGCGATCGACCGGGTTTTTATCGGATCCTGTACCAATGGACGGATCGAGGATTTGCGCACCGCCGCGAAAATCGTCGCGGGCAAACACATCGCCGGGTCCGTCAACGGCATGGTCGTGCCGGGTTCGGGCCTCGTCAAGCAACAGGCGGAAGCCGAGGGTCTCGATGCGATATTTTTGGCCGCCGGGTTCGAGTGGCGCGAGCCCGGCTGCTCGATGTGCCTCGCGATAAATCCCGATAGGCTGGCGCCGGGTGAGCGCTGCGCCTCGACCTCGAACCGCAACTTTGAGGGCCGCCAAGGTTTTCGGGGCCGCACCCATCTCGTCTCGCCCGCGATGGCGGCGGCGGCGGCGATCGCCGGCCACTTTGT
>CAVQHH010000008.1:0-76015 GCA_963712225.1 uncultured Alphaproteobacteria bacterium
GAGAGAGGATTGAACTCTCGGCCTCTCCCTTACCAAGGGAGTGCTCTACCACTGAGCTACCGCAGCTCCCGCCCCGAACGGTTTTCGAATTCCGGAGCGCGGGCAGATTGATAACGAGGGCGGCAGCGCGGTAGTCGAGAGAACTGACAGCGGCAAAGGCACGGCACTTTCGGCGCTGTCTAACTATCCGATGGAGCTCCCCATGTGCTAATTCCGCAACGCCACACGGCCGCAATAACCCATGATCGGACAGCCAGCTCCTGAGCATGGCTTCCGGTCGTCGATGCGATTGCCATTGCAGATGTCGAAGGCGTCGGCCGCGCAGAAGCGCCAGATCGCAGATTGGATCAGGCGAGGGAAAGCCGGAGGGTTGTCGGGACCATAGCGACGGGCGTCGATCCGCAAGGCGGCTCGTCGCAGGATGTCCGCGCAGCCATTGGGTGCGTAGCACTTTGGGCCATACCGGTGCCGGGCGTCGAGATCGTGCAGGATGCCGGTCCGGTGCAGCCAGTTATGGACCAGCGTGTCGATTACGATCAGCTGGGCGCCCGCCGCTTGCCAAAGGGAATCGCCGGGCCGTCCGCCGAGCAGGAGCACGACGAGCGCCAGCGACAGGACCTTGTCCGAGACGCCGTGGATATGCCGCAACGCATCGATGATGGAAGCAGCATTGGGTTCTTTGGACCGGGATAGGTGGTCGTCGATCCAGCTGATAAAGTCGCCGCCGCAAACGTCGCGCAGGAACAGGTACAGCGCCACGGCCGACTGGGCGAGGCGGCCATTGCGCATGGGCAGTGCGGGAACAATGCAGCGAGGCAATCGCAGCGGGACGGCGCAACTGCATGCCGATTTGCGGTAGCCGCAGCCGTGGAAGGTCCAATAGGTCGCGAGTTTGGGACAAGGGTCAGGCCGCCTGAGGCCCTCCTCAACGTCAGCCCATTGAACGCGGCCATGGCGGTCGAGATAGTCACGCGCAATTCGGTCGGCGATCCCTTGATGGCTGATGATCTCCATTAGCCAACGAAACAGGGCTGGGGTATCATGGTTCGCGACCGCCGCGACAATGCCAGCGTTGACCAGATACTCCCTGGTTTCGGCGAGGTAATTGCGCGGCGCCGCAATGTCGCAGAGCCGCTCGATCAGCGAGATCGCCCGTTGCATGGCTGCCGATCGGCACGGCGCCATCAATAGTCCTCGGCCAGCATGATCGTCAGGACGCGATGGGTCACAGCTGGGTCCGACGGGTCTGGCGAATGCCGCACGAGATCCTGGTCGTAATAATCGATTTTGAATAGGATTTCGTGGCCCTGGACCGTGATCCTGCCGAAGTCGTGCTCGCCATAGGGATCATTGTCGGCGTCGAACTCATCATAGCGCCTCAGCGCCGCGAGGATCTCGCGCTGGGCCTCGGTCCCGAGCGCCGCAACCGCTCGCGTGACCATGACGCTGCCGCCGCTGAGGCTGGTGCGGAAGGCGTCGTTGAGGGCCCGAATGCGGTCGGTCTGCGGATTGGCGCAGCGGCAGTGGTCGGTCATGGTTGGCTCCGGTAAGACGGTGAGCGCCATCGACAGGGCTGCCTTGGATGGCGTCTGGCATGGGATGGAGGGGTGATCAAAGCAGGCTCACAAGCCGGCGTTGGCTTGGCGTGTCGCCGTCGATGTAGCGCTGGGTGGTGTCGATCGATTGGTGGCCAGCGAGCAGCTGAACGTCGCGCAGGCTGCCGCCGGCGCGATGCACGTTCTTGGCGGCGATAGTGATGAAGGTCCGGCGGCCTGAATGGGACGAGCAACCGTCGATACCGAGTTCGGCGAACAGGGCGACGAACCAGTTGACGATGCTGTTGGCGCGCATCGGGCCGCCGCGATTTGAGGCCACGATGTATCGGTCCGACGTCCGAACGCGCCAAAGCTCGGCCAGCGCCCGTTGCAGGTCAGGATGCATGGGGATGCGTCGCCCCGAGCCGCGTTTGGCGATCGTGTCGCGAATGTCGATCACATCACCGATCTTGCCATTGTCTGTCATCACCATCGACCATTGCAGGCCCGCGATCTCGCAGGCTCTAAGGCCGGCCTTGACTGACAGCAGCACGATGACGGTGTCGCGCTTCGGCTGCCGCGCCTGGCGGGCGTAAGCGAGCATGCGCCGCAGCGTGGCGGGCGATACGATCTTGGCTTGTCGACCTAACATGTGCTCCTCCGTTGATGGCGCTTGGGCGTGCGTCATCCACCGCCGCCCAAGACGCCGGATTGCTCGAACTGACGATTGCAAGGAATGGGATGGGGAATGGGGAACAGCGGGCGGGATCGCGCGGCGCGATCGTGCGCCAGGTCGCTGTCGAGGGTCGCGGCGGCTCGTGAGCCGACGGACATTGTCGGTCAGGCCGGCGACAGCAGCGCCAGCTGATTGCGGCGGCGAACCAGGGTTCCTTCTTCGGGATAATCCCGGAACCGGAGTTTGAGCTCGTCGTCGCCAAGCTTCTCGAGGACCACGGCCTCGTACCAGCCGGTTTCGGGTTCCCAGTTTTCGACGAGCACCAGGTCGCCGACATCGATTTCGGCCCAACTGGCCGGTGGCCGCTTCGGCTGGGGCTGGTTGCTGGCGCTGGCTGGTCGTAGTGGCGCAACAGCGGCGGGCACATCGCCGCCTGGAGGGTCGGCGCTCGTCGGCCTCAGCGCGAGCAGCTTGTCATACAGCGCCTTGCTGACCAAGGGCACGGTCGCGCGGCCGGCGGCGAGGATGGCGCCGACCGGCAACTGTTTGGCCAGGTCGGCCTGTTCGGCCGTTTCGATTTTGAGCGTTTGCAGTTTCAGACTGGTTGCCGCTTTCAGGGCAAGGGCGGTCTGGTCGGCCGCAAAGGTCGCCGCTAGCGGCCGGCCCTGACCGTCAAGGCCAAACAGCACGATGGCCGGCGCTGCAGGATGGGACTTTGCATCGGTCATGATTGTCCTCCAGGAAATCACGAAGGGCCCGCGGGCACTTTTTGGTTTTGATAGTCGTATTTTGCCAACGCCAGCGTATCGGAAAGTAACTTCGCTTGCGTAAAAGCTAACGATATAATGACATATATTTAGTTATTTGTCAAACTATATATTTTACACTATAATTACAGTATTTTACACTGAAATTAAGGCAGCTGTGGCATTTTAAATACATCGCAAATTCACGGTGTTTCTAATTCAATACGGTTACGACAAGGCCGTCTACAAGCAGCGCAATTATCGAGCACATGTCCTGCCGTCTCAAAAACTCTGGCGGCGTATCGCCACGCGCTGCGAACGCAACTTTAAACATGGTCGCAATCGCTCTCGCCGCCCCTGTGATCGGGTGGCTAGAATGAGTGCGACCCCTGAATCCATGAGTCCGCTACTCGGCATCTGATGTTCGCTTGCAGCAGCGAATTCAGTTGATTGCGCGAGCTCCGCTGAAACGCTCCATGCGCCATCATTCGGTCCAATATCCCTTGGCTTTCGCCCTCGCCCTTTCCGGCCAAGCGATTGACCGTCTATTTTGTCCGAAGACGTGCTTCGAGGTCAGCTCACCGGCTGAGGGCGATAGGATCGCGATTGCTGGCTCTGGCCGGAAATAGCTTTTCCGCTGTTGCTAATTTGTAGCTAATCAAAATTCCTGTGCGCAAAATTAATAGCGCCTTTAGCCAAAGACTTTGAAAACACTGGTGGAGCCAGGCGGAATCGAACCGCCGACCTCTTCAATGCCATTGAAGCGCTCTCCCAACTGAGCTATGACCCCGGCCTTTCCGAAATTGGGCGCTTTCCCGCAAAGTCCGCTTGGATCGGGACTTTTGCCATCGGCGGGCCCGCTAGGAGCAGAATGCGCGGCGGCTTATAGCCTCTACCGCCGCGCTTCACAAGCTAAACATCAGCGTTCTTCCTCGTCCCCGATCTCGCCATCGATGAGATCGCCGACGTCGTCGGCATCCTCTTCCTCTTCCTCGAGGAACGTATCGTCGACGGCTTCGATCTCGGTATCGTCATCCGCCACGGCCGCAACCTTGTCCTCACCGGCATCGGCTTCCTCGAGTGGAACCAGCACGGTTCCCGCGGTGGCCGGCGGGTCCTCGTCCTCGGGCACCGCCGCGTGATGGGCCACGCGCGACAGCGGCGCGGCATGAAAAATCGTCCCGCATTTCGGGCATGTGATGGGCGATTTGTTCAGATCGAAGAAACGCGCGCCGCAGTTCTGGCATTGATGCTTATTACCGAGTTCGGGTTTGGCCACGGAACCTACCTCTGGAAGGGGCGGAAGCCTGCCGGTGCCGGGGGCCGCCGCCGCGAAACTTTGCGGTCCGGTTAGTGATGCAAGGGCCGCCTGTCAAATGCAAGTTGAACCACGGCGGCGGTTTGATGACAGGCTGCCCGCCGCTATGTTACCAGCGATGCGAAAGCGCGTTGCCAATTCAAGTGGCGGATTTCACGCTTACCCACCGAGGAGGCTTCGATGGAGACACTAGCGGCCGCGCTCGCCACGCACGCCGGGGGACCATTGTTCGGCCGGGTGAAGCCCCCGGGCGACAAGTCGATTTCGCACCGGGCCCTGATTGTCGGCCTCCTCTGCGTTGGCGAAACCGAAATCGAGGGCCTCCTCGAGGGCGGCGACATTCTCCACACCGCCGCCGCCTGCGTCGCGCTCGGCGCAAAGATGGACCGGCGCGGCCAAGGCCGCTGGAGCGTCCGGGGCTGCGGGATCGGCTCGCTCCTCGCACCGCGCGCCCCCCTCGATTTCGGCAATTCGGGAACCGGGATACGTTTAATGATGGGCGTCGCCGGCGGTCACGCGATAACCGCCGCTTTCGACGGCGATGCGTCGTTGCGAAAGCGCCCGATGCAGCGGATTCTCGATCCGCTTTGCGCGATGGGAGCCGAGGTCTTGGCGCAATCGCCTGGGGGGCGCTGCCCGATTTTGCTCAAGGGCACGAGCGAACCTGTTCCGGTCGAGTTTTCTCCGCCGGTCGCCTCGGCGCAGATCAAATCGGCGGTGCTCCTTGCCGGTCTCAATTCTCCCGGCCGCACAACCGTGATCGAGGCCGAGGCCACTCGCGACCACACCGAAAAAATGCTGAAGTATTTTGGTGCCTCCATCGAGACCGAACCTGTCGCGAAACACGGCCAAAAAATAACCCTCGAAGGCCGCCCGGACTTGCGCCCGGCGCGAGTGATCGTCCCGGCCGATCCGTCCTCCGCCGCTTTTCCTCTTGTCGCCGCGACGATCGTGCCGCGCTCCGACATCGTCATCGAGGGAATGATGATGAACCCCTTGCGCACCGGCCTTCTCACGACCTTGCGCGAAATGGGCGCCCGCATCGACATCCTCGACGGCCGCGTCGAGGGCGGCGAGGAGGTCGCGGATCTTCGGGTGCGCGCGGCGCCGCTCAAGGGCGTCGATGTGCCCGCTGCCCGTGCGCCTTCTATGATCGACGAATATCCCATTCTCGCGGTCGCCGCCGCGTATGCCTCGGGCGAGACGCGGATGCGCAGCCTTGCCGAGTTGCGGGTCAAGGAATCCGACCGGCTCCGCGCGGTGGCCGATGGCTTGCGCGAGGCGGGGGCCACCTGTCAAATAATCGGCGACGATCTGACGGTCGAGGGCCGCGCCGGCGATGTCGCGGGAGGCGGCATGGTGGCAACCCATCTCGACCATCGCATCGCGATGAGTTTTCTCTGTCTTGGCCTCGCCTCGCGCAGGCCGATGGCGATCGACGATTCGCGCATGATCGCGACGAGCTTTCCAGGGTTTCAGACGCTCATGGAACAGTTGGGGGCGCGGTTCCAATGATCATCGCCATCGACGGACCGGCGGCCTCCGGCAAGGGCACGCTTGCCCGCAATCTGGCGCGGCATTTTGGCCTGCCGCATCTCGACACCGGGCTGCTTTACCGGGCGACGGCGCGGGCTCTGATGAATGAGGGTCGCGATTTTTCCTGCAAGGAGGCCGCCATTGCCGCCGCGCGGGGCGTGGCGCTCACCGGTTTCCACGAAATTTCGCTCCGCGGCCGCGAGATGGACGAAGCGGCGTCGATTGTTGCCGCTATCCCCGAGGTCCGCGCGGCGCTTACCGATCTCCAGCGCGGCTTCGCGCGCAGCCCCGGCGGCGCCGTCCTCGACGGCCGCGACATCGGCACCGTGATTTGTCCCGAGGCGTGCCCAAAAATATTCGTCACGGCCAGCGTTGACGCGCGGGCAACCCGCCGGGCCTTGGAGCTCAGCGCCCAAGGCGAAACGGCCGATTACGCCGCCGTGCTCGCCGACATCGTAAGGCGCGACGGGCTCGACAAAAGCCGCGCCGCAGCGCCCTTGATGGCGGCCGATGACGCCATCGTGCTCGATACGACCACGCTCGACGCCGAGGCGGCGTTTCAGGCCGCGCTCGCGATTGTGATGGGCTGCGCACCACGGCGGGCGTCCGCCGCGGGGCAGCAGGGGTAGTGCCTCCGGCGTCGGCTTTTCGCTCAATCGCACCAAAATGTTTCGTGTCACATTTTGGTGCGATTGACGGTTTGGGCAAACAAACATTTGCCGCATGGGTAAAAATACGAAGTCAAGATTTCAAAATATTGCGATAGGGTTTATCTTTTGACTCTGCGGTTTTTAGGGCTGTATCAAAAGCCTCGTCCTCCACCTCCTGAGCGGAAGGAAGGCCGAGGTATCCATCGCGAGCGAGGCGGCGGTTCGCAGAGCGAACGCAACGGAAGCGGGCGACTGGAGAGAGGCCTGAACGGGCGGCCCGATGCTGGGCAGCTCGCGGCGGCCGCGAAAACAGGATTGAGGCGCATGGGTGTGTAGCGATTTTCCGCGCACGCACCAGTCAGCGCACAATTCGGCCTAGTTTTTTGCGGCGATAATCGGCTATCGACTATTGTAACTCATCAATAGATGTGCAAAACATTCGAAGCGGCAAAATTTCTGGAGGTAGTTTTTCATGAAAATTTTTGGCCTGCTGCTAGCCATGATCCCCGCGATGATCATAGCCACTCTAATTTCCGTGCCGGCAAAAGCCCAAGCAACGAGGACCTGGGTGTCGGGGGTCGGTGACGATGCCAATCCCTGCAGTCGCACCGCGCCTTGCAAGACCTTCGCTGGCGCGATCTCGAAGACCGCGGTCGGCGGGGAAATCAATGTCCTCGACCCCGGTGGTTTCGGTGCCTTGACCATTACAAAGTCGATTCAAATCCGCTCGGAGTTCGAAGGCGGCGTCCTGGTATCCGGGACGAATGGCATTGTCGTCAGCGTCGGAGCGACCGACAAGGTCCTCCTCGAAGGTCTCGATTTCGAGGGGCTGGGGACGGGTCTTGACGGGGTCAAGATGATCGGGACAGGAAAGCTTTTCATTCGCAAGTGCTCCATCCGGAATTTCACAATGAACGGCGTCAATGTTGCAGGAACCGCTAACGCCCGCGTCTTTGTTGAGGGGTCAGTGATCACCGGCAACAATGTTGGCGTTAATTTGAAGGGCATCGGGGGCGTGGTCAATACTGCGTTCGTCGAGCACAGCGTTGTCGATAACAATACGACTGCCGCGGTGCAGGTCGATGGCGCCAGCACTGTGGTTTTGAGCGGAACAACGCTTACCGGAAGTCCTTCCAGCATCGTTGAAACCAACGGCGGCTCCGCGATCTCATACGGAAACAACCTGCTTCGAAATGCCGGAGCGCCGACGCAAACTTTGCCGCTGCAGTAACTAGACGCCGCAGTATGCGTCGCACATTTTCAGGGGGGTGCGGCCGTTGCATAATCGCCCGCAAGAACGTTGATCAAGCGATGCATGCGGCTCGTTGCGGGCTTGTATCGCGACACGCCTGGCCGGCGGAGAATTGGCTCGGCTGGCCAGGTGCCGCGAGCAGTCTCCGAAGGACGTTGCGTGGAACGATTTAAGGCTGAATATTGGTGCGGAGTACCACCCCGGAAAGATGAATGTCGTCGGTGGCCGATGGAAGTCCGTCAGGCGAATGGGCAATTACAAACCAAGTCTGGCGCGGATGAAACCAGGGAATTGGCCTGCCCGACAACCCGGCGTTGTTAATCAGCGCAATAACCGTGTCGACATTGTAGGAAAGACAGCCCGGATACAGCCATCCCGGCGCATTGGATTTTTCCGTGCCTCCAAGCTGCGATGGCTGGATGAATGTAGCGAGCGCGAGCCCGTCCGTCTTGAGACAACGTTTGAAGCTGGAAAGAGCAATGGAAACAATATCTGGTCCAGCATGGGAAAAAATCGATTGAGCCAAGATAAAGTCAAACTGAACCCCGAAATGAGCTGCGGAGAAATCGGAGTTATACAGAAATATGGGACGCTTCAGTTCAATTAGCTCCGTGCCTAGCTGCCTACTAATTCCATCTTCAATAAGCCAGCGGTTGGGTTCGAGCCCATAGTAGCGTCCGGGCAAGAGATAGGGTATGAGAAGGCGGCCCGCGCGAAGCGATCCGCAGCCGAAGTCGAGCACGGAATGGTGTTCGCGTAAGCCCAGAGTCGTCAACAGGCGGAACTGTGTGGCGCCCATAAAATCAAATTGGCGAGGCGGCCCGACGTAGGCTCGAAAATGGCGCGATCCGCCGGCCAGGGCCAATGCAGCTTCCCCGCTGAGCCCACGCGTGTGGTCATCATCCCTCATCATATTATTTCCGGACCAATAATTACTGGATCTTGTTCGAATTAACCCGTCTTGTTCACTGGTCTTCCGAATTAGCCTGGCGGATATGGTCCTCCCCTGCCCAAATTACGGCAATTCCTGCCCTCGCGATTCGGGCGGAGCTTTATGCTAGACAATCAAACATCAAATTTCAACGATAGAGTTTTTTGGGAGGAAAATTATGCAGTCGTATCTAAATTAAGAGCGATGACCGCGTCGCCTGACAAGCGTTTGGGCGCCGACTATAAAAGCGCAAGAATGAAGTGTCTCGTCCTGATGCTTCGAAACGAAAAGCGACGACTATCTTGAGCGTTGGAGCGCAACATGCCGAGCCCGCAAGCATCTGATTTGAGCCTGGACGCCCGGCAACGCCGTATTCTGTTTCGTTCCTGGCATCGCGGAATGCGCGAAATGGATCTTGTTCTTGGCCGTTTCGCCGACGCCGAAATCGCCAGCCTTGGCAGTAGCGAGCTCGACGATTATGAACTCTTGCTGGAAGCACAGGACCACGACGTATTCAGCTGGCTCACCGGCGAAACGAAAACACCGAGCTTATACGATACTCCGGTTTTACGGAAAATCCGTGCCTTCCATAGCCAGCCGGGTCCAATCCATCCATAAATCTCGCTTGCGTTGCGGTTGCTGGCCCGGCGCTCCGCGAAAAGCTTTCGAATTGACCTTGTATCGTGACTGATCTCAAACGAGTGGCCGCCGAACTCGTCAAGGGCGGCTCGCTCACGCTCTCCTCCGTGGCCGATGGCTTCGACGCGTTTTGCGCCGCCGATTTGACGCGGGCGCTCGCGCGGGACGCGGAAAGCCGGGCTGTCGCGCTCATCCATGTCGCCCGCGACGGCCAGCGCGCCCGCGCCTTCGGCGAGGCGCTGGCTTTCGCCGCGCCGGACATCGAGCTGCTCGATTTTCCCGCTTGGGATTGCCAGCCCTATGACCGGGTATCTCCCGACGCCGCGATTTCGGCGCGCCGCATCGTCGTACTTTCCCGCCTGGCCCGCTCGCGCTCCGCATTGGCGCGTCCGCGCATCCTCTCCACCACGGTCAATGCCCTGATCCAACGGGTGGCGGCTCTGAGCAAGATTGCGGCCGGCACGTTTTCCGCCGCGCCGGGCAATATGGTCGATCGCGACGCGCTTGTGAACTGGCTCGAAACCAATGGCTTTGCGAGGGCGTCAAGCGTGCGCGACACCGGCGAATATGCCGTGCGCGGCGGCATTCTCGATCTTTTTCCGCCCGGAATGCCGCAACCGTTGCGCCTCGATTTTTTCGGCGATGCGCTCGAATTGATCCGCGCCTTCGATCCCGAGACGCAACGCACGACCGGCCAGCTCCGCGCGCTCGATCTCGTGCCGATGAGCGAAGTGCAGCTCACGAGCGACTCGATGCGAAGGTTCCGCCAGGCCTATGTCGCGCATTTCGGCGCGCAGACCCGCGGCGACGCTCTCTACGAGGCCGTCAGCGAAGGCCGCCGCCATCAAGGTCTCGAACATTGGCTGCCGCTGTTTCACGAAAAGCTTGACACCTTGTTCGATTATTGCGCCGGCGCCCCCTTGATGCTCGATCCCCTTGCCGAAGCGGCGGCGAGCGAGCGTTTCGCGCAAATCGAGGACTACTTTGGCGCGCGCAAGGCCGCGCACGACGCCGACCCTAATCATTCGACCTATAAGCCACTGCCGCCCAGCGCCCTCTATCTCGCGGAGCCTGAGTGGCGGGAGCGCATCCGCGCGGCAAGCGTCGTATCCGTGTCGCCCTTCGCGCAGCCGCAATCCAGCACCGGCCTTGCCGTCGATTGCGGCGCAAAACCCGGCCGCATTTTCGCCGCCGAGCGCGCCGATCCAAACGCCAATGTTTTCAGCGCCGCCATCGGCCATGTGCGTGCGCTGCAAGCGGATGGCAAGCGGGTTGTCCTCGCCGCCTGGTCGGACGGCTCGCGCGAGCGGCTCGCCCATGTCCTCGCCGACCACGGGTTTACGAGCACGGCGCCGGTGTCCTCGCTTGCGCAAGCCCTCGCACTTTCCCCAGCCACATTGGCCCTGGCGGTCATTGGCATCGAGCAAGGTTTCGAGGCGGCCGATCTCGCGCTTATCGGCGAACAGGATATCTTGGGCGACCGGCTGGCCGGTGGCCGCCGCAAGCCACGCCGTGCCCAGGATTTTTTGACCGAAGCGGAGGCGCTCGCCGCAGGCGACATCGTTGTCCATGTCGATCATGGGATCGCGCGTTTCGCCGGCCTGAAGGCGATCGAGGCCGCCGGCGCGCCGCATGATTGCCTCGAGCTGCATTATGCCGAGGGCGCCAAGCTGTTTCTGCCCGTCGAAAATCTCGAGCTTTTGTCGCGCTATGGCTCGGAGGAGACAGAAGTCGAACTCGACAGATTGGGCGGCATTGGATGGCAGAAGCGCAAGGCGCGCATGCGCAAGCGCGTTCTCGACATGGCGGCGGATCTGATCAAGATCGCCGCCGCGCGGCAGACCAAGGCGGCTCCGAAGCTCGTCCCGCCAGAAAATCAATATGCTGAATTTTGCGCCGGCTTTCCCTATGAGGAAACCGACGACCAGCAGGCCGCGATCGACGCAGTTTTGGACGACATGGCTTCCGGCCGGCCGATGGACCGCCTCGTCTGCGGCGATGTCGGTTTCGGCAAGACCGAGGTTGCCTTGCGCGCGGCCTTCGCTGCTTCGATCGAAGGCAAGCAAGTGGCGGTGGTCGTGCCGACGACGCTTCTCGCGCGTCAGCATTACAAGAATTTCGCCGCGCGCTTCGCACATTTGCCGGTCAAGATTGCGCACATGTCGCGGATGGTTGGCGCCGCCGGTCTTAAATCCGCCAAGCTTGGCGCCGCCTCGGGAGAGTTCGATATCATCGTCGGCACCCATGCGGTGCTCGGCAAAGGGGTGGGCTTCAAGGATCTCGGTCTCGTCGTTGTCGACGAGGAGCAGCATTTCGGCGTCAAGCACAAGGAGCGCCTCAAGGAACTGCGCGCCGAGGTCCATGTCCTGACCTTGTCGGCGACGCCTATCCCGCGCACCCTTCAGCTTGCCCTGACCGGTGTGCGCGAGCTCTCGATCATCGCGACGCCGCCGGTCGACCGGCTGACGGTCCGGACCTTTATATCGCCGTTTGACGAATTGCTCGTGCGGGAAGCGCTGCTGCGCGAGAGATATCGCGGCGGCCAAAGTTTTTATGTTTGTCCGCGCATCGATGATATCGCGGAAGCAAGCGCCTTTCTGCGTCAGAACGTTGCTGGAAGTAAAATTCGTGGTCGCGCATGGCCAGTTGGCGGCGAGCGAACTCGAAGCCAGGATGGCGGCGTTCTACGACGGCCAATACGATGTGCTTCTTTCGACGGCGATCGTCGAATCCGGCCTCGATATTCCCGCCGCGAATACGCTCATCGTGCATCGCGCCGACATGTTCGGTCTCGCCCAGCTTTATCAATTGCGTGGCCGCGTCGGGCGCGCGAAAGTCCGCGCCTATGCCTTGTTCACGGTGCCTCCCAACCGGGCCATGACGCCGCAGGCCGAACGGCGTCTCAAGTTGCTGCATTCGCTCGATACGCTCGGCGCCGGATTCGAACTTGCGAGCCATGATCTCGATATTCGCGGCGCCGGAAATCTGCTCGGCGATGAACAGTCGGGTCATATCAGGGAAGTCGGCTACGAACTCTATCAAGAGATGCTGCGCGAGGCGGTCGAAGCCTTGCGGGCGGGTATCGAGGAACCCGCCGAGGAGACATGGTCGCCTTCGATCACGCTTGGCACGCCGGTGACTATTCCCGAGGATTATGTCGGCGATCTGCATTTGCGTCTTAGCCTCTACCGCCGCCTCGCGACGGTCACATCGGACGCTGACATCGAGAGTTTTGCCGCGGAAATGATCGACCGTTTTGGGCCGCTGCCTGGCGAAGCCGAGGAATTGATGCAATTGGTCGCGATCAAGGTTTTGTGCCGCCAGGCGCATGTCGAAAAGGTCGAAGCGGGTCCAAAAGGGGTCATCGTTGCGTTTCGCGACAACTCTTTCGCCAACCCGCAAGGCCTTGTGCGCTATCTCGCCGAACAAGGCCCGCAAGCCAAGGTGCGACCGGACATGAAAATCGTGTTCGTCCGCGATTTCGAGACGAAAGCCGCGAGGTTGGAGGGCACGCGGCAAATTTTACGCACGCTCGCCGCCATCGCCCTGAAGAAAGCCGCATGAGGGGGGAAAGCGCGCGTCTTTCCAGACACGGAATCACAAGATTGACAAGCAATCTCTCAGATTTAGGCGCTCAAAGCCCGGATGAAAGGTTGCCGGCCACATCCTGAGAGTTCCTAAGCTCATACGGAACAATTGCGTCCCGCCGCCCCTCGAGGGTCGCCGGAAATCAAGCGCGGGCGGCGATGAGGCGTCTGCCTTATCGGTGCGCGGCCTCTAAGATTGGCTTGGCCGACTTAGCGGCCGCAGTTTCGCGGCGGAAAATGCAATCGAGCTCAATAAGCGTCACCCCCTCCTCGTTATCGAAGTTCGTTGGCCGCACCTGCGCGAGAACGAAACCTCTCTTGCTGCAAGCGCCTCGGGAAAGGACCAAATGCCCGGATACAAGTGCACGATGGGAAGTTCGGCCTGAACACCGAAAATCTCCTTGAGCAATTCTTGCGCCCCTTCGAGAACTTCACGCTCGAACCCTTGGGTGTCAATTTTCAAAAACACACGACGCCCCTTAAAATCGTGAAAAGATATCGTCAAGCCTTTGCACTTCCACGATGTCTTCACGTAGAACTTTCGAAGATCGGTCGAAACGCCGCGCTTCCGGCGTCTGTTCAAGCAGTGAGCTGAAGTCGGTGCTTTCGCTGACCTTGATTGACGTTCGCGCTGGAGCAGATCCTAGGGCAAGATTATGGGTCTCCCAGGCCCCATCGCTGTCCGCTACGCTCTTCAACCAAGAGTTGGCTGCGCGCAACAAGGCTCACAGGCACCGCATAATAGCACCAGCCGCGACGCCGAGCACCGCGCCGATCACATCGACCGTCGCGAGAATCTCGCCCGTGATGGTGGCGATGCTTAGCCATCCGCCATAGCTGAGGAGCGCCCTAGAATGTTCGGCAATTATAACCTTGACAAAAGTGCAGCAACCTGTAGGTAGGCCAAGACAGGCTGGCGCTATGAAGGGGATGACCCCCGTGATGATCGACGCGGGGCTCGCCGTTTTGATTGATTCGGGGCGGCTGATAGAGGGGGAGCTGTTGTCTGATCGGTTGCTTGTTCAACAACTTTATCGCTCCATGAGTCTGGCCAAGCGGAAATTATAGCATATCTAAGGTCTTCGTTAATCCTGTTTGATTGGACATCTGTCTGAGCCATAGATTGTAGTAGATCGGTGACTGACAGTCCTGGTATATCACGCTTTAGAAGTCTATTAATATCCGTCATTGGCGCTGATAGCCGCACATACATCTTGCTTCCTTTCTTTCCTCCCTTGCCATGGATATGAGTTGCGCCATGGGCTACAGCGTTTCGTGTATGTTTTAAGCGGTTTATCGCGTTTGAGATAGTTGCCCAAGTAGATAACGCTTTCTTTTCTCCATTCGCTCCGCGGAACCACTCCCTAAGTGCGACGTCTACGATTTTTATCCTCGTTTCGAGATTATTCGGTGCGAAGTATATTGCCAGCCCCATCTGCCAACCAGGTGTTCCCTTCTGCGCAGTCATCATGCTAAGAAGAAAGGCGAGGGAGTTTTCGAGTGTCGCCCAGGAACTCAGTAGGTCTACGATTGCGTCTCTCATCGCGTTGACCTCGATGCGCATCTTACGATCTTTGGCGGATAGCATGGCAAGTGGTCCGGATAAAGACGTCGGCGATGTCGCGACGCGGATCATGGAGCGCATGGTCCGCATGCCGCCAGAGCGACATAAAGATGCTATGAAGCCAACCACCGCGCAAGCCGAGGCCCAACGGCGACGGCGGGAGAAGGAGCGCAATGAACGCCCGGCTTCGAATGGGCGCGTTCACAAGGGGAAGTCGCGGGCCTAAATCGAGCCTTTGCGTGCAATCTATATTCTCCGATAGATAGGGCGATATTACCTATTGGAGAATCAAAAAATGTCAGACTGGCTAAGCCTCCCTCTGATCCAGGCCCTTGCCGCAACGGATCGCTCGAAAACCGTAATATACAAGATTTCAGAAGGGTTTATCAGAACCAACGCTAATATCATGCGGCGCGTCCCGATATTTCAGCTCTGGGCGCATCTCGTCGGTGTTGTTCCTCCGATAAACAACATTTCCATACTTGAGAAAGGCTCGCTCAAGCCTGATTTAACAACGTTGGAGGATAGCGTTGCGTGCTTTCGCGGTGTAAAACGACCTTATGATGACGAGTCTCAGGGTGAATCTGTAATCATTTACGTGTTAAACGTTAACGTGACCGTTGGTTTTGATCCAACATCGCCATGCATGGCAAAGGCGGTCAGGTTGGCCAGTGATGCACTGCTAACTTTTCAGGTCAAGCCAATTGAGCCTTTACTCGAAAGAGACATTGAGATAGTCGGCATTGTAACGCGCGTTGAGAGAGTGGTTGGGGAAGGGTCCGCCCCGTGCCTTCCCTATCGGTATGAGGAGCGCTATAGCGAACGCCTTTGGTGATCCCATGTCACAACCGACAAATTCAGATCAAGGTCATGAGCCATATAAACCGGTAGCTGCTTATTATCTGGAGTCAGACTGCGTTGAATATGTGAAGAGCGATTCCATCGCAATTTATGATCGTATTGACGAGTTTCTGACGCTGATTTTTGACGATACAAAATCAAATTTGATCGGGTTCAAACTCAAGGGCTTCAAGAACATCTTCGAACAGCGGTTGAAACATATCTCTCAACTACGCAACATCCAATTCATTGACCTCGTTAGCGCCATTGAAACCATATTTACCGAGGTTGGGGGTAAGATTATGGCTGCTCATGATGAACGTCGTGAAAAGGCGTATAAGGCGGCGTGGGAACTCGCGTCGAATGATAATGTTCGGCTGTCATCGGAATTTCTCAAGGCCGCTTAAAGTAGAGGTCTTCGGTTTTTTCCTCCAGCGCAAAAAACGCCTTGCCTGTCTCTTAAAGTCTGGCTTCGTTAGTCCGCCGATATGTCAAGCGCTTCCCGGTAATGCCGGCCGCAATTTTTGTGACGCGCTCCGCATCCTCGACTCCAATGGCTGAGCGGTTCGAATATCGGAAATCAAATTCGTTCGAAAACGACTTTTGACAACTCTAAGATAGCGATGCAGATGCTTTTCGCTGCAATGCTGATAGACGCCTTTCATTCCGCGCTTAAAAACGCTGTAGAAATTTTCGACGGTGTTTGTGTGCACGTCGCCACGAACGTATTCATCGGCTTTATGGCTGACGCTCTCGTGGCTCGCGAAGTGATCGCTGAGCGTGAAATAATGCCCACCTTCGTCCGTCATCATCGCGGTTTCTTTTGCAACATTCGCCTTGATGATCGGGATTATATCAGCCGCGCTTGTGCCATCGACATGGAACGAACGCGCTTGCTTGCTCTCGCGATCAACAAGAGACAATACCGGGTTCTTATGGCCGTGGCCGCGACGCTTAATAGAGCCTTCCTTGCGGCCGATGAATGTTTCATCAACTTCAACAATGCCACCAACGCCGCCCATAGGTGCGAGATCGTCTGAGCGCATGGCTTCACGGATACGGTGCATCATAAACCATGTGCTTTTGTACGAAATGCCGAGTATGCGGTGAAGCTGATGCGAGGATATTCCTTTTTTGGAGGACCCGATAAGGTGCATCGCAAACCACCATTTGGTCAAAGGGATCTTGCTGCGCTCGAAAACGGTTCCGACGGTTGCGGTAAACTGCCCCTTGCATTCGTTGCAATAGTATAGGCCGGGGCGCACGCTCTTGGTGGTCAGCTCGGCAATTTTGCTGGCGTCGGCATTTCCGCAATGCGGGCAAGTCGGGCCATCTGGCCATACGACGGCCTCAAGGGCTTCGCGGGCTGCGGTTTCGTCAGTGAAACGGGGGTCTTGAAGGTTGGCGGGCATGGAAATCTCCTATGCCCGCCATACTACACCTATCGCCACTTTTGTCAAGGTTATAATTGCCGAATGTTCATCCGGTCCTCCTCTGGAACACTGAAGCTTCGCAACCTCAGCTTCCTCGATCCGGACCGGATGGACAACCTATGGAAAGCTCACATCTAGACGGGCTTTGAAGGGGCGGCGACCGTTGACTGGAGCCGCGCCTCGCCGTCAAAGCATATGGGGGTTTCCAGGGCTTTCGCGCAAAGGCCCAAACGACGACAGGGAAATCCGGCTCGTTGACGAGAGACCGGTACCCGGCTGTCGGCCAATGGTGGAAATTTCCCTTCACGCAGGCGCGGTTGCCCAGGGGCCCGTCTTAATTTCAGTGGCCGGAAACCCGCATTCTTGAAGGAGATAGGATATTCCGTCTTCAGTCCATCGGCTGCAATCGATCGGCACCCTGTGTACGCGGATAAGGAATGGCGTCGCAACGATGAAATGGCCACCAGGTTTTAGCATCGCAAAGACATTGCGGCCGGCCCGGTATGGCCATTTCAAATGCTCGAAGATTTGATCCGCTATAATGAGATCGAATTGCCAGTCGAGCGTTTGCGCGCAGATATCGTATTCCGGATATTTCATGTCAGTGAAAGAATGGAAATTGAATTCGCGAACCCACTGGGGACCTGCGGAAATTTCCATGATGTCCAGAGTGCTGGGGTTCAGCTGCGTAATGAATTCAAAGCATCGCCGGTACATGACTACACGTTGCCAATCGGCAGTCTCGAATCCCAAGGCAAGTAACGCCTTTCGCAGCTTTTGCGCCAGTTCAGGTTGCGATCTTATATGTGATGTAAGCTTGTCGGTGAGCGTGGCCACAAAGCCTCCTGAGCGCATCGGCCGTTGACGCGAAACCCTGTGTTCCTAAAGAGTCTCGTTTTGGGTGTTGTTGCAGGCATTGACACGAGCCAGCATCAAAAACTGGACAATGCCAGGGCATTGTCTGTTCGGGACTGCTCAGTTTGTATACCGAGGCTCGGGTCAAGACAATCTGGGATGCGCTGCGCCGGGGGCGCCCTTTCTGCGCAAGATCGGCATCGAGATCAGCTTCGCGCGCAAGGGCCGGGCGCGAACCCGCACGATCCACATCGCCACCCCCCCCGAGCCAAGAAAGCACCGGGGCGCGACCGTCCGCATCGTCCGCACCGTCCGCGCCCGCGCCGAAATCCAATCCCGCCAACGGCTTCGCGGTTCCTCCCCCGCGGACGGTAACCAACGATGCGGACGGTCGGGCGGACGATAGCGGCAAGGGCGGCGCTTCGACCGTCCGCGCCAACCCGTTGAAATCCAACGCCGAGACCGCTGCGGACGGTGCGGACGCAAATCACCCGCCCCAATCCGGGCCGGAAAAACTGGTACGAGCGGCTGGAGGGCGCGGCTGTTAGCGCGGCCGAGGTCCTTAAAGACAATGAGTTCGCGATACCCCTCGTCTCTCAAATCTCGGCCGAATTGCCCGATGTTGGCCCCCACATCGAGAACGACGTCTATTTTTGCGACTCCAGAAATTTTCTGAGATGGGGGTTGCTCCGAATTTCCAGGCCCCTTCGCCAAAAATGCTTTTTCACCTGCCGGTTCACGAATTTTGACGCGAATCCTCGCATGATCGGCCTCCCTCCATTATCTGACATCCGCTGGACCTTGGCGGAGCCGAGATGGCCGCTTTTGACCGGATTTGGCAATGCCAGTTCCGCGACACGTGCGTTTGGCGGCAAAAGCCGAAGCTATTCGAAAGACCCTCAACAATCGGCCCTTCCATGCTATATAAGGCTCAACGGACCGTGGTGCAGCAGATATTTTGGAGGCGTTTATGGCCAGCCCGCAATTCGCAGTCCTGTCTCTGACCGAGGCCGCCGCCGCCCGTGCGCGGAAACTCATCGCGTCCGCTGGACAGCCGGTCGTGGGGCTGCGGGTCGGGGTCCGCAACGGTGGCTGCGCTGGCATGGCGTACACGATGAATTTGGCCGACGAAATTCAGGCGGCCGATGAGGTCATCGAGGACCAGGGTGTGAAAATCCTCATCGCGCCGAAGGATTTGATGTTCCTGCTCGGCACCAGGTTGGATTTCGAGGCCGATACATTGCAGGCGAGTTTCACCTTTCAGAACCCGAACCAGACGGGGGCTTGCGGCTGCGGCGAATCGGTTTCGATCACGCCGGCCGACGATCCGGGCAAGGCCGTTTAACCCAGTTTGGGGAGTCATCGGGGGAATCCCCGTTGAAAGCTAAGGGAATGATCAAATGAGAATGAAAGTTTGTGTTGCGCTCGCGCTATTAGGCACGCTCTGCCTTACAGGTGTGGCGGCAAACGCTCAATACTACTTCCATGGCCCGGCAATCGCGCTTGGTATCGGTCAGGCCCCGTATGGATACCTGCCGCCGGTATACTTTCAAGCCCCGATTGTTGTACAACCATTGGAGTACAGTCAATTTCAATTTTACAGCCGGTATAACCAGTATGCATACCCATCTTATTATGGCGACTGTTATGGGTGTTGAAATGAAACTCTTCAACCATCGATGCGTTATTCGAATGGCGGAATAGCCATTGAGGTATTTCGGTTTGATTAGGGCACTACCCATCCTGCCTCTCCTCACTAGGCCAGGCCGCGGGGAGATCGGAACATGACGAATGAACGACTGCTTCGCCTGAAAACGAGAGCCATCGACGAAACAAGAGAACTATTCTGGATATTTATCTATCTTTGGGTTCTGTTGAGTTTGTTTTCCCTTCATAAAGCGCTCGTTTTGAATGACGAGAGCCTAATTTACCATCAAGGGTTTGCTCTTATCAATGCATTGGCCTTGGCAAAGGTCGTGCTGGTCGCAGAGTATTTTCATGTCGGTGACACTTTAAAAAATAGGCCGCTCATCTATCCAATCATGTTCAAGTCTGCCGTTTTTGCCGTGATACTGCTTTGCTTTCACATAATCGAAGAAACGCTTATCGGAGTATTGCACGGCAAGGCGCTTTCTCAAAGTATTCCTGAAATCGGCGGCGGAACATTGCAGGGAATACTCATGGTCGGCATCATCATGTTCGTCGTGTTGATGCCGTTCTTCGCCTTCAGGGAACTCGGCCGGGCTATCGGGGCGGAACAATTACGCTCCCTCTTATTCGGAGGCGAAACCAAGGCCGGCACGGCCCCGCCAATTATGCCGGGATCAGCGATGGCGGTAAACGACAAAAACGATCATCATAATTTACAACGTTTTGTTGACGCCCAAAGCCCTGTGTTCGAGGAGGTATGTTCGGAACTTCAGGAAGGCCGCAAAAGAGGACATTGGATGTGGTTTATCTTCCCGCAGATTGAAGGTCTAGGCTACAGTCATCTAGCACGAAAATTCGCAATTTCTTCTCGCGAGGAAGCCGACGCGTATTTGAATCACCCAATTCTTGGGCCGAGACTGCGACACTGTACTCGTCTCATCACCCTCATAGAGGGACGTTCGATTGACCAGATTTTTGGCGACCCTGACGATCTCAAATTTCATTCTTCTATGACATTGTTTGCCAATACCACATCCGATAATCAGGTGTTTAGGGATGCGTTGCACAAATATTTTGGAGGCGAACTGGATCGCCTGACGCTTGAGCGACTGTGATCGTTGAATGTCCGACCGGGTCGATACCGTTGAAAAACTTCTTGCGGGCGAGCAGGGCGGCTCCGTTGCGATCATCTCGTCCCGAGCGATGAGGGTTTTTGGTTTAAGCCTTTCGTAATTTACCCCATTCGGGTGTTCTTAGCCGGATCATCGTTATCCTCAGGCGCTTTTGCTGGCTTGACCTTGGTAGGCCGTAGCAGAAACATCGGCACATGGTCCCCCATGCCAACAACCGGTGAATCGTCGTCGTTATGGCGCCGCCGCTCGGGTGCGCTGGACCCCACGGTGGACGGTTTCGGCGCAGCCTCGGCGAAGGAGCGATCGTCGTCCCGCCGTCGCGAACCGCTTGGCTTGGTCGCGGGTGCACTAATAGCTTGGGGCCGCGAAGAACTCGCTCGCCCCCGCGCGGCGTTGCCGCCGGGCGGCGACGTTCGCCGCGGTCTCGCGCCGCGTGGCGCTCGTTGGCTGGTTTCGCTGTCCCCGGGAAGATTGGCGAGGCTTTCGCCCGGAAGCCAATCGATTTTCCGGGCGATCAGCCGCTCGATTTCGAGAACGTATTTTTGATCGGCGGCGGTCACGATCGAGAGTGCGATGCCGGTTTTGCCCGCGCGTCCCGTGCGGCCGATTCGATGAACGTAATCCTCGGCATGGGTTGGGACATCGAAATTGAACACATGGCTTACGTCGGGAATGTCGAGACCACGCGCCGCGACGTCCGAGCAGACGATAAGGTCGACGCCGCCGGTCTTGAAAGCATCCAGGGAAACCATGCGGGCGCGCTGATCCATGTCGCCGTGCAAGACGCCGGCATTGAACCCATGTTTTTGCAGGGATTTATGGAGGATCGCCACGTCCCGCTTGCGATTGCAAAAAATGATCGCGTTCTTGAAATCGGCGGAGCCGCGGATCAAGCGACGCAAGGTTTCGCGCTTGGCCGGGCCGCTGGCCGAAGCAACCAGGCCTTGCGACGTGGTGATTAACGTGGAGGCGGCGCGGGTCACCTCGATGCGCACCGGATTATGGAGAAAAGCCTCGGTGAGCCTTGTGATCTCCGGCGGCATGGTCGCCGAAAAGAACAAGGTCTGGCGTGTGAATGGCACCAGCTTGCAGATACGCTCGATGTCCGGGATGAAACCCATGTCGAGCATCCGGTCGGCTTCGTCGATGACGAGAATTTCGATTCCAGTCAGAAGCAGCTTGCCGCGCTCGGAGAAATCCAGCAGCCGGCCGGGCGTCGCGATCAAAACGTCGGCGCCCCGCATGATCTTGGTTTCCTGATCGCCGAAGGAAACGCCGCCGATCAAAAGCGCGACATTAAGCTTATGGTTGACGCCGTACCGGACAAAACTTTCCTCGACCTGCGCGGCGAGCTCGCGGGTCGGTTCGAGGATCAGCGTGCGTGGCATTCGGGCCCGGGCGCGGCCTTTTTCCAGCCGCGACAACATCGGAAGGGTAAAGGCTGCGGTCTTGCCGGTGCCTGTCTGGGCAATGCCCAGCACGTCGCGTCCGGCGAGCACATGCGGAATCGCTTCCGCTTGAATGGGAGTTGGGGTGAGGTACCCAGAGGCCTCGACGGCTCGGAGAACCTTCTCGCTGAGACCGAGTTTGCTGAATGTCATTCTGTTCCCAAAAACGGGCCGTGAACGAACCGGGTTTGCATGGAACCGGTCCTATCTGGATCACCGCGCTGTGGCGGGCGAGCTTTCGCCCTGCAACTGAAATCCCGTCCAAGCGCACGGGACTTTTCGCGCAAACGAGCATCGCGGCACAAACGTTGGATGCCCGACCGAGCGGTTCTTAACGAGGACAGCTGAAAGCGCGGCCGACGATTTACGCGACGGCTTACTTCACTATCGCTTATCTCGTCGCGACGCAATGAACTTCCAAGCTTCACGCGCGCGGGCGCCAGCGAAAACAACGATTCCGCGTGCGCTGAATTGCCGCGCCTCGTGCCCGATTTGCATTCGATGCTCGCTTGCCTTGTTCCTCGTTGTCAATTGGTGGCGAGCTTGCGGTTTTGCCCCGCCGGGGGCGCCAACAGCTTCATGACGCCGAAGATTGTTCCAAGCGTCGCGAGATAGACCACAAGCTGCAGCTCCGTGGGTTTGCCGGTATAACCCAGAAGGGTGTGGAGGACGCGGCCCGCGATGCTGTTATCGGCCAGCAACCAGGATGTGTTCCAAACGACATCGCCCAGTCCGGTTGCAATATCGGCTTGTTCAAGAAAAGCAACGCTTTGCGCCGCCATCCCCGCCGCCATGAAGCCAATCAGAACGCTGGTCACCTTGAAGAGATGCCGCGGGGGGATGATCGTGAGGCCCTTATAGGTGAGGGCGCTGATCCCGGCGCCGAGCAAAAGGCCGAGCAAACCGCCTAGCACGAGGCTAAACCCCGATTCGCGGCTCGAAATAACCACGCCATAAAGAAAGAGAACGACTTCCGAGCCTTCGCGGAGCACCGCCACGGCGACGACGACGGCGAGCGCCGTCAAGGATCGCGAACCGCTAACGACGTCGCGCCCAAGCTGACGCATATCCTCGCCGATTTGGCGCCCGTGCCGCGCCATCCAGATATTGTGCCAGCCAAGCATGATGACCGCGATGCCGAGAATGGCGGCGTTGAAGACTTCCTGGCCGGCGCCCGCGACCGCATTGGACAAAGCGCCCGCAAAAGCCGCGACCAGCGCTGCGCCCAGAAGCCCGGCGAGAATGCCCCCCACGACATAGAGCCCGCGCGAGGGCAAGGTCCGGGTCGCGGCCAGCACAATGCCGACGATCAATCCAGCTTCGATGACCTCGCGCAGGACGATGATAAGGGCGCCGGCCATGCGAATACCTCCATGTCTCCGGGCTTGGTCTCCGGGCTTGGCAAGGCATCGAAGCTTGGCCGATGCTTGCCTCAAGGCACCGGCGGCAGTGCCGCGATGCCGCGACGGATAGTTGAGCGCAACTGTTCAAGGCGTTATACCATGATCGTTTACATATCAATGAAATTACTTTTTATTGGAATTATTATAAACTATAATCGCGGCAGCTTCATTTTGGCCGTTATTTCTTTTGCGCTGGCTTCGATAAATATTGCATCACGTGGCCTGCCAATACGGATGGAAGAAGTCCTCCGAGGGCCGCATCAAGCGCGCGAGCAGCGCCTTTACGAGGCTCGACCCCGAGGTGCGCCTGATCTTGCCCGAAGGTTAAACACCCGCGGTGTCGGTGGCGTGGTGCCATCGACGATCACCGCAATGATGCGGGGCGACAGGAAGGCGAGAGGAGCCAGCATGTGGTGTTCGCCCTGGGCCTCACGCTCGGCAGTCTCGGCGAAGGAAGCAGTGCGGCTGAGCCGGATATCGTCGATCCATCCTCGGGCCTTGACGATTGCGGTGAGCAGAGCGTCCCGGCTTTCGGGCCTCATTGCCCGTTTTGCGCAGGGCGCATGAACGATGCCCTTCAAGGCCGCGAAGCTTGGCGCGGTCCAGGGAAGCGTGATTGTGGCCGTCAGAGGTCGGCGGGGAGCCGGGTCATCGAGGCTTGCGCCATGGATCAAGTTCTTGCGAAGATAACGGTTGCCGCGCTTGCTGATGCGCAGCAGGTGGGGCTTGCCGCCGGTCGTCATCTGGCGCGGCGTCAGTCCGAGCCACGCCGCCATGTCACGCCCGCGCCGGAAGGCTCGTGGCCGACGGCGGCGGCCAGCGCGGTCGCGTTGATCGTCCCGGTCCCGGGAAACTTCGTCAGGCGTCAAACAGCCTCGTCTCATCCCGCACCTTCAAACCGTCGAAGGCCGCAATACGCTCGTCGAGCGCGCGCCATTCAGCCCGCAGGTCGATCAGCAGCCTAATGCGCGGGCTCAGCGCCTCGATCCCATCCTCGTCCGCGAAGACCGAGAGCTTCCAGTTTGCGTCGGCCCTGCGGCGCCACAATCCCACGCTCCAGCAGGAGCGCCCGCAGGTGAGCGCCCAAGACCCTCGCGAAACTCTCAAGCGAACCCCGTCGCATCCGGCGCCACAAAACAACCCGGCTTGATGCGTCCATACCCGCCAGACTGCAGGAGTTTTTGCCAAGATCAATTGCAATGATGACGATGTCCATCGACCCGTTCCTCTCTCCCAAAACCAACCACGATCCTAACGGATCGCAGCGAGAGGGGCGGGCCATCCCATAATCACAAATGATTCATCCGATTCAATATCTCTCCGGACGGACGCTTAGGTTTGGCCGAACGAACATCAAGCCTCTGCCATTAACTATAGCTATAATCAGACGCTTGAGAGGGCTAGCCCCTAGACCCAGCGATGCAGCACCTCCCCGCCAGGGAAGCTATACCCCGAGCTGAAATGATAGGCGCCGAGGATCTCGAGGGGGGCGAGCGGCAGGTGTTCTTCGATCTCGGAGGGAAAGAACCTCAGCGTCCCCCTGCCGGCCCAGAGGTCCTCACCATAACGGACATTCTCCGCTCCAAGCCTTACTAACTCCAATACCGAAGGAGGCGCGCCTCGGACAATGCTGGGGAAATGACGGATGTGAAAAACGGGAAGACCCATCGGCCAAGGTAGCTCTTCACAGGCGATCTTTTTCTCGATCTGTAGCGTCCCCTCAATCAATCGCTCCCCATGGGCGCAGACATAGCCTTTCATCTTTGCCCCTGGGCCTAAAAGGGGCATCCGCGGATTCAGGGGACGATATTCCGTTAGATGGATCTGCCCCAGCCTCTTGGCAAACCCCATAAACCAGCCCCGAGCCAGGGTGAAGTCGTTGCTCACCCAGATCTGCAGACAGAGCTGCCCCGCCGTGCCTTGGAACGAACATCCAACCCAGATCGCGCACTCCCGATACTGGGTGCGTTCTGGATTGGTGAAAGCCATCTCCGGCTGGTTGTCCCACAGGGACCACCATCGGCTGAAGGCGACATAGGCGAGGTCCGGCTCGGGGCCAGGCGCGAGGGGCTCAGGCAGGTACGCGGTAATCGCCGCCGGATCGGTGCGATAGGCAATAGTGAGGTATTCCGTCGCGTAGTGCCAGGGTAGATCGCCCACGAGGGACGAGACACCGCCCGGAGTTCAGGGGAAAACAAAAGCCTCTGAGGTCATTGATAGTGGTCATACACTCCTCCTCCGCAGCGGCAGCTCAATTTGATCGCGCTCCAGAACCTCGATGACCTCATCATCCGCTAGCTTCTTGGCGAGCATCAGGGTGACTTTCGCCAACTCGACGCCGAACGAGTCCTCCGGTTGTGCGGAGACGAGCGCGCTCGTCGCGGCGCAACAGTACTATTTCAAGGCGACAATTTCCATTCTTATCGCCCGTATTATTACGAGAGCTGCCCCCAGTGCGATCACATCTCATCGTCATCGTTGGTCTTTGCACCTCCCCTATAGGAGCTTCCGTCAAAGCGAGTTCGTGCCGCGAGCCAACCGTGCACCGCAGAACGAAGGCAGCTCCACTTTCACGGGAAGGAGATGTGTGGGCGGCGGACTTCAAAACTCCATTCCCTCGCTGAAACCCGACCAGCAATTTATATCAGGCGCAATGATGTCCCCGATCAGTCTAGTCGCTTGTCAGATGTGAACGCCGCAACGAACCCGCAGTCATCAACTTGTGATCCAGTAGTGTGAGCCCTTCGTCTCGTGCTGGATCCGCTCGACCGAAAAACCCCGTTTGCGAAGCCCCGTCAGCGCAGCCGGGAATCCTCGGCGTCGCCGCCCGATTTGCCTTCGATAGGCACGCTTCCCCTCGTTGCGAGAACGCTGTGCCGACGGCCGTATGAAAAGTAGAGCAGCAGGCCGAGCGCCATCCAAACGACGAACCGTTCCCAGGCGACGGTAGGGAGCTTTGACAGTAACCACAGGGAGAACCCGATGCCCGCTAGGGGTATCCAGGGGACGAGGGGCGTCCGGAAAGTGCGCCGGACGCGTGGCCGGGTCCGCCGTAGCACGATGACCGCGAGGCAGATGATCATAAAAGCCGAGAGCGTTCCGATGTTCACCAATTCGGCAACCTCCTTGATCGGGAAGAAACCCGCGACGAGGGCCGTGAGTCCTCCCGTAATCAGCGTCGGGCGGTGCGGCGTTCGGAACCGCGGGTGCACCTGCGCGAACCACACGGGAAGCAGCCCGTCACGGCTCATGGCGAACCAGATGCGGGCGCAGCCCAGCATGAAGGCGAGCATGACGCTGGCGATACCCGCCACCGCCGCCGCGGATACGATGAGCGTCACCCAGGGCAGGCCAATCGCGGTGAACGCGGCCGCGACCGGAGCGGCATTGTTCAGCGTGTCGTAGCGTACGAGGCCGGTGAGCACCAAAGACATCGTGATGTAGAGCGCGAGAGAGATGGCCAGCGAGAACAAAACAGCGCGGGGGAGCAGTTGCTGCGGGTCGCGAGCCTCTTCGGCGGCGGTTGTGAGAGTATCGTAGCCGAAGACCGCAAAGAAAACGACGGCAGCCCCCTCAATCACGCCTCCGAAGCCGTAGGGCATGAAGGGATGCCAATTAGCGGTGTGCACGTACGGCAGACCGGCCGCGATGACGAGGATGACCGCCGCGATTTTGATGATCACCATGGCCGCGTTGAAGCGCGCACCCCACTCGATGCGCAGCGTCAGAAGGCCCGCGACCCCAAGGCTCCCCAGCATGGCGGCGAGATCCAGGACATGGCCCGCGCCTGTTCCGGACGCTCCCATCGCCCAGATGGGGAGCGTCAGGCCAAGCTGGCTGAGCAGGGCTTGCAAATAGCCCGACCAGCCGATCGATACGACGGCGACGACGAGCGCATACTCGAGCAGAAGATCCCAACCAATTACCCACGCAACGAGTTCGCCAAGCACCGCATAGGCGTAAGTGTAGGCGCTGCCGGCGACCGGGATCATCCCGGCAAACTCGGCGTAGCAAAGGGCGGCAGCGGCGCTGGCAATGCCTGCAATCACGAATGACAGAGACACGGCCGGCCCCGCTTGAGTGGCGGCGACGACCCCTGTGAGCACGAAGATGCCGACCCCAATGAGCCCGCCGAGGCCGATGCTGGTGAGCTGCCATAGGCCAAGCACGCGCCGAAACTGCCCCGCCCGGCCGAGCTCGGATTGGAGTTGCTCGATGGACTTGGTGCGCAAGAGCGCCTGCAGAGACATGGATTCACCCGATAGATAGAGTTGGCGCGGCTGAATGGCTTCGTAAAGCAGGGTCTGCATCATGCCGTCACAACACTGCGAGATCCGGCCAATGCGGTCGCTCTCACCCGATTGATTGAGAATCGGCCTTAATCCCAAGGCCGGCCCGACTGCCTTGGAGTGCTTGATGTCGATGGTCGCGGTGAAAGCCAACGAGGCTTTAGGCTAGCGAAGCATATCACTCAGCGCAGCACGCATGGTCTGGCTGGAAATTTTGAACAGGCCTTCATAGGGCATATCCATGTCCAGGATAATGAACATCGTGCTACTTAGGGAGATTGCGGATAAGGCGATCACGATTAGCACGAGGGGACTGGCCGGCGCGCGAAGGCCAAAACATGCGAATATGACCATAAGCCAAAACACGAGCATTCTAAGGAAGGGCCTGGCTATTGAACTGTAAGGTTCTTCGATGATCGACGATCGCGCCCTGACAACGTCTTTGAACTGGTCGAAGCAGTCTGCTGCTAACTTTTCGTGCAATTGATCCGGCGGGTTCAATTGACGAATCTCGAGGCCGATGTGATTCATGAGATCGGTCAGCACGGACCTCGCGCCGTCCCTCGACATTTTACTCACATCCGGATAGCTCACGCCGGGTGGAGCCGCTTCCGACCGCCAATTGCTCGCGATCGCGGCGGCAGTAAAGCTCTGGAGGTGGCGACGCACGAGTTCGGATCCTGGGCCGTAGTTGCGCATGCATTGATCCAGTAGAGTCAGCTGTGCGGCGTAGTTAGCCCGATCATGTTCGGCGATGTCGAAGGCGCTTTTCACGGAGGTTGTCTGCAACCCGAGCACGACCGCCGCTATTGTTACGAGTAAGACAATGATCAGCTCGATAAACTCGGTCGACTCCTTCGACCTTTGAGGTTCCGGCATCCGAGACCTCACCAAGAACCCTAGTGCCGCGCTCGCGCAGAGCAGAGCCAATACAACCAGAGCCTTCAAGAGTTGCGACATTGTTGCTGCTCCAACGCGGCCGACGAACTTTGGACGTGGTGCACATGTTCATAGAGAGATGCGGCTTAACATGATCGATAAATTCTGGTATTCTGATCGCAAGTGGATCGGTCTGATTTGTCCATTTTTGGCATTCCGAGCGATGATTAGAAACTGCTTCCTCAAAATCGCTCTGGGATGACTTGAACCGCCTAAACTCTGACGAACAGTCGTCGTTGCCTTGACTATCCGGTAGGCAGCGCGAGTATCATTTCAACGTATCTGAAATAAATTCGGGGAACGCGACCCCCACCCTCTAACGCGCAAGTCGGATATCAGCGCGCTGCCGAATTTAATGCCTGAACTTGATCACCTCTTGAATGCCCTGTTCTTCGTGGCGCTGCTGCTTTATCTTATTCCGGCTGCGTTCGGATTGGGCATTTCACCAAAGCATCGGCGGCGGTTCCAGCTCGCCGCCATTGTCACGCTAGGAACAGCTATAGCAATTGCGGTAGTGGCGAGCGTGATCTGGTTCACTCGTTGAGAGATGTTCCCAGTTCGCGGGGCCCAGACATTCGAAGCCGTGAAAGGAGACCGCGCCGAATGGATCGTGAAATGAAAACTCCCCAAATTCCAATTAACGCCGGAGAAGCCGGTGGAAAATATAGCGACGACGCAGCAACGCCGAATGTCCGTAAATGGGGCGATGACCGTGCGACATTGTTGCAGCGTTGTCGCCCACCAACTGCTAATCTATAAAGGCATCGCCAGCAGTGAGATGGTTCGCCGGCAAATTCTATCCGCATGTGAGCCTCGAATTTAGGGAAAGGTGCAGGCCATGACCAAGATCCCCTATGAAATCCCCACCGAGATCCGTGACTTGACCGCGAAGAGCGTCGAGGAGGCCCGCAAGGCCTTCGGAAGTTTTATCGAGGCCGCTCACAAGGCAACCGCGCAGGCGGGAGGCACCGCAAACGCCCTGCAATCGACCGCCAAGGACGTCAGCGCGAAGGCCCTCAGCTTCACCGAAGCGAATTTGAAGGCGGCGTTCGATCACGCCCAGAAGCTCATTCAAGCGAAGGATCCCCAGGAAATCCTCGCCCATCAGGCCGAATATGTGAAAAATCAGCTCGCCGCCCTGGAGGAGTATGCGAAGGAGCTGGGCACCGCTGTCCGGAAGGCCGTGACGCCGGACAAGTAATCACGACCTTCATCTCCAATGGCAATCCCACGCCAGAGTTTTATCGCGGCCTGAGCTGCTTGGCAGCGAGGGCATTCCTCGCCAATAAGTGGTCAGGAGCCGCAATGCAGTGGTCGAACGAGTTGGGGTATAACTATCCTGGCGTGTATTTAATCGTTAGCATGTTGATCGAGGCAATCATTCATTCAGAAAGAAAACCCAACAATGTCCAGTCCGGCAACGCAACAACCAACTCCGCAGTTGTTCTTCCAGACCATCAATTCTTATCAACGCACCGAAGCATTGAAGGCCGCGATCGAGCTCGATGTCTTCACGGCGATCGGAGAAGGCAACTCTGCCGATCCGGAGATCGCCGAGCGATGCCAAACGTCAGAACGCGGCATGCGCATCCTTTGCGACTACTTGTGCATCATGGGGTTTCTTGCGAAAGACGGCGGGCGTTACAGTATGAACTCAAAACTCCGCCGTGTTTCTTGATAAGCGCTCGCCTGCATACCTCGGAGGGGCGATCGATTTTCTGCTGTCGCCGATGCTGACGGACGGATTTAAGGACCTGGCTGCGGCGGTCAGAAAGGGCGGCGCCGTTATTTCCGAGGAAGGCGTGGTGGCCCCGGAGCATCCCATCTGGGTGAAGTTTGCGCGCGCGATGGCCCCGATGATGGCGATGCCTTCGCAGTTGATGGCCAAACTGGTGGACGAAAAGGCGGAACGAAATCTGAAGATTCTTGATATCGCCGCCGGACATGGTTTGTACGGAATCGCCTTTGCGAAAAACAATCCGCAGGCGGAGATCGTCGCGTTGGATTGGGCGCCCGTGTTGGAAGTCGCGAAAGAGAACGCGCGCAACGCCGCGGTCAGCGATCGTTACAGAACGATTGAAGGCAGCGCGTTTGATGTCGAGTATGGCAGCGGGTACGATCTAGTGCTGCTGACGAACTTCCTGCACCACTTCGACATGGCCGCTTGCGAAGCGCTGTTGCGAAAGGTCCGGGCGGCCCTCGCTGGCGGCGGTCGCGCTTTGACATTAGAGTTTGTGCCGAACGAGGATCGCATCTCGCCGCCGGAGGCTGCGGGGTTTAGCATGATGATGCTTGCTGGGACCCCGAGCGGCGACGCTTATACGTTTTCAGAGTTAGAACGGATGTTCAGCAACGCCGGTTTTGCGCGCAGCGAGATTCACCCTTTGCCGCCGTCGATTGAGCAGGTGGTGATCTCGCGCAAGTAGTTGCGCGAATTCTAATCGTCAGTTGTTCGATGGCTTGTCCATAAAATTGGCCTCTCATACGCAAAAGGTTAGGTATCGTCGATAAGGACTCATTCTACGAAGACAAAAGGGATTAAATCCTTACGTCTTTCGTTCGCGTCGTCGAACCGGTCGATGCGAGTTCTCCGCGCAGTTGTTGGTGCACAGTCCTTGTTGGTGCGAACCCGAGAAGTCAATTTCACGAAGTGCCGCCCTGTAAGATTTATCGGTGACGATAACCGTCGGAACGAATTGGGGGGTGACCGGAGATATTGCGCCGTTTCTATGGCGAGAGACGCGCCGAAATGCTCCATTCTCTCCCCGTTGCAACGCCGTAGAGGGCGCGCAGCACGATCGGGACAGTGAGGCTCGGCGAGAAGCCCGAGGCGAATTCGATAAAAGCGTCGAGCGAAGACGCGGTCGAATTGAGGCACGATGGCGAGACTGCGCGCCCCGGAGATTAGGGCTCCGCCTGACCCGCACAAATTATACTGGTAGGCCAGAGGATCCGATGAAACCCGAAATCCTTGAACGCCAAATCGCGCACGCGGGCTACATAACCGTCGAGCGCCTCCGAATGCGGCTTACCGATGGCGCTGAGGTCTCGCGGGAGGTGGAGCGGCATGGGGATGCCGCTGCGGTGCTGCCCTACGATGTTGAGCGACGCAGCGCACTCGTTGTGCGCCTTTTCCGTGCCCCTGTTCTTGTGGCATCCGGAGAAGAGATGTCGGAGGAAGCCTGCGCCGGGATGATCGAGAACGAGGATGCCGATACGACCGCGCGCCGTGAGGCTTATGAAGAACTGGGCGTTGATCTCCCATCTCTGGAATTCGTCGCTCGCGTGTGGTCGAGCCCAGGCGTCTCAACCGAACGCCAGTCGCTCTTTCTCGCACCTTATCGCTCCGCTGATCGCATCAGCGACGGCGGAGGCGTGGACGGCGAGCATGAGGAAATCACCGTTGTCGAGCGGCTGCTCGCGGAGCTCGCGGCCGATGTCGATCAAGGACAGATCGCTGACGGAAAGCTACTGACACTGGTGCTTGCGCTACGCCTGCGGCGACCCGACCTCTTCGCCTAGGTTACTTTTTCTTCTTCTGCTTTTCGCTCTTACGCAGCTTCGCAAGAAGCTTATTCGGCCGCTCAACGGGGCGAACAACGCGCTGGCGGCCATTCGGAAGGGCCAGATCGGCATTCGAGGCTTCCAACTGTCACCCCCTTTTCGTGTTAAATCGCGACCCCACCTGGAGTGCTACTGATACGAGAACATCGTCATGATGCATGATGGCCCTCCTGAGCGCCCTTGAGCCGTTTTGAGGTGCCGCCTCGGCTTTTTGAAACCACCATGTTAGACTTTCACGAGGGCTAGGAGGGATAACAATGGCTTTGAGAAATAGAACGAAGCTGGGAATTGCCTGGCCGGTGCGGTTCTTGCCAGGCTTGCATCCGTTTGGATTGCGGTTCTGCTTTTGGTGCTAGCGGCGTTCCTAATTGTGCGGACAAGCTGCTTCGGTCAAGAGCCGAGGTTATGAGCATTGCGGAAACGCCGGGACGATGATCCCGGCAGGCATGGGCAGGCATGGTCAAGAGAGGCGAACCAAGCGAACCGTCGATGAAGTGTCGAGAACTGAGGCGAGCCTGATACGGATCGGCCGCCGCGACTTCGAGAAGGCGATCAAGCTACCCAGCGCTTATGTCGCCCGGGCCAGCGCGCTCGGCTCGGCCTCTTATGATGCCTGGACGCGGGCGAGGCCGGCGAACGACTTTGCGGCGATGCTGCCGTTCCTGGAAAAGGCCGTCGATCTTAGTCGCGAATACGCTGGCTTTTTTGCGCCCTATCAGCATGTCGCCGACCCTCTGATCGATGCCGACGAGGAAGGCATGACGACAGCTTTGGTCCGCTCGCTCTTTGCCGAGCTCAGGAGCGAATTGGTACCGGTCGTGCGCGCCATTTCCGATCAGCCCGTTCCTGGCGACGACTGCCTGCGTGGTTCTTTCAGCGAGCCGGCGCAGCTAGATTTCAGCTTTTCGGTGGTCAAGCAATTCGGCTACTACACCGATCGCGGACAACTCGACAAGACCCATCATCCTTTCTGCGCCAAGTTCTCCGCGGGAGACGTCCGGATTACCACCAGAGTCGACGAAAAACATTTTGGCGACGCGCTGTTCTCGACCATGCACGAGTGCGGTCATGCGCTTTACGAGCAGGGTGTCGCCGCTTCACTTGAGGGCACGCCGCTTGGATCGGGAACATCGGCAGGCGTGCACGAGAGCCAGTCGCGGCTTTGGGAAAATGTGGTCGGTCGCGGCCGCGCGTTCTGGGAGCATTTTTACCCGGTTCTCCGGGATACTTTTCCAGATCAGTTCCGGCAGATAGGGCTCGAGTCCTTTTATCGCGCGATCAACAAGGTGCAACGCTCTTTGATCCGCACGGATGCCGACGAGGTCACCTATAACCTCCATATTATGATGCGTTTCGACCTGGAGGTGGAATTGCTCGAAGGCCATCTGCGCGTCAAGGATCTGCCCGAGGCTTGGCGTGCCCGCATGCGGGCCGATCTCGGTGTTGCTCCGGGCGACGACCGCGATGGCTGTCTGCAAGACGTGCATTGGTATGGCGGCACCGGCACCGTCGGTGGCGGATTTCAGAGCTACACCATTGGCAATATTCTCAGCGCGCAGTTCTACGCCGCCGCCGTCAAAGCTCATCCCAATATCCCGCGCGAAATCTCAAAGGGGGAGTTCGGAACGCTTCACGGCTGGCTGCGCGAGCAGCTCTACCAGCATGGGCGCAAGTTCCAGCCGAGCGAGGTCGTCATGCGGGCGACCGGCGGGCCGATGAGCACCACGCCCTATCTCGTTTATCTTCGTGAGAAATATGGCGAGCTTTACCGCCTGGATTTGGCTCCCCTTCCTGAACACTTACAGAACTATGTGCCTTGCGCCGCAGCCTGATTTTAGGCGCGTCTTGGAAGACGTTCGGGCGATGCGGCTGGCCGCATAAGTTGTCGCATAGGATTAAGGCGTGAACTCATGAACGTGAGCTTGGACAGCTTTCCAGCGTCCGCTTTGGAACCGTAAGCGGCCGTCGCTGGCGGAGTGCGGCATTTCCGGGATGCGCCAGAGAACTAAACCGCTCGCGCGGCGGCGCACCTCGCGCCGGCTGGTGGGTGTTGGGGGAGTGCGGTAACGGGGCGGGAGCGTCCTGTCTGAAGATCGAGGGATTAGCAACTTGGTTTCAGACAGGAGTATCGCATGACCGAGGAATGCATCACCCCCCTTCGCCGGCGCATGATCGAGGAGATGAGCGTCCGCCATTTCGCGTCGAAGACCCAGCACGACTACATCCGCACGGTTATGAAACTGACAAGATTCCTCGGCCGATCGCCGGACACGGCGACCAATGAGGATCTCCGTCGTTTCCAGTTGCACTTGACCAAGAACCGCGCGGGCGCGCCGATTATCAACTCCGCCGTCTCAGCGTTGCGGTTCTTTTTCACCGTGACGCTCGGTCGGGCCGACGCGGCTCGGCATCTGACGTTCGTCCACGAGCCGCGCAAGCTGCCGGTCGTCTTGAGCCCCGAGGAGGTCGCCCGCCTCTTGGAGGCGGCGCCCGATGCAGCCGCCGCCACTCGCCGCGCAGCTCGAAGATCGTCGCGGTGGAAAGCCGTGCCAGCAACTCCGCGATATCACGACGACTTGGCCATGTCAGCGACCGCGACGCGTCGCGATGCGGTAACGGCGGACGTCGCCTGCCGCTTTCGAAGTGGTCAGCGAGAAACCAAGCTTCTTCTTCACCGTGCCTGCCAAAAACCCGCGCACGCTGTGCTGCTGCCAGTTTGTTGCCTGCATCATCTCTTCGATGCTCGCCCCCTCGGCTTGACAAAGCAGTGTCAGCAGGCGCTCCTGCTTGGTGACGCGCTCGACCTTCGGTTCGTCACTTTTCGGCGGCACCTTGGTGGTGGTCACAGCAGACGTGACCTTGCGCCGAGCTGTCGCACTCGATTTAACGCTCCACTTCTTGGATGCGGCGGTCTTAAGGTTTCGGGACTTCGCGATGGAAGGGGTTGACATATTCAGGCTCCGTTGGCTCGCGGCGCTGGACTTGACGCTCGCACGACCCAAAGCCCCGCAAATCGCGGGGCGAGCCCTGGGCGGCTCTGGCTCGGCCAGCCCATGACGATACCAATGCGTACTATGCGGCGGAAGTCCAGTCGGTTTCGCGCCCTGAAATCCGCTCGCACGTACTTGGTAAACCTGGCCGGAATAACAACCGGCGCGCCTTCCCCCGACATTGAATTTCTGGCCGTGAACTCACCGTTTCGAGCGCGACGCAATTTCGCCCGCGTTTTCGTCGGCTAAAAGCGATGCATATAAAGCGCATGCTTTGGTTCGAATCCCGTTTGCTCGGCCATGCACCTCCCTGATATGACGCCGTATTTTCAGTTTCCGTAGTCGCCGGAAAAGTCCTAGGGTCCAGACTTAATTTAACCAGAAGTAGGTGGCGGCGATCAAGCGGACTGCGCTGAGGAAGTTCCGGGCGCATTTGCCGTAACGGGTAGCGACGCGGCGCGCGTCCTTGAGGCGGCAGAACGCTCGATCTTGTTGCGGTGACGATAGGCGCGCTTGTTATAGGGAAAGGGCTTGCGGCGATTGATCTTGTTGGGAATGACCGGGGTGGTGCCGCGCCGCGCAAGCCAATCCCGGAACGCGGCGCAGTCATAAGCCTTATCGGCCAGCAGTTTTGTGGCCGGCGGCAGGGGCTTGCGCAAAGGCCCAGCGGCTTTGCCGTCGAAGCACTGTCCGCCGCTCGGGAGAAAGCGCAAAGGGCGGCCCTTGCGATCATTAGACCTCTTGCATAACCTTCTTTTAACGACTGTTTGATTCGTTGCCGCGAAAGGGAGGCGACGATGAGATTTGATTCGGTCAAAGAGCTGAAAGGTGAAGCATTCCGGCGACTTACCGGTATTCAGAGGAACCCATTTGAAGCGATGGCGGCGGTGCTTTCTGACACCAAATGCAAGCACAAGGCGGCCGGTGGCAAGCCCAACACGCTCCGTGTCGAAAACCAGCTTCTGATGATGCTCGAATATTGGCGCGAATACCGGACCTATTTTCATATCGGGCAAGCCTACGGGATCAGTGAAAGTGCGGCGTACCGCCACATCAAATGGTGCGAAAACACGCGGGCCAAAAGCAAATCCTTTCGGTGACCGGGCCGCAAGGCCGTTGCTGCCAGTGACCGGGCGTTCGATGTCGTCTTGATCGACGCAACCGAAACACCCATCGAACGGCCAAAAAAAACAACGGCGCTACTCTTCGGGCAAGAAGAAGCGGCACCCGCTAAAAACGCAGCTTGTTGTCGAGAAATCAACGCGCCGCATTCTCTGCATCGCGCACGAAAAAGGACGCCGGCACGACTTCAAGCTGTTCAAGAGGTCAAAGGTTCGTCTGCATCCTGAAACGAAGGCCGTTGTCGACGGCGGCTATCAAGGCCTGCAGAGCGTGCACGCCAACACGGCGATGCCGAAGAAGCGCAGCAAAAAGAATCCGTTAGCCGCAACCGACAAGGCCAGAAACCGCGCTACCTCCAGCCAACGCGTGCCTTGCGAGAACGGCATCGCCATGCTCAAACGCTTCAAGATTATTGCTGACCGCTACAGACATCGCCGCCGCCGTTTCGGCCTGCGCTTCTTCCTCATCGCCGCAATCTACAACATAAAGCTCAAAGTCACATGACGGTTATGCAAGAGGTCTATTAATTGGCGCATGATTCAACCTCTATGGAGGTGGATCATGCGGGAGGGATTATTTTGGCTGGATGACCTGCAATGGTCGTCGATAAAAGGCTGTTTGCCGGGCCGGAAGCGGCGCGCGCCACGGCGGGTCGATGACCGCCGTGTGATCAGCGGGATTATTCACGTTTTGCAGTCGGGAATGCGCGGGCGGGATTGCCCGCAAGAGTACGGCCCCGCGACAACGATTTACAACCGTTGGCACCGTTGGTCACAGCAAGGGCTGGGGCAAAAGCTGTTTTATGAGCTAAGCCAGATTGTCGGGACACTTTACGAAAACAGCATCGATTTAACGGCGATCAAAGCGCACCGTTCGGCACGAGGTAAAAAAGGGGCCAAGACCAAGCGCTTGGCACAAGCCGGGGTGGCTGGGCGACAAAAATCCATGCAGTGATTGATCGCAAGGGCCGCCCTTTGCGCTTTCTCCTGAGCGGCGGACAGTGCTTCGACGGCAAAGCCGCTGGGCCTTTGCGCAAGCCCCTGCCGCCGGCCAAAAAACTGCTGGCCGATAAGGCTGATGACTGCGCCGCGTTGCGGGATTGGCTTGCGCGGCGCGGCACCACCCCGGTCATTCCCAACAAGATCAATCGCCGCAAGCCATTTCCCTATAACAAGCGCGCCTATCGTCACCGCAACAAGATCGAGCGCATGTTCTGCCGCCTCAAAGACGCACGCCGCATCGCTACCCGTTACGACAAATGCGCCGAGAATTTCCTTAGCGCCGTCCGCTTGATCGCCGCCACCTACTTCTGGTTAAATTAAGTCTGGACCCTAGCAAGAAAAGTTAACTGTTCTCGTATTAAGCATTAAATCATACGCCGGTTGGAATTGTTTGCCAAAGCGAACGCTTCTAAGAACCTCGCCAATTCGCTGCCTTTCTGATTGCGTTGTGACGGATGGATTGGAGATGATTCGATGCGAAGGCAGGCCGGATTTTTCGATGTCGATGATCGCTTGAAGCGGTTGAGCGATCTCGGTGACCAGCTCGAGGCATTCGAGGCTGCGGTGGAATTCGAGGCGTTTCGCCCGGAACTGAACGCAGCGCTCACCTATTCGGACGGGACGCAAGGCGGGCGCCCGCCATTTGATCCGTCATTCAGACGGCGAATAATCTAGCTGACGAACGCGCCGAATTCCTGATCAATGACCGGCTGTCATTCATGCGTTTTCTCGGATTTGGATTGTCGGATCGCGTCCCCGACGCCCGGACGATTTGGCTGTTCCGGGAGAAACTCACCAAGGCCGGCGCCATCGGGCCATTGTTCGCGCGCTTCGATGCAACGCTTCGGCAATGCTTCGGCAATTCGGTTCCATCGCCATGGCGGCCCAGATCGTCGATGCGCGCCTGATCGCCGCTCCGCGTCGGCGCAACACCCAGGACGCGAAGAAGGCGATCAAGGGCGGGCGCATCCCCGACGACTGGAAAGACAAGCCCGCGAAGCTCCGCCAGAAGGATCGCGACGCGCGCTGGACAGTCAAATACACCCAAATACACCAAGGCCAAGCCGCGCGAGCAAGCCGCGCGAGGATGGATCGACGCCGCCTGTCGATCTGGCGATTCCGGTGTTCGGCTATCAGAACCACATCTCGCTCGATCGCGGTTTCGGCTTCATTCGCAAAGGGAGCGCGACGGACGCCGCCGCCTATGAGGGCCGCCGTCTGCGCGATGGACTTCTCGACAAGACCAACACGGCGCGCAGCGTCTGGGCGGACACCGCTTACAGATCGGCCGCCAACGAGGAGTTCATGGAAAGGAACGGCTTCGTCAGCCATGTCCATCGTAAGAGGCCGAAGGGGCGCCCGATGCCGGAAGCGATCCGGCGCGCCAACACCGCCAAATCGAAAATCCGTTCGCGCGTCGAGCCTGTCTTCGCCGCGCAGAAGGGTCGGATGGGTTTGTTCATCCGGACCGTCGGGATCGCGAGAGCGAAGACGAAGATCGGCCTGGCGAACCTCGTCTCCAATATCAAACGCCTGCTCTTCCTGCGGCGCATCGCGGCGGCATGATCGATAATTGCCTTCGTCAGAGGGCTTTAACATCGCCAACACCGCGCCGGCCGTTCACGTCAGACAAAATCCGGCGCGGAAGCCAATCGAAACCGCTCAACCACGCAGTATGGTCGCGTTAATAATGGTCGCGTTAATAGAAGCGTCCAGGTTTCTCGGACGTATGCCGTGCTGCTCGACGCGCTAAACCGGCATCGCGGCAAGGGCCAACCGACGGTCCGGGTCGAACACGTTACCGTCCAAGCCGGTGGCCAAGCCATCGTCGGCCACGTCGAGACCCCGGGGGGAGGGGATCGACCGAAATCGGAGGATCAACCCTATGCAAAACAAATTGCCCATGCACCTCAGCCGTTGATGTGGAGCGCGGACAAGGAGCGGGAGCCGGTGCCGGTCACCAACAATGCCGAACGGCCGTTGCCGACTGCACGGGGGAATGTCGCCCGGCGCCCCGAAGGGTAACAAGAACGCGTTCAAGTACGGGCGCTACGTGGCCGATGCGATTGAGCGGCGCCGGGAGATTTCAGGGTTGTTGCGCGCGATGAAAGCCTTTACAAATGCATCTGAATAATTCGCGGCTCCTGACAAAGTCCCGCCCGCGTCGACGAAAGAGGAGATGGCATGACCGAGACCGCATCCGCGCTGCCCGAGTACGCGCCGCAAGAACCAAATGAGCCCTAATGGCATATGATCCCAACGACACCGGTTGATGGGGTCTAGCCCGCCATATTAGTGCCCAGGGCGAGGCGATTTCAGCCTGAAAGGTGAAACAAAAAGTGACGCGCGAAAAAAATGTTGGCCTTTCTGTTGGCCTCGTCGGCTTCGTTCATAAATTCAAGCAAGCAAAATCAAAGAGATAATGGCATAATGTGATGCCTCTCCCGCACCAAATTGTTGTTCGCTATCGTTGAAATCGTTCAAAACTAGCTGTTACCGGCGCTTTTCCGCCCGTGCAATTAGGCGATGATGTCCGGCGTAAGCTGATCTTCGAGAAACGCCAGCCGGTCGCGCAACGCGAGTTTTCGCTTCTTGAGCCGCTGGATTTGCAGCCGGTCGCCGCCGCCAAGATGGAGCAATGCGTCGATCGCGGCATCGAGGTCGCGATGCTCCTGACTCAGACGCTCGAATTCGGCCAGCAATAAAGCGCGGTCATCCTCGCTTAATTTTTTTGCCATGATCCGCCTTTTCTCCAGATTGCCTAATCAATTTAGCTTTTATTTTAGCTTAATGGCAAGCCGGCGAAAGAACGTGTTCGCTAGAAATCGAACCTGCTCTTGGGCTTACGTGATTTTTGCATGGTTTGACGCAAACGCCAGGCTATTAGGCAGTTCATAAATAAGCGCGCATTTTTCTTGACGAGGGGGGTCGCGCGCGCTGAACATGACCTCGGCTGTTCCTCTGGCGGTACGCGGGCAAACAAGGCCGCGAGGAATTAACCTTTTGGTCAGGCTTTCACGCCAGGATCGAGCGATTGGAGGTTGCGTCCCATGAAGCCGAATGTTCGAATATCGTGCAGGCAAAGTCCTGCCGTCAGTCTCGCCGCGCTTACTGTTGTCTCAGGCCTCATCACGACACCGGCAACCGCAGGCGGCGGCGACGTGGCCGCGGGCTTGCTCGGCGGCCTCGCCGTTGGTACCATCGTGGGCAGCGCGGTGGCCCAGCCTCGTTATTACGCCCCCTATTACGCGCCGGCGCCGGTGTATGTGCCCGGTCCGCGTTGCTGGCTTGAACATGAACGCGTATGGGACGGTTACGGATACGTCATTCAACGCGTCCGCGTCTGCGAGTAGTATGCTGCGATTTCCGATCACCGTCCGTTAGCCAGATCGAACCACGACAATTTCTCCGCCGGCGGGCTTGCGACCCTCTTCGTCTGCTATAGTCCAATCGGCGTGCAGAGGGGGACGTGATCTTGATCGACGCTTGGCTATCACTACCGCTTCCGGCGTTGATTTTGATTTTGGCGGTCTTTTACGGCGCCTCCGCCGTGGTGTTGGTCCGACTTTCGTTTGGCGCTACGGTGGGAGCCTGGGTGCGAAGCTTCCGAGGCGTCGTGGCGCCCTTCGTCGGTGCGATCGTCATCATATTCAGCATTCTCGTCGGCTTTCTCGCGAGCGACGTCTGGGATCGCAACAGGCGCGCGGCGGCAACGGTGCGCGGGGAGGGCGCCAATCTCGTCTCCCTCCATGCCCTGGCCGCCGCCTTGGGTACACCGCACGTTGCGATCGACCGAGCCATCCAGGCCTATGCCATCGCCGTGATCGACATGGAATGGCCGCGCATGGAGAACGGCGAAGCGTCGCCTGAGGCCGAAGCGGCACAAGACGAATTGTTGCAAACCGTCGCGCAATCTGATTTTGCGGTCGCCGGCAACGCGGCGCTCGGCCGCCTATTGCTCGACACTGCCTTGAGGGTTAGGGAGGCGCGTAGCGACCGGCTAGCATTCGCCTCGGATTTTTCAGAAAACTTTAAATGGTCATGCGTTCTTTTGATGGCCTTGATGGCGCAGATCAGCGTTGCCGCGGTGCATCTCGACGAGGCGCGCGCCCAGGTCGCCGCCATGGTCATTTTCACCACCAGCATCGTCCTCGTGATCGGATTGATCGCGGCCCACGAAGGGCCTTTCCAACCACCGCTCGGCATCAGGCCGGCGCCGATCGCCAAGCTTCTCGACATCGTGCCGGATAGTTAAAGTCTCGCGGGATTGTTGGATTCCACGACCGCCTGCGTTCGGGGATGAGCATCCCCGCCAGCCATACTCCCATCGCGGATTTTGGGATCGGCTTGCGCCGGTACCGACGGCGCTATATACCGCTTCCCGCCAACCCTAGGAGTCCAGCTCACCAGGAGCCCAGGCATGCCGTCGCAAAGAGCCAATCGATTTTTATGATCGGCATGTGCCAACTTTTTGGTTTTGAACGGGAAGCGCTCAAGGGGCGCGTAGCTCAGCGGAAGAGCACTACGTTGACATCGTAGGGGTCACAGGTTCGATCCCTGTCGCGCCCACCATCCCTATAGGCCTTACCTTTCTGCTTCACGCCGCTTCCGCGAGCGCAAACCTGCGGCAATGATCGAGGTAAGCTGCTTCGTGGATTGAAATCAGCTCGACAACGTTCGACCAAAGCCAGGAGGGTGCGTCGAGGGTCGTCTTGCGTGCCTTTGCAAGTTCAGAACGCCACGTATCTCGGGTTGCTTTGTCCATTTGCCGCGCATGGGCCCGTCCAACCACCGCGGCGAGATACGCCGCCAGCACCATTGCCTCCTCGCGGGCAAGGCGATCGACTTCGATCTTAAGGTCTTGAGGCATCAACTCGCGCAGCACGACGCCGGTGTCGAGAAATCGGGCGGCGATCATGCGATCGCCAAGGTTGGGCGATAACGCTTTCGCGCCCGTGACGACGCGCACCGAGTTATCTCGCGGCATGGCTACCCCCTCCGCGCGAGGCGCGGCCGCCGTGACACCCTCCTTTAAGTCGACCAGACAAAGTGCCGAGCCCTTGCCTTCGCCTATCCGCAGCATGACTGCGTAACGGAGGCGACCCAGCGAACTACATCCCTTTATCCAATAAGCGGCATCGACCATTGTCACAGCGTCGCTTGAACTCGCGTCCCTGAAGGCTGGTGATCATGGCTCGTATCGGTTCTTGCTCGAAGAGCTGGACGAGCCCCGTGCGTTCCTCGGGCGTCGGGGCCCAGAACTTTTTTCCCACCGGAAGAACCGGCTTGACTGATTCCAGCCGCTCCAGAGCAAGCTGCCGCCAGCGGCGTCGGACAGACTGTTCAAGCAGAATTTGTATTCTTTTTGGGCGATAAATCTTGTCCTTGCCGCGCTCAATGTCGTCAGAGAGAGCCTTCTCATATCCGGAGACCAGCTGCTCAAGTATTCGCGCCGTTGTAACGCCGGGCAAATTCGATCCGCGCGCCGCGGACGCCAGGGATAGGCCAAGTCGAATGAGATCGTGGGCAGGATTACCAATCACGGTCTGGTCGAGATCGCGTATCTGAACGGCGACCCGCCCCTTCGTGTCCGCCAACGGTCCGAGGTTTCCCAAATGGCAGTCCCCGCAAATCCATACCGGGGGCCCTTCCGGAACTTTGCCGGCGCTCGCCTCAAGCCAGTCGTAAAATTTCACTGTATTGCCACGCACATAGGCATGCGCGGAGCGCGCCATCTTCAGATTGCGGGTCTGCGTTAGTCTCGCCGCACGCTGTTCTGGGCCCGCCACCTCCGATTGTTTTTTTTCCGTGACGCCCATTTGGGTTGAATGACGCGCCATCAAGAGCTGCCCATGATTTCTTCAATCCATATTTTTAAGCTGAGAGCCCGATGAGAAACCGCCACAAACCCCGCGATAACGGCAATCCTTCCCGCTTTTCAATACAAACGGCCGGCAAAATACGCAACCGCACCAACGCACCAAAGACAATAACGATCACGTCCACAAAGCTACCGCCAGCCTCACTATGCGGCCGCAGCCCCGGCGTGAGGAAGCAGGAGCCCTCAAAGAAATAGAGTATATAAAACGGCTAAGCTAAATATATTCTTGGTAATCGGAATTAAATACCGAGAGTATCAGACCCGCCGCAATCGCCATAATATCCGCGATTTATTTCGCATAGTTACGGCTTAGCTTATCCACAACCATCATGGAAACAATTTTGGTGCACGATTAATTGTTCCACGGGTGACGGTTCGACGGAACTATTTTGACGAGGCGCGAATTGCATCAATATCCAGTCGCGTTGGCTGGCGATAGCGATCGAACCCATCGAAAGCTATCGCGTGCGCGTCCCACTCTGGGCGGCGTTACTTTTTTGGAGAACAGATCATGGACAAAGATCGGGTCGAAGGATCGGAAAAAGGGATCATAGGCAAAGTCAAGGAGGCCGCCGGCAAAGTGCTTGGCGATACTAAGCTAAAGTCAGAGGGCAAGTCCGACAAGGCGGCAGGAAAGGTCCAGAACACTGTCGGCGGCATCAAGGACACGCTCAAGGGGAAATAACCGCTACGCTGGGGCTCTGGTTGGCCAGAGCCCCATGCCTCGCACCCTTGCCGCCACGTACCGGCAAGGGTGCGAGCAACTTGCCAAGGCGAGTGATCGACGGGGGTCATTGGCTACCTCCCGCGCTTCCAGATGCGACGGGATTTAGCTCGTGGACGGCCGAAACCCATAAACTGAGACTTCAAGGATAAACTGAAAGTTCAAGGAAGGTGTGACATGAGTACAATTCTGATTATCGTCCTGCTGATTCTGCTGCTCGGAGGCGGCGGCTACTATGGCCACGGCAGGTATGGCGGGACCGGACTTGGCGGCGTTCTTGGCCTGCTATTGGTCGCTGCCGTCGTGGTCTGGCTGGTTGGCGGCTTAGGTACCGGCTGATCGACCCCTGCTGGCCGGGATATCCTCGATGAGACGGGCATCCGGGCTCGTAGTGTTGGTGCTCTAAAGAGGCGCGGAATGATTCAGCACCTTATAAAAATATAACTTGAAGGAACTTTTCGATGAAAAAATTAGCTCTGATATTAGCTCTTGCCCTCGCGACAACTCCGGCATTTGCTCGTGCTGGTGGAGGTGGCGTTCATCGGGGTGGAATTTACACCGGACGCAGCGTCGGTGTTCATGGCTATCGTCACGTCTATAGAGGTGGCGGCTATGGCTACGGTTACAACGGGTATAATCGCTACACTGGCAACACTGGTTACAACGGCTACAATGGCTACAATGGCTACAATGGCTACAATGGCTACAATGGCTACAATGGCTACAATGGCTACAATGGTTACAATGGTTACTACGGTGGCGATCCCGGAGCCGCTATCGGCCTAGGTATTTTAGGAGGCGTTTTAGGCGGCATACCATAATCAATTATGCAACCCAGGATTGAAAACAAACGAATTCGCGAAGTATGCCGTATAAGAAGTATGTCGTATTAAAAATGAGAAGGGTTCGGGAGCGTTCATAGCGTGATTGAGCCTCCGTTCAAGGACATCGAGGATGCGCGGGCGCTCGCGCAAGCCATCGTGGACACGGTGCGCGAGCCCCTGCTCGTGCTTGACGGCGACCTGCGCGTGCTCGCCGTCAGCCGCTCCTACTACCTGACGTTCGGGGTCCACCGCCAGGACGTTGTGGGCCGGCCGCTCTACGCGCTCGGCGACGGCCAGTGGCAGATCCCGGCTCTTCGCAGGCTTCTGGAGAAAATCATCCCGGAGCGCACCGCCATGGACGCGTTCGAGGTCGAGCATGTGTTTCCCGGGATCGGCCGCCGCATCATGCTCCTGAACGCCCGCGCGGTGTTCTACGCGGACCACGCTCACACGACCCTTCTTCTTGCTTTCGAGGATGTCACCGAGCGGCGCGCCATCGAACGCGAGAAGGCAGAACTGTTGCGGCAGACGGAGGAGTTGCTACGGCAAAAGGACGTGCTGCTCCGTGAGCTGGAGCACCGTGTCGCCAACAGCCTTCAGATCATCGCCAGCATCTTGATGCTGAAGGCGCGCACCGTGACCTCGGAGGAAACCCGCCAGCATTTGCAGGACGCGCATCAACGCGTCATGGCGCTAGCGGCCGTGCAGGGGCATCTTCACGGATCCGAGCGGCACGACCTGATCGAGGTCGGTCCTTACCTGTCGAGGCTGTGCGAAAGCCTTGCGGCCTCGATGATCCGGGGGTGCCGGCCGATCTCGCTGAAGGTTCTGGTCAACGGCGGCACGGCCAAGTCCGCCAAGGCCGTCAGCCTCGGCCTTATCGTCACCGAACTCGTGATCAACGCGCTGAAACACGCTTTTCCCAAGGACAGACAAGACGGCCGGGTCGTCGTCAGCTACGAGATCGATGGACCGGACTGGAAGCTTGTCGTGTCCGACAATGGGATCGGAAAGCCGGATGCCGCCGCCGCTCCGGCGAAGGGCGGCCTCGGCACAACCCTCGTCAAGGCGCTCGCGCAGGACCTCGATGCAGAGGTCGAAGTCCTCAGCGGCCCGGGTGGCGTGAACGTGTCGCTCACCCACGCGGCCTTCCCCGCGCGGCTAGCCCAAACTGCCTGACAGCGCCCACGCCGTTCTTCGCGATGATAGTCGCCACCCGGGCGGCAGGCAGCTGCGGGCTTGCGCTCGCCAAGCGTAACGGATGATACGATAACGACGACGCGTGGTTAAAACAAAAAGCGTCCGCCGGGGAGGATCGGCGGGCGCTTCTGGCAGTGCGGCGCTTGCGAGCGGCAAGAGCCTCGCAACGTGAACAAAAGCTTACTGTGGGTTTCCTTAATGTTGCATGAACGGATGAACAGCACTTTGTCGAAAGCAAATCACCCGTCCGGCGCCGCCAGCAGTAGAGCCTGCTTGGCGCCTAGCTCGTTCCGTCGGGAACTGAACCGCAACGTGATAGACCACGATCGAGCGGTCTGCTCTCACCAGAAAATTGGTCTGGAGCATGATCCATGGAAGTGGGGATCGGTTTTGCGAGATCATGAAAAATCATACTTCAAGGGGAACCGGCAAAATTAACCAAAACCTGCGTCGACCGGGAGGAACCAATCCCGTTTCCGGGCCACTAGCAAACCGGGGAAAGGCGCCTAATTACGTTTGCGCGATCCGCAAAAAGTACGAACTGGAAAGGGAGGAACTCATGGCAATCTATATCACCCAGGGCCGGTACACGCCCGATGCGGTCAAGGGCATGGTGGCTAATCCCGAAAACCGGGAGAAGGCCGTCGCGGACCTCATGGAAAAGGCAGGGGCCAAGCTCCTTGCCCAGTATTTCACATTCGGCGAGTATGATTTCCTCTCAATAAGCGAGGCGCCGAACGAAGAGGTCATGGCTTCCGCGCTGATCGCGGGGGCGGCGTCCGGCGGGATTTCCCACTTAAGGACATCGCTCGCGATGACCGCCAAGGATGCCGTGAAGGCGTTTAAGTCAGCCGGAACCCTCAGCAAGTCATTCAAACCGCCGGGGCGGTAACGAAACCTTGGGTTTATGTCATTCGGCTTTTTCGTCGCTCTCGGGCGTAAGTCTCCCGCGGCGCACGGAGGCAAGTTCGCCGGTGAATTGAAGGAGCCTTGTGCTCACGGATTGCCGCAGCCGTTCCGCGCTGTCCGGAAACTCATGCAGGACACGACGGAAAAGCAGCCGCGAAATCCGCAGAACGGTCGATGGTTCGCGCGCGATCGCCGTCGCCGGACGCCGCGTTTGCGTGAGCAGCGCGAGATCGCCGATGAGCCCGGGCGGCCGGACGATCCGCGCCGTGACGGCGCCATCGCCGGAGGCATCCATCGCGATTGATCCGGCGAGTACCACGAACCCGTCATTGGAAATTTCGTCGCGGCGAAACAGCACGTCGCCGGCGCGCAGAATACGTGTTTCGGCGGAAAAAGCGATCAGCCGCAGCGCTTCCGGTTCGATCCCGGCAAACGCCGGAATGCGCGCCAGTTTGCGTATGTCATCTTCCAATCCCATGCCGGCGCTTCCCTGGCCGCAAGCCTTTCACGGGATCAGCTTATAGCCGCCCGCCGCTGTGACGAGAAGCTGCGCCTTCGCCGGATCCCGTTCGATCTTCTGGCGAAGCCTGTAAATATGTGTTTCGAGGGTGTGGGTCGTGACATTCGCATTGTAGCCCCAGACTTCACGCAACAACACTTCCCGGGAAATGACCGCCTGTCCGGCGCGATAAAGGAACCGCAGAATAGCGGTTTCCTTTTCCGTCAGGCGCAGCTTATTGCCTTTTTCGCCGATCAGATGTTTGGCGCCCGGCTGGAACGTATAAGGGCCGATCCGGAACAACGCCTCTTCGCTCAACTCATGCTGCCGCAAATGCGCGCGGATCCGCGCGAGCAACTCGGCGAAGCGAAACGGCTTTGTCACGTAATCATTGGCCCCGGCATCGAATCCCTCGACCGTGTCGGTTTCCGAACCATGCCCGGTCAGCATGATGACCGGGTTATTAAATCCTTCCTGGCGCAATTGCCTGACCGCCGCGCGTCCATCCATATCCGGCAAACCGATATCCATGATGATGAGGTCCGGCGTCTGTTCGCGTGCCACGTCGAGCGCACCCTGCGCCGTATCCGTCTGAACGGCCACGAATTCTTCGTGCAAGGCAAGCTGCTCGGCTAAGGCCACGCGCAAAATCACGTCGTCGTCGGCGATCAGGATCTTAAGAGCCGTGGTCATGAACTTGTCCTTGATGAAGCGGGCTTACCTGCGTTCTAATGCCCGGCACGGATTGAAGCTGGTTCCTCCGGCCGCGCGGCGCCGCCTCTCCTCATATCGCACCGGCGGTTGTACTCGAAACTCCTTTGCTTTCCCGCGCGAGGCAGACCCAAGAACGCGCACTCTCCGCGAAAGCCGGAGCATTTCAACCGGGTCATGTTCGCCGCGCGGCGGAAAAATGCGCTAGAATGGAACGGTTCGATTGCACCGGCAAATCACATTCGATCGCGTGAAAGCATAGACTTGCATGAAATTGGTTGCAAAAAAACCGGCGAAATCTTTCGCGCGCGGGCAAGGGGAGGTCAAGCGTGGGCTCAGCCGCTTGGGGGCAACACGCTTGCCGCGCCAGGCTCAAGCGCAAGAAATCCCGCTCGGCAGGTTGCACGCCGGGCCTGTCGTGGTTCGCTGCGCGATTGGGCGCGGAGGGATCAGGCAAGACAAGCGGGAGGGCGATCGCGCGACGCCTGGCGGAGCCTTTCGTTTAGTCGGCGGCTTTTTCCGGCAAGACAGGGTTTTGCGCAAAGCTTGGGTTTCGCCGATGCGCCCGGTCAGTCCAAGCGACGGCTGGTGCGACGATCCGCGCAGCGCGCTCTACAACCGGCGCGTGGTGTTGCCTTGCCGGGCGAGCCACGAAAAACTTTGGCGCGCGGATCGCCTCTACGATCTTGTAATTGTCCTAGATTATAATATCCATCCGCGCCGCAAAAATCGCGGCAGCGCGATCTTTCTGCATTGCGCGCGGCCGGATTTCGCGCCGACCGGGGGCTGTATCGCGCTTCGCCTCGGCGATCTGCGCCGGCTGCTCCCGCGTCTGTCGCGCAAGGCGGTGCTGACGGTCAGGTGAGGGTCCGTCGCGAGCCCAGACTTCAACACCCGGCGATCTTGCTCCGGGCGGTATGCGCGATCGTCCAGAGCGCCCGCGCGGCTAGCGATGGCCCAAGTTTCGGCTCTCGCCGCGCGCTGGCAACCGCGTCCGCGAGGGTGTCGATCGCCCGGCCGAGACTTGGCCGCGTCCAAGCGCGCAGATGCCGCTCGAAAGGATCCTTTTGCTTGAACCCCGCGCCGGCGAAACCCGAGCCATCGCGAGGCCCAGGGGCTTCGTCGGGGTCGCAACGGGCGCGATGCAGGTCCAGCGCGTGACGCAGCGCCGCCGCGAGCAGCGCATGATAATCGCTGGCTCCAGCAAAAATATGACGCAGGCGCGCATCGAGCCCCGGAAAGCCGCCATCGAAGGCCGCATCCACCGCCTCGCCAACAATGAGATTCGACGCATCGCAGACAATGGCCGCGACATGATCGAGGGTGATTTCGCCCGCGCCATGCGCGTAAAGCACGAGCTTTTCGAGTTCGGAGCGCGTCGAAAGCCGGTCCTGGCCGAGCTGGGAAACGAGAAACACCTTGGCGTCCGGTGCGATCGACAGGCCTGCCGCGCCAACCTCGGCATCGATCAAATGCGCGATGTCCTCGGCGGAATCGGGATAGCATTGGATCGCCGCGGCGTTTCTTTCGCGTTCGCAAAGTGTCCGCATGGGCGCGTCCTTCTTCAACGCGCCGGCTTCGATGACGATCGTGCAATCGCGTGGGGGCAGTCGGAGAATCGGCTCGATCGCGGCAACAAATGCCTTGCCCTGCGCCTCGATCAAAATCGCCCGCCGGCCGCCGAACAGAGGAATGGTATTGACCTCGTCGGCGAGCCGCGCCGGATCATTGGCAAGCTCGTCGCCGCCGATCCGGACAAGTTGAAAAGGGTCCTTCGGATCGTCGACCGCGCGCGAGACAATTTTCCGCGTCCGCTCGGTGATCAGCCCGGCGTCGGTTCCAAATACGAGGTACAAATAAATATGCGCCGGCGGGCGGGCGAGGAAACGCTCGGCTTCGTGGCTTCTGACCGCGACCATGGGCGCCCACATTCCGTTCGTCTTGGTTGTCCTCGACACACTTCACTTCTTAACTTAAATCGGTCGATTTTTTCCGCCGGCATATGGAGATCTGTATTCCTAAGCGGCAACGCAGCGGAGGCACGAAACATTTGGCGCTTAACGCCTGAATTCGGCGGATCTCGTCAATGCAAGAACAGCTTGGCGAAAATCGCCACCTGAAAGGCAAGCACAAAGCCCATCATCCATTTGAGGATGCTGGTATCGGTCTTGAGCAAGGCCACGTCGTCGTCGCGCTTGCTGAGAGCGGCGGCAGCTTTCAGAGCCTTGTCTTCGGGGATGTCGATGGCGCGGATCGCCTCGAAAACCTCCGTTTGCATTACAGTCAATCGCTGTCTCCGCTCCTGATGGGCGTGTCCGCCTAACCGACAATCTGCTTTTAAGATATAATGGCGTCGGCGTTAATTAGTATTTTCGTCGAGCAAGCGTTCATAGAGCCGGCCGCCAAAACCCTTTCGCTCGCTATCCCCGCGCGGCGATCGCGGCCGCGACGCGGATGCAGAATCTGATCGGCGAGCGTTTTCGCGTCGCGGATCTCGGCATCGCGCGCGGCACGAAGATTGGAGAACCTTTGGTTCGTCCGGTCGTAACTTGCAACGACGGTCGCCTGACCCTTCGTAACCGGCTCGGTACCCCCGACCGGCATCAGCCGGTAATCCGCGTTGACCACGACGTTCGCGGCGCTCGGGTAGCCGCTCACCGTATCGAGCAAGGGAGTCTGCACATTCTCCGTCACGGTCACAATAAGCCGATATTTCGGAGGCACCTGCGACCCGGTGCCGTTGAACCCGAAGATAAGGTCATCGCCGAGGTAATGGCCGAGCCGGTTGGGGATCGGCTCGACCGCGATGGCCTGCAGTTCGCCCGCGACATCGCCGCCCGCGCCGAGCGGCCCATAGAGCGGCTGGATGCAGCCGGAGACGGCGAGGCCCATTAGGAGCGCGGCGAATAGGCGCGGGAGCGCCCGGCTACGCGGCCGTTCAACCAACGACATTGACGATCCTTTGCGGAACGATGATGATTTTTTTCACGGGCCTGCCGTCGAGCGCGCGGTGGACCGGCTCGAGCGCGAGCGCGGCGGCCTCGATCGCTGCCCTGCCGGCGTCCCGTGCAACAACAAGGTCCGCCCGCTTGCGCCCATTGACCTGGACCGGCAGCGCAATCGTGTCCTCGACAACAAGGGCCCGATCCGCGACTGGCCAGGCCGCCTCGGCCGCCAAATCCACATGGCCGAGCAACGTCCAGCATTCCTCGGCAAGATGCGGCATCATCGGCGCAATCATCATGACCAGAATGTCGGCGCCCTCGTGGAAGGCCGCGCGGATGTCCTCCCCGGTATTCGTGGTCTCGACCGCACCGATCGCCGCAGAAAGCTTGTTTGCAAGCTCGTGCACTTGCGCGACGGCACGGTTGAACCGCAGCCGCTCAATATCTTCCTCGACCTTGATCAGGCTCATGTGGACCGCCCTGCGGATTTCCATCGCGGCCGAAGACGGATTTCCGGGCGGGAGCGTTCCAGCAGGAGCTGCGAGCCGCGCGAGTTCGCCAACGAGCCGCCAGAGGCGCTGGACGAATTTCGCGGCGCCTTGCACGCCCTCCTCGGTCCAGATGACATCACGCTCGGGCGGCGAATCCGAAAGCACGAACCAGCGCGCGGTATCGGCGCCATAGGCCGAGATAATGGCATCGGGATCGACCGTGTTGCGCCTGCTCTTCGCCATTTTCTCGACCGCGCCGATTGCGACTTCCTCGCCGCCGTCGAGTTTATAGGCGTGGCGGCCGGAATCGTCCGTCTCAAGCCGGATTTCGGAGGGGAACAGCCACTCGCCAGCCTTCGAACGATAGGTCTCGTGAACAACCATGCCTTGCGTGAAGAGCCCGGCGAACGGCTCCGTCAAGGCGCCGGCGTGCCCCGTCGCCTGCATCGCCCTTGTGAAAAACCGTGCATAGAGCAGGTGCAAAATCGCATGTTCGATGCCGCCGATATATTGATCGACCGGCAGCCACTTTTCTATCCATTTGGCCGTCGTCGGCGCGGCGTCGTTCCACGGATCGGTGAACCTTGCAAAGTACCAGGAGGAATCGACGAACGTATCCATCGTGTCGGTCTCGCGAAGCGCCTGCCCGCCGCAAGCCGGACAGGGAACATGTTTCCACGTGGGATGCCGGTCGAGCGGATTGCCCGGCTCGTCGAAGCTCATGCCTCGCGGCAATTCGACCGGCAGGTCGCGCGCGGGAACCGGCACCACGCCGCAGGCCGCGCAATGAATCACCGGGATCGGGCAGCCCCAATAGCGCTGGCGCGAAATCCCCCAATCGCGCAGCCGATAGTGGACCTCGCGTCTGGCTTGCGGCCGGTTGCCAAAAGACTTTGCTTCGAGGCGGCGGGCGACTTCTTCTTTTGCCGCTAGCGTTGTCATCCCATCGAGAAAACGCGAATTGATCAACACGCCATCGCCTTCATAGGCGACCGCCCCGATCCTGAACGTTGCTGGGTCCTCGCCGGGGGGGCAGACCACCGGCGTATTGCCAAGGCCATAAGCGTTGGTGAAATCGAGGTCGCGCTGATCGTGCGCCGGGCAGCCAAAAATCGCGCCGGTGCCATAGTCCATCAAAACAAAATTGGCGACATATACCGGCAGACGCCATTCCGGGTCGAAGGGATGGCGCGCCTTGAGCCCCGTATCATAGCCTTTCTTTTCCGCCGTTTCGATCGCCGCTACCGAGGTGCCACCTTGCCGGCATTGGGCGATGAAGCGAGCCAAGCCCGGATCGCTCCGTGCGGCCTCCGCCGCCAAGGGATGATTGGCGGCGATCGCCAGGAACTTGGCGCCGAATAGCGTGTCCTGCCTTGTCGTATAGACTTCGATCTCGCCGGCCGCGACCTGCGGCGCTGGGTCGAGCTCGAAGCGCAACGCGAGACCATCCGAGCGGCCGATCCAATTTGCCTGCATCAGCCGGACCTTTTCCGGCCAGCGGGGAAGATCGTCGAGGGACCGCAAAAGATCCTCGGCGAAGGCAGTGATCTTGAAAAACCATTGGGTCAGCTCGCGCTGCTCGACGAGCGCGCCGGACCGCCAGCCGCGCCCGTCGATCACTTGCTCATTGGCAAGCACGGTAAAATCGAGCGGGTCCCAATTAACCTTGGATTTTTTGCGAACGACGAGACCCGCGTCGAGGAAATCCAAAAACATCTTTTGTTGATGCTTGTAGTAGGCGGGATCGCAGGTCGCGATCTCGCGCGACCAATCGAGCGAAAGGCCCATCGCCTTCAACTGGCCGCGCATGGAAGCGATATTGGCATAGGTCCAGTCCGCCGGGTGGCTCTTGTTATGCCAGGCGGCGTTCTCGGCCGGCATGCCGAACGCGTCCCAACCCATCGGATGCAGCACGTTAAATCCGCGCGCGCGCTTGTAGCGGGCAATCACGTCCCCCATCGTATAATTGCGGACATGGCCCATGTGGATACGGCCGGACGGATAGGGAAACATTTCTAGGACGTAATATTTTGGGCGCGAATCCGCGTTCCCTGTCCGGAAAATTTCCCTCTCCTCCCAAATCCTTTGCCATTTGCGTTCCGCCACGCGGGCGTTATAGCGTACAAAGTCCATGTGCTTTTGATCGTCGATCGCTTCGCTAAGCTGGCCAATATATGAGGCCTACACAGCATTAATTAACGGACTCGGTCAATCTTTCCGCTCCCGAGGTACCGATCGGTTTAAAGTTCGGCTTTGCGCAGCCTTCTCCGCTGGTGTCAGTTCATGTTTTGTCCAAGCAGAACGGGACGAAGGGGTGAAACCATCTGCATCGCCTTGACACGTTTCGTTTCATCGTCGCAATGCGGCGACGTGGCCGGCGAGTTCTTGCCATGGTATTGCGTTCAGATCACATGGAGCCGATGCTACGATTCCCAAAACCGGCTCTACCGGCGCGTTAAATCCGAGGTTCCGAAGAAAGTTTTTCCAGTAGCCTGACAGCCGCGTCAACCAGACGGGTTGGTCCTGGTACTTGTGGCCCTCGAATAAGAAAAAGAATTGGTCCTCTTCCGAGAGAGCCCGGCGAAAAAAATCCCGTTGCCAGCCCTGATACGCCACCTCGGCGATGCGCAATTGACAGCCGCCAGAACGGCCTGACGCACCGATCGGGTATTGTATTGCGCTGGCGGGGTCCGGTTCGAATCCCTGCCGCGCAAGAAACGTGGCTCTTGTCCGGCCGCTGGCGGGTTAATCCGGCAGGCCCCAGAAGGCAAAAAAGATCCGCGCCAAAAGAAAGAGAGAGGCAAAGGCCAGCAAAACAAGAACGAACGAACGGGCCTGCTCGCCGGACCGGTCAGGAAAATTCCTTTTAAAGCTGTCCCAATACCGGCGCCACCAAGACGAATTTGGCGGCGGTTGATGAAGTCGTAAAGGCGACATGAAAAGTTCTCCGCTCACTGCCGATCCGCAAATCCGTCCATGAAGCCCGTCAGCGCGGGCACAGCGTCCTCACTCCTTGCCGAGCCAGCGCACAACGGTATCTTCGAGCATCTCGAATGTCGCTCCATAACGGGCGACGAGCATAAAAGCAGCCGCCAATACAATCCCAACCGCGACCATTGCCCCACCTATCAACAAAATCCGGTCCATCGTCATTCCTCCTCATCACCGTGTTCATCCATTTAATTCTTATAGCTGAGTCGTCCCAACTGCGCAGCAAGCTCGCGCGTCATCCTGGGAATGCGCGTCAAAAGCCTGTTTCAAAAGTTTCGCCCTTCATCCTGGGGCGGGTTCGATGAGCCCGTCTCAAAAGATGAGGGCTTCCGGTCTACATCGATTCCATGAAACCGCTCATATGCGTCCGGTCCAGCTACGAGCCGCCCCAGTGGCGATGCCAGCCCCGATATGATTCGAATTTCGGAAACGCTGTACTTGACCGCGAACTCGCCATCCAGCGATCCGGAGAGGCCGCCCTACTCCGTGAGCTAAACCGGGGCAACACGACGCCGGGCGTGATAGTAGCCTCGGTGCCTGGCGGATTTCATGTCGTCCATGGAACGTTCGAGACCGCCGATGATTACACCTTCAAGCCCTGCGAAGCATTCTGCGAAGCAAGGAGCCCACTCGAATAAAGGAATCACGCATGTTTAAAGCAATTGGTTTGGCCGCCTTGACCGTCGCGGCGCTGTCTTCTACGGCATATGCCGGGTGTCTTGGAGCAGGGCTCGGAGACGGCTGTATCGGCATTCCCACGCAGCGAGAGCACCGCGAGGTCTACGAAGGGCACCGTTACCGTAACGACCCTGTGATCGTAGAGCATCACAATCGGCGGCCCGTGATTATCGAAAGACACCACGACGACGACGAAGACTAGACCTTGGCAAAAAGCCGCTCGGCTCATAACCGGGCGGCGGCACCCTCGGGGAGCGATATCGAACGCGCCGCAAGCTTCATCTTAGCGCTATCGCCCCGGCCCACACCACCGCCCAGCCCCACCGAGGCCCACGGCAAACACCACACACCGCACAGGGCGGAGCGGGGGCCCAAAAAGTTTCGAGACCTGTGCGCAAGTGCTTCCGGGTGCTTGCGCTGGCTCGCTGCGCATGATTCTTTTTGCCTGCAACGACTGGGAGTGGATCATGGCACACCGGTGGATCGGGCAGGAGATGTTTCGCTTCGGCGCAATGGCCGAACGCCAAACGAGCCTCGACGCGCTTGGGGCATTGATTGATTGGTCGCATGCGCAGTCCGTTATGGCGCGGCTTTATAATGCCGCCAATGGCGAGAAGGCTTGGCCGCCGCTTGCAATGTTCAAAGCCCTGTTGCTGGCCACCTGGTATGATCTTTCCGATGTGATGCTGGCCGAGGCGCTCTCGGACCGGGCGAGCTTCCGCCGCTTTTGCGGCTTTGCCCGGAACGAAGCAACGCCCGAGCGCACCGCCTTTGTGCGCTTTCGGCGCGAGCTTACCGCGCATGGGCTCGACCGCAGCCTCTTCGAGGTCATCGCCCTTGATCTCGAATCCAAGGGTGCTTGCGTGCGCAAAGGCACGCTCATTGATGCAACGATCATCGGCTCGGCCAGCAAAGGCGATAAAGACGCGGCTTGGGTGAAGCACAAAAGCCGCGCGCCGGCACATGGCTATAAGGCGCATGTTGCCGTCGATAAGGACAGTGGAATCATCCGCGATGTCGCAATCACTGCGGCCAACGAGCCCGATGTCAATGTCGCCCCTTCGATCGTTCCGGATGAGCCGGGCGAGGTCTATGGCGATAAAGCCTACGACGCGCTCTCGGTCGAAAAGGCGATCGCAGCGAAGGGCGGAACCCCGCGGTTGATGCGCAAAGGCCACCGCTGGCTGAGAGCCGCCACGCTCGAAGCGCACAACCGCCCGCTGCGCCCGGTCCGTGCAAGGATCGAGAAAATCTTTGGCAGGTGGAAGCGCAGCTATCATTTTCGCTCCATGCGATGGATCGGCCTCGCCAAGGCAAGGCTGCAAATCCATCTCGCCGTGATCGCTTACAATTGCAAACGCTTCTGGCGGCTGCAAATGGCCTGAGCGGGCCAGCAAAATCGACCGTTGCAAACCCATCGCCAAAGCGCCAATCTTGTGATCTTCACTCGCCGCAGCAATGATGCTGCCTCTCAAAATCTGGCAAGCGCGCTCCAATCCCCCACCGCCTTGCCAAGGCGGCGCCGCGCACAGGTCTCGTTTCACGTGAAACGTTTTGGTAGCGCGCGTCAAATCATGCGGCTTCTTCAGTATGCGGAAAATACTCTCTAAAACCTCGGAATATCCGGGAACGCCAGCTCGCCCCCATGCACATGCATCCGGCCCAGCTCCGCGCAGCGATGGAGCACAGGAAACACTTTTCCCGGATTGAGCAGCAGCTTCTCGTCGAACGCGGATTTGACCGCGATTTGCTGGGCGAGATCGATGTCGTTGAACATCTCCGGCATCAGATCGCGTTTTTCGACGCCGACGCCATGTTCGCCCGTCAGCACCCCGCCGACCGCAACGCATAGGCGCAAAATATCCGCGCCAAAATTTTCCGCGCGCGTGAGTTCACCGGGCTTGTTGGCATCGTAAAGGATCAACGGATGTAAATTACCGTCGCCCGCGTGAAAAACATTGGCGACGCGCAAACCGTGACGCTCCGATAATTTACGCATCCCTGAGAGAACTTTTGCCAACTCCTTGCGCGGAATCGTGCCGTCCATGCAATAATAATCGGGCGAGAGGCGGCCGACCGCCGGGAAAGCCGCCTTGCGTCCCGCCCAGAACATGTGGCGCTCGGCCTCGGAGGCGGAAATCCGGCATTGCGTGGCGCCATGCGCCAGGGCGATTTTTTCGACGAGACCAACAAGATGATCGACCTCGACAGGGGGGCCGTCGAGCTCGACAATCAAAAGCGCCTCGGCCTCGCGCGGATAGCCGGCATGGACAAAATCTTCCGCCGCCTCGATCGCCGGTTTGTCCATCATTTCCATGCCGCCCGGAATAATGCCCGCCGCGATAATGCCGGCGACGCAGGCCGCCGCCGATTCGCTCGAGTCGAAAGCAATCAGCAACGCGCGGGCAGATTCCGGTGCCCGAAGTATCCGCACGGTGACCTCGGTCACGACGCCAAGCATTCCCTCCGAGCCGATGACAAGAGCGAGAAGATCGTAGCCCGCTTGGTCGAGATGGCGGCCGCCGAACCGGATGACCTCGCCGGTCATCAGCACCATCTCGCAGCCCAGGACATTGTTGGTGGTGAGGCCGTATTTGAGACAATGCACGCCGCCCGAATTTTCCGCGACATTGCCGCCGATCGAGCAGGTGATTTGCGAGGAGGGATCGGGCGCGTAATAAAAGCCTTGCGCCTCGACCGCGCGGGTGATCGCGAGATTGGTGACGCCGGGCTCGACGATCGCGAACCGGTTGGCGAAATCGATCTCCTTGATCTTGTTGAATTTCATCATGGAAAGGAGAACGCCGTCCGCGAGCGGCAGGGCGCCGCCAGAGAGCGAGGTTCCGGCGCCGCGCGGCACCACCTTCACATTTTGCTCGTAACAATAGGCGAGCACGGCGCGCACCTGCGCGACGCTGTCCGGCAAAACGACGACCATGGGCAAGGCCCGGTAGGCGGTCAGGCCGTCGCTTTCGTAAGGCCGTCGGCCGGTCTCTTGTTCGATGACGCCTTCGCCAGGAACGATGCTCCGCAACGCGGCGACAATGTTTGCCCGCCGCGCGAGAACGATTTCATCGACGTCCATCGGTTTCATCTCATTTGACTTCGTGCGCAAAGGACCTGCACGCCGATCGCTGGTCCGCAACACTCCAGCCAGCGGATGGGACCGGCCGAGCATTGGACTCGAACTGCCGGTGAGGGTGCTTCAATCCGAAATTGCCAATCGCGTAACAAGTCCGTCGGCGAACCATTGCGAGAGAAAGCCGGCGGCCCGCTGCGTCACGCCCGCGTCGTTGCGCTGGAATGCGAGGAGCGCACAAATATCTCCAAAGTTTCTGCCCTGTTGTGCCTCCATCACCGCCAAACGTTCGTCTTCCGCGAGCAGGCGATAAAACGACTGGCCATCGTTGCGCCAAAAGACGATCGCTTCCTCGCCTTGCTGGATGGCCGGAGCCTCTTCTTCCGCGGCGAGAGCCGCATAGATTCGCGCGGTCCCGCCGGCGAGATCGAGAAGCCTAACGCTCGGATGGAATTCGAAGGCGAGGCGCGGCCAGTCTTCAGCGCTTGTGTCCCGCAAGGCATCGATAGTGCTGACTGGCGCATCGGGGGCATCGAAGGCATCCAACAGCGCGCGTTCGAACCGCGCTAGATCGATGGCGCCCCGGTTCCTTCGCCATGGCGCCGTCTTTTGCATGAAATCGGGCAGGCGCGTGCCGTACCATCGCGCGTTGGGCTGACGCGACGGGGCCGACTCGATATAGCCTCGGACAAGGCGTTCGAACGCTTCGTCGCCAAGGTGAACCCGGAGAACGGGAAAGTCGGTCGACAAAAATTCCGCCAGACGCAAGCGATAGGCGTCGTGATAGACCGCAAACAGGGTCGCACGATCCGTCTTGCGCGAATCCGCGATCGAGGCGAGAATGGTGTTGTCGCCTTTCACTATTCCGGCCTGGAACCGCGTTTGCAGTTCGGCGAGCTTCACGTTACGGCCTCCTGCGCTTTGGTTCTCGCGCAAGCAGCAATCGCTCGCGCGCGATCAAGTTCCGCCATGAGTTCGTCAAACGGCGGAAAGTTGTCGTCACGCTCGATCATTGTCGAGATCGATCCGAACCTTGGGCAGACCTCATGATATAGCAACCAGACTTCCTCGCAGATCGGCTGATCGTGCGTATCGATCTTGTGGGTCACCGCCTCCGTATGGCCCGCGAGATGGAGCTGGACCACGCGGTCGTCCGGAATGGCGTCGATGAAATTTGCCTGATCGAAGCTATGATTGAAACTAGAAACGAAGACGTTGTTAACGTCGAGAAGCAGCCAGCAATCGGCGCGCTCCGCCATCTCGCGGATAAACGTCCATTCGTCCATTTGGGATTCGGCGAAAGTAACGTAACTGGACACGTTCTCGATCGCGAGGCGACGTCCGAGGAAATCCTGGACCCGCCTTATTCGGTCGACGACATGGTCGAGCGCCTCCGAGGTATAGGGAACGGGCAGGAGATCGTGCAGATTGACGCCATGCACGCCGGTCCAGCACAAGTGATCCGAGATCCATTCTGGCTGAATGCGGCGGGCAACGCTCTTGAGCGCCTTGAGATAGTCGAAATCGAGCGGGGCGGTTGAAGCAATCGACATCGAGACGCCGTGCATCACCACTGGATAGGCGCTGCGAATCTGGTCAAGCATCGCAAGCGGCCGGCCGCCTGGAACCATGAAATTCTCGGAAATCACTTCGAACCAGTCGACCCTCGGGTTCCTCTCAAGGATGTCTTGATAGTAGACCGGCCGCAGACCAAGGCCAAACCCCAGCGGCGCAGGCTTCTCCATGGGTTGCTCTTTGCTCCATTGCCGGACAATGAGCCAGGCGGACCAAGCAATCCGCCTGTCTTCGAAATAGATCAGCCGACGGTGCCGCCCTTGGCGATGCAGGCCTTCTTCGACTTCTCCAGCAGGAACCCCTGACCCTTGCAAGCGTTCTGACCCTTGCAGGCGTTGTTCGCGGTCTTGCAGGCGGACGTGCCCTTGCAGGAGTTGATCCCCATGCAATGGACCGCCGCCTTCTTGGCGGAAGCCGGGGCGGGGGATAGGCCGCCGATGGCAAGCGCGATCGCCGCAACGGCGAGGGTGGCACCCGACACGATATTGGTCTTCATACTGATCTCCTCAGGAATTGGTCGGAGCCCGCTCGCAGGGCGAGCACCGCGTGGGCTCAGGCGTGAGCACACGAGACATTAAACGCTCCAGCCCCCGGCAGCGTTACACGTTCACGGTTTTGTGATCGCCAGAACCATTGATTTGGACTGAGAAAGACGATGCGTTCGCAGCCGACGCTATTCATAAAGCGCATCGTTGTAGTAACATCGTCTTAAATATCACATAGTCAATACCCGTCGATATTGCACTTGTATTGAACTCCTCTCGATTTGGGACGCGGCAAGCGCGCATCGCAGCTTGCGGTATAAACCGAAACAAAATACCCAAGGCTTTGTCCTTGGGAGGGGCGGGATCATAAGTTTGACCTTGTCTTGCCCTCAGTCGCCGTGCGCCCTATAAGCACCTCGATTCCACACGCGGAACGCGCGGCCCTGGCTAAAGGGCCGCTCCCGGTGGCCTCCCCCTCTTTGGAACTCAAACGGGAGAGGTCCAAAACGATCCGCGGCGGCCTTAACCGGAGAACAATCGACCATGGCCTTGCCTGAATTCACGATGCGCGGTCTCCTCGAATCCGGAGCTCATTTCGGGCATCAGTCGCACCGCTGGAACCCGAAAATGGCGCCGTTCATTTTCGGCGCCCGCAACAATATCCATATCATCGATCTTGCCCAGACGGTGCCGTTGCTGCATCAGGCCTTGAAGGCGATCTCCGAAACGGTCGCGAGGGGCGGCCGGGTGCTTTTCGTCGGCACCAAACGGCAAGCCCAGGACGCGATCGCCGACGCCGCGAAAAGATCGGCGCAATATTACATCAATTCGCGCTGGCTTGGCGGCATGTTGACGAATTGGAAGACGATTTCAGCCTCGATCCAGCGTCTGCGCAAGGTGGACGAACTGCTTGGTGGCGCCGCCGCCGGACTGACCAAGAAAGAGCGCCTGATGATATCGCGCGAACGCGACAAGCTCGAAAAGGCGCTCGGCGGCATTAAGGACATGGGCGGCACGCCGGATCTGATCTTCGTGATCGACACCAACAAAGAGCAATTGGCGATCAAGGAGGCCCAGCGGCTGCATATTCCGGTGGTGGCGGTCCTCGACACCAACAGCGATCCGGATGGGATCAACTATCCGGTTCCAGGCAACGACGATGCTGGCCGGGCGATCGCCCTCTATTGCGATCTCGCCGCCCGCGCGGCTCTCGACGGTATTTCGCGTGCGCAAGGTTCGGTCCGCGTCGATTTGGGCGAAATGGAACGCCCGGCAGCCGAGGAAACGCCCGCCGGCGATGGCGTGGTGGGCGACGGTCATGATTTGCCTGGCGAAGTTTTCGAGCTTCTTACCGCGCCGCGCGGCGCCCCCGACGATCTCGCCAAATTGCCGGGCATCGGGCCTCAAATCGTCAAGAAGCTTAACGATGTCGGTATTTATCATTATTGGCAGATCGCCGCCATGACGCCGGAAAACGCCGCCAAGATCGATCATGATCTCAAGCTCGCGGGCCGCATCGAACGCGACGGCTGGATCAATCTCGCGCGTGGTCTCGTTGCTGGCTGAAGCATCAGCTTCCGGGTTAGCCAAATGATTTCGTGACTCGCGGGCTTTCCGGACCCCCCGTTGGTAAGTCGGCCGCCCGGAAGCGCCTGCCGGAAGATGAAGGAAGACCGATATGGCGAACGTCACCGCGGCGATGGTGAAGGATCTTCGCGAGAAAACCGGCGCCGGCATGATGGATTGCAAGAATGCCCTCGGCGAGACCGGGGGCGAAATCGAAGCGGCGATCGACTGGCTGCGCAAGAAGGGGCTTTCCAAGGCGGCCAAGAAATCCAGCCGGATCGCCGCCGAGGAACTCGTCGCCGTTTTAATCCGTGGCCTCGACGGGGTGGTTGTCGAACTCAATTCCGAGACGGATTTCGTTGCCAGGAGCACGGAGTTTCAGGCGCTGGCCAGGAACATTGCGCGCCTTGCCGTCGAAACCGGCACGACCGATGCAGAGGCTTTGAAAGCCGCTGCCTATCCTGGCGGCGGGACCGTCGGCGCGGCGATCGCCAACGCCATCTACACGATCGGCGAAAACATAACGTTGCGGCGCGCCGCCGCCGTGCATGTCGGCCAAGGGTTCATTAGCCAATATGTCCATAATGCGGTATCCGAAGGCCTTGGAAAGATCGGCGTTCTCGTTGCCCTGGAGTCGGAGGGCGATCCGCAAGCGCTGGCGCCGCTCGGACGCTTGATCGCTCTTCATGTCGCGGCGGCAAATCCGCTCGCTCTGGATTCAGCGGGCCTCGATCCGGCCGCCGTGGCGCGCGAAAGAGCGGTGCTCGCCGGCAAGAATGCGGGCAAGCCCGCGCATGTGCTCGAAAAGATCGTCGAGTCGGGGTTGAAGACATACTTCAAGGAAGTTTGTCTTCTCGACCAGCCCTCGATCCATGCCGAACATGCGGGCAAGACGATCGGCCAGGCCGTTAAGGAGGCGGAAAAGATTGCCGGGACGCCAATCAGCTTGAAGAGGTACGTACGCTATGCCCTCGGCGAAGGAATCGAGAAGCCGGACCCAGATTTCGCGGCGGAAGTCGCCGCCACCTGAGGCGAAATCCGAGCGGCTAAATCCGGGGGCTCAATCGCCGCCGCTTAGTAACGTGGCGGCCGGTTAGCGGGCACGGTTTGCAGCCGGTCGCTGAACGGCAGGCCATTTCGCCGATGCGCTTGCCTATTGTTTATATTTGACTTGCAGCGGATTTCGCGGGAAGCTCGAAAAGCTACGTTGCCGCGTCGGCTCCGGGCGCTTCGCAGTGAAGACTTCCAAGGAGAATACCAATGTTGGTTCGCCGTTCCTTATTGCTCGGGTTCTCCATGGCTTCGGCCGTGTTCAGTTTGGTGCTGTCGAGGGACAGCTGGGCCCAAGACGTACGCCACCTATGCAGCGAAAAATACCAGGCCGCAAAGGCGGCGGGCACGTTGAACGGTGAAACCTGGCCGCAATTTTATAGTAAGTGCACGGCCGACGCCAAGGCGAACCCGGCCGCGGCGGCTCCGGCGGCCGCGGCGCCTCCCGACGTACGCCACATTTGCAGCGAAAAATACCAGGCCGCCAAGGCGGCGGGGACGTTGAACGGCGAAGCGTGGCCGCAATTTTATAGCCGGTGCACGATCGAAACCAAGGCGAACCCGCCCGCGGCGGCAGCAACTCCGCCCGCGGCCGAGGTAGTTCAGCCCCCGGCGCCCGCGCCCGTTGTCGCCGCGCCGCCACCCCCGGCGCCCGCGCCCGTTGTCGCCGCGCCGCCGCCCCCGGCTCCGGCTCCCGTCGTTGCGGCGCCGGCGCCGCCGCCGGTCGTCGCGGCACCGGCAGTCACGCCTTCTCCGGTCAATCCGCTCAAGAAACCCGCGACGAAGGCGATGGCGCCGGCGGCGGCGGAGGCGCCAAGCACCGCCGTCTTTCCGACCGCCATTGCACCGGCCTATGCCAATGAAAAGCCAGGTAAGGCTCGCATGAAAACCTGCGACGACCAATATAAGGCGAACAAAGCAACCAATGCCAATGGCGGCCTGAAATGGATCCAAAAGGGTGGCGGCTATTGGAGCGAGTGCAACAAGCGTCTGAAAGGGTAACGCCTGGCGGCGCGGTTCTGTTGCGGCCGCGCGGCCGCGAGAACAGCGCCGCGAAAACTCCGGGTCCGATTCCGAATGTCGATCTAGACAATGTAGGCGTAGGCCGCGCCCGTAGCTCCCATGGCGCCGAGCGCAAGGGCGGCATACCACGGCCAACGCTGGCCCCGCACGATGATCGCGATGGTCGAGATCGCTATCGCCACATGAAGAAGCGTTACGGCAACCGTCAAAATATGATGGCGGTTTTCGTGTCGTTCGCTGTCCCCCAGCTTTTCCTCGGCTTGACGTTCAAGCGCCTGACCTTTGGCGAAAAGCTCCTGTTCGTCCACGCCGTACCTCTCCGCCTGTTTTTTGAAGTCGCCGGCCGCCGGCCCAGGGTTTGCCGCGGCGATGGCGTAAAGATTCTTCTTGATACTTTTTGCCTGATAAAAATTCCACGTGTCGGTTGCTTTGTTCTGCAAGAGCACTGCGGCGTTCTTGTCGCCTATGGCATCCGCGGTTTCGAGCGTTTCGAGACTGCCGACGGTCGCGGCAATGACGGCAAGGATCGCAATCGTGATTGATACTTGGGTGAGAAATGGATCGCCAAGAAGAGCCGCATGCCCGGCGTGTTCGGCGTGCTCAAAATGCTCAACTGGCGATTCGGACATGAACCAACTCCTCGCGCTGGAAACGCGAGGTTGTACCGCGACGCCGCTATGGGGGCAATAAAAGGCTGGCGCAAGGCCAAAACCCCGCGCGTCCGGCAAGCGCGCTCTTCGCCCTCCGGAGATGTCAGGCGTTTTAATGGACAGAGGAAGCCGGGAAATCTATAAATTGACCGTGCGGGGGGCACGAATGCGCGAGGTCCCGCCGAATAAAAGGCCTTGGCAAGAAATCATGCAGGACAGCCGCCTCGAAGACGCCGGCATCGCCGATCGCTTGTCTCGATCGGCGCTTCAGCGCCGTACCATGGTCGATTGCCAGATCCGGACTTTCGACGTGACCGACCAACAGCTCTTGGCACGTATGCTTGCAGTCCCACGCGAGCATTTCCTTCCCGGGGAGCTGGCACAACTCGCTTACTCCGATATTGCGCTGCAACTAAAGCCCGCCGAACCCGGCGGAGAACGGCGCACGCTCTTGCCGCCGCTTGTTCTCGCGCGACTCATCCAAGGGGCCGGCGTGGCATCGACCGGCACTGTGCTCGATGTAGGGGCCGCAACCGGCTATTCGTCGGCGCTTTTCGCCGGTCTCGCGGGGCGTGTCGTGGCGCTCGAATCGGACCGCTCCTTATATAATGCATTGCGGTCCAATCTCGACGCCTTCGGCTTGGCGAAGGTTCAAACCATCCTGGCCCCGCTTGCGGAAGGCGCGCCCATGGAAACGCCATTCGACCTGATTTTCATCAACGGCGCGGTCGAGGACAATCTCGAGGCGCTTTTTGCGCAACTGAAGGACGGCGGGCGTCTGGTCGCCATCAAGCCCCTTCCGGGCGATCCCACCGGGCGCGCGGGCAAGGCCGTGCGCTACGAGAAGATCGACGGCGGGACCGGATATCGCCTCTTGTTTGACGCCTCTGCCCCGGTCCTCGAAGCCTTCCGGCAGGACGCGCAATTCACATTTTTTTGAGATAGCGGGACGGCGTCGCATCCTGAATCCGCGCAAATGGAAGATCTTAGGCGAGGTGTCACATTTTTGCGACGGATTTAGAATTTTCGTTGCGATGCGCGGGCCGGCAGGCCCGCCGGCCGTCTTAAGCGAGTAAGCTCCCGGCAGCAGGCCGCTTCGAAAGCTGCGTCCGGACGGCCGCGAGGGGCCATGCGCCGATTGCACAAAGCCGGTGCGGCGAGTCTGTAAATTAGGGATTGGTTTCCTTCGATGCGCCGTGCCGTCTTAGTTCGTTCCCATTTCAACGTGCGGCCGGTTCTGGCGGGGATCGCGGGCGCTCTGATCGTTATGGCGTTGCCGCCTTGTGCCTCGCCCGGCCGGGCGGAAACAATGTCGGGCGCCTTGGCGCGCGCCTATGCCGGCAACCCCGACATGAACCAGCAGCGCGCCGGGGTCCGGGCCAGCGATGAAAATTTGCCCCGGGCAACGTCTATGTGGCGGCCGACGGCCACTGCAAACGCGCAATATGGCCTCAATCATCTCGATGAGACCTCCGCGAGCAGCGGCTCCTCCGCGAGCGCCGTGACCCAAACCACCTCCCTTAAGGTGAGAGCCAATACCGCCACTTGGAATTACGGTCTCACCGTCACCCAAAATCTCTTCAACGGCAACCGCACAGTGAACGGCGTGCGCCAGGCTGAGTTCGAATATCTTCGGGGCGCGCGAGACCATGCGCAACACCGAGGAGAATACTCTCCTAAACGGCGCGACCGCGTACATGAACGTCCTGCGCGACACCGCCATCCTCGATCTTCGCAAAAACAACATCATCGTCCTTCAAGAGCAACTGCGTCAGACAGTTGATCGTTTTACGGTCGGCGAGGTGACCCGGACGGACGTCGCCCAGGCCGAATTGAGTCTTGCTACGGCGCGCTCCGATTACTTCACGGCGCAAGCCAATCTAGAGACCAGCATCGCCAATTACCGCCAGGTGATCGGCGTCGAGCCGACAAGACTCGAGCCCGCGCGCACGATCGAGAGTCTTCTGCCGCATACGCTTGGCGTTGCGGTGCAACTTGCGCTTGCCGAGCATCCACAAGTTCAGGCGGCGTTGCATGCGGTGGATGCTGCCGCCCTGCAGGTCAAGCTTGTCGAAGGCGAACTTTATCCGACACTCAACCTCGTCGGCAGCGTCCAAAACAATTACAACGATCTGGGAATTCCCGGACTGCGTATCTTCAGTGGCTCGATCGTGGCTCAGCTGTCTATACCGATCTATCAAGGCGGCGAAGTCTACGCCCGCGCGCGGCAAGCCAAGGAAACCCTCGGTCAGGCCAGGCTGCAAGCCGACCTCCAGCGTGACATGGTCCGCGCGGCGGTGGTCTCGTCCTGGGGTCAGCTCGATAGCGCGCGCGCCGTCATCCAATCTTCCACCGCTTCGGTCAAGTCCAACGAAATCGCGCTCGACAGCATCCGGCAAGAAGCGGAAGTCGGTCAGCGCACGACTTTCGATGTTCTTTTCCAGCAGCAGCAGTTGCTGAACGCGAGAGTGGCCCTCGTCACCGCGCAGCGCGACCGTGTCGTTGCCTCCTATTCGGTGATGGCCGCGATCGGCCGTCTTTCCGCGGCAAACTTGAACCTTGCCGTCACTGAATATGATCCGACGATCCATTTCGATCAGGTCAAGGACAAATGGATCGGCCTTCGCACGCCGGACGGACGCTAAGCGGCCCCTCGATCGGCCGCCAGCTTGGGTCAAGGCGAATCCGCCAGGCTGTGCTTGCCCTTGTGAACACCGGACGATTTTCGCCGGACCGGGCCCGGGCCGGGGGCGAGTTAAAGTTTTGCGATACCCGCGCTATCTCGCCTAACCAGCGAAGTTAAGCTAGGCCCTGGTCGATGCAAAGTTGAAGCGAATCATTGCTCTCTGTCTCTTTGTTTTGCCGCCGAAGCGGTACATTCAATGGAAATATGAGAATGCAAAAGGATGGGTCCCTTCGCAAGTTTAGCGATCATTAGCTTGGCGGAGCGCTTTCGATGGAATCGGCGCGCCCAAGATACTTGTTTTCGCAAGTTCAGCGTTTCCGCCTCGGCGGGCCAAAATCTAGCGGCTTGATGGCCGAGCCTGTTCCCGATGCGCGATCTCTCAAGGATCGGCGTATCATCCTTTTGAAGGTATTTGGAGATCATGAGCCCAACCAACCCCCTATTGAAAGACGGTCCGATGCCTCAGCCAAGCCCGCATGAACCATCGATGGAGGAAATCCTCGCATCGATCAGGCGAATCATCGCCAGCGACCAGGCGCTGCTCGCGAGCGAGAGCGGGTTACAGCGGGGAGGCTCCGCGGCCGGACCCTGATGGCGAAGCCTTCGAGCCGGGTTCGCGCGCGGGCGCCGGGCGCACTTTCGTTTCAACCTCCACCGACGGTTCGGTCGGCGCCGCCTTCAACGCGCTTCTCGCCAGCCGGTTTGTCCAGCACCGCGACGTCGTCATTGGTCTTACCCGCGAAATGCTGCGTCCCATGCTCAAGACTTGGCTCGATGACAATCTGCCGGGCATCGTGGAGCGCCTTGTCACTGCCGAAATCGAGCGGGTCACGCGCGGCGAATAAACAAGGCGCGGTCGCATTTGCTTTGCGGAAAGGGTCTGGCGCGGCGCGTGCCTGACCCTCCGCGTGCTTGCTTTTTGTCCGCTTGTTTGCCATCGCTCACGTGTGACGCGGCCGGCCCCGGCTGGCCCGCCAAGGGCGCGCGCGACACCGGAACAACGATCCAATGATGGAAAAGACTTTCGATCCCAAGGCGGTCGAAGGCCGCATATCGCGCGGCATGGCAAGAGGCGGGCGCGTTCCGGGCAGGGCGCCCGGAGCGGGCAGGGGCGGAGCCTTTCACGATCGTCATTCCGCCGCCGAACGTCACCGGCTCGCTGCATATGGGCCATGCGCTCAACACGACCTTGCAGGACATTCTCTGCCGCTTCGAGCGGATGCGCGGCAAGGACGTGCTTTGGCAGCCAGGCACGGATCACGCCGGCATCGCCACGCAAATGGTCGTCGAGCGGCAATTGATGGAGCGCCAGGAGCCCGGCCGCCTCGCCTTGGGCCGTGAGAAATTTCTGGAGCGCGTGTGGGAATGGAAGGCCCAATCCGGCGGCGCGATCATCGAGCAATTGCAGCGGCTCGGTGCCTCCTGCGATTGGTCGCGCGAGCGCTTTACCATGGACGACGGACTTTCCCGCGCCGTCATCAAGGTTTTCGTCGAGCTTTATAAGGAAGGCCTGATCTACAAGGACAAGCGCCTGGTCAATTGGGACCCGGAGCTACAAACCGCGATCTCCGACCTCGAAGTGGTGCAGGTCGAGACCAAGGGGCATCTTTGGCATTTCAAATATCCGGTCGTCGATGACGCTGAGAAAGGAGACGGGCGAGTTCATCGTGGTCGCGACGACGCGGCCGGAAACCATGCTCGGCGATACGGCGGTCGCGGTCCATCCGAAAGACGAGCGTTATTTGCATCTGCACGGGAAACGCGTGCGGCTGCCGCTGGTCGGGCGGCTGATTCCGATCATCGCCGACGAATATTCCGATCCCGAAAAAGGCACCGGCGCGGTGAAGATCACCCCCGCGCATGATTTCAACGATTTCGAGGTCGGGCAGAGGCATGAAAATGAAGGGGTCAGGCGCTGATCAATGATATTTGACGAGGAGGCAAATCTGACGATCTCGAGTGATTAATCCGGATCGTTCCGCGACGGCGTTTGGCTCGAGAGCATGGAGCTGCATGATACGTTTACGCGGTTGAATGGGTCGTGACCGCTTTGACTGCTCGCGGAGCGCGTAGTCGAGATGATGGATAAGCGCGGGCTTCTCGAAAAGGTCGAGCCTCACTCGCACATGGTGCCGCATGGCGACCGTTCGGGCGCGGTCATCGAGCCTTGGCTGACGGAGCAATGGTACGTTGACGCGAAGACCTTGGCGCAGCCCGCGCTCGCGGCAGTCCGCGCGGGCAAGACGAGCTTCATTCCGAAGAATTGGGAAAAAACCTATTTCGACTGGCTCGAAAATATTCAGCCCTGGTGTATCTCCCGCCAACTTTGGTGGGGCCACCAAATTCCCGTATGGTACGGGTTAAAGATTGTGCGGTCCGACTGCGGCGGCAAGACACTCGACTTTTCCGAACGTGAATTGTTTGTATCGGAATCCGAGGAGGACGCTAAGAAACAGGCACGGCAGCGTTACGGCTCTGCTGCGGGGGCCATTCATATAAGCAGAGTCGGGCACACGCTGTGGCACAACTAGCTAATGATCAGCAGGAACAATTGAATGAGGGCGAGGAATTTAACCCTCTATGGGCCAGCCTCCCCATCTGGCGCGACCCGGACGTCCTCGACACCTGGTTTTCCTCCGCGCTGTGGCCGTTCTCGACCCTTGGCTGGCCGGACGAGACGCCGGAGCTAAAACACCGTTATCCGACCAGCGTGCTCGTCACCGGCTTCGACATCATTTTCTTCTGGGTTGCCCGGATGATGATGATGAGCCTGCATTTCATGCATGAGGTTCCCTTCCGCGATGTCTATATCCACGCCCTCGTCCGCGATGAGAAGGGCGCCAAGATGTCGAAGTCGAAGGGCAATGTGGTCGATCCCTTGCACCTCATCGAAACCTATGGCGCGGATGCGCTCCGCTTCACGCTCGCCGCCATGGTGGCGCAGGGACGTGACATTAAGCTATCTACGCAACGGATCGAGGGATATCGAAATTTTGGCACAAAGCTCTGGAACGCGGCGCGTTTCGCCGAAATGAATGGCTGCGCAGTTTCAGGCCACGTTTAATCCGCGCCAAAGTAGTCTCAAGCTCAATGGCTGGATTGTTGGCGAGACCGCGAAGGCTATTGCGGCGGTCACGGGGGCGATCGAAACCTATCGCTTCAACGACGCCGCCAACGCCGCCTATCGTTTCGTCTGGAACATTTTCTGCGACTGGTATCTCGAACTCGCCAAGCCTCTCCTGCAAGGCGCCGATGGGCCGGGCAAGGACGAGACCCGGCGCGACAACGGCTTTCGTGCGCGAACAAATCGTCAAGCTCCTGCATCCCTTCATGCCGTTCATCACCGAGGAGCTTTGGGCGATCACGGCGACTGACGAATTGCCCCGCGCGAGCCTGCTGACCGCTCGCGGAATGGCCGGAACTGGACGGTTGCGAAAATCCGGCAGGCCGAGGCCGAGATCGGCTTTATCGTCGAGCTTATTTCGGAAGTCCGTTCGGTGCGCGCGGAGATGAACGTTCCCGCTGCGGCGCAAATCCCGTTGATACTCGTGAACGCCTCCCTGGAGGCCAAGGCCCATGCGGAAGATTGGGACGAAACGCATCAAGCGTCTCGCCCGGCTATCGGAAATCTCTTTCGCGCCCGAGGCACCGGAAAAATCCGTGCAGATGGTCGTGCGGACAACCGTTGCCGCGCTGCCCTTGCAAGGGATCATCGATTTCGAAGCGGAAAAGACTCGTCTCGCCAAGGAGATCGCCAAATTAAAAGGCGACGCGGACAAAATCGAAGCCAAACTTCGCAACGCCGACTTCGTGGCCCGCGCGCCGGAAGATGTCGTCGAGGAAAACCGCGAACGGCGAGAGGACGCGCTGTCCAGGATGGAAAAGCTCGCCGCCGCGCTGGCAAAACTTGGCGGAGCTTGAATCGGTAAGCGCATCCGGCGTTAGCGCGGGGCCAAAGCGACGGCACGCGGACGATCCGCCCTACCCCTCCAAGAACGGCAGGGGCACACCAAACGTCTGCAACAGAAGTACGGTGTTGAGAACGAGTACCACCGCGGTTCCGGCGATCGCGGCAACACGGGTCACCCGGCCATTCGCGAAAGGGCCCATGATGTCGGGCCGTTGGGTGAATAGCAAAAGCGCGATCATGGGTATCGGCAGGGCAAGACTGAGAATGACCTGACTTATGACGAGCGCGTTGGTCGCATTGACCCCGAGGCCGACGACGATAAATGCCGGCACCATGGTGACAAGCCGCCGCACCCAGATCGGGATTTTGAAGCCAACGAAGCCTTGCATGATCATTTGGCCGGCCATGGTTCCGACCGCGGAGCTGGAAACGCCAGAAGCAAGGAGGGAAATCAAGAAGACCGTTGCCGCTCCCGCGCCGAGCAGGGGAAGCAATGTGTGGTAGGCTGTCTCTATCTCGGCGACGTCACTGTGACCCGCGTGAAAAGCGGCGGACGCCATCATCACCATCGCCATATTGACTGCTCCGGCGATCGCGAGTGCGACAATGACTTCGCGGTTGGAAAAGCGGAGGAGCTTACGCCGGTCGGCGTCGTCGCGCGCTCTCAGCCGGACGTGAGTGAGGCCGGAATGGAGGTAGATGGCATGCGGCATGACGGTGGCGCCAATGATGCCCACGGCGATCGTGACTGCCGCCGCATCTTCGAGCTGCGGAACGAAGGTGTGGAATGCCGCAGCCGCCCAGTCCACCGGGGCGATGAATAACTCGATCAGATAACAGAGGCAGACGATCGCTACCAACGCACCGATGATCAGCTCGATCGGTCTGAAGCCTCGCCTCTCGAACATCAGAATTCCGTAGGTCACGATCGCGGTGACGATCATGCCCCAGAAGAGCGGGAGGTTGAACAGGAGAGAGAGTCCGATCGCGCCGCCGAGGAACTCCGCGAGATCGGTCGCCATCGCCGCGATCTCGCTGACCACCCACATGACCCAGACGAGAGGCCGCGGCAATTGCTCACGGCACATTTCGGCGAGGTTGCGGCCGGTCGCGATGCCGAGCTTCGCCGACAAACTCTGAAACAGCATCGCGATCAGGTTTGCAACCAGAACGACCCAGAGCAACCCATAGCCATATTTCGCGCCGGCCTGGATATTCGTTGCAAAATTGCCGGGATCCATATAGGCGATCGAAACGATGACCGCCGGCCCCGCCATCGGAAGGATGGCGCGCAAGCCGCGTCGACGGCCATCGAGCACCTCGCGAATAGCGACCTGCGTCCCGATTCACTCGGCGGCCCTGTACGACGATATCCGTCATTCGACTTACCTTTCGTGCGACGGTCATCAACGGCGACCCTTTTAGAAATTTAAAAGGAGCGCCTTGCGCGAAGGCTTCCCAAGTCCAAGCCAAGCTTGCCTGAAGGGCAGGCGCCTGCGGCTCCCCATGGTATAAGATGTAGCATGGGCTACAAAACAATCAAACTCAAAAAATGTTGACTTGGATTTGCTTTGTTCGAATTTGGAGCGATGGCACGCGCACATCGCGTGGCCAAGGGACTAAAGTTTAATGGTCAAGAAAGTGACCCTGGGGCCGCTGCCGGCCGAGCTGCCGGTCGAGGCGGTGCAAGCCCGGCGCTTCGAAAAGGCGCGTTCGGCGCAGGCGGCGGCGGTCCTCGAGGATTATGTCGAATTGATCGACGACCTTCTGGCGAGCGGCGGCGAGGCGCGCCCGACGGATATCGCCCACCGTCTCGGGGTGACCCACGCGACAGCGATCAAAACGATCGCCCGTCTGAAACGGGAAGGGCTTGCCACCTCGAAGCTCTATCGCGGCGTGTTCCTGACGCCGGAGGGGCATGGCCTCGCCGATCGTGTCCGCTCCCGGCATCGGCTCGTTGTCGATGTACTGCGCGCCGTCGGCGTTCCGGAGCAATGCGCGGAACTCGATGCCGAGGGCATCGAGCATCATGTGTCCGATGTCGCGCTCGCCGCTTTCGCGAGGTTTCTGAAGCGCCAAGGCAGTTTGCCATGAGGCTGGCCTGGCTATAGGTCAAGGCGGACGCGGGGACGCGGAGGGATTGCTCGCCGAGCAATTCTTTATCGATTGATGATTCGCGGACAACCGGAAAGCGCCCGAAGCCGCCGGGCCAGGACGAAAAAATGAGGCGCGTTTGCGGAAAATCGCTCGCCAAAGAGAAAAAATTGTGGTTTTGATGTCACAGGCCCTGACAAGTTAACTTTGAATTGGCATATTGAGAAGAAACCGCTTCTTTAGTCTTTGGCAACTTGCTATTGTGAGTTTTGAGGCAAAACCTCATCTGCTCGGCGTCGGTTGCCCGGGCATGGCGTGACAGGAATTTTCGCCCGCTTCCCCGCGCGGCCAGTTGTTCGACTTGTTCGCACTTCGCCTGCATCCTCACTTCGCCTGCATCCTCACAATGAGACGGTTTGGCCGACAGATCCGGAACCATGTTCCATGGAAAATCGCGTTTTCGATAAAACCAAGCTTCCCAGCCGGCACGTGACGGAAGGCGCGTCGCGGGCGCCGCACCGTTCCTATCTTTACGCGATGGGGCTCACCCGCGAACAAATTCATCAGCCTCTGGTCGGCGTGGCATCCTGCTGGAACGAGGCCGCACCTTGCAACATCGCTCTGATGCGGCAGGCCCAAGCGGTGAAGAAGGGTGTTGTTTCGGCGGGCGGCACGCCGCGCGAATTTTGCACCATCACGGTGACCGATGGGATCGCCATGGGCCATGAGGGGATGAAATCCTCGCTTGTTTCGCGCGAGGTGATCGCCGACTCGGTCGAGCTTACCATGCGCGGCCATTGCTACGATGCGCTCGTCGGCGTCGCCGGCTGCGACAAGTCGCTGCCCGGCATGATGATGGCTATGCTGCGTCTCAACGTGCCCTCGATTTTCATCTACGGGGGTTCGATCTTGCCGGGAACTTTCAAGGGGAGGCCGGTCACCGTTCAAGATCTTTTCGAAGCGGTCGGCAAATATTCGGTCGGGGACATGTCGGCCGAGGACTTGGACACGCTCGAGACCGTCGCCTGTCCTTCGGCCGGCGCCTGTGGCGCGCAGTTCACCGCCAATACGATGGCCACCGTTTCGGAGGCGATCGGCCTAGCCCTGCCTTATTCGGCCGGGGCGCCGGCTCCCTATGAAATTCGCGACCGCTTCTGCGTCTCGGCGGGCGAGATGGTGATGGACCTTTTGGCGCGCAACCTTCGTCCGCGCGATATCGTCACCCGCAAGGCGCTCGAAAACGCCGCGACCGTTGTCGCCGCTTCCGGCGGCTCGACCAATGCCGCGCTGCATCTCCCGGCAATCGCCAATGAATGCGGGATTGCGTTTGATCTCTTCGAAGTCGCCGAAATCTTCCGCCGGACGCCCTACATCGCCGATCTGAAGCCGGCCGGGAAATATGTCGCCAAGGACATGTTCGAGGCCGGCGGCGTTCCTTTGCTGATGAAGACTCTGCTCGATCATGGCTTCCTGCACGGCGATTGCCTGACCGTGACTGGCCGGACGGTTAACGAAAACTTAAGGAAAGTCGTGTGGAACCCTGACCAGGACGTTATCTGGCCGGCCGACAAGCCAATCAGCACGACCGGCGGCGTCGTTTGTCTTAAGGGGAGCCTCGCGCCCGAGGGCGCGATCGTGAAGGTCGCGGGATGCCGGAAACGGCGCTTATCTTTAGGGGGCCGGCGCTTTGCTTCGACAACGAAGAAGCGTGTTTCGAAGCGGTGACGAAGCGCCGCTATCGCGGAAGGTTGCGTTTTCGTGATCCGCTACGAGGGTCCGCGCGGGGGACCCGGCATGCGCGAAATGCTGGCGACCACGGCGGCGCTTTACGGCCAAGGCATGGGGTCCAAGGTCGCGCTTGTCACCGATGGGCGCTTTTCCGGGGCGACGCGCGGATTTTGCGTAGGCCATGTCGGACCGGAGGCGGCCGTTGGCGGCCCGATCGCGCTGGTGCGCGATGGCGACATGATCGAGATCGACGCGATCAAGGGAACCATCAACCTCCAAATGGGGGATGCGGAATTAGAAAAAAGAAAAAAAGATTGGCAACCGCGTCAAACTAATTTCGGGTCTGGCGCGTTATGGAAATACGCCCAGATGGTCGGTCCGGCCGTTACCGGAGCAGTTACGCATCCGGGTGCGTCGAGTGAAACAAATGCCTATGCTGACGTTTAGCCGCATTTCCGGGGTTGTGCTTTTCGGGCTGGCGGCCTGCTTGCCGGGTCCCGCATCGGCGCGTTCGAGGCGTACCGATGGCGCGAGTAGTCGAAAAGGCGCCGCTCCAGACATTCGCGACGCCTCGGGCGGCGTTGCAGGCGGGTCTCGAAGGGTTTCGTTCAGGCAACGCCAGCTCCGCGATCGAGGCCTTGAAATATGCCGCGGCGGGAGGCGAATTGCTGGCGCAATGGAAACTCGCCAAAATTTATGCCAATGGCGACGGCGTGCCGCGCGACGATATCAAGGCGTATGACTATTTCTCTCAAATCGTCGCAAACTACGATGAGGACGACCCCAACCGGCGCGATCTCGCGGTTGTGTCGAGCGCGTTGGTCTCGCTTGGGAACTACAATCTGAACGGAATAGCCAACAGCAAGGTCCGCGCCGATCCCCAACGCGCGCTCCAAATGTTCCAATTCGCCGCGACGACGTTCGGCGATGCGAACGCCCAATACAATTTGGCGCGGATGCATCTCGACGGCGCGGGCGTCGATAAGGATGGCCGGGAGGCAATCCGCTGGCTATTTCTCGCCGCGGATAAAGGGCACCTCCAAGCGGAGGCTCTGCTCGGCCAAACGCTCTTCACGGGCCGCGAAGGTGTTCGGCCGCATCGCGCGCTCGGCCTCATGTGGCTGACCTTGGCGCGGGAAGCCGCGATTGATTCGAAAAAGGACAAATGGATCATCGATCTCTATGACCAGGCGGTGGCTTCGGCCAATGACGGAG